>JAKPDW010000002.1 GCA_029552245.1 Deltaproteobacteria bacterium
TGAAGCTGGGCGAGCTCCAGCTCCTCGCGGTCGGCCTGCACCTTCAGCAGGCGCTTCCGCTCTGCCCGGATGCTGGAGGCCGAACCGTCGGCGTTCTCGGTCTCCTTGTGGGTGACCATGCGCCGGAGCTTGCCCAAATACCAGAACATGCAACGCACGGCGTCGTATTTGTTCCGCCCCGCCTTGGGCATCCCCTCGTTCACGAGCTGCCGGATACGCTCCGTGGTGAGGGGTGCATTCCCCTCACCGGCCAGCACGCGACAGATCTCCTGGATTCCGACATGGGCCATGGCTCAACTCTTGGCGATGCTCATGAACTCCGCGCGGGCCTCGGGCCGGTCGCGGAACACGCCCTCCATCACGGAGGAGGTCATGATGGAGGGCGTCCGCACCCCGCGCATCGTCATGCACAGGTGCTCTCCCTGGGCCAGCACCGCCACGTCCGGCGATCCGGTGAGGCGCATCACTTCAGCGGCGATCTGCTGCACCATGCGCTCCTGGATCTGTGGGCGGGAGGCGATACCCTTGGCGATGCGGCCAAACTTGGACAAACCGAGCACCTTCCCGTTCGGGATGTAGCCGATGGAGACATTTGCCCAAAACGGAAGAAGGTGGTGCTCGCACAGGCTCCAGACCCTTATGCCGGACACGACGACCATCTGGTCCGTGGCTTCGGTGGCGAATACGGTCTCGACATTGCCAGGGTCGTGCTCGATGAACTCGCGCCACCACTTCGCCCAGCGCAGCGGCGTGTCCTTGATGCGGTCCTCCGTCGGGTCCTCGCCGATGGCCAGGAGAAGGTCGCGCCCGATGATCTGGAGGCGCTCGAAGTCAACCTTGGGGTGCTGCTGTAGAGGGCTCATCGTTCGTTGATCCACTTGTGGGTCTGAAGGGAGAGGCGCCAGCCCTTCCGCTGGCAGGTCGAGATGCAGAAGCGCGTGGCCTCCGGGTTCGTGCTCATGGGTTGTAGGCAAACCGTCCCCTTGAAGCTGGACCTCTCCAGCAGGTCCTCCAGTTTCGTCACGTCCTCGGGCTTGCCGACGACCATCTTGATCTCGTTCGCGGTGTTCACCACATCGGGCAGCACTGGCTTCGCGCCGGGCATCCCCAGCTTGGGGCTCACGCAGACCCAGTGAACCCCGGCGCCCATGTGCCCGGTGGCGGTGCCGCTGGTCTCCACGGCCACGAGGAACCCGCAGGCGTTCAGGCAGGCCACCAGCTGGTGCAGGTCCTGGTCTGCTGGCTCCCCGCCGGTGATGAGGGCCCACTTGGCACCCTGCCTGATCTCGGACGCGGCGATGGCAACATCGCTGGCCTCCATCTCGCACCACTTTGACGGGTCGGCCTGGGCCTGGTGGAGGTCGGGCACCCGGTTCTCCTCGTCGTTCGCCCAGGTCTCCTTCGTGTCGCAGAATGGGCACCCAACCGAGCAGCCGTGAAGGCGGATGAGGACCATCGGGGTCCCCGCAAGGCATCCTTCGCCCTGGATGCACAGGTAGAGGTCATTCAGGCGGATCATCATCGGTTCAGCTCGAAGGTGGCGCAGCACTTGGACGTTTCCCAGACCGTAACCCCGAGCAGGACCACGCCGGTTCCGCGCAGGGCCTCGGGCCCGACGGTCTCCACCAAGAACTGCGCCATGTTCTCGGCGGTTGGGTTGAATGGGACGAGAACTGTCTTCGGGTCCATGTACGCCAGCACCGGGCCCAAGGGGTCCTTCTCCCAGAGCAGCATCCGGTGGTCCCAGTTTGCTTCAAGCCAGGCGCACAGACGTTCCTTAATGACCCCGAAGTCGATCACCCGGCCCAGCCCGTCCAGGCAGCCGCAGCCAACGCAGGTGAATTCGATGGTGTAGTTGTGCCCGTGCAGGTGGGCGCACTTCGACTCGTGGCCGAAGACCCGGTGCCCGCAGGCGATTTCA
>JAKPDW010000063.1 GCA_029552245.1 Deltaproteobacteria bacterium
AGCTCCCTCCTGAGCTCCGCCATGATGTCCTGCTGCTTCTTCACCCTATCCCCCCTGGGCACGAGCCTCACGAAGATCGCGGCCTTGTTGATCTGGCCGCCGGCCCCGCCCTGGCCGATCCCCTGGATGAAGAACGCGCCATTCACCTCGGGCCTGGCCCTCACCATCTGCTCGGCCTTCAGGAAGAGCTCCCGGGCCTTGGGGAAGGAATAGTCGACGGGCGTCTCCAGCCTCACGATGAACTGCGACTGGTCCTCCGGGGGCACGAATTCCTTTCCGATGAACCGCACCAGGTACATGCTGACCACGAACAACACCAGCGTGCCCAGGAGCACGGCGCCACGGTGATCGATGGAATAGGCGAGGATCGGCCTGTAGAATGCCTCGACACGCTTGTAGGCCTTCTCGAAGGCGCCTGAGAGCCGTGATAGCAGGGATCCCTCTCGACGATGTTTCGCGATAGGGGAGAGGAAGATGGAGGAGAGCATGGGCGTGAGCGTCAGCGACACGAGCAGCGATACCCCTACCGCGAAGACCACCGTGAGGGCGAACTGGAGGAAGAACCTGCCGATGATGCCCTTCATGAAGGCCACGGGCAGGAAGATGACCGCGATCGCGAGCGTGGTGGCGGTCACCGCCATGCCTATCTCGGAGGTGGCGAACGAGGCCGCCTCCCTGGGCGCCATGCCTTCCTCGATGTGGCGGTAGATGTTCTCGATCACGATGATGGCGTCATCTATGAGGATCCCCACGGACAGGGTCAAGGCCAGCATGGAGAGGTTGTTGAAGGTGAAGTCGAAGGCGCGCATGAGGGTGAAGGTGGAGATGATGGAGACGGGCAGGGCGATCGCGCTGATGAGGGTGGTCCGCACGTTCCCGAGAAACACGAAGACGGCGACGACCGCCAGGATCGACCCTATGATGAGGTGGTGCTGGACCTGGTTGATCGAGTCCTTGATGAAGATGGATTGGTCGAAGGCGATGTTGATGCGCATCCCGCCCGGAAGATCCCTGTTGATGCGGTCGATCTCCTTCTTGACCCGGTCGATGACCTCCACCGTGTTCGTGCCGGTCTGCTTCCTGACGCCTATGCCGACGCAGGGCATGCCGTTGAACCGGGTATAGGTCCGTTCCTCCTCGAGGCCGTCCTCCACCCTGGCGATGTCCCGTATGCGCACGGGGCGGCCTTCGCTCCTGGTCACCACGAGGTCGCCGAAGGCGGCGACCTCCATGATGTTCCCCTTGACCTTGACGGCGTACTCCTTGGTGAGGCTCTCGACGCGGCCGCCGGGCAGCTCCATGTTCTCCCTGCCGATGACCGCGGCAACGTCGGACGGCGCGACCCCGTAGGCCTTCATCTTTTCGAGGTCGAGCCAGACGCGCACCTGTCGGACCCTCATGCCGCCGAGCCACAGCGACCCCACGCCCTCGATCCTCTGGAGCTGTTCCTTGAGGATCTCGTTGGCGTACGTGGAGAGTTCCGCTATCGACCTCTTGCCGGTCAGGTTGAGCCAGAGCACCGGCGTGCTCTCGGGATTGACCTTCCTGATGACCGGCTCTTCGATGTCCTCGGGCAGCGACCTCCTCACGGCCGCGATCTGCTCGCGCACGTCCTGAACGGCGAGATCGATGTCGCGCTCGAGCTCGAACTCGACGATGATGCTGGAGACCCCCTCTGAGCTCGTCGAGGTGATGTTCTTGACGCCGCTTATGGTATTGATCACCTCCTCGATCTTGTCGGTGACGTCGATGTCCACGACCTCCGGGCTCGCGCCCTTGAGCACGGTGGTGACGCTCACGATGGGGAAATCCACCTTCGGGAAGAGGTCGACCCCTATGGACGGGTAGCTCACGATGCCCAGTATCACCAGGGCCATGATGACCATGGTGGCGAAGACCGGTCTCTTGATGGAGGTATCAGAGATCCACACGGTTCACACTCCTGTGGGGGGCGGTTCTATCCCTTCCCGAAACCGTAGAACACCACGCTGTCTCACTCCACGACATGTACCTTGACCCCGTCGCTCGCCGCGGTCTGGCCGACCACGATGATGGTCTCTCCCTCCTCGACGCCCGAGAGCACCTCCACGAACTCGCCGTACTTCGCGCCCAGGGTGACCTCACGCTCAAGGGCCTTCCCTCCCTCGGCAACGAACACCCTCGTCCTGGTACCCTCGTACAACACGGACGTGACCGGGATCACCACCGTGGGCTTCGGGTCTCCCACGAACAACGATACCCTCGCGAACATCCCCGGCCTGAGCTCGCCCGAGGCATTCGGCGCGAGGGCCTGCACCTCGAGCATCCTGGTGCGGTCGTCGAGGGCGGGCAGGATGGAGCTCACCCGTGCGCTGAACGTCCTCGCCGGGTAGGCCTCCACATGGAACGCCACATCCTGGCCCTTTCTGACCCTGGTCACCTCCTTCTCGGGTATCGAGAAGGTGAGCTTCACGCTGGATGCATCCACGACCCTCACGAGAGGCCTGCCGACGCCCACGAAATCGCCCTCGGCCGCGGCCTTGTGCATGACCTCCCCGGATATCGGCGAGGTCACCGTGGTCTTCGAAAGCCTTTGCACGGCAAGGTCGCTAGCGGCCTTCGCCCTTTCCCGTTCCTGCCTGGCGACGTCGAGCCTCGTCGCCATGTTGTCGTATTCCTGCTTGGAGACGACCTGCTGGTCGAAGAGCGCCTTCATTCTCCCGTACTGGGCGAGAGCGTTCTCGAGGTTCGCCTCTGCGAGCTTCAACGCGGCCCTGGCGGCATCGACGGCGAGCAGGTAGTCGGTGTCCTTGATCCTGACCAAGACCTGTCCCCTGGCGACCCTGTCTCCCTCGTCCACGAGGTATTCCTTGACCACGCCATCCACCTCTGCGGCCACCACCGTTTCCTCTACCGGCGTGAGCGATCCCACCGCCTCTATCATGGGCCTCAAGGTCTGCTTGCCCACCTTCTGGACCTTGACGTTGACGACCTTGTCCTGCTTCGCCGTCTCCTCCTTCTTCGTGCAGCCCTCGGAGGAAGCTCCGAGCAGTGCGCACACGAGCAAGATCACGAGGGCGACACGCCGGAGGCCGCACACGCTCTGCATGAACCCTTCAAATTCGCGATCTGGGAACAAGCTCATTTCACCCCCTGTATCTGTTGTCCAACCAAGGCACTGATCTCTCAACTCTCAGGCCTGAGACCCCTGAAAAAGATCCCGAGCATGTCCCTCATCCCCTCCATGACACGTTCTTCCTGGCCGTAGAAGGCGAACGTCTGGTCACACCCGAACATAGACGAGATCATGATGAGGCTTATGAGCTCAGGGTCCCTGATAGGCCTGATCTCGCCGCGTCTCATCCCTTCCCTCAAGATCTGCTCCACCAGTTCCTTGTGGGATGAGAGGTACCTCTCGCGCTCCTGCTCGAAAACCCCGGCGAGCGTCCTGAACTCCTCCTGTATCTCCCGCGAAGCGCGCCTCGCCCTCGAGGTGATGAACGCATAGCGCGTCTTGACGAGGGCGAGCATCTTGTCGAAGGACGTCTCCTGCCCCATGACCGCCGCCCTCATCTCCGAGACGAGCCTCTCGATCTCGTGACTGATGATCTCGCGCACAATCTCCTTCTTGTCGTCGAAGTAGTAGTACAACGAGGTCTTGGCGAGCCCGGCCCTCTTCGCTATGTCGTCGAGCGTCGCCTTGTTCGGTCCGAGCTCGAGGAGCACCTCGAACGCCGCCTCGAGGATCTCCCTCCTCCTGGTCTCGCGGGAAGAAATCGTCATGCATTCAAGCTTTCGAATAGAATGTTTTATAGTTCTACACGAGACGAAAACACCTGTCAACGCAGGACCTCCCCTTTTCGAAAGTCCTTTACGACACCACACCATGAACTCACGGTCGCTTCGATATGTTCTGCACCTTGTCACCAGTCGCAAGGTAACGGACCGCAAAGAGAAAAAGCGCTTCACCTCAATGGGTTGGGTGACGTGGAGCCAGAGGGGCACCTCATGCGCCCCTGCCACCCTGGTACCCATCTTCATCCTTCGTTGTGCCCGGGCTCGGGCCTCACGGGTTGTATTTCCATGGAGCCCCTCACATCCACCGGGAAACATGGTTGTTTTGCTTTATTATGAAATATCTTGCCCTTTTTGTGGAGTCCTTTACCTCGGCTTCTTTGCGCCGGTTTGCCCACGCATGCGGGGCCCCCATGCTGTATCTTGATTTTCTTTGCCAAATCATGCTGCAGGGACAGGCGGGGCGCTGGCACGACCTGTGAATGGAGCGCTCCAGTTGTGTTCGATTGAAGCCCGAAGGGACCTGTGACGATGCAGCGAAGAGAGTGGGCGCCAGGGGCAACAGAGGCGAATCCGCCGCACACGATGACCATTGCCGAGGAAGCGGCGGTACGCGCATTCGATGCAGCGCCGGGTGCGTTTAGACGGAGCATCGATGTCGCCCAGGCAAAGGCGGGCATGCCCCCCGGCAGCGGGTTCGCCCGTCTCCTCCCGAGGGAACCGGCGAGCGCGCTCACACATGCGCCCGGGATCGCGCTCGCCGTTGCGGGCACGTGGCACCTGCTGGCGCGCGCTGTGGCCGGTGAGACCGTGGCACCTGGCAGGGTATGCCGTCTTCGGCCTGTGCGGCGTCCTCCTCTATGCCGCGAGCACGCTCTTTCACTGGGCACGCGCCTCCAAGGACACGATCTCGGCCCTCAGGAAGCTCGATCACATCATGATCTTCGTCTTCATAGCCGCCACCTACACGCCTTTCTGCCTCGTTCCGTTCAGGGGTCCGTTCGGATGGTTCATGCTCTCGTGCATCTGGTGCATCGCGGCTGCGGGCTCGGTAGTGAAACTCTCCTGGATGCACATGCCGAGAGGCCTGTGCGTTTCCCTGTATCTCTTTGCGGGGTTTTTCTCCATGATCGGGATAGGCCGCATCATCTCCGTGCTCGGGCCCCACGCGGTCTCCTTGCTCTTCACGGGCGGGGCCTTCTACTGCATCGGCGCCGCTCTCTACCTGCTGGAGAGCGATCGAGATCTATCCAGTCCAAAGCTCTTCGGTCTCCACGAGGCCTTCCACCTCATGGTCCTGCTTGGGGGAGCCTGCCACTACATGTGCATCGCGCGCTACGTCGACACGTTCGCCTGAGCCGAAGAATCCTCATGTCCCGCCTGGGAGGTCAGGCAAAAGCCAGCACGGTCATTGCGGACGAAAAAGCCGAAGGGCTCCTTCCCCGCGAGGAGACAGGTACAGCGCCACGCATGAGGCTCACGAGCCCTCGGGTGCTCAGGGCCTCGATGCGGATCTCCTCTCTTCGAGCACCTTCATGATACGAGGAAGGGCGGCGTATGCGGCCTTCTCTCCCTCGAGAATGGCCTGGTGCCTCTTCTCCATCTCGGTGGACCCTATGCCCCTGACATCGGGACGGATCACCACGTCGGCCTTCGAGAGCTGGTGCTCGCTGATCTTGGCGTACATGATGTCCACGGACTGCAGGATGGTATCCAGCGTCCCCTGGGGCACCTCGCCGGCGATCCCCCCGGATATGTCGACGGCTATCACCACGTCCGCCCCATGCCTCCTTGCCGCCTCGACCGCCACCGGGCTGACCACGCCGCCGTCGACGTACGTCTTGCCGCCCATCTTCACGGGCTGGAAGACCCCGGGGACCGAGCAGCTCGCCCTAACGGCCTTGCCGGTGTTGCCGGCCACGAACACCGCCTCCTCGCCCGTCGCTATGTCGGTCGCGACCGCGAGGAACTTCTTCTTCAGTCTCTCGATGGGCGTGTTTCTGACCGTCTTGTTGATGAAGTCCTCGAGCTTCTCACCCTTGATGAACCCGTTGTCCGGCACCGTGTAGTCGATCACGTCCTTCTTCTGTATCTTCAGGGCCATGTCCTGGAGGGCGAACGGGTCGACGCCGGAGGCGTACAGGCTCCCCACAAGGCTTCCGGCGCTGGTTCCGACGACCATGTGAACGGGCACCTTCTGGGACTCGAGCACCTTGAGCACGCCTATGTGGGCAAACCCCTTCGACGCCCCTGCCCCGAGGACCACCGCCACCTTCACCTCCTTGGTCGGGGGCGTGGTCTCCACCCCGGGGGGGGTCGGCCTCGCGGGGCACCCGGCCCCGACAACGGCCAGGAGCGCCGTTACAAAGAGGACACTCGCTCTCAGAAGCCCTTTCCTCGGCACAGGCATGGCATCCTTCATCGTGCAGCCCCTTTCTGACGGAGTTTCTTCGGAATACGGCCCCGCCCTCAGGACAGCCCCCTCCATGCAACACCGGCCCTCACACCGGGGGATATCCCGGGAAGCCGCCTTCCGGACGCACCCCAGATAGTCCCTCCGGAGTCGCCTGTCAAGGACGAGCGCGGACTTCCCCGCCCGTGAACTGAGGCTCGGCCTTCAGGATGCAGCGAGCCCGCAACCTGCGCGCGGGGTTTGGACGCACGCGTAGACCACAGGCCGGGTCAACATCCAGCGGGTCACCCATATGCGCCACCTACATCAATGATTTACCCTGAACGCCGGTCAACCTATATGAGTTTCTCCTTGGTCTTATGAAATCCGAAATCTCTCTTGATTCTCGTAACGCCATGGGATAGAGTGCGTCCCAATTTATCATCATTCTATACCCCAAGGAGAGTGCACATGGCGCAAAGAGGAAGAAAGCCGCTTGAACTGCGTACGAGGGACAAGGATGTGAAGCTCATCAAAAGAAACTATTACATCGATGAGCGTTACGCCAAGGCGCTTTCCGTGATCTCGGCCTTGACCGGGAAAGAACTGTCTCTCCTCGTGAACGAGGCTATAGGCGGCCTCATCAAGAAATACCAGCCGCAGACAGATATCGATCTCATGAAGCTGAAGACCATCGACAACGAGAAGTGACCCGTCTCCCGCACACGAGGCCATCACAAGGACGACGAACACGGGCCGCTTGACGCCCCTGACGCGATACAGTCATGCACACAGCCCCGAGAAGAAGGGAACCTGACCCCTAAAGCCCGGCACCCTGCAGGAAATAGAAGACCAAGGGCGGTTCACTCCCCATACCCCTACTAGGTGAACCCTCACTTCGGGCTCTCACGTAACCCTTCCGGAGACAGGAGAACCATGGGCAGGGAGTGCATCTTTCCCGGGCACGACCGAAGGACGACCCTGCCACACCGTCCCCACCCGGCTGTCGTAAGATCGCCAGAGTGAGGGTCGTGCGGCGACGTGCGGTCGGAGCCGCGGGAGACCATCGCCGCATCACGGCCACGCTGAACCACGGGTTCATGCCTGGAGGCACAGAGTCCCCGACGCATCTTCTCTGCAGCCTTGAGGCTGCCGTCGCCAGGCAGCCGTGAGGGCTGGGAAACCGGTCCCTCATCGCTGCAGGGCCGCCCGAGCGGTGCACGAACCCGCCGGCACACAGACCATGCAACATGCCTGGCCGATGACTACAGGCCTGTCTTTCCCATGCCGGTCAAGGCGTGGGGTCTTCCCAAGCCCCTTTGCGCACCACCTCGCTGTCTTCCCTTCCCTGCGCCGGGCGCGACCAGGCAGGCCAAGGAATCACCATGCATTTCGATGCCGCAGAGACGCTCAAGCAAGTGCCGTTTCGTCCGAAAGGTTCTGTATGACCGCACGGGATTCGCTCAGGGTATGGATACTCGCCATCGTCCTGCTTGCCGCCTGCGCCACGGGGTTCACCGCGCACGGGAAGCCTGACGGCCCTTCAGTGACCACGTACCGCATCTCCGGGGTGGACCCGGGGTTCAACCTGAGCCGTGAAGAAGTGGCCAGGGCTGTGCGCGAGGCTGCATCCATCTGGGAGGAGGCTGCAGGCAGACCCCTGTTCAGAGAGGACGCCGACGGTCATCTCGAGATAAAACTCGTCTACGACCACCGCCAGGCGGTATCCGACACCCTCAACGGCCTCAAGTCCCGCCTCGCCGGCAAACAGGTCGCCTACGAGGCCTTGAAGTCCCAGATCACCCAGCTCGAGTCCGAATACCATTCCCAGAGGGACGCGCTCCTCTCGGAGATGTCCGAGTACAACGCGCGGATGGGGGCATACAGCGCCGCGATGCGCTCTTCTGCCGACCATGGGCCCCAGAAGGCCCTCGAACAGGAGTACGAGGCCCTCGAGGCCATGTACCACACGCTGAGCAGGAAGGCCCACGAGCTTGCGGCAACCGAACATTCCCTCTCCGACATGATCGCGGTCCTCAACGAGATGGCCCAAGAGATGAACAAGGATGCACAAGGGATGCGGACCGTCCGCATGTCGGCAGGTGCCGAGTTCAGCGAGGCCTGCTACGAGCTCCGGAAAGACGGGAGCGAGACGATCACCGTCTACCATTTCGCCGACCGCACCAGGCTCGTGCGCGTGCTCGCCCATGAGTTGGGCCATGCGCTCGGGCTCGAGCACTCGCGGGACCCCGACGGCATCATGTACCGCATGAACACCTCGACGAACCTGAAGCCGTCGGCGGATGAGGTCGCAGCCCTTCGCCGTCTCCTCGAGGAAAGGTAGACGCGGCGTATCCTATAAGCCGCGTCGAAACGGCGCGCCACCCCTGAACGTATCGGAACCATGCCCATTTCCGCCCCGGCTTCCTGTCCCCGGGCACCCGAATGCGAGGATCTTGCCATCATCGCCAGGCGGGTCAACCTCTCACCCGGCATCAAGGTCCGATGTGCCCGGGTCGGTATCCTTTCTTTTCCGAACCCGCGGGAAGCGGCCTCTTCACGCTGCTGTGGGAAGTCTTGCCGTTCGAGGCAATGTGGGGTAGGTTCAACACCCTATGACGAGATTGGAGCTCCTTGCGCCGGCCAGAGACCTCGAATGCGCCATCGCCGCGATAGACCACGGGGCCGATGCCGTCTACATCGGCGGGCCCTCGTTCAGCGCACGCAAGGCCGCCTCCAACCCCATGGCACACATCGAGCGCCTGGCACGCCATGCCCACAGGTTCCACGCGAGGGTCTACCTCGCACTGAACACCATCTTGTTCGAGGACGAGCTCGAGGCCGCCCGAAAGACCGCCCATGAAGCATGGGATGCCGGGGTCGACGGCCTCATCGTCCAGGACATGGGGCTCCTCGAACTCGATTTGCCGCCCGTGCCTCTCATCGCGAGCACCCAGATGCACAACATGGATCCCGAGCACGTCGCCTTCCTGGAACGCGTGGGCTTCAGCAGGGTGATCCTGGCCAGGGAGCTCTCGCTGAAGGCCATCCAGCGCATCAGGTCGGCGGCGAGCATCGAGCTCGAGGTGTTCGTGCACGGCGCCCTGTGCGTCTCTTTCAGCGGCAGGTGCTACCTGAGCGCATCCATGGGGGGCAGGAGCGCGAACAGGGGCGAGTGCGGCCAGCCCTGCAGGCTCCCCTGGACCCTCAGGGACGACCGGGGAAGGCCGCTCACCCAAGGACTCCACCTCCTGAGCCTCAAGGATCTCGACCGGAGCGCCTCCATCAGGGAGCTCATCCATGCCGGGGTGACGGCCTTCAAGATCGAGGGAAGGCTCAAGGATGCAGCATACGTGAAGAACATCACCGCCTTCTACCGGCGCCTGATAGATTCGGCGATCTCTTCTGAAAGCGGCCTCGGGAAGTCTTCCAGCGGGCATTGCCGCACGAGCTTCACCCCCGATCCCCGCAAGACCTTCCACCGCGGCGGCACCCCGTTCTTCCTGAGAGAAGGCGACGACGACATCGCCTGTCCCATCACCCCGAAGTCCACGGGCGAGGAGGTGGGCACCGTGAGGTCTGCGGGCGCCTCATGGTTCACCCTCGAGGCCGGGCCCGGCGGGATCGAGGCAGGAGACGGGATCTGCTATGTCGACCCCACAGGGGTCGTCAGGGGCGCCAAGGTGGTGGGCAGGGACGGGGAGAAGATCCTCGTGTTCGGCCATGCCGAAGGACTCGTCCCCGGGGTGAACATCATGAGGAACCACGACCATCGCTTTTGGCGCATGCTGAAGTCATCGACGGGCGTTAGGCACGTCGAGGTGTCCCTGTCCTTCGGGGAGACACCGCGGGGGTTCAGGCTCAGGGCCACGGACGAGGACGGGATCACCGGAGAGGTCGTCCTCGACAACCCCAAGGTCCCGGCCAGGGACCCGGAGGCCGCCATGGCACGCTGAGGAGGCAGCTGGGAAAGGCCGGCGGGAGCATGTTCAGCGTGAGGTCGATCGAGATCGACTCCGCGGCGTATTTCATCCCCGTCTCCTCGATAAACAAGATGCGGCGCGACGTGCTCGCCGGGCTGGAGGAGGCGAGGATCTCGTCCCACCCGCGTGAGGCTCGCCGTAGGGTACACGGCCCGTTGCCACCCTACCCCGTCACCACGCTCGACTACAGGTTCAACGTGAGCAACTCTCTTGCAAGGCGTTTCTACGAGAGGCATGGCGTGGCGCTCATAGAGGACGCGTTCGAGCTGAAAAGGCCGCGCCCGCCGGCCGTCGTCATGACCTCCAGGCATTGCATCCGGAGGCTTCTGGGTGCGTGCCTGCGCACGAAAGACGGCCCACGACTTCCCGCTAGGCTCTTCATCGAGCACTCGGGCAGGACCTTCGCGCTCGCCTTCGACTGCGACGCGTGTCTCATGCACGTGCTCACCACGCGCTGACAGGCCAAGGCGGACTCGGTCCCAGGCAGGGAAACGCCCCCTCGTCCCGCTCCGTTCCGGCAGGAGCCGCCACGAGGGGAATGTCCCGGGCTGGTCCATGCCCATGCTCGACGGCGGGCGACAGGCGCGCACGCACAAAAAAACACGCACCGCCTTTACCCATGACAACGGCGGTGCGTGAGCGTTCTACTCATCCCTCTTGTGTCTCTGGCCTTCCACCTTCTCTCTCGCTTGCGGACCGGCCGGATACGTGATGACGACCGTACCCACGGCATGGGACTTGGTGCTCAGGTTGGAAATCATGACCACGTACTCGCCCTTGGTCCTGGCCAGCTCGCCCGCGTCGACCGCGTAGGAGATGGATTCCTTCATCTTGAACTTCTCTTGTTTCTTGATGTACTTGTTGTTGATCTTGTTCGTCTTCTCGTCCCTGAGACCCGCAGCCTCGACGATCCATACCTTGAACGGCGATCCGTCGTGCTTTATCCTTCCCCCTCCCACCTCGACGTCCACGGTGATGAGCCCGGGCTCGTCCAGCGTGATGGGGAATCTCACGGAATACGGGTCATCCTCGCCACCAGGCGCCTCGTAGATCGTGAACTTGTGGGTCTCCGTCCTCTGGAGGCGTTCCTGCCCCTTGCCAGCCAGGGCCGATCCCGCGCATGCAATCACCATGAAGAACACGAACAGCATGATGCCGGACACGTACGATCTGTCTCTCACGCTCAACCTCCCAGGTGTTTTCCCCATGATACCCCATCATGCAGGGAACTTCCAGATCGAGACGTCACCTGGGGGGGGGGGCGAGGAGGGCCGTCCTGCAAGGACGGTAAGTCGGCCGAGGCTGGGAGAGAGAGGATCCAGCGAAGGTGGTCGAACGTAAACCAAGGTGGGGCACATCCAACCAACGCCGGAAAAGCGTGGAGCCAGCGAAGGGGGTCGAACCCTTGACCTGCTGATTACGAATCAGCTGCTCTACCACTGAGCTACGCTGGCACAGGTGATGTTTTTGGCACAGACACAAATTGCTTGTCAATGGTGTATGCAGGCCGCGAGAACGCACCGGATCTCATGCCGGCCCCACTGGCCGCCTCGCTTCACAGGATCTGGCGCATGAACTGCTGGGCCCGCTCGTGGGTCGGGCTCACGAAGAAGTGCTCGGGAGACCCCTCCTCCAGGATCTTCCCGAAGTCCATGAAGATGACGCGGTCGGCCACCTCGCGGGCGAACCCCATCTCGTGGGTCACCACGATCATGGTCATGCCCTCCTTCGCGAGGTTCACCATGACGTCGAGGACCTCGCCGATCATCTCCGGGTCGAGCGCCGAGGTGGGCTCGTCGAAGAGCATGAGCCTCGGCTGCATGGCCAGGGCCCTGGCGATGGCCACCCTCTGTTGCTGGCCGCCGGAGAGCTTGGTCGGGTATACGTGGGCCTTCTCGCGGATCCCCACCTTGTCGAGAAGGGCGTAGGCGATGTCCTCCGCCTCCTTGCGCGAGCGCTTCCTGACCACGATCTGGGCCAGCGTGAGGTTCTCGAGGACCGTCTTGTGGGGGAACACGTTGAACTGCTGGAAGACCATGCCGACCTCTTCGCGGACCTTGTTGATGTTCACCTGCGGGTCGTAGATGTCGAACCCGTCGACCACGATGGTGCCGGCGTTTATCTCCTCGAGCCTGTTGATGGACCTGAGGAGGGTGCTCTTTCCGGAGCCGGACGGCCCGATGATGACCACCCTCTCGCCTTCGTAGACGTCGAGGTCCACGTTGTCGAGGGCCTTCAGCGCGCCGTAGTACTTCGTGACGCCGCGCATCTCCACCATGGTCTTCCTTGTGTCAGTCCGCACGAATCTTCTCCTCCATGATGCTGATGAGTTTCGAGAAGAACAGGGTGATCATGAGGTAGACGAGCGCCACCATCGTGTAGGTCTCGAAGTAGGTGAAGCTCTGCGAGGCGAACTCGCGGCCCCGTCTCAGCAAGTCCGCCACGGCGAGGATCGACACGAGCGACGAGTCCTTGAGCAGGGCCACGAACTCGTTTCCCACAGGCGGCAGGATCGTCTTGACCGCCTGCGGCAGGATGACGTGGTACATGGACTGGGCGGGGGTCATTCCCAGGGACCTGGCTGCCTCGCTCTGGCCCTTCGGAATGGACTGGATGCCGGCCCTGAAGATCTCTCCCATGTAGGCGCCGTAACAGATGGCCATGGCCGCAACCGCGCTCGTCAGGGGCGGCAGCTGGAAGAGCCGGCCGAGGCCGTAGTAGATGTAGAACAGCTGCACCAAGAGCGGGATACCCCTGATCACCTCGACGTAGAGGGAGGCGAGGCCGTTTACGAGCCTGTTCGACGAAAGCCTGCCGAGGCCCGTGAACAGGCCTATGACCAGGGCGATGACGATCGACAAGACCGTGACCTCGAAGGTCACGAGTATCCCGTCAGGGACGAACTTCATGATCTCGAGGTAAGGGTCCGGCTAGAAGATGCAGAGGGACAGCGTCAGCGCGATCGACCCGAAAAAGGCGACGCGCCACGCGGTGAAGAGGCCGACATCCTCCTTGGTGGGGATGGCGGCCCCGTCACCGACCTCGATCTGTACCTTCGGCCGGGCCTCTTCCTCGACGGCCTTCTTCCTGGGCGCTATCTCAGCCACTTCTTCTCGAGCTGCTTGTCTATGCCCTTCTTCTGGACAGCCTTGATCCCCTTGTTGATGAGGTCGAGGAGCGCCTTGTTCCCCTTCTTCACCACGATGCCGTACTGCTCCTGCGTGAAGGGTTCACCGACGATCATGAACTTGGCCTTGTACTCGGCCCTCTGCAGGGCATAGTCCGCGGCGACAGGCGTGTCGCACACCACGCCGGCTATGCGGCCCGCAGCCATGTCCTCGAAGGCGAGCCCGATCTCGTCGTAGTTCTTGAGCTCCACGCCCTTGACCTTCTGGACCTCCATGGCCCCTGTCGTGCCGATCTGCGCACCCACGCTCTTGCCCTTCATGTCGGCCAACGTCTTGACGCCCTTGGTGGTCTTCGGGACCACGAGCACCTGGCCTGCGTTGATGTAGGGGAGCGAGAAGTCGTACTTCTTCTTGCGCTCGTCGGTGATGGTGACGGACGAGATGATCGCGTCGTAGTTGCCCGTCTCGAGCCCCCCGAAGATCCCGTCCCACGCGGTGTTCTTGAACTCCACCTGGAAGCCCGCCTCCTTGGCGACCGCATTCATGTAGTCGATGTCGAAGCCCACGATGTTCTTGTTCGCATCGAGCATCTCCATGGGAGGCCAGGTCGCGTCGGTTGCGACCACGACCTTCTTCGGCTGGGCGGCCGAAACGTCCGCGGGCAGAACGGCACCCAAGACGAACGAGAAGACCATGCATACCATGCATACAAGAGCACTTCTCTTCATTGGATATCCCCCCTCTTTTATTTTGGAGTTCTTTCTCGTCGGACAAGCACGGGAAAGCGACTCGGAATGACTACCACAGATTCGGGCGCCAGTCCAGAATCATGAACCGCACCCCGATCCACGCGCCGGGGAGGCGATCAACTCTCAGGTGCATGCGGGGCAGCCGGATGCGGCGGTCGGCGATGTGGACACGGCGGTGGTCGAAGGCCCTCACGAACCTTTCCTCGAGGCAAATCAACGCATTTCGGTTGACATCCGCCAACCCTGGACATATCTAACAGGGCATGGGCATGTCTGCCTTGAACGATCGGGGTTGACCATGGCGAGGACATCCGAAAAGAGACGTGAGGAGACGAGGGACCGCATCATCATGGCGGCCTGCGAGCTCTTCAGCAAGCACGGCTACCACAACACCCAGGTCATGGACATCGTCAAGGCGGTGGGCATGTCTGCAGGCACCTTCTACAACCACTTCAAGGACAAGCGCGACCTCTTCGAGCAGATCACGCTCGAGAGCCTCGAGGGCCTCAGGGTCACGGTCAGGAGCCTGAGGGAGCCGGTCGACATCTGGAGCCCTGAGTCACGGTTCAAGATCCTCCAGGACACGTTCAACGCCATCTTCGACTACGTGGACGCAAACCCCCAGCAGATCCTCATGCTCCTCAGGGTCAGCTTCGGCGTCGACGAGAAGCTGGACGGGAGCGTCTGGGACTACTTCAAGGGGTTTGCGCAGGACGCCGGCGAGGACATCCAGAGGTGGATAGACGAGGGGGTCCTCGAGGGCGTCGACCCCATGCTCTTCGGCACCGCGGTGAGCGGCATGGTGCTGCAGCTCATCCACAACTACCTGGTGGAGAAATCGTTCAGGCGCGAAGACATCGTGGCCAACCTCATCAAGATGATCCTGGCCATGTTCGAGGCCTACCTCACCGAGGACGGCCGCAAGGCCGTGGACATGAACCTCCTCAAGAGCCAGTACCCCGGGCCGGCCGCGACCTGACGGGACCCATCCCCCCTGAGAACCGAGGCAGTTTCACGTCTTGTTCCATAACGGTCACAATGTCCGAATACCGCCGCCGTCCTTCGAAAGAGAACCGAGGCGTTCCCACAGGGGGACCACGATCCCCTGCCCCCGGCCCCGGGCTGAAGGAAAGCCGTGATGCCTCTCCTTCCCGAACGCGGGCTCCTGGCCATCGGCCGGAAGTCGCTTTCCCCGGCCGCCGTCCCTTTATCCCCACCGTGGGCCGCAGGGTGACCACCGCGCACCCCCTTGTCCTTCGGGCGCCCCTTCCTCCCAAACGTTGGCTGTAGTTCTCCGCAGCCGGCGTGAGAGGTTCCCGGAGATCCCCTTTCACCCCACCGTGGGCCGTAGTTCTCCCCAGCCGGCGTGAAAGGTTCCCGGAGAGCCCATTTCTCCCCACCGCAGACCGCAGGCCTGGACCGACCACCCATGCAACCGCCAATCGCCGACGGACAGGCGTCTCGATCCCCTCTTGACATCGTGAGTAATGATAATTATCATTCAGCATAATGAGGTTTCATTATTAAACCACCCGTGGATGGTGGGTGGAGTAGTGAGGCGAGAACTTGGCATGGACTTCGAGGGTGTACGGGGACACCGATGCTGATCGGCCGTGACGATCGTCTTCCCGCTCTTACCGTGAATGCCGATCCCTCGTCCCCGCGCGGGGGTCGCGCCCCCGAGGCGATGCCGGGCAAGGAAACCCCGCACCGAGGAGGAACGCATGGCAAGAGACCTTGATCGTTTGTTCATGGTGGCCCGTTCGCAGACTGGGCAGGTCGGCGCTGAGGTGACGGACCTCCTCAGGCAGTGGGTGAACAGGGAGGTCGTGTCGGTCCGGATGGAGTACCGCAAGGAGTACGGGAAGCTCTTCGAGCAAAGATGGCGCTCGCTCGCGACGGACCTCTCGATCGCCAGGCTCACCATGAGCGAGTCCCGGGGAGGGTTCGGGTGGAACAAGGCAGGGGATGCAGCCGGCCTGGCACGTGCCGCATGGGAGATCGGCAGGGCCGACGTCTCCCTCGGGCTGCTGGCGGCCGGGACCTGGATCGTTCACCTCCTCGGCGGCGATACGCCCTGCCTCGAGGCATCGCCAGTCTCGGGCGGTGCCGAAGGCGCACCGAAGGCGTCCTTCGTCCTGCCAGGGCCGGGCATGTCGGGAGAGTCGGATCCCCTCTTCTCGGGAAGGGCCGTCAGGGCGCGCGCGGTCAGGACGAAGACCGGCTACGAGCTGTCCGGACGCCTCCTGAGACCCCTGTGGGCCGGGGCGGTGGCAGACGTGCACGTCATCGTCTGCGCCCTTGACGACGAGCCCTGCATCGCCTTCGTGCGAGCCGGGGCCGAGGGCCTCGCGAGAGGCCCCGCCCTCTCGACGACGGGCCTGAACGCGTGCACGAACGCGGATCTCACCCTCGAGCGCGTGCCGGTCGGCAGCGGTGATATCCTCGTAGGTGCAGACAAGGTCCGCATGCTCTTCTCCTGGATCCACCTCCTCGCCTCCGGGGTGTGCGCCGGCGCCGCCGCCGACTTCTTCGACCTGCTCGCCGACTGGGCGGACTCGCGAACCATCAAGGGCGGCGTGCCCCTCAAGGACAACCCGCTGTGCGCCTCGGTCCTGGCCGAGTCGGCCCAGGAGATCGCGCTGGCCCGCATCCTCGTGCACGATCTCGCCGACGTGGTCGCGTCCGCGGGTGCACCGGAAGAAGGGTCAGCCGAGAGGGCCTTCGTGTACGCGTGCACCATCGGGAGACGCATCCTGGCCGGCCTCATACACGCCCTGAACCGGGGCATGGAACTCATGGGCTCCGCCGGTTACGCAAAGGAGTGGTACGTCGAGAAGCATTGGCGGGACATAAAGAACGTCCAGTCGAGCCTCTCGGGTGTGGGTGCGGGGGTGCCCGAGGCCATGGACGCGGCCAGGTTCTTCTACGGCAGCTCGCCGAGGTGAGGAGGGAGGATCGAGGATGAGACACATAGACGAGTTTTCGCGGCCCGAGGAATACATCTCCCCGTTCGACGCCCATTTCCGGCGTCTCATACGATCGCACCTCGAGGAGTCGGTCATGCCCGTGAGGAGGCGCTTCGACGAGGACTGGAAGGAGCACCGCCTCATCGAACCCGCCTTCGACCGTCTCATGGCCGGCCTCGGCATCCAGAGGGCCCTGTTCCCCGTCGAGTACGGCGGGTGGGGCCTCGCGCGCTCCGACTACGTGTTCAGGATGGGGTACATGCTCTGCGAGGAACTCGGCAGGGCCGACACCGGCATGGCGGTGGCGGTGGCGGTGACCTTCTGGCCGCTCTTGACCATCCTGGTGGAACCGTACGTGAACGAGCGCCTGATCGCCGAGTTCGCGCCCATGTTCTGCAACGCCGACCACGCCGTGTTCGCGGCGAACGCCATGACCGAGCCCCAGGGCGGCTCGGACATAGAGAACCTGGGTCTGCTCGGCGGGAGGACCATCCGCACCACGGCGAGGCTCGAGGGCGACCGGTGGGTGATCAACGGCCACAAGCTCTGGCCCACGAACTCGGGCGGCGTGGCCAAGCTCTTCGGCGTCCCCTGCACCACGAAACCCGGGTCCTCGGACCCCGCAGACTTCGCCTTCATCTTCGTGCCCGCTGACACGCCGGGCGTCACCCAGGGCGGGCCGTACGAGAAGGCGGGCATGGCGGCCGACAAGAACGGGGACATCTGGTTCGAGGACGTGCGCGTCCCGTCCTGGTACCGGGCCCACGGCCCCGGCAGGGACGCCGAGGCGTTCTACCAGCTCATCCCCTTCGGGCAGGTCATGAGCTGCGCCTTCCTCACGGGCGCCATGATGAACCTCTACGAGAGGCTCGTCGAGTTCGTGAACACGCACACCTTCGCGGGCAGGCCCCTCAAGGAACACGACGCGGTCGCCGCCGTGATCGGCCGCATAGCCGGCGACATCGACATTTGCCGAATCCTCGGCCACGAGGCCGCCATGATCGGGGACAGGCGGAACAAGCCCTACGGCAGGCCGCTCGCCAGCGAGCAGGTGGTCGGCCGGGTGCGCAACATCAAGGACTTCATATCGGACACCGCGATCAGGTGTTTCGAGACCGCCATGGACGTGCTGGGCGCCTATGGCGCTGACAGGCAGTGGGACATCGAGAAGCACTGGAGGGACATCAAGATCGTCCAGCTGTGGATGGGAGGCAAGCAGCTCTGCCAGATGGAGGCGGCGAGGTACTTCTTCGACTGCGAGACCTTGTGAGGTGTAGCCATGGACGATACCGCGATCACCGGTTTCATCGAGACGCAGGCGGGCCTGCTCCACGATTTCATGTCGAGCCCACCGGCCAAGGACATGCTGAGGCTTGCGCTCAAGGACATCGACCCGGAATCGGGAAGACGCCTCGTACGCACGCTCATGACCACCGACCCCGAGGTCCCGCTCGCCGTCGCGGGCTCTTTGCCCAGGGCCGCGAACCTCATCATCAAGGCCCTCCTCGAGCTCGCGACCCTCGTGAGGCGCTCCTACCCCGCCCCGCTTCTTACGGGTTTCGTGGGGTCGCTCCTCGAGGAGGTGGACAGGAAAGACCTTGCCCTGCTGAGGTCGGAGATCGCCTTCTTCGTGCGCGAGATCGGCCCCGTGGTCAAGGCGTGGCTCGAATCCTTGGACACCTTAAGCGGAGACGACCCCGCCGAAGGCTCCGAGAAAGGGGGCAGGCCATGACGCGACCCCGCCTCGACAGACGACCGAAAGGCGCCCTGGAGGCCCTCCTTTCCTCCACCCTCTTCAAGGACGTCCTCAGGACCGCCCTGAACTCGGCGGACCCCGCACGGGGCGCCGAGGCCGTGAACACGATGCTCGGGAGAGACCCGGAGGCGGCCTTCGCCCTCGTCTCAAGCATCCCCGCGGCCGTGAACACCCTCGTGAGCGCCCTCACGGAGCTCGCTCTCAGGCTCGGGAACTACCCGCCCGCCCTCGCAGGCTCGATGGCCTCGGCCATCGCCCGGGACGTCAACAAGGATGTCGTGCGGGCCTGCGCGGCAGCCTGGAAGGGGCTCGCAAGGGGTGTCTTGGCCTCCCGTCCCGACCTTGCCGCACACCTCCTGGTGACCGTGGGCGTCCGGGTCAAGGCGGGGGCCCTCAATGCGCTGGCGAGGTTCATAAACGACGTGCACAGGCATGATCCCGGCGTCTTGAGCGCGTTCTTCGCCGAGGTCCTGCGGAGGGTCGACGGCGACCAGGCGAGGAAGGCATGCCTGGCGCTTGCGAACGCCTTCCTGGACCAGCGCTGGGGCATCCCCTCCTTCGCGGCGGAGCTGCTCGCCACCAGGGCAAGGAGGTCGATCGAGCGGCTCCTCGGGAAAGCGTCCGGAAAGGCCATGGGCCATGAGGGATGAGGCTGCGCCCATGAACATGAAGAGATCGAGGCACACCACCAGGGAAAGGCGGAAGGACAAACGCCATGACGGCAAGGCCGCCTTCGCCCCGGTCGCCGCCCTGTCGCCCGGGGACCTGATGGAAAGAAAGCGGCAGCTCGTCAAGGACACGATCATAAAGGTGGCGGAAGAGCTCTTCGCCTCCCAGGGCTACCACAACACCCAGATCATCGACATCGTGAAGGCCGTCGGCATGTCGGCAGGCACCTTCTACAACTACTTCAGGGACAAGCGCGACCTGTTCGAGCAGATCACCAAGCGGAACTTCGAGACGTTCAGGGCCATGATCAAGAAGCTCAGGGAGCCCATCGACATATGGGACCGCTCCGACAGGATCGCGAAGCTCTTCGAGACCTACACCGCGTATTTCGACTACATCGACACGCACCGCCAGCAGTTCCTCATCCTCCTGCGCGGGGGGTTCGGCGTCGACGAGGAGTTCGACGGGAACGTCTGGCGGCACTACAGCGACATAGCGAAGGACCTGGCCGAGGATATCCAGTCGTGGATCGACATGGGCATCATCGCCGGCCTGAACCCGTACACGCTGGCCTATGCCGTGGTCGGGATGGCCATGCACCTGGGCCACAGCTACCTCATGGAACAGAGGTTCTCGAGGGAAGAGGCGATATCGACCCTGACCTCGCTCAGCAACAACATGTTCGAGTCCTACCTCACCGAGGCGGGGAGGATGGCGCTCGAGAGACCGGGAACCAGAGACACGGGAGGTGCAGATGGGGACGCAGAACGGTCATGATTCGCCGGAGCGGATCCTCGCCGGCATGATCGCCGATGCCATCCGCTCGGCGGGGACCAGGCGCATGGGGGCACTGGTCGCGGAGGAACTCGCGCGGCCATGGTCCGCGAAAGGGGCATTGAGGAGGGCCGCGGCCTGGTGCGTGAAGAAGACCTCCACCCTGCTCGCCGGTGCGGACAGGACGGGATCCCCAAGGCTCTCGGCGGACCTGGGCAGGTTCGTGACCGCGTGGGCGCACAAGATCAACGAAGACCACGCGCGAAGGCCCGACTGCCACGCGGCCGCGCGCAAGGAGACCATAGAGGGCTTCATCGAGCACACCGACTTCGGCGAGCTCAGGGAGGCCTTCCAGGGCGCCGCGCCCTGTGTCCTCGGGACGATCGGGGTGTTCAACGAGGCCCTGTGGAAGTACCCCGCCAAGGTCGGCAGCATCCTGGGCGCCCTGCTCGAGATCGTGAACACCGCCGTTGCCTCCCTGTCCGAGCTCCTGGCGCCGATAGAGAGGAAGGTCGGGCCCGACCTCCTGGCCGACCTCGTCCTGTCGCTTCTCAGGAAGCTCGATGCGCAGGCGCTGTCCGCGCTCGCCAACCGCACCTTCGAGACCATACGCCGCCTGCACACGGGCAGCCTTCTTTTGTCCAGGTCAGGCAGGCCCCTGTTCCAGGTGTACCTCACGGAGAAACTGGAAGAGTTCCTCTCCAAGACGGACCCCGTCCTGTTCGTCAAGGCCAAGAAGGCGCTCGACGAGGACCGGGTCGCGGTGGCCGGTGCCCTGGCCGATGCCCTCTCCAAGCACCCGGGGTTCGTGACCGCACTGGTGGCGGCATCCGGCGCCGTGGCGACGAACACCTTCAAGTGCGCGTCCAGGAAGGCCTCGCTCATGGACGATCTCGACAGGGAGGCCCTCTCCCAGGCGGTCTCGGAAGCCCTCGGCGGGCTTGACCTCTTCGAGCTCGGGCAGGCCCTCGAGACCGTCTCCAGGGTCTTCAACGACCTCTACGACCTCAGGCCGGATCTCGTGCGTTCCACCATGGCCGCCCTCGCGGACTCCCTGGCGGGCCCGGAGTTCACCAGGGCCCTTGGCCGGGTATTCGCGGAGGCACTCCAGGCCTTCTCGCCCTTGCTCGAGGACCTCAAGTCGACCTCCGTGGGCATGCAGGCGGCACGAGGAGGTGCCTCATGATCGAGACGCTGAGAAAGGCCGCCCGCTCCATCGGCAACCCTTCCCTCCAGGCCTGGAATGAAGGAGGGGGGAAGGTCCTGGGGTACCCGTGCACCTTCGTGCCCGAAGAGATCATCGACGCCGCAGGGATCCTGCCCTACCGGCTCAGGGGGATCACCGCAGGCACCATGTCCATAGGCGACGCCTACTTCGGGCCGGTCATCTGCAGCTTTCCCAAGTGCATCCTCCAGCTGGCGGGCCAGGGGTCCTACGGCTTCCTCGACGGCGCGGTCGTGGTGAACGGGTGCGACTCCATGAGGAGGCTGCACGAGTGTTGGAGAAAGGCATCCGAGGACATACCGGGGACCCTGCCCGGTTTCTTCCACTACATGGGGGTCCCGCACAAGGCGACGGACTACAGCATCGAGTGGTTCAAGGAAGAGCTCGGCATCCTCGCGAGGAGCATCTCGGACCACTTCGGCACCCCTGTCACGACGGACTCCCTCAGGAGGTCCATCCGGCTCTTCAACGAGATCAGGTCGCTGTTGTCCGAGCTCGACGAGATGAGGATGTCCGAGACGTGCCCTGTCACGGGTTCGGACGCTGCATCCATCGTCCTGGCCGGCTTCGCCATGCCGAGGGAGGAATACCGGGAAACCCTCGGGAAGGTGATGGCGAGGCTGAGGAAGTCCAAGCCCGTCTCCGACGGCAAGGTGCGGCTCATGGTCGTGGGCAGCGCGAGCGACGATGCGGACTTCGTGGAGCTCGTCGAGTCCACGGGCGCGATCGTGGTGAGCGACTGCATGTGCTTCGGGGCGAGATCGTTCCTCAAGCGCGTGGACGAGGACGCCGACCCGATCGAGGCCCTTGCCGAGCGCTACCTGGGCGGCAACCTCTGCCCCCGCATGTTCGGGTGGTACAAGGACAGGCTCGCCTTCGTGAGAGACCGCGCCCTGAGATCGCGGGTCGACGGGGTCATCCTCCAGAACATCAGGTTCTGCGACCTTCACGGCTCAGAGAACGGGCTCCTCGAGAGGGACCTCGAGGCCGAGGGAATCCCGTGCATGAGGATAGAGAGGGAGTACGGACCCCTCGTGGAGACCGGCAGGATAAAGATGCGCCTGGACGCCTTCATGGAGCGTATCCGCACGGTGGGGGGGAGGCGGTCTTGAAGCCGGAAACCAGGGAGTACCGTTACGACTGGAATATCTGGACCATCATGGAGAACGCCGCGCTCGTCAAGGACGGCACGGACAAGGAGTACGAGAGCCTGCTCGGGCTCATCCCCCACTTCGCCGACGCCCTGGACATCTTCATACGCCAGGGCGAGCCCGGGGTCAGGTTCATCAAGCTCGTGGCGAACTACATCCGGGCGTGCATCGAGGCGAAGGCCCTGGGCAAGAAGACGGTGCTCACCTCGTTCTCCATGGCCACGCCCATCCTGTACGCCTTCGACCTCGTCCCCATCTGCCTGGAGGCGTTCACGATCTTCGGCACGGTGGTGCTCAAGCGGGGCACCACGGAATTCCTGGACTACTGCTGCGAGATAGGGTTCACAGAGACCTCCTGTTCCTCCCAGCGAGGGGCCCTCGGCGCGTACCTCTCGGGGCTCGCGGTCAGGCCGGACATGATCGTGTGCAACGCACCCGGGTGGTGCGACTCCAACGCCAACTCCTATTCCTTCGCCGCGTCCTACCTGGACGTGCCCTTCTTCCAGCTGAGCTACCCCCCCGAGGTCTCGGGAAAGCGCGCCAGGGACTTCCACAGGCGGGACTACCTCGACCTCGTGGCCTTCCTGGAAGAGAACACGGGCAGGAAGCTCGATATCGACAGGCTCAGGCGGCTGGTCAGCGAAGCGGCCAGGCAGGACGCGCTCATCTCGGAGATCTCCGACCTCCAGGCGATCGTGCCCAACCCGGTACCGAACGTGTTCGAACTCATGGTCTACGGTGCGAGGAGCTTCGCGAGCGGCCTCGAGGAGCTCACCGCCCTCCTCGAGTCGATGGTCGCCTCCTGCAGGCAGAACGCCCGGAGGAAACTCTCCGGCAGGGGTACGACGTCAGAGAGCGGCCGGGGCCTGTTCTGCTACATCGACCACTACACCACCGACGCGAGACTGTGGGCGTGGATGGACACGAGGAACCTGAGCCACCTCGGGTCGATCCTCTGCAGGTACTGGTACGGGGAGGCCGGCTTCGTGAAGGGGTACGACGAGGGCTACACCTACTCTTGCGCAACGCTTGCGGACATGATCGACTCGCTGGCCGACATGACCGCCAGGATGCCCATGGTCAAGCAGATCAGGGGGCCCTACGACGCGCCCGGCATGTGGCTCGAGGACAACCTCCACCTCGCACGGCTCTACCAGGCCGACTTCGTGGTCTACTTCAGCACCGTGGGGTGCAGGAACACCTGGGGCGCCGTGAAGCTCCTCGTGAGGGACCTCGAGCGCATGAACATCCCCACCCTGCTCTTGTTCGTGGACGCCTTCGACGACCGGGTGGCGTCCTGGGAATCCATAACCGACAGGCTCGAGGAGTTCCTCCACGTGCGGGGGATCTCCTGCGGCGGGCCCGACAAGGCCTCGTGGAAGGCCTGAGGAGGTGCCATGAAAAGAGAAGAGACGGCGATCGAGGTGCTCTGCGACATCGCCCTGGATCCAGCCAGGATGCTCGCGGAGAGGCAGCGGGCGATCGACGCGCTGACCCTCTTCAAGGAGGCCTCGCTCGGGGCGCTCGAACGCATCGAGCGGACCACGGACAACCTGGTGCTCAAGGAACGCGCCAGGCTCTACGTGCAGCGGATCAAGGACGGCGTGATCGTGAGCATGAACCTGTGAGGGTGACGCCATGAGGGAGTCCACGAGGGAATACCGTTTCGACTGGATGTTGTGGAGCATCCTCGAGAACGCCTCGAGGAGCACGGACGGCACACCCAAGGAGTACCGGTCCCTTTTGGATCTCGTTCCCCACTTCTCGGAAGTGCTCGACACCTTCGTCAGGCAGGGCGAGCCCGGTCTCAGGTTCCTCCGCCTCATAGCCAGGTACGCGGACATGTGCAGCAGCGCCAACGAGCGCGGGAAGCTCGCGGCGCTCACCACCTTCTGCATGGCGACCCCCATCCTGCACGCCTTCGACGTGGTGCCCGTCATGCTCGAGGCCCTCACCGTCCTCGGCACCGTCGTCCTCAAGAGGGGCACCTCCGAGTACCTGGACTACTGCTGCGAGGTGGGCTTCACGGAGACCTCCTGTTCGGCGCAGAGGGGTTCCCTGGGCGCCTTCCTCGCCGGGGGGGCCGTCAGGCCCGATTTCGTCGTGTGCGACACGCCCGGCATCTGCGACACCAACGCCAATTCCTTCGCCTTCGCCTCCGCCTTCCTCGACGTGCCCTTCTTCCAGATCAACTACCCGCCCACGCTGACGGACGAGCGTGCCCGGGCGTACCACCGGGCGGACTTCGCTTCCCTCGTCTCGTTCCTCGAGGAGCGCACGGGCAAGAGGCTCGACGAGGAGAGGCTCATGGAGGTCATGAGGGAACTGGCGAGGCAGGACGCGCTGGCCAGCGAGCTCATCGACCTCATGAGGATCAGGCCGTGCCCCGTGCCGGGCATCTACGACCTCATGCTCTACGGCGGCAGGTTCATGATGAGCGGCACGAGGGAGTACACGGAGCTCCTGGAGTCCATGCTCGAGGTGGCGAGAGAGAACGCCCGGCTGAAGAGGTCGGGAACGCGCACCGGTGTTGAACGAGCGCGGGGGCTGTTCTGCTATATCGACCACTACACCACGGACGCCAGGTTCTGGGACTGGATGGAGACGAACGAGGTCAGCCACCTGGGGTCCATCCTCTTCACCTTCTGGAACGCGGACGCGCCGTACGCCAGGGGGAGGGAGGAACAGGGCTACACCCTCGACTGTTCGTCCCTGGATGCCGCCCTGGACTCGCTGTGCGACCAGATGTCGCGCATGCCCATGATAAAGCAGATCAGGGGCCCGTACGACGCCCCGGGCATGTGGCTCGACGACGTGCTTGCCGAGGCGAGGCTCCTCCAAGCGGATTTCGTCGCCTACATCGGGAGCATGGGCTGCCGCAACAGCTGGGGGATGAACAAGCTCCTGGTCAGGGACCTCGAGCGACAGGGCATCCCTGCCGTCATACTCTTCGCCGACGCCTTCGACGACAGGGTTGCGTCGTGGGAGACGGTCACGGAAAGGTTGTCCGAATTTCTCACTGTCAGGGGGATCATCTCATGATCGTGTCAGGTTGCGACGTAGGGTCTCTCGCCACCAAGGCGGTGATCCTCAACGAACGGTCGGTACTGGCCCAGGCCGTTGTCCCATCGAGCTTCGACCCGGCGCGCTCGGCCGACGAGGCCATGGGCAGGGCCCTCGAGCAGGCCGGGCTCAGGCTGTCGGACATCCGTTACTGCGTGGGCACCGGCTACGGGAGGGAGCGCATACCCTTCGTGTCGAAGGCGGTCTCGGAGATCGCCTGCCACGCCAAGGGGGCCCACTGGCTCATACCCACGGCGAGGACGGTGATCGACATCGGCGGCCAGGACTGCAAGGCGATCAGGCTGGATGCACGGGGCAACGTGGTGAAGTTCCTCACGAACGACAAGTGCGCCGCAGGAACGGGCCGCTTCCTCGAGGTCATGGCGAGGATCCTGGGCCTGGGCCTCGAGGAACTGGGGAACCAGCGGGGCAAGGCCGGCGAGCCCATCCAGCTCGCCAGCACCTGCACCGTGTGGGCCCAGGCCGAGGTCATCCATCACCTCAACGCCAAGAAGGACATAGCCGATATCGCGCACGCCGTGAACAGGGCCATGGCCGCCCGCGTCGCCATCCTGGCGCGGGGCGTCGGCATCGAGAGGGATCTGGTGATGACGGGCGGGGTCGCGAAGAACAAGGGGGTGACCTCGACGCTCGAGGAGCTCCTCGGGACAGGCATCAGGAGGCTCAGGCTGGACCCCCAGGTCATCGGCGCCCTGGGTGCCGCGGTCATCGCGAAGGAACAGGCAGAAGGGGGCAAGGCATGATCACCGCGGGACTGGACATCGGGTCGCTGAGCGCCAAGGCCCTCATCCTGAGGGACGACGAGATCCTCGGCTGGCACGTGATCGCCGCGAGGCCGGACCCCGAGGATTCCGCGAGGGAGGTCATGGCCGGTGCACTCGGGAAGGCTGGTCTCTCGATGGACGACATCGAGTTCACGGTCGGCACGGGGTACGGGAGGAAGGCGGTGCCGTTCGCCAGGGCCGTCGAGTCCGAGATATCCTGCCACGGCATGGGCGCGGGATGGCTCATGCCGGGCGTGCGCACCGTCATCGACATCGGCGGCCAGGACGCCAAGGCCGTGAGGATAGACGACAGCGGCCGGGTCGTGAGGTACGCGTACAACGACAAGTGCGCCTCGGGAACCGGCAGGTTCCTCGAGATCGTGGCGGGCGTGATGGGCATAGGCCTCGACGAGCTGGGCCCTGTCTCCTTGCGGGCCAGAAACCCGGTCTCGCTGTCGAACCAGTGCGTGGTCTTCGCCGAGACCGAGATCATATCCCTCATCAACGAGGGCAGGGACAAGGCCGACATCGTCGCCGGCCTGCACCGGGCGCTCGCCCACAGGGTGGCGTCTCTCGCCCGCTCCATAGAGCCCGAACCCGCCGTTGCGATGACCGGGGGCGTCGCGAAGAACCCCGGCATGTTCAAGGCGCTCGAGGAGGCGCTCGGCACGGGCATTACCAGGTGCGACATCGACCCGCAGGCCATCGGCGCCCTCGGTGCCGCCCTCATCGCGCGCGAGAGGGCGGCCAAGGGTGGGGCCGGCGCGTGAACCAGGCGGGGCGTCACCGGCAAGACAGGCGCTTCTCGGGCTGGTCCCCGAGGGCCATGGAAGGTGGCATGGAACTCTTCGCAGAGACCATACAGCTCCTCAGGTCGTTCGCCGCGGCTGCTGGCGGCAGGAGGCTGGACGCCGGCGCACGGCCCCCGTGGCCCCCGGGGGGCAGGGGGTGCGTGGTCTTCAAGGAGGATACGGTGCTCGAGCTCGGCGGGCCCTCCACCGAGTCCATGAGCGCAGTCTTGTGGACCTGCGGGGCCGAGGAGGTCCACGGAGGCTCGATCACCCTCGTGGGTCCCGACTTCGCAGAGGCCCGTACGCCCGGGCTCCCCTTGGGCCTCGTGAACATCGTGAAGGTCGACACCGTGGAGCCCGACGACGCGGCGTACCTCATGCGGGACCTCGAGCTCGTGCCCTTCGAGCTCGACCTCAAGGGGTTCATGGTCCGTTCCTCCTCGGTCAAGCATAGTCTCAGGTGCAGGATCGGGACCCAGGCGCCCCGGGATTGCGTCTGCGCGGCGGGCCTGGCTGGCGCCCTGGGCCGCCTGTACCTGGAGAAACCCCGCGTCCTGGCCGTGGAGACGCTCATCGTCACGTCTGCCGGCCGGGACATGGAGGATCTGCGGAAGATCCTGGACCCCGCACTGGCGAAGATCGAGGCGTTGTACCGGGCGGCCTCCGGCGAAGAGTTCGACTGCGCATCGTGCGATTACCGCGACGTGTGCTCGGAGGTGGAGGAAATCAGGAGACTTCACGAGGCGTTCATGAGGAAAACGAGGGAGGCTGTCAATGGGTGAGCCCGTACGTATAGCGATCTGCGGCAAGGGCGGGGTCGGCAAGACCTCGGTGGCGGCGGTCATGGTGAACTGTCTCAAGGGCGAACCGGGGCCGAGGAGGATCCTCGCCATAGACGCGGACCCTGCCTGCGGTCTCTCGCTCGCCCTCGGGGTGGAGGTCAAAAAGACGGTGGACGACATCCGCAGGGAGGTCGTCTCCGATGCGAAGCGCGGTGCCGCGAGGCCCGAGCCGCTGACCGTGAGGCGGATCGAGCACGACCTCTTCGACGCCCTGCACGAACAGGACGGCTTCTCCCTCCTCTCGATAGGGAGGCCCGAGGACGAGGGATGCTTCTGCAAGGTGAACTCCCTCCTCAAGGACCTCATCGCCGAGCTCGCGCACGCCTTCGACTTCGTGGTCATAGACGGGGAGGCAGGTGTTGAGCAGATCAACAGGAGGGTCATGAAGCAGGTGGATTACCTGGTTGCGGTCACGGACACCTCGCTGAAGGGGATCGAGGTCGCCCGCACCATAGCGCACCTCGCGCTCGACAACGCCGCGGTCGACTGCAGGGAGCTGGGTCTCGTCGTGAACCGGGCCCGCAGCGAAGAGGAAGCCAGCATGGTGTGCGCCAGATCCGGCCTCGAGGCGTGGGGCTGGATACCCGAGGAAGAGGCGGTGCGCAGGCTGGACCTCGAGGGCGTCCCGCTGCACGCCCTCGGGCAGGACTCGCCGGTGGTGAGATCCGTGCGCTCCGTCCTGTCCCGCATGATCACACGGTAAACGACGCCTCGGCCGGGGATGCAGAGCTCCCTGCCCCCGCGCTCGCGGTTCAGGTGGGATCGTCCTGCCCTCGAGATCCCCCCGTGGCCCCTGACCCTCGCGCTCGCGGTCCAAGTGTGGCGGGCGGTCATGGCGATGATGGGCACCCGCCCTGCCCCCCCCGCGCTCGCGGATCAGGTCGAGCCTCATGACGGGCAAAGACCGTGTCACCGCGGGATGGGTGTTCCCGCCCAACGCGCTCTTGCAGGGACCAGGCCGCGAACCGCCTCATGCACACAACCCCTGCGCCGGGGCATGGCCGCCGCTTTCAAGGCCCCGCGCGGGCGGCACCTGTTCTCTCTCGTACCGGTGCGTGTCGCCCATGGAGCACGCGGGCATGCGCCTCACCTGGAGCAGACGGTCCTCCGGGCGTTCTCCGGGGAGGCCGCGTGTGCGTTCTCCCGGCTCTCTACGGGTGCGCAAGACGCACCGAGCCTCGTCACGAGTACCGCCTGCCGCACCCTGCAGGAGGGCATCTGCAGACTGGAGCTGCAAGAAGCCCCGAGCGTCGTCACGAGTACCGCTCCAGCCTACCCGCCATGTCCCTGCAGGAGCGCACGCGAACCTGCGCCCCCTGTTGTGAAAGCCGTGCAAAGCTCTCTGGGCAGAGGGACCCGGACACCCCCCGCCCCGGGGGCGGCCCTTCAGGGAGGCGCACCCTGGCCGCGCCTTGCCTCCCCGGGCGCCCAAGCACCACAGCGTGAGCACCCTGCCCGGCCGATTTCTCCACCGAGAACACGCGGAAGCGGCAACCCGTCAGGCCTCACCCCTTGACAAGATCGTCCGTACATAATAATAACACCGTTAGTTTAACGCTGTTCATGGCTGCAGGGCACCACCTGTGGCCCTGCATGGGAGATGGGCCGCGCAAGCGGGGCTTCCCCTTCGCACGTGAGGCCCGCGAAGAGGGGTGGGTCCCCTTGCCTCGAGGAAAGGAGGCGCTCGATGGGTCTTGCTGAACCGTTGTCCGATCGATCGGTCTTCAGGCCGACACAGATCATGGTCACCACCCTGCTTCGGCTCATGGCCGCGGCCTACACGTGGAGGGGGTCCCTGAACAGGTACCTTGCAAGCGCCACGGGGTGGATAGATTTCACGGTCGGGATCCGTACCGAGTCCGGCTCGGTGACGGCCGGGATATCCTTCAGGCAAGGCAGGGCCCGTGTGGAAGACCGCGTGCCCGAGGGGGCGGACGTCATCCTCACCTTCACGAGCGACAGGGCGGTCTTGAAGCTCTTGAACGCGACCCCCACCGAACAGATCTTCATGCTGCTCAAGAGCGAGCTCTTCTACGAGGGGAGCGCGGCGTACCTCAACTGCTTCTTCTTCCTGCTCTCCGTGCTCATCCACAAGAAGCAGAAGAAACTCATGCTCAAGGAGCGGACCACCCGGTCCAGGCAGCTCCTCAAGGAGTCGCCCCGGCCGAGGACAGACCTGAGCGAAGGGATCAAGGCGCGGGCGAAGAACCGCCTTGCTGCGGAATCGCGGGATCCGGGCGTGAAATACCTCGACGAGCCGTACCTGTCCTCATACGGCATCGAGGACTTCCCTCGCCTCCAGAGGTTCTTGGACGAACACTTCACCACGAAGGCCGAAGTCTGCCCCGAGCTCCCCAAGCTCGTCACCGAGTGGCATCTCGAGAACGGTTTCGAGACAGACCGGCAAGGGAAACCCTGGAACCCGATCATGCGCAAGGCGCTCGCGTTTCGCCACCTCATGGAGCGGAAGAAACCCATCATCCACAAGGACGACCTCATCGCCGGCACGACCACCACCATGCCCATCGGCGTCGTGGTCTATCCCGAGGGTCACGGGACCATGATCTGGTCCGAGCTCCTCACCGTGGGCGACCGCACCCTCAACCCGTACGACATCTCTGAAGACACGCGACGGCTCCTCCACCACACGGTCTTTCCCTACTGGGCCCACCGCAACTTCAGGGAGTGGGTCCGCGACCGCTACGGAAAGCCGCTGTGCCAGAGGATAGACGAGCGGTTCGCCGTGTATTTCGACTGGAAGCAGGCGACCATCTCGCACACCATCCCCGACTTTCCGAAGATCCTGAGGCTCGGCACAAAGGGCATGATCGACGAGATCCGCGCCCACCTCCAAGACCATCCCCACGACGAGGAGGAGAGGGTGACCCTCGAGGCCATGATCATCGCGCTCGAGGGGCTGCAGGCATACTCCCGCAACCTCGCAAAGCAGGCATCCATCGATGCGGCTCGAGAGCCGGACCCTGCCCGCAGGGCCGAGCTCGAGCACCTGGCGAAGGTGTGTTCCCAAGTGGTGGAACACCCTGCGCGCACCCTGGACGAGGCGGTCAACGCCGTCTGGATCACCTGGGTGGCGCTCCACCAGGAGAGCACGAACGCCGGGCTGTCCCTGGGGAGGCTCGACCAATGGCTGCAGCCCTACTTCGAGGCAGACATGGCCAAGCTCGCCAGCGAAGAGGAACGCCGCGCGTACATCAAGCACGCCATCGAGCTCGTCGGTTGCTTCTACATGCGCTGCACCGACCACCTGCCGCTCACGCCCGACCTGGCGAACTTCTACTTCGGCGGGAGCTCGTCCGACCAGGCCATAACGCTGGGCGGCGTGACGCCTGAGGGCGAGGACGCGGTGTGCGACATGACCTACATCTTCCTCAAGGTGACGGAGATGCTCAGCATCCGCGACCCGAACGTGAACGCCAGGTACCACCCGCGCATCAACAGCGACACGTACCTGAAGCGCCTGTGCGAGGTCAACCTGGTGACCGCGGCGACCCCTTCCATGCACAACGACGAGGTGATCTTCACCTCCCTCTCGCAGTTCGGGTACGACATCAGGGACATCAGGAACTGGTCGGCGACCGGCTGCGTGGAGCCGACGCTCTCGGGGAGGCACATCGGGCACACGAACATGCAGATGATGAACATGGTCGCGGCCCTCGAGATGGCCCTCAACAACGGGTACCACCCTGTCATGAAGTGGAAGCTGGGGCCTGAGACGGGCAGCGTCGAGAAGGGGGACTTCAAGACCTTCGACGACTTCTTCGACGCCTTCACGACCCAGTTCAAGTTCCTCATCGACCAGTCCATCGAGTACAACCACATGCTCGCAGAGGCTCACCAGGAGCTGAGGCCGACCCCCCTGCTCTCTTCCCTGATAGACGGCTGCGTCGACAAGGGGCGGGACGTCACCAAGGGCGGCGCCGTCTACAACAGCTCCGGCACGGCGATCATCGGGCTCGCCGACGTGACCGACTCGCTCATGGTGATCAAGAAGCTCGTGTACGACGAGGGGAAGGTCTCGTTCGAGAGGCTCAAGAAGGCGATCGACGCGAACTTCGAGAACGACCCGGCGCTCTACGCGATGGTGACGAGAAAGGTCCCACTGTTCGGCTCGGGGAGCGAGGAGGCCGTTGCCATGGCCAACCGCATCGCCAAGTGGGCCCACGACTACTACCAGGGCCTCGATCACTACCGGGGCGGCAAGTACACGGTCGGGTTCTGGTCCATGTCCAACCACGTGATCTTCGGCACACTCACCGGCGCCCTGCCGTCGGGCAGGCTCGCGGGAAAGCCGTTCACTCCCGGGCTCACCCCCCAGCCCATCGCATCGAAGAGCCTCCTGGACAACATCAGGGACGTGGCCAAGCTCGACCCCATGAACATCACGAACAACATGGCGTTCAACGTCAAGGTGGTGCCGTCGGCCAAGGACACCCGCGAGAAGACCATCGGGGACATGTTCTCCTACGTGAAGACCTACTTCGACATGGGCGGCATGCAGATGCAGATGAACGTGGTGACCTCCGAGACCCTCCGGGACGCCATGGCCCACCCCGAGAACTACCGCAACCTCCTCGTGAGGATCTCGGGTTACAACGCCTACTTCGTCACCCTCAACAAGGACATGCAGCTCGAGCTCATCGAGCGCGCAGAGTACGGCATCTGAGACGCTTCTCAAGGCGGCGCGGAAGAAAAGGAGACATGGGTGGCCGGATACACCCCGAAGGCGCATGAGGATACCGGGACGCTCGGCGAGGCGCTCATCCTGGAGATCAAGCCGAACAGCCTGGACGACGGGAGAGGCATCCGCACGGTGGTGTTCTTCAAGGGCTGCCCGCTGGACTGCGTGTGGTGCCACAACCCGGAGAGCAAGTCGACGCGCGCCGAGCTCTCCTACGACGCGAAGGCGTGCATCGGCTGCAACACCTGCCTGGAAGTTTGTCCTGCACAGGCGATCGACCCCGGCTCCCCTTCCTTCGTCGACCGCGCCAGGTGCACCCTGTGCTTCGCCTGCACCGTCGAGTGCCCCACGGGCGCGCTCGAACGCGTGGGCATACCCATGGGCGTGGAGGACGTGCTCGCCAGGATCCTCCCTGACAAGCCCTTCTTCGTGACCTCCGGCGGAGGGGTGACCCTGTCAGGCGGCGAACCGACCCTCGCCATGGATTTCTCCGCCAGGCTCGCCTCCAGGCTCAAGGCCGAAGGCATCCACACCCTGCTCGAGACCTGCGGCCTGTTCGACCTCAAGACCTTCACGCACACGCTCATGCCCTTCGTGGACGAGATCTTCTACGACATCAAGATCATGGATGCCGGCCTGCACCGTCGCTTCTGCGGCGCGGACAACAGGACGATCCTGTCAAACTTCGCCGCTGTCCTGAACATGTCGAGAAACGGGGGACCGGGTGTCCTCCCGAGGATCCCTCTCGTCCCCGGGATCACGGACACGGACGAGAACATGAACGCCATCGGGAAGTTCCTCGAGGGTCTCGGGTGCAGGCGCGCCGCCGTCCTCGCCTACAACCCCCTCTGGCCCGAGAAGTGCCTGAAGCTGGGGCTCAAGGTCCCCTTCGAGTTCGAGAAGGAGCACAAGGAAAGGACGTGGTACCCGAGACAACGCCTCTCCCGCGCGATCGAGATCCTCTCGGGCTATGGCGTGGAGGCCGGGTGAGGCTTGGCCGGCGCCCGAGATGAATGCGCGCTTGTGCGCGGCATCGAGGCGGGCTGTCCTCGAGGCCTGGATGCACGGTTCCGGGCCTACAGATGGGCGCCGGACCTCGAGGGGGCCCCGGCGCAGAGGGCGGCAGGCTGAAAGAGGAGGTTTGTGGTGAAGGACTTTTCAGGAAAGACCGTGTACATCACGGGTGGATCGAGCGGCATAGGGCTCGAGACGGCGCGGCTGTTCGCCTCGCTGGGCGGCGACGTCGTGATTTTCGCCAGGGACGAGGAGAGACTGGCCTCGGCCGCCAGGGACATCGAGGGTCACAGGAGGTCGGGCAGCCAAAAAGTGCACGCGGTCCACATGGACGTGGCGGACCCGGAATCGGTAAGGACCGGCATCGAGGAAGCCATCGAGAAGGCAGGGCCGCCGCAGGTGGCGATCGCCAACGCGGGCGTCGGGTATGCGGACCTCTTCATCGACACCCCGCATGAGGCCTTCGACGCGGTCATGAAGACGAACGTCTACGGCGTGCGCTCCTTCGTCGCGAACGTGCTCCCCCACATGGTCGGGGCGAAGGGGACCATCGTGATTGTCTCCTCCGCCGCCGGGCTCATGGGCATGTACGGCTACACCACCTACGGCACGTCGAAGTACGCGCTTGTCGGGTTCGCCGAGTGCCTGAGGGCCGAACTGAGAACAATGGGCATGACCGTCACCCTCGTGTGCCCCGGCGAAGTGGACACGCCCTTCGTCCCGAAGGAGGCCGAACGCCTGCCCTTCGAATCGCGCGTGGTGAAGAGCTTCTGCGGCCGCATCTCCCCGTCGAGGGTGGCTCACGCGATCGTCAAGGGGGTGGCCGGGAAGCGCTTCCTGGTCATCCCCGGCGTGCTCACGAACCTCATGTTCGCGCTGCACCGGTTCTCGAACGGCATGCTCACGCGGTACACCTCGGACCTCGTGGTCTTCGTGCTCAGGTGGTACGTGTCGAAACAGGCCGCAAGGCGCAGGTAGGATCGCCAGGGAAGCGATCGTTCACCCTCAGGCTCCCCAGGGCCGTTCATGTGCGGGCGGGTTCGACGTGGAGCTCCTCGAGCCAGGACAGTACGCGGTTTCGTATCTCGTCGCGGACCCTGCGGAACTCCTGCAGGCACTCGGCCTGTGTGCCCCTGCATGCAGCAGGGTCGTCGAAGGCCCAGTGCATACGCACACCGACCCCAGGGAAGACCGCCGGGCAGCTGGCATCCGCCTGGGAGCAGACCGTGATGAGGTAGCCGAAGAACATCTTGCCCATGTATTCGTCGAGGTGCTTGGACCGCTGGGAACGGATGTCGATGCCGAGCTCGTCCAAGACCTCGACGGTCAAGGGATGCACTCCCTTGGGCTCGAGGCCTGCGCTGTACGCCTCGAAAGCGTGAGGCGCGTATGTCCTGAGAAACGCCTCGGCCATCTGGCTCCTGGCCGAGTTCCCGGTGCACAGAAACAGTACTCTTGCCTTATCCACGTGCAGCCTCCGCGAAGAATCACACCCTGTTCCGTATACAACCCGAGAAAGATTTCATCCAGTCCCCGTTTGTGCAGGGACCACGGTGCGCCCAAGCGCCCCGTGGTCCTTGCGCCATCGCGTCAGAAATCGTACTGGAGGTGGACACCTACAAGCGTATCGCTCCCGAGGTCGCTCTTGCCTTCCGACACCTTGTTCTTGTTCGCATCCTTGCCGTAGTCGAAGTAGGCGATCTCGGGCGTGACGGTGAACCCCTTCGCCACCGTGTACTCGTAATTGACGAAGGCGCCCATGGTAGAGATGTCGTCCTCGTAGGCGTCCCCCTTCCAGCCGGTTTCAGAACGCTGCATGCCCGCCCCCGCCCTGAACACCCCGGGACCGGCCTTGAGGGATACCTGGGCCCAGCCGCCCAGGCTGTCGATATCCTCTATGTCGTTTCCCGCCTCATCGGCAACCGGCTTGCCGAACACCGTGGATGGGCTGTTCTTTCTCTTGTCGAGATCGAAGACAGAAAGGTTTTGTCCATACCAGAGGCCTCCCGTGAACGTCGCGGGGTCCGCCTTCACACTGCCGCTCAAGCACAGGCCGTAAGTGGCCACGGTGATGTCCTTGGTATCGGGGTTGTCGTCGTTGGCCTTGTTCCTGAACTGCTGATAGAAGGCGCTGGGGGAGACGGAGATGCCGCCGTCCTTGTACTCGAAGGCGGCGGCGACGGCGGGCATCGCCTTTTCCTTGAGATGATCCCCCGAGACGGAGACGTACTCGTCTGCCACGCCTCGCGGCTCTTCTATCGCGACCTTGAAGGCGACCGCGCCGGAAGCGACCGTGTATCGTACCTGGGGTCTTCTGTTGTTGTAGAGGTACCCGAAACCCTGGAGGTTCAGGTCGTCGTTGAGCCTCTGGTCCGGCCTCAACTCTGAGAACACCGTGTCGGTCTGGCCGAAGAGTATCCCGCGGCCCTCTCCCAGGTCATAGGAGGCGTAGACATGTCTCACGCCGACCGAGTTGTCCGTCTTCAGGCCGATCTCCGCGTACCCGGTGATCCCTTCGTAGGCGGCCTTGATCTTGACCCTGCTGTTCCCGGGGTTTCTCAGGAAGAAGTCCGTCATGGAGTCGGGTTTTCCCTGCGCGACGTCGCCGTAGTCGGACGACTGCCACCCCACATCCAGCCGGGCGCTCCCACCCAGCGTCATGTCCACGTCGCCGAGCTTGAAGCTCGCCGCATGGACGCCGGAAGACACCGCCAGTGACACACAGGTCAGAAACGCCAAGATTGTCCGGTTCATCATTCATTCCTCCTGTCTCGATGGGTAGCTGCTGAGGCAAGACCTATGTGTTTCCCGTAAAGGCCGTGTGAAAGGCATATGAAAAATGCGTGAAGGGCCGTTTTGGGCTGGATCGATCCTCGCGGTCTTTGGTAAGAAATGACAGCGAGAGACGGTAAAGAGCCATGAACACGCTCATCCACATCGTGGACGACGAACCGGACATCATCCAGCTGGTGAGCATCCACCTCAAGAAGGCGGGCTTTGCCGTTCAAGGCTTTCCCGAAGGCGAATCGTTCCTGAAATCACTGGCCAAGGCGCGGCCGGCCCTCATCATCCTTGACCTCATGTTGCCCGACATGGATGGGTTCGAGATCTGCAAGCTCCTCAAGTCGGACGAGCACACCGCGGACATCCCCGTCATCATGCTCACGGCCAAGGGGACGGAGACGGACAAGGTCGAGGGGCTCGAGCTCGGGGCCGACGACTACGTGACCAAGCCCTTCTCGCCCAAGGAACTCGTGGCGCGGGTCCACTCGGTCCTGCGCAGGGCGGGAAAGCCCTGCGGCGTCCTGAACGTGGGCCACGGCGTCGTGATCGACCCCGACCGCTTCGAGGTGACAATCGACGGGGCCTGTGTCAACCTGACCGCCGTCGAGTTCAAGATCCTCCTTTTCCTCGCCTCCAACAGGGGCATGGTCCTTTCCCGCGAGCGCATCCTCGACCACCTGTGGGGCAACGAGAAGGCCGTGCTCGACAGGACGGTGGATGTGCACATCAAGAACATCAGGGCCAAGCTCGGGCAAGCGGGAAACATCATCAAGAACGTGCGCGGCGTCGGGTACAAACTCCAGCCGTAAGCAGCCCGGTCTCCCTCGCGACATTCCTGGGCAGCACTTGCAACGCCCCGAGCGCCACGCCCTCCCTCTCGAGATCGAGCGCTCAATCTCGAGAGGTGCACGTCCTCATCGAGGGTGGCTCTTCAGGACCCCCAGAATCCCTGGTACACCTGCACGCAAGCCGTCCCTTCAGCCCGCCTGCATCTGGCGGTCGAGGGGCCTGAAGGCTCTCGGTCTCTCAATGAGATCCACGGCCACCACGACCTGTTCCACCTCCGCCGGGACCTGACCCGCCGCCTGCATGGTCACCGCCGCCGGAGCCGCCTGACGAGCCGCTTCCACCTCCTGCCCCGCCGCTGCCGCCGCTCCCGCCGGAACCACTACCGGAAGAGCCGTTGCCTGATGCACCGCCGGTGCCCGGCCCCGACTCACCGCTCCCACCGCTCCCCAGGCGACCCTGCCCGTCACCGAAGCCCTGCTGTGCGGAGCCCGCCCCATGCCTGCCAAGGCCGTCGGCGTTCACCCCGCTCTTGATCTGGTTCTCATACCTCGCCGCGAGCCCTGAGGGGTTCCCGAGTCTCACCTGGCTCATGAAGGTCAATCGCAGCCGCTCCATGTCCTGTGCGCTCCACGAACGCTCGAGCGCCCGGCAGACCACACCGGAGGACGCGGTTCCGCCGGCGCCGCTCCTGGACATCTCGCGAGCAGCCATGAAACTCTGGAGGGAGAGCTGCAGCGCCTGATCCCGGGTCATGGTCCTGCTTCTGGTCTTCAGCCTGAGTTGTATGGCCGTAACGTCACCCTCTGCCATGCCTGCCGCCAGGCATTCTGCAATGACATCCCCCAACATAGAGCGCTCTCTGATCTGTCCGAGGATCTCCTCGGCCTGCCCGTAAGCAAAAAGATATCTCAGCCTCACCTTCTCCATGGCCCGGACAGTGTCCCGAGCGCCCACGTGCTTGGCCATGCCCTCGTAGGCCTTGTCCATGGCAGGCCTTACCGGGAGGCCCTGGCGGACCATCTGCCGGATCACCTCGTGAGCAGCGAGGATCTCCTGCTCCTTGTACCGGTTCTGGATCATCTGCCGGGTGAGCCTGACGGCATCGCCTTCCGGTATGCCGAGCCTGATCATCTCCCTGGTACTCGTCATCACCTGCAGGGTGACCCTCTCTCCCAGTTCCTCGCTTACCGCATCCGCCAGCGCGGTGGTGGACACGAGGAGGATGGCCGCGATCGCACCGAGTGTCTTCTTCATGGATCTCTCCTTTTCGATCGATGGTGTTACAACGAACGTGCAGGTAAAAGGTTACATGCCCGGCACGTAGACGCAGTTTGCAGACCCGAACCCGTCGAGCTCCGCGTATGGGCAGTCCGGGAGGTAGACCTCCCCGTCCACGAGGTAGAAGTAGCTGAACGGTGAGCCTGCAGGCATGCTCGCCTCCCATGTCGACCCGTGGACTCGTGTCGCCTCGTGCAAAACGAAGCCGTCCAGGGACGACGCGAACAGGACATCCCTGGCATGGGGGGCCTCGAGGGTCAGGATCACACGGTCTCCCTCAATATGGACCCCGTGGTGCGTGCACCCTGTGACGAGGAGCGCCAGGCCCACGAACACAGCTGCGAGCCGCATCATGTCCCCACCCTCACTACCAGTATGGAGTTCTCTGAACCGAAGTCGTCTTTCTCCCGGGAGATGACGGTGGGATCCGCGATGCGCTTCTCCCCGTCAAGGACGAACACGTAGCGGTGCTCTCCGGGCTCGACGGGAAGCGACGTCTCCCAGTACCCGCTCATCGAGACGCGCTCCATGGGCACCCTCTTCCAGCCGGTGAAGTCCCCCATGATCTCGGCCCGGGAGATATCGGGTTGGTAGATGACGAACCGGTACGATCCCTGTGCGACTTTCCCATCGACCCGGGGGCTTTCCGGGCGGAGCACGAATACCGCGACGATCGCCGCGACGGCCGCAACCGCCGCGGCGGCGATCTGCAGGCGGCGTCTCCGTACGAGGGGGAGCACGCCGGTTGTGGCCATCACCACTTCGGGCGCTTCTTCGACCACCTCCGAGCGCAACTCCTTCTCCAGATCGAGAAATTCCATGGTGCGGTCCTTGAATGTCCTGTCGTGGTGGATGAGTTCCACGAACTCCCTCTTGTCGTCGAGGTCGAGCTCATCATCGATGTACATGCTTATCAGTTCATCTCTCATGGTCTCCCCCCTTCAGGATCTCCCGTATCCTGCACCGTGCCCTGTGCACCTTCACCTTGACGTTGGCTTCGCTCGTTCCCACGATATCCGCGATCTGCCGGTATGAAAGGTCGCCGCTGAGCGCCATCGAGAGGATTTCCCGCTCGTCTTGCCCCAGGCTCTCGATGGCCTCGAGCACCCTCGAGTATTCCTGCCGCACGCGGAAGCGTTCATGCGCATCGGGCGCGCAATCCCTGTGATCGTCAACGAGGGGTAGTTCACGACCCGACTTGCGCACATGGTCGATGAAGGCGTTGCGCGCTATGGTGAAGAGGAGCGAGGGTTGCGTGTCTTTGCCGTCATACCGCTCGAGATACCTCAGGAAAGTCTCCTGGAGTATGTCCCTCGAAAGCTCGTAATCGCCGCTCAAGCGCATGAGGAACGAGAATATCCCGCCTTTCATCCGCTCAAGATGGGCAAGGTCGATCTTCATTGACATCCCTTGAACGATCGAAAGGGGAAATGGTTACACGTTCCCCGTTCGACGGCGCTGTTCTTGTGCACGCTCCCATGTCCGCCCCCCGGACCTTCAGGGCACCCACCGACCCACCGCCGCGGCGGGTCTCAAGGCACCGTTCTCACCATCGCCCTGCTTCGGGTTGCCTGGCCGGGACCTGGTCATTATTAATCCATTATATTGCCCTGCCAGAGGGTTTGGGAGGGGGTTCCGTGGATTCCGGACAGGTCAGGACACTAGCCGTCGTCGGTGGCGGGGTCGCCGGTATCGTGGCTTCGTATCTCCTCCAGAGGAGGTTCGAGGTGAGCCTCTTCGAGAAGAACGACTATATCGGGGGCCACACCCACACCATTGTCATCGATGAGGGGCCAGACGCACAGACGCCGGTGGATACCGGTTTCATCGTATTCAACGACAAGACCTACCCCCTCTTCAATCGATTCCTTGCGCAGCTTCGCGTCGAGAAACAGAAGAGCAGCATGTCCTTCAGCCACTTCGACGCACGAAGCGGCATGATGTACGCCAGCACGAACATGGACACGTTCCTCGCGCAGCGTTCGAACCTGTTCAGGCCGTCCTTCTGGTTGATGTCCCTGGCCGTTCTCAGGTTCAACCATATCACCAAGAATCACCTCGAGGAGGGAAAGCTTCGAGGGCTCACCCTGGGCGAGTTCCTTTCCGTCCACCGTTTCAACAGGTATTTCGTCGAACAGTACCTCATCCCCATCTGCGCATCGGTGTGGTCGGCCCCGGACGTGCGCATGCTGGAGTTTCCCATGGAGACCTTTGCCCGCTTCTTTTTGAACCATGGGCTGCTCTCCGTCGTGAACCAGCCTCAGTGGTACGTGGTCAAGGGCGGCAGCCACACCTACGTGAACGCCTTCCTCAAGACCTTCAGGGGCAGGGTGTACCCCGCAACCCCCGTCGCAGCCGTGACGAGGGGGGACGCGGGCGTCACACTGAAGACCGTGGACGGAACCGAGCACCCCTTCGATGCGGTCGTGCTGGCTTGTCACGCGGACGAGTCCCTGCGGCTGCTCGCCGATGCGCACCCGGACGAGAGGAGGCTGCTCGGCGCATGGGAATACTCACGGAACAGGACCATCCTCCATCACGACACGTCGTTCCTGCCTCCCATGCAGAAGGTGTGGGCGTCCTGGAACTACATGCGCATGGAGGCCGTGGAGTCAGGGTCCCCAGTCACGCTCACCTACTACATGAACAGGCTCCAAGGGTTCTCGACGAGGAGACCGTACTGTGTGACCCTGAACCCGAAGAAGCCGATCCAAGACGGGGCGATCGTGCGCGACATGATCTACCACCACCCGGTCTACACGCGCGAGTCAATGGAGACCCAGAGAGGGATAGCAGGGATGAACGGGCAGAAAAGCACGTATTTTTGCGGGAGCTACCTCGGCAATGGATTCCACGAGGACGCGGTGAGGTCCGCCGCCGCTGTGGCGCGGATTTTCGGGATCGAGCTATGAGATCGACGATATACAACGGGTACGTGGAGCACACCAGATTCAGGCCGGCCTTTCATCACTTCAGGTTCAGGCTCTACTTCTACTGTCTCGACCTTGACGAACTTTCGGTGCTGGACAGGACGCTGCCGCTGTTCGGATACAACCGCGCCAGGCCGGTATCCATCCATGACAGCGACTACCTCGACAGCGGTCCGGGATCCATCAGGGAAAAGCTGCTCACTTACCTGGGCGACACGCTGGCCTCGCGGGTGGACCGTGTCTTACTCGTGACCCAGCCGCGGTACTTCACGGCCGTGTTCAACCCGGTGAGCTTCTACTACTGCCTTGCACGGGACGGGTCCTTGCTGTGCACCGTCGCCGAAGTCAACAACACCTTCGGCGAACGCCACGTCTACGTTCTCGACAAACGCCACGGCCCGCAAGCAGGCTACCCCGCGGCCTTCGTCACGGACAAGGCCTTCCACGTCTCGCCTTTCAACGCCCTCGACGGTGCCTATGTGCTCACCTTCTCCGAGATCGGGCCGGAGCTCACCATCAGCGTCGATCTCATGCGCAACGGCGAGAGATTCTTCACCGCAACCCTGACAGGACGCCGCTCTGAGCTCACGACGGTGAACCAGGTCATGCTCATGACCAGGCACCCCCTCGTCCCCAAACTCACCATGGCCCGGATCTACGGCGAGGCGGCGAAACTGTTCTTCCTCAAGAAGCTCCACTACCATCCAAAGCCGGCGCCTGCGAGCCCCATGACCATCAGCAAAGCCCCGCCCGGGCTTGCCGAGCGCATCTTCTTTCGGGTCATCGACGGGCTGCTCGACAAGATCGAGCGGGGTCGCCTGAGGATTCACCTGCCGGACGGGAGAACGAAGATCTACGGCGGTACCGACGTCCATGGGCCAGATGCCGAGATCAGGGTAAACGACTACGCCTTCTTTTCACGTGTCGCACTGAACGGCGAGATCGGCCTGGGCGAGGCGTACGTGGACGGGCTGTGGGACAGCGACGATCTCACCAAGACGCTGGAACTCCTGATCGTGAACCGTCGCGCCTTCCAAGACGGCAACTTGGTCTTGTCTTCCCTGTCAAGGGCGCGCAACTTCCGTCTCCATCGCAGCAGGCCGAACACCGTACGCGGGAGCAAGGAGAACATAGAAGCCCATTACGACCTGGACTCGGCCTTCTACGCGACGTTTCTGGACAGGACCATGACGTACTCCTGCGGGATCTTCGACAGCCCCTCCGACTCCCTCGAGCAGGCCCAGGTGAACAAGATGAGGTCGATCATGAGCAAGGCACGGATAGGACCAAACGACCACGTCCTGGAGATCGGGTGCGGCTGGGGAGGGTTCGCCATAGAGGCGGTCAAGGCAAGGGGGTGCTCCTGGACGGGCATCACCGTATCCAGGGCCCAGTACGACCATGCACGCGAATGGGTGAAGAGGGAAGGCCTCGACAAGAGCATCCGGATCCTCTTGGAAGACTACCGGACCATCGGCGGCTCCTTTGACAGGATCGTGTCCGTGGAAATGCTCGAGGCGGTGGGCAGCGAGCATCTCGGCGAGTTCTTCGCGTGCTGTGACAGGCTGCTCAAGCCGGATGGCGTGGCGGTGATCCAGGTCATCACGGTCCCTGACAGCCGCTACGAGAAACACATAAGCAGCCCGAACTGGATCCAGAAACACATCTTCCCGGGCGGGGAGCTCCCTTAGCTGACCGCCATGTGCGTGGCCATGACGAGGCACTCGAGACTCATGGTGGAATCGGTGGAAAACATCGGCCCACACTACGCCGAGACCCTGAGACACTGGCGTGAACGGTTCTCGGAGGCGGCCCCGACGCTCGACCGCATGGGGTTCGGCGCGGCATTCAGAAGGAAATGGATTTACTACTTCTCCATCTGCGAGGCCCAGTTCCGTACGCGCTCACTGGGCGACCTCCAGATCGTTCTCACCAGGGAGGGGAACACTACGCTCTCCCCACCCGCGACAGGAGGGGTCTCATGAACACAGGCCGCCATGCCGGGTTCGTCATGCTGGCGGGGATGCTCGTGGCCGCAGGCTGTGCCGGCGCCACAGGCTCGCATGATGTCACCATCACGTACAGGGCCCTTGAGGATACGGACAGAGGGAGGATCGAACACGTGGAACACGGTTCCCAGGTCGAACAGGATGCCATAGAGAGGTTCAAGGAGTTCTACCGTATCTTCTCGGCGGAAAGGATAGCCGCCTCCATGGAGCGGGTCTATGCCGAGAATGCCTACTTCGAGGATGGCTTGAGGCAGGTCAGGGGCAGGGAGCGTATCAAGGAATACTTCTTGAGCACCACGAGTGCATTCACCGAGTGCACCTTCGACATCAAGGACATGGCGTACAGCCAAGGTAACTACTACTTCAGGTGGATCATGCACCTGCGCCTCAAGCGTGACCCGGACCACCCCATGGAGCAGCCCGGCATGTCACACGTGAGGTTCGACGAGCAGGGCCGGGTCGTCTTCCACCACGACTACTGGGAGACACTCGCGCTCTTCGAGAGATTCCCGGTCATCGGGCGCGTGATCCGCTTCATCAAGAGCAGGATATAGGCCCCCTGGCCTCTCGCACGCGCCTGCGTTCACCCCGGTGTCAGTCATGGGACCGTGGCAGCGTACACACACGATCGCCTGGCACGTGGGTTCTCGCACCCAGGACCTCGGTCCCGGGTGAGCCGGTAACAGCGCCGACCGTTGGGAACCCGGAGGGCACGACCCCTCCCCACGCAGGCACGAGGCGCCAGGAACCGCAAGGAGAAGATAGAAGCCGCACGACCCCTCCCCACCCGGGCACGAGAACAATCGATACGCCTTGGCACTCGCCACATACGTAGGGATCAAGGAGCGCCCCTGGCCACCGTCTCCTCGAAGCGGTAACATTCGCCACATGCGTAGGGACCAAGGAAGAGATCATGCGTTGAGTTCATGAACCAGTGGTATTGCCGTTGTTCCAGGTGTAGAAATGAATGAGGCAGGGCCTCGATCTTGACCGGCCCTGCCCCGTATGTCCCCAGCGGCGAAACCGTTACCGTTTCGTCTTCCTTCTGAATCCCGCAAGACCAAGAAGACCCGTTCCGAGCAACATGAGCGTCGCCGGCTCGGGCACCGGGGCGGGCTGATCGGAGAACCATGCGCTGGTTTGGCCGTTATGATCAACGAAACCTGCGATGTGGGCGGCATAGTGGTAACCAAGCGCATTCGGGACGAAGAACTGGTTCTCGTCATTGATTCCCGGCAAAGAAACAGTGAAGATCAGTGGGTCCTTTCTCGTCTTTCCCGTGCCGTAGGCATCGATGTAGAACAGCCCGAACATGCTGAGGTTCTGGTCGTACCGGAAATCCCACCCCGCGGGCAGATCGAAGACGGCTGACGACAAGTCAAGGGATGCATTGAACCCAAATGCCTGGATGCCGAAGTTATCATCCTCTCCCAGGAGAGCCTCATTGGCATCGACACTGAACTGCACGGTATGTTCACCCACGTAAGACACGACGACCGTGGCGAAATCTCCTGCCAACCCCAGGTCTTCATTGGATACGTTCAGTGACGTGGTGATCGGAACAGCCCAAGCCAGGGTCGGAAGAAGAGCGATGATCACGATGACGGGAAACAAGCCTTTGGTTGCTTTCATTCTTTTCATGGTGTCCTCCCAAGGATGCCTAGCATATAATATGCAAAAGTCTTGCCCACTGACATACCCCTTCCTTTTATATCGTTTTATCAATTAGTTATGAAGTTAAACGCAAGTTTTCGTCATGGAGGGCCTTTTGCGATTGTAAAATGTATCGACACAACCTTTTTTCAAAGATCACGTTATCGCTCGCCATATGATAATGATTTCTTCTCGTTGGGATCGTCAGAAATCTTTACAGTGCGATCAGTCTTGGCACGCCCCTGCCGACAGGCACAGTCTACCAACCCCCATGCCCGTAAGCGCTCACACCGAAGGATGAAGATAGTGCAGCAGAAGGCCAATGAGTTACCCGACAACGTTCATGTCTCACCAAAACCACCGAGGATGGCAGGACATGAGCCGTACATATTCTAACGCAGTTTTAAGCGTGGTGCACTCTCATTGTTGACACTATCAAAGATAGGTGAGCGGATCGGGTACAGGAAAGCATACAAGCCGAGAACGCTGGTTACTCGTTTGGAACGTATGGAACTCATGGTGCCCAGGGACCGTGAGGGGCGGTTCCAGACGGAGCCATCAAAGAGCTATCAATGGAAATAGGCGAGGAACAGCAAGGCCGATACTTCATTTTTGAAGATGAAGTATCGGCCGAAATGACGGGATACTTCCTTCCTGCCATGAATGCCAGCGCCCATGCCGGATACCATCTTTCACAGCAGGTCGGTAGCTTTTCTAATTATTGATCAACTAATACGATATCCCCCTCTTCAATCCGACAACCTTGAACAGAAGGGCATACAGCAACATCCGTTTAAGCATCCATGCATGAAAGTCTTCGATAGAAGATGGAAACTTCTTATAGATCCTCTCTAAACTCTTAGCGATCAGGAACACGGCTGACATCTTCAGGAATAACCTAATGTTTCTCATACCAGATGTGAATTTGGCAATGAGTTCAGGCATCGTGTAGGAGAATGTCCGGTCCATCCAAAGGGCACTGAATTCCTTTGAACCAATGAGTCCTAATTTGATCAGGGTATTCAGATCATCGTGTGAAAGGCTCTGTACGAAAATCCTGATAGCATCAGCAAAGGGTCGCGAGGAACCGAATCCCCTTTTGTATCTCACATTATATTCCCATAGACCCTTCCTGCTCACGTCACCTTTTCGTATGGCCGAAGCGGCAACTTCAGCCGCGATCTTCCCGCCTATCACCGAACCGGGAACGCCGAACCCCGAATTTGTTGAGACCTGGTATCCCGAGTCACCGACAAGCATGAATCCGTTGCCTACAAGTTCAGGTTGGCAGGCCCTCATGGGCAGAAAGGGCGTAGGGCCTGTCCCTTTGGCATATACCTTCTCACCGATCTTGTCTGCATGAGCGGAGCAGAATTCATTGGTCACTCTCACAGGATCCGGGTGCCCAGGAAACATTGGAATACCACAACCTATGTTTGTCTTATCCTTTGCCTCAGGGACTATCCAGAAATAACCGCGATTCTGGAGAATGCAGTACCATCCAGGGTAGTCATGAGGAGGTATGTAGTCAGAGCTACCCTTAAGATCCCTTACCTCACGATAGGTTACGACTGTGTCCTGTGGTATGATTCCTTCATTATGGTAAACCGAATGAGGGAGCTTGTCCCGCACAACAGACAAGATCCCGCTGGCATCAACGACGATCTTTGACTTGTACTCAGTTATCTTCCCAGAACGATCCCTGCACCGTACGCCAATGATATAATCTCTTTCCAAGATTGGATCTATCACCTCGTGTTCTGGGAGGAGAACGGCGCCGGCGTCTACAGCATACTTCAGAAGCCTTTGCCCCAACAAACGCCTGTGCGCGAGGTACCCGTCAAGATCAGCCTCGAAAGAATGTTTCTTGTCTGGAGAAAACACCTTCAGTTTGAGCATTCTCATATCAAGCTCTTCCCCTTCAGGGACTGGTATGCCCAGGGCCTCGAATGCGTAGACCGGGATAGTATCGAAGGTGAGCTTGTCTCCTATGTCTTCCTTTTTCCGCCTATCTATGAGCAGAACCTTTAATCCATGCTCAGAAGCCACCTTTGCGGTCGCACACCCCCCGCTGCCTGCACCGACTACGATGATGTCGTAGGTATCCTTAGACATGGCAACCTCCTCGTTCACATATTCTCACCGTTTGCACGGCTTGTCTTTGCACAGCCCTCTCAATATGATCTTGAGACCCTCCTCGTACATGCGGATTGCAGACACGCCTTCTGATTTCACATAAGTCTTGATAAGAAACATGACATAAATGGAGAAGAAGAGTTCTGCTGTGGGCTTCACGTCCACTTCGTGAAACCGACCTTGCTTGATACCCAATGTCAGGATTTCCTCGATAAGCCTTATGGCTCCGAGATTGATCTTGTAGAACCTGTCCTCGTTTGGGAAAGGCGTGAAGATACCTGGATCTCTGATGAAGATGGAGCGCAGCTCATCATGTTCCATCAGGTATTGGATGGATTGTGTTGCCATGATCGAGAATTTGTCACCTGCATCTTGAGCCTGTTCAACCGCGTCTCTTACAGCCTTCTGCCATCCCTTGAAGGCCATGCTCACCGTCTTCTCGTAGAGATCACGCTTGTTGCTTACATAGAAGTAGAGGTTGCTCTTCGTCATGCCGAGCTTATCGGCCACGTCTTTCAGCGTGGTCTTCTTATACCCATAATGGGCGAAGAGCTCTAACGCGGTCGCTAGTATCTCATTGAATTTCCGGTCTTTAGCCTTTGTCATAGTTGAACTTTATAACATTTGGTTCAATTAGTCAACATCCAGGTTTCAAGACATCTTCAACTGCATGAACTACGCACCGTCTTTCGCATTGCACTGGATCTGATCAGGAAGCTTCTGGTCTGACACTTGGGTGCCGCCGGTCGTTCTTTGACCTTGGCAAGAGGCACAATGTGTCTTATAGTAAGATATTGGCAAGCGAACGTGTACCGTAGACGGGGATTTACCACCATGATCATAAATCGACTCCTACCTGCTCTCGCGGCCGCCCTTTTCGCCGTCCTGGCAACGGGGTGCTCCACCGTGAACATCGACTGGGACATGGCGAACTCGATCAACACGATAGAGGCCTACGAGGAGTTCCTCGCCAAGCACCCGGACAGCGTCTACACCGACGAGGCCCTCAGGCGGGTCGAGCCCATGCGTTTCAAGAAGGCCATGGAGGACGGGTCGCCCAGGGCCCTGACCGCATACCTCGTCCGCTATCCTGACGGCCGCCACGTGGCTGCAGTGCGTGCGAGGCTCAAGGAACTCAGGTGCGCCGACACTGGCCTCAAAAAGAAGGACTACCCGTCCTGGCTGAGGGTGGCCCCGGCAAAGGACGAGCTCCACAAGAGCAGCTGGTACCTGGACAAGTCTTACTTCGGCATCAACCCCGCGAGCATCGGCAGGGGCTTCAGGGCCTCCTGCGACGACCCCCAGGCCCCGCTCGACCTCGCCTGGGACAAGGACCGTCTCGTCTACTTCGGCGGCAAGGGCGTGATCGTGGGCCCGGACGGCACCGCGGTCCTCGTGGGATACGACTGCAGGTGAGACCCGGTCCTTCATCGCCCCCACGATATGGTGAGTGAGCTGCAGGGGCCACCAATCTGCATCGGCGCGGGAGACCGCAGGCACTGCATCCTCCCTCAAGACGGCGAGTGAGCTGCAGGGTCGACCAAGGTACGCCGCCAGCCGGAAAGAGCGCATCTTCCTCGAGCGCCCGGTCACCATCCACAGCCCGGTGGCGAGTTGTCCCAGTACGACCCTGGCAGGGAGGAAGGCCTGCTCGAGCCTGCTCCTGCCACCCGTTCAGGACAGGCTCGTCGGTCGAGAAGGGGCACCAGGCAACACCTCTTAGTCGAGCCCGTTGCGCAAGTCTTTGAGGTGGGCCCCGCACCCTGTACGGGGGAGAAGCCGAACAGGAAGTCACCGTCGGGCCTCTCCCATAAGCTGGATCTAAGGCCGCCCGTCTCTTTGCATGGGGCTGTCGTCTGCCTGCGTTCGACGTCGGGCGCTTTCCCCTCCCGGATCTCCAGCGCCCCCCCATTGCTTTGTCGACGCCGATGCAGACGCCCCAAAACGGGGAAGCGTGCAGGGTGGCCAGGGCACCCCCCACGGCCATGCCCTGCTCCTCCTTGAGGGGGAACAGGCCTGCGTTCATGTGAGGCACGCCCGACGATCACCCTTGCCGCCCGGGTTTCCACCACGACCCGCCGCCGGGAAAGATACACGGATCCTCGCAGGCAGAGGATACGGGCACCGCGCCGGGTTTGACAAGCCAGCCGGCCGGGGATAAGATTCCCCCTCGACATCTCATACCCTGAGGGAGGCCCCATGAACCTTGTCTACGAAAAGACGGGACACATTGCGAAGGTCGGTCTGAACAGGCCCAAGCAGCTCAACGCCCTCGACCCCGGCATCCTCCTCGAGCTCCACAAGACATGGATCGACATCAACGAGGACCCCGAGATCAGGGTCGCGGTGCTGTACTCGGCGCTCCCGAACATCTTCTGCGCCGGCATGGACCTGAAGACGGCGATCCCCATCCTCACCGGTGCCCGCAAGCCCGAGAACGAGGCCGAGGAGTGGATCATACAGGGATGGGACGGCAAGGGCGTGGGCGAGGCGATGCTCAAGATAAGCTTCGTGAACAAGCCGGTCATCGCGGCGATCCACGGGTACTGCCTCACCGGGGGGTTCGAGATGGTCATGGGGGCCGACCTGCGGGTCGCTTCCGAAGACGCCGTGTTCCAGATGAGGGAGGCGAGCCTGGGCATCATGCCGACGGGCGGAGGGAACATCTTCCTGCCCAGGCACGTGGGCACGTGCCGCGCCCTGGAGATCCTGCTCACCGCGGGCAACTACGACGCAAAGACCATGTACGAGTGGGGCTTCCTGAACCGCGTGGTGCCGCGCGACAAGCTCATGGACACGGCAATGGAACTCGCCGGGAAAATCGCCGACAACGGGCCGCTGGCAACCCAGGGCATCATACGGTTCAACCGCGAGATGCGCATGAAGGAGTTCGGCGAGCTCTTCATCCGCGAGGTGGAGATAGGCATGCCCATCTTCGCCAGCGAGGACGCGCGGGAAGGTGTCCGCGCCCAGAAGGAGAAGAGAAAGCCGGTGTTCTTGGGCAGGTACTAGCCCGATGCGCCTGAGCCTGGGTGCTCGACGGAAAGCGGTGCCCGCGCGCGTTCTGCTTCCGCACCACCGGGATCGGCTTGCGGGGACAGGCCGCTCATGAGAAGGCGCCTCCGTCTCCTCGCCAGGTGCGCCTCCAACCGCATCATGGGGAGAAGGGCCCCCCTGATCGCGAGCGTGAAACTCACCTACCGGTGCAACCTCGCGTGCAGGGCGTGCCCGTTCGTCAGGCAGCACGGCTCCCAAGACAGGATCATGACCTGGGACAAGGCCATGGCGTCGCTCGAAGAGCTCGCCGGGCTCGGCTGCCCGATCGTCGTGTTCGAGGGCGGTGAGCCCTTGCTCTGGAGCGACGGCACCCGCTCTTTCGCCGACATCGCGCTCGCGGCCAAAAAGCTCTTCGCCTGCGTCGGGGTTACCACCAACGGCACGGTGAGCCTGGACGTCCCCACGGACATCGTGTGGGTGAGCATCGACGGCACGCGCGAGACACACGACTACCTGCGGTCGGGATCCTACGACAGGGCGATGGGGAATATCCTCACATCGGCCCACGATCGGATCTACGTGCACATGACCCTGAACAGCGTAAACGCCGGCGAGCTCGAGACGGTGGCCGCTCTGGCCAGCGCCATGCCCCAGGTGAAGGGGCTGACCCTCCAGCTGTTCTACCCGTACCACAGGGGCGAGGAAGACCTCGCCCTGGGCCCCGAGGCCCGCAGGCGCGTGCTCGAGGAGGCCCTGAGGCTGAAGAGGGCGGGCTACCCCATCCTCAACTCCGCATGGGGGCTGGGCGTCATGAGAGACAACTCGTGGAGGTGCAGGCAGTTCCTCCTCGCCAACGTGGAGACCGACGGGAGGGTGTACACCGGGTGCTACGCGGGCCACAGGGCGGAAGTGGACTGTTCGGCGTGCGGGTTCACCCCGGTGGCCGAGGCGTCGGGGGCATACGACCTGGTCCCCGGCGCGCTCGCGGCAGGGTTCAGGATCTTCGCCTGAGAGCCTGGGGGATTTCCCCGGACAACCTGGGGGCTGCAGACGGCCTGGCCGCGATGGTTCACGACCGGGATCCTCCTCGAGCCCGGCAGCGCCTACAGCCAAGCAAGCGCCCAGGACAAAGGGGGCGGGGTTGTGGGATTCCGGCCTGGGCCCCGCCCCGAGACCCCGGGGTCTCTAGTCCTAGAAAGCAGCGAGGGCTCGTGATCTTGTCCTGATCACGCAGCGGGTTTCCCGGTTTCCCCGTGCCGTTGTCTCGAGAAGGGCCGGCCAGGCACTCCGGGAGGCCAGCACACAAACGAAAAGGGCAGGCGACTCAGTCGGGCCGGCCAGTCACCCCGGGAGGCCGGGCTCAAGGTGATGCAAAGAGACCCCGGGCATCCTTCGCGCCTTCGTGTCGGGCGGCCTCAGCGGTTTTACGGGTGCATGCGACGCCCATGCCCCCCTTTCGGTATCCAGAGGAAGCGTCCGGAATGCCCCTTCGCCCAATGGAGCCCCCGCAGCCTCCCACGCCTCACATGCCCGAATGATCGCCCGTCGCCCCTTGTCGGCGCCCCCCCTCAGGTGCAGGCTTTGACCATGGCTCCAGAGTGCATGCCCGAATGATCGCCCGTCGCCCCTCGCCAGCGCCCCCGGTCAGGCGTTCAAGACGCTCATCACGTGATAGCCCCATGGGCCAAGGTCGACATAGATCCCCTCCCCTGCCGCGTCACGGAGCTTGACCCGGAACTCGCCACCGCCCATGAGGTCCGCAAGCTCGAGTTCCCCGGGGCCGCTCTCGAGGCCGTTCGGCTTCACCAGTCCCTGCGCGGGCCTGTCCGAGAAGTTGATCACCACCAGGCGCCTCTGTGGGCCGAGAACCCAGTCCCAGGCAAGGAGGGAGGCACAGGTCGGGTTGTCGGGCCAGCCGGTGATCCCGCACAACTCCCACCTGCCTTCACGCATGACCGGCGTGCGGGTGACCTTGAGCAGCCGCGAGTAGAAACCCTTGAGACGCCCGTCGAGAGGCTCCAGCGGCCCCCGTGCGAGCTGGACGGGCAGACGCACTCTCCTCCCCTCGAACTGCCCCTCGTGGAAGAGGCGCACGCCGGGCAGGGTGGTCACCGCCACGGCCGCCGCCTCGAGCCTGCCCGGCGGGAAGGCCTCGGCGCAGCGCCGCTCGTCATGGTTCTCGAGGAAGCGGACGAGCCTCTCCTGGTACGCAGGGTCTGCACCGAGATGCAGCCTGACGGAGTGGGCGTTCCCGCAGAGGAGCCTGTCGTAGAGACGCTTGTCATAGCAACAGTCGAACCCTTGCTCCATGAGGGCCCACTCGAGGTCCCAGTATGCCTCGGCCATGAAGAGCACGTCCGGGAAGATCTCCTTGACCGAAGGTATCACCTCTTCCCAGAAGTCCCTGTCAGGGGCGTGGCCTGCATGCTCCCCCCAGGTACGCTCGAACACGTCGTTCATCACCAGCATGGCCATGTCGCACCGTATCCCGTCGCAAAGGCCCGCGATCCCCCTGAGGATCTCGACGGTCTCCTTCCGGACCGCGCCGCTGAAGGCGTTGAGCTGGAGTACATCCGTCCAGGCCGGGAAGTACGGGTCCTTCCCGTACGCGAAGACACCCCCATCGAGCTCCGTGAAGAGGCCGGGGGTCTCGACGAGGTCCTGCGGAGAGCCCCTCACGTAGAACTCCGGGTGGCTCACCACCCAGGGGTGATCGACGGCGGTATGGTTCGGCACGAAATCGAGCACGAGCATGACCCCCCTCTTCGCGAGCTCCTTGCGTGCCGTTGAGAGCCCGGCCTGGCCGCCGAAACGCTCGTCCACCTCGTATCGCCTCACGCTGTAGGCTGACCCGATCACATCCTCCGGGACCAGGTCCGAGAGGGCCCTTTCCATCTCGGGAAGCACGCCTTTCGCCTCGAGGGCCCGCTTCCTGGACAGCGGGCTCCTCTGCCAGACGCCCATGAGCCATACCGCGTCCATGCCGAGTTCGGCGACGGCGTTCCACTCCTGTGCGGGCACCGACGAGAGATCCACTGCCCGTTGGTACCTGGAACCGAGGCCCGACAGCCAGGCCGCCGTGTTGATCTCGTACACGCGGGGGTTCTTCGGCCACCTGCTCAACTCCCAGCTCCTCTCAGGTATCGGCGGACGCCTGTCCCGCCATCTTCACCGGAAGGCCTTCAGCTTCTTCTCGAGGCGCTTCCTGCCCTCTTCGCTCATCCCCGGGGCGGCGATCGCCTGCCGGTAGACCTTCTCGGCATCCAGGGGCCTCCCCTTCTTCTCGTAGATCTCTCCCATGAGAAGGTATGCATCGAGGTGCGAGGGGTCTCTCGCGACGATCCCCCTTGCGGTGCCGATCGCCTCTTCCCAGTCGCCGTCCTGCTTGAGAAAGTATGCGAGGGCGAAGGCGTACTTGATGTCTGTACGCGCCTGGTATGCCCTCCTCGCCCAGTACACGGCCTCCTTGGGGTTCTTCTCGGCCACGAGCATCGCGAGGTTGTATGCCGCCTCGGCCATGCCCGGGTCGTTCTTGAAGGCCTCCTTCAGGTACCTCACCGCCTCGTCCTTCTCGCCCTTCTGGTTCATGAGCAGGCCCATGTTGAAAAGGGCCGGGGCGTTCGCCGGGTCGAGCCTCAGCGCCTCCTTCAGCTCCGTCTCGGCGGCATTGGCGTCGCCAAGGGCCGCATAGGCCATGGCGAGGTTCACGTGGGGCTCGCACGCCCTCGGCTCGAGCTTGGAGGCGGCCTTGAAGGAGAGGATCGCGCCGCGTGCATCCCCCCGCTCGAGAAAGTGGACGCCCATGTCCACGTGGGAGGTCCACCTGTCCGGCCTCGCCATGAGGGACGAGATGTATTCCCCGGAGGCCTTGGCCATGTCCCCGGAGCCGGGCCGAGAGACCGGCACCGTCTTGATTCTCGCTGCGGCTGCCGCGGCCCTCACGCGAACGAGGCGTACCGGGTCGTTCGCCAGTGCCTGGAGGTCGTCCGCCGCGGCCCGGGAGACGCCTTCCGAGAGCCCATCCGCTGCGGATGCCCGGATGAGGGGCGACGGGTCCTTCATCGCAGGCCTCAGGGCCTTCTCCTTGGAAGGGCTCGGGCACGTGTTCAAGAGCCTCAGCAGGGAGGCGGCGTACAGTTCGCTCCTCGTGTTCGAGGCAACGAGTGACACCATCTCGTCGAGCCTCGACCACTCACCGGCACGGGCGTCTTCGACGAGTTTCGCACGCTCGAGATACGGCGCCTGGAAGTCTCTCCTGTACCATGCCCTCACCCAGCCCTGGGCCCACCTCGGGTCGCCCTCGAGGTGACAGGCGTTGCACCCGTTTGGAACCTTGGCCGACGAGGAGAGGGCGGGCATCGGGGGCAGCATGGAGTGGTCCGCCCTTCCGCCGCCTCCCACGGCGGGCAGGGCCATGTGGCAGGTGATGCACGCGCCCGCGGCAGACGACGCCTTGTGATGCGTGTGCTCCTCGATCCTCTTTGCCTTGTCCTTGTGGCACGCAAGGCAGGCATCGTTCACCCTGGCCTTGTCCCTGAAGCGGAAGCCGCCGCCCGGCTCGTGGCAGTATGTGCAGTCGAGCCTGCGCGAGCGTGCGCACGGATTGGCGAGCCACGACGTGAACACGGCCGTGCCGCCTGTGACCCTCCCGTCCGCAGGTACGGCAGGGTCTTCCAGGGTGACGGGGTCGAAGTGGTCGAACAGGGGCTGGCCTGGTTTGTACGCAGCAGTGAGGGGCCTCGTCGTGGAATGGCAGGCCGTGCACAGATCGGTTCTCCTCGAGGGGTCCAGCCCACGGACCACCACCATGCCGGCCTTGCCCGGGGCGGTGGGCCTCCCGGCTCGTGCAGCCTCCGCGTGGCCCGCGGTATCACCGTGACAGGCGGAGCACGAGATGCCGGGGTTCTTGGGCAGCTCCCTGTAGGAGTCGGTCCTGAGCTCGTAGAAATCCGGGTCCGGCCCTATGTGGCACGAGCGGCAGCCCGTGTCGAACACGACCAGGCGCCCCTCTCCAGACCGGCGGCCGGCAAGCGCGTGAGCGACACCGCACTTCTCGATGTCCAGCCACTTCCCGGCAGGCACGTCGTAACAGAAGGGCAACGCCTCGAAGCGGCCGGACTCTCCCTTCGAGAAGAGAAAGATCACACGCCTTACGCCCAGGATGAAGTCTATCTTGCGCTTGACGCCGGACCAGGGAAACGAGCCCTTCTCTGTCGCGTACCCCTTTCCGGGCCTCAGATCCAGGGTGTACGCCGCCTGGGCGGTGCCGATGTCCTGGACCCTCGGACCGGGAAACCTCCGGGCCGCCTCGTCCGAATACGGCTCGTACGTCCTCCCGTGGGCCGAATGCGCCCAGCGCCTGTAAAACTCCCCGTGACAGGCCCGGCACCCTGTCTGTGCATCATCCGTCGCGGCCGCCCGGCCGCCGCCTTCAGGCAACCGGTCTTCGGTCTTCAGGACACTCGCTAAAGCGGCGAGGGCCGCAGCACACAGCACGAAGACGCAGACCGCTCTCGCTCTCATGACCACCGGGACCCTCCTCCATGCACCAATTCCACCACCGCCATTGTATCAGGCAGGCCATGGAAGTCCAGCGCCATGACAAGCAGACATGCCCGCACCCAGCCTCAGGGGTGGACTTCTTGGGATATTGCATCCTTTCATCTCCTCGTGCATCAATACATATACCGACAAAGATTTTAACCTCCTCTTGAGGATGGCGCGTCCTATGCCCTAACCGCCATCCTGTTTTTTTGCCCTCGTCTCGGCACGGAAGAGGGACCCGTCGTTCGCGCCGGAGCGGGTGAGGACAGCGCATCGTTCCATGCACCCCTGGGTGGTCGTCGACCCCGGGCGCGGCGTACAGCGTCACGGGCCGGCGTTCCATGCACACCTGGATGTCCGCGCGAGGATGGTTGGGGCCGTTCTTGGGGTTACCGGCGTTCCATGCACACCTGGATGATCGGCATGACCGCAGCGTATACACGCGAAACCATTGCAGCGTTTCATGCACACCTGGATGACCGCCTCGTGGAGATCCTGCTCCCCGGCCCTGGAAACCGCGTTCCGTGCACATCTAGTTGATCGGGCCCCCGTCCCGCCCGGCCCGCGCCCTCGCCCGGGACACCGGCCCCGGGGTGCGCCGCCCTCGGGGGGCCGGCTGCCCTCTCAGGATGGAAACTTCCAGACCGTGCCAGGAAAACACTTCCTCACGCCCATGCCCTCTGCCACCCGGTTCTCACCCTCCGTTACGCCCTGGTACGGGAATGGGGGCTTTTTCCGTTTTTTAAAAGGCCCCATGGCACCCGGCTTGAGGGTTGGGCCTCCCGGCGAGCCCCACAAAAACCCGCTTGATTTTCTCCCGTGCGCCCCTATGAGAAAGGGCAGAAAGGAGATGCACGATGAAACTCTCCGAGTACTTCGAGCAGGCACGGGGCAAGGGTGTGTTGGCCACAGCGGATTCCTCCGGGCAGGTAAACGCCGCACTGTACGCCAAACCCCACTTCATCGACGAGTCTACCGTGGCCTTCATCCTGGCGCCCAGGCTCACCCACGGCAACCTGGAAACCAACCCTTACGCCGCGTACATCTTCATCGAGGATGGGGAGGGGTTCAAGGGCAGGAGACTCTACCTCACCAAGATCAAGGAGGAGAAAAACAGCGAACTCATCGCCACCCTCAGGCGGAAAAAGCGTTCCGTCTCGCACGACGAGGCGATTGACGAGGACAGGTTCCTGGTCTTCTTCCGCATCGACAGGGTCCTCCCCCTGGTGGGCTCCGGGGCATAGCCTGCAGGCCCCACCCGGCGGAGCGCCGGGCCCTGTCTTCCCCTATCCACATTCAGCTGGATCTTAGGCCCCACCCGGGCTGAGTGCCGGGACGCCGGGTGCACACCCGGGCAGGTCCAGGGTTTCCAGCCCCCACCGCTGGTGACCGCACTCGGGGTGCGCCATGGGTTCGGGCAAGACCGGGCGGCGAGAACTCCCCTTTGGTCAGGCCGCCGTGTTTCAGGCCCTCATACCCCGTATGCCCCTGGCCCTGGCCGTGATCACCACGAGGATGTACACGCAGGCAGCAAGCACGATGATGACGGCGCCCACCGGGAGATCCGGCTCGTAGCTTACGGCCATGCCTGCAATCGAGAGTACGGCGGTCAGGACACCAGAGAGCACCATCATGTGCCAGAGCCTGCCCGAGAAGTGTGAGGCGGTGGCCGCGGGCAGGGTGAGCAGGGCGATCACCATGACGATGCCCGCCACGCTCACGAGAAGCACCACAGTGAGGGCGACGAGGCAGATCATGAGCAGGTGGTTGAGCTGCACGTCGATGCCCCTGGTGACCGCGAACTCCTCGTCGAAGCACACAGCCACCATGCGGCTGTAGAGCGGGACGCACACGACGAGCAGCATGACGTCGAGGCCCGCCATGACCCACAGGTCTCTCTGGGTCACCATGAGGATGCTCCCGAACAGGTAGCTCATGAGGTCCTCGTTGTAACCGGGGGTCTTGAAGATAAAGAGCAGCCCGATGGCCATCCCGACCGCCCACACGGCCTGTATGACCGTGTCCTCCCGCTCACGCAGGGCGACCCTCACCCACGAGATGACGAGCGCCGACGCCAAGGCCATGAGAACCGCGCCTGTCATGGGGGTGAACCACGTCCAGCCGAGAACGACCTGGCAGTACCGGGCTGCGCCAAGCCCCCCGAGGATGCTGTGGGCGATGGCGCCCGCGACGGAGGATATGCGCCTGGTCACGACATACGAGCCCATCACGCCGCAGGCGAGACCCGCGAGCACACACGCCATAACAGCGTTTTGGAGGAACTCGAACCGAGGAAGGTCGGCAAAGAATTCCGTCATCACCCGCCTCCCCCTTCCCTGTCTCCCTGGCAAGCCTGTACGCCCCTGCCCTTCTCCAGGAGGGTGTCGTGCCTGACCATGTGGACGTCCCTCCCGTAGAGCTCTCTCATCGTCTCTGCCGAGATCTCGCACGTGGGGTGGACGGCGAGCCTCCTGTTCACGCAGGCCACGCTCCTGGTGCGCCTGGACACGAAGCCGAGGTCGTGGGTCACGAGCACGATGGTCATGCGTTCGTTGAGGGTCTCCAGGAGGCCGTGGAAACCCGTCTCGACGGCCGCGTCCACGTTCGCCGTCGGTTCGTCGAGCACGAGGAGCTCAGGCATTGAGGCCAGGGCCCTTGCGAGCAGGACCCGCTGGGCCTGCCCGCCAGAGAGCGCCGAGAACGGCCTCTTGGCGAAACTCCCCATCTCCACCATCTCGAGCGCCTGATATGCGGCCTCCCTCTCCTTCCCGGTGTGGAACACCCTGAACCCGGCCGCGTTGATCCTCCCCATGAGGACCACGTCCATGACCGTCACCGGGAAGTGGGGGTCGATGAAGGTGTGCTGGGGCATGTACCCGATCCTCGCCCTCGCCCGCCTGGGGGGACCCCCGAAGACCTCCACCACCCCGGAGCCGGGCTCGAGGAGGCCGAGCACGAGCTTGAGGATCGTGGTCTTGCCGCCCCCGTTGGGTCCCACGATGCAGAAGAAGTCACCGCGGCTGATGGAAAGGCTCACGTCTTCGAGCACGAGGTTTGACCCGTATGCGAAGCTCACGTGCTCGAGCCGCACCACCACGTCTTCTCGATCATCACCCCTGCGGCCTTCCGTATTCACCGTCTCGCTCCCCTTCGTACAGCATCACCCCGGAAAGGCCCCCGTCTTGGCATGCCTTCTTCCGGGGGTACCGCTCCGGTTCTTCGACACGTCCCCGTTGGCGCCGTGGGGCCCCAGGCCCCGCATCCGGCCGACCTGGCGCCCCGCAAGGTCCGCTGCAGGCGTCAACGGCCATGAGCGGGGCGGCTCGACGTTCCGGCCGGGCACAACCCACCACGTCCAGGAACCTCGGCCGGCATCTCCGGCCTTGCGCGCTCAGGCCCACGCGTTCCACACCGCCGAAGGTCTCACTTCCCGGCCCTGCCCCCTGACACCCCATCCCGCACGGCGCGGCCGAGGCTCCTCATCTGGGCCAGGTAGTCCCGCGGGAGGGGGTCGATCGCCACCACGGCGCCGCCTATCCGCTCAGCTATGGCCTGCGCCTTCTTGGCCGAGAACTGGGGCTGCACGAAGATCACCCTCACGCCCTGGGCCTTTGCTTCCGCTATGAGTCGGGCGACCTTCCTCGCCCCGGGGTCCTTGCCCTCCTCCTCCACGGCCACCTGCTCGAAGCCGTACGCCTGTGCGAGGTACCCGAAGGCTGGGTGGAAGACGTAGACCTTCGAGCCTTTCATGGGCGCGAACACCTCTTTGAGCTCGCGGTCGAGCGCGTCGAGATCATCGAGGAAGGCCGAAAGGTTCGCCCGGTACACCCCTGCGTGCGCCGGGTCGACCCTCACCAGCGCGTCACAGATGTTCGAGGCCTGGATCTTGACCCGCCCGGGGTCGAGCCAGACATGGGGGTCGTATCCGCCATGGTCGTGGCCTTGCCCGCCTGCCTGCGTGCGCGGGTGCTCGTGGCGCCGATCCATGGGGATGAAGCGGATCCCTGATGTCGTGTCTACGATGGAGAGGCCCGGGAAGGACCTCGCCAGCTTCGGCACGAGCCCCTTCTCGAGCGGCACGCCGATCGTGAAATAGACCCTGGCACGCGCGATGCGCGCCACCTGCCTCGGCGTCGGCTCGTAGGTGTGGGGCGACTGGCCGGGGCCGACGAGCACCTCGACATCCACAAGGTCTCCCCCGACGCGCTCCACGAAGTATGCCTGGGGGACGATGCTTACGAAGACCGGTATCCTTGCAGAGGATGCGTGGGCTGTCGCCGTCGATGCCGCCCGGGCGGCAGGCGGGTGGGGTTGGGCAGCAAGGAAGAAGCAGGCGGCAAGGGTGGAAAGCGCGAAGGCGGCGCTTGGGATCATTGTGCGACGTGCCACCGTCTCAACCTCCCTCGTTTTCCCCGGGGACCTCTCTGCGGAGCGCTTCCGGCCACTGCACGAGGTACCGCCATATCGATCCCCTCACTTCGCCGTCATGCACACGAGGTGGCGCTCGCTGCACTCGTCGCACGTCATCACCGCGTGATCCCGGCAGAACTCGTCCCAGTGCTGCTTCTGGTTCGCGCTGAGGATGCCCGTCCCGTTGCACAGGGGGCAGACGTTGCCCAGGGCGGAAAGGATCGCACCCCTGATGAACTCGGAGCGGTTCGGCATCTCCCTGATGATGGAGTAGAGCGCGTCGTCAACCTTGAACGTGATGATCCCCTGCTTCTTCATAGGCCCCTCCATGCCGTGGGTAATACCAAGTAATACCACGGCCGTGTTCCTGTCAAGCAGCAACGGGATGTATCATCGCGCCATGGACAAGGTGCTCGCCCTGATGAGGCGATCGGCGTTCCTCAGGGAGAACGAGACAGGCCGCGTGGAAGGCCCGGGCTTTTCCTTTCACCACCTCGTCCGAGGGGCGGGAAGGCCGGTCATCCTCGTGCACGGCGGAGGCGTGTGGCTCTACTCGTACAGGCACATCATCGCCCCGCTCTCGGGCTCGCTCGCCGTGCATGCCCTGGACATGCCGGGGCACGGCTTCACCTGGAGACGCGACCGAGGCACAGCCCTGGACCTCGAGGTCATGGCGGGCGCCCTCAAGGAGTACACGTCCCTCCTGGGCATCGAGAAGGCATCGCTGGTGGGGCACTCCTGGGGCGGCGCGTGGGTCATCGCCTATGCCCTTCTCTACCCCGAGGCTACTGACAGGATCGTCCTCATCGACTCGAGCGGGCTCGACGTCCCGGACACGAGGAGCTGGGAACTCTTGAAGATACCCTTCGTCGGGGAAGCGCTCGTGACGCTTGCGCCCACCTGGGCGGGCAGGCGCATGCTGTCCATGGCCTATGCGGACACCGGCGTGCTGGACAGGGAAGCGGCGAGGGAGACCCTCTTGCCCCTGAAGATCCCCGGCAACAGGAAGGACTTGCTGAACCTCTGCAGGAACCTGTCGTGGAAAGGGCTCGAGCAGGGCATGCGCCGCCTGGGGTGTCCGGCCATGCTCATCTGGGGCGAGCACGACAGGTACCTCGACAAGGGGCTCGCGGGCCGTTTCCGTGATCTCATAGAGGGTCTCGAGGTGCACGTGGTGCAGGGCAGCGGGCACTGCCCCCACGAGGAGCGCCCCGAGCTCACCTCGAGGCTGATCGCAGGGTTCCTGTGCGCGTGAGGCGCAATGATACCATTCAGGGATTCAGCGCTTGGATCCCACCCGGGCATCCAGGCGTACCTTCGTGCGGCCACGATGCCACACGGCACTCGGGCGACCCGGCATGTCTGCCCCAAGCCCGCAGATCAACGACACGGCCTGCACGACACGGTCTCGCCTCGAGGCTGACAGCTGGGTTCCTGTGCGCGCGAGGCGCGCCGAGACGCCCTCTGCCCTGCCGGGTCTCACCCCTTGCTTGCAGGCGCAGGAAAGGCGGCACCGGCGCGTTGAGGCGCCCGGCCTGGCCGCCAGCCTCGTTGCATGCCTGCATAAGGGGCGACACGAAACCGCATCCACATGGGTGGCAGGCTTTCCGGCATGTCTTCCGCCTCATGAGGGCGTGTCTGCGAGCGGCACCTTCGGGCTAGCCCGCAGCGTAACACCATGCAGACCCTCTGCAGCCCCCGTGCGCAGGCGCCTCTCCCGTGCATGCATGGTCCTCAAAAAAGCGTCACCCTCCCCTTCCAGCGATCACGAGCCGCTCTTTTCCCCTCGATGCAGGAAGCGGTGTGGAAATGAAAGGCCACCCCCCGCGATGAAGGCAGTGTCCCCTTTCATGATGGTGTCGCGGTCAGCGGGGTGAGGATGGCAGACCTCCGGATGACCGGGCACCGCCATCACCGCTTCATGAGCGCGAACACGCCCCAGCCCAGGTATTCCCGCGTGTACGTGGCGTAGCGCACGGGCGCCGATGTCAGCCGGGCGCGAACCTCCCCGGCCATTTCGTCATCGGGGTTTGCATCGAGCCATCGGCGCATGGTGAGCCATTGGGCGGCCTCATACCTGTCCCAGCTGTCTTGGTCGGCAAGGACCATTTCCACGACGTCATAGCCGAGGCTTCCGAACGACGCGAGCAGGTCAGGAAGCGTGAGAAAGTTGGAGATCGCGCCTGCAAGACACCCCCTGGCGACGTCTTCCGTCGGCGGCAAGCGCCGCCAGTAGGGCTCGCCGACGAGGATGACACCCCCGGGGCGCACGCTTTTCGCCAGAAGCTCGATGGTGCCGGCAACACCCCCTCCGATCCAGGTGGCTCCGACACATGCCGCCACATCGACCGGCTCGTCGGAGACGAAGCCGGCCGCATCGCCGTGGATGAACCTCACCCGGTGGGCGACCCCGAGTTCTTCTGCGCGTCGTCGTGCCTGCTCGGTGAACAACAGGCTCATGTCGATGCCGGTGCCGATGATCCCGTAATCGCGCGCCCAGGTGCACAGCATCTCCCCCGACCCGCTGCCGAGGTCGAGCACCCTCGCCCCCTTCTCCAGGCGGAGCGCCTCTCCGAGCTGTGCGAGCTTTTCGGGCGTGAACGGGTTGTGGATGCGGTGGCCGCTTTCGGTTATGGTGAATATCCTGGGAATGTCCAAAACGGCAGATCTCCTTTCACGTGTGAATACACACGGTCACAGCCTGTCTTCCATGACATGAGCGGCCATCGACGTGATCCCGCTCGGTCTCATGGTCAGCCCTGCGTCGGTGCGTTGTCTAGCCCAGGAATCGGCGCATCAGCGCCGTAGAGAGAATATGGTTGCCGATCTGTTGCGTATTCCCGCTTTCGAGGTCGTTTCTGATTCTGCGCACGACTGACAGGTGTTCTTCGTGGGTCTGGGGTTCCCCTACGAACCTTCCCAGTGCCTCACGCAGCGAATCAGTCATCAACGGCCCTTCGAGATCGGCGAACTTCAAGGCTTCCTCGATCTTCGCACGGAACGAAGGATATGCATCGTGGATAAAACTGAGGTCGTCGTCGCTGAGGGCGTCGAACGCGATGAGCTCCGGCGGCAGGCCGAGAGCGTACAGAGAGCACGTGAACGAGATCGCTCTCGGCAGGGTGATCCCGTCGAGCTCGCGCGCATACCCGAACAGGCCCACGTGCAGCTTACGCGCCCGCCGCGCCGGGACGTGCTTTGCCATCCGGTTGATGTGCGGTGCCAGCTCAGCGATGCTGCGTCGGTAGACCTTGCTGTAGCGCTCCATGATCGACTGGGCTCGTTCCACGTCGATGGGTGCTGCATGACCGATGACTCGCGACTTGAGGTGTTCACAAGCGGCTCGCACCTCGTCGACCGGGTAGTCGAACTTGAACGCAGACTGGATCGTAAACGTTACCACGCTTGGGTACTCGCGACCGACGCGCTCTGCGGTGCGTGGAGAGAGTCCTCCACGGAATGGCGCAGACCCCATACCGAGGATGGGGTGGATCCGCACTCCGATGCGCTCGGCGAGACGGTCGAGATTCATGAGGGCGATCTTGTTGGCAAGCGCCGCCGAGACGAGCCCGAAGTTCATCGCCGTATCCGAACGCGCGAGGAAGACTCGCTGGTCCTCCACGTCCTTGTCCGAGAGGTAGTCCTCGACGATACGGTCTGCGTTCAGCATGCTCTGGACGTCTTCGAACAGCGGGATGACCTGGATACGGGAAGGCAAGAACTCGCCGATCCACTCGGCAATGGTGACGTCATCGTCGCAAAAGCGCGTGTTTTGCCGGCCGATGATGTGATCGGCATAGTAGTGATAGACACGGTCGATGCAGCGTGCCGAGGTCGTCATGGGCAGGATGACCTCGAAGATCGGCGGGACGTCGTTCGCGTAGAACAGGCGTGCCGCGTCGTACGAGCGCGGGATGCTCTCGAGCGTCTCGAGCAGGATCTTCGCCTCGGCCTTCTCGACAGTCGGATTCGGGACCCGCAGCGTGATCCTCAGGTCTTCACCGAGCACGTTCTCGTGGAAGTACTCAGGGTAGTATGTCAGCAGCTTCTTGACGACGTAGGTGTCTATTTCTTTTCCTTCGACGTCCCACATCTGCTCGTCGCATCCCAGATGGGAGAAGGCATAGTAGGCCTCTCTTATCTCGTCTTCGCCCGCGAGAACCGATGACGACGCAAAGAAAGGGGTCGAGGCGTTGTCCGGATGCTGTGTGCTCATACAGTGCGGTATTTTCATAGACAGTTCCGTCCTCCCAAGCTGACTATGCGCTCTTCGGGTTCACGACCGAGATCGTTCGTTGTTACCACAGCGGGGTAACTAATTCAAAGTATTATCAGGCTCGATGCTGTACAAGAGCAGACCTGCCGCAAAGGGCTGTCGTGACGAGACCCCATGGGATCTATACCGATCATGCTTCTCATGTTGCTTTCATGGGAACGAACCCGTGAGTGACGGCCGAGCTTTCAACGAGGCCGGTCGGTGTTATTACCCCTGACCCGATCTTTCATGCCTCTCTTTGCTTCACTGAATGAAGAGAAGGAACGGGGTCGGATGCATTCCTCCTTCCATGGTCCGCATGGACCGCACCTCAACCCTGTGCTGCCCCGGGGTATACGGCGTGATGTCCCCCGTTTCCATGCAAGGGGCGGCCGTCAACCGCACACCGCTTTCGAGGAAAGGATCGAGCCGTTGTCTCTTTAGAGGATGACCACTCGGTGCAGGCCCTTTCCCCAAGAAAGCCGTGAGACAAGGCGTCCTCGAGGGCACCGACTGCCACCTTGGCATTCAGGTTCCTGCAGGGAGGGCACTGTACTATGTTATTTTCATGATGCGGCGCGCTATTCCCGGTCGCTCTCGACGGCCTTGGCGGGTGCCTTGAGGGCGTCCAGCTCACCCATCGCAATCCGGTAACATGGCCGGCACAAACCGTGAGTCAACTGGGGCATGGTGTCGGCCTCGAAGAGCGCAAGACGGGCCAGGGCGTCTTCGATCTCGGCCCATTCCCCCGGTGAGACCTGTATCTTCTTGCACATGCTGCATACCGTGACGAGATCGGCCGATCTCGGCGCGGCCGCGTCAAGCAGACGAACGGGGCTGCGGGGCTCTGTCCGGCATATCCTGCTGGTGATCTCGATCTGTCCGTCCGGCAGAGCCTCGATAAGGAGTTCGAGGTGTCTTCGTTCCTGTGGAGAGTCGCATCGAAAGGGGATCGGCCGCAACGTGGCGCCTTCTCTTGCCCGTCGGTACAACTCGCGATATAGGTACTTCGTCTCAAGGCCTTGAATGAAGTCCCAGAGCTTGCGCCCAACTATTTCTTCCGGCCGCAGGGAACTTCGCCAGGCGTTCGCATACGCGAAGGCACACCAATTGTCGCTGATGCCGACGATGGTATCGGTGCTGTCGATCCGGTACATGAACGCGTTGTCGTTCATGTGCTTTGCCCTCCAGGCCTGACGGAACCGAGACCGGCCGTCGTTGGCCCTCGCCTGCAGCGGGTTCTCAGCCCGTTCGTTCCTTACTCACACCATACAGCAGGTCAGCCAGCTTCGTGATGTCCGAACCAAACGCGAGGCGTTCTACCCAGCCGGCAGGGATTCCTCGGGAGCCGTAATATGCCCCTGCGACCTGCCCGCACACCGCAGCAGTGGTGTCGGCGTCGTCGCCCAGGTTGGCGGACATGAGGACCGCCTCTGCAAAACCGTCGGTATGGACGAAGCACCACATCGCCGCCTCCAGGCAGTCTACCACATACCCGGAGCCGCGGATATCCTCTCTCGACTTTCCCCGATACTCTCCACGAGCGATGGCCGCGATCTTCTCCGACCCCGCGAACGTCTTGCCGTCGCCCAGCGCGACCTCTTCTTTCGGCTTGCCGGAAAGCGCCCGGCAAATGATCCGCGCGAGCAGACGGCATGCATCGATGCACTCTGCAGCGCCATGGGTGGTTCGGGAGCTCTCAGCCGCAAACCGTTCCGCCGAGTCCACATCCGGGAAGAAGAACATCGGGATCGGGGCCAGCCTCATGATGCTTCCATTTCCGGCCGAATGCGGGTCATCCGGCCCGGCATGCGGATCGCCACTCCTGCGAAAACTCCTCAGCGCGGCGGCCACCGTACTGCCGATATCGAAACACTCCCCGGTGCTGCTCAGGTAGCCGGTGTCGGCCCACATGCAATAACGCTTCATTTGGTCACGCGCATCGAAACCGCGGCACTCGACGAGACTGGTGGCCAGGCAAAGCGCCATGGAGGTGTCATCGGTCCACTGGCCCGGAAGGAGGTTGAAGGGACCGCCGCCGATCATGTCCGTCAGCGGCTCAAAGCTCCCCCGGGGCCGAAACTCGACAGTGGTGCCGACAGCGTCTCCCACGGCTAGACCGAGGAGACACCCACGAAACCGGTCTTGAAGATCCATGCGTACCCTCCCATACGAGCTGACCGCCAGCATTTGCCGTAGGTCCTGTCTCTATATTTCTATAAAAAAGGTGGAAGCGAGCCAAGGGCACCTCCGATAATAGGCATAGCGACCAACTAACGCTTATTCAGGAGGTGCGAATGGCTCGTGGAGGAGATGTTAAGGGGTTGGTGGGCATATGGCAAGAGGCGACCGGTGAGGGGGAAGACGGGCTGTTAAGGTTGATGGAGCATGGTGTGCAGCGGGTGCTGGAAGAAGAGCTGACGGCATACCTTAAGGCAAAGCCTCACGAGAGGACGGGGGAGCGGGCAGGTTACCGGAACGGGTACAAGCCGAGGGTCCTGATGACCAGACTGGGGCGAATGGAGCTCATGGCGCCCAAGGACCGTGAGGGGCGGTTTCAGACGGAGCTGTTCGAGCGTTACCAGAGAAGCGAGAAGGCGCTGATGCTGTCGTTGGTCGAGATGTACGTGCATGGGGTGTCAACACGCAA
>JAKPDW010000068.1 GCA_029552245.1 Deltaproteobacteria bacterium
AGTTTCGAGGCATGAGCAAGAGTACCTTCTATCTCCATCTGAAAGAGACCGAGTTCAGGTTCAACCACCGCAACGAAGATGTGTACAAACTGCTCCTCAAAATGTTACGATCTAACCCCCTAAAGTTGTCATGAACCTTAATTAAACTTAATCAAGAAACTTGATGAGAGCCTCCTCACAGCCTCCCGATCCCATGGTATGCGAACCCCTCGGCGCGCATCTCGTTGGGCTGGAGGATGTTTCTCGCGTCCACGACGATGGGGCGTTTCATGAGGGATTTCATGCGCTGGATGTCAGGGCTCTTGAACTGGTTCCACTCGGTGATGATGATCAGGCAGTCGGCCTGGGCGAGGGCGGTATAGGCGTCCTGGGCGTAGGTGATGCGGTCGCCGAAGAGGGCGCGGGCGTTCGGCATGCCCTGCGGGTCGTAGGCCTTGACGGTGATGCCGTGTTCGAGCAGGTAATTGATGATGTCGATGGCCGGGGATTCGCGCACGTCGTCTGTCTTGGGCTTGAAGGTGAGGCCCCAGACGGCGGCCGTGACCTTGGAGAGGTCTTCGCCCGCGAAGCAGGAGATGACCTTGTCCGCCACGTAGCGCTTCTGGCGCTGGTTGGCGCGCCAGGTCGCCTCGCAGATCTCGAGGGTGTGGTTGTTTGACCTCGCCGTGGCGATGAGCGCCTGGACGTCCTTGGGAAAGCACGAGCCGCCGAATCCCGGGCCGGCGAGCAGAAAGCGCGGGCCGATGCGCTCGTCCGTCCCCATGCCCTCGCGCACGAGGTCGATGTTGGCGCCGAGCCTGTCGCAGAGGATCGCGAGCTCGTTCATGAACGTGACCTTCGCGGCAAGGAAGCAGTTCGACGCGTACTTGGTGAGCTCCGCGCTGCGTATGTCCATGACGAGGATGGGGTTGTTGGTGGTGCGCACGAAGGGGCTGTAGAGCTCTTTCAGGATCTCGGCGGTGCGGACGTTGTCCGTGCCGATGACGACGCGGTCCGGCCTCATGAAGTCCTGCACGGCGTTGCCTTCCTTGAGGAACTCGGGGTTCGAGACCACGTCGAACTCGACATGGCCGAGGCCGCGCTCCTCGAGCCTTTTTCTGATCGTGGCCCGCACCATCTCGCCCGTGCCCACGGGCACGGTGGACTTGTCCACGACGATGCGGTAGCCGTCCATGATGTCGCCGAGACGGCGGGCAACCTCGAGCACCGCGGAAAGGTCGGCCGAGCCGTCCTTGTCCTGCGGCGTCCCTACGCAGATGAAGCAGAGCAGGCTCTTGCCCACGGCTTCCTCGAGGTCCGTGGTGAAGCGGAGCCGCCCCTCCGAGGCGTTTCGGTTCACGATCTCCTTCAGGCCGGGCTCGTAGATGGGGATTTCGCCCCGGTTGAGCATGGAGATCTTGTCAGCGTTCTCATCCACGCAGACAACGTCGTTGCCCATCTCAGCGAGGCACGCGCCTGTCACGAGGCCGACGTACCCGCTGCCGATCATGCAAATTCTCATGGCGGCTCCTTGTGGTGGGGGAGTTCGTGGGTATCAGATAGCCGATTTTCCCGAGGTTCACAAGTGCCGTGCTCGTGCGGGTCTCACGATCAGGCGCGTCGGCAGGGTGTCCTAAGGTTTCTATGGAATCAAGTGTGGGTCGGAGTCGGATACGAGATGTGTTGACTGGCCTGATGTCTCTGGTGTTCTCAGGGGGTGTCGGTACGGCCGAGTGGTGCCGAGGGACGGAATTGAACCGCCGACACGGGGATTTTCAGTCCCCTGCTCTACCGACTGAGCTACCTCGGCAACCGAAGGGATGTGTAGTGAAAGAAGGGCCTTCTTGTCAAGACTTTTCGTCTTCGCCGAACTCGAAGCTCTCGAGGGGCTCTTCCTCTTCCTTGAGCACGTCCTCGAGCGAGACCTCCTTGTCCTTTTTGGGCTTGCCGCGGGCACCGAGGAGGTCTTTCCGGTCTTCCTCGACCTTTTCAACCGCGAATCCGTCGTCGTTCACGCCTATCTCCGGCCGTTTGGTGTAGATGTTGAGCTTGATCTTCGTGGGAACGAGGTCTTCCCCGCAGCTCTTGCACCTGTCGAGATAGTCGTGGCTCACGTAACCGCACTTTGGGCACTTCATAAGCGCCGTCCTCCTTTGCGATATCATCGCTTATCGGTATACCGAAAGGCGAACATTAGCAAAGCCCTTTTGCAACGATCTGATTTCAGGAGTGTATTCCTTGCCATGCATGACAGGTGCACAGGCGCGGAGGTTTATAGCTGCGCGGCTTCTGAGTGAGAGATCGGGGTGGGTTGACAGCCTGTGTGTCCCCGTCCCTCAGGGGGCCTTTCAACCGTCCCCGTTTCCGGTCCGCGGGAAGGGGGCGGGTGATACCCTGCGCGTATCCGGTCTTGCATCGTTGACCCATGCGAGTATAATGAACGCAAGCCAGAGGAGCAGTGCGGCACCACTTTGGAATGAAATGCTCGAATTCATTGAAGAGGAGGGTTGAGAATGACACTTGTTCACGACACTACCCGTTTATCCAGATCCATGGGCTGGCTGCCCGACTACCCGGACATCCGTGACTACACGACGGCCTCCACGAACGTATCCGAGCGTCTCAAGCGGGTTGGGCAGGGCGAGCCCCCGAAATCCCTGTTCGCCAAGGCGGGCCTGTCATCGCCTTCGAAGGCGAAGCTCCCAGCTCGTGTGAGCCTGAAAAAATGGTGTTCCCCGGTAGAGGACCAGGGCGATCTCGGGTCGTGCACCGCGAACGCCGGCGTGGGGTTGCTCGAGTACTTCGAGCGGCGGGCGTTCAAGCGGCACATCGATGCATCGAGGCTCTTCCTCTACAAGACGACACGCAACCTCATGCGCCTGACGGGCGACACCGGGGCATACATCCGCACCACCATGCAGGCGATGGTGCTCTTCGGCGTACCGCCTGAGGAATACTGGCCATACCGGGTCTCAGAGTTCGACAGGGAGCCTTCTGCGTTCTGCTACGCCTTCGCCCAGAATTACCAGGCCATCCAGTACATACGGCTCGACCCTTCCGGCATCACGCGGGATGAGCTGCTCAAGGTCGTCAAGGCGACGATCGCCGCCGGGATCCCCGCGATGTTCGGGTTCACGGTGTACGAGTCCATACACGAGGCTGATGACGGCAGGATCCCCTTCCCGGGGCCGGACGAGAATGTCTTGGGCGGGCATGCCGTGATGGCGGCAGGATATGACGACGCAATCGAGATCGCAAACCCGTCGACAGGCAAGGCCACCAAGGGTGCGCTCCTGATACGCAACTCCTGGGGAAAGGGCTGGGGCGAGTCCGGCTACGGCTGGCTGCCCTACGACTACGTGACCAGGGGCCTTGCCGTCGATTGGTGGACGCTCCTCAAGAGCGAGTGGATCGATACTGGGGAATTCAGGCTCGGCGGGTAACCAACTAAAGAGACAGGCAGAAACAAGGGCCACTTAAAAATATGTGACAGACAGCTTCGAGGAGACCCCCCTCCAACAGCCCCCTCTCCGCCGGTAAAAGGCGGGGTAGGGGGCTTTTCTTCCATACCATGTACGCACTGTCTCTCCAGGAGGACATGAGCCCGGCTTTCTCGTTCCTGAAAGGATTTTAAGTTTTGGGGACGAAACATGGTCCTGTATCCTGCGATCTTCTCGATGGGTGAGGACTGGAACCCGAAGACCTTCCTGAACGTCACTGCCACAGGATCAGCGCCCAGTGCCTGATTATGTCACGGTGCAGCGTCTGAGGCTGAGAACGTGTCTCGCCGGTGGGTTGAGTGCGCCAGCCCACACGTAGGGTGTCTTTTCGGATACTGAGCTGATTCAGGGATCCTGTACGAATGGGTAACCTCTGGAATCCCTGGGACAATACGACTTGACGCCCAGGGTGGAGTCCCGCCATTGGTCAAGGTGACGACACCTGCACGGGGTTTCGGGTATCCCTGCCCATGGTTCGATGGCAACGAAGGCGTGGGTATATCCCCCAAGGAACTTCTCCCCACGATCTCCCAAGCGGTCAGGGGCACCTGCGCCCTTTGTAGAGTCCTCTCCTTTGAAGCCATCTCACGGAGGGTCTTCACGGGATAGACTGGTGAACGAGTTCCTTCGGGACGTGAGAACGTATCAACGAAGGGCCTTCTTGTCCACCTTCCCGGAGCTCGTGCGCGGCAGGTCGCTCACGAATTCGACGTACTTGGGGACCATGAAGGTCTCCAGCGTCTTTGCACAGTGTGCGATCACATCCCTCTCAGTGAGCCCCGCCGGAGATTCCACGACCACGAAGGCCTTTATGGCGCTGCCCAGAATCTCGTCGGGCACCGCGATGACAGCAGCCTCGACGACTCCGGGGATCTCGTGAATCGCGTTTTCCACTTCTCTCGGACTCACCCGTTCGCCCCTTGTCTTGATGAGATCGTCCTTCCTGGCGATGAAGTACAGGAACCCATCTTCGTCCATCCTGAACAGGTCACCCGTGAAAAGGACTTTCTCGTCTGGAAGGAGACCTGGTCTTAACCTCTTGGCCGTCTCCTCGGGATCTTTCCAGTACCCCTTCATGACATGAGCACCTCGTACCACGAGTTCGCCCACCATGCCCTGCTCCACGCGGTTCCCATGCTCGTCCACGATGAAGACCTCGGTGTTCGGGATGGGGATGCCGACGGATTCCGGCCTTCGGTCTATTTCCGAAGGAGGGAGGTAGGATACACGCTTGCACTCCGTAAGCCCGTACATGGAATACAGGGCGACGTTCGGGAACCTCTCGCGGAGGAGCTGAATGTGCCTGACCGGCAAAGGAGCGCCCGTGTTCGTGATGTATCTGAGGTGTGGCAGGATCCGCCCGTTGAAACTCTCGAGCCTCAGGAGCATGGCGAATACGGTGGGCACTCCCGGGAAACCCGTGACCCTCTCGCCCGCCATCCTTTCCACGATCGCATAGGGAAACGAAAAGGACCTTTCGAGCACCAAGGTACCGCCGATCCTTAGGCTCATGAGCGCCTGGTAAAGACCGTAGTCGAACGAGAGCGGGAGTACGTCCATGATGACGTCTGCTTCGTCGTTCTGGAGGTAGGAGATTATGGAGGATGAGACGTGCGTCATGTTGAGATGGGTCATCATGATGCCCTTAGGGTCCGCCGTGGTCCCCGAGGTGTAGATGATGGTCGCGAGGTCGATATCTATTGACGGGCAGCTCGGTTCATGATCCGGTTTTCCCCTGATGAAACCATCCCAGTCGAGTATCGAAACAGGTGTATGAGGAGAGACTCCGCCCCCACCGCTTGTGATGACGGCACGAAGCGATGCCGCATCGGCTGAAGCGGGAGCCGCCTGGTTCATCTTGGATGCGTGGGTGACCAGGAACGAGGCATCGAGATGGTTCAGGATATAGGAGAGTTTCCTTTCCTTCATGGTCGGGCTGAGCACGGAAAAGACGCCCCCCGCCTTCAGGGTGCCGAAGATGCTGATCACGGTCTCGATGGAATTGTCCAGGAAAACCGCCACTCGTTCTCCCCGCAGCAGTCCCGCCTCCATCAGGGCGTGGGCGAACCTGTTTGCGAGAGCGTTCAGGGCCCCATAGGTGAGCCGTTCATTGCCGAACACGAGGGCGGTTTTGTCCGGCAGCCTCCTTGCACTGTGCTCGAGAAAGTGTTGAACGAGCATGTTCACCCCCGGATACCTTGCATGTTAAAGGTAACAGAGTGCCCATAATGGTTGAGTATACACATTCGGGCGAGGAGGTGCTATCGTGAAGGGAATCATACTGGCGGGCGGTTCCGGGACGAGGCTCTTTCCCATAACGAGGGTGGTGAGCAAGCAACTGCTCCCCATCTACGACAAGCCCATGATCTACTACCCCCTCTCGGTGCTCATGCTCGCGGGCATCCGGGAGATCCTCGTCATCTCCACCCCCTCGGACCTGCCCAGGTTCATCGACCTGTTGGGCGACGGTTCGCAGTGGGGCGTCTCGTTCAGCTACGAGGAGCAGCCGAGGCCAGAAGGGATCGCGCAGGCGTTCATCATCGGCGAGCGCTTCGTCGGTTCGGACACGGTCAGTCTCGTGCTCGGTGACAACATCTTCTACGGCACAGGCCTCAAGGAGCGCCTCATGGGGGCCTCTTCGATCGAGCGGGGCAGCGTGGTCTTCGGCTACTGGGTGAGCGATCCCGAGCGCTACGGCGTGGTGAACTTCGACGAACGAGGCACCCCCGTGGACATTGAGGAAAAACCGAAACACCCAAGGTCGAACTGGGCTGTCACCGGGTTGTATTTCTACGACAACAGGGTCGTGGACATCGCGAAGAACCTGAAGCCGTCCTTGCGGGGCGAGCTCGAGATCACGGACGTGAACAGGGAGTACCTCCGGATGGGCGAGCTGAGGGTGGAGCGGCTCGGAAGGGGATTCGCGTGGCTGGACACCGGCACCCACGAGTCGCTTCTGGAGGCAGGCATGTTCATAGAGACCATCGAGAAGAGGCAGGGGCTCAAGATCGCCTGCGTCGAAGAGATCGCCTACCGCATGGGCTACATCGACGCTGCAAGGCTCGAGGCCATAGCGGAGTCGATGAAGAACAGCAGCTACGGCGCCTACCTGCTCAGGCAGCTCCATACCCCCTGAAAGCGCCTGCTCAGGCCTGCGCCTCGCTGGATACGAGGCCGGCCTCAGAACAACGCCCATGCATGAGATGCACCCGTAGGTGCCGCCCTGCCGAGGCCTTGTCCGGGGGACAGGCTGGGTGCAGCCATCACTCGTGATGATCGCCCTGATACCTGGAGAGCCTGGGCGTTCTGGTCAGCCCGAGGACGACACCGGCCGCGGGAAAGCCATGTCACCTGGAAGACGTCCTGAGCCCTGAAGCTCCTGCACCCTCGTGCGCCTTGATGAATGCGTACCCGGCCTCCTCGCAGCCTGAATATACAACAAGCCCTGAGCCGTTTTGTCCTTTCACGAGGGGTACGGGCCTTTCGGGCATGGCAAACCAGACATTGACACGGGTTGATATGATAGTGTATTCGTTGGGTCATGTAATTTTCATTGCGCCTTCCTCGGAAACGTTTCGTTGCATTGAGGAGGTTGTCGGTCATGAACAGCACTTGTTTGCGGTCTTGGAGTGTCCCCAGGTCTGCCCCCAGGTTCTCGTGTTTCTTGGTGATCTCTGCGGAACTCGTCCTGCTCGGGCTGCTCGTGGTGTGCGCCTCGGGCGGTATCGGCGGGGCGTGCGAGGAGCAGGTGTCGCCCGAGGTCGTCCTCGGCAAGAACAGGCCTGAGGGCGCTGCCTGCGTTGTGGACTGGGCCATGTTCCCCGAGATCCAGGAGGAACCAGGGTGCCTCGAGTGGTACGGCCCCTGCGAGTGGACCCAGGATGACATGGGTGAGGCCCTGTTTCCCGAGGGCGTGACCATGCTCACCCTGTTTACCTGCGACAGCGGGAGGCGGTCCGATGCCCACACGGCGAGGGTGGTCGTTGAGCCTTGTTTCGACATCCTCGCCGTGCCCATGAAGAACAAGGCGGTCATCTCGTGGCGCAAGGTCACGGGGGCCTCGCGTTACGAGGTCTACCGTGCCCATGAATCGAGCCCGTGGGACTTTGTCAAGGCAGGCGAAGCGCCTGCTTCAGCCGTCTCCTTTACGGACACGAACCTCGGTGACGCCTCGTACCTCTACACGGTGGGCGCCGTAGTCTCAGGCAGGTATCGTTTTTCCCGAACGAGGTGCGTGCACCCGTTTGCAAGCGTGCCGAGGCCGAACTACCCGCCCGTCATCCACACAAAACCGGTCACCTGCGCGGTGGCGGGCCTTCCGTACACCTACGAGGTCGGTGCCGAGGACCCGTACCGGGAAAAGGTCGAGTACTCGCTCGTGGCCAAGCCCGTGGGGATGACCATCGACAGGACCACCGGCCTCATCGCGTGGAAACCCACCCAGGTGGGGGATTACGAGGTCACGGTCAAGGCGAAGGATTGCAGCGGGCTTTCCGACACCCAGACCTTCATCATCGAGGTCGATGCACTGCCCGCGTTGAACCATAACCCAGTGGCAGAGGCCTCGGGCCCGTACAGGGGCATACCCGGGGGGCCGATGATGTTCGACGGCTCCGCCTCGTACGACCCGGACGGAGACGCGCTTGCCTACTGGTGGGATTTCGGCGACGGGTCGACGGGGACGGGCGTCAAACCCGTTCACAGCTACAGCAGGCCCGGCACGTATACCGTGACCCTCACGGTGTCAGACCAGAAGGGCGGTGTAGGCTCTGACACGGCAAGCGCCTTTGTCGAGAACTGCGAGGCCCCGAAGGTCGACATCGAGGCGAGCCCGGCAGCGGTCCGTCCCGGTGACCCGTGCACCCTCGTGTGGTCGTCGGAACACGCCTCATCCGTGTGGATCGACAACGGTATAGGCGGCGTGGCCGCGTCCGGGACTCTCACCGTGCGTCCCCTCGCGAGCACGACCTACACGATACAGGCGCAAGGCCCCTGCGGCTCGGCATCTGATACCGTCACGGTGTACGTCCACCAGGCGCCCTCGGTCAGCATAGCGGCCGACCCGGCGTCTATCGCCCGCGGCCAGAGCGCGACCCTTTCCTGGACCTCGTCGAACGCCCTGGATCTCTCCATCGACCACGGGATCGGGCAGGTGGAGCCCCACGGCAGCACCACGGTCGCGCCCGGGGAGACCACCACCTACACGATCACCGCCTCCGGGCCCGGAGGGAGCGCGAGCGATTCCGTGACCGTGACCGTCCTCGAACCGCCCGTCGTGAGCCTGGTTGTGCAGCCGCCGGTGATCGCCCAGGGTGAGCGCGCCCACCTGAGCTGGTTCTCCGAGAACGCGCAGTCGTGCCACATCGACAACGGCATCGGGCAGGTCGGGGTGAACGGCGGCGTCGATGTCGCACCCCTTGGGACCACGACCTACACCATAACCGCCGTGGGCTTAGGCGGCACGGCCAAGGCGTCCGCCACGCTCGAAGTCCTCCCGAGGCCCACGGTCGTGATCACTGCGGATCCGAACCCGATCGACAGGGGGACGGCCACTGTCCTTACCTGGAGGTCCACGGACGCGGACAGGGCGGTCATCGACCAGGGCATAGGCGAGGTCGAGACGGAAGGCCGACTCGAGGTGAGGCCCGATGCGACGACCACGTACACGATCACGGCAACGGGGCCCGGCGGAACGGCCGAGGCATCGGTCACGGTGGAGGTGAGAGGCGCAGGCAAGAGCAGGCCCTCGTGCGCCTTCATCGCCAACAACGGCAGCACCACCGTGAGCGTTATCGACTTGCAGACGCGCACGGTAACGGCCGCCATAGAGACGGGCCAGGCGCCGTACGGGATCGCCGTAAGCCCGGACGGAGACCGCGCGTACGTCACCACGGAGCTCGACGGCGTGTTCGTGATCGACGTCGCCACGAACAGGGTGACTTCCATCATCCCCGTACGCGCCGCGACCGTTGCGACGAGCCCGGACGGCTCCCTCGTCTACACGGTCTCGCCAGACGAGGGCATGCTGAGGGCTTTCAGGGCGAACACCCACGAGCAGGTAGGCTCTGTGCCTATCGACATGTCGCCGAGGTCGATCGCCGTCAGTCCCGATGGGTCAAAGATATACGTGGGGTGCCTCGATCGCGAGGTCATTCACGTGGTGGATGCCGCCCGCATGGCGAGAGCGGGAACCATCGAGGCGGGCGAAGGCCTTGGGTCCGTCTGCGACCTGGAGACGAGCCCGGACGGGTCTCGCCTGTACGCGATATCCAACAGCTCGTGCAGGCTCATGGTGATCGACACCAAGACGGACACCATCGTGGACGAGAGGTATTACCTTGTCGAGCGCAAGCCCGATGAAGCATACCTCGCCGTGAGCCCCGACGGCGCGAAGATCTTCATGAGCTTCATCCTGGGCATGGACAACGCGGTCTTTTCCATCGACGCGGGCACCCTCGAGAGAACGGCGGCCATAGAGGCGTCCATGCCTTCCGACATGAGCTTCACGCCCGATGGGTCGCTCCTGGTCTTCCCGGATGCGCGGGAGGAGGGGGTGTTCATCGTTGACGCCGCCCGGGACAGGGTCGAGGCGGGGCTGCAAGGCGGCCTGACCTTCCCCTACACCTGCGGGCACTTCGTCGCGGAAAAGCGCTGGCGCGTCCAGGGAAAAGTGGTGTGCAGAGGAACGGGCGTCGGCGGGGTGAGGGTGGCGATCACTGACGGCAGGGTCACGAGGTCGGCGGTCACGGACCAGGCGGGCGTGTACACCCTGTACGTCCCTGCAGGAAGCTACACCCTTTCGTTCGAGGAGGCGGGCTTTCTGTTCAGGCCTCCCTCTTTGAGCGTGAGCGTGGAGGACAGAAATGTCACCCTCGATGACGTGGAGGTGCTCCTCGGTGCCAGGATCACTGCCACCCCCAGCGAGATAGCCGAAGGCGGCGTCTCGACGCTCTCGTGGGAGACGTTCGAAGCCTCAACCGTCAGGGTCGAGCCGGGCATCGGCGAAGTCTCCCGGTCAGGTTCCATGGAGGTCTCGCCTTCTGCGAGCACGGTGTACACCATCACGGCGGGCAACGCGGCCGGTTATGCTGTCACGGCTGAGACATCGGTCCAGGTTCACCGGAGGCCGAGCGTGAACATCACGGTCGACCCCTGCCGCATAGCCTGCGGCCAGTCCACACGGGTGAGCTGGACGAGCAGCTACGCGGACAAGGTGAGCATCCTCCCCTACGGGTGGGACATGGAGCCTGAGGGCTCGTTCGTCGACACGCCGCAGGCCACGACCACCTACGAGGCCGTCGCAAGCGGCCCCGGCGGGGTCGCGAGGGCGCAGGCGGTCGTCACCGTGCTAGGGAAGCCGGCCATCGTCCTCTCCGTGGACAGGCCCTCGATCTGGCTTGGGGAACAGGCCGTACTGGCCTGGGAGGTGAGCGATGCCGACGAGGTGTCGATCTCCAGCGGCATAGGCGCCGTCCAGGCGAGCGGGAGTCTCGTCGTCAGCCCCACGGAAACGACCACCTACACCCTCACCGCGACCGGCCCTGGCGGACAGTCGAGCTCTTCGGTTACCCTCACGGTCCTTGCGTGCAGCGTCAGGGGAGTGGTGAGAGACGGACAGACAGGCAGGGCGCTCCAAGGGGTCAGGGTGACGGTCAGTGGGTCGGAGACCACCGTCTCCACCGTGACCGACGCTTCGGGGTCTTTTCACGCAAGCGGCCGTATCTGCGGCGAGGTGACCATAACGTGCGAGATGGCCGGGTACGAGACGAGGGAGGGGTCGTACCTCTGTTCCCTGGGGAGCGAGCTCACCATCTTGCTGACCCTCGTGCCACTCGGCGGGCTCGGTGTCGAGGTGATCTCACCCGTAAACGGCGCTGTCGTGACCGTAAGCCCTGTCGTGGTGCGGGGAACCGTGAGCTCCCCTGCACGGGTGCAGGTAAACGGCATAGACGCGGTGGTTGCGGGCCTCACGTTCGAGGCCCTGGTGCCGCTTTCGGAAGGGGAGAACACCGTCACGGTCGTCGCGACCGACGAGAGCGGCAGGCATGCCACGGCGGAGTTGACGGTAACCTTGCGGCCGGGGGCCGACAGGGCGAGGCTCGAGGGCACGGTCATGGACTCGGCCTCGGGCTGGGCCATACCGGGCGCCACGGTCACGGTCACAGACGGCGAGGGGCAGAAGGGGGCAACGAGCGCGCCGGACGGGTCGTTCGCCGTGGCCGACATCGCACCTGGGGCGGTGGAGGTGAGGTGCGAAAGGCAGGGGTACCTGGGAAACAGCTTCACGGATGTCCTCTCGGCGGGTGAAACCTTGAGGGTGACCATTCGCATGGAGCCACGGTCAGACATGGCCGGCATCAAGGGTCGCGTGCTCGACGCCGCAACCGGTGAGCCCCTCGCAGGGGCTATCATCGATGCCGAGGCCGGCGGCGCGAGGGCATCCGCGCTGAGCGGTCCGGACGGGGCGTACATGGTGGCAGGCCTTTCCTGCGGCTTGCTCACCGTGAACGTGAGCATGGAGGGCTACCTTGGCCAAAAGCTCTCGGGCGAGCTCGCGACACCGGGGATGTACACGCTGGATATCGCCCTGCACGCACTGTCCTCGCGCGCGACGGTGTTCGGCGAGGCTGTCAACGCCTCCACCGGGCTTTTCGAGGAGGGGGTCAGGGTCACGCATGTGGGCACCGGGATCACGGCCATGACCGGGCCTGACGGCAGGTTCTCCTTGACGGGGATCCCCGTGGGGCCCCAGGTGTTCGAGGTAAAGAAGGCGGGGTTCGTCGACAAGGAATACCGGGTCGATATAACGAGCCTCACGTTCAGGCTCGACATCATGGAACCCCTGAGGCAGGCGGCTTCGCACCCCAGGGTGACAGGCCCGAACCTCTCGGGAAAGGTGGTTGACGCCCTCAGCGGGAAACCGCTGCCAGGAGCGGTCGTGAAGGTCATGAACACGGACCTCCAGGTCACGGCAGATGCAAACGGACGGTACTCGTTTGCGAACCTCCCCTACGGCGAGCAGTTCCTGGTCGCTTACGTGCACGACCACGAGGCAGTCTCCATGAACCCGAAGGTGGCGCCGGGGATGTCAGGAGACCTCGACTTCAGGCTGCCGCCCACGACCGTGGGTGTCATAGCCGGCAGGGTGACCGACGCCCGTACCGGGCTGCCGATCAAGAACGTCCGGGTGCGGCTGTGGGGAAGCGCGCTGCTGTCCGCGCTCACCGAGCACGACGGCACTTACAAGATCATGAGCGTGCCCGTGGGCGTGCACGACCTTTCCTTCGTGCACCCGATGTACAGGGAGGGGGCGAGGCCGGCCGTCAGGGTGGAGGCGGAACAGACGACAGTTGTGGACGTGGCCCTCGTGGGCAGGCCCTTGACGGGCTCGCTTACGGGTACGGTCCGTGACGAGGACACACTCGCCCCCCTTGCCGGTGCGAGGGTCTCTGCGTGCGGGAAGGCCGTGACAGCCGATTCGCAGGGCAGGTATACGTTGAGCGGCCTCCCTTCGGGCCTGGTGGGCATACAGGTGGAGGCCGACGGGTACCACACGTCGCATGTCAGCGCCGCTGTCGACGCCGACCGCGACGATGCGACGCCCACCATCAGGCACGTGGACCTCTTCGTGAGCGCTCTCAGGCAGACGAAAATGCACCCCGTCTCCGAGTACATCGTCTCCGCCAGGGGCGGATACGTCACCTCGGCGGACAGGCAGTTGACCGTCGTGTTTCCGCCCGGGTGCCTGAGCGCGGACGCGGTGGTCACGATCATGCCGGCCGAGGGTGGCTCCCAGGTGCAACCCGGGGGGACCTTGGATCTCGACCCCGGTCTCGGCCTCACCGGGGTCAGGGCGCTCGGTGACGTACTGAGGCTGGTCATCGAACCTGCACACCCCCAGGACCCGATCCCGAGCGTGAACTCGTGGGTCGTGGTGGCTGCGCGGTTCTCCCAGGAACTGGTCGACGCCCACGGTATCGACGAGTACACGGTCATGCCGTACTGCCACGACGGCCTGCACTGGAGCCTGCCGCGCGTGATGCCGCACGAGAAGATGCTCGAGCCGGTGAACAACATGGTCGTCTGCACCGTGGCGCTCTCTTCGAGCATCACGGGTGCGCCCCTGTCAGAGCGGCTCGGCACGAAACAGCCCGTGCTGTTGGCCCAGCTCGACGGTCACGTGCCTGACCTCGACCTCGCCCGGATCTTCACCCTCGTACTCGCCGGCCTTTCAAACCTGGGTGCGGCGCCGTCGCCGAATGTCCGGATCTACGACAACAAGGCGGGCGACGTGGTGGGCGGCCAGGCCTCCAAACTCTCCATGGTGCCCGAGGACCCGAGGAACGAGAAGTGCCCGAACCCGAACGCACTGCCCCTGCTCGTGTTCCACGGGTGGGACCCGCTCGCGGCCATCATGAACGTGGACGGGGTGAATCCGAATAACCCAGATTCACGATATTATCACATCCTGGATGATCTCGTGAAGATGACCAACGGCGTATACCGTCCCGTATTTCTCTCGTACAACACCCGGTGCGGCATCGAGGACATCGGGAACGAGGTGGCGAAGAGGCTCCACCCCTCGGGTTCCGACCTGTTCAAGGGTATGCCCGTCCCCGGGCGGGAAGGGACGACCGGCATCTTCCCCTTCGTGGACACCTTCGGGTTCAGCATGGGAGGGCTCATATCCCGGTCCTACCAGGCCCGCGCCGGCAAGGCGCGCAGCATGCTCATCGTGGGTACGCCCAACCACGGGACCTACGGCGTGATCAACCACGTCCTGTCCATACCCGACCTGGCGATCCCCTTGTTCGAGGTGCTCTCCTTCGTGTGCGGGTCGCCCGTCTGCCTGGACCTGCTCTCGCCCGGCACTGCGGACCTCATGTACTATGACGACACGGCGCCCGAGGCGACGAGCGGGAACCCCTCGCTATATGCCCTGAACCAAAACGCCGTGAGCAAGGGCAAGGCAAAGACGACGCTCATCGCCGGGACGGACTCGTCGGCGTACCTCTACCTGCCCGGCCTCGCCCTGCCCGAGCCCAACGACTCGGTCGTCCCCGCGGACAGCGTGTTCTGCCTCTCATCCACCGCGCCTGCCAGGGCGAAGGCGTACTCGCTGCTCGATTACAGCGGCCTCACGATCAACGACTGCATCTACCACGACGACACGTGCAGAAACGAGACCTATCACTTCAACCACTTCAACTTCGGGACGAACGAGTTCTCGGTAGAGAAGATCATCAACGACATACGAAAGGGGCTCTCCGACTGGACCGTGGGAAAGAGGCGGTTCTTCTCCTGGAACGACGAGCGGGCGGGCACCGAGGGCATGGCCAAGGCGACCATGGTGGTGAACTACAACACCACCGGCAAGGACATCGACCGGGTGGTGCTCGTCCTCTACGCCAGGGATACCTCGGGTGCATGGCACATCTACGACCAAGGCCAAAACGGCGCAGACGCGGAGGGCAATGTCAATGCGAATAAAGTGAAGCCGATTTCAGGTGTTTCCGTAGACGAAGTGGTTCTTGATGTATCATGCATTCTCCCAGACCCCGATACCGTGGAGGAGGTGATGCCGTGCCTGTACAGCTTGAGGCCTGGGAGGACGAAGGTGCCGTTGGTGCCGGAGCCGGATTTCAGCATGCCGGTGGAGGAGCGGTGATGGGAGCAAGGGGATGGGTTCTCGTGTGGGTGGTGGTTGGGGTGGTGATGCCCGGAACCGTGGGAGCGGGGTGGCGGTACGCGACGCCGATGCCGCACGGGAGGATGGACTTTGGGGCGGTGTACGACGGCGAGGGGAAGATCT
>JAKPDW010000075.1 GCA_029552245.1 Deltaproteobacteria bacterium
TGCTGCCTACCGGAGTGCCTCCTGGCGGGCAAAGGCGCGGTATGGGGAGAGGATCTCGAGCGTCTCTTGATCTTCAGGCGTGAGTCTGCAGGTCACCATGCGCGATAGGAGTTCTCCGAGGCCTGGTCCGAGCATCACCCCTTGCCCGCACATCCCTATCGCCATGAGATATCCTTCCACTTCATGGCTCCAGCCCACGAGCGGGGAGCCATCCGGCGTCATGGGGTAAAGGCCGCGCCATTGCCTTCGCACCCGCAGGTTTGAAAGCCTCGGCATAATCTTGATCATTCGCCTGGCTACCTGCGGCAGGAAGGCGCTCGTCTCTCGCTTGTCCTCGCCCCAGATGAGGGGATCGGGGGTGAAGTTGAAGGTAAATTGGCCGCTGGCGAGCTGGTGAAAGTAGAGATTGGCTGACCCTGGAGCCGGGCGGATGTCCACCACCATCGGGTCGAGGAAGTGGGCCACCGGCTCGCTCACCCCGGCCTCGTGGCAGTCGGGTCGCACCGGATGTTTGAAGTCGAGCATCGCGCCGACCTCGCGCGCCCACGGGCCTGCGGCGTTGACCACCACGCCGGCGGTGTAATCGCCCTTATCCGTGCGCACTGCCCGCACTCTGTCCCCGACCTTTATAAATCCCACTACGCGCTCGTTCAGGTGGAATTCAGCCCCATGGCGGCGTGCCTCGTCGTAGAAGGCGCGGTTTAAAAGCAGAGGCGAACAGTGCCCATCGTCGGGCGAATAGGTTCCACCGATCAACCCTTGCTGGTTTAAGTCGGGCACGATCTCCAAAAGCCCTTCCGCGTCATGCCAATCGATGTTAAGCCCGTAGCGATGCTGGATTTCGAGGAGGTCCTTCATAGTCCTCTCCTCGTGAGGGGTGTAGGCGACGAATAGATACCCACCCGGTCGCCACTCCACATCGTGGCCGTATGTCTCCCGCCACGTGGAGATGATCTCGATCGAGCGCAGGCATAGCCTTATCTTTGCCGGGTCTGAGTGGGTGGCGCGCACACCGCCGATGGCCGCTTTGTTCGACCCCTGTCCTACGCTTGCAAACCTGTCCAAGACGAGCACGCTTAGACCAACCTTGGCCATGGCAAATGCCGCAGGCATCCCTACGCTCCCTGCCCCGATGATGACGACGTCGTAGTGCCTCTTGTGCCTCATTCCTCGTCGCTCGCCCCCGCGAATGCGCTCAGGGGCACCTCCAAGAAGAGCGGGCGCCGGACGTAGTCCGTGACGCTTTCAAGCGAAATGCCTTCCTCGAGAAAGAGGCGCTTTATGAGGGGGCCGCAAACTTTCCCGCCGCATGGTCCCATCCCGGCTCGCGTCGCGGCCTTGATCTCGTTCATGTCCCGACACCCCTCTCGTATAAGCTTCCTGATCTCCCCAACCGTCACCCGTTCGCAACGGCAGGCGATCTCGTCATCCGCAAGCCTAAGTGTGGCTTCAGGAAGCGGTGCGGATATCTCTGGCGCCTGCACCCGAAGGCCGGCTATCTCTTCAGCGAAAACC
>JAKPDW010000061.1 GCA_029552245.1 Deltaproteobacteria bacterium
ACGTACAAGTTCCTTCAGTTCGTTCTTTATAGCCCCTTCGTTTAAGTGTATAATCTTCTCGGACATGGTACTGCAACTCCTTCTTGGTGAATTTTGTTTCGCGACTTTTATTCTACCAAGCGGTTGCGTCCATGTCCTTCTGGTTTTGGACGCTATTCAAATTTGCGAAACTTATTGTACCTTATCCATCGGAAACCAGGCCGGAAATCGTCATGAGGAATGAGGCCACGCTCGTTCATTCTCACGGGGGAGGGTATGTACGGGGGAAGCATGAGAAGAGGGGCAAGGGCTTGGGGCAGCCACCCAGGCGGCCTCTTCGCGGAGCCCTGGGGGTGCGGGCCCGCAGGCTGAGGCGGCATGTCGTGAACTCGAAGACGGTCTCTCCACCTTGTGCCTTTCCTGCACGACGAAGGCTCGGCGCAAAGAACGACTCCGAAGCATGCCCATGCCACTTCTTTGGCATCCAAGGGGTCTTTCGCGCATGAGGCACGACTGGGCGGCGCCGGGTGGGGCCTTTGGGAGGCCGATCTCTCCTCTCCATCCGTGGGCGTCAGTGCGCCTCTGCGAAGAGAGGGGCCTCGTGCACCCGGTGAGGAAGGGGGAGGTCCTGAAGCGTGCCGCTTCCCTGAAGCTCGGCATGCGAGGGTGCAGGTCTGCCCGGCTTTTCGTCAGAACCTTCCGAAGAGCTTCTTTTTCTTCGGGTCTTTGACCTCTTCGCCCGAGAGCTCGGCGAACTTGCGGAGGAGGTCTTCCTGCTCCTTGGTGAGCTTCTTGGGGATCTCCACCTTGATGCCTATGTGGAGCGAACCCTGGCCCGAGCCGCGCAGGCGGCTGATACCCTTGCCCTTGAGGGTGTAGATCTCCCCGGGCTGGGTGCCCGGCCTGATCTCGAGCTCGGTCTCGCCTTCGAGGGTGGGGACCTTCACGGTGGTGCCCAGGGCCGCCTGGACGAAGGACAGCGGGATTTCCACATAGAGGTCGTCGCCCTGCCTGACGAAGACCTCGTGGGGCTTGACCGTCACCACCACGTAGAGATCCCCCGGGGGGCCGCCGTACTCCCCGAGCTCGCCCTCGCCCGGGACCCGCATGGTCGAGCCGGTGTCCACGCCCGGCGGTATCTTCACCTTGAGTTTCCGCTTGTGCACGACCCGCCCCGTCCCCTTGCACGGCCTGCAGGGCTTCTTTATGACCTGGCCTTCCCCCCTGCAGCTCGGGCACGTCGTGCTGATGGTGAAGAACCCCTGGGACCTGTAGACCTGGCCCTTGCCCCCGCAGGTCGCGCACCTCTCGGGCGAGGTCCCGGCCTCGGCCCCGGTGCCCCCGCAGGAGTCACAGGGGAATGCCTTGGGTATCTCGAGCTCGATCTCGGTGCCCTTCGCGGATTCCTCGAGGGTGATGGCGGCGTCGTACCTGAGGTCAGCACCCTTTACGGGCCTCCTGCGGGAACCCCTTCTCGTCCCGGGGAACCCGAACATGTCCCCGAAGATGTCCGAGAAGCTGGTGAAGATGTCGTCGAAGCTCGTGAACTCGTGGAAGCCGCCCGTCCGGGACAGGCCCTCGTGGCCGTACTGGTCGTAGGTGCGTCTCTTGGACGGGTCGCTCAGGACCTCGTAGGCCTCGGCCGCCTCCTTGAAGCGGGCCTCGGCCTCCCGGTCGCCCGGGTTGCGGTCAGGGTGATACCTGAGAGCGAGCTGGCGGTAGGCCTTCTTGATCTCCTCGGGGGTCGCGGTTCGGGAAACGCCGAGAATCTCGTAGTAATCCCTCTTGGTCATGACCTCTCGTGTACCGCGATCTTCCCCTCGGCGAGCTCCCTCAGGGCGGTGACCACGTACCGGTTTTCCTTGCGCCTGCTCAGCGGAACGGCACCCTTCATGAGTTGCTTCGTGCGCTTGGCCGCTGCGATGGCGAGCGAGAAACGATCAGGAACCTTCTCGAGACAGTCTTCTACGGTGACTCGTGCCATGGTATACCTTCCCGGATTTTCAGGTGTTTGCCCTCATGCCACAAATGTTCGCCCGAGTCAAGGCATATCCTGCAGCCCCCTGGGGAGCGCCCCTTTCGCCCGCATCCCCTGCCATGGGGTGACGTCCGTGTGGATCGGGAAAAGCGTCTCCGGTGTGCACGGGATTCACCCCCGGGGGATCCTCTCACGAGGGGCTCCCCTGAGGCCGCCTGCGACAAGCGTCGCTTCCCTGTATTCGCGCACCGTGTCCAGGGTTCGAGAGGCTGGTTCGTCGGGCTCGGACAGGGGCATGGCCGAACGACCCGGCCTGTCGGATCGGTGGCGCAGGGCCCGGGGAGAGAGTGCCGACTGGAGCATGCAGGGGCCGTGCCCTGCAACGAGAGCCGGTCAGGCCGCCTCCGCGAGGGAGGCGATCTCAGGCAGGGCATGGGCAAGGCTGTCCTTTCCGGGTGCGGGACGGACAGGCTTCCCTGCCGCCTGTGGCGTGCGACCGCGGCCCCTGTTCCGCGTAGGGCGATCGTGCTCGTCACCCTGGATAGAAGGGCGGCCGGCCCGTGTGGCGCCCCTCACGCCCGGCCCCCGGCCCCGGTACCCATGGGTGCCTCGCCAATGGCCTGCGCCCGGAGCAGAGAGAGGAGTTGACCCTGCCCCGGTACCCATGGGTGTCTCACGGGTCGGGGCCCCACGCCGGGGGCCTTCCGTCCGGCCATGCACGGCCTTCGGCCATGTCCGGCAGCCTTGCGGCCTCAGTCGTCGAAGTTGCCGCCCGAGGCCTGCCTCTTTCCCAGCCGGGCAGCCTTCTCGGCGATCTTCTCCTTCGTCCACTCTGAGGGGTCTTCGATCCTCGACGCCTTTGGCCCCATGTCGTACGAGCCCTTCTCGAGGATCGCCTCGATCGCCAGGTCTGCGGTGTCCGAGGCGTTGAACCACTTCACGAGCAGGTCGTAGACGAAGTCCTCCACGCCCTTTGCCATACGCTCCCTGATCTCTCTCGGCTGGGCCAGGAGCTTGTTCTCGAAGGGCAGGTTCAGGTTCTTGTAGTCGCCCGCCTTGAGGGACTTGGACTGGGCGTAGGCCACCATCTCCGCCCAGAGCTCGTCCGTCACCCCCTGGTCGGAAAGCTTGATGAAGTTCTTGTCCGCATCGAGCACGGCGTTGCCGAACTCGTTCACCTTGACCCCCCAGGAGATCATCTGGAGGGCGGTCGCCACGTTCGCCTTGGTGGTGCGGGTCTCCTCGGCGATGCGCTTGAGCCTCTCGTAGTGGTTACCCGAGGTGCCGTGCTGCGCGCCGGATATGCCGTACGGCGCGAGCGCCTCGTGGATGCGCCTCGTGAGATCCACGTCGATGCCCGAGTCGGTCGCCTCTATCCCGTGCGTGGTGCCGTTGTTCAGGGCGATCCAGTCCGGGAAGACGCCGTGGGCGTTCAAGCCCCTGATCAGGAAGAGGGCCTCCTCGGGGGTGGACAAGCCTTCCTTGCCCTTGATCTCGCCGACCTCGGTCTCGTACCCGGCCCAGGCGGGGATGTGCCTGCTCAGCTCGAGGTTGGCCATGAGGTTGAGATCGTCTGGCATGTGGGAGGCGTCGATGGCGATCGACGTGATCCCCGCATCGAACATGGAGGGGATGTCGGTGTGGGCCTTGGCAACCTCCGGCTGCTTCTTGAGCCCGAAGTGATCGGCGTGGATGGCCACGGGCACCGTGATGCCCAGCTCGTTGCAGATGGTGTCCGCGTACCGTGCCAGGTTCCACATGTTGATGAGGCAGTAGCCGGCCTCCGACTTGGCGATCTCCAGGATGATCGCGGCGTTCGCCCTCTGGGCCGCCTGCAGGACCCCCCTGATGACGATGCTGTTGCGGGCGTTGGCCGCAATGGTCATGGCCTTGCCCTTCTTGATCATGGCTCGGTCGATAACCTTGCCGCTCACGATGAGGGCCTTGGAATGGGGAAAGAGCCTCGCTATCGTGGGGGGACGCCCCAACGCCAGAGCCCGTTCGAAGTCCTTCTGACTAGCCATGTCTGGGCCTCCTCGGGTATATGGTTTGGTGTTTCGCCTGTGCTACTCGTTGTTCTTCTTCGCGAACTCCTCGTATTCGAGCACGTCGTCCTTGGAGCCGATGATGAGGGGCACCCTCTGGTGCAATGACGTGGGCTTGATGTCGAGGATGGGTTCGTAGCCGGTGGATGCGTAACCACCCGCCTGCTCGGCTATGAACGCCAGGGGGTTCGCCTCGTAGAGGAGCCTGAGCTTGCCCGTGGGCTTCTTGGGGTCATTGGTGTCCTCGGGGTAAAGGAAGATGCCGCCCTTGAGGAGGTTCCGGTGGAAGTCCGCCACGAGCGAGCCGATGTACCGGGAGGTGTAGGGCTCCTTCTTCGTGTTCCTGTCCGACTTCAGGTAGTCTATGTATTCCCTCGTGCCCTTCTTCCAGTACGGGTAGTTGCCCTCGTTGGTGCTGTATATCTTGCCCCGCCTCGGCATGGTGATGTTCGGGTGGGAGAGGATGAACTCGCCCACGCTCGGGTCGAGGCTGAACCCGTTGACGCCGTTGCCCGTGGTATAGACGAGGATGGTGCTCGAGCTGTAGATGACGTAGCCCGCCCCGAAGAGCTTTCGCCCGGGCTGCAGGCAGTCTTCCAGCGTGCCGTCGCCTCCCGGGGGCGATACCCTGCGGTAGATGCCGAAGATGGTCCCGATGGAGACGTTCACGTCGATGTTCGTCGAACCGTCCAGGGGGTCAAACATGACAACGTAATCTCCCCTGGGAAATTCAGGAGGTATGAGGATCATGTCCTTCTCTTCCTCGGAGGCCATGACGCACACCTTGCCGATGTAGTTGAGTGCGTTGATGAAGAGCCTGTTCGCGTAGACGTCCAGCTTCTGCACCTCCTCGCCCTGGATGTTCTTGCTGCCGGTCTTCCCGAGGATGTCCTCCACGATCCCTGCGTGGGCCACCTGGGCCGCGACGACCTTGGCTGCGAACACGATCTGGCTGAGGATGGCGCTGAAGTCGCCCCTGCCGCTGTAACGGTGCTGTTCCTCTATGATGTGACGGTCCAAGGAAATGATCTTATCGTTCATAGAGCCCCCTTGCGTGGTGTGGTGAGAACGACAGGCGAATCGAACACGTGTCATGATATCCATCCCGAACCCGAAAATCAACCCGTTCTCGTGCGGCTTGCCAGGGCGTCGCCGAGGGGCTTTGATGGTGTTTGCGTGACAGGTGCGCCAAGGCCGCCGCCCGCACCGCACACCACCCGTCCATACCCCGTGCCGGTCGCCTGCGGCGGCCCGTCGGATCGACAAGGCGTCGTCGCCTATAGTACCGGGATGATGGTTCGGGGCGCCTTGAACGGCCGCGCCTGGCGCGTCGTGGGTCGGCCTGAGCGTTGCCCGATGGTCGTCGTGCGCGGGCGTCGCCCATCTCCCAGGGACACCTGCCACGGATGTCTCGAAAGCGGCGCCGAGAGCGCTCGGCGGGAGCCCGTATCGAAACGGGTCTTCACGTCCCGGGCCGCGCGTGAGAGGGGGTGACGGCCTCGGGAAAAAATCTCTCAAGAAAAAAGGCTTGACAGCCGATGAGTGTTTCTATATAGAGAAACACCATGGTGAACGTACGAGTGGACCAGAAGAAGATCAGGTGGTGGTGGCGCGCCGGAAATACTGGTGTGGGAGGAGGTCTGCCCTAGGGTACAGTGTTCGGCCACACGTTGAAGCGGCAAGCTCCTCCGAGAGCTTGCCGCTTTTTTTTTCAGGTTCGGGAAAGGTGATGGGACAGATGAACGTATTGAGAGACGTATCGGACAGGGGGGTGCTCGTCGTGGACGACCTGCCCTTCGACACGGTGACCCCCGTGGGGGCGTACATAGCCCTGGTGGGCCGGTCGCAGGGGTTTCTCCTGGAGTCGGTCCCCGTGGCGTACAGCTTCGTGGGCAGGTTCGCAGAAGACGGCGTCGTGGAGCTGGATGCCGGACAGGCCGATTGCTGGTCGAGGATCCCGCTGGGCGCTCCCCTGGACTTCGCCTCCGCGAACGGCACGCTCCCGCCGTTCATAGGCGGCTACGTGGGGTACCTCGGGTACGACATGGTGAGGGGCGTGGAGAGGCTGCCGAGGCCGAAGGAGCCTTCCGGGTTCCCGGACGCGCTCCTGGGGAGGGCGGATTCGGTCCTCGTGTTCGATCACCTGCGCCAGCGGCTCAGGCTGCTCTCGGTCATACCAGAGCCCGGCGTATCCGACGAGGAGGCGCTCCGTCGCGGCCGGGAGTCCTTCGACGAGGTGGAGTCCGCGCTTCGGGGGACGAGCATCGACTCCACGCCGCGACAGGTCAGCATACGGTGTGTCAAGGACGTATCGCCGGATGAGAGGGAATTCACCCGGGCTGTGCTCTCCGCAAAGGAGTACCTCCGCCGCGGAGACATCATGCAGGTGGTCCTCTCCAGGAGGATGGGCGTCGAGATCGAGGGGGACCCCTTCGACATCTACCGGAGGCTCAGGCGCATAAACCCCTCCCCCTACCTCTTCTACATCAACCTCCGTGGAGTCACCCTCATAGGTTCTTCGCCCGAGGAGATGGTGAGGCTCGCGGGCGACACCGTCACCACGGTGCCCATAGCCGGCACACGGCCGCGGGGGGCCGACCCCGAAGAGGACGATGCGCTCGCGGCGGAGCTCATGTCCGACGAGAAGGAAAGGGCCGAGCACCTCATGCTCGTGGACCTCGCGAGAAACGACCTGGGGAGGGTCTGCGTGCCGGGGTCGGTCCGCGTCACGGCGCGCGAGAAGGTGCGCTTCTACTCCCACGTCATGCACATCGTCTCCCTCGTGGAAGGCACGAGGCGCAAAGGCGTATCCGCCGTCGACGTCCTCAAGGCCTGTTTCCCGGCGGGGACGGTGTCGGGCGCGCCCAAGGTGAGGGCCATGGAGATCATCGACGAGCTGGAAGGCCGCTGCCGGGGGCCGTACGCGGGGGCGGTCGGCTACCTCTCCCACAACGGCAACATGGACACGGGGATCGTCATCAGGACGGTGTTCATGCGTTCGGGCACGGCATACCTCCAGGCGGGCGCGGGCATCGTGTGGGACTCGACGCCGAAGCGGGAGTTGCAGGAGATAGACAACAAGCTCAAGGCGCTCCTGAAAGCGCTCGGGAGGTGAGTCATGACCCTGGTGATAGACAACTACGATTCGTTCACCTTCAACCTGGTCCAGATCCTCGCCGCGAGGGGGGTCGAGGTGGTCGTGAGGAGGAACGACGAGATCGGCCTCTCGGAGCTCGACTCGATGATGCCCGAGGCGGTCGTCATCTCGCCCGGGCCCGGCGACCCGACGGATGCGGGCATCAGCGTGAGCGCCGTCGAGCATCTCGCCGGGCGCGTGCCGATCCTCGGCGTGTGCCTCGGCCACCAATGCATCGCCCATGCGTTCGGCGCGAGGATCGTGCATGCCAAGAGGGTCATGCACGGAAAGCTGTCCCCCATCTCCCACGACGGGACAGGTTTGTTCGAGGGGCTTCCCGACAACTTCCCCGCGGTCAGGTACCACTCCCTGGCGGTGGATGGAGACAGCCTTCCTTCCAGCCTGCGGGTATGCGCCCGGGCCTACGACGACGGGGAGATCATGGGCCTGTGCAACGAGCACATGAGGCTCTACGGAGTCCAGTTCCATCCCGAGTCCATAGCCACCGAATTCGGTGAGGTGATCATGGAGCGGTTCATCGCTCTCTCAAGGAGGAATCCATGAAGGAAGCGTTCGAGAAGATCATTGCGGGACGACACTTGTCGGCGGACGAGATGGAGGGGTGCTTCGACCTGATCATGGGCGGCATGGCGACCGATGCCCAGATCGCCGGTTTCCTCACCGCGCTCAGGATCAAGGGGGAGACCGTGGAGGAGATAGCCGCGGCGGCGTCCGTCATGCGCAGGCACGCGACGAGGGTGACGACGGGGTGCTCGACGGTCCTGGACACCTGCGGGACCGGCGGCGACAACGCGTCGACCTTCAACATCTCCACGGCGGTGGCCTTCGTCATGGCTGGAGCGGGGGTCAAGGTCGCCAAGCACGGCAACCGCTCGGTGAGTTCGTCGTCGGGCAGCGCCGACTGCCTCGAGGCCCTGGGTGTGCCCATCGACCTGGGCCCGCAGGAAGCGGCGCGCATGGTGAACGAGACGGGTTTCTGCTTTCTCTTCGCGCCCTTGTACCACCCGAGCATGAAGCACGCCATGCCTGCGCGCAGGCAGCTCGGCATCCGCACGGTCTTCAACGTGCTCGGGCCGCTTGCCAACCCGGCGAACGCAACACACCAGGTCATCGGCGTGTACTCCTCTTCCCTCGTGGAACCCATCTGCGAGGTCCTGTACGCCCTGGGCCTCGAAGGCGCGATGGTGGTCAACGGCGGCCTCGACGAGGTCTCCATCTCGGGTCCCACGGTGTACGCACGCATACGGGGCTCGAAGATCGAGAAGGGCGAGATCAGGCCCGAAGACGCCGGTCTCGAGCCCATGCCGGGACACGAGCTCAGGGTGGGCTCTCCCGCCGAGTCCGCGGCCCTCATCGAGGAGCTGTTCACGGGGAAGCGCAGGGGGGCGTGCCTGAACAGCCTGCTCATGAACGCGGCAGCGGCGTTCATGGCCCTCGACCCGTCGGTGGACGTCGCAGAGGGTGTCAGGCTCGCCAGAGGAGTGATCGAGGGCGGTAAGGCGCTCGAGGCCCTGGACAGGGCGAGGGGGCGGGCGTGAACTTCCTCTCCACCATGCGCGGGATGGCCCTGAAGAGGGCCGAGAGCCTCGTGCAGCCCGAGGGTCGAGCGGACGCCGTGCGCCCGTTCGGCCAGGCCCTCAGGGGGCGGGGCATCTCCGTGATCGCGGAGGTGAAATACGCCACCCCAACCGACGGTCCCCTGGGCCTGCACCAGGCGCCCGAGGAGCTTGCGGCGAAGTTCGAGCGCCTCGGCGCTGCGGCGGTGTCGTGCCTCACCGAGCCCGAGTTCTTCCACGGCAGCCTCGAGCACCTCGGGCGCATCAGGCGTGCCTGCAGCCTGCCCGTGCTCATGAAGGATTTCGTGGTGGATACCCGCCAGGTGGACGCGGGCAGGGCGCTGGGCGCGGACGCCGTGCTCCTGATCACCGAGATGCTGACCGAGGACGAGCTGAAGACGCTGCACGCCCACGCCAGGGCGCTCGGGATGGACTGCCTGGTCGAGTGCCACGGCCCTCAGGGTCTCGAGAAGGCGCTTGCGGTGGGTGCGACGCTGGTGGGCGTCAACTGCCGGGACCTCGCCACCCTGAAGGTGGACCGAAGGCGGCACGAGGAACTCATCGGGCTTTTGCCCGGGGACGTCGTGAAGGTCGCCGAGAGCGGCGTCACCACCGGCGAGAGACTGGTGGAGCTCGCACGCCTCGGGTACGACGCCGTTCTCGTGGGCAGGGCCTTCGTGGATGAGACGAAGACGGGGGAGATCTTCCGTGTGGGTAAAGATCTGCGGGATCACGAGGCTTGAGGACGCCCTGGCTGCGCGAGAGCTCGGCGCCGACGCCGTCGGGTTCGTGTTCACCGAGAGCAGGCGGAAGGTGGACGCCGCCCTGGTCGCGCCCTGGGTCGCCGAGGTGAGGGGTGTGGAGAAGGTGGGCGTGTTCTCCACCGAGCCCGTGGACGACATCATCGAGATCTGTTCCCGGCTCGGACTGGACGCGGCCCAGGTGCACGCGCCCGCCTCGCCCGCCTACGAGAGGCTCGCAATGCGCCTCGGCGTGATCTTCGCGCTCGAGGAGTACGCGCCGGGGAGGCTCCCGCCCTTTGCGTGCCGCATCCTCCTGGACGCGAGCAGGGGCAGGGGCAGGGCCGGGAGGTGGGAGGATCTCGGCGTCCCCTACATCCTGGCGGGAGGCCTCACCCCGGATAACGTGGGCGAGGCCGTGAGGCGCGCCCGCCCCTTCGGGGTGGATGTGTCTTCGGGAGTGGAATCGGCCCCCGGGATCAAGGACCCGGGGAAGATCGAGAGGTTCATCAGGGAGGCGAGATCATGAAGGGATATTTCGGCGAGTTCGGAGGACAGTACGTCCCGGAGACGCTCCTCCCGGCGCTGGAGGAGCTCGAGGAGGCCATGCTGCAGGCGTTCGCTGACGACGCGTTCAGTGCGGAGCTTCAGGCCTACCTTTCCGACTACGTGGGGAGGCCCACCCCGCTCACGCACGCTCTCAGGCTCTCAGCCCACTACGGGTGCGACGTGTGGCTCAAGAGGGAGGACCTGACGCACACGGGTTCCCACAAGATCAACAACGCCATCGGCCAGATCCTGCTCGCGAGGCGCATGGGGAAGAGGCGCGTCATCGCCGAGACCGGCGCGGGCCAGCATGGTGTGGCGACGGCAACGGTGTGCGCCCTGTTCGGCATGGAGTGCCGCGTGTACATGGGCAGCACGGACATGGCCAGGCAGCGCGTGAACGTGGAGCGCATGAGGCTCTTGGGCGCCGAGGTCTCGCCGGTGGAATCGGGAGGAGCCACCCTGAAAGAAGCCACGAGCGAGGCGATCCGTGACTGGATCGCGAACGTGGACACGACCTACTACCTCATCGGGTCGGCGATCGGACCGCACCCGTACCCGACGCTCGTCAGGGAGCTCCAGGCGGTGATCGGGCGTGAGGCCAAGGCCCAGTTCGAGACCTTGGCAGGCGGGCTGCCGGACGCGGTGGTGGCGTGCGTTGGCGGGGGCAGCAACGCCATCGGGATCTTCAGCGCCTTCCTCGATGAGGCCTCGGTGGAACTCTTCGGGGTGGAGGCATACGGCGAGGGCAACGGCAGGCACGGCGCGAGCATCAACTTCGGTTACCCCGGCGTGCTCCATGGTACCCGCTCGATGCTCCTCCAGGACAAGGACGGCCAGGTGTGCGAAACCCACTCGGTGGCAGCCGGGCTCGACTACCCCGGAGTCGGACCGGAACACAGCCACCTTGCGGCCACGAAGAGGGCGAGCTACCGGCTCGTCACCGACGAGCAGGCCCTTGCCGCCTTCAGGCTCCTGGGCAGGCTGGAGGGCATCGTCCCCGCGCTCGAGAGCGCGCACGCGATCGCGTTCCTCGAGCAGTACAGCAGGCAGAACTCCGGCAGGCGCGTCCTCGTCAACCTCTCCGGCAGGGGTGACAAGGACGTTCACACCGTGTTCGGGGGTGCGGCATGATCGAGGAGAGGATCCGCTCGACGAAGAGGGCCGTCATCCCGTACGTGACGGCAGGGCTCCCGGACCTGGACACGACCGGGGACATACTGGACGTTCTTGCCGCCGGGGGGGCGGCGGCCATCGAGATCGGCATCCCGTTTTCCGATCCCGTGGCGGACGGACCCGTCCTCCAGAGGGCCTCCTACCTCGCCCTGAAGGCCGGCTTCCGGATGTGCAAGCTCATGGAGCGCCTGGGCTCGTGGAGCGCCAGGGTCTCCGTCCCTCTCGTGATCATGACCTATATCAACCCCCTCATGCGAAAAGGCCTCGAGGACTCCCTCACCGCGCTCAGGGACGCGGGGGTTCAGGGCGTCATCATACCCGACCTGCCCGTTGACGCCGGGGGTATCTTCGATCACTGCTCGAGAATCGGGCTCGACCTCGTCAGGCTCGTAGCGCCAACCACGAAGAGGGCCCGCGCGCGGGAGATCCTCTCCCGGTGCTCGGGGTTCGTCTACGCCGTCTCGGTCAAGGGGGTCACGGGACAGAGGACGAGCCTGCCCGAGGGGATCGACGCCCAGGTGGCGTCGATCAGGGAACTCACCACGCTGCCCGTGTGCGTGGGGTTCGGGGTCTCGAGGGCGGGCCAGGTGGACGAGTTGCTCGGGTTCGCAGACGGCGTGATCGTGGGTAGCCACCTCATGCAGGAGGTCATGAGCGGGACCGACCCGGTCGAGCGTGCGCGCGACGCGTTCGCGCGGCTCATGAACGGCTCGAGGTGAGGATTTTGCGGTACAGGTCCTCGTAGGCGGCCGTGGTGTTCTTCTGGGTGAAGAGGGTCTCCACCCTCGTGCGGGCCCGCGCGCCCAATCGGCGCCTCTGGTCGGGACCCATGCGGGCGAGGGTCTCCAGCCCCCGGCAGAGGGCTTGAGCGGAACCCCTCTCCACGACGATCCCCGTGTCACCTACGAGCAGGGAGGTGTCGCCGACGTCTGTCGCCACGCACGGCACGCCGCACGCCATGGCCTCGGCGAGGGCGTTGGGGAATCCCTCGCCGTAGACGGACGAGCCGGCTGCGATATCCATGCACGCCAGCACCCTCTGCACGTCGTCCCGCTCGCCGAGCAGCCTGAAGGCGGCCCTGGGGGCGGAAGCGGGGATGAGGGCGGTGAGGGCTGGGTTGTCCGCCGTCACGGCCCTGCCTGCGAGGACGAATGTCGCGTCCTTGTATGTCTCAAGGAACATCGCCGCGGCCTGGAAGAAGGTCGCGTGGTCCTTCATGGGGTCCAGGCGGCCCACGAGGCCGATCACCAGGGCATGCTCGTCGATGCCCAGCTCTGCGCGGACCGCCGACCGGGCGGAGGCGTCAGGCCTGAAGAGTTCCGTGTCGAACCCGTTGCGGATCGTAACCCAGCGTCTGGGCCTGTACCCGATCGCCTCGTGCGCCTTCCTGCCCGCATCCGAGTTGACGATGACGGCCCGGGGGATCCCCGACAGTGCCGCCCCCGCCCTGACCGCGAACCGGTATGCGCCGCCGTACCTGGCGAGGTCCATGTCGGAGCAGCGGATGTTCCACACGGTCCTGCCAGGCATGAACAGGCAGAGGCCCATGAGGTTGGCGTGGTACATCCAGCACTGGACGATGTCGGGCCTGAAACGCCCGGCTGTGGACCACAGCCGCATGACCCCCAGCGGGCTCGGGACACCCGGCCTCATGTGGAGCGGGCGTACCGGCACGCCCGAGGCCGTGATGCGGGCGGCGACGGGCCCGGGGCTCCGCATGCACACCACCTCGCTCGTGAAGGAGCCCCTGTCCAGGGTGCTCACGAGCCTGAACAGGTTCTGTTCGGCCCCCCCCGTGTCCAGGGTGGAGATGATGTGGAGGATCTTGGCCGGAGGCCGGGTTTTCTCAGCCAAGGTAGGTCCTCCTCCACATCATGTACACGAGGGCCAGCCACACCCTGTCAACCGCCATGGAGCCGCGCCCGCCCTTGAACAGGGCCACGGTCTCGAGCACGGGCTCGGGGTCGATCTCCGTCTGGGCGCCCAAGGTGTCGGGATTGAGGTTCTCGTCCACCAGGTGCAGGAGGTCGTCGTGCAGCCACGAGTGGACGGGCACCGCGAACCCCTGCTTGGGCCTCTCGAAGAGCCGCTTCGGGAGGTGGCGGGCCAGGATCTTCTTCAGGATGTACTTCATCGTGCCCCCGCGGTAGGTGAGATCGAGCGGCAGCCCGAGGGCGTACTCCACCACCCGGTGATCCAGGAAGGGGTCCCTCCCCTCGAGCCCCACGGACATGGTGGCGCGGTCCACCTTGGCGAGGATGTCCTCGGGCAGGTAGTGGACGAGGTCCCAGAGCATCATGGACTTCAAGAGGCCCCAGTCCGACTCCCCCGGCAGCGGCCTGCAGTTCTCGTATCCCCCCACGAGCCGGTCCACCTCGGACGGCAGCCAGTACGCGACTGCGTACGGGTAGGCCGGGCCGGCCCCGCCCTCCCAGTTCTCGAGCACCGCCTGGAACTTCCTCATGCGGTCCCTCAGGGCGGGCAGCCTGAGACCCGGCAGGGCGAGCGCCATCCGCGCCGCCACGTCGGTTCCGAGGGCTGCCAACGCCCTGCCGGCCATGCGCGGCACGGCGTCGGGCAGCCTCGAGAGGAGACCGTCGAGCCTCGCCATCACCCAGTACCTGTGGTACCCGCAGAACAGTTCGTCTCCGCCGTCCGCGGAAAGGCTCACCTTCACGTGCCTGCGCGTGATGCGGGAGACTATGGTGGTGGGGATGCCGGAGATGTCGCCGAAGGGCTCGTCGTAGATCCACGGCCACAAGGGGAGTATTTCCCGCGCGTGCTCGGGCGTCACGGTCTCCTCGGTGTGCTCGGTCCCGAGACGACTTGCCACCGCCCTGGCCCATCCCGACTCGTCGTAGTTTTCCTCCCTGAAGCCGATGGTGAAGGTCTTGATGGGGGTGTCCGTGTTGTGCGCGAGGATGGCCGTCACCAGCGAAGAGTCGATCCCCCCCGAGAGGAACACGCCCACGGGCACGTCCGCGATGAGCCGCTTGAGGAAGGCGTCGGTCAGGAGTTCCTCGAGCCTGTCGGCTTCCCTCTCCTCGTCCAGGACACGCCTTGGGGGGCCGATGTGCTCCGCAGGGTCCCAGTACCTCGAGACCGCGGGGGCGGTGTCCCTGTCGAAGGCGAGCATGCAGCCCGGCTCGAGCTTGCGGACGTGCCTGTAGATGGAGCGGGGCCCGGAGATGTACCCGTAGTGGAGGAATTCGGCCAGAGAGTCGACATCGACGGTGAGCCCTTTCCCCAGGCCCGCATGCAGCGCCTTGAGCTCGGAGGCGAAGGCGAAGGTCTCTCCGTCGTGGAAGTAGTAGAGGGGTTTCACCCCCAGCCGGTCGCGTACGAGGAACAGGCGCCTGTCGAGGCCGTCCCACACGGCGAAGGCGAACATGCCCACGAGGGACTCGACGCTCGTGGGGCCGTAGGCCGAGAACAAGGCGAGCACCACCTCGGTGTCGGAGGTGCCCCTGAAGGTGTGGCCCTTTGCCTCGAGCCCTTCTCTGAGCTCCCTGTAGTTGTACACCTCGCCGTTGTAGCAGATGGTGTACCTGCCGTCTGAGCTCGTCATCGGCTGGTGGCCGGTCCGGGTGAGATCGATGATGGAAAGGCGCCTGTGGCCGAGCGCGATCCCCGCCCTCTCGTCGACGAAGATCCCCGCGTCGTCCGGGCCGCCTGCGCTCATGGAGTCGCGCATGGCGACGCAGGTCTCGGCGATGCCAGGACGGGGGGGTGTCCAGATGCCCGCTATCCTGCACATGGCCTCGAGACGGTCGGTGCGCCCCGTCGGTGGCCGTGGGCCGCACCCCCGGTTGCAGGCGTGTGTGATGGTTCTCTCAAGGCTTCCCGTTCCATGTGCCGGCTAGGTCAGCCGCCTCGACTGCTCCTCGAGCCATGCCTGGAACATGAGCACGTCCCACAGGAGGTAATGCCAGTCACTCTTGCCTTCGAGGTGTTCTTCCCATTTCTCCCGTATGGGGGCGGGGTTGAAGAAGCCCTCCCTCCTGAGCCTGTGCTCTTCGAGCAGATCCTCGGCCCATTCCCTGAGAGGCCCCCTCAGCCACGCGTCGATGGGCATGCCGAAGCCCATCTTGGGCCTGTCCACGAGGGGCATGGGCACGTACCTTCCCAACAGCTTCTTCAGTATCCACTTGCCCTGGCCCGCCCTGATCTTCTTTTCGACCGGGATGGTCCAGGCGAACTCCACGACCCTGTGGTCGAGGAAGGGCACCCGGGTTTCGAGCGATACCGCCATGGCCGCCCTGTCCACCTTCACGAGGATGTCGTCGGGCAGGTACGTGACGAGGTCGAGGAACATCATCCTCTGCTCGTGACTGGGCGAGTCGAGCCAGCGGGACGGGTCGTTCACGGCGGTCGAGGGTTCCCTGCCGGAGATGACGATCCCGGCGGGGTCGTTCCAGTGGGACATCATCGTCAGGTACAGGCGTTCGAACGTCATGGGTTCCTCGCCGACCAGCAGGCTGTGAAGCGCTGAGCCGGGGTTCTTGAAGTTCCTGAATCTCCCGGGCAGTGCCGGCCGTATCCTGTGGTAGAGCCTGTCCAGCAGGCTCGGCGTGACCAACCTGAAGAACATCAAGAGCCCGGGGATCCTCGCCGCTCTCCTCACCAAGCCGTTCTCCCTGTACAGCTCCAGGGCCCTGGTATAGCGCGGGTAACCGCCGAAGAGCTCGTCGCCGCCGTCCCCGGAGAGGCTCACGGTCACGTGTCTCCTCGCCATCTCGGAGACCAGGAAGGTGGGGATCTGCGACGAGTCCGCGAAAGGCTCGTCGTAGATCGTCGCGAGCCTGGGGATGACCTCGCGGCATTCCGCAGGGGTCATGTACAGCTCGGTGTGGTCGGTCCCGAGGCTCGCGGCCACGGCCTTGGCGTGAACCGCCTCGTTGTAGACCTCCTCGTGAAACCCGATGGTGAAGGTCTTCACGGGCTTCGTGCTCTGCGCCTGCATGAGCGCGACCACCAGGGAGGAGTCGATCCCGCCGGACAAAAACGCCCCGAGGGGCACGTCGGATATCATCTGTGCCCTCACCGCATCCCTGAGCAGGCGGTCCAGCCTCTCGAGGGCCTCTTCGTCGTCGCCTGCAAAGGGGTTCGACATGCCTGCCTCGGCGATGTCGAGCGCCGACCAGTACGTCGAGCATGTCCCGTCGTCCGTGGGGGAGCGGAAGGTCAGGTACGTCCCGGGCATGACCTTGCGTATGCCCTCGTAGATGCTCCATGGCGCAGGTACGTAGTTGTGCCTGAGGAGCAGCGTGAGGGCTTGCCTGTCCACCCGGGCCTCGAAGGAGGGAAGCGCCAATACGGCCTTCAGCTCGGAGGCGAAGACGACCGCCTTGCCGAGCCTCCCGTAGTAGAGGGGTTTTTCCCCCAGGCGGTCCCTGCAGAGGGTGAGCGTCCTTTCCGCGCGGTCCCACACGGCGAAGGCGAACATGCCCACGCTCGAGCTGAGGGTCTCGTCGATCCCCCAGGCGTCGATCGCCTCCACGAGGGTTTCCGTGTCCGAGTGCCCCCTCCAGGCCACCCCCTTCAGCCTCTCCCTGAGCTCCAGGTGGTTGTAGATCTCCCCGTTGAACACGATCACGTGCCTGCCCGAGGCCGAGAACATGGGCTGGTGGCCTGCAGGGCTGAGATCCAGGATGGAGAGCCTCCTGTGGGAAAGGGCCACGCCGCAGGCCTCATCCACCCACACGCCGGCGTCGTCCGGCCCCCGGTGGACGAGGGTCGCGGCCATGGCCTCGACGCAATCGGCCAGCTTCGCCTGCCCTTCAAGCCCGAAGAATCCCGCTATCCCGCACACGTCTCGCTCGCTCGGCCTCCTGCTTCGATGACACCCGACCGGGTCGTCACGTCCCTCACCAGGTGCTCGCCTGCAGCCACCGCCGGCTTCGGCAATGCACCGCCCGGTCGTCCTCGATCGTTTGTTCTCCCGTCGATTTCACGATCCTGCACGGATTCCTTGGGGTTTGAGGCGATGCGTATCCGGGAACGTGGAGACAGGCATGCAAGGGCGCCTTCAGGCACGAGGTGGCCGTCCGTACCATGCAGGCGGACATGCCGAGATGTTCCGGGTGTTCTTATGCCCCTGGTTGGCCAGGGTGCGAACCGACAGCAGGGTGACCCGATCACGCGTTTCTCACAAAGACGAACTCGTTGTTCCCTATTCCCTGCCTCGTCACGAGTCTCCTCAGGGTGAACCCCCTGTCCCGGCAGAAGTGAAACACGGCATCCGGGGTTGCGACCTCGTAGGGCCAGCCCCCCATCCAGTCAACGAGGTCGTGCCAGGCAGACATGCCTCGATTCTTGTAGTGCGCCTTCCACGTCTCGAAGGGTCTCAGGGCGATGAACTCTTTCAGGAAGGTCCTCCCCCAGAAATGCACCAGGCCGTACGCGAGGAGAATCGGCCTCGTCCAGGGTTTCTTGTTGTAGAGATATTTCAATCTCGCCCATCGAGAGGAGAGGTAACCCTGGTCGTTGTATATGGCAATGAAGACCGACCCACCCTTGTCCACCAGCGAGACGGCGTGTTCCATGGCCTTCCAGAGGTCCCCGGTGTGGTGGAGAACGCCCCATGAGTACACGATGTCCCATTTCCCGAGAGAGGAGACGTAGCGGTCGTCCAGGATGGATCCCAGCTCTATCCGCCACAGCTCGTCGTCGGGAAAGTACCTGCGCTTGAGCTCCTTCGTGCATGCGACCGACTGCGGGTCGTAGTCGAACGAGTGAACCCTCGCACCCAGGCGCCTGGCCGCAAGGGAAGAAAGACCGCTTCCGCTGCCGATATCCAAGAACGACCTGCCCGTGAGATCTTGGGTCTCGAGCATTTCCTTGAGGGAGGTCTCCGCCTGCAAGATCCTGTCGTCGTTGAGCGTTTTCAGGAACCTGCTCCAGTTGGCGCCGAAAGCGAAACGATCGCCGGATGCGACCTGTTTTTCACTGCCTTGATACTGCGTCATATTCCCTCCTCTGGAGATAATGGTCAACGAGGCTGTCCCATGCCTGCATGATGGTGTGTTGGGAGAAGGTGGAGGAGACGTGGGCGGCGTTGCGGCCGAGGTGGTCTCTGAGGTCTTTGGCGAGGATGAGGCGTTTCATGGCGGCACAGAGGGCCGGGACGTCCTCG
>JAKPDW010000095.1 GCA_029552245.1 Deltaproteobacteria bacterium
GGCCCCTTCTCCCCCCGCCCCCGCCCCCCCATGCGCGACCATCTTCGCCTCCCGCATTCATGCCCATGACGCCTGCGGCCCCAAGCGTCTTCAGGTGCGAGGGGATCGACAGGTCGCCGGGCCAAAAGAGATGCCCACGGCGCCTGCGGCCCCACGCGTCTTCAGGAGATGCCCGGCGCCCTCTTGCCTTCATGACCACGGCGCAGGTACGCATCCCCGTAAATCAAGAATGAATTTTCATTCCTTGACACCTAGTTCATTTTTTGATTGGATATTCATTATTACTGGCCAGTGGTCGCGTGCGGATACACTGAGGGGGTTTCGTGTCTTCAGGGCCCAAGAGGCAGGTCTTTGGTTTGGCGTTTCCGGGGATACGGACGAAGGGGGTTCCCTCCCCTGGCGCGTTCGAGCTGGCGTCCGGGCGATCGCCCGGGCCGTGTGCGAGCCGCCCCGGGGAGCACCGTTCAACCGTCGCTGCCTCAACGCCTCGACGATCCCCGCCCGGCATGAGGGGATGCCCCCTGGGGGCCGCCTCATGGCCTGTGCCGAAAGCGGCTGCAGGATGGGCGACCATGGCACGGGCAATGCCTGGGATGGATCCGCACCGCATTCCTGCCCCGCGCCGCGTCCGTCCGGCAGGGTCGCACGAGGCGGGGTGGAGGTGCAGCGGGGTTTCGGCATGAGCGAAAAACAGGGGAACGAGCGTTCTGCAGGCAAAGGCACCCTCCAGAGACGGGCGCGCCAGAAGCTCTACCATCGCAGGCAGATCTTGGACACCGCCTTGAGGCTCTTCTCGGAACACGGGTTCCACAACGTGACCATGCACCGCATCGCACAGGAGTCCGAGTTCTCCATAGGCACCCTCTACAACTTCTTCGAGAACAAGGAGGAGCTCTACCGGGCCCTCGTGCTCGACCTGTGCCGGGAGATGGAGAGCGCCCTGTCGGATGCGCTCTCCGGGCCGGGGGAGGAGGACCAGCTCATCAGGGCCTACCTCGAGGCAAAGGGCCGCATCCTCATGAACAACGTGCCGATGTTGAGGATCTACTTCGCGCAGACCAGGGGCGCCTCCCTGGAGATCATGAGCGCGCTCGACCAAGAGGTCCGGGCCATGTACGAGAGGTTCCTCAGGAGGCTCGCCAAGGTGTTCTCGAGCGGCACCAGGAAGGGTCTCTTCAAGAAGATGCTCAAGCCGTACTACATGGCGGTCGCGCTCGAGAGCATAACGAACGCCTTCTTGTACCTGTGGCTCGAGGACCCTGACCGGCACCCCTACGAGAAGAACATCCGCGACGTGGCGCGGCTCTTCCTGGAGAACATCAAGGCGGGGCCCGAGGGAGGGCGCTCATGAGGAGACCTTCGGCAGACCTTATTGTAGCGATCACCGTCATCGTCATGGCGGCGTGGGCCGCCCCGCCTGCCGCCCATGGGCAGGGGGTGGGCGATACCCTGCAGGAAGCGGGCACGCCCGGCCAGGGCCACCCCACAGGCGTCGCCCGGCAAGGCGCCGAAGGGGGGGGCGAACAAAAGGCAGGCGCCCTTACGCTCGAGAGGGCCCTGGATCTCGCCCTGACGAACAACGCCGCGATCAGGGAGTCCTTGAGCCGCCGCCTCGCCTCCATCGAGGGGAGGAAGGCGGCCCTTGCCGACTTCTTCCCCAAGCTCGGCGCCGCATACTCGTACACGAACCTCGAGGACCAGCCGTACACGATCGTGGGGGGGACGAAGTTGCCGGTGAGCAGCGACGAGGTGTTCCGCTGGCAGGTTTACGCGGCCCAGCCCATCTTTACCGGTTTCGCCCTGTCTTCCCGCTACGAGATGGCGCGCCTCGGCGTGGATCTCGGCGAGGCCGAGTGCGACCTCGCCAGGATGGAGACGACCAGGCGGGTGAAGGAGGCCTACTACGGCTGTCTCCTCGCGAAGAGGGCCCTCGACGTGTCCGTTGAGGCAACCGACGCCCTCATGGCCCATGTCAAGGACGCCGAGCGCTTCTACGACCAGGGCATGATCCCCTTCAACGATCTGCTCAAGTCGAAGGTCGCCCTCGCCGCGGCGCAGCAGTCCGAAGAGCGGGCCCGGGCGAACCTCGAGGCCGCGATATCCGGCCTGAACACCCTGCTCGGTCTCGAGGTCGACAGGCCCACCGAGATCGAGGACATCACCGGGGCCCCACCCCTCGCGTACGACCCGGCGCGGCTTATGGAGGCCGCCCTCGAGAACCGGCCGGAGATACGCTCCCTGAAGATCGCGCTCATGAACGCGGCGGCGGCGGCGAGGCTCGCGAGGAGCTCCTTCTACCCGAGCGTCTCGCTCCTGGGCGCCTACGAACGTACCGGGGACGACCCGAGGGCATCCAACAACGACTACGGCAACGACCACAACACCTCGATAGCGCTCGAGGCCGGCTGGCAGTTCTTCGAGTGGGGAAAGACGAGGGCCGAGGTGAAAAAGGCCGAGTGGGAGAAGCAGGCCCTCGAAGAAAGGTTGAGGGCGCTCAAGGACGCGGTGCGCATCGAGGTCAAGAACGCCGCGCTCGACGCGAGGGTGGCGGAGAAGAACATCGCGAGCGCCCGGGAGGCCCTCGAGCAGGCCCGCGAGAACTACAGGATCACGAACCTCCAGTACCGGCAGCAGATCACCTCGTCGACCGAGGTGCTCGACGCGCGGACGTACCTCTCCCAGGCGCAGATGAACTATTACGGTGCGCTCTACGGCTACCTGTCCGCGATCGCCAGGCTCGAGAGGGCTTCGGGGGTCACATTGTCGGGGCCGCAACCGAACACGAACGGGGGGTCGTGACGCCATGCAGACACAGTCCGGACCAAGACCCAGGAAAGCCGTCCTCCTCCTTGTGATCCTCGCGGCTGCCTGCGCGGGCCTTTTCGCCTGGAGGGTCCATTCAGGGGTAAGCGACCGCGACGAGGCGCCCGCCTCCGAGAAGGTGCCTGTCAGCACGGTCCCGGCCGCGATCGGGAACGTGGAGCGGGTCCTGAGGCTCACGGGGGACGTCAGGCCGTGGCGGGAGGTGGACGTGTTCCCCAAGGTGCCCGGGAAGATCATCGAGAGGATCTTCTTCGACCGGGGGGACACGGTCCGTAGCGGCGACACCATCGCCCTGCTCGAGATGCGTTCCATAGAGGCGCAGGTGAGGGAGGCCGAGGCCGCCTTCAGGCTCGCCGGGACCAACCTCGACCTCACCCGGAAGGATTACGCGCGCATCGAGAACCTGTATGCCGAGAAGGCCGTTGCGAGGCAGAGGCTCGACCACGTGCAGGCGCAGCTCGAGTCCGCCGAGGCCCAGCTCGACCGCTCGAAGGCGGTGCTGGACCAGCTCCGCATCCTCATGGCCGAGCACACGGTGCGCTCGCCCATAGGCGGGGTGATATCCGCCAGGTACGTCGACCCCGGCGCGCTCTCCGCGCCGGGCGCACCCATCGTGCGCGTCTCCGACGAGTCCAGGCTCAAGATCGTGGCCTCCGTGACGGAGAAGGACTACCTGTCCATAGCCAAGGGGATGCGCTGCGAGGTCACAAGCGACGCCGTGCCGGGCGCCGTCTTCGAGGGCGAGATCGCCCTGGTGAACCCCACGCTCTCGCCGTCCGGCAGGAGCGCCGACATCGAGATCCACGTCGACAACGCCAAGAAGGGGCTGAAGGCGGGCATGTTCGCCCACGTGAGGATCTCGCTCGGCGTCGTCTCCGGGGTCGTTGTGGAGAAGGATGCGGTCCAGAGGCTGCCGGGCACGGGGGCGCCCTACGTCTACGTGGTCGAGGACGGGAAGGCGGTCATGAAGAACATAGAGACCGGCCCTTCACAGGGCGACGTTGTCCTCGTGGCGTCGGGCCTCGCACCCGGCGAGAGGGTGGTCGTCACCGGGCAGAACAGGCTCAAGGACGGCACCGCGGTGCTCGAGCGGCCCGCGCCCCGGGAACCCGGAGTGCAGTAGATGAAGCTCCCCGAATTCTCCGTGAGACAGCCCGTGGCGACACTCATGGTCTTCTGCGCCGTGATCCTCATGGGTACCGTGAGCCTCCTGTACATGAGCACGGACATGTTCCCGGACGTGGAGCCCCCGGTGATCACGGTCATCACCACGTGGCCCGGGGCGAACGCATCGGACGTGGAGACCGAGGTGACCGATGTCATCGAGAACCAGCTCAACGGCGTCGCCAACCTGGACAGCATCACCTCGAAGTCCATGGACAACATATCCCTCATCGCGTGCAAGTTCGAGTGGGAGAGCGACCTCGACGTGGCGAGCAACGACATCCGCGACCGCCTCGAGTTCGCCAAGAAGGACCTGCCCGCAGACATCGACCCGCCCATGCTCTTCAAGTTCAGCAGCGCCACCGCGCCCATCCTCATGATGACCGTCACGGGGGAGAAGAGCTGGCCCAGGCTCCATCACATCGTGGACAACCGGATCGCCGACGAGCTCAAGCGGGTCCCGGGCGTGGGGGCGGTCATGCTCGTGGGCGGTCTCGTCAGGAGGATCAACGTCGACTTCGACCCCGAGCGGCTCGAGGGGTACAACCTCTCGGTCCAGCAGGTCAACCAGGTCCTCTCGGCGCAGAACCTCAACATCCCGGCGGGGAGCATCAAGGCGGGGGGCAAGGAGTACTTCCTGAGGGTGCCCGGCCGCTACACCTCGCCGGCCGAGATAGGGGAGACGATCGTGGGCTCGTACGGGGGAAGGCCCGTGCGCCTCAGGGACGTCGCCACGGTCGGGGATTCCTACGAGGACGAGACCATGTACGGCTGGGGAAACGGGAAGCGGGCCATCGCCATGGTCCTCCAGAAGCAGACCGGCGCGAACACCGTGGAGGTGGTCAGGGCGGTCAAGAAGAAGCTCGACTCCATCCGGCAGAACCTCCCCTCGGACGTGAGGGTGAACATAAACGTCGACTCGTCTGCGACCATCCTCAACAGCATCGCCAACCTCAGGAAGACGCTCATCGAGGCCATCGTCATCGTCGCCGTCGTGACCGTGGCCTTCCTCCGCAGGGTACGCACCTCGTTCATCATCTGCACGGCCATCCCCTTTTCCCTGATAGCCGCCTTCATCGTGCTCTACCTGTTCGGCTACACGGTGAACATGGTGCTGCTCATGTCCATGGCCATCGCCGTGGGCATGGTGGTGGACGACGCCATCGTCATCCTGGAGAACATCGTGAGACACCTGGAAAGGGGGGCGAAGCCGGCCCTTGGGTCCATCTTCGGCGCGGGCGAGATGGGCATGGCCGTGACCGCGTCGACCTTCACCGTGGCGGTGGTGTTCATCCCGCTCATCTTCGTGTCCGGCCTCACAGGGGTCTTCTTCAAGGTCTTCGCGATCACCATGGTGGTGACCATCCTCGCCTCCCTCTTCTCCTCGCTCACCATGACCCCCATGCTGGCGTCGCGCCTCCTCTCCGGGGGCGAGGCCGCGCCGCCCGGGAACAGGGGGCTCGCCGGGGTCGCCTACCGGGCGAGCGAGCGGTGGTTCGAGGCGCTCGAGCAGGCCTACGGCAGGCTTCTGGCCTGGGCCCTGGCCCACACGAGGGCCGTCGTGGTCACGGCCGTCGTGGTCTTCGGAAGCGGCCTCGCGCTCGTCCCGTTCCTGGCCACGTCCTTCGTGCCCCAGATGGACACCGGCGACATCACGATAGGCGTCCGCATGCCCGAAGGCACCCGGATCGAGGAGACGAAGAAGGTCATCGAGGGCATCCACGCGATCGTGGGCAAAACGATCAGGCCTGGGGAGCTCCTGCACGTCTTCTCCTTCTGCGGCCAGACAAAGGAGGGGTTCGGCGAGGCGGTGGGGTTCGAGGAGGCGCCCAACGCGGGCCAGGTCTTCATCAAGCTCGTGGACAGGCAGGAGCGCTCCCGGAGCGCCAAGGAGATCGCGAACGAGCTGAGGCGCTCGATCACCGGGATCCCCGGCATCTCGAGCATCAAGATCCTGGCGCAGGACCCCATGACCTCGGTCATCATGGGCGGCCAGAAACCCATCGTGGTGGAGATCCAGGGCGACGACCTCAAGGAGTGCCTCGCGTATGCCTCACGGCTCGGCGAAGAGACGAGATCCATCCCGGGCGTGATCGACCTCACGCTGAGCCAGAAGAACGACAGGCCAGAGCTCCAGGTGCGGATCGACCGCACCAAGGCCTCCACCCTGGGGCTCACCGCGGGCCAGGTAGCCGCCATGCTGAGGAATTACTACCACGGCCAGGCGGCGACGTCGTTCTGGGACACGGGCGAGAGGTACGACATCTACACCCGCTACACGGTCGAGAACAAGAATGACCCGGATGAGCTCATGAACGCGCCCCTGTTCACCTCCGACGGGAGGGTCGTGAGGCTCGCGAACGTGGCCACGATCACGGACGGGTCTGGCCCGGTGGAGATCCAGCGCAAGAACAGGCAGAAGATCGTCAGGCTCGAGGCGGACATCTACAAGAGGGAACTCGGGGAAGTGACCGCCGACATCAAGGCCGTCATGGACAGGCTCGGCATCCCGCCCGGCCTGTCCGCGCGCTTCGGGTCGGACGTGGAGGAACAGGCCAAGGCGTTCAAGGACCTCTCGATCCTCATGCTCCTGGGCGTGGTGCTCGTGTACATGGTGCTCGCATCCCTCTACGGCAACCTCAGGGACCCGCTCATCATCATGTTCTCGGTGCCCTTCGGCATAGTGGGCGTCGTGTATGCCTTCTTCCTCTTCAAGGTGCCTCTCGATCTCATGACCTTCATGGGCGTGGTGATGCTCTCGGGCATCGTGGTGAAGAACGCGATCGTGCTGCTCGACTACACGCACCTCCTGCTCAAGCGCGGCAGGACGCTCGAGGAGGCGGTGACCACGGCGGGTTCACACAGGCTCAGGCCTATCCTCATGACCACGCTGACAACCGTGCTGGGCATGGTGCCCATGGCGCTGTCCAAGGGCCAGGGCGCAGAGTTCTGGAACCCCCTCGGCATCACCATGATCTCCGGCCTGAGCGTGTCCACCCTGATCACGCTCGTGCTCATACCCACGGTCTTTTACGGCCTCGAGTCGAGGAAACAGGGGAGGAAAGCCTCATGAAGATGCTCCTGATGGTATACGACGCGGAGTTCGACGACGAGGTCATGGCCGCGCTCGCACGGCTTCCCCTTGCCGGGTACACCAAGTGGGACAGGGTCCTGGGCAAGGGCAGGCGCTCGGAGCCCAAGCTCGACGACGCCGTGTGGCCGGGGTTCAACTGCGCCGTGGCCGTTGCCGTGGACGACGAGACCGAGGAAGCGGCCTTCAGGGAACTGCAAGGGCTCTTCACCAGGCTCGGCGGCAAGGGCTTCTCCGTGTTCGAACTGCCCGTGCTCAAGGTCATCTGACAGGCATGGCCCCGCCCGCCCCGTGGGTATGATCATTCAGGCGCAACAGGCTATCTGCTCGTAAAACCCACTTCTGGAGCCGCCCCGCGCGCCCTTGGGTATGATCATTCAGGCGCGACCGCCCGGGCTATGCCGTCTTCGCTCCAGGGGAGGGGCCCTCGTGGTCGAGCGGGGCAATCCGGAACTGTTCGTTCTCGATGATTCACCGTCTTCGCTCCAGGCAAGGGGCCCTTGCGGACAACCCGCGCGGTGCCACGGGACCGCTCAGGCGCGGACGGCTGGGCTTGCCGGTGCCGGCTTCAGGGGGCCTTCCTCGAGATGGTGTCCACCACCCGGCGGACATCATCCAGGCATCAACGCCCACGCGGGTTCAGCCGGGCGCAGTCGCACCCGCCCTCCTTCTTGGCCTCTTTGATCTTGTCGAGGACAAGCGAGCGGCCGTTCCGGATGAAGTCTTCCTCGATCTGCCTCTTCGTGATCCGGAAACAATAGCACACCAGGTCTTCCGGCTTGAGCCCGGATGCATCCCGGTCTTGATCTCCGATCTTGATCATGCGCCTTCCCGCATCTATAACGTGTGTGACCGACATGCACTATACCTGACCACCCCCCATGCGGCAAGGCGTGTCCAGGGTCAAGTCTCCTATCACCTGTGGAATATACTATCCGACATAGGCGCTGAGCATTCACAGCAGTCAAGTCCCCCATTTTCTGTACATTGGCATCTGCGATGTAGGCATCATGCAGCCAGGAGATCCTCCGTCTTCTTGACCGATACCTCATCTTTGAAGATGAGGTATCGGCGGCCGAGCCATTCCTCGGTCATTTCTATCGCCAGCGCTGTTACCAGACGAAGGCAGGATTCCTGGTTCGGGAAGATCCTGACCACCCTGGTCCTGCGCTTCAGCTCCTGGTTGTATCGCTCCAG
>JAKPDW010000012.1 GCA_029552245.1 Deltaproteobacteria bacterium
GACTTACCTCCGAATATCAAGATACCACGTCAGGTTCGACCTTCCGTGGAGTAACGGGTGCCAAATTGCCAGCCTTCATGTCCGCGTATGCCTTCTCCATCGCGGCACGGAACTTTGGATCGTCTTTCGGGATGACATCATCCTTCTCTGGGGCAGTTTCAAACCCACGGTTGAACTCCTGCGAGGAGACCTCCTCCAAGCCCTTCTCCTTGAGAAGCCGTCGCTTCTCGTCGCGTGAGCCGATCCACTTCCCCAACTGGGTGTCGTAGTAGCCGTCCCAATGGGGATCTGGGCTCATGGCGGGGGGCTGGGAGAAGTAACGTGTCGCGACGGCGCCACACCTCCCGCACTCGCAGGCTTCCGGGTAGGGCCAGTCCTGCACGGCGAAGACGTACTCGTACTCCGCCCCACAGGCGCGGCAGTGGTATTCGGTCGTGGGCATCTACATGGCCCCCGTTCCGGCTCCCGGCGTCCCGGGGTCGCCTCTCATGCCCTTGGTCGCCACCTGACCGCCGGAACCCGTGATCCCTTGGGAGAGGAAGTTCTTGACCTCCGCGAGATCCTGATTCGAGAGGTTGCTCTGGATCGCCTTGGCAACCTGCTCCATGAGCTTCTCCGGCGCCACCTGCCCCTGCGCGAACATGGCAGCAGCGGCAGCGAGGTTCTTGAGTTCCGCCCTGCCGGAACCGAAGAGTTCTTCGAGGTTGTCCCAGCCCATGACGGAGGCGTAGGACTTGAGGAGCGGGTACATCGGCTTCCCCTCCGCCTGTAGGAAGGGGGCGATGGTCTGGAACTCCTGAAGGATCTGCTGCTTCTTCGTCTCGGTGCTGCGGGGGCCGGAGGAGCCCGCGTAGACGACGAAGGAGAAGTCACCCTTGATGTCGTCTGCGGAGTACCCGAACCACTCTGAGAGCCCCCCGGCGGGCTTCCACTTACGGGCGGCGCGCTCCACGGACATCGTCGCCTGGAGCATCTTGAGGTGCTTCTCCATCGTCCAGCGGTAGAAGTCCGCGATGGCGTCCGCACGCTTCACGAGCTTCTGCTGCTTGGAGTCGTTGATCATCACGGCCTCGCGGGCGCTGCGCGTCTGCGGGAGACCGCCACGGTCGGAGGGGCCGTACCCGAGGATCTGGGAGATGTCCGACTCGATCCCCTGCTTGCGCTGGTAGTAGTCCATCTGCGGGATCGGGTCGGGCACTTGGAAGACGAGCCGCGAGAGGTCGATCTTGGTGCTGTCCCCGGAAGGCCCGACGAGGGCGCCAAGCTCGTCCGGTTCGATCAGGATGAGAGAGTGCGCCCCTGTCATGTCCGTGAAGTTCGCGATGGAGTCCTGCGAGAAGATCCCCGCCGCAGCGACGTGCTTCCTCCAGCGGTTCCGATAGTACCCGTCCATCTGCTTTTCGATGGCGTTGAGCCGCTCAAGCTGGCGACGTACGAGGCTGACCTCCGCCTTGGGATAGAACCCCTTCGGGTTCGGGTGCATCGCCATGAGGGTGACGGGGAAGAGGTTACGGGGGCCGATCTGGAGCTTGCAGGGCCAGTTCTTCTCTCCGAGGATGTGGTGGAGAGAGTCGGTCATGTAGATGATCTTCTGGTTCGGCTTGTCCCAGATTTCCCAGACGCAGACTGTCTTGAAAGCAGGGTCCGTCTCGGTCGCCTTGATTGGCCAGCGCCCGCCCGTGGTCCCCTCGTTCTTCTCGCTGCGCGTCGCCTGCGAGGCTTCCTGAAGGCTATCCAGCTTCTCCGGCAGAGTGAAGCCGGGGTCCGCTTGGAGGTCGGAGATCGTCGGGTAGAATGCGAGGGCCACCCAGCCGTGGTCGGATAGGTCCAGCCGCGTGCCCTTCGGGTCGAAGACGATGTCCTTCGGGTGGACGCGGCAGATGTCGTACTGCTGCGCCGTGGCGACGGGTGTCGCCTCGTCTCCCTTGACGAGCCCCTCCTCCACGAGAGCGGATTCGGCGGGGAAGCGGACATATTTCTGGTCCGTCTTGATGATCTCGACGCCCACGCCGTAGCCGTAGACGAAGGTGTCGAGGAGCATCAGCCCGCCCGTGGACTTGAGGTCCATGTCCTTCACGTCGGTACGGACGATGTCGGTCAGGCGACGTGCGAGTTCGGGATCGGCGTTGAACTTCGATTCG
>JAKPDW010000082.1 GCA_029552245.1 Deltaproteobacteria bacterium
AGGACGACGCGTTACGGCCTGCACGGCCGTCATACCCCCTTGCGTTCCGCGTACGGCGTCTCGGAACCGCTCGATAGCGGGTGACTTGGCCATCTCCTGCTGCATCCGCCCCGTGGCCGTCATGCCCTGGAGCTTCTGACCAAGGCCGCTGAAGAAGCCCTTGGCCTTGTCGACCGCGCCCCCGACGGCCTGCCCGGCCTGGTTCACGGCGCCGCGGAGCGTACCCTGCTGCATCTTCGCCGCCGTCCCGGCCATGTCGACCGGAGCCGCCGGCTGCCCCATGGTCTTCATCTGCCCCAGGAGGTTCTGGACCGTCGGCATGTGGGACTGCGGGCCGAACGGCGTCGAGACGTTCTTGGACAGGTTGCTGACCATGCTGGCCGTCGTGCCCGCGATGGGCTTCGCGGCCGGGCGGAACGCGCTCGTGACGCTGCCGCCCACGCCGCCCACACGACCGCCCGTGAAGCCCCACGCGAGCTTCTTCTTGATCTCCTCGAACTCCGCCTGCTTCGCAGCACCCTCGGGCGCCATGCCGGCCTGGTCCTGCACCTGACCGGTCGGGGCCATGGGGACACCCATGTCCCGCGCCTCGTGCGGGAGCATCTGCCAGAGCTCGTCGAGGTGCTCCTGCTCACGGGTCAGGTACTCCTCGATCTTGAACTTCATCGGGTTGTCGCCCGTGATGGCGTGGAGGGCCTTCCACTTCGCGATGCCCTCCTGCTCCATCCGGACCATGGTCTGGATGATCGCCACCGGGTCCGTGTCCGCCGGCGGCGCCGGGATGTCGGGCACGTGCACGGCGCCACCGAGGACGGCCATGCGACGCAGCAGGAAGTCCGCGTGCTCGATCTCCTGCTCGGCGTGGTCCTCGAACTCCTCCGCGATGGAGTGGTGCGAGAGCCCCCGGAGCGAGTTCGCGTACGTCTTGTACGCGTACATGGTCTTGAACTCGTTCTCGACCATGGTGCTCATGAGCTCGAGCGCCTGCGGCACCGGGACCGTGAACTGGCCCTCGAGCTGCCCGGTCTCGTCGGGGGCCTCGTAGGCCATCGAGCCGTGCTTGAGCTTGACGTAGAACGACGCCGCGGCCCCGAGCGAGGTGCGGTCTGCAAGAAGGGAGCGCTCGAAGGACATGCTGTAACTCTCCGTGGAGGGTCGTGGTGACTACGTCATGAGAACCGCAGGCGTTGCAGCGAAACACGACCCCGGTGCCGTGCTTGCCCTGGCGAAGCTGGAGGTTCGAGACCTTGTTGTTCATGCGGTCGCCGTCGACGTGATGGACGGTCTCGTGTTCTGCGAGCGGGCGACCTAGAGCACGTGCCATCACGAGGCGATGCTCGGCAACGTACCCCGACTTGTTCGCCATGCAGAAGAAGGGATCGTCCGCTCGTAGGCGTACGAAAGAGTAACCGCTGGAGCTGGTCGTACGTCCGCCCTTCCAGTTCGGGTGCGCAGCGCGGTAGCGACGAGGGTCCGCCGGAAGCCCAGCGACTTCCAACAGACGGCTCACCACCGGCTGGCTGATGCCGACCTCCGCTGCGATGACCGCTTGCGACAGCCCCGCCTTCCGCATGTCCACCATCTTCTTGAGGGTGCTCTTCGAGACCTCGCCTCGAGAACGGCCCTTCCGCATCTTCACGGCGGCTCGTGCCAGAGCCAGGCGCACCGTCGCCGGAACAACGCTGAAGCGTTGCGCGATCTCGTTGGTGCTCTTCATGGCTTGGTACATCTGCACGGCTTCTTGCTCTTGTTCGGGTCCTAGTTTCCGTCCACGCATTACGGCAATATACACGTAACTATTCGTAGGTCGTAACGACGTGGGTGTTGTCGTTGCTGGAGTACATCTGGACGAAGTACGGCGCGACCGCGGGCACCGGCGAGTACGGAGAGCCGTACACCTTCCCGACCGCGTTCGTGTCCTTGTCGAACCCGAGCACCGTGTTGGCGTTCGTGGCCGGGGTGCCGTCGCCCTTCAGGACCGCGCCCGTCGTGGGCGTGGCCTCGATGAACGCGATGGAGCCGTCCTCCAGCATCTTCACGACCACGGTCGGAATCGCGGTCTCGATCTGGCTCTTGAACTCCTTGTAGAGCAGAAGACCGTTCGGCTTCGCGCCCGCCACGAACGTGACCGTGCCCGCAGGGTTCAGGAACGTGAGCGTGAGCCCCACGAGGTTCGCGCCAGGCGGCCCGCCCTCACGGGGCTTCACGTGGCCGGAGCCGCCCGTGATGCCGCCGTTGAGGAAGTGCTGCACCTGGTCGATGGTGTTGAACTTGCGGACCTTCAGGTTGGCCATCTAGTTGATCTCCTCAGTAGGCGGCGTACGTCGCGTTGACCGCCCAGTACTCGCTGTGCACTCCGACGTTGCTCGGACCCAGGATGCCCTGGATGTTGAGCGCGACCTTCACGCGCTGCACCATCTGGTCCGTGTACGCACGGAAGTACTGGAGCCAGTTCATGAGCATGGGCGTCTTGTCGGACACGCCGACGTTGATGCCGCCGTTGGAGTAGTTGATGTGGTTGCGGGTCTGAAGAAGGCCGACCGACTCGATGAGCGAGATGACCGTCAGGCGCAACATGAGCGCCTGCTGGTTCTGCTGGAGCAGCTCCTCGAGTGAGTAGGTCGTGAGGTGAGGCATCCCGTTGAAGTACGACACCGCGTCCAAGACGGCCCAGGCGATCTGCCGATCGCTGGACTCTTCGCCTCGGACGATGCGGTTGAGCTCCGGGAAGTCGCGCATGTAGAGCCGCACGGTCTGGATGAACGCGCGGGTGGTCTCCGACATGCCGACGATGCCTTGGATCATGGCCTACCCCCGACGGCCCTTCTTGGCCTTCTTCGGAGCCTCGACGTGCTCGACCTCTTCCGGGACGGGAGCGCCCTCGGTGATCTCGAGCTCGTGGTCGCTCGTGGTCTCCGGCGCGGCCGGGCCCCCGAACGCACCGGCCATCTCGGCCTCCGAGAGGTCGCCGGGCGCCGTGGGCTGGAGCACGAACGTGTCCCGGACCTCAGCCACGCCGTCCTTGACCTCGACCTCGGCCACGACCGTCTGGTCCTCGCCGGCGGCCATGTCGACGCCCTGCACGGCCTCCGCGGGCTTCTGGGCGTGGCGCTCGTACCCGGGCTGTCCCGGAGCCGTGAAGATGTGCTGCCCCGGCTTGGGGTCGAGCGCCGCGAGGTCGGGCGGCGGGTTCGGCGAGGGCGGGATCGCCATCGCGGGCGCGGGCGTGAGGGTCTCGAGGTCGACCTTGCGGCCGTCGATCGTCCGGACCTCCGCGATGCCCTGGGCCTCGAGCGCCTTCAAGGCATCGAGGTTGCGACGGAGGTCCTCCTCCGTGATGGTCACGGGCCGATTCGGGATGAGCCGAGCCTGGACGTCGAGGACGAACTGCGTGCGGCGGTGGTGCACCGGAGCCGCGGCACGAAGGGTCCGGGTGCGCGGGGAGCGCACGGTGCTGTGAACCTGGAAGATGGAGGGGGTCTGGTCCATGGCGATCATGGTGTCACGAGAGCGGTCTGTTGTGCACCCACGATACCACCGTGCGGGCAGTAGCCGAAGTGGCCGAGGGAGAAGTTGCAGTTGAAGCAAAGCACCCGAAAGCCGGGCGGGTAGTTGTTCTGTTTGAGCCAGAGGTACGTGTGAGACCCGGACATCCCACGCTCATCGCCCTTCCAGCCCTTCTCCTTCAACATCTCGCGCCGATGTTCGGCGCCGTTCTTTTCGATGTGGTCGATGGTCAAGAACTCGAGATGCTCTTCCTTGCAGCACGCACAAGAAGGACCGCCGTACGCCATCAAGGCCGCCAACTTCAACTCGCGACGGCGCTTCTTCGAGGTCGCGCCGTACCGCTCCTTGTTGGCGTGGTGCCGATCGAGGTGGATCTTCTTGCACCCCAAACACAGAGTGCCGCCCCCCTTGAGAGGAGAGCGGCACTCGATGCAGCGACCTTCCGACTTGAGCTTCTCTCGGCGGGCCGCCACCGCCTTCTTCCGACACCCTTTGCAGGTGTTCCGACTTCTTGAGTAGAAGGCGTCGTCCGGGAGGGTCTCGCGACAGGTGACGCAGGTTCGATGTTCCATACCTCGAGCCGTAGCAGGCCCGAGGCCGGGAAACAATCAGAACTGCGAGACCTGTGGAAACCGGAGGCCCTGATCGACCCGGTTGTTCGCCGCGCCGAGCTCGTCCTCGTCCACCGGGATGAAGCTCGCCAGGAGCCCGTCCGCGTTGTTCGAGGTCGCGTCCGCCGAGTAGAGCTCGAGCTTGCGGACCGACGCGATGTTGATGACCGACATCGCGATGTCCTCCCACGCCTGCCAGGAGATCGTGTTCGCGACCTTGTCGATGTAGAACTTCGTGTTGTTCAGCACGAAGAACTTCCCGAAGAACTCCGGCCGCGTGAACACGTAGATGTTCCCGGGGCGGAGGATGTCGGTCTTGATCGTGCGGACGTACGACAGCCCCAGGAGGGTGTTGTACTTGTAGCCGTCGACCGCCGTCTCCGACTGGAGACGATCGCCGAAGTCCTCCACGGTCCACTGGAGCAGGTCGTCCCAGTCGACCTCCGTCATGAGCAGGCGCTCCGCCCGGAGGCGGTTCCCGTTCAGGAGCTTGCGGAGGTTCACGATGTCCGGGCGCTGCACCGGGCGGACCGTCGCGTCGTTCGTGAGCGCCGTGCGAGCGAGCTCGCCCTTGCGCACCGAGAACTCCACGACCGTGCCGGCCGCGATGGTCGTGCGGTTCAGCGTCGTGACCGTGCCGCCGTTGGCCTCCTGCTGGAGGGCCTGGACGGCCGACTCGATGTGGATCGTGAACTCACGATCCTCGATCTCCTGGATGTCCTTCACCGAGTTGTCCTCGATCACCTTCGTGATGGGCATCTCGTAGGCCAGGAGCTCCTGCTCGGTCTTCTGGAACATCTCCGAGGAGATGGTGAAGAACGCGACCTCCGCCTTCGGGCCGCGGATGAAGCGGGCCGTGGGCTGCCCGCGGAAGGTCACCGACATCGCCCGGGACTTGGGCTCGACGTCGACGATCTTCACGAGGGTGTCGTGGTTGACGCTGCGCTGGCAGTCGGCCCGGGTCACGTTCTCCGGCGGAACGATCTTCCGCGCGTAGCTGACCTCGCGCAGACGATCGCGGATGTACGTACCACCGTACTCCGCGATCTTCTCGCGACCTTCCACCGTGCCCAGCTTCTGGCTGAACATGTCGTTGAGAACTCGTGCCGGGACGCTCATGATCTTGGTCTCCTGTGTGTCTTTGGGGGTGTGCTCGCTGCGTGCCGGCTACTACGAGCGCCAGCCCTGGATGAAGCGGAGCTTGTTGCTGTTGGAGGCGGGGAGGCGAGTCACGTACCCGACGATCGGGTTCGCGTCGCCTGCACCGCCGTGGCCGACCAGACCTGCCACGATCTTGCCGCCGAGGTTGACGCTCGCGACCTTGAGCGGCTGCATGACCGTCGTGATCGCCGCGCCGGCGCCGACCACGAGGGCCGCGTCGAAGATGCGCGTGTCGATCTCGTAGACGCCGAGGAAGAAGATCGGGGTCTTGCGACCCGCGATGGCCTGGACGTCGTAGCGGCCTCGCTCGGCCCAGAGCGGGAAGCTCCGAACCGTCGCCGCGTTGCCGGCTGCCGCGATGTTGGCCGCGCGGACGAGCTGGTACGACCCGTTCAGGGTCATCCACTCGCCGTCGATGAGCCCGAGGGGGTTCGCCGGGTTCACCAGCGTGGGGTCCGCGAGCGGGAAGTCGCGGCGGTGGATCGGGAGGACGTCGGTGACGGGCTCGAAGTTGATGCGATCGATCGTGGACATGTGGTCTGTCTCCTTGTGGGCTGTTCTTGCTAACCCGAGGCCGCCGGCCAAGAACGACTCGAGGTCGGACGTTCCGCCGGGGTGCCGACGGTCGTCCGTGAGATGGCCGAGCTTGGACCACATGTCCGGCCCGACGAGGTTCACCGCATCCCGGAGGCGATCGAGTCGGCCCTCCTGAGCGGCCTTCTCGAGCTGTTCGATGAGAACGTCCTTGGGGGCGTCGGAGATGCCCTTCTCGATCATCGAGCTCGCGAGCTTCTCGACGTCGGTGCGGAGCTCGAGAGCCGCGAGCTTCTCGACCGCGGCGTCACGCTCCTGCGTGACCTGGCGAAGGGTGGCCGCTGCGTCCGCGAGGACTTCGGCGATCTTGGCGTGGGAGATCTTGTCCATGGTCTTCAGCTCACCTTCTCGGCCATCTTCTCGAGGATGGCCCGCGCCGCAGCGGTCTTGATGGACTGCGCACTGCCGATCTTGGGATCGGCCTTCGAGGTCTCGTCGAACGCGACCTGAAGGGTGCTGTCGTGCTTGCTGGAGTCCATGGGCTCGGAGAGCCACTTCTTCATGTCCTCCTTGCGGTTCGCGTACGCCTCGCCTCGCGTGAGGCCGATGGCCGCCTCGTTCGAGGCCAGGGCCGACGTGGGGCCCTTCGGGGCGCCGCCGGCGGGCTCACCGCCCGGCTGACCGGCCGCCGACGCCTGCGGGGGCTGCGCGGGGCCAGCGCTGATGTGCGCCGGGTTGATGGCGTCCTCGGCGAGCTTCAGGCCGAAGCGCTCGAGGTTCGCTCGGTAGAGCTCCTCGGCGGTCTTCTCCTTCGAGGCTGCCGCCTTGACCTTCTCGAGGTTCGCGGCAGCGAGGTCGGCCGCGACCTTCTCGGGGGTCTTGCCGCCGGCGCCCGGCGGGCTCTTGTCGTTCGTCTCGAGCGCGGTCGCGCTCTGCTCGGTCGGACGGACCTTCTCCTCACCCGGGTGCATGGGGACGACGTTCTTGGGCGTCGCCTGACCCTTGTGGTCCGGCAGGGAGGTAGAGGCCGTCGCCTCGGTGACCTGGAGCGCCCCGGGACCCGAACCGGGCTGGTTCTCGGTGGCCGTCTTCGCGAAGACGTCCGAGAGGTAGTCGAGGGCTCCGGCGAGCTTGGTCACGCGGTCGGTCGAGACGCCTGCCGACGCCATCTTGCCGCCGCACGCGCACTTCTCTTTGTCCTTGCCGCACTTCGAGCACTTCTCGGGCTCGTCGTGGGCCTGGCGCTTCGCCTCTTCGGCGATCTTGGTCCGCGACATCACGCCGGCGATGGAGGCGTGGACGAGGTCCTGAAGGTTGGGGGTCGCAGCGGTGTTCATGGGGGATCCGTACTTGGGCTGGAGGGACTTTTGGTCTACCGCACCTGCATCAGGAAGTTCCGGGGCTCCGGAGTTCACCCGGGAGTAGTTGGTCTTCGGCGCGGTACCGGTCGGACCCTTCTTCCCTGGAGCGAACTGCGAGAGGACCTGCACCTCTGGCACAGGAGAGGCCGAAGGAAGGGACCCCACCGCGTTGGGCGGCTCGGCGAGCTTGCGCATCGTTGTGGGGCCCCATTCGGTAAGGTGGCCTCCGGCCAGGTGACGGGAACGCCGATCTGCTCGAGCAGCTCGAGAGCGCGGATGTGCCGCGCGGTCTCGAAGTCCTCGACACCAGCCGTCTTGGTCGACTCCTGGACGCCCAGGAGCAGGCGGGCGTCGAGGTGCTCGCCCACGGCCTCCGCATCGAGACCGGCCTCGTGGGCCAGCTTGACCGCGTACTCGGCCGCTTCGAGGTCGACGGCCGACGCCTTCTTGCTCCGACCGTGCGCCTCACCGGCCGCAGCGCCCGCAGCCGCGCCGCCAGCGCCCGCCGCGATCTCGGTCTTGTGGCTCTTCATCGACTTGCCGAGGTTCTTCAGCTTGTCGCCGGCGTGCTCGACGCCCTTCGTGACGGCCTTGCCGGCCTCGCGAGCGTGCGCCGCCAGAGCCTCGGGCATCTTGCCCGCGATCTTCTTCAGCTCGTTCACGTAGGCGTGCGCCATCACGCGACCGAGGTAGTCGGCCTCGGCGACCTTCGCCTCGGCTTCCTTCTGGAGCTGGAACTCGGCGCGGGCCGCCGCCTCCTTCTCCTCGTCCTTCTTCTCGCCCTCTTCCTTCTTGGCCGCCGGCGGGGGCTCCTTCTTCTCGCCCTCTTCCTTCTTCTCTTCCTCGGCGAGCTTGGTCACGAACTCGGTGTAGAGCTCGTTCACCTGCTCGTCCGAGAGCTTGTTGAGGTCGACGCCGTTGTCGGCCGCGAGCTTCGCGAAGAGGTTGATGGACGCCTGCTTCTGCATGTCCTCGGCGGAGGGAGCAGGAGCGGACTGGTGGGTGCCGTAGGCTTCGGCGAGCATCGTGGACAGGTCGGACATGGGGGAGTGACTCCTAGAAGGTGACGTTGCGGTTGAACGTGTTCTTCGAGGGGGAACCCCTCTCCACGCTGGCGGTGTTCGCCTCCCCGTTGCCGGGGACTCCGAGCTCAGACCAGAAGGCTTGCTTCAGGTGAGCTACGGACATCGGAGTGAATAGCTCGTCGGCGGGCAGATGTGCAAGAAGACCGAGCGACCGGTCTCGAAGACCGGAGCTGCTGATCATGTCCTGCGCCTCTGCCACTTTGTTCATGTGCTCTTGACGGTAGGAACCGTACGCAGCCCCTATCTTACGCAGCAGATCCGTAGAAAGGGAAGAAGGGGGCTTCACTTCGTGTTCCGGACGCTCTCCGGCCCGCGAAAGAACGCGCACCGCTCGACGCTCGATCTGCGGTCCGAAGACGCTGCGATCCTCGAGCAGATGCAGCAGCATCTTGGCCAAGCCGGCGTGCATCGAACCGGTGATGAGCGGCTCGTCGTGCTTCTCTTCCGACTTGGGGAACACGATGCCCTTCCGGTCGAGTTCGTCTGCGAGAGGGCGGTTCCCCATGCGGATGATGATGATCCGCTGGAACTCCCTCGGGCGGAGCGTGATCCCGAGCCCCGAGAGTGTGGCTAGCGAGTCCCCGAGGGGCCGGGTGGCCAGCGCCTCCAGGGTCTCGTCGCCCATCTCCGGCTCGTGCTTGTTCAACACCGGGACGGCCTTGGCGACGAACTGCGACGGGACCGTGTCCTTGTCGATCTCCCCGGCCTTCGCGAAGGCGCCCTTCCCCAAGAAGGCGAGCTTGAAGAGGTCTTCTTCCGTGACCGGCTCTTCTGCCGAGGCCGTCTTCTCTTCCCCGAGGAAGTCGGAGTACCCGAGCTTCTCGGCCACATCGACGCTGGGCAGGGACCAGAACGCGTGAGCGCTGGCGATCTTCATCATCACCTTGGCGGTCTTGTCGGCGCCGATGAAGACGAAGCTGATGTCGAAAAAGCTCGGGTAGTCGTTGTAGACGAACACCTTCCTGCCGTCGGGCAGGATCTTGCTCATCTTGTCGGCCGCGTGCTCGCAGTAGTCGGCTCGCGTGATCGAGAGCCCGCGGATGCCGTGACCGTTCTTCGCCTTGAGCCGGCGGTGGTACTCGAGCACCGCCTCGCCGGCGTGCTTGTGCCGACCCGGCACGAAGGTGGCCTGGGCCTTCCGGTACGTGTCCCAGTCGAGGCAGATCGAGCACGTGTCGTACGGAACCTTGCAGCCCATGCTGACGTCGGGGAACTGCCCCTGCTTCAGCTTGTCCCAGACGCCCGTGCCGCCGAACTTCTGGCACTTGTCCTCGTCGACGCGGATCACGAGCTCGACGCGCTTCATGGCGTCGTTCCAGGTCGCGAGCTCTACCTCCCCGAAGGCACGCGAGGCGTCCTTGTTCCGGTGGTGCGCGTAGGGGTGGGCCCGGTAGAAGGTCGGGAAGCCGTACGGCCAGTTCTTCGCGGTGACGCGATCGACGAGCGGGTTGTTCTTCCACGAGTCGGGCGCGTGGATGAGCGCCGCCTCCGGGAAGTAGTCCCCGTTGATGTTCGACCCCCAGAACTCCCCGGCGCCCATCGCGTTCACGAGCACGTACTGGGCATCCGGGGCTGGCCGAAGGGTCTCGATGTACTTCACGACCTCGGGCAGCAGACGCGCAGCGGCCGTCTTCTCGAACGCCGCATCGGCCTTCGTGAAGAGCGGGACCGCGATGGGTCCGTGCTCGGTCTGCCCGGGGAAGAACGCTGCCTTGAGCATCAGCGGAACATCGCGGCGTGTTGTGCGTACCACTCGGGAGAGCGCATGACGTGCTGCTCCCCCTCCGCCGGCTTCGGACGCTGGCGGATGAAGTCGGCGTGCGACTGCTGCTGGAGCTTCTGCTCGTGCCCGAGCTGCGACATCGCGAGCGTCTTCTGAGCGTCACGTCCCTCGCGAGCGACCTGGTGCTGCGCCTTCACGCTCTCACCGTAGCCCTGCCCGGCCCCGTGTGCGGCCCCACCCAGGAACGCCTTCTCGAGCGGGTTCTCGGGCTCGGACTTCCGGTACTGGAGCGACTCCAGCAAGGCCCCGCCGGCGGCCTCGGGCGTGAAGGTCATCATCCGCCGCAGGTACGTCCCCGCGACCATGGGGTCCTTCGAGAAGCTCGGGTTCATGGAGCGCAGCGAGGAGTACGCGGCGTTGAACTCCTTCGGGCGCTCGGCGTAGAGCGTGTGGAGGTCCTGGTTGAACGGGCTCCGGAGCATGTCCTTGAAGTCCCGCGCCTTCGTGACCGCGTCGTAGATGTGCGAGGCCGCCATGCCCGTCGCCGCGACGGCGCCCGCCGCGACCGCGGTCCCGAGGCCGCCCATGAGCGCCTGCCCCATGTGGCCAGCGAAGTCTCCAGCGCCGGCGTGCTTCTCTTCCAAGTACTCCTCGAGCGGGTTCATCATGGCGTGCCTCAGTAGTACCCGTAGCCCTGCGGAAGAGCCATCTGGGGTTGGTTGTTGTCGCCCGTCACGGCGTTGAGGATCTTCTGGCCGGTGGGCGTCTCGGCGGCCCGGTAGAGCCCGTACCCGGCGGCCATGTGCGGCGCGTACTTCACGGCCGTGCTGGTCAGGTTTCCGAGCGTCTTGGCCCCGCCCGAGCCCTCACCGAAGAGCAACTCTCCGAGACCATGCCCGGCCTCGCCGGCGGGATGGGAGAGGTCGGAGGCGGCCTGCGTGATGCTCTTCACGAGCCCCGGGCTCCGGGTCACCTCGTGCGCCCCGTGCTCTGCCGCCCGAGAGGCGGCCCGAGCGAGCATCTTCTTCTCGACCCAGTCGAGCGGGTTCAAGCCCGCGAGCTTCTCTGGGTCGTAGTTCTGCACGAACGCGTTGATGGTCCCGAGGGCGGCGCCCGCCTGCTCGTGCACGAGACGCGTCTCGGCGAGCTTGTAGAGCACCTGGCAGTACTCCTGGTAGGTGTGCACGAGCGGGTGCGCGGGGTTCGGGGTCTGGGCGCTACCGGTCTTCTCGAGGGATGCCCCGAACGCCTCGACGCTCGGGAAGACCCCGTTCTCCAGCAGCCGCGGCCCGATGACGGCCATGGCGGCCTTGACGTACTCCGGGTCGGACGTGAAGGGCTGCCAGGCCCGCAGGACATCCCCGAGCGGGTAGCCGTTCATGGCCGCCTGCTTGACCTGGTAGAAGAGGTTCTCGGCCAGGTCCTGGTACATGGTCTCGAGGCCCGAGAGCGTGGAGCCCGAGTGCTCGTACAGGCCCGCGACCTTCTCCCGGAGGTCGAGCAGCTCTCCGAGCGGGTTCGCGTACGGGTAGTCCGGGTGCGGCTCCGAGCTTGAGGCGAACTTCTCGAACAGCGCGGTCTCGACGGCCCGATCGAGCGAGGCGTGCTTGCTCTTCCCCACCGGCGGCGCGTTGTAGTCGAGCGTCCCGCGGTCGAAGACCGTGCCCCCGCCGCCATCGTTGAGGTCCTTGAGGACGACCGACGGGTCCGCCGGACCTCCGTCGAAGTCGATCACGCGGTGCGCCGAGCCTTCCTTCCGGAACTCGACGAGGTACGCGTGGGTGTTCGCGAACTCGATGACCCGCCGGACCTGCTCGGGCGAGAGCCCTGCCGTCTTGATGGTCCCCACGACGGAGTCGCTGAGGGTCTTGAAGGCGCCCGACGCCCACTGGTCGGCAGCTCGCTTTCCCATCGTCTCGAGGTCCTCCCCCGAGATCGGTCGTGCATGTGCTTGCTGACGGGCCCAAGGCTCGGGAAGATCGCTCATGGTCGCTCCAGGTTGTTGTACGACCCTAGGAATAGCACATGGCCCTCTCCAATGAGAAACCCGCAGCCGAGGGGCTGCTCACGCTTCGCGAGGTCAGCGACTGGTTGGAAGTCTCCGAGAAGAAGGCCCGGCAGCTCGTCGCCCGACGTCTGCTGGTGCCGGTCTCGGAGGACGGAGAGCCGCGTTTCGACCCGAACGACGTCGCCGACACGGCCCGCGCCCTGAAGAAGAACATCGGGGTCGCGGCCATGTACCAGCACGCCCTTCAGGCGCTGACGATCGCCGCCCGGACGGAGAGGAAGCTCGACGCCCTGCTGGATGCGCTGGGCGGATCCCACCATCCCGTCAGTACCGAACCGCACGACATCATGGCGCTCCATCACGCCTGCCTGAACCTCGAGTACACCGACACGAGCGGCATGACGGCCCTCCAGATCCGCGGGTGGGCGAAGATCTTCCTCGGGATGGACCGGAACTACTTCAAGGCCGCCGACGCGCTGCGGAACGGGTTCTCGTCGTACCGGGCGCCTCTCGACGCCGCGGCCAAGATGCTCCGCGAGGCGCCGCTGCACATCGAGCGACTCGACGCAGACCGCGCTACCTCGTACGCGATCCTGCGATCCGCGTACGCGACGCTCCGACAAGAGGCGTACCTCTACTTGCGAGAGACGGGCGGCAAGGCCGTCGCGGACCGGGCGTTCCCGGACCCGAAGACCACGCACGTGAACGCCATCATCTTGTCGTTGCTGTAGTGCGCTCTGTGGGACTCGAACCCACGACGTTCCGCCTCCATCCGGCGGCTGCTCTACCGTTCTGAGCTAAGAGCGCGTGGCCCGCAGGGATGGAGTCGAACCACCACCTCTCCAGGAACGCAAGGCTCGAGGAGCGATCACCAACTGATCTACCTGCGGATGGTGGGGCGGGATGGAGTTGAACCACCGACCTTCGGCTTTCGCCGACGCTCTACGCTGAGCTACCGCCCCGAAGAACTACCTCAGGAGAGGGAGACACGAGACGTGTCGCCGGAGGTCCTCCTTCCTGGCCGGGACGATCCCGATGGCCATCATGGCGCCGCAGTAGGGCGCGTCGGGCTCGTAGATGCGGACGATCTGGAGCTTGGCCTTCTCGAGCCGGTCGGCCTCGCGCACGAGGGCCTCTTCGGACGGAACGGCCAAGACCACCGCGTAGGTGCCGGCGGGGAGCCCGCCGGGGCTGCTCTCTCCCGCCGCGTGGACGATCTGCGCAGCTTGCAGGCCGCGGGGGAGGTCCGCTCGCACGATCACGTAGTGCGTCAGCGGAGAGTCAGAGAGCAGTTCAGCGGGATGGGAACGAGGACATGCTCAAGGGGTAAGCGCCCACGCGACTTCTGTCAACCCTGCCAGAGCGGACCGGTGTAGCCGGCGTTCAAGGGACCGCGGTTCTGGTCCTCTCGCAACGGGGCGATGATGTCCGGCCGGGGGTGGCGGATCATCGACGCCAAGAAGCAGTAGAGCACCGAGTGGAACGTGTCGTCCGGGCGGTCCTGCCGGTGGCTGTACTGGGTCATGCGCATCGTCTCGTTGTACTCCGAGAAGATGTTGCACATGTCTTGGGCGTACGGCTCCTTGAACTCCACCCAGCGCGGGAAGGTGAGCTGCTTGCGCTTGATGGCGTTGAAGATGTCGCTCATGACCTCGGTCCGAAAGACCTTGTAGCGACGGAGCTTGGGCTCGAACTCCACCTTGCGCTTGCACTTCGCCATGTACTGGAACTTGGCGAGCCGCAGAGGTCCGAACTTCCGCAGGAGGAAGTCGTTCTGGTGGAAGCCGCCGCCGTAGTCGGTCCCGATCACCAGGACCTTGAACTCGGACAGTAGCTCCTCGATCATCTTCAACTGCGTCTCGGGGTCGAGCTCCGTCCCGGTGAACCGGTGCGCGTAGATGATCGTGAACTTCGAGGCCACGTAGGTCCCGAGCGTCAGGACCGTGTAGCTGTTCTCCCCCGTGCCCCAGTCGATGCCCGCGAAGATGGGGTTGTCCTGGGTCTTGAACTGCTCGAGGTAGTCGGGGTGCATCGTGACCTTCTCGTCACAGCACTCTCGGACCTGGCCCATGTTGAGGGGGCGCATCCCGGAGTCGTACGAGAGCCCGAGCACCTCGTTGTAGAACTTGTCGCGGGGGTACCGGGCGTAGTCGAGAAGGATCTCGTCCCACGCCTTCCAGGGGACCATGAGCTGCGGGATCCGGTAGCTCTCGAACACGCCCCCAGACACGAGCGAGGCCCACTGGGCATCGGCGTCCTGCGGGTTGATGAGCTCGCCGCACTTCTCGCAGATGAGCCCCTTCTTGCCGATGTGCTTCTCGCCGAGGATGTTCCACCACTTGCCCGTGTCCCCGCCGTGCCGGTGGCAGGGCACGACCCACTCGCCCTGGTTGCTCATCGGCCGCCCCTGCGCGAACCCGGAGCGGTAGTACTCGATGTTGTTGTCGAGGCTCTTGGGCGTGCCGGCGTAGCAGTACTGCTTCCACTTCTCGGGCGCGTGGCTGGTGCACTGCTCGATGATGGGGATGTTGTCCGACAGGAGGTCCTGGAACTCGTCGAGCAAGAGCATCCAGGCCGCGATGCCACGGGTCCGGTCGGCGTTCAGGAACGCGTTCCGGAGCGTGATGGTCGAGAAGTTCACGAAGCGCTTCTCGAAGACGTTCTGGGACAGCATCGAGTTCGTGAACGACCTCAAGATGTCCGAGGTCGCGATCGGCTGTCGGATGCGGTCGTTCGAGAACGTCTTGGTCTGCGTGCTCGTCGGCGAGACGTAGAGGGTCAGGAAGCTCGGGACCAGGGACGAGTACGCGAGGGCGCGGTTGCCCAAGTAGGTCGACTTCTCGACCTGACGGGCGCACATGAGGTGGATGCGCCGCGCCGGCGTGTCGTAGATCTGCCGCATGTGGCGGCGACCCTCGAAGGAGAAGTTCTCGAAGCCGGGGACGCCGTCCGACCGCGGCATCCGGAACGCGACCTCGGTGAACTCCGAGAGGGTCAGATTCGCGAGCTCGACCCTCTCGACCTCCTGCTCGAAGAGCTCGTGGAAGTCCTTGATGGTGTTCTCGGGAGCCCGCCAGATCGGTCCGAGGACGGAGTCCTCCAGGTCACTCGAATCGTCGAACCCATCCTCGTCGACCTCGAACACGTAGTCGCGTTCAGCGACGCCCCACCCCGGTGGTAGGCTGTACGGCGTGTTCCCGCCGGAGAAGACTTCAGACGTGGGAGCGGTCATCCAGAACCTCTGGGGGTCGTTGCACCGTGCCTCGAACCACCTTGGCACGAAGTCACTGGTGCGACCCTACTCGACTGGGCGGAAGTACTACGTGGCGATCAACCTGAACGAGGAGATCGCCCCGAAGTGCCTCGACCCCATGAAGGACTACATGCGGGCGTACGCAAAGGAGTCGGGCTGGACCATGAGCCGCTTCCGCGTTCATCGCCGTCACGTGGACTTCGAGTTGAGCTTGGCCTCGAGAGAGCGGTAGAGCCCGGCCACGAGCTCGCCCAGGTCCTCGGCTCCCGCGAAGCCTGCGGCGTGGAGCCACCACGAGTTCACGCCCAGGTCGTTGATGTGCTGAGCGCGGAGCCGGGGGTAGCCGACCTTGAAGTGAGCCTGAGCCACCTCGTTCAGGGCCGCCGCGAAGCGGTCGTCCCAGTAGGCCGCCAGGTTCCCGACGACCGGGAAGTCCTTGAGGTGGTCCGGGAGGAAGAAGTGGAACACCAGGTCCTCTCCGTCCACGGCGACTTCGGCGTTGAACGCCGCGGTCTTGGTCTTGACGAACTCGAGTGCGGGAACGTCCAGGTCACCGCCGCTGAAGGCGGTCTTGATGTCGCTGAGGCGCTCGGCCTCATGCGGTTCGGGAGTAGCCATCACTTCTCCTTGTGGTCGGGGTCGATCACGGCCGTGTCGGCCGTGTGGTTGCCTTGCGTGAGCTCTGCGATCATCGGCACGGCCTTGGTCTCCTGCTTGAGCCGCACGCTGTCGAGTTGCTTCGTGATGACCGCCGTGACGTCGATGTCGTCGGCCAAGAGCTTCTTGAAGGTCTGCACGACCCCCGCGAGCAAGCTGGCCTCCGTGGCTCCTTGCTGCCCGCCTCGGCAGACCGCTTCGTACGTCTGCAAGGTGCTGGCGCCGATGATCTCCTGCGCTGCCTTGGAGAAGTTGAGGTTGCCGATCGGGAGCCCGAGGCGGTGCCCGATCAGCCGAGCGTTCAGCTCGTTGTTCGGCAGCGACGCCGCCGAGATCCTCGGGTCCAGGTACGACGCCTTCTTGAGCGCTGCCGCCTGCTCAGCGACCTCCGGGCTCGGGTTGCGGCGGCACGCCCCATCGATCCGCAGGTGCAGCAGCGCTCGGATCTGCACGACGTCGAACATGGTCAGGTCCCAGTACCCGTAGAGGTACGCCGAGACCGCGCCATCGGGGATCAGGCGGCCCTCACGACGCAGCGCCGCCGTGATGGTGACCTCCGGCAAGCCCGACAACGACAGCGCCTCGATGTGGAGCTTCGCGGACGGGTTCGTGAGCAGCATCCAGGCGGCCTGCGCTTCGAGGTCCGGATGGAAGAAGGAGTAGACCTCCTGCTGCCGGAGGAACTTCACGGTCGGGTGGTGCCGCCCATCTTCAGGGTAGAAGACCGGCGGCGGCTTCAGGCTCTCCCGCAGCTCCTTGATGTAGTCCGGCCCGATGGGGTCGAGCTCGAGTCGATCGAGCTTCTTGATGATCTTCTCGTTCGAGTACTCCGCGGGGTGCAGGATGAGCGCCTTGATGTAGCGCTCGGCGGGGCTACGAAAAAGCGCCATGGGTCAGTTCTTCTGGAACGCGAGGACGTTGAGCCCCTCGATGACGTCCTCGAGACCCTTCATGGCCCGCTCGAGCGCGTAGACCGGGACCTCTCGCAGACCGAGACGAGCGGCCACCAGGAGGTCACCGAGGTGCGCCTGCGCCTCGTCGAGCTGCGGCATGTACGACACGAAGGTCATGACGTTCTCGGGGTTCAGGAACCCGAGGCTCAGCATCGTGTCGACCGCCAGCGGGTCCGGCACGAAGGCCGCCTCCTTGGCGAGGTTCTGACGCAGCTTGACCGTGAAGCTCGGCGAGGCGCTGGCCGTCTTGATGGCTTCCTCGTTCACGAGGGCCGACGGAGAGATGTCTCGCGAGACCGCCACGGTCACGGGCGCCATGCGCTGGATGGTCTCGGCCATCTTGCGGATCCCGATCGCGGGAGGAACACCGAGCCCCGCCAGGTAGAAGAGCGTGTCTTCCATGGAGAGCAGCTCGCGCTCGTCCTTCGCGACCTTCTCGATCGGCCCGCCGGAGATCGAGAACGACCCCGACGCGTCGCCGCGGAGCTGGACCGAGAGCGGGATCTCCGCGACCTTCATGTACTCGTCGGGGTGCGCCACGAGCGAGACGGCCTTGGTGCCCTCGAGGGGCAGCCAGCGCCAGTCCTCCGGGATGCAGAGGTGCTGCTCGTCCGCGAGCGTGGGCTTCTGGATGCCCTGCTCGATCGAGACCTGGATCTCGCGGCCCTCCATCGTGTGCCCCACGAGGGCCACCTGCCCGTCGGCGCCGGTGAAGTTCATCTGGAGGTCCATGGGGACCATGGCCTCCACGCGTCCGTTCGGGAGCACCTTGTAGAAGGCCCCGTAGCCCTTCGGGCGGCCCGTCGTGACGCTCAGGCCCTCGGCCACGCGCACGCCGACGATCTCCCCCTGGACGGCCGTCTGGGAACCGTTCGTGAAGAGCGTCATGGGCAGCGGGTGCCCCTCGACGTCGATCAGGTTCGGGAACGCGAACCCGATGAGGTGCTTCCCCTCCTGGTCCTGGACCTTGTAGATGCCGTAGTCGGTGATGAGCTTCGGGGTGTCGGACTCCGTCTGCTCCTCGGGCTCGGAGGCGAGGTCTTCGCCCATCGCGCTCGTGACCGAGCCCGTCTTGTCGATCAAGAGCGCGACCTCCGCTCCGACCGTGCGAACGAGCTCGCCGCGATCGACCCGCTGGATCGTCGGATGCCAGTACTGCGCCGACGCCTTCTTGACCACGTAGCCCTCGTTCGTGCGAGCCACCTGGATGACGCTCGGGATGAGCGCGTGCGCGACCTTCTCGGTCAGGGTGCGGGCGGCCTGCGGCTGGAACCCCGAGAGCACCTTCAGGGGATGCGCCATCGCCTCCTTGTTGTGCACGAGCCACTCCGCGACCTCCTGAAGGCTCTCGGCCGTCCGGGTGTAGTCGGACTCGAGCGCCGTCGGGAGGACGGCCTCGAGGATGGATGCCTTCTTGCCGAAGAAGGCCGCCGCCCGGCCCAAAAGACCCGGCTTCGCGCCCGCCTTGGCCACGGCCTTCGGAGCGCTCTTGGGAAGTGCGGCGGCCTCCGCTCGCATCTTGGCCATGTCGTCCGCAGAGATGGACCGCGTCGGGGTCGGATCTGCCCCGCCCTCCTTCCCCATGCCGGCGCTCATGGTCGCCCCGCCACCGCCGAACCCGTAGTTCTGACGGTACGGCGGGGAGAGGGCCGAGATGAGGCTCTGATCGCCCGGCGTCCGGGACGTGACGTCGAACACCTGCGGGCGGAAGAGCGCGGAGCGCAGGCGCCGCTCGGTGAGCGGGAACACCTTCGCGTCCTCCGTGACCATCAGGTCGAACGGGAAGAGCTTCCCGTCCCGCACGATGATCGGGATGCGGACGTGCCGGATGCCCGCGACCTGCGCGGCCGGGTCCCCCTGCGAGACGTTGAGCTCGGTCTTGTTGCCGACCTCGATGTGCCCGAACGCCGTTCCCCGCTCGCCGTCGAGGCGATCCATCACGACGCTCGGGTCGTAGTCGGCGATGAACGGCGCCTGCTTGTAGATCTCCTGGAGGATCTCTTGCTGCCAGCCAGAGGGATCCTCGGGGAGCGTGACCTCGGCGGCCGTCTTGCTGAACTCGGGGAGCTTGGTGTCGAGGAAGAGGTTCATGGACGAGCCTTCAGGGGAGCAGGGGGTTGAACAGGAACTTGAACGAGGCCGAGGCCCCGGGGGCAGCGGTAGCTAGCATCATACCGTAGGTCTGGTTGATGGGCAGGAAGCCGTCAGCCGCGAAGTTGTAGCCGGCGATCTGGGCCTGGGTCGTCTGCATGTTCTGGGCGGACCACGCGTACATCACGAGCCCGCCCAAGGACAAGGCCGCCTGGAGCTGCGCCACGAGGTTGATGGCTGGCAACTTCACCTGAAGGGCTAGATCGATGGCCAGGTTGATGCCGCCGATCTTGATGGCCAGCGAGGCTATGAGCGCCAGCGAAGCGGAGATCTGGATGCTGAGCGGCGGGATGCCGATCACGAGCGCAGCCTTCAAGGACGCCACGACCTGAAGGGCCGCCTGGATGGCTGCCTTCAAGGCCGAGAGGGGATCCCCGAACGCGATCGTGATCCCGACGGCCGCCTTGAACTGCGCGACCAGGTCGAGCTTCAGGGGGCCGAGCCCGAAGGCTCCGAAGATCAGCACCTGGATCTGCGCCAGGATCGGCGGGATGACCAAGAGCGCCTGTGCGTTCGCGCCTGCGCACACGCTCATGGGCACCGGTCCGATGATCTTCGAGAAGGCCGTCATGCGTTGCTACTTTCCCACGAACGGGGCCGCGGGTGGGTGCTTCAAGTACCGGATGGCCGCCCGGAGGAGCTCAGGGTCATGGAGGAAGTACCCGATGCCCGTGTTGCACGCCTTGCAGAGAAGCCCGCGGATCTTGCCCGTGTCGTGGCAGTGGTCGACCGAGAGCCGGTACACCTTACCGGCCCGCACCCACGTCTCGGTCTTCTTGCAGATCGCGCACACGCCCTCCTGCGACTTCTCAAGAATCTCGAACTCCTCGAGCGTGATGCCGTAGGCGTTCTTCAACTTCAAGCTCAGAACATGCCGAGGGTTCTTCTCCCGCTGTTCTCGCATGTACTCACGCGCCCGCGCCCGCTGTGCGTCCTTGTCCCGAGCCGCCTCACGTTCCTTCACCTTCTCAGGATTCCGCGCGGCCCAGGATCGGGTAGCCGCTAGCGCCTTCTCTCGATTCTCGGGCTTGGACAGGTACCGAGCCTGCGCTTCACGCTGCCGTTTCTTCTTCTCTTCGTCGGTGGCCATGCCCTGCATCATACGTGGTAATCCCGAAGCTAGCCAAGCAAGTTTGGGTTCCCCGAAATTATGCTCCCGTACAACGGCGTCACGAGCGTGATGGTGCCAGTGAACGGATTCCCGCTCACGGTACCGCTCACCTGCGCGACCGGGAGCACGATGGCCACGCTGTCGCCCTGGCGTGCGATGGGCTGCGTGCCCGCCTGTAGCCGCACCACGTCGCCCTTGATCTCCACGAGCGGGCCGCCGAGAACTTGGAAGCCTTCGTCGGTGTCGAGCGTGAACTGCTTGCACTTCAACGCCGCGTTCCCGACCACCCGCACCTTGAGGTCCTTCTTGAAGCCGAAGAACGCACTGCCCTCCGCCCGCAAGAAGATGTTGCCGCCGCGGTCGTAGAAGAAGCGGAGCTTGGTCTGGTTGTGGGTCGCCCCGCTGGCCACGTCTCCCGAGCCCGCCTTGAAGCCGCCCTTCGCGACCGTGACCTCGCAGACGATGAGCTCGTCGGTCCCGAGGTGGAGGGCGTTGATCTCGTCCGAGAACCCCGCGTCCCCGTCCGGCTCTCCGACGGGCGAGAAGACCTTCCCGGTCGCGATGCGGATGTCGCAGAACTGGTCGTTCGCGAAGACCCGGTAGGTCTGCATGTGCTGCGCCGGTGGGTTCTCGACCGAGGGTCCTTCCTGCAAGCCCCACTGCACGCCGCCGCCGACGTTCATGTGCTCGTAGAAGCCGGAGATGTCGAGGATCTTGTTCGCGAGCGGGATGTACATCCGCTGAGCGATCTCGGTCGCCCCGACCTGAAGAACACCTCCCCGGTGCAGCACCACGAAGTTGCCGTCGCGCCCGCGGAGCCACAGGTCGCCGGGCTTGCCCGGAGGACGGCCGGCATCGAAGCGGGCCGTGACCTGCGGGTACGGGACCTTGCCGCCGTGCGAGGTCGTGCCATCGGGCGCGTCGCTGCCCGTGAGCTCGGCCTGGTTCGGCTCCTGGGTGCCGAAGATGGTCGTGACGATCGCGTCGTCCGGGTTCTCGAGCGGCTTCTCGGTTCCGCCCACGACCTCCATGGGCGCCACGAAGCCCGACACGAACGGAGGCGAGGTGTCGCTCGGGATCGTGATCATGCAGACCGCCCCGACGTCCGGGAGGATGTAGACGCCCTCCCCCTGGTTGTAGTGGAGGTAGAGCGCCGAGACCTGGATGTCGCGGTAGTAGTGCCGGTCGTACTGGCTCACGACGTCCACGGTCCAGTTGACCGTGTTCACGTTCACGACGCGACCCTGCATCGTGACGGCCGAGTCCATGCCGGCCATGTGGAACTGCGTACCCCAGAAGCGCTTGGCCATGGGTCAGTAGTGGTGCGGCTGCACCGTGAAGGGGCGCCCGGGAACCGGACGAGCAAGCTGCGGCTGCCCGAGCTCGGCGCCGTACGCGATGCCGGGGATCGGGTGCGCTCCGTGGATGTTCGAGACGTGCCCCTTGGACGCGGCGTCCATCAAGGTCTCCTTGAGGCGCTGATGCTGGAGCTTCGCCATCCAGTCCTCCGTGAGTGAGAGCGGCAGCATGTCGACGCCCTTGAGGACGGGCTTGTGTGCGATCGGCCGCTGACCCTTCAGCTCATCATCGTTCATGCGCCGGATCACCGACGTCGGGTAGAACTCTCCGCGCAGCACGTGCGGGTGGTCGCCGGGGTCTTCGATCTTCGTCAGGTTGCTCATCGCCTTCACCATCGTCTCGATGGCGCGGCGCCGGATGCCCTCGCTCTTGTAGAGCCCGTGCATCTCGTCCGTGAGGAAGTTCTGCACGCGGTCCATGCTCTTCGTGGCCTCATAGAACGTGTGCGGGTTCGTCCACGTCCGGTTCGGGTCGGACAGCGGAGCGCCCGCCTCGTAGTAGGTGCCCACCGACGGCGGCTCCCAGGGCTTGTAGTCCTTGATCTTGCCCGCGTTCGGAAGAGGCTCGTGGAGCGCAAGACCACGCTCGTCCTTGCCGACGAAGTGCGCTCGCCCGCCGATCCACACGTGCACGCCCGTCGGGCCGTGCTCGACGCGGTCCACCTTCCCGCTCGTCATCGCGAGCGTGGCCGCGTTCGGGATGGTGGTCGGGAGCTGGGTGAGCTGGTTGAAGCGGTCGAAGGAGTTGAGGACCTTCGAGCCACCGCCCGACTCCGCGACGCCGCCCGTGTGGAAGCTCTTCAGGGTGAGCTGAACGGCTCGCTCCCCGATGGCCTGCGCGGACAGGATGCCGATGTTCGTACCCAAACCGTGCGGCTGCCCCGTGATGCTCGGGCCGACGCAGTGCTGGCAGACGCCCTTGTCGCTCTCGCACTTCAGAGCGCTCCGGACGAGGACCTTGGCGTTCTTGTCGACCGAGCGGATCTGTCCGATCTCCTTCGTGGTCAAGAGCGTCCCCGCCGGCAGGTGCATCCCGCCCGACTTGAAGTCGGCCGCGAGGTGCCGGTCGTGCACGTCGTCCTCGTCGATCGACAGCGAGACGCCCTTCTTGGTCCCGCAGTCCTTCCGGTCGACCAGGAGGTTCATGGCCGAGTTCATCAGGAGCTTGGACATGTAGCCCGGCTCCCGAACCTCCTGGACCTTCATGACGGCGCCACGACGAGCACCGTGGAGCTGCGTCCAGTACCCCGCCGTGTCGAGGCCCTCCGCGTAGCTCTTGGTGACGGGCGTAGCGAGGTAGTTGTCCTTCGAGTCCTTCATGACCACCGGCGCCAGGACCATCTGCTTGTACTGGTCCCAGCTCGGCTTCACACCCGCCTGCGACATCAGGAGCAAGTTCGACGGACGGTCGCCGAACTCGCTCTTGTGCGCCTCATCCATCTTCTTCGAGGCGGCCAGGTACTCCTGCACGATGTGCTGGTCCTTGTAGCGCTCCGGGATCGTCTTGCTCGCCTTGATGGCTTCGGCCTTGATGGACGCTGCGTTCAAGGCGTCCGCTCGGTTCTTCTTGTCGGCGTTGAAGTCGTCCAAGGAGAACGAGTGGGTCCCGATCGGCACGTACCCGTCCTTGACCAAGTCGGTCTTCACGACCCCGAAGGACGCGTTGTACCCGAGGTCCTTCACGTCGTTCACGACACGACCGAAGTCGTGGCGGTGGTCGCGCCCCAGCGTCGAGAGAAGGCCGTCGAGGCCCTTCTTGTCGATCTTCTTGCTGAAGTCCGTCAGCATCGCGTGTTGCATCGGCGGGGGAAGGACGTTCGCCAAGAGCACGCGACCTGGGGTGGTCTTGACGCCGCCCACCTGCACGACGTCGGAGTACTGGACCTTCCCGCTCTTCAGCGCCTCGGCCGCGTCGGCCTTGGTCGCGAAGCTGTGGCTCGTCTCCTTCCCGACGAGCGAGAGCTTGTAGAGGCCCAGGGCGCCCTCGAGCGTGGGCTGGTACATGACCTTCCCAGACGCCTCCGCGAAGAGGTTGTTCGAGGGGAACATCTTCCGGGCCTCGGCCACGGCTTCGTGTCCGACCGGCACGAAGGCCGCCATGGTGTCGCCGTCGAAGTCGGCGTTGTAGCCGCCCGTCACGAGCGGGTGGATCTTGATCGCGTTGCCGTCCACGGCCTTCGCCCGGAACGCCTGGACGCCGTAGCGGTGGAGAACCGGGTCGCGCTTCAGGAGCACCGGGCGCTCCGCCATGACCTGGTCCAGCGCCTTCCAGACCATGGGGTCGTTGCGCCCCTTCGTGTGCGCCGCCAAGACCGCCTGCGCGTCGAGCGCCGTGGGCGCCGTTCCCTGAAGGACGAGCTGCCGCACCACGAAGGGACGGAAGAGCGTGAGCGCCGCGTCCTTCGGGAGACCGACTTCGTCGAGTCCCAGGGCCGGCTCCGGAACGATCGTGGACCGCATCGTGAGGTCCTGCCGACGGTTCATGAGCGTCTTCTGGAAGTAGCCCTCCTTGGGCTGCGTACCGGAGATCTGCTCGAGCAGACCCTTCTGCTTCGCGTCGACGTTCTTCGGTCCGACGCCCATAAGCGCCTTCACGCCGTCGTAGAGGTCAGACCGCAGGGTCGTCTTCTGCTTCGCCGAGAGGTTCGCGGACAAGACCGGGTCCTTCAGCTTGTCGTTGATCTGGGCGAACTGCATGTAGAGCCCATTCACGTCCTCGTAGCGAAGAGCGCCGCTCTGCATGACGCTGAGCGGGCGGATCACCGGAGGAAGGACCGGGAGGTTGTGGAGCACGTACGCATCCGAGGGCTTCTGGATGCCAAGCTGCTGAAGCGCCTGGAGGTACTTCACCTTCTTGAGGTTGCGATCCACGTCCGCAGGGCGCGACGCGCTCAGAGCCGTGCGGGCCTTCTTGAGCTCGGACGGTACGTCGATCTTGTCGAGCAGCAGCTTGATGCCCGCGCCGCCCGTCGTGCCCTCCCCAAGACCCACGACCTTGCCCGTCGTCGGGTGAATGGCCTGCTCGCCGCCCACGACCGCGTCGTACTGCTTCTGGCTCAGCCCGGTCAGGCGCTTGATGGCGCTCTCGAAGACGGGGTTCGGGATCGGCTCCGCGAGAGGGATGTGGCTCCACTTCGTACCGCCGTGCCCGCCCGTGACCTTCTCGTCGAAGATGCCTCCGGGAATCGGCTGGTACTCCCCCGACTTCTCGACCTTGGTCCGCACCGCGCGGCTCGGCGCCGAGAGCGCCCCCGCCGACATCGAGAGAATCTGCTTGTCCGTCATGGGCCCGAGGATCAGCTCGTGGCCCTTCTTCTCGAGGTTGATGCCCGCGCCCTTCAGCATCTCGGTGAAGCGGTGGAACGCGAACGTCGACCGAGGAGGCGGGAGCGGGGTGCCCTCCTGGATGGCCTTCCAGACCTGCGTGTGCTGCGCCTTCCCGCGCTCGCTGGGATCGCCGACGTACGGCCACTTCTTCATCTCGTCGGTCTGCGGGTCGACGCCCTCCGACTTCCAGGTCTGCATCTCCCGGATGTTGGCCTTCGCGCCGTGCGCCAAGAGCGCGTACATCCCGAGCGCTCCGATGGTCTGCCCGCCACCCGGCCCACCCCCAGACGGCTGGAACGTGAGAGAGTCGTACCCCTCGTTCGACTGCACGCCGGGAAGCCCCATGCCGGAGCGCACCGAGAGCTTCTTGTCGACCTGGTGCACGAGCTTCATCATGTACTGCGGGCCCACGAGCGCGGGGCCGAGAGGCTGCTTCGTGATCGGGTCGATGAGGTGCTCGGTGTCGCTGATGCCGTGCTGCTTGAGCTCCGCCTTCACCTTCTCGAGGTGGTCGGGCACCTTCGGGTCGAAGTTCTGCACCACGTAGGGCTTGCCCGTCTTCTGGGCGATCTTCCCGACGGCCGTCTCCAAGACCTGCCCGATGTTCATGCGCCCAGGGACACCTGTCGGGTTCAAGAGCACGTCGAGCGGCTTCTTCTTCTCGTCGTGCGGCATCTCGTGGTCCGGGAGGATCAACGTCACGATGCCCTTGTTGCCGTAGCGTCCCGCGATCTTGTCGCCGATCTGCATCGGCTCGACCGTGCGAACGTGCACCGAGATGTTCTTGCCCGTCTTGTGGACGCCCACGACCTCGCCCTCGACGTCGCTGTCCCAGCGCACCGAGCGGTCCGTGAACTGGTTCGTGAGGCTCTTGCGCATGGCCGCGAGCCCCGTTCGATCCTTCATCTCGTAGGGCTGCATGGCGATGATGAGCGGGTCGCCTGGGCGCACCTTCGTGCCGGGGCGCACGACGCCGTCCTCGCCGATGTGCTTGTACTGGTCCGTCCGGAAGGTGCCAGCGAACTTGCTGTCGAACTTCTTCACGTCGTGCACGAGCTTCTCGTCGCGCTCGAGGTCGTACTTGTGCATGTGTCCGCTCGCGAGACGCGCTGCCGCGCTCTCGGAGATCACGACACCGTCCTCGAAGTTGTACCCCTTGTACGGCACGTACCCGACGCGCAGGTTCGTCCCGAGCGCGAGCGTTCCGTTCTTGGAGTAGTTCGTGTCCGCCACGATCTGGTCGGCCTTGACGCGGTCGCCGGGCTTCACGAGCGGCGTCGAGTGCATGACGCTCTTCGTGTCGTTGAGCGGGTAGTTGTTGTAGAGCTGGACCGTGTGGGTCTTGCCCATCGGGTCCGTGATGGTCACGTGCTTGTCCGTGACCTCCTTCACGACCCCCGCCGCCGGCGCCGCGTGAGCGACCTGCTGACCCACGACCTGCTCGAACGTGGCCATGCCCGGCTTCGAGACAGGCGTCCCGACCTGAACCAGCGGTGCCTCGCGATGCACGAGCGAGATGGCCTGCTCCATGTGCCGGGCGGCCATGCCCGCTCGACCGCCTGAGTTGTTGCCCAGGAACGGCACCAGGTTCGAGGTCAGGTTGAAGAGCTGGCTCGGGTGGCGGAGCGCGTAGTCGGCTTCGGCCAGTCGCACGTCCTCGATGGCGCCCCCGCTTCCGACGACCTTCACGGTCGAGAAGTTCGCGGTCGGCTTTCCGTCCTTGTAGGAGATCTGGTCGGGCAGCGCGACCCTGCTGGTCAACATGGTCGCCGGGCCGATGTACTCCATCTTGCCCGTGCGGAGGTTCATGGCCGGCACCTTCGCCTCGTTCCCGATCTTCGTCACCCCGAGAGGGAGCCGCAGCGTGACACCCGTCTTCTCGCCCTCCGGGGTGTTGATGGGGTCCAGGAAGCCGATGTGCGAAGGGTTGATCATCTTCGCTTCCTGCGTGATCTTCCGCTCGCTGTTGATGCCGCCGGGACCCATGATGGTCGTCTGCATGGCCGACGAGATCATCTCCAGCGGGTTGATCTGCTTCGCCGGGTTCGCAATGGCCGTCTTGTGGAAGATGAACCGGATGGGCTCGTTGAAGAGCTCGAACCGGATCGCGTCGCGGACCGTGTTGACCTTCCCCGAGTTGAGCTGCCGCTGGATCTTCGTCGTGAAGTTCCGACCGCTCGACTTCATCTGGTCCTTCACGAAGTCGCCCACGGACCGCAGCGACTTGAAGACCAGGCTATCGCGATCGTCTTCGGGCTGCCCACCCTGCACGTCGAGGAGCTTCTTGGTCGCGAGGTGAAGGGTCTCTCCGTTGACGGACTCGAACGGCTTGCCGAGCGTGACCTGCGTGACCTCGGGGCTGAGGCGCGACTCGCCAAGCATCCGGTGCAGGTAGTCCTCGGCGGCCTCCTTCGAGGGAGGCGTCTGGCCCGTGCTGGTCTTGTAGAACTGCGAGACGGCCGTATCGAGGCGCTTGCCCGTACGGTTCGCCTCGAAGACGTCCTCTCCCCAGGTTTTCTTCAGCGTCTCGTCCGTGACCCCGAGCGCCTTCAAGATCGGGTAGGCCGGGATCTTCGCCTTCTTGTAGTCGATCTTGAACTGCTTCGAGCGCGGGTCGAAGCGCACGTCGAACGAGGAACGACCGACGACGTTGAACTGGCTCTCGAGCTCCCCGTTGTCTCGGCGCCGCGTGTAGACCCCCGGCTTGAGCTGCCACTGGTTGTCGATCTGGTACTCCTGCCCGTCGACGATGTACGAGTAGCGGGAGGTCTGCTTCGGCACCTCCGCGAGCTGGATGCGCTTGGAGTCGACCGTCTTGCCCGTCGCGTTGTCCACGAGGGACACCACGCCGTGCACCGGGGCGGCCCAGCTCTTGCCGTTGATCTTGGCTTCGTGCTGCGCGTGGATGTCGTTCGGGTGCAGGGAGTCGTCGACGTGCACGTCCCCCAGAACCAGCGAGTGCGTCTTCCCCTTGACGGGGAAGTTGCTCTGGATCCCCTCGATCACGCGGTCGCGAAGGTGCTCGAACGCTTCCTGCTGGTTCAGGTACGCCATCTGGGATTCAAGGTAGCCCGGCCACGAAGCGGGTCGCAAGTCGTCATGGGGCTGCGGAACAAGAACCTTGGACGCGAATCATCGCGCGGACAAGGAGACTTGATGGCTCAGACCGACCCGAACGAGAAGGATCTGCACGACAACACCGGCGCCCGCTTCGAGGCGGCGATCGAAGAGATGTTCCAGGATCCCCCGCAGGAGGACGAGCCCGAACCGGAGACGGACTCGTGAAGCTGCTGCTCGTGTTGGCCGCGTGGGCCGGCTTTCTTCGCGGGCTCCTGGACTGGCTGAAGGAGGAGCGAGCATGGCTGACGTGATCGTGAACGTCCACCGAGAGCGCGAACGGCTGGAGCCCCTGGCCGGTCGCGTTCTTCAGGAGACCTTCGACCTCGTGGGGACGCGCATCCGCGACCTCGACATCCCCAAGAGGATCTGGACGATCAACAGCTTCTTGGCCCCGCTCCCTGGTCGGATGATCGGCGGCGTCAGGGCTCGGCTGGTCGACCAGAAGGGCTTCGTGACGTTCCTGAACCAGCGCGACCTGGAGGTGATGCTCAAGCGGGCGGAGCCGGGGGAGCGCTGCCCGTGGCTCGGGAGCGACTACGAGAGCCCGTTCGACCATCGAAGGTGGATCGGCTTCTTGGTCGACGGCGAGGACATGGAAGACGACCTCTTCATCCGAGAGGCCGACCTGCGGGTGACCCAGACCGAGCTCACGGGCGGCAACATGCTCCCGACGGGCTTCGAGATCACGCGGCTCCTGCACCTCAACGAGAAGACGGACGTCGAAGAGCTGCTCTACCTGCGCGGCGACTTCGACCCGGCAACGGGGCTGTACCCCGACACGCGGTTGGAAACGATCGGCAACCGATGGGTATCCGTCGAGAGGAGGGCCGTCCGATGGCCGGAGATCTGACCTACTACGGGGCGTACGAGCCCGACGGAGAGGACGAAGGCTACGAGATCCCCGAGGACGCCACGACGCACATCTGCGAGGGCTGCGGTGAGTTCCTCCGCAGCGACGTCGTGGTCATGCTGCTTGAGGCCGGCGTCGCGTACATGTTCAACGACGCCGACATCGAGTACCAGACGTTGCTGGACGAGGACCAGGAGCCGTTCGTACCTCCGGTCTTCATGCACCTCGACTGCGAGGACCTCTGCCGGAAGGACGTCGCTCTTCTGGTGGAGGACCTGCCTCCCATCGAAGAGTCCCACGCGGTGCTGCTGTGCGACTGCTGCAACAGCAGCATCAGGATGGGCGAGAAGATGATGACCTTCAAGAAGGGCATCATCACCGAAAGCCCCCGCGACCTGCAAACGTGGACGTTCGTGCAAGAACCCGGCGAGTGCGTCGGGATCTTGTGCATCGCGTGCGCGAACGCCGCCATCGAAACGGCCTCGCTGGACTGGCCCCACCTCTCTCAGAACGGCGAGTGCCCCGGCTGCACGAGGGCTCGCTGCTGGAGGGTGGGACGCTGTGACTGCCCCTGCCACGTAGAACACGAAGTTCAACAATCCGAAGTCGTACGACGCCTCAGAGGAGAATGACCATGTACATGAAGAACTTGCTGGCGGTCGCGATGGTGGTTCCGATGAAGAACCACATCTCGGTCGACTCGCCCGATCAGATCCTCGGACTTCCGGTGTGCGTCGAAGGCCCGCCGGGCATCGGGAAGTCCGAGACCATCGAAGCGCTCGGAGACGAGCTCACGCTCCTGACGCACACGGTCTTCATCCCGTCCTGCACCCCGGAGGACCTGATGGGGTACCCCGTGCAGGACGGTGTCGGGAAGCTCGTGCGCTCCTGCGACGACCCCATCATCCACGAGATCGCCGAGCGCAAGTCGGGGCTCGTGTTCCTCGACGAGATCAACACGAACCGGCAGAACATCTACGCCGGTCTTCTGTCGGTCCTGCTGAAGCGTCGCTTCGGGGGCGTGCCCCTCGGGGGCGGTACGCGCTTCATCTCGGCCATGAACGGCGACGCGGACAGCGTCGGCAGCATCCCGTTCCCGCCGCCCATCTCGAACCGCTTCTGCCACATCAAGTGGGAGGCGGGCGGAGGCGCGGAGTACCTGGACTGGCTCAGCGGCACGGGCGACCGGGACGACGACAAGGTCTCTCCGGTGGACCTGCTGTCGCGGAAGAGGGACGAGAACTGGTCGGGAGCCTGGTCCGAGTTCGTCGGCAAGGCTGCGGGCTTCTTCAAGGTCCGGGAGGCCACCCTGCACACCGGACCGCTCGAGGCCGACCCCACGAAGGGATGGGCCTCGAGACGCACGTGGTTCTGGGCCCTGCGGGCCATGGCCACGTGCCGCGCCCTCAAGGCACCGGAGAAGATCCGACTCGACCTCCTCCGTGGATGCGTCGGCGTCGGGCCGGCCACCGAGTTCATGAAGTGGGAGAAGGAGTCCGATCTTCCGACGCCGGAGGATGTGCTGAAGAACGGCTTCGAGCCGGACACGACGCGCATCGATCGGTCCATGGCCGTGTACGAGTCGCTCAGCTCGTACGTGGTCGGGATGAAGAAGGGACCGGAGCAGCTCAAGGCCGCGACCACGGCATGGGGCGTTCTCCGAAAAGGGGCCGACAGCTCCCTCGCGGACACGCTCTCACGGCCCGTCATCCGCCTCGTGAACGCCAACCTGAGCCTCTCGTCCGGAGACCAGGAGTGCTCGAAGGCCGCGCAGCCCGTCATGGCCCGCATCCAACCGCAGCTCGACAAGATGAAGAAGATGCGCCAGGCGCTGGGTGGGCCATGACCACCGCGGAGCGTGTGCTCGAGGAGGCCCGGATGGAGTTCTGCATCCGGGCGCCGTACCTCGCGACCGCGATGTTCGCGCTCTCACCCTTCTCGACGACCGACATCCCCACCTTCGCGGTCACGCAGGGGATGGTGATGCTCTACAACCCCGAGTACGTGATGCGGCTCTACCAGATGCCGAACGGCCTCTTGAAGGTCACGACGCGCATCTGGCACGAGGTCGGGCACATCGTACGCGACACGTTCACTCGCCTTCCCGGGGTGGACGACCAGCGGAGGAACATCGTCTCGGACCTGGCCATCAACTCGAGCGGTCTTCCGGGTGGCTGGGACTTCGGTCCTGATGGCCTCCTGCCCTCGCGGTACAACCTCCCCGACGGCAAGACCATGGAGGAGTACCACGCACTCCTCCCGCAGAACGCCAAGGTGCTCGCGGGGTGGGGCGGCTCGTGTGGGTCAGGCGCTGGCAACGCCATGCAGGAGGAGGCGCTCGCGGGCAAGCAGGAGCGCCCGGTCGAGGAGGTCGAGGCCATCAAGTCCCAGGTCGCCAACGACATCATCACGTACAACGGCAAGAACCCCGGCAAGGTGCCGGGGTCGATGGTCGAGTGGGCGAAGCTCATCCTGAAGCCGAGCAAGGTCCCTTGGACCAAGGTCCTCTACAACGACATCCGGCAGGTCACGGGCGCCATCAAGTCGGGCGGCGCCATCGACGTGTCCTACCGGCACCCGTCCCCGCGGTCGTACATCGGACCTCCGGGTCTCCTGAAGCCGGGCGACATCGAGTACGAGATCGAGATCGCGCTCGTGCTCGACAGCTCCGGTTCGATGGACATGCGGACGTGCATCCAGCCGGCGCTACGAGAGGGCCGAGCAGCCCTCCAGGCGTCGGGCGTCCACGCGGCCTGGTGGCTCGAGGTCGACGCCAACCTGACCGCGGAGCCGCGACGTGTGCGCGTCGCGGACCTCGAGAAGCTCCCGATCCACGGCCGAGGTGGCACGGACTTCCGACCGGGCTTCGAGATCGCCTCGAAGCTCAACCCACGACCGAACCTCATCATCTACCTCACGGACGG
>JAKPDW010000092.1 GCA_029552245.1 Deltaproteobacteria bacterium
TCCTTCTTGCACCTCTGGGTGTCACCCACGGTGCATCGTCTTGGTTGTCCCTCCTATAGGCACCCGTGCACCAGGTGTCATTGATCAGGATCAACACCCCCATCGCCCTCTCCCCCTCCCCCCCGAAAACGACCCGCACGCATTCAGAAAAGACGGTGGCGGTTGACCTGTGCCTGTCCGTGGGTATAAGGTGTCGGTGCGGAGTTGCCCTTCGGGCATACAGAGGGAAGACGGTGAGAATCCGTCGCGGACCCGCCGCCGTAACCGGGGACGAACGCAGCCTTTGAGCCACTGCCCACTGAGGCGGGAAGGCGCTGCGGGAGGCTGATCCGGGAGCCGGAAGACCTGCTCCGCGATCTTCGCCACACCCCTCGAGGACTTGGGGGCGTGCGATGGACGAATGGGTGGAAAACGGCATCCCCGTGTCTCGATGACGAGACCCGGGGATGTCGTCGTTCTCGAGGCCGTGTGCAGGGAAGAGACGGCTACGGTCAGGGACAGGGGCCCCGCACAGGGTCCCATGGAGACGGGAAGGGGGTGATAGACAGAGCGCGGTTCCTTAACAGGCACACTATCGGCAATAGGTTCGCCCCGGACCAAGGGAAGTGGGTGAGAAGCCCACGCCGCCCCGCGACTGTAATCGTGACGAGGGCCGCATGCATGCCACTGTCCGCAAGGATCGGGAAGGCGCGGCCACGAGGGTGATCGAGAGCCAGGAGACCTGATCCGGGTGCACCCATGACCTTTCGCTCTTCGAGGGAAGAAAAAGGGAGGCTGCATGAAAGCATCGGCGGTTCTATCGATCATCGTTTCCATCACGATCCTCTGTCCAAGCCCTTACTGTCGTGCCGCGGCAGAAGGTGCGGCTGCACCCGATGCCGAGCCGGGCGTATCCAGGGAACCGGCACCTGTCATCGAACCCGCAGACGGGGACGACCCCACGCAGGTCTTCGTGGTGAGCGCCACGCGGATGCGCTCCCCTGTCACCGAGGTGGGGAGCTCCGTGACCGTGATCACCGGAGATCAGCTGCGATCGGCGGGGATGAACACCCTCTCGGACGTGTTCAGGTCCGTGCCTTCGCTGGATGTGACGCGCAACGGCGGCCCGGGCGGCGCTGCATCGGTCATGATCAGGGGGGCGAAGTCGGAACATACCCTGGTCATGATAGACGGGGTGGCGGTCAACGACCCCTCTTCCGTCGGCAGGCTCGCTCTCATCGGCTCGCTGAGCACGGACTCGGTAGAGCGCGTGGAGATCGTCAGGGGTCCACAGGGCCCCCTGTACGGGTCCGAAGCGATGGGTGGGGTGATCAACGTGATAACGAAGAAGGGGGCGGGAATGCCCCGAGGGTTTGTCGAGATCGAGTACGGCACGCACGACACGCTGGCGAGAAGGGTCGAGACATCCGGGGCCACGCCGGTCTCCAACTACATGATCGGCCTGGCGCTGCGCGAGACCGGGGGTGTCTCGGCGGCCGCGACCCGCTACGGCAACCGGGAAAAGGACGCGTGGGAGAGCGCCGCCTTGGCGACGAGACTCGGGTGGACACCCACCGACTCGTTCGAGGCCGAGATCATCGCGAGGTACCTGAACGACAACGGCGGGCTCGACAACGAGGGCGGCCCGGGGGGTGACGACCCCAACTACACCCAGGACACCTCGCAGGTCTTTTTGAGGACCCAGGCGAGGCTGAAGCTCTCCGAAGACAGGTGGAACCAGACCATCGGGTGCTCGCTCACCGACATTAAGAGATCGTACCGCAACGATCCGGACCCCGCTCACCCCGACGACGCCTCGAGAGGCGCCTACAAGGGACAGACCCTGAAGGCGGACTGGCAGCACTCGGTCGCCCTCGCCGAGACGAACGTCTTCCTCGCGGGGATCGAGGCCCAGAAGGAAACGATGAGATCCGACTACAGCTCCGTGAGCGCCTTCGGCCCCTACTCGGAGACCTTCGACGAGAAAGACGCGTCGACCTCGTCCGTGTTCGTCCAGGACACGATAACCCTGTTCGGGTCCTGGTTCACGAGCCTGGGCGTCCGCCTGGACGACCACGACCGCTTCGGGTCGAAGACCACGTGGAGGATGGCGTCCACGGTCTCGTTCGGGACCACGGGCACCAGGCTCAAGGCCAGCTACGCCACCGGGTTCAAGGCGCCCTCGCTCTACCAGCTCTACTCGAACTACGGCAGCAAGGACCTCGACCCCGAGACCTCAAGGGGTTGGGACGCGGGGGTCGAACAGGACCTCTGGAAGGGTGTGGTCAGGCTCGGCGCGTCGTACTTCTCGAACACGTTCGACGACCTCATCGATTTCGACAGCGTCAACTGGAAGTACCTCAACATCAGCGGCGCAAAGACCCGCGGGGTCGAGGCCACGCTCTCGGCAAGGCCTTCAGGCGGTCTCGACATCGATGCCTCGTACACCTTCACAGACACCGAGGACGACGCCACCGGCAAGGAGCTCCTCAGGAGACCGCGGAGCAAGGCATCCATCGCCGCATCCTCGAGGCTCGGGGAGTCCCTCGGCATCCGGGTGCAGGCCTCCTACACGGGTCCGCGCTACGACGTGTACTACGACCCCGCCACGTGGGCCCAACAACGGGTGCGCCTCGGCGGCTACGCGACCGCGGGCATGAGGGCGTGGTACGACCTCGACGCCCGCATGCGCGTCACCCTCGAGGTGGACAACCTGTTCGACAGGAAATACGAAGAGGTCTACGGCTACCAAACGCCGGGCAGGTGCATCGGCGTAGGGCTGAGGGCGAGCATGTGACGGTGCGTGTGGGACGTGGAGCCGCTGAACGTACAGGGCGCCGTCTTTGTCAGAAGAGTGGCGATCGGCAAGGCCGTACATCACCGGAGGGCCTGAGGGCAAGGACCCTGCGGCCCCCTCGGTGGATCGCTTCGGCAAGGGAGGCCGTGGCGTGAGGGGTGAAACGGGGATCACGGGCGCAGGGGTGTTCCCGGGGCTTGACGCAGGAAGGTGCGAGCGCGGACTCAAGGCGACGAGCCGACTCACGGGTGGTTGCCTGCTCGTCTCGGCCGTTGTCCACATCCTGGGTATAGGATGCCTGCTCGTGTTCGGCCGTGCGGAAGGACGGCACCTCGATGCCTTCTTGAAGGAAGAGGCATGCATCGTGAGCATCGTGGAGATCGGGCAGTTCGAAGGCGGCCCCAAAGGCCTCTCTGGGGCCGCCCCGGGCAAGCCCCGGCCGGGCAAGGCCCCTGAAGCCGAAGTGCGCCGTTCGGACGAGACGGGTCCCTGTCCTCACGGCAAACGGGCCGTCGACACACGCCCCACGCAAAGACAGGCGCCGGTCCCTGAACATGCATCGCCTGCCGGAGCGCAACCGCACGGGATCGCACTGGTCGCGGAGACCCCCCAGGCGCAAGGTGAAGGCACGGGTGCGGGCACGCAGGGAGGCCCGGGTGACGCGGAGGCGGGCCTCGCGGGCACCCCTGGCGATCGTGTGGGGGGGCATGGGCAAGCGGCCTCGCAGAGGGCAGGGGTGAAGGAGTTCGCGAAGCCCAGCTACCCGAGGTCGTCCAGGGTGGCCGGCGAGGAGGGCACGGCGGTCTTCGACGTGGAAATCTCGAGCGACGCCCTGCCGGTGCGCATCACCCTGGTGAAATCCAGCGGCCACGGCGCACTCGACGAGGCCGCCCTCGAGGCGCTCAGGAAATCCAGCTATGTGCCTGCCATGGAAAACGGCATACCGGTCCCTTCGGTGAGGAGGGTCGAGGTGAGGTTCTCCCTGGGAGAAGCGGTGAACGTCGCCGGCGCCGGGGGAAAGGGGAAATAGCGTGTTCGTCAGGTTCGGAGCAAGAGCGAGGTCGTTTCCTGCAGACCGAGCGGGTGGCACGGTGGGGCGACACGCAGGTGCAAGGCTGAGGTGTTCTCGTCCGCGACGGCCTTGTCCTTCCACCCCTTCTCCGAAGGGCTCGAGGAAAGGGGCGGATCGAGCGGTGATGCCCTCGGTGCGCGACACGACGAGAAGAGGCCCGTCCCCCGCAGGGGCACGGTGGTGGATCGTGATCGCGGCCTTCGCGTGGATCGCGTCCCAGCCTGTCTCTCCCATCGAGGCGCACGAGAAGATCACCGAGCGGCCCGCAACCCCTTCGCGTGTCGTCTCGCTGGCTCCGAGCGTGACGGAAACCCTCTATGCGCTGGGCCTGGGCGAGGCCGTGGCCGGGGTGACGAGTTTCTGCGTCTTCCCGCCCCAGGCCAGGGCGAAGCCCACCGTTGGCGGGTACGTGAACCCGAGCTACGAGGCCGTCTTTGCGTTGAACCCGGACCTCGTCATCGGGCTTCCCGAGCATGCGGACATCCTCGCGAGACTCTCCCGTGCGGGGCTCCGCACGCTCGGCGTCAGGCAGGGCGGGGTCGAGGAGATCCTGGCGTCTATCGAGACCGTGGGCGCTGCGTGCGGGCGAACCTCGAGGGCCCGCCAGCTCGCACGTGACACCAGGGCGAGGGTCGAGAGGGTCCACGCCTCCACGAGCGGCGCATACCGGCCGAGGGTGCTCGTATGCGTGGGCAACAACATGGGGTCTGAGGGCATAACGGACATTTTCGTTGCGGGCAAGGGATCGTTCCATCACGAGCTCCTCCTCCTCGCAGGCGCCAGGAACGCCTTTGCCGGGCAGGGCCCGTACCGGGGGGTCTCTCTCGAGGCGATCCTGGTCATGGATCCCGATGTCATCATAGACATGGTCCCCGAGGAGGGCATGAGGCCCGCTTCAAGGCGGGAGATCCTCTCGTCGTGGAAGAGGCTCTCTGCCTTGGGGGCCGTCAGGCACGACCGGGTATACGTAATGGCCAAGGATTACGCGGTGATCCCAGGTCCACGGTTCGTGGATCTGCTCGAGGACATGGCCGACGTGATCCACCAGAAAGGGGCGGGAAATGGCCGGCCGTGAGACCGTGATCGAAGCGCAGAGGCTCAGCTTTCGCGCAGGCCGCCGGAGTATCCTCGAAGGGGTCTCGTTCCATGCCGCCGCGGGCGAGACGGTATGCATCATAGGCCCCAACGGAGCAGGGAAGTCCACCCTCCTGAAGTGTCTTGCGGGCATCAACGAAACCTCAGCCGGCGCCCTGACGATCTGCGGACGACCTCTCGCGTCCTACTCGAGGCGCTCTCTCGCGAGGATCCTGAGCTACGTGCCGCAGGCCTATGGCCACGAGCTGCCGTTTTTCGTCCACGACTTCGTGATGATGGGACGCTACGCCCATATTGGCCCCCTATCCCTTCCCGGCAAGGCAGACCGTGACGCCGTCGAGCATGCCATGGCCACGACGGGCACCATCGCGCTTGCGGACAGGCACATGGCCACCCTGAGCGGGGGCGAGCTGCAGCGCGTGTTCATCGCGGCGGCCCTCGCGCAGCAGACCTGCGTCATGCTCCTGGACGAGCCCACCACCTTTCTCGACCCCAAGCACCGGTTCGAGATCCACGGGCTCCTCATGAAGATAAGCCGGGATCACGGCGTGACCACCGTGATCGCCACGCACGATCTCGCCTTCGCACTCCAGTCGGCGGACCGAATCATCGCCCTCAAGGAGGGCAAGCTCGTCTATTGCGGCGAAGCAGCGGACATGACCGTGGAGGCGACCCTCTCGTCGATGTACGAGATCCCCTTCCTCGTCCTGAGGCACCCGGCGACCGGGAGACCGATCGTGATCGCGGAGGACGCATGAGGAGAACCACGAGGGGAAGGCTCCTGCTCGCAGGGCTCCTGGCGCTCGGCCTCGCGGTTTTCGTGACCGCCCCCATGGTCGGCATGAAGGCGGTCACGGTTCAGGATGTCCTCGGGAACGCGTTGGACGTGACGGCGCACAAGATCTTCTGGGAGATCAGGGTGCCCAGGGTGCTCGTGTCGTTCCTGGCCGGAGCCGGCCTCGGCCTGAGCGGCATGGCCTTCCAGGCCATGTTCCGCAACGTCCTCGCCACGCCGTACACCCTGGGGGTGGCCAGCGGCGCATCCTTCGGCGCCGCCCTGTGCGTCCGCGCAGGCATAACCCTCGATCTCCCACTCTTTTCGGCGGTCACTCTCTGCGCCTTTGCAGGGGCGATGCTCGCCGTCGGCGTCGTCTACGGGATCTCGAGGTCCCGCGCCGGGATGTCCCCACCCACGCTCCTGCTCGCGGGCGTTGCGGTGAGCTTCCTCTTCTCGAGCCTCATCCTGTTCGTGCAGTACACGAGCGGGCTCACGCAATCCTTCAGGATCGTGAGGTGGCTCATGGGTTCCATCGATGTCCTCGGGTACCGGCCGGCCGTCGAGATCGCGCCTTTCGTGATCACGGGATCCCTGATCGTCCTTGCCCTGTACCGTGAGCTCGACCTCATGCTGCTTGGCGACGAGCTCTCCATGAGCAGGGGGCTCAACGTGGACAGGACGAGGAAGCTCCTCGTCCTCGCCGTTTCCCTCATGGTAGGGGGTATCGTGGCCGTGTGCGGCCCCATAGGGTTCGTGGGCATGATGGCCCCGCACATGGTGCGGCTCGCGACAGGTGCGGACCACAAGTACCTGGGGCCTGCCACCTTCCTCTTCGGCGGCGCCTTCCTCACCATCTGCGACACCATGGGCAGGACGCTCGCCGCGCCGGCCGAGATCCCCGTCGGCGTAGTCACTGCCCTCCTCGGCGGGCCCTTCTTCCTCTGGCTCCTCCTCCGGAGGTCCGGATCAGGGTGGTGGGGCTTGGGTTGAGGCCCCGGGGCGAAAGGGGCCCCTTGGAACGGGCGTGCATCATCGACGACAGCCTCCGCCGCTTTGCACGACCCCTGATGATCTCTCGTCATCTCGCCTTTACCGAGCCTTGGGAATCATGGTACTCCATCGACGACGGCGGTACGGGTTTGCCGGATACCAGCCGAGAGCAGAGGACGGGCGGGGAAGTGGAAACGCTACAGCTCATGAAGAAGGCGCCCCTCTTCGACGGGGTGGGGGAAAGGATCCTCCGGATGATCTCGCAGCGCTGCGTCGTCAAGTCCTATGATCCGGGCGAGGCGATCCTCAACGAGACCGAGCCCTCGAGCGGTCTCTCCGTGGTGCTCGAAGGCCGGGTGAAGCTCTCCAAGATCTCCCAGGAAGGGAGGGAGCAGACCTTGACGGTCCTGGCCGCAGGCGATCCCTTCGGGCTGTGCACGGCATTCGCCTCGAACGACTTCCCCGCGAACGTGGTCGCCCTCGAACGTTCGACGATCCTCACCATTCCCGGCTCTCTCCTCCAGGAAACGGCGAGGGAGGAACCCCTCCTGCTCCTCAATGTCATCAGGATCCTGTCCGGCCGCCTCAGGGAGACCATGGATCTCGTGGAGAACATCGCCCTCAAGGACCTGCCGCAGCGCATCGCATCGTTCCTCCTCCACGAGGCCGCGAAGAAGTCCTGCACGCAAGGGTGTACCATCGATATCGGCATGTCCCACAGGGAGCTCGCCAAGATCGTGGGAGCGACACCGGAGGCCCTGTCCAGGGCGCTCAGGCGGATGTCCGATGAAGGGGTCCTGAAGGTGGAAGGGAGGGTGATCCGCCTGATCGACCTGGAAGCGCTGAAGGGGCTCTCGGGAGGATGAAGAGGGAAGAAACCGAGAGCGCCTTCATGGGTAAACACCGAAGCCAGGCGAATGCAAGCTTTTCAAGATCCGCGTTTGTGACGGCCGTGACGCTCGCGGCAGGGGCCGTACCCGCGCTGTGTCTCGCCTCCGAAGGCCCGGGCCACGGCCTGGGCATCCTGCCCGCCCTTGTCCTGGGGGTGGTCGAGGGCATCACCGAGTACCTGCCCGTGAGCTCAACCGGGCACCTGTACCTGGCGAGCCGCCTGCTGGGTCTCGGCGCGACGCCTGAGGGCAGGGCAGCAACCGACGCATACGTCATCGCCATCCAGATAGGAGCCATCCTCGCGGTCCTGTGGCTCTACCCGGGCAGGGTGGCGTCCATGATCAGGGGCTGCCTGGGCCGGGACAGGCAGGGTCTTACACTGGCCCTGAACACGCTGGCGGCTCTCTTGCCGGCCGCAGCCATCGGCCTCGCCCTCGAAGACCTCATCAAGGAACGCCTCTTCGCAACAGGCCCGGTCACCCTGGCTTGGCTGGCGGGGGGCGTTGCCATCCTCCTGGTGGCACGAAAGATGAACCGCGATCCTGCGACCGGCTTCGGACTCGAGCGCCTGACCTGGAAGGCCGCCGTTGTTATCGGGTTGTTCCAGTGCATCGCCCTGTGGCCCGGCGTGAGCAGGAGCCTGGTGACCATCCTGGGCGGCGTCCTGGTCGGGCTGTCCGTCCAGGCCGCCGTGGAATTCAGCTTCATCCTCGGGCTCGTCACCCTGGGGGCCGCCACGAGCTACGAGATCGTCAAGGAAGGGCCTGCCCTGATCCTCCAGTTCGGCGTCCTCACTCCAACCATCGGCATCATCACCGCCTTCGTCTTCGCCGTGATCTCGGTGAAGTGGATGGTCGCCTACCTGAACAGGCACGGCCTGGAGGTCTTCGGTTACTACCGTATCTTCCTGGGGTTCACCGCCATGATCCTCATGCTGGTTGGCGCCTTGTGACACCCCGGCATCCTGGAGACCAGGCCATGTCGCGCCTGTGGCCGTGCCGGCGATGGAACAAACCCCGGGGTCCAGCACATCACGCCGAGCACTGATCCACGATCATGGCCGCTGGACCACGTGGCGGGTATCAGGATCCACACATCCCACCATTCATCAAATGAATACCACCCCTTCTGCAATTCTTTTCAACTATTTGATATCTCTGTGCAATCAAGATAGTTTCCTCTGCGTATTGCAAAGCTTTCACTATTGACGGACAGCCATTCAGAGGGGGGTGTTGCATGAAGAAGTTTGCGAACGTGTTCGCGACGGCGTGGGGCATCGTGGCCGTGGGAGCCGTCATCGGCGTGCTCGCGCCGCTGCTGCAGAAGCTGGGCAACCCGGGCAACATGGGCATCTGCGTGGCATGCTTCGAGCGTGACATCGCGGGCTCCCTCGGGCTCCACAGGGCCGAGGTGGTGCAGTACATGCGTCCCGAGATCATCGGGTTCGTCCTGGGTTCCCTGGTGGCGGCGTTGTTGTTCAAGGAGTTCCGTCCCAGGGCCGGCTCGGCGCCCATCGTGAGGTTCGTGCTCGGCGTGTTCGCCATGATCGGGGCCCTGGTGTTCCTGGGGTGCCCCTGGAGGGCCCTGCTCAGGCTCTCAGGCGGCGACCTGAACGCCATCCTCGGGATCCTCGGGCTCGCCTTCGGGATCTGGGTCGGAACCCTCTTCCTGAAAGCAGGCTACAACCTGGGCCGCACCGAAAAGGCCCACAGCGCCGCAGGGCTGGTCATGCCCGCGATCATGGCAGGGTTCCTCGTCCTTGCCATCCTGTACCCACCCATTGCCGGGGAGCCGAAGAACGACATCCTCTTCACCAGCATAAAGGGGCCGGGCTCCATGCACGCCCCGCTCATCGTGTCCCTGGTCATAGGGCTGGCCATCGGGTTTCTGGCCCAGCGGAGCAGGTTCTGCACCATGGGCGCCATCCGCGACCTGGTGCTGTTCGGCCAGACCCACCTGTTCATGGGCATCCTGGGCCTGGTGGTGGTGGCCTTCGTAACGAACCTCGTTCTGGGCCAGTTCAAGCTCGGCTTTGAGGGACAGCCCGTCGCCCACACCATGCACGTCTGGAACTTCCTGGGCATGGCGCTCGCCGGCCTGGCCTTCGCCCTGGCAGGAGGCTGCCCGGGCAGGCAGCTCTTCCTGGCAGGCGAGGGTGACGGAGACGCCGCGGTGTTCGTCATCGGCATGATCGTGGGCGCAGGCATTGCCCACAACTTCGGCCTTGCGAGTTCTCCCCAGGGGATCGGCCCGCACGGGGTGGCCGCCGTGGTGGTGGGTTTCGCCGTCTGCCTGGTCATCGGACTCACCATGCGCAAGAGCGCTGCATAGGAGGAAAACCATGAGTACTACCGTAGACGCACGGGGCCTTTCCTGCCCCCAGCCGGTCATCCTGACCATGGAAAAGATCAAGGAATTGGGAACAGGCGAGTTCACGGTGCTCGTGGACACCGACACGTCCAAGGAGAACGTCTCCAGGGCCGCCGCCAGCAAGGGCTGGGAGGTGAAGGACATCCAGCCTGACGGCGAGGGCTACCGGATCACCCTGAAAAAGGGTTGAGCGTGGCGTTTTTCAGGAAGAAGCCCCAGACGGAACCCGAGGCCAGCAAAGCGGACCTCGGGTTCCTCGTCTTCCAGAACACCAGCGAGGTGCTGCTGGAGAGAAAGGCCTTGATGAAAGGGGCATCCGGGTCATGATCCCACCGCCTCATGTGCGCACCGGGTGCCATCTGATCATCGAATTCCCCACGGATCTCGGCGGCGGCTTCATGGTGAGAGCCGCACCCATGAAGATCACTGCGGACAAGAACTCCCTCGGATAGAAACCGGGGCTCATCGCTATCTCTTCGACACCCTACGGTGGTGTCAAGAATGTTTCGCACTTTTGATCCAGGTCTCTGTCCTTCGGAGTAGATCCTCCTGTACTAGTGACTATCCCTTTGTCTGAGGTTGATTGTGGCCATCCCTTCGCCGTCGGCCTGCTTCACCACCAGCATGGGCCAAGAGGGCGGGTCAATGCTGCCGAAGGCACGAGCAAAGCGAGCCCGGCATTGACGCGCCCTCTGCCCATGCTACCAGGCTTCATACGACGGCGAGGGTTCATGCCTATGCCGCCTCATCCATGGACTCCTCATAGAGCCTCTTCATGTTCAGGTATACGCAGCTTCCCCATTTGCTGGACGCTATGTGACGCAACCTGGCCGCCACCAGCATCAGCGCCGAGTGACCATCCGGAAAGCAGCCCACCACCCTCGTGCGTCTGCGGATCTCCCGCATGATCCGCTCCATGGGATTGTTCGTCCTGATCCTATGCCAGTACTCCCGGGGAAAGGACATATACGACAGCGTCTCTTCTATGCCGTCTCGAACCAGCCTGGCTGCAGAGGACAGCTTCATCCCATCCAGACGTGAGGCTACCTGTGACGCCTTCTCCTGGGCCGCTTCGTGGTCCTCCTGCGCATGGATCGCCCTGAGCATGGCTGCCACCTCCTTCACCTTGCCCCTCGGCACCATGCTGAACACGTTCCGGTAGTAATGCACCACGCACCGCTGCCACTTCGCTTCCGGATAGAACTCGTTGATCGACTCCACCAGACCCAGGCACTTGTCCGAGATCACCAGCCGGACCCCTTTCAACCCACGGTCCTTGAGGTGCCTCAGGAAGTTCTTCCAGCTCTCCTTGTCTTCCTTGAGTCCCTCGACTACCCCGATGATCTCCCGGTACCCGTCATCGTTGACCCCGATGCCGACAAGGACAGACACGTTCTCAACCTATCCTCCCCAGCTCCGCTTCAGCCAGATCCCGTCAAGGTACACAAACGGGTAGGATCCCTCCAGGGGCCTGTTCCGCCATGACTCGATCTGCTTATAGATCTTCTTGTTCAGGTTGCTCACCGTGCCAGGCGACACCCTCGTCCCCCACAGCGCTTCCGTGATATCCTCCACCCGCCTCACAGACACCCCGGCAAGGTACATCTCGATCAGAGCCTCTTCCACCGAGCTCTCACGTCTCTTGTACCGCTCGATGATCGACGTCTCGAACGACAGCTTCCGTAGCTTCGGCATCCTCACCTTGATCCGCCCCACCTTCATGTCAAAGCTTCTCTCGTAGTGCCCGGCACGCGTGTCCTGCCGGTTGGCGCTCCGCTCATAACGGCCAGCTCCTACCAGTTGCTCCGCTTCTGCATCCAGAAGCCCATTGAGCATCTCTTCCACCGTGCCTCGCACCATCTTGTCCAGATGCCCCTTTATCTGCGCCTCGTCGATCTGGACGATTTGACCTTGACTTGAACACGCCCCGTCATTACCCTTCCTCTTACTCATCAACGGTCCTCCTTCGGTTAGAGTTTTTTACCCAAAATCCTTCTCTCCGAATGGAGGACCTTTTTCAATGACAAACCAGAAAGTGCGAAAAATATTTTACGTTATC
>JAKPDW010000003.1 GCA_029552245.1 Deltaproteobacteria bacterium
GCGGTCATCGGGGCCGGACCGGCCGGAATCACGGCGGCGCACCAGCTCTCCCTGCTCGGGTACAAGGCCACGATCTTCGAGGCGGAAACCATCCCGGGCGGCATGCTCACATGCTCGCTGCCGGCCTACCGGCTGCCCCAGGACATCGTCGAGAAGGAAATAGAGACCCTCATGAACGAGAACATCACAATCGAGTATGGCCGTGCCTTGGGGAGGGACATGACGATCCAGGATCTCATGTCCAATGGGTACGAAGCCGTGTTCCTGGCCATGGGGGCGCACGAGAGCTGGCGCCTGGGCCTCGAGAACGAGGAGGTGGAAGGGATCTTCCCCTCGATCGAGTTCCTGAAGGAATTCAACATGAGAGGAAACGAGCTCGCGCGCGGGCACGTAGGGATAGTCGGCGGCGGAAACTCGGCCGTGGACGCCGCGCGGGTCGCGCTGCGGCAGAAGGAGGTAACCGGGGTGACCCTGTTCTACCGCCGCACCCGCGACGAGATGCCCGCGTATGAAGAAGAGATCGAGGCCGCGCTCGAAGAGGGCGTCAGGATCGAGACCCTCATCTCGCCCGTGAAGATCCACGTGCGCCAGGAGGAGATCGAGGCGGCCATCCGGGAAGGCGTCGAGCTGGAAACCCTGGTCTCGCCCATCAAGATCCACGCCAGGGAGGGCCGTCTCACCGGCATCGAGTGCGTGAGGAACCGCCTGGGCGAGGTCGATGCCACCGGCAGGCGCACCCCGGTGCCGATCCCGGGGAGCGAGTTCAGTGTGGACCTGGATACGCTCATCGTGGCCATCGGCGAAAGACCCTCGAGCAGGGCACTGGCATCCATGGGGCTCGAGCTCGACAAGGGCGGCAGGGTGAAGGCCGACAGGAAGACCCTGGAAACGAGTATCAAAGGGGTTTTCGCGGGCGGCGATCTCGTGACCGGGCCCAACACCGTCATCGACGCCGTGGCGTCCGGCAAGAAGGCCGCGCTGGTCATCGACCGGTACTTGAGCGGACGGCCGCTTGTCGAGCCGGCGAAACCAAAGCTGCCGGAGGTGTACATCGAGCCCGCGGTGCACGAGGAGTCCGGCGAAACGCCGCCGCGCGCCGTTCCGGTCTCGCTGCCTCCTTCCGAGCGGGTG
>JAKPDW010000010.1 GCA_029552245.1 Deltaproteobacteria bacterium
GGGGCCCGCCGCCAGGGCGAGGGAGGCCGTCAACAACGTGATCAACACGGCGAAAAAGACTCTTTTCATCATCCTCTCACCTCCTCGGGTAATTTCGGTCGATATTTCAGGAATCGTGCGCGGATGTCAAGGAGTAATGAAAAGTTGTCGATCGGCAGATAATTAGAGCCTCTTTAGGGCGGAGTGATGGTTTCGAGCAGGGCGACATGGCCCGCCACCGGCCAATGACCGTCAATTACCGAATAATTTCAAAATATTGATACTTATCGATTTTCCCGGTCACCAGTCCCGATGTCCGCCCAATGGGCCGTCACGCCTGCAGGGGCCTTAAGCTTGACTTTGGTAAATAGGCTGTGTATAAGGGATCCGCTAATCAGCTATGTTGCGATATTATGCGGCAGGCGTCTTTCGAAAAGGATGGTAATGCCATGATTATTAGGGGGTTATATGGGAAAAAAAAGATTATGAAAAAATGGTGGGCAAGCACTACCGGCGGCTTTTGGAGCAGTGCAAGATACGCATGGACCGCTTCGAGAAGGAGTATCCCGCGCCCCGGGAGGACTTCCAAGCGCTGCTGAAGGAACGGGGGGTCTCGAGACGCGATTTCCTGAAGTGGACCTCCTTCATGACCGCGGCCTTGATGCTCCCGCCCATCTTCAAGCCCATGGTCACGCGGGCCGCCGAGAACTTCAGCCGTCTGCCCGTCGTATGGCTCCACTTCGCCGAGTGCACGGGCTGCAGCGAGGCCTTCCTGCGTTCGTCCTATCCGAACGTCGATGACATCCTCCTCGAGACCATATCCCTCGAGTACCACGAGACGATCATGGCCGCCGCGGGCGATCAGGCCGAGAAGTGCCTGGAGGATTGTATCCATCATTTCCCGGGCAAATACGTTTGCGTCATAGAGGGGGCCATCCCCCAGGGTCTGAACGGGCAATTCATGCGCCTGGGGCCCAAGGGTGAGACGGGCGTCCAGATCGGCAAAAAGGTCACCTCCAAAGCGGCCGCTACGATCTGCATCGGCTCTTGTGCCATCTGGGGCGGCATCCCCTCGGCCCGGCCCAACCCCACCGACGCCGTCGGCGTTAGCAAGGCCCTGGGCATCTCCACGGTAAACATTGCGGGGTGTCCCCCCAACACGGTCAATTTCACGGGGACGCTTTTGTACTTCATCATGTTCGGCGCCATGCCGCCCCTCGATGGGCAGGGCCGGCCGATCTGGGCCTACGGCAAGCGCGTCCACGACTTCTGCGAGCGTCGTCCGCACTATGACGCGGGCGAGTTCGTGGAACAGTGGGGAGACGAGGGCGCCCGGCGAGGGTGGTGCCTCTACAAGGTCGGATGCAAGGGTCCCTATACCTTCGCGAACTGCCCGCATTTGAGGTTCAACGATCATATCTCCTGGCCGGTCATGGCGGGACATGGATGTATCGGCTGCACGGAAAGCGGTTTCTGGGACACCATGGCGCCCTACGAGAAACCGATCCATGAGGCGACCTTCGGCGGCGGCGAACGAACCGTAGACAAAATCGGTACCGTCCTTACGGTGGCAACGGTGGCGGGTGTGGCGGCCCACGGTGTACTCAGCGCCATGCGCCACGGCAGGACCGACAAGAAGGATGGGACAACGACTGGAGCGGGGAAGGAGTGAGGAGGTGAAACATGGCGAAAAGACTGGTAATTGATCCCATCACGAGAATCGAGGGACATCTAAGGATAGAAGTAGAGCTGGACGACACCAACACCATTCGGGACGCGTGGAGCAGCATCACCCTCTGGCGCGGGATCGAGACGATCCTCAAGGGCCGTGACCCCAGGGACGCGGGCCTTATCGTGCAGCGTTTCTGCGGCGTCTGCACCTATGTCCATTATGAGGCGAGCATCATGGCGTGCGAGGACGCCTTCGGGGTCAAGCCGCCGCCCAACGCGCGCCTGATCCGCAACCTTACCCAAGGTATCTGGTTCCTGGGCGATCACATCATGCACTTCTACCATCTCCATGGCCTCGACTGGGTGGATATCGTCAGCGCCCTCAAAGCGAACCCAAGATCGGCCGTGGACCTGGCCAAGAGCGTCCACCCGAATCCCTGGAACTGTTCCGAGACCCACTACAAGGCCGTGCAGGACCGACTCGCCCGGTTTGTGAAGTCGGGCCGACTGGGACCCTTTGCCAACGCTTATTGGGGCAACCCGTCATACAAGTTGCCCCCGGAGGCCAATCTCGTCATCGCCTCCCACTACCTGGACGCCCTGCAGGTCTCCAAGACGGCGGCCGCGGCCCAGGCCATCTTCGGCGGCAAGAACCCCCATCCCCAGCACCTCGTCGTCGGAGGCGTCACCTGCGTCCTCGACGTCCTCAACCCTAGCCGTCTGGGGGAGTTCCTCTACCGTTCCAAGGAGGTAAACGACTTCGTCGAGCGGGCCCTCATCCCCGACGTCGTGCTGGCGGCGAAGTATTACAAAGACGAGGGTCTGGCCGGTGTCGGGGGCGGTGTCAAGAATTACCTCTGCGTCGGCGGTTTCCCCCTGGACGATGAGGGCAAGACATTTCTCTTCCCGAGGGGGTTCGTCAAGAACCGCAACCTCGTCAAGGCGCTGCCCATCGACGAGGCGAAGATCACCGAGGAGGCTTTGCACTCCTGGTACCAGGACGACAAGCCCCAGCACCCTTACGAGGGAACGACGATCCCCAAGTACACCGGCTACGACCAGGAAGGGCGCCTGAAGGGCAACGAGAAGTACACCTGGTGCAAGGCGCCGCGATACGAAGGCGAACCCTGCGAGGTGGGACCCCTGGCCCGCATGATCGTGGGCTACGCGGCGGGCGACAAGAAAATCAAGGCTCTTATCGAGGGAACGTTGAAGGCGACGGGACTACCGGCGACGGCCCTCTTCTCCACCTTGGGGCGGACGGCCGCCCGGGCCATCGAGACGAAGCTCGTCGGCGACCAGATCGAGACCTGGGTAAACGAGCTGGTGGCCAATATCAAGAAGGGCGACGTCCGGACGTGGACGCCCTGCGACGTCCCCAAGGAGGGCCAGGGGCGGGGTATGACGGAACCTCCGCGTGGGTCCCTCAGCCACTGGATCCGGATAAAGGACCACAAGATCGCCAACTACCAGGCCATCGTCCCCTCCACATGGAACTGCTCGCCCCGGGACAAGAGCAACAAGCGCGGTCCCTATGAGGAATCCCTCATCGGGACGAGGCTCGCCAAGGCGGATCAGCCCCTGGAGATCCTACGGACGATCCATTCCTTCGATCCCTGCATGGCCTGCGCCGTACACGTCATCGATCCCGGCGGGAAGATCCACCAGTTCCGGGTGGCCTGAAAGGAGGTCGGTATGGAAGCTGTTGTTCCCAAGAAGCACTGGACCGTGGCCATACGGATCAACCACTGGGCCATGGCTTTTGCCATTTTCGTCCTCATCGGCACGGGTTTCCTCATCGCCTATCCCGTGACCGTACCCGGGGGAGAGACGTGGCAAAAGTTTTCCGTGGGCTATATCCGGTTCGTCCATATCCTCTTCGGGATGTTTCTCGCCCTCCTGTTCTTGTGGCGTGTTTACCTCGCCTTCTTCTCCACCTTCAGGGCGGACTGGAAAGACCTGTTGGCATTCACGAACATCCCCAACACGGTCCAACAGATAAAGTTCTACCTCTTGATCGACAAGAAGGGCCCACCGCACACGGGCCTTTACGGGCCCATGCAATCCCTAGCTTACCTGGGGCTCTTCGGTATGGTGTTCCTTATCGTCGTGACGGGGATCATTCTGATGGGCGCGGGCTACGGTGCGGGGTTCACGGCCCTCCTCTACGGTATCCTCAAGCCGGTTGAGAGGCTCATGGGCGGGTTGGCGATGGTGCGTTACATCCACCACGTCCTTACCTGGGGCTTTGTCCTCTTCATCGTCGTCCACGTCTACATGGCCTTCTGGTACGACGCCGTGTTGAAACAGGGGACCCTGTCCTCCATGGTGAGCGGCTATATGTTCGAGAAGGGCGATCACTGATTCGTCTCTGGCAATTTGGCCGGAGAACATATATGGGAAGAGGGGAGCTGTAGTCTCCCCCCTTTTTTCGAAAGGATCCGGGGCGGCGAAGGCCGCCTTCGACGTGAAAAGGGCCTTTGTCGACGCCCCAAGGCGGGCATTGTAGAGGGGGAATCGTTGGGAAATTGTCGGGGAAGCACTTCATAACGATCCTGGGAATAGGCAATATCCTGATGAAAGACGAGGGGTTCGGCGTTCACTTCGTCAGGTGGATCGAAGGGCGCTGGAAATTCCCCCCGGAGGTGGAGGTCGTCGAGGGCGGTGTCATGGGCTATGGTCTCCTGGGCACGGTCTGCGGCTGCGAACGCCTCATCGTCGTCGACGTTCTCAAAACGAATGACGAGCCGGGGGCCGTTTATCGGTTCACCCTGGGCGAGATCGAAGCGAAACTGCCTCCCCCCGCGTCCGCCCACGAGGTGCAATTTCTTGACGTGCTCTGCAAGGCCGAGATGATCGACGAGGCCCCCGAGGTGGTTTTCCTCTGTATCGTCCCGGAAAACATGGAAGAGATGGACATGGAGATGACGCCGCTGATGTGGGAGAAATTCCCGGTCATGGAGGAGCTGCTGATGAGGGAACTGGACCGCTGTGGTATAAGGCCGGAGAGGGACCATGCATGAGCTCTCTCTCGTCGAGTCCATCCTGAGGATCGTCGACGAATACGCGGCGAAGGAGGGGTTCGACCGTGTGACGGTCCTGCGCCTGTCCTGCGGCAAGCTTTCCTGTGTCGTGCCGCAGGCCCTGCGCTTCGCCTTCGAGATCCAGTCGCTTGGGACCCGCGCCGAAG
>JAKPDW010000028.1 GCA_029552245.1 Deltaproteobacteria bacterium
GGGGCATGATCAAGCACAGCCAGGAGCTCTCCATCGGCCCCGAGAGGCTCCAGTGCTGCGAGCTCGGTCCCAGGCCCTACGAGAAGATGGTCGAGGGCCTCGGCGGCTACGGCGAGCTCGTCACCCGCGACGAGGACATCATCCCCGCGCTCGAGCGGGCGTTCAGCTCCGGCAAGCCGGCCTGCATAAACGTCATTACCGACCCGACGGTGACCAGCCCGGCGACCCCGCTCTTCTACCAGGTGCTCAAGATGGACTGACCATATGAAGGCGCTCACGCTCAACTTCAGCCTGCCCGGCTACCTGGCCCTCCAGGTCATGGGCAGGCTGAGCTCGAAGTTCTACTACCAGGGGCCCTTCTCCATGGTGAGGCTCTGCGACGTGCCCGAGCCCGTGCTGCCCGGCCCTGACTGGGTGAAGATCAAGGTGAGGCTCTGCGGCTTCTGCGGGAGCGACCTCAACCTCATCCGGCTCAATGACTCGCCCATGGCCATGCCGTTTACCTCGTTCCCCTGCATTTTTGGCCACGAGGTCTTCGGCGTGGTCGAAGAGGCGGGCCCCGGTGCTTCGGGGTTCAAGACCGGGGACCGGGTAACGGTCAACCCCGCCCTCACCTGCGAGAGCCGGGGCATCACGCCCCCCTGTCCATCCTGCGCGGCCGGCCGGACCGGGAGCTGCGAGAGCTATGCACGAGGGAATATCGCACCGGGCATGTTCGCGGGCATCTGCCGGGACGTGGGCGGCGGGTTCGCCGAATACCTGGTGGTCCACCGCTCGCAGGTCTACCGGGTTCCCGATGCGGTGAGCGACGAGTCCGCGGTCCTCACCGAGCCGCTGGCGGTCGGTATCCAGGCTGTGCTCGACAACAGGCCCCAGGAGGGCGAGAAGGTCCTCGTCATCGGCGGCGGCGTGATCGGCACCATGGTCATCAAGGCGATCCGCGGCCTGGGAATCGGGTGCGAGGTCACCGTGGCGGAGCCGTCGGGGTTCAACGCCGAGTTTGCGAAGAGCTCCGGCGCCGACCATGTCGTTACCGGCAACCTCGTCGAGGCGGCGGTGCGGCACACCGGCGCCAGGGCGTACCGTCCTCTGATCGGCGAGCGCATCGTCCAGGGCGGGTTTAACCGGGTCTTCGACACCGTGGGCCACTCCACCACTCTCCAGAAGGCCCTCGTGGTCACCGCCGGCGGGGGAACCGTGAGCCTGGTGGGGATAGGCCGGAAGCTGTCGTTCGACCCCACACCCCTGTGGCTCAAGCTCCAAAGTCTCAGAGGGTGCTACGGCTACGGCTACAACGACATGGACATAGGCCGCAGGCATGCCTTTGAGATCGCGCTCGATCTCATGGAAAGCGGAAATGCCTCCGTCCAGGACATGCTCACCCACACCTTTGCCATCGAGGAATACCGGGAGATGATCGAGGTGAACCTGAGCAAGGCCAGGCACAGGGCGATCAAGACGGCCGTGCGGTTCTAGAGACTGAGAACACCCAACCCCCTGCCGGCCGGCAGGGGGTTGAAGCTTAAGGCCCTTCCAGGTACAATTACCAGGAAAACCACGGGAGGCGCAGTCCCCACAGGCGGGAGCGCTCCCAATCCGGTTTGAGAAATTTGAGGGGGGCATGGATTACAGGATCCTCATCGACCAGCTCGTGGAGTTCTGGGGCATCGTGGTGGAAGTGTGGCAGCAGGGGGTGTTCGGCGTTCAGGTCGGCAGGATCCTGACCGCGGCGCTCATCCTCATCTTCTTCCTTGCAATCAGGAAGGCCTTTGCCAGGCACGTCGTGCGCCTGAAGGTCATAACGGAAAGGATCCCCGGCGAGCTCGACGACCGGGTGCTCGAGGCCCTCGAGCGCCCTGTCGGCATGATCCCGGTGGCGATAGGCCTCTTCTTCTCGCTCGAGTACCTGGCTCTCGACGGGATTTTCGGGGAGATAGGCGGGAAGTTCCTCCGCTCCTTCGTGGTCTTCATTCTCTTCTGGGGCTTCTACAACCTCGTCGACCCGCTGCACTTCCTGCTCGACAAGGTCAGGGCCCTGTTCTCGGAGGCCCTGCGCGACTGGCTCTTGAAGGTCACGAAGATCG
>JAKPDW010000051.1 GCA_029552245.1 Deltaproteobacteria bacterium
TTCCCGGTGGATGCCTCGACGGCTGCGGAGCGGATCGTCACGGGGCCGATGCTTACCGGTGGGCCTCCGCTCATCGGGTACACCTTCGACCTGACCGTCTACTTCCCGGACCAGATCGACAAGATTTACCAGCTTTACCGCGTTGACGTGGGCTGGACGACCGTTTCGGAAGAAGATCCTTGAAAAACCTGCGCGACATCCGTACCCCTGCCGACCCGCAGGACTTCGAGAGCCTGTATGACAGGTCAGCGAAGCCGCCTCGGGACTTCCGCGTGAAGCAGGACAAACTCGGGTCGATGGTCGTCTTCGAGTTCCAGGACTTCTCGGGCATCCCTGAGAGGGAGCCCACCGTCGAGTACCGCGCCTACTACGTCCCCGCCTCGGTAGCCACCGCCACCGAGATCGGTAACCTCCAGAAGCGGAAGGCGGCTCTCCGGCTCGGCCGGATGGTCGCCTCCGTCTCCGCCAGCGGAAGGGGAGAGTGGATCTCCACGGCCTCCACGGCCATCCCAGACCCCGTTGGCGGCTGGTACATCGCCGTGGGCGTCAACAGGCGGGGCGTCGAGAGCGACCCCACCCTTGCCTACCCGTCCCCCTACTGATGAGAGGCGCCATCCACTCCGCAGAACTCTTGTGGGTCAATGGCAGACCCACCCAGCCGAAGGAGATCCATGCTGGAGACGAGATCGCCTGTTACGCGAGGGAAGCCGTCAGGGAGGTCACGGTGCTGAGGGTGACCTCGGGCGGGGGGAAGGGGACCGTGTGGCTCCACGGCGCCTCCGGGGCTCAAATCCGGTGCCTCTGGGACGAGAGGGTCGCCATCCTCGTGGCGGGCAAGCGCCGGTACAGGCGGGCGGAGGCGATCCAGATGGGGGACTTCCTATGCCGGTACGTGGACGGGATGCTGACCGTGGACCCGGTGGTCGCCATCCGGCAGATGCAGGAGAGCGTCCCCGTGGTAATCCTTGAGATCCCCGCCGTATCCTTGCTCTCGGAGGAGGGTTACCTATGCCGACCAAGCTAACGATGGTAACGGTCAATCCTGTGACCATGACACCGCATCCGAACGTGGTCGAATTCTTAGAGCGAACGC
>JAKPDW010000037.1 GCA_029552245.1 Deltaproteobacteria bacterium
GGTTGTCCGGGCTCCCGCAGTCAAAGCGGGCCGCGTTGTTGCCGTAAGTGATGAGGCGACCGGCGGGGTTCAGGGCCGTGCCCGCCGAGGCGCGGACGAAGGTGGCGCTGCCCGTCCCCACCAGGGGCGTCAGGTCCGAAGCGAGCGGCAGGTGCAGCGTCAGCCCCTCCGATAGGAGGTAGCTTTCGGAGGCGGGTCGCTCGGGCACCGTCTCGATCACGAACTCGCCGCCCGAGCCCGTCCCCGTGACGCTCTCCACCGACACCACTCGACTCACCCGTTCCCCCGCGTCAGGGTTGACCGCCAACAGGACACTCTGGCCCTCCAAGAGCGGCAGGGGCGTCGCGTGGGTGAAGCTCTTGGGCGCGCCCCCGGCGTCCCCTATCTCCCCGAAGTTCACCCCGTCGGCGGTGGTGCCCGCGCAACTGGCCGTCACGGTGACCGTCCCCGTCCCGGCCTTCGTGACCCGCAGGCGGATCTTCTGTGCGGCGAAGCCCTGGGAGTAGAGGTTCGGGTTGGTCCCGTTCGTGCGGGAGAGGCCCGCGCCGAGCACCGAAGTGAGGCTCGACACACTCAGGCCAAGACTGACCCGCGCCAGGACCCTGGATTCGGGAAAGACGTGGGCGGGGGAGAGGTAACTCTGGGAGTTCAGCCAGTAGAGCCTCGCAGCCCGCTCGGGCGCGAGCCACCCGAAGCGCGTGCCGGTCGTCGGGTCGTTCAGGTAGGCCAGGTAGTCGTCCAGGGAAGCGGCCGCGCTGCCCAACCCCCCATCGCTCTTGGTGCCGAGCAGGAGAGGGTGATCTCTGAGGTTCGTTTCCAGGGCACCGAAGTAGTCCTGCGCGACCTGCAGGGCGAGGGTGTCGGCACTGAGGTCTTCCAACAGGGTGCTTGCCGACTGCCCCAGGGTCTGCAGCACGCCATAGCGATCCGCGCCGAGCCCCGCGACCCCGTAGCCGTCCCCCAGGATCTCCCCCAGGTAGCCGAGCCACGCCCCGGAGGCGCTGGCGTCGAGGTAGAGGGTCGCGCCCGTCGCGTGGGCCTCGGTGGGCGTCCCGCACGCTGCCCGTTGCACGACCGTGAGGACGTTCAGGGCCGAGCGGCGGCAGAGGATCTTCTCCCGGTCCACCGTAACGGCGAAGACCGGGGGCAGGAAGTCGGGGAGCCCGCTGGTCAGGATCGTTCCCCCAGCGGCGGGAGAGGCGGTCGTCATCTCCGTGCGGCTCAGGGTTGCATGGGGCAGGAGCGTCACGGCGGCGCCGGGGGTGTAGATATAGGGCGTCGCCTCCGTCCCCTGTTCGGCCTGCCAGCCCCAGAGGTAGAGGCCGCTGCCCGAGACGCCCGAGTAACTGGAGGCCCCCGTGTCGTCAAGGAGCATCGCCCGCAGGGTCGGCGTCTCGCTGCCGGTGGTCATATTGAAGGCGGTGAGCGACAGCCGCCACCAGGAATCCCCGACGTAGGCGATGCTGGCCTGGGTTGCCCCCGAGGGCGAGACGCCGGAAGCCGTGCCCGCCGAGAGGTCGTAGGTGGCGTAGTGCCGGACCCCCGCGTAGTCGTAGATGTCCAGGCGGATCTTGGTCCGCTCCCTGGCCTTCGCGTAGAGGCTGAAGGTGAAGGGCTGTCCCGGCGTCGGCTGCTGGCCGGTCGGAGCGAAGCCGAGGGTCGTGGTGTGCAGGAATCCACCAGCGGTCTCGGCCAGGACCAGCGCCGTGCTCTGGCCGTTGGGGGCCGTCGCCTGGTTCGCCGTGTAGGTCGCGCCCGACAGGCTGTAGCCCGTCACGCCCTCGGAGCAGGGGACCAGGTTCGTCCTCGCCCGCTCCCCGGCCCGAAGCGCCAGGGTGCGCTCCAAGAGGAGGTGCATTGCTGCCAGGCGGTCCAGGCCGTCGCGCAACTGGTTGGGCTGGAGGAGACTGCGGTACTGGGTGTTGGACATCCTACCCTCCAGGGAGCAAGCGGTCGGGGATCGTCTCCAGGACCACCTCGCCCCCCACGCCGGTTCCCGAGAGGGTGCAGGTCAGCACCTCCTGGGGCCGGTCCTTCACGTCGGGGGTCGCCAGCAGTTGCGCGGTGTTCCCGACGGCGGTCAGGGAGAGGTTGGAGCAGGTCAGGGTGATGGGGTTGGGGTTGGGGTCCCCCTCCTGACCGTAGAAGGTCCCGTCGGCCTTCTGGCCCGAGGTGGTAACCGAGATGTTCACCGTTCCGGTGCCGACCCGCGTGACCCTGGCTCGCAGGTACTGGCCGATCATCCCCTGGGCAAAGGTCGTGCGGCTCGTCTCGTCGGTGGCGCGGCGGATCGCCTGAAGGTCGCTGTCCATATGGGTGTCAGTGGCGGCGTTGATGACCTGGACGCGCCGCAGGATCAGCGGGGAGGGCATGACCGCGTTGGCGGGCAGGTAACTGCCTCGCAGCTCCCAGTAGCGGCGGGCGTAGCTCTCGCTCACGGGGAAGTTGAAGGCCTGGCCCCCGGTGTTCAGCCACTGCAGGTACTTCGCCAGGTCCGTCACGTCCGAGGCCACGAGGGTCCCTCGGGTGCCCGAGAGGTCGAGGGCGGCGCGGGTCTGCAGGTGCGTGTCGATCTGGGTGAAGTGCTCCAGGGCGACTTGCTGGAGGAGCGACTCCCTGGCGGCGCTGCTGCCCGCCGCCGCCAGGGCTTTGGCCGTCTCCAGCACGAGGTCCACCCCCGACATCCCGGCTCCGAGCGGGTTGGGTCCCGTGCCCGGAAGCGTCACGCCGTCGCCCACGAGATCCGCGAGCAGGACGTTCCCCAGCGCCTCCATCCCGGCGTCAAAGAGAACGGGATCGCCGATCCCGTGGCCCGCCAGGGGCGTGTCCTGCACCCCTCGGGCCGCTATCGTCACGGCGTTGACCCTGCGGTTGTAGTAGGCGATGCGCTCTGTGCCGATCTGCAGGGTCCCGTAGTCGGGACCCTCGGGCAGCGAGCTGAAGACCAGGACGCCCCCCGCCGTCGGCGCCGAGGGGCTCATCGGCGTCTGAAGCTCCGTCTTGTGAGGGTAGGCGAGCCCCTGAGAGTTGGCCGCGCTGGTGATGTAGGGACCGGGGCTCATCACCCTGGACTCCCACTGCATCCCCCAGAGGTAGAGGCCGCTGCCCACGATGCCCGTGTGAATCACGCTGGGCACGTTGTCGCAGGTGTAGAGACGCACCGAAAGGGCGTTGGTGCCGGAGCCCAGGTCTCCTATCGCGCTGTAGATTCGCCACCACCCGTCGCCCGCGTAGGTCATGCCGTAGGCCGTGTTGCAGGTCAGTGTGTTGGCGTCCTGGGTCGCGGTGCCCGTCTGCAGGTCGTAGTAGACCTCCAGCGCCCCGCCCGTGTAGCTCTGGTGGGTCACGTAGAGCCAGCGCCGCTCCCCCGCCTTGGCGTAGCAGGAGAAGCAGGCCGCACTGCCCGCCGGGATGAGGCGTCCCGACTGGCTCTGGGAGACCGAGTAGCTGGTGTTGCTGGTGCCGTTCTCGTTGACCTTGAGGGCGTTTACCAGCCCGTTGGGGCAGGCGGCGTTGTCGGTGAGGATCGCCGTGTTGGAGGCCGTGAGGTTAGTGCTCGACGCGCTGCCCCGGAAGTAGTTGAGCCGCGTGCGATCCTCGCCGCCCTGAAGCGCGTAGGTCCGCTCGATCCGGTCGCAGAGCTGGGCGATGCGGTCGGAGAGCGCGATGAGGCTGCTGCCAGACAGGATCTGTTGCGCCATGGCGACCTCCTAAGACACGGCCGGATCGTGGGTCGCCACCGCCTGCCAGTAATGAAGCGCGGGGCCGTCGGGAGTGGCGCGGTAGAAGCGCCTGTAGGAGCTGATGATGTAGCGGTCGAAGCTCGGATCGCCCTCGGCAGGGAAGAGGACGTGCAGGCCCTCGAATATCTCTCCCTGGAGGGTCAGGGGCGTCGCGGCGGGCAAGAGGCTGAAGATGGTGGGGTACAACTCCTCGGCGTTCAGGTTGCCCTCCGTCCGTATCGCCGGCCAGTCGCGCCGCACGTACTTCTGGGCGATGCAGGGCCAGTCCGTCCCCTCCCCGTCCCCATCGAGGAAGCGGATATACTGCTTCTGGAAGGCGATGACGAAGAGGGCGAGGGCGGTGTCCTCCCCCGCCGTCTTGTCCTCCTTGACCTCGGTGATGAGGTGCTTCACCCCCTGGTGCTCCAACTCCCCCGCGATCTCGGGGTAGTCGTCGAAGTCCAGGGGGTTCAGGCTCACGGTCAGGGCGTCGTCGGGCGCCTGGAAGACCCCGAGGCGGTCGGCGGGCAGGTGGCCCCCCATGACCCCCTCGCTGCCGGGACGCACCAGCGCCTGGTACTCCACCCCGTCAATCGTCACGGGCCGGCCCAGCAGCGCCCGAAGGGCACGGACCCGATTCGCTACCATGCTGGCGATGCTCATCCGGCCCTCCAGGGATCACATGTAAGCGAACTTGTGCTCGGCGACCGCCTCGGCGTAGGTCTTCTCCCAGGCGGCTTTCTGGTCCGAGAGCGCCTTGGCGTAGCTGACCTTGGTGGAGAGGGTCTCGACCGAGGAGATGACGTTGCCGACGGTGAGGCTTATCTGGGGGTAGCAGAGGACCGCCGCTCGGGCGAGGATCGCCTCCCAGACATCGCCGCCGATACTGTCGCAGAAGCCCCAGACGCCCGTGATGCGGACGGACTGGGGGAGCCCCGTGCGGTGCCAACTGAAACGGACCTGGGTATAGGGATAGCCCCGGTAGGGGGCGTCGGCGGGCTCCAGCCAGTAGTCCTCCCCCGCCGTGAGGGTGTAGCCCGCGTAGGAGGAGGAGACGCCCACCAGGATACGACTCACCGAGAGCAAGCCGCCCCCGAGCGCCAGGACCTTGCCGCCCCCGCGCCAGTTGAAGCGCGTGGCGGGGCCGGGAGGGTCGAATCGGCGGGTGAGTTCTAGGGTCCCGCCGCTCAGGTAGTCCCCGTTGCCGGTCGAGCCGTCGATAGAGAAGGTGTCGGCGGAAAGTCTCGTGGCGACCCCGTAACCGTTGGCGGCGGTGTTGCCGGTGACCCCCGAGATCAGGAACTCCATCCCCGTTCGCAGGGGGTGGTCCTCGCAGGTCACCACGATGGGGCTGGTGTTGGTGGCCCCAGTGATCGCGTAGGTCGGCGCGTAGAAGGGTCGCCAGTCTACGTCATGCTCCCAGTCCTCGATGGCCGCGCCGACCAGCTGGGAGAGGTCGATGCCCGCCAGCACCGCGTCCTGGGTCGTGGGGTCGAGGATGTTGAGCCCCTTCAGGTAGGCGCCCAGGTCGCTACTGGTCGGGTAGGCGCTGTGCGACATCGCTCCCTCCTCTCCGGCAGGACTCCCCTCGCTTGTGCGAAGGGGAGTGTTAGGCTTCGGCGCAGATACGGATCACCCGATCCGATTTGAGTACGGCCAAGTCGCACCTCCTGGGTTAGTTCTTGGGCGGGCGACCACGCCGCTTGGGTTCTGCCATCGGTGTTCCGGCCAGTTCGGCACGCGCTTCGTCGGGCGTCACCAAGGGGCCTTCGACCGGCCCCTTCCGTGCCAGAAGTTCGGACTCCAACTCCGCGACGTACCGGGCGACGGCCAGGGCCTCCTCGTTGGGGACGCGCACGCTGAAGACCATCCCCGCCTCGCCCAGCTTCTTCAGGCCGCGCTCGGCCGCTTCGCTTCGATCGGGCATGGTGCTATCTCCACACGCCCTCGGGCAAGCCCTGGGCGAAGTAGTCGTTGACGTTCTGGTAGATCGGGTTGAAGCGGCGATCCGGCACGAGGTTCAGGCTCTCCAGGTGCCCTACCACCACGCGGTTGGCGAGACAGAGGCGATGGCCGGAGGCCTCCCAATTCTTCCAGAAGGCGATGTCCTCATCCACCCGGCCCTCGCCCCAGCCGCCCTCGGAGTCCGGGGTCGGCATGAACCAGGGCTTGGGCAGCTTCTCGAAGGCGGAAGCCCGCAGGATCGTGAGGCCGAAGTGCCCCGTGCGAATCGGCATGAGGTCCTTCTTCAGGAGTTCGGTGTCGATCTCCATGTGGCCGTCCTTCACGGTGCCAGCCGTGAAGAGGGGACCCTTGAGGCCCCGGCGCATCTGCACGGGGCAGATCGCGTCCACCTCGGGGTGGTGCTCCATCAGGTAGTAGAGCGTCGCCACGTCTCGCGGCTTGAAGAGGGTGTCGTAGTCCAGGGTCAGCAGGTAGCGCTTCCCCTCGGCCAGGCGCTCCTCGATCATGCGGGTCAGGCACTGGCCCCAGAAGACGCCCGTGGTGAAGTGGATGTCCATCCCGAAGGGAGCCAGCCCCGTGATGATGGAGGCGACGTTGTGGCTGAAGCAGAGCCTCGGGAGCGTCAGGATCGCCGAGGTGTTTTGCGCCACCTCGTCCATATCCACCGCCGGCATCCCCGCAAGATCCCTGGCGACGCCGAGCGTCGTGGGGCCGCGCTCCTCCTCGTCGGGGTCGCTGCCGGAGGGGGCCACCGCGCCAACCTCCTGGGGGGCGGGCTCCTTGGGGACGGGCTCCATCAGGGCCGTGTGCAGGCCGCGCATCACGAAGAACACGTTGTAGGGGCCCCGCAGGATCGCCTCATAGCCCTTGGCCGACCCGAGGTCCATGATGGCCCGCCAGCCCGCCTGCCCCTCGCCCCCGATCTCGGGGATGAAGTCGGGGTCCACGTTCCGGTCGTACTCCACGACGACGATGCGTGGCCGGTGGTGGATCAGGGAGTTCCAGACGTGGTACTCCTGGCCGTCAATGTCGAGCACCAGGATGTCGAACTCCGTGGGCAGGCCCGCCGCTCGCAGGTGGCCGTCCAGCGACCACTTGCCCTCCACCTCTACGGGACGATCCGTCAGCACGCGGCGCCCACCGTAGCAGGGAGCCTCTCGGTGCTTCTCCACCAGAGCGGGGTCCTTCTCGATCAACAGGGCGTTCCAGCCCTGCTCCAAGAGGGCGCGGCTGTTGCTGCAGAGCGTCGGGTGCCCCGCGCCGCACTCCACGATCCAGCGGTTGGTGGGGCCGATGCGCGAGAAGATTGCCTCAAGCAACCCGTCCTCGCCACACTGGCTGTAGCGGTTCCAGGCGTGCTCCTGCAGCCAGGCATAGGGGGAGCCGCTGGGCACGCAGGGGGTCCTGGTGGGCCTGGGGGCGACCGGGGCGGCGGGCTTCTGGGTGGAGAGGGGCTTGCGGCCCTGAAGGTTCAGGCTCACGGGCAGGGAAGCGCAGTCCCCTATCTCTGACTCCCAGGGCTCGATGTCCACCAGGCCGACCTGCTCCAGGGCGTTTCTCAGCACCCCTTCGTCGAAGACGCACTTGTGGTAGTCGTCCTCGTCGGTGTGCCCGCCCATCAGGTAGCCCTGGACGTTGGCCTCGGGGTCCGTCTGGTAGAGGTGCAGGATCTTGTTTAGGTCGGGGACGGCGATCTTCAGGAGGCCCCCCGGCTTCAGAACCCGCACCCAATCGTCCAGCACCGCGATCACCTGCTGGTGGCTGAAGTGCTCCAAGAGGTGACTCGCTCGCACCTCGTCCACGCTCTCGTCGGGCAGCTCCAGGGGATAAGCCTCCTGGCCCTGCTTCCGGTCCAGGTTCAGGTAGCCGGGGAGGGGGAACTCCCCGCACCCCAGGTTCAGGCGCAGGGGCTCCGTCTTCAGAGAAGCCGCCGCGCACTGGGCGGCGTGGTAGAAGTCATCGTTGGTGCCGGCATAGGGTTCGGTCGGTGTCTGTGTCGCCATCGGCTCCCTCACGCCGCGTTCACGCGACAGCCTCACGTCGCGTTTGCGCGACAGCCTCACGCCGCGTAGTTGCGGCAGCTTGAATACAACCCCTCCAGGGGGCGCGGGACAGCGGCTGGAGGGGAGCCGTCTTCGGAAGCGCCTCGTCAGGCGCCCCCTAGTCCCGCGCAAGTGGCAGTTGCCAGGCCTTGGGTCTAGGCGTTGGCGAAGGCCGTCACGCCCATCTCGGCGGCGGTGTCGGGCAGCTCCTTGGAGCGGGAGAGGATCGCCACGCCGTAGTGGCTGTTGCCGGTGCCGCCGGGGGTCGTCACGACCCGCAGGTACCGCTTGCCCTTCCCCCGGTTGTAGTGAAGCTTGTAGGGGATGGTGCTCTGGGTCGTCGAGGAGACCGCGCCCAGGGTGAAGTCGGTCCCGCCCACGAGACCGGTCACGTCCGCGAAGTTCGTGGCGTCGGTCGTGTCGGAGTGCTGCACCTTCAGGGTCGCGGGCGCGTTGGTCGCCGCGGCCGATTCGGTCCAGACGAGGAGCAGCGCCTCGTGGTGGCCTTCCATGTCCACCAGATTGGAGGCGGCGGTGGCGTTCGTGGCGCAGCTCGCGCCGTCGAACAGGATCACCTGCTTCGTGTTCTGGAGATTCCTCATCTCATCTCTCCTTGACCCTCCCGTTCCCCTCCAGGTCGGTCAGGTCGGCGCGGCTTAGGCGTTGAGCGTGGCAAGCGCGACGATGGGACCGGGAACCCGCTGGGTCGGGTCGGACGCATGAGCGTTCCCGATGGAGTGAACGTTGATGTCGTAGCGCTCCGTCGCCTGCATCGCCACCTGCCGATTGGAGAACCGGAAGTGGGTGCTGACATCGATGACGGTCTGTCGGCGATCCCCGAAGAGGGTGCCCAGGCGCAGGGACCCGAAGATCAGCGGGATCTGCGAGACGGCCGTCTCGGTCGGGAGGATCTGGACGGTGCGGATGGGGAAGCCCAGGAGCTTGTACTCGATGCCCTGGGCGATCATCGCGTCGGTGATCCCGCCGGCCGCGAGCAGCAGGCGCTCGATGACCTGATCCTTGAACTGCTCGGAGCAGTACCAGGCGCAGTCCACCTGGCGAGCGTACTTGGGCAGGCGCCCCTTGACCCGGTTCAGGTCGGCGAGGGTGATGCCGCCCCAGGTCTCGTCGCTGGCGGTCACGATGCCCGCCGCGTAGAGCTTGTGGGTGTCGGTCGTCCAGGTGCCGCCCACGCTCTCCACGAGCCACTGGAACTTCGAGGTGATGCCCCGGATGCCGTTGTAGGTGCTCGTGCCGTCACCCAGGAAGCCGCACTGGTCCTCCTTGACCGCGTGGGCGTAAGCCATCTCCTCGGCGAGATCGTTGCCGATGTCGATGATGGCGTCGTCCGACAGGTTCTTGGAGAAGTAGGAGAGCACGGCGAAGTCCTTGGCGACCAGATTCACCTGATCCCAGGTCTTCGTGCTCTCGGTGGCGGCCTCGACCTCGCCGACCGCGTAGGCGGTCAGGCCGGCGGTACGCCTCGGCACCATCTTGGTGTCGGAGGTCATGATGCTGATCTTGGAGTACTTGCGGAAGTCGCCGTACTTCTCGCGCAGGTCGATGATGTCGCTATCGAACTGCGGGGGGACCAGCACGCCGCCCTGGGTATTGCTGCCCTCGCTCTGCGCCTTGAGGGCGTCGCCCAGGCCGTTCTCCTCGCACCAGCGGACGCTCTTGGTGTCGCCCATCGTGGCGGCCAGCACGAAGCGGCCAAAGCCGTAGGCCTTGTCCACCGCGTTGGTGCCCTTGAAGGCGGTGACCTTGACCTTGCGGACCACCGCCGGGACCCGGCACTTGTAGGTGCTGGAAACCTCGTCGGCCTCGGCCAGCGCCTTCGTCTCGTCGGTCTCCTCGGCGGGGGCCTCGGGCATCTTCACGCCCTTGAGCACGGGGTCGTTCAGGAAGGACTTGCGAGCCTCCTGGCGGGCCTTCAGATCCTCCTCGGCCTTGGCCTCCTCGATCTGGGTCTTCAGGCCGTCCAGCTCGCCGTCCAGCGCCTTGATGCGCGTCCGGTCCTCGTCCGTCGCCTCGGAGCCCTTGGCGAAGAGGGCGTCGAGTTCTGCGTTCTTCGCCTCGAACTCGGCGATCAGTTGCTTGAGCCTCATCGTTGTTCTCCAGGGAGCAACAGAAAAAGCCCGACCTGAGAAGGCCGAGCCTCGGGGTGCTCCGTGTACGCCGCCCGAAGGCGGCAGGATAGAAGCGAGGGGCTAGGAGAGGGTCAGCTTCCTGACCTCGGCCCGACGCCGCTCCATACGCATCTCCAGGTCCTTCTGGGTGCGCTCCCAGTCCGCTGGCATCTCGGCCAGCAGGCTCTTGAGCAGCCCCTGAAGGTACTCCAGTTGCGGGCGGCGCGACGGTGACAGGCCGCGTCCGTTCTCGGACTTGCGCTTCCTGTCGATGTCGAACCCCCGCTCTATGCAGGACTTGACGGCTTCAAGCGCGGCGTCAAGTTCCTCTGTATACGACTTGTCCTCACGAGGACCGTCGTGATCGGCTGGGGTAGGGGTGACTTCGGGGGTCGCCTCGGCCTTCGTTTCCGGCCAGAGGCTCTTGAACTGGGCGATGAGGGCCTTCTTGGACTCCTCGGACTCTTCGGCCTCCTCGCGGCAGAGCAACGCGGCCTGCAGGATCTTGTCGCCCAACTCACCGCAGGCGGCCTTCAGGTCCTCTTCCGTCAGGTCCTCCGACTCCTCGTACCGGGACTCGCCCGTGATGTAGGGGTAGAGGACGCGGTCGCGGAAGGCGCTCAGGTAGGAGTCGATGGCCGAGAGGGCGGCGCTCCGGTCGCAGTAGTCGCCTAGGTAGGACTTCACCTCGGGCTCCTCGGCGGGCATCTCGCCTGTGGCCTCTTCCTCGCCCTTTGCCAGGTCGGCGATCAGGGACTTGAGGGGCGCGACCCTGTTGCGCGGCTCGGCGGGGGTGGGGGTCAGGGAGCATTCGATGATGGGCCACTCCTTGATCTCGCCGTCCTCGCCGATCTCGACGAGGTGCCCCGCGCTGCCGGTAGACCAGCCGAGCGCCTTCTTCTCGGCCAGCTCGTACAGCATCTTCTCGTACTCATTCGCCATGTCGAGCACGACGGTGGCAAGCAAGCCGATGTCGTCCTTCGTGACCTCGACGGCGTTCTTGAAGTGGTGCCTGGCGAGTTCCTGGGCGGCCTTGGTGTTGTCCACCGGGAAGCCGTGGTGGAAGCGCACGTCCATGCCGTTGCCTTCGTGCTTGCCGAAGTAGGTGTCTTTGGTGAAGAACTCGCCCGTCAGGTCCTTGCCGCCGAAGCGAACGCAGTACCCGCTCACGCGGCCCTCCCCAAGGGCCTTCACTTCGCCGCCGTAGAACACGAGGGTATCTGCCTGGTTCCGCATTGGGAAGGGCCTCCTTCCGGCGCTCACGAGCGCCTAAGATGCTAAGGGAGCACGAAGCACGTCTCCCCGTCTATCGTCTCAATCCAGCAACGACATCGTGCTCCACACTCGCTGTCCTCCCCAGGGGAGGGGCAGGTGTCGCGGGTGTACTCCTGGCCGTCGCGGCTCGCGCAGGTGTCGCAGGTGCTCTCGTCCTCAGTGGTGTGCCAGACGAACCGCTCCGAGGCGACCGTCTGCTTCCAGGCCGCGTTGGCGACCCCGAGGGCGAGCCCCGCGTAGAGCGCCGCCCGCGCCAGGACGGGATCGGCCTTCAGGTTCCCGTCGTCGTCGCGGTAGCGCTGGCCGTTCAGGTCGCTCACGAAGTCCTGGAGGTACTTGATGCTACTCAAGGCCGCGACCGCTTGGCCGAACATCATGTCCCACTGGCCGAAGGGCGCCGTGCTGCCCGCCAACTGCCGCCCCAGGTGCGCGGCGTGGCTATACTGGTCGCCCATATCCCGCACCATGCGGTCGTGGAACTGGCCGAGGCCGATGCGCTCCTCCACGAGGTCCTGGGCGTGCCCCGAGAGCGTCTCCTTGCCGTTCTCCATGAGGAGCACGAGAAGCCACGTCAGGTACTTGCGGCGCTTGTCCTTGGGCTCGCCCTCGGCGGGGGTCTCGGCGGTCGTCTCGGTGTCGACCATGGCCCGCAGGGGCAGCAGGAGGGTCCGCATCAGGACGCCTCCTCGCGGAGCGCGTCGCCGTACAGGCGTGCCGCAACCCCCAGGGCCTTCTCGGCGGCGGCCTTCAGGTCCTCCAGCGCCTGATGCCGCGCCAGCGCGGCACTCTTCTCGGGCTTCTTGCCTCCCCGGCCACCCGAGGTCTGCTCGGCGTCCCCCACCTGGTCCGGGTCCTGCCGGCGGTCCTCCGCGTTGTCAGCGGGTGCGCCGGTCGGCGCCGGGGAACGGTTCTCGTAGAGCTTGTCGCCGCCCTCGACGGCATCGTAGCCGACTTCCGCCCGCGCCTCGTTGGGCCGAAGCCAGGGACCGCCGACTGCAGAAGTAAGGCGAGCATAGTCTTTACTGAGGTCCTTCTTCATGGCCGCGATGCGGGTGTAGTCGCGCCCGAAGGCGTCATACGGCTGCGCTCGGCCCACGTCCACCTGGAGGTACTGGCTGGTCAGCGCCCCGTCCAGTATCCCCGCCAGGGGCACGAGGCAGTGGTTCCAGGCCCACCGCTCGGCGGGCTCCATCTGCGCCTCGCTTGCCGCCTGCAGGCCCGCTCCGAGGCCCACCACGACGGGGGGAATCCCCAGCACCGAGCAGATGCGCTCCTCGGGGATGTCGCGGATCTTGTCCAGGACAATATCTTCGGGGGAGAAACCAAGCTGGGTCACATCCACGGCGAGGGTCGGCACGATGGTCTCGCCCCGCCGGTCGCCGGTCGTCTGCTCCTGCAGGGCCTCCTTCATCGCCCTGGCCTGAGCCGCCGTGGGCGGGTTCGTGCCGCTCTTGGGGCTCACGATGAGGCCAGGGACCCCGAGATTGCGAAGGAGCGCCGCCGAGAAGGTCGCCGCCTCGTTGTCGGTGCAGACCTCCCGCAGCACGCTCTTGAGGGGCGAGAGGCCCTTGCGCCCGCCGCCCGCCCGAAAGTCGGGGTTGGGGTCCTTGAAGTGGACGATCTCCTGGGCGGGGATCAGCTCCTTCTGGCCGTCCACCGTGTAGACGTAGCCCGTGATCCACTCGTTCGGGCTGCTCCAGTAGGGGGACATCTGGTAGTGGGGGATGTAGATAAACCCCACGACCTTGCCGGCCCTGGAAGTGACCTTGCGCCAGTAGGCGTTGCCGTCGAGGAAGAGGGAGAGGACGGTGGCGCCCCGCAGGAAGTCGGCGTCGTGGGGACCCCTGGGGCTCAGGACGGCATCGAGGCCGGGGTGGTTCGGGCTCTCCACGGGCCGGCCGCGCTCGTCGGGGCGGGTCACGATCTGCCGCGCCTGGGGCAGCGTGCGGGTCGCCCAGCGGATGCAGGCCGCGACGATGGAGTTGTCCAGGGGGTCGCCCGCCTCGCGCTTGTAGTCGTACTGAGCGCCCGCCAGGGTCGAGTAGGTCCCGAAGTTCAGCGGCCAGGCCCCGTCCAGGGTCCCGTCGCCGTAGATGCCCACGTAGCCCCCGAACCCGCCGAAGCGGTGCTTGAGGCCGAGGCCCTGGGAGGCCCTCTCGTTTAGTTTCGCCAGAAGGGACATAGGGATACCGTCCTAACGCGGGCGAGGGGCCACGGTGCCCTTGACAACGAGAGAGAGCCACCAGAAGAGCAGGAAGGCCGCGCCGCAGAGCAGCCCACCGAGCGCCACGCCCGTCAGCAGCCCCGCGCTGGCGCAGAAGAGAGTGCGGCCCCAGGGGTTCGCCGCGACGGCCCAGACGGCGGGAGCCACCAGCCCCAGCCCGACCACGAAGGGCAGGGCGTCCAGGGCGAGACGGCGGGTCCGGTCGATGAGGCGAAGCCGGCGCTGGTGAAGCGCGGAGCGGAGCCGCTTGAGTCGTAGTCTCAGAGGATAGCCCACTCGGTCTCCAATCCCGCGACCGTCAGAGCCCACACCGCCGCGTCTACTTGGTCATCGTGCTTGCCCAGGGGGAAGGCCAGTAACTCCTCTTGGAAGGCCGACCACCAGGGTGCACTCTTGTTCGCTAGAACTTTGCCCGTCTCGATGCGGGTCCGCAGGAGTTGGGCGCGAAGCTGCTTGTCGCGGTTCTTGACCTTGCACTCCAAGAAGGGGAAGAGGCCTTCGGATACCACGTCCTTGAAGACCTGCGATTGCCAGCCCTGGCTCTCGATCCCGATGACGGCGGGCTTCCACGCCTTCGCCATGTCGAGGACGCCCTGCTTCACCTGGGCGGGCGTCCACCGCTCTCGCAGGACGTGCAGGATATAGGCGTTGGCATCCTCGTCCACGCCTATCGTGACGCAGGCGGTATAGTCGCTGTAGGACTTCTGCGTGAAGGCGAGGTCCCAGCCCTGGTAGATGACGAGCCCCTCGGGGATCGTGTCGTAGGGCAGGATGCGGTCCACCTGGAACCAGTTGCCGCCAGGGGCGATGGGTGTGCCCTGGTAGAGGGAGTACCAGGACTCCGGGTTGCGGTCCTTGTATTCGCGCACCAGGAAGTCCACGGGGTAGCGCGAGGGCGACAGGCTCTCGCCCTCCTTGCGGATGCCCTCCACGAAGGTGGGGTCGTCCTCGCCGCCGTCGCACAGGGCAGGAAAGCGGATCTTCTCCCAATCGCCGTCCTGTTCCAGTTTCCCCGCGAAGTCGTCCTGGCACCAGCGGTGGAAGCACACCACGACGTTGGTCTCCGGCCGCAAGCGCGGCTTCACCACGTCGGTCCACCACCGCCAGATGATCCCGTTGATGACCTCGGAGTGCGCTTCCTCGGCGTTCTTGTAGGGGTCGTCGATGATCAGACAGTTGTGGACGAGTAGGCCGCTCGCGTAGAAGTTGCAGTGCTCGGCTACCTGGAGGTCGTAGACAGCAACCGGCCCCGCAGCGCACGCCTCGACGCTCTCCAGGGAGTCAGGGTGATGCAGGTAGCCCACCAAGGGGGCGCCGACCGTCAACTCTGAGGCAGGAAGGTAGCCTACGCCCTGCACGAAAACGCGGTGATCCGGGGTGCAGCGAAGCCGTCGCCCGCCTTCCGTCCGCACTTCCACCAGGGCTTCCGCCTGAACCTCTCGTGAGGCCACGATGGAGCGCAGGTCCGGCTTGCCGGAGTAGATGTCGCAAGCCCAGACCCTTGGCTTCTCGGCCATGAGGTGCAGGTCGCGGATGTCAACAGGACCATCCTCAGTCTCAACAAGCGTCCCCGCCGGGAGGCAATCGACGCCAAGCCCCGTGAAGCCTGAGCCCAGGCCGAGCGGTTTGAAGGAGGGCTGCGCGTCCCTGAGCGCCACCCTGGCGACCGTAGACCACTCCTCCACGCGGTTGACGCGAGGGAGTCGGCACTGAGGGTTCGGAAAGCACTCCTTGTACACGTCGTCCTGCATCAGCGAGAGGAGGTCGCGGCTGAAGTGCTCCGCGTGCTCCTGGCCGTAGCAGGCCAGCCGGATACGGTGGAGCGGATCGCACCCCAGCACGTAGGCGGGGAAGCGGTTGGAAACCAGGATCGACTTCCCCGCCTGGGGCATGGCGTGCAGAAGGATGCGCTGCCCCTTCTCCACCAGGAGCCGCTGCAGCCGGTTAGCGATCCACTCCTGCCACCACTCGGCCTTGAAGGTGGTCGTCTTGTTGAAGAACTCCACGAGCGAGGGCACCTTCGGCTTCTCGTTGGGGTCCTGAAGCAGGCCCTTGACGAGTTCCGCCTGGAATATCTCGACGACGGAGGGCTGGCGTGGGGGAGTCAGCATAGGGGGGTGGGGTGGGACAGAAAGCAAGAGTGCTGGAGACAGATGGATACTATCTATCGATGCGTTGCTGCACCACCGCGAAGACCTCCGGGTACTCCCGCTCCAGCAGGCGCATCACGTTGCGGTGGCGGCTCTTGAGCACCTGATGCTTGCCAGAAAGCTTGCCGTAGTCACATCCCAGCTTGTCGATGAGAGCATGGAGCCCTCTAATCTGAGCCCAGAGGTTCTGCTGGTGCTTGCGATCCTCTTTGCGGCCGTCGAAGTATCTCCGGGCGATGATCTCCAACACCTCGATACGCCCATCGACTGGCTGGTTCTCGCAGAAGACGTTATGGACGCTGCAGCGTGGATCGCTGCACGCTAAGCACTGGAGGTCCTTGTTCACTTCCGCATCAGTCTCCTGGCCCGCTCACGGAGCCACTCGTCGGCGTGGCGCAAGAGGTGACCGAAGTAGTGCTTGCCATCCTTACCGAAAGCCCACTCGTTGCTTGTCTCCTTCAGCATCGGCAGGTCCAGGTCTTCCTCGACGGCGGCCCCGACGATCTGGTGGCAGCGCCGACGCCATCGCTTGCGGGCGTCGCGCTTGTACTCCTTGTCGGAGCGGCAGGTGGTGTTGCCAGTAATGGGCGTCTTGCGAAAGGAGCGGCTCATGCGACGACCCACGCCCTGAACAGCCAGTCGCCCTCTTCCTCAAGGACCTGCCGGATCACGCCGTAGTGGCCGCGTCGGCGCGGGTGAGGCGGCTTGCGCTCCAGGGCCGACACCGCCGACCAGGCCGACAGCGCCATCCCTTCGGGCCCGGTGCCGTCATCTTCCACCAGGAAGCGGTGGACCCGATAGGAGTGCTTGCCGAGACGAAAGGCCACGGCACCGCCGTGCCACGACTCCACTGGCTCCCCGCCCTCCAGGCGGAAAAAGTCCACGAGGACACCAGAGCCCTCCACGTTCTCGACGCGCTCCGAACGCACTGAGCGCGGCACGTCGTAGGGACTCAGGCAGGTTCCTATGCGGGTAGCGTCGCGCCCCTCGCACACCCAGGGGTTCAGGTGGCCTTCGTCCAGGCGACGCCACCCCGGCCCCCACTCCTCGCGCTCTCGCAGGTGCAGGGACACGAGGCCATCCCAGGTGCCGCTGTTCGCCTCCATGCAGTAGCTGCACGGATACCCTGCACAGTCGAGGCGGGTCTCCTCCATGCCGCACTTCAGGCAACGAGCCCGAAGCCGGGAGGTCGGGAAGAGTCGCCGGAGACCCGCCTCGTACCGAGATCGCACCTCGCTGGGGACGGAACGCACGTCTACCCCTTCTTGGGCGGCGTCACGGGACCGAAGGGGGTCGGGATGTCGGGGATCTTGTCGGTCGTATTGTTGCTAGGCGGCACGAAGGCGGGCTCGGGCTTGCCAGCCAGCAGCCACTCCGCGCCCTTGATGCGCCAGTCGATGCTCTGGTAGGCCACCGCACCCGCCTGCCCCGGCGCCAGCTTCGCCTTCGCCGCCACCATGTAGGCGTGCCAGTGCTCCGTAATAGCCGTCAGCAGCTCGTCCTCCGTCACGTAGGGGCCAAGAGTCACCTTGAGCGTCTTGCCGACGACCACCTTGCCGTCCTTGCCGACGATCTGGTGATTGGTGCTGTATCACCAGCCGCCGTCGTTGGCGATGGACTTGTCGAGGTCCACTAGATTCAGTGCCTTCGCTACTTCCTGGCGGGTCAACGCCATGAGTTCTACCTATCCTTCCTGCGCCGCCTCGGGCGGCACGATGGGGTTGCACACAGCACAGCCGACCACCTGGGGTGCCCAGCAGTTGCCACAGCGCGGGCAGCGCCAGCCGTCCGTCAGGGGGGCCGTGAGGCGGATCGGCGGGTAGATGCGGGCCGAGATACGGTGCTGTCCCTCCCCGCGCTTCAGGCTCTCCACGTCGGAAGGGGTCACGGCGTCGCCTCCTGCTTCCCGCAAGTGCAGTTGGCGCAGGGCTTAGTCGCCTTCCCCGAGTCCTCGGACTCCTTCCAGCGGCGTACTGCCTCCGCAAGCACCGATGCGTCGGTGTCGGGCTCGACGGGGCTCTCCTTGACCTCGCGCCAGGGCTTGCCCTCGTCCTCGTCGGGATCGCCCAGGCACTCGTACTTCGTCTCGAAGGCCGCGAGAGTCTCGGCATATCCGTGCATCAGGTCGCTGAGTTGATAAGCGCAACGGCCGCACGCGAAGCCGTCGCTACTTGGGTCAGGTGTCCCGGTCAGGAAGTAAGCGGAAACCTCCAGCGCCCCCTCCTGATCCTCGGGGAAGGGCCTGCCGCAAACGTTGCACAGGTGGTACTTCACGATGCCTCCTCGTGCCGCCCCAGGTGCGAGAGGGAGGGCGGTGCGCCCTTGCGCCCGCGGCGAAGTTTCCTGCCAAGGTAGTCCGTCAGCCGCTCCCGGCACGCCGCGCAGGTGTCGTGCTCCCCTGGCGGCAGACTCAGGCCGCAGTGTCGGCACAGAGCGTAGGGCAGGTCGGTGACCTTTACGGTGGGCTCCATCGGCTCCTCCTACCTTCTATATGCCCGCAAACGGAACGCCTGTACGGATACGCCGCGATGGTGAGAGTTGCATGGCAGGTCCTCCGCCAGGCACTCCACGGGCCGCGCCGCCCGCACCGGTCAACCGGTGAGTGTCACGCCGTACTTGGCGGCGAGGTAGTTGTGCACGTTCGCTCGCTCCTCGTCGCTGAGAACGGCATGGTAGACGAGGACGGCGGCGATGTAGCCCTGCCAGTAGGCGGTGTTGCCGTTGGCCACGCCGAGGTAGGCGATACCGGTCGGGAAGGCTGGAACCGCCGCATCGTTGCCCAGGCTCGCCCCGTCCACATAGACCTTAGTCTGTCCCGCCGCCTCGCCGGCGCGGGTGACCGTGAGGATGTGCGGCGTGTTGATGGGCGCTGCCGCACCGGGGGTCGGCCAGTTGAAGGTGGGGAGTACGCGGTGACCGTCGGTGAGCAGATCGAGTCCTCGGGGAACCCGCGCTCCAGCCGCTGCTCGATGCGCTCGACCCGCTGGCGCAGTTCCTCCATTAGCGGGCCTCCTCGGGCTCCTCGGGCTCCTCGGGCAGGGTAAACCACCGGCAGGGCGGCAGGTTGTCCTGAAGCACCTCATCTTCGGGGAGCGAGTCAGCTTGAGGGACCACGAGGACCACCACCTCTTCCCCGACGCGGCGCCGGATAGCGCGGCGCAGGAGCATCCTGCGGAGCGGCCCCTCTGGCAGCGCCTCCAGATCGCGATAGGTGCCCAGGTACCGGG
>JAKPDW010000066.1 GCA_029552245.1 Deltaproteobacteria bacterium
CGAGACGTGGTCGCCGTTCTTCACGCCCAGGGCCATGAAGCCCTTGGCCGTCTCGGTGCACTTGGCGAGCAGCTCCCGGTAGGTGAGGCGGAGCCCAGTCTCGGGGTATATGAGGGCGTCGTTGTCAGGGTATCTCGACGCCGTCTGCCTGATGAGTCCTCCCATGGTGATTTCCCAGAACGAGCTCATGCGAGACCCTCCTTGCGGTCGGTTCTTGGGTGTAAGCCTTCCTTGTCAAATCAAGCAGTTGAATGATATTTCTTGACACATGTATCAGTCTACCACCGGCTGATACATGTGTCAATATCTATATTCGGGGCGGCGGCCGGGCACCAGTTTCTTGCCCATGCACTCTCTCCGGGATCGGCAGGCCTCCTGGCGGGAGGCGCCTAACGCATTGGGCTTCCCCAGGGTGGGGCCGGCCTGTCGGGGCCCGAGAAGCCGGCAAGGACGGTTCTGCCGGGTGCTCGGGCTCCTGCGGCGAGGGCCGGGGGCTTTCTTGGCGGGTCATCGAAGACAGGGGGGCATGCTCGTCCGCCAGACCCGTAGCTATAGGCGCTGCCTGGGCCGGTTTTCCAGGCATGTCCAGGGTGCCGGGACCGAAAGCACGCTCGTGTCAGGCCTCTAAGGGGCGCACCATGGCAAAGGCGTACCGACGGCGTCAGCCTGCCATGCCAGCTGGAGGCAGGTCAGTGTTGGCATGCTGTTGACCCCCGGCGCACGCTCGGGCTACCCTCGAGGTGACACGGCCACCGCGGCCTGCCGCCTTGATGGAACGCTCAAGGAGCGGGTGGGCATGGGGCGGTGGGCGGACGGGAGGCAAAAGGAACGGGAAGGTCGAATGAGGGGGGAGAGGACGATGGGCGGAAAGCGGACCCTGCTTGCCTGGAGCAGCGGCAAGGACAGCGCCTGGGCGCTCCACCTGCTGAGGTCGGACCCCACGCACGAGGTCGTGGGCCTGTTCACCACGGTCAACGAACGCGTCTGTCGGGCCTCCATGCACGCGACCTCCCTCGAGATGCTCCGTCTCCAGGCGCTTCGCGCAGGGTTGCCCCTGCATACGGTCTCGCTTCCCGATCCCTGCGCCGCCGGGCAATACGACGGGGTCATGCAGCGCTTCGTGGAAGGGTGCAGAGACAGCGGGGTCGAGTGCATGGCCTTCGGCGACATCTTCCTGGAGGACGTGCGGGCGTATCGAGAACAGAGGTTGAAGGGCTCCGGTATCGAGCCTGTCTTCCCCTTGTGGGGACTGTCTACGAGCGACCTCGCCCGGACCATGATCGAGTCCGGCCTCCAGGCCTACATCAGCTGCGTGGACCTCGAGGTCTTGGATGCAGGGTATGCCGGGAAACCATGGACGATGGACCTCGTGGAGGCTCTTCCCAAGGGGTGCGACCCCTGCGGCGAGAACGGCGAGTACCACACGGTGGTGTTCTCGGGCCCCATGTTCTCGCGGCCCATTCCCGCGCGCGTCGGGGACATCGTGATACGGGACCGGTTCGCCTACGCGGACGTGATGATCTGACACCTCGGTGAACGGGACAGCACCGCACAGGCCAGACACGCCCTGCCTGCATCCCGGTGCAGGCGGAGAAGGCCCCCCTTGTGGCCTTGGCGCGCGGGAACCGAGCTTTTCCCCCTGCACGACTCATGGTAGTGTGGACAATGACGAGACGGCAGGCCCACAACGCCGTTTGTCGGCCGCCGGTTCGTCGATGCCTCCCGCACGCAAGCGTGGTGAGATGGGGGATGCCGTCCATGGTGCAGAAGATCTTTCTTGCAGGACTCTTCCTGGCCGTGATCTTCGCGGTTGCGGCGGCCTTCGGCGCGTACCGCTGGGAGGCGAAGACACGGCAGATCCGCTTGCGGCTCGAGGAGGCGCGAGAGCCGGCCAGTCGGCGGAAGGTCGATTTTCGTGAGCTCGAGGGTTTGCCCACGCCGGTACAGCGCTACTTCCGTGCCGTCCTGAAAGACGGGCAGCCGATGGTCGAAGGGGTGCACGCCCGGCACGCAGGGTCTTTCAACATGGGCGAGGACAGCGAGAAGTGGAGGCCCTTCGCATCCGACCAGCGGGTCGTCACGGCGCGTGCGGGCATCGACTGGGACGCCCGGGTCTCGATGCTGCCGGGGCTCCGTGTCCACGTGCACGACGCCTACGTGGCGGGCGAGGGCATCCTGCAGGCGGCCCTGCTCGGTCTGGTCCCTCTCGTGGACGTGCGGGGCGGGGGCGAGGTGGCAAGAGGCGAGCTCATGCGTTTCTTCGCAGAGGCGGCCTGGTACCCCACGGCGCTGCTGCCCGGCCCAGGTGTGCGCTGGGAGGCGATCGACGACAGGAGCGCGCGGGGCGTCCTCACCGACGGCGCGGTCACGCTGTCGCTGCTCTTCACGTTCGGTGAAGACGGGCTCATCGAGACGGTGTGCGCGCAGGATCGCCCTCGGATGGTGGACGGCCGGCTCGTGCCGACACCCTGGTGCGGCCGCTTCTGGAATTACCAGGAGCGCTCCGGCATGATGGTCCCAGTCGACGGCGAGGTCTCGTGGCTGTTGCCTGGAGGGGCGCGGCCCTATTGGCGTGGTCGTCTCACGGACATCGTCTACGAGTTCGCCCGGTGAGCGGGCGCGCCTGGGGGGCAAACCCCCAATCGGCCTTGGTGCGGGTGATGCCTCCTTCGGCTGGCCGTGCCGAAGGCTGACGGGAGGCGTGTCCCCAGGCGGAAAGGAGCGAGGGATGGGACGCACGGTTGCAGGGATGATCTTCTGGGTCGGTGTTTCACTGGGTGCGGGGTGGTTCGGTTCCCGGTTCCAGCCGGGCCGGTGGTACGCCGACCTTGTCAAGCCGAGCTGGACCCCGCCCGATGCCGTGTTCGCCCCCGTATGGACGACATTGTACGTGCTGATGGGGGTCGCGGCGTGGACCGTCTGGCGGGCGCGCGGGTTCGCAGGGGCGCGCCTGGCCCTCTCGCTGTTTTTCTGCCAGCTCCTCTTGAACGCCTTGTGGTCCTTTGTGTTCTTCGGCCTGCACCGGCCGGGGCTCGCGTTCCTCGAGATCGTGGCGCTGTGGTCGGCGGTGCTCGCGACCACGATCGCATTCTGGAAGAAGTCGGCGCCCTCTGGTCTCATGCTGGCGCCCTACCTCGCGTGGGTGAGCTTCGCGGCCGTCTTGAACCTCTGGATCTGGCGGCTCAACACATGAGTGCCGATCGGCAAACGGCGCATAGTGGCATGACGGACCGCCCTTCACGGCCTTCCACCCGAACCCCCGGCTGCAGTCAACCCATGGACCCGTCGCCCGGCAAAGGAAGTGCGATCTCCGCGACCCGCGCACCGTCCTTCTCGCGATAGGCGCAAAGTCCCAGGCGAGGGTGGTTCTTGAGGATCCTTGCGGGCAAGGGGAATGAAGGTCATTGCTTCCGGGATGGCATGTCATTATTCAATAGGCTTTAAGAGAAAATAGGCGTGACATTCGTTTCATGGTGGTGAGCCTGTTTTGTATGACGCCGAAGATATGGGCGTCATTCACGAGAGAGGAGGAATGGGTCGTGATGAACGTCAAGTCGATCGTATGCCTGGTGGGGGCCCTGTGGATCTCATGCTGTACGCTCGCATGGGCCCGGGAAGACGCGAAGGGGTGCACGGATCACCCGCTCTTTTCGAGAATGGAGGGGTTCTTCATCGCGAGGTGCGTGCAGGAGGACTTCGCCTCTGAAACGTTCGTCGATCCTGAAACGAAGAAGAAGGTGAGCGTCGAGGGCCGGAAATACACCATCGACTACGGCCTCAAGCAAGGGTTCGAGAAGAGGTACAGCCGGCTCCAGATCTCCAGGAATTACCTGAATGCCATCACCAAGATCGGCGGGGCTGGGTACGAGAACCACCCCCAATGGCCGGACAGCACGTACATGAAGATCACGAAGGACGGAAAGGAGATCTGGGCCGCGTTCTGGCAGGGGTATGCGGGGCTCGCGGGCAGGCTCTGCATTGTCGAGAAGCAGGCCATGAAACAGGAGATAACGGCCGACTTCAAGTCCATGGCCGAGGGGATTCACACAACCGGCCACGTCGCCCTCTACGGGATCCTCTTCGATTTCAACAAGGCGGACGTGAAGCCGGAATCCGAACCGGCCCTCACGGAGATCACGAAACTCCTGAAGCAGGACCCGAGGCTCAAGCTCTTCGTGGTCGGCCACACCGACAACGTCGGCGGGACGGACTACAACATGAAACTCTCCCAGCAGAGGGCCGAGGCCGTGGTCAGGGAGCTGGTCACGAGATACAGGATCGCGCCGGAGCGCCTCAGAGCCTTCGGGGTGGGCCCCCTGGCGCCCGTCGCGTCCAACGACACGGAGGACGGCAGGGCCAAGAACCGCCGCGTGGAACTGGTCAAGCAATGAGACGGGGAGGGTTTCATGAAGAGAGCGTTCTCGATGGTGGCTGTGGCGGTGTGTGTGTCGCTTGGTGCGGGCATCTTCGCCGCCGATTTCAAGCAGTACCCAGGCGCGACGGTGGATGAGCGGGCGACCAGCGAGTCCAACGAGGCGGCCCTCGCGGCGAAGATGACGAACGTGAGATCCACGATCTACACCACGCCTGATCCTTTCCCCAAGGTCGCTTCGTTCTACAAGGCGATCGCCAGGGAATACGCCATGCCGGGCGCATCGGGCACGGCGGGCAAGCCCAAGAAGCGGGGCAAGCACGATCTCTGGGAGGCGTACTTCATCTTCGACAACGCACCCAACCTGGCTGCATCCAAGCTCTGGGTCAAGGTCCAGCGGCCGTATATCGGCGAGGATGTGCGCGAAGTCACGGCTGTCGTGGTGACGGAGAAGAAGTGACGCGTCAGCGGCCATGCGCGAACCTGCGCGTGGAAGACCGGCAGTGTGCTGAGAGAAGAAAGCGCCAGCGGCATGGCTGGGGTTGGATCCAGAATCGCCGGCATCCGACCATGCTAAAAGAGAGGATACGTGCCTTGGAAATGGCCTATCTGATGGGGGAGATCATCCGACCGATGGTGTGCAACATTTTTCCCATACATGAACAAATTGTTCTATGCATGCCAAGCCCAGAGAGCTTTGCGCAGTGGCGATGGTTCTTGTGAGCGCGACATATCCTATCCATTTTATTGAATAATTGCAATAAAACAATACTAATTATATAATGGCGAGAAAATTGCATGCATACTTGATATTTTTATTCATGTGAAGACAGTTGGCTATGTATGAGGGGCGACGCGTAGAGCATCTTCATTCCTGAATCAACAAAGAAGAAACACGTCGCAAAGCGATCATGAACATGCATTGAGGCATGAGAGCAAATATTCAATAAGGGGTGGTTGCATGAAAACTCTGCGAATCTCATTGATTACAATTTGTCTCCTATTTCTATTGCAAGGTGCAAGCAAGGGTGACTCGCTTTTCGATGATTTTTGCTGGATATCGCAAGATACATTTAGCTCTGTATCCAATGAAGATCCTAGAATAGGAAATAATAATTATTATTGGTACCTATTCAATTTCTCGAATGATCGCTTTGTCGGTGAACAAGGCGCCGTCCGGCTGATTGACGATATTGACGGATTTGGAAAGCCTTCCATGGCTGTGTATTCTGCCGACGTGTTCAAGAGGGAAGGCGCCTATGTCAAGGTGTCTGTGCAAAGCCGTATGGGGTCTGGATCCGGTGGTGTGTATTTCGGCGTCCCTGATCCAACAAGGACGAAGATCATAGCCCAAGTCGGCGCCGCGATCAGAAACGGGGCCAATGGTTGGGAGTTCGTCCTTTATGACCTTGACGAGTATGGAAATGGCTCGGAAGTTGTTGCCCCTTTGTCATCGGTTCCAACATTTGATGTGATAAATAATCAAGGTTCATGACAACTTTGGCACGTGAAAAGTGCTATAAGTTGGCTTATGGACAAGGTTAACAGGTACTGTCATCGTTCGCACATTTCCGAGAGGGTTTTTCGTCTTATTGTGAGGTATTTTTCCATGGATCTTGAG
>JAKPDW010000067.1 GCA_029552245.1 Deltaproteobacteria bacterium
CCACGTCGGGCTGGTCGAAGGGGTTGATGCCGAGCACGTGGCCTGCCACAGCCACGGCCGCCTCCCACAGGAAGAACTGGGCCCCGAGGTCCAGAATGCTCTTGAGCCCGATTCGTACCACGGGCCTGCCCGCCGCCTCGAGCCCGTCGACGAGCCCTGCATCCGCCTCCTCACCCTTGAGGTACAAGTGGATGAACAGCCGGTCGTCGCGGTACGACCCGGGTCGGCCGGGCAGCTCCCGCACGACGGGCACGATCCCCCTTCCCTGCTTGCCCGTGCTCTCGGCGATGAGCTGCTCCACCCAGTCGCCGAAGGAGCGTATCGAGAGCGAAAGGACAAAGGTCGCCTTGTCCCGGCCGGCAAGGGCCGCCTCGCCGAGGACCGCGCCGAGCAGGCACGCCGGGTTGCCGTCCCCTGCGCCCAGGCAGGGGGTCTCGCAGGCCCGGGCCATTGCCTGTGCGCTTTGCAGAAGGCCCCGGATGTCCGCGCCCATGAGCGATGCCGGCACGAGCCCGAAATGCGAGAGCGCCGAGTACCTGCCTCCCAAGTCCGGATCGGCCAGGAACACCTCCCTGAAGCCCAGCCCGCGGCCGATGCCCTCCAAGGGCGAGCCAGGATCGGTCACGGCGATGAAGTGCTCCCCCGCGCTCCTTATGCCCAGGGCTTTACGGGTGAGCGTATAGAAATAGCGGAACAGCGAGAGGGTCTCCACCGTGGTGCCTGACTTGGTGGAAACAATGAAAAGGGTCCTCTGCAGATCGAGGCCCTCTGCGATCGAAGCGATGAAGTCCGGGTCCGTGCTGTCGATGACGGAGAGATCGAGATAGGGGGCTTTTACCCCCAGTGACTCGCGCAGCACCTCGGGGGCGAGGGACGAGCCACCCATGCCGAGGAGCAGGGCCCGGGTGTATCCCTGCGAGACGAGCTCGCGCGCGAGGGACTCCATGGAATCGACGCGCCCCGGCATCTTCCGCGGAAGATCGAGCCACCCGAGCCGGTTGGTGATCTCATGCGGGCTCTCGCTCCACAGGGTGTGGTCGTGCTGCAGCAAGCGGCTCACGAGCCCGGAGGCCTCCATTTCCCGGAGCCGGGAATCCACCCTGCCCTGGAGACCGCCGAGCGCGACCTTCACCGGGAGCCTCCCGAGGCGATCCGGTACCGCTTGGACTCGATGCTCTCCAGCAGCGAGCGGAAGGAAGCGGCGAAGAGCTCCACGCCGTCTTTCTGGAGCCGCTCGGTCACCGTATTCAGGTCGATGCCCGCCTGGGCGAGCCTGCCGATCTGCTCGTTCGCCTCGTCGATGCCCCTGCCGAGCACGTCCTCGGTCTTGCCGTGATCGAGGTAGGCCTGGAGGGTGGCAGGCGGAAGGGTATTCACCGTGTGGGGCCCGATGAGCTCGTCCACGTAGAGCGTATCCGGGTACTTCGGGTTCTTGGTCCCGGTGCTCGCCCACAGGAGCCTCTGGACCCGG
>JAKPDW010000074.1 GCA_029552245.1 Deltaproteobacteria bacterium
GGCAGTCCACGACCTCGAAGCCGAAGTCGTTCGGGTTCCAGAACTCCCTGGGAACCTGAAGGTGGTTCTTCGTCTCGCGGTACATGTACAGGTACTTCTCGGTCCGGCCCTGACCCTCGAAGTACGTGAAGGTCAGGGCCCTCTTGACGCCCTCGACGTTGATGGCCGTCTTGGGGATCCACAAGTTGACGTCGAGGTAGGCCCGGTCGGCCTTCCTCCTCTCGGGCACGATCATCAGCGACCTCGGAACGCGTGGTTGTCGAAGAAGTGGGCGATCGAGTGGCCGAGCGCCTTGCCCATCCCTCGAAGGACCTCACGGCCCATCGTGCCCCAGAACGTTCCGCCGGCAGGCTCCGGAACGCTCAAGTACGCGGGCATCCCGTAGTTCATGGCCATCATCTTGATGGGATCGATGTTCCCGTGGATGGGGAAGTTGCCGGGGTACACGGGCATCGGCGGCATCATGGGGCCGGGCATCATGCCACCGCCGTACATCATCATCATCTGCATCTGCATCATCTGCATCGGGTCCATCTGCGGCATCATCGGGACCGCCTGCGGAGCCGATTGACCTTGCTGCTGCGGTGCACGGGCTTGGGGCTGCTGCACCGGCGGCATCCAAGGCCAGGGGCTGGGCGCCTGCTGCTGCTGCTGGGTCTGCTGCCGAGCCAGCAGTGCGGAAGGCGGGACCAGGTTGTTCCCTCCCTGGTTCGACTTCGCGAGCTGTACGCGCACACGACACGAATCGTAGAAGTCGCACCGAAGCCGGGTGTGCCCTCCACTCGGCGAGACGTACCCCGGATCGTAGCCTCCGCTGCACTCCTTCGCGGCCGAATCCCACTGCTTTCCGAAGCACTCCGGCGGTTGGTTGCTCATCTAGTTCTCCTTCTGAAGAGGCGAGGTTGTCCGGCTCTTCGGTTCCCTTATCCCCGCGGGCTCGGTAACCTTGCGTCGGTAGCCTTGCGGATCACCAGGTCGCGCTACTACCCTTCAGGAGACCACCATGGAGAAGCTCAGCGGACTCGTTCTCGACCACTACGACGATGCGAGGGGCGAGGTGCTGAAGGGCATCTTCCCGACCCTCGCGGACATTCCGGCGTTCATCAAGAACGCTCACCGCGTGACGGACGTCGACCGCGAAGCTCTTCCGGACGATGCCTTCGCGCTCGTGATGAAGAGCGGGGACGTGGTCCTGCGGAAGTACGCCTGCATCGACGCCGGCAACACCGCACTCGCGGTCGAGTACTTCCTGCGGGAGGGGCACAAGCTCCCGGCCGAGGCGCAGAAGACGGCCGCCGCGAACCTCCTGGTCGCGTGTGACTGGTACGACCTCCCGAAGAACACGATGCTCGAGAAGGTTGCGTTCGGGGCGCTCCTGGCCGGTCTCGGCCGAGCGGCCGTGGGGGCGGCGGGACGCCTCGGCGGGGCCCTGAAGGCGAACCCGATCGGTACCGCCATGGACCTCTTCGGCAAGTACCAGACGGCGCAGTCCGTCGTCGACACCGCGAAGGACGTCGCAGGGCGCTTGAAGCAGGTGAAGTCGACGGGCATGTTGCCGACCGGCCAGCAAGCGTTGTCCACGTGAGGAGCCTCCGATGATCAAGTTCGCCGAGATCAGCAACACCAGCCTCGCCCCCGCGGCAGGTCCGACCCGTCCCGCCGCCGCCCCGAAAGCCGTCATCCGAAAGATGGGCGGCATGGGCCATCTCGTGCACGACGGACACCCGAAGGCAGAAGGCGTGTACGAGCCCGAAGAGGGTCCGGACTGCAACGACTACGTGCACGGGAAGAACGTCCAGAAGCTCCCGCAGATGCGGCTCATGCAACCGCACGTGGACGTGACGGCCCAGGAGCCTCCCATCAAGATGCAGGAGAAGAAGGCGAGCCTCTCGGCCCTTCCGGGGCAGTACCCGCTCGACTCCTACGAGCAGGTGAAGGCGGCCTCGACCTACTTCGACGAGTGGAAGGACCACTTCTCCATGGAGGACCGGCGCACGTACGCGGTCAACATGGTGAAGCGGGCGAACGAGCTCGGGATCCCCGTGAGCGACATCGCGAGGAAGTACGGAGCTGAGACCTTGGCCCCCGTCGAAGAGCTGAAGGTCGCCTTCGCGGCTCGTCGCGCCCTCCTGTCCGACGCCGGGGCGATCGAGACCCTGAACGACCTCGAGCGCCTCGTGCTCCAGGTGCGGGAGGGCGTCGACAACGGCGTGAAGGTCGCGGCCATGGGGCACGTCATGACCCCGGAGGTCCTGTCGGAGACTCTCGGCCAGTTCGACCAGCAGACCGGCCTCGCGTTCTACTACGAGACCAAGTACGTCCCGGACCCCTTCTTCTCCGTGTACGGGGTCGAGAAGACCGCGACGTTCAGCGAGACGATCGGCAACCAGACCGTCACGGCCGACGACCTCGAGTTCTTGGCCAAGAACCGCATCCACCTCGTGAAGGGCACGTTCGACCTCGAGATGGCCAAGGAGTTCAAGACTGACCCGGTGGGCATCTACAAGTCGTTGCCCGTCGCTCAGAGGAAGATCTTGGCGAACCTCGCCAAGTCGATGAACTCGAGCGACCCGGTGGTCTGACGTGGTTCCGAGCTACGAGCAGGAGCTTCGGAGGGTTCTCGAGGCGGTGCAGAAGAGCGCCGACCGCCACGGCGAGGACGCGACCGAGGAGCTCGAGACGGACCAGGAGAAGGAGCCGCTCGTCGCGACCCCGTCGCCACCGATCGCCTCGAAGGTCACGTCCAAGACGCTCTTCTCCCATCCGGACGCGCACCCCATCGTGCTCGACCTGGCCCTCCTCCAGAAGTACGGGGCGGAGTGGCTCGCCTGGGAGCCTGAGACGGTTCGTTTCCGCGCCGAGCAAGAGCTTGGGCAGGTGAGCGACCTGAACTTCGCGAAGATGATGGCGTGCAAGACCTTGCACCTCGTCGATTCCTTCTGGACGTCCTGGGAGGTCTTCGGCTGGTGCGCGATGGCCTTCAACAACGTCTTCCCCGACTTCTCGATCTTGCAGGTTCCGAGCGCCGCGGACGCCGCGGTCGCGGTCGACATCTCGAAGCGGATCCGAGAGGACGTGCCGTGGTCGAACGAGGTCACGAAGTACCTCGAGGTCGTGTGCGCACATGACCACGTCTTCGTGCCGATCCCTCCGCTCGACTTCCTTCATGTCGACGCGTCGCACACCCGGGTGGACGTGGATGAGGTGAAGGCGCGGTGGTCTGAAGTACGTACGAGCGGTACGGTGCCGGCTGGTGATACAGTCACGGACGAGCAGCTTCGCCGGATGCTCGACATCCAGCAGCAGCTCTCCGTGGTTCGCTCCCGCCTCCGTACGCAAGTCGCTCTCGTCGCATGACCCACCTGACCGAGCCCGTCCTTCACGCCTTCCGAGCTGAGCTGCGGAAGCTCGCCGGCGTCCATCCGGCGGTTGGGGCGGGTCTCACGTTGGGCACCATCGGGGCGATCGGCGGAGGGGCGAAGAAGTACCTGGATGCTCGTGAACGGGGCGAAGGGGTGGGTGGTTCTCTCGCCGAGGGTCTCGGGGGCGCGGCGATGGGCGGCGCTCTGGGCGGGGCGTACGGCGCAGGCATGGCCGCTTTCCATCCCGGAGCCGCAGGGGCCGTCAGCCGCTTCGGACAGCGACAGCTTCACGGCTTGACGGGGTGGACGCCGAAGGGCGGGCTGGCGTCCATTCGCGGAGGGGCCTTCGACGCGAAGCAGCGCCTCGAGACGGCGCGTGCGACCCACCAGGCCGCTGAGGCCGCGCACGCGGCGGGGGGCACGCTCGACACGGCCCATACGCTCGGGACCGCGGCGAAGGAGCTTAGGAGTGCGGAAGCTGGGCACGACGCTGCCACGACGGCAGAGGGCATGGGCTTGACCAGCCTCCCGGGGTACGTTCGATCGGTGAAGAAGCACGGGCTCTTTCCGTCCCTGAAGGCCAGCGCGGACGAGCAGCTCCACGGCACCACGCTGGCCCAGAAGGCCCTGGTGTTGGGCCTTCCGGCGGCTGGCCTCGCTCACGCGGCCATGAGCCAGCCGGGCGTAGACGACCAAGGTCTCTCGAAGGGCGAGAGGGTCGGCAAACAAGTCGGTGAGCTGGTCGGCGGGGTTGCGGGCGGCGCGATCCCGATCGTCGGCCAGACCATCTTCCAGGAAGGCGCGGGGCGCATCGGGAAGCTCGTTGGAGGAGGCATCGATCGCTTCCGCCGAGCTCCTGCCACGAACCCGACGGACCCGCTGCTGTCGAGCGGGCAGACCACGCCTTCTGAGATCGTCACCTCGCCGCGCGTGTCTGGAGGCATCGAATGACCATCGCGGGCGGTCTGGGCATCATGGGCGGACCCGGCAACGCGATGCGCTTCTCGGGCGTGTCCCGCGGGCGCATCCAGGGTTCGCCGGTTCAGGGGGTCAACTACCCGAGCCCCTTCTTCGACGTCGCGCACACCTACTTGCCCGTCACGGTCAAGCAGATGTTCCGCTGGTGCCGGTACTACTTCCTCACCAACCCGCTCATCAACGCGACCGTCTTCAAGCTGTCCGAGTACCCCATCACGGACATCATCTTCGACCACGAGGACGCGGGCACCCGGAAGACCTACGCGGAGTTCTTCCAGGACCGGCTCCGCTACCGGTCGTTCATGATCGAGGTGGGCCTCGACTACTTCACGTACGGCAACGCGTTCGTGAGCGTCGGCTACCCGCTCCAGAAGTACCTCTCCTGCAAGGCGTGCGGGCACACCGAGCTCGCCTCGAAGTGCCGCACGAACTGGACGTTCACGAACTACCAGTTCCGGCTGCACTGCCCCCGCTGCGGGATGACCGGAGACGCGGCCGTGAAGGACATCACGGTCAAGAACGCGAGCGGCATCAAGCTCATCCGCTGGAACCCGGAGGACATCGAGATCGTCTACAACGACCTCACGGGCAACTACACGTACTTCTACACGATCCCCGCGGTCATCCGGAACGACATCGTCATCGGCCGCAAGGAGATCGTCGAAGACGTCCCGCAGATCTTCATCCAGGCGCTCAAGGAGCAGAAGGGCATCACGTTCTCGGCCGACAAGCTCTTCCACCTGCGCCGCCCCACGCTCGCCACGCAGGACCGCGGGTGGGGCATCCCGCTACTGCTCGCCGTCCTGAAGGACACCTTCTACCTCCAGATCATGAAGAAGGCGCAGGAGGCCATCCTGCTCGAGCACATCGTGCCCCTTCGCGTGCTCTTCCCTCAGCCGGCGAGCGGCACGGCCGACCCGTTCACGAGCATCAACCTCGCGGACTGGCGCGACCACGTCGCGTTCGAGATCGCGCGATGGCGTCTGGACCCGAACTACATCCCGATCATGCCCCTGCCTCTCGGCACGCAGACGATTGGCGGTGACGGGAAGGCTCTCCTGATGACCGGAGAGATCCAGCAGTGGAGCGAGCAGATCATCATCGGCATGGGCGTGCCTCGGGAGTTCTTGTTCGGTGGGATGTCGTACGCGGGCACGAACGTTTCGATGCGGATGCTCGAGAACGCGTTCTTGGGGTACGTCCAGCGCCACAAGGGCCTGCTCGCGTTCGTGATGCAGGAGGTGCAGAGCTGCCTCGGCTGGCCCAAGGTCACGGCCCGCTTCAAGCCGTTCAAGATGGCGGACGACCTTCAGCGGAAGGCGTACCTGTTCCAGCTCAACCAGGCGCAGAAGATCTCCGACACGACCCTCCTCTCGGACGCGGACCTCGACGCCGACGAGGAGAACAAGCGGATGATCGCCGAGACCGAGGACCGCATCGACGCGATGAAGAAGCAGCAGGTCGCGATGGCGGAGGTCCAGGGCGAGGCGAGCCTCGTGATGGCCAAGTACCAGGCCAAGGCCCAGCAGCTCACGCAGGC
>JAKPDW010000042.1 GCA_029552245.1 Deltaproteobacteria bacterium
GCTCAGGGGCACGCTCAAGTGCGCGGCCGTGAAGGCGCCCGGGTTCGGTGACCGCCGCAAGGCCATGCTCGAGGACATCGCCATCCTGACCGGCGGCCAGGTGATCTCCGAGGAGCTGGGCCGCAAGCTCGAGAGCGCGTCCATCTCGGACCTCGGCAGGGCGAAGAAGGTGGTCATCGACAAGGACAATACCACCATCGTCGAGGGCGCCGGCAAGAGCAAGGACATCCAGGGCCGCATCACCCAGATCAAGGCGCAGATCGAGGAGACGACCTCGGACTACGACCGTGAGAAGCTGCAGGAGCGCCTGGCGAAGCTCGCGGGCGGCGTGGCGGTGATCAAGGTGGGCGCTGCGACCGAGCCCGAGATGAAGGAGAAGAAGGCGAGGGTCGAGGACGCCCTGCACGCCACTAGGGCGGCCGTCGAGGAAGGGTTCCTGCCCGGCGGCGGCGTGGCGCTGCTGCGCTGCATCGACAAGCTCAACAGCCTGGATCTCGAGGGCGACCAGAAGTTCGGGGTGAAGATCGTGCAGAAGGCGCTCGAGGAGCCTCTCAGGCAGATCGCGGTGAACGCCGGCCTCGAGGGCGGGATCGTGGTCGAGAAGGTGAAGTCCCTGAAGGGCAATCACGGCTTCAACGCCGCGACCGAAGAGTACGAAGACCTCTTGAAGGCCGGTATCATCGACCCCACCAAGGTGACGCGCTTCGCGCTCCAGAACGCGGCGTCCGTGGCCGGGCTCTTGCTCACCACCGAGGTCATGGTCGCAGAGATCCCGGAGGAGAAGAAGACCGGCCCCGGGGCAGGCGGCATGCCCCACGGCATGGACGACATGATGTAAACGGGCCCTTGACATCGAGGCTGAACACGGCGGCGTGTTCGACACGCCGCCGTGTTTTTATGCCCGGCTCCCGACCGGGGAGAGGACCCCGCCGGTATCGACCGTCTTGCAGGGCCACCCTTCACTTCACGGCCATGAAGGGATCAACCCGCTCATGGTCACCTTGGGTTGCACAGAGGCCTCCGCCTCCTCCTCCGAGTCGAACTCGCAGGAGGCAGCCCTGCCCTTTTCCGACCAGGCCACGTACACACGGGTTCTCAGGCCGAGCTCTGCCTCCTGGACGGACCAGAAACGGTAGAACGTCATCCCGCCCTCGATGATTGGGTTGGCCGGGTCCTTGTGCCAGCCCGGCGACAGGGCGGGGGATGCCTGCGGCTCAGCCCACAAGGAAGCCGCCTGGGTGCGGCACAGGACTGCCGCCCTGCTCATGGTTTCGCTGTAATGGGCGGCGTGCATGCAGACCTGGATCGTGCGGAACGCCGCCAGCGCGCACACCATGAGCATGGCGAGAGCGATCATCACCTCTATGATCCCGAACCCGCTCTTCACCTGGCGGCCCTCCAGCCGTCGTCCCATTCGTACTCGAGGACGACGCCGGAAGCGGGCATGACCCTCAAGGCCATGTCCCTGCTCCCTGACGTGAGGTACACGGTGCCCGAGTTGCACGTGCCCATGGCCGAGAAACTCACGCGGTTGTCCGACAAGCTCACCCCGTCGCGGGGGATCTCCGTGTCGTTCGGGCCCCTGGCGGCCCTCGAACCGAACCGAATACCCCTCTGGAGGACATAGGGGCCCACGAAGGGTTCGCCGGCGTCGCGGCGGCCGTTCCCGTCGGTATCGGCATGGCAGTACCATCTCGACTCACCAGGGACGAAGCAGACTCTCCAGCAGACCCGCTGCCTCATGGCGAGGTCTCTCGCGTGGACGATCTTCTGGTGGATCTCGCTCGCCTGTCTCGTGATGGCCGAGCGCATGAAGAAGGGCCCGAGCACCGGCAGGGCGAGACCAGCCAGCACGCACACGACGACAACGACGGCCGTCAGCTCGGCGAGGGTGAACCCCTCTCCGGCCGCGGGGTTCACCAGACGGCCTGTTCCGACCTCTCCACGTACACCATGACTGCATGCGCAGCGCATATTCCATGAAAAGAGAAAGGCACGCTCACCGAATAGGGCTTCAAGGGTACGACGCTCGGTTCGAGCCTTCTCGATGTTCGATTATAGTACGCATCCCCGGCCAAGAAAAGGGCACACCTCGGTGCGCGCGCCACGCAGGAAGGCTGCGGGATGACACCCATGATCGGCAGTCGAGCACGGAGGTCCATGGTCAAAGGGGGATTCTCGGCCTTGCCTTTTGACGCGCAGGTCTTCCCGCTCTGGCCGCAGCGCCTTGTCCTGACCTCGAGAGGAGGCCATATCCTTCACACGACACTCGGCATCACGGGTCTTCACCCGCTCGGCGCTCATGCGGCACCGGCGAAACGCCGCGGCCGGCCCCTCGCGATGCGTGTCCTCACCCGCCTTCACACCGTGCCCATGCCGGCCCAGAAATCACTCGTCCGCATCCTCGTTCACGACGGCGATGCCCATGTCCCGGAGCATGGCCGCGGTGACCCCGAGCCCCCGGGTCAGCCCGCCGGTCGTCCACACCTCGTGCGTCGCGCAGGAAGGGCTCCGCTCCTTCAGTATGGCCAAGCGCACCCCCATGAGCCCGGCCAGGAGGCATACCTGCCGTGCGCCGTGAAGGATCGCCCCTGTCACGTCGCGGCCCGACGCGTCCACCACGCCCGCCTCGCCCCTCACCACCGCCGCACCGTCTCCGCCTTCGAGACGGGCGCTGGGCCTCGGGGTCGGCAGTCCGCCAAGCTGCTCCGGGCACACGGGGACGAGGTGCACGTCATGCAGACCGGTTATGTATGCGCACCGACGCGTGGTGCCGTCGTACCTGCAGGAGACGCCGAGAAGGCACGCACTCACGAGAACCGGTCCGCCAATCCCTGACAGATCGAAGCGGTCTTTCACGATCCACGCTCCTTGTGCATCCGAGGCCTTGGGCTGCCGGTGCAAGGCCGTCCGGCCCGCTGTTTCCGCCCCCGGGACCCCGACACCAAACCTTGCATACGTCAGGGTGCCCTCGCCTCGAGCAACCCCGCCTTACGCACACCGGCACAGACGGCCGTGATGGAAAGACCCCGGCCGACAAAAGGCCGCCTTGTTCGGCCGCGTGTCGCAAGGCGGCCTTCATGGGCCTTCAGGCCTCGTTGCATGCACAAGGTCGTGGAGTCTTTCCCGAGGGCCGCTCGTGCGCCACCCGGATGGGCGCCGTTGATCCGTACGCGCTCGCGACGCGCCTCATGCGTGTCGTTGCAGGCCACATGCCGCACACGCAGGCGAATCACCCTCTTTTTGCCCCACAGAGACCCTTTCCGTTCGCCGCACTTGCCGCTGGGCGGACCACCGCCAGGCGACTTCCCGGCCCTCACCGCAAGGATGCGCGCACGCATCTCACAGGGTGCACCCCTCGATCGGGGGGTTCACGAGGAAGGCGGCCGGGTCCTTCTCGAGGCCCTTCACCCTCACCTTCCTCCCCTCCACGACGAGCCTGTTCTCTGCGAAGAGCCGGATGGCCATGGGATAGATGCGGTGCTCCAGCCTGAGGATCCTCTCGTTCAGCTCCTCCTCGGTGTCGTCAGGGTACACGGGGACAACGGCCTGGATGATGATGGGCCCCGTGTCCACGCCCTCGTCCACGAAATGCACCGTGCACCCGGAGAACCTGACCCCGTAGTCTATGGCCTTCTGTCTCACGTGAAGACCCGGGAATGAGGGCAACAGGGCGGGGTGTATGTTCATGATCCTGCCTGGGAAGCGCCTCAGGAAGGCCGGGGTGAGCACACGCATGAAACCTGCAAGGGTCACGAGGTCGACCTGGTACTCTTCCAGCTTGCCTGCGAGCGCCTCGTCGAAGGATTCCCTGTCGGGATACGCCTCGTGCTGCACCACGACCGTCGGGACGGACATCTTCCGCGCGCGGACGAGTGCGTAGGCGTCCGGCACGTTGCTGATCACCACGGCGACGGTGCCGTCGATGAGACCGGAGGCGCAGGCATCCATGATGGCCTGGAGGTTCGACCCGCTCCCCGAGACGAGAACGCCTATGCGGATCATGAGATGATCACCGGGTCCATTCCCTTGGTGCGCGCGTCGATGTAGCCGATGATGTCCGCCGTCTCCTTGAGGCCCTTGAGCCTGAGCATGACATCGTCGGCGTCCTTCGGTGACACGATCAGGATCATCCCCACACCCATGTTGAACGTGCGGTACATCTCGTGATCTTCGATCTTGCCGACCTCCTGGATGAACCTGAAGATCGGGGGGACCTCCCACGAGCCTTTCCTGATGCGGGCGCACGACCTCGACGGGAGAACCCTCGGTATGTTGTCCACGAAGCCGCCGCCCGTGATGTGAACGATCCCCTTGATCTCGAAGCTGCGGATCACGTTGAGCACGCTCTTGACATAGATGCGCGTGGGCGTGAGGAGTTCCTCTGCGAGGGTCCTGCCGATATCCTCGAGATAGTCGTCCACCCTGAGCTTGGCCCGCTCGAAAAGGACCTTGCGCACCAGGGAGAACCCGTTGCTGTGCAGGCCCGAGGAGTGGATCCCGATGATCACGTCCTTGGCGGCGATCCTGGACCCATCGATGATCTTCTCGGCATCAACAACGCCCACGCCGAAACCGGCGAGGTCGTACTCGTCTTCCCTGTAGAAACCGGGCATCTCGGCCGTCTCTCCGCCGATGAGCGCACATCCGGCCTCGGCGCAGCCCCTCGTGATACCCGATATGACGGCCTTGGCGCGTTCCAGGCTCAGCGCCCCGGTCGCGAAGTAGTCGAGGAAGAACAACGGTTGCGCACCCACGACAACCAGGTCGTTGACCACCATGGCCACGAGATCGATGCCCACAGTGGAGTGGTTGTCCGCCATGAAGGCGATCTTGAGCTTGGTGCCTACGCCGTCCGTGGAAGATACGAGTATCGGGTCGGTGTATGCCCCGGTGTCGAGCTTGAAGAGCCCTGCGAACCCGCCTATCCCGCCTATGACCTCAGGACCGTGGGTGGACCTCACGCTCGACTTGATCGCCCTGACGAGCTGGTTCTGTTTGTCTATGTCTACTCCTGCATCCCGGTACGTCAATGACATGGGTACCCCCCAGATTTTCCCTAGTATATGAGATTCACGCGCTCGTCAATCCGGCAACGAGCCAGAGGAGACCGTCCGTGCGCCTGTCGTGTGCATATGCACCCATTCACGTTGCGGGAGACTTCATGGCGCATGCCCGAAGCAACCAGGTGCGCAGGGGGGTGAGAGACTGTACGGGCGGAGCGTCCACCCGTCCCTGGGTGGAACGTCCGTTTGGCACTCCCTTCGCCCTCGAAGCCCGCTGACGGCGGGTACACCCCCTTTCCAGGCGTCTCGCGCCGAGCGCCCACGAATCACTCGAGATACCGAGGCGTCGGGGGGTCAACCCCGGGTGTGCGCACTCCCGTCACCACTCCCGATGGCGACGGGTGACCGCGCGTATCCGGAATGACCCGGTTACGAGCTTCGAAATATAGCAATAAAGGCGGATGATCTCCCTGAGGCCGTGGATCGAGCGCAGATCAACGCGTGTCGTCCGTCCCTCCAGGGTTGCATCATCGAAGACCCCGGACGATGTGACATGAAGCACGACGACGATCATACCGGTTCCATGAACAGCGATCAGGGTCGCATCGAAGTCGAAAAAAAAGGATGGCGGTATGGGCATTGGCCGCCATCCCAAGAGGAGGTAGATAGGAGTTGTGTGGTTATGAAGAAGGTTCCTGGGCTTTCTTCATAGCCATGAGCCTTTTTCTTGTTTCCTCTGTCCTTTTGTTTCCTCTGTCCTGAGGGTGTCCCCCGGGCTTTCGCCCCGCCCGGTCCCCTCCCGGCGTCAGATCCGTCCGCAGCCGCGGCCGAAGCCCATGCCGCCCATGAAGCCGCGCATGTAGACCGGTCTGAACCTTGCCTCGGGCACCACCTTCTTGACCTCCAGCTGGTGCCGTATCCGGGCGCGCTCGATCTGGTCCCTGATGGACGCGATCTGCTTGTGGAGGTCGAGGACCTTCGCCTCGTCCGGCTTGTCGGCGTTGATGGCGGCTTCGAGTTCGAGGACCTTTATCCTCTCCTGCTGCGCGAGCGGCTCCAGCTTCTTGTAGAGCTCGGCTTCCAGCTTATCGACCCGCTCCCGCTGCTCGGGGGTGAGATCGCCTGCGCCCGGGGCGAAATACATCCCGCCGCGGCAGAAACCGCCTCTGTCTCCACGGTCGTCCCTGTCGTACATCATGCCTCTCCCGTCGGGCCCGTAACCCCACCTCGGACCCCAGGCCATGAGGGGCACGGCCAGTGCGGTCAAGATGGAGAGCGTCAAGACGATTATCATGGTCCGTTTCATTGGTGATCCTCCTTGTTCGAGTGTGTCGGTTCACTCAGCTTGCCCCTCATTGAGCAACACCCGTGCCAATGCATCGACGAGTCTCTTTCTCCTTGTGATATCATCCCCTTACGAATGCCGCCCGCCGTCTACACGCCATGGATGATCCCCGGCATCGATGCTCCTGTACATTTTCTATACACATCGCCCAAGCTTCGTGTATAGAAACTATACATGGTGCATACCTCGAGCAGGGTACCTCGCGGAAGCAGTGTGGCCGGGGGGACGAACGGCCCTCGGTTTCGGGCATGGACGACGAGGAGTCTGCCTGGAGGTGAACCTCGATGCCCGAGGAGGCCGCCATGCACCGTCAACGCCTCACAACGCACTGGTTTCACACATGGTTTTCGGTTCGCGACATCGTCTCTCCCCGGGTGCCCGGTCGCCTGTGAGCCCCTGTCTCGACCCGTTCTCGCCTCCTCTCCGACGAACGGCACGAGGGGCCTGGTCATGGACGCCGAGCATCCGGCGCTTCGCCTTGGGGACATGGCATGGATGTTGAAAACCAGAGTTTTCTGAAACACATGGGCACCGATAAGAAAGGCAACTCTCGCAAGGTGTGGATCCGCATATCCCCGTGGGTGATCATGGGGTCTCTTGTGGTGATGGCGCCGATCTTCATTTTCATCACCATGGAGAGCATCAGGATCCAGCGCAGGAGTATCGAGCTGATGCTCAGCGAGAAGGGGGGTGCCCTGATCCGCGCCTTCGAGGCAGGGACGAGGACAGGGATGATGTGGGGGGACTGGAGCGGGTCGAGGGTGCAACAGCTCATCAGGGAAACCGCGGATCTCCCCGACATCCTCTACATCCTCATCACCGACGAGAAGGGCACGATCATCGCCCACAACCAGCCCCTCAACATCGGTCTGAAGTACGGACCTGACCTCCCCAAGGTCATCGACAGGACCCTCAGGTGGCGGATCGTCATGACACCGAACGGCACCCGGGTGTTCGAGGTATACCGGCGTTTTCACCCGTCGCGTCCGGGCATGTTCCCGAGGCCTGGGCATCCCATGCACTACCGGTATCAAGACTGGTTCTCCCCCCACATGCTCCCGGCACCGTCGGCCCCACCGGTCCAGGTCATCTACGTGGGCCTTGACATGGAACCCATCGAGAGGGTGGTCAACGAGAGCATCAAGCAGAAGGTGATCCTCGCGGTGTTCCTCCTCATGTACGGGCTGTTGGGCATCGTTGCCGTGGTCATCGTCCAGAACTACCTCTCCACCCGCGCCTCACTCTCGAGGGTGAGGGCCTTCTCCGACACGCTGGTCGAGAACATGCCCATGGGGCTCGTCGTGATCGGCGAGACAGGGACCCTGTTATCCCTGAACGACGTCTCGGAGAGGCTGCTCGGAATCTCCGGCAGAGACTGGGCAGACTCGAAGGCGAAGGACATCCTCCCTCGAGAGATCGTCGACATGATCGTGGAGGTGGACGACGAACACCCGCTCGCCACCAAGGAGCTCGAGCTCGACGCAGGGGGGAGGAACCTCTCGCTTGAAGCGACCGCGGGCAGCCTCAGGGACGAGGAAGGCCGCCTCCTCGGGCACCTCGTGCTCCTGCGCGACGTCACCGAGATAGAACATCTCAAGCGCGAGATGGAACGCAAGGAACGCCTTGCCTCCCTGGGGAGCCTCGCCGCCGGGGTGGCCCACGAGATCAGGAACCCCCTGAGCTCGATCAAGGGGTTCGCCACCTACTTCAGGGAGCGCTACCACATGGTGCCCGAGGATGCGAGGATCGCCGACATCATGATCGGCGAGGTTGAGAGGCTGAACAGGGTGATCGGCCAGCTCCTGGACCTCGCCAAGCCCCTGGACATGAAGAAGGAGCGCTGTTCCCTGCTCTCCATCGTGAGACGGACGCTCGAGACGGTGGAGGACCAGGCTGCGAGGAGATCCATCACCATCGACCGGTCCGGGCTGGGAGAGAACCCCTGTCACGTCGTGGCCGACCCGGACAAGATAGCCCAGGTCATGCTCAATCTCTACCTCAACGCCATGGAGGCGATGGATTCCGGGGGTGTGCTCAGCGTCGCCCTCGAATGCAACGGCATCGACTCGCCCGTGACGATCGAGGTGAGCGACACCGGCTGCGGCATCCATCCGGAACATCTCGAACATATCTTCGACCCGTACTTCACCACCAAGCAGTCAGGCACCGGGTTGGGCCTCGCCGTGGTCCACAAGATCGTCGAGGCCCACGGCGGGGACATCAAGGTGACCAGCCGCATGGGCCAGGGGACGACGGTACGGGTCACGCTCGGACCTTGAGAGGTGGACACATGGGAAACCAGCCTGACAGGGCAGTGCTCGTGGTCGACGACGATCTCGGGCACCGCACCATGCTCAAGACCCTCCTTGGGGGATGGGATTTCAAGGTGAGCGAGGCGTCTGACGGCCAGGAGGCCATAGACGCGGTCAGGGACGCCCCCTTCGACCTCGTCCTCATGGACATCCGCATGGTCAAGGTCTCGGGACTCGAGGCCCTCGCTTCCATCAAGGAGATCAACCCGGCGATCCCGGTCATCATCATGACCGCCTACTCGTCCGTGGAGACCGCTATCGAAGCGATGAAGAAAGGGGCCTACGACTACCTCACGAAACCCCTCGACTTCGACGCCCTGCGGCTCAAGATGGAACAGGCCATGGAGCACAGCTCGCTCAAGGAGGAGAACCGCATCCTCAAGAGCCTGGTGGGCGAGCGCTTCGACTCGTCGAACATCATCGGCAGGAGCCCTGCCATGGTGAGGCTTCTCGAGACCGCGCAGCGCGCCTCGGCATCGGACGCAACCGTGCTCGTCTCGGGAGAGTCGGGGACCGGCAAGGAGATGGTGGCCGGCGCGATCCACTACAACTCCTCGAGGAAAGACGGCCCGTTCATCAAGATCAACTGCGCGGCGATCTCCGAGGGCCTGCTCGAGTCGGAGCTGTTCGGCCACGAGAAGGGGGCCTTCACCGGCGCCCTCAGGCGCAGGGAGGGGAGCTTCAAGCAGGCGCACCGGGGAACCCTGTTCCTGGACGAGGTGAGCGAGATGTCTCTCGCCATGCAGGCGAAGCTCCTCAGGGTCATCCAGGAACGCGAGTTCACGCGTGTGGGCGGCGAGGAAGTCATCCGCGTGGATGTCCGTATCATAGCGGCCACGAACAGGGACCTTGCACAGATGGTGAGGGAGCGGACGTTCAGGGAAGACCTCTTCTACCGCCTCAACGTCATACACTTGAGCGTGCCGCCCCTTCGTGAGCGAAGGGAGGACATCCCCCTTCTCGCACAGCACTTCCTCGGGCTCTTCACCAAGAAGAACGCGAAGGACATCAAGGGGTTCACACCCCAGGCCATGGACCGTCTCATCAGGCACACGTGGCCAGGCAACGTCAGGGAGCTCATGAACACCATCGAGAGCGCCGTGGTGCTCTCCTCGACCCCCAACCTCAGGGAAGAGGACATCACGCTCGTCTACCCGGGTGGGGAAGACGCCGTTCCCCAAGCCATCCCCGCCGAACTCACCCTCGACGAGGTGGAGCGTTCGACCATCCTCGCCGTCCTCTCTTCCGTCGGCGGCAACAAGAGCGAAGCGGCCAGAAAGCTGGGGATAACCAGGGCGACGCTCCACAAGAAGCTGAAGAGCTACGGGGTGGAAGGAGAGAACCTTCATGGCCCCTCACGTCGTGCATGACCACGGGCCTCGTCCTCGGCGATGCGGGTGTGCCGCGCCGTGAAGAGAGAAGGTCCCCGGACCCTGGCAGTGACCCTTGAGGACGGGCCAGCCTCCGGGCACCTCGGGGCCTCCCGCGCAAGGCGCCCTCAGGTTACGAGCCGGATCCCGGGAAAGAAGGAGGAGATCTCCCTGAACGCCTGTTCCCTCTCCCTGTAGTGAACGGCATTGATGCCCACGGAGCGGGCCCTCTCCACGTGCCCCTCGGTGTCGTCCACGAAGAGGGTCCTTGCCGCTTCAAGCCCCATGCAGGACAACACGTCCTTAAACAGGCTCGGGTCACTCTTGGATTTCCCCATGTGGTAGCTGTTGAAGACACGTTCGAACAGGCGAGAAAAGCCGAGTCGCCCCTCCAGCTCGTCGAGCCAGTCTGTCTGGTCGCTGAGGACGGCCGTGCGTATCCAGTTTTCCGCGAGCCTCTTCACGAGGTCCACCATCCAGGGTCTCATCACGAACCCGTCGAGGATCGTCTTCCTCATCGTGACATCGTCTTCCCTCAATCCCGTGCGTCTCCTGAGCTCCGCGAAGTACCGGGCCTCGGTCGAGCGGCCTGTCAGGTACCCTGTCGAGGCGATGAGGAGACGCGCGGTCTCGAAGAATGCCGCCGGATCCATACCGTTTCTCGAAGCGATCTCGTACAGGCCGTTTCTGAACCCTTCCTCGGCAAGGACTCCCCCGAAGTCGAAGAGCACGGCATCTATACACCTCCGCATAGGGACCCTCCCCTCACATGATCATATTCCTGAGGAAACCGCCCGAAAACCACAGGACGGGCAGCACCAGGACGATGAATGCGGCCGTGCTGACCACGAACAACGTGGATGCGAACTCGGCCTCCAGGTCGAACAGGACGGCCGCGACCACCGAGTAGATCGCGGCAGGCATGAAGGACTGGATCAAGATGACAGTCTCGATCGCAGGATCGAGGTGTACGCATGCGAGCACGACCGCGCACAGAGAAGGCACGGCGACGAACTTGATGGAAAAGAGCGCGGCGTGCTCGCCGGCCCCCGCCCCCCTGAGAGCCGGGTCGAAGCTCAAACCGAGGGCGAAGTAGTACAGCACCATGGAAAGCATGATGAATGCGTCCAGGGGAAACGGCACCCTTGGACGTTCGATCCCGAGCACGAGGAGCACGGTCGCACCTATCACCGCATAGAGCGGCATGTTCTTGAGACTGAGGAAGAACTCCCCCGCGGACGGTATCCCTCCTGCGGCCCTCGAAGACTTCCTGTGTGCATAGGGAAAGATCACGAGAAAGACGAACGGCATGAAGTACGCGAGGAAGACGGACGAGAGCCCGAGCCCCCGCTCGCCGAGGACGAGGTAGCAGAAGAAGGCGCCCATGGTAAACCCATGGTTGGAGAGGGAAGAACTCACGTGAAAGGCGGCCTTGCGTCTCGTGTCGAGGCCGAGGACCTTCCCCGCGGCCATGCCGAGGAGAAAACCCGCGCTCACGAGGATCAGTCCAGCCACGGGCAGCACGGCGAGCTGGGCGGTCAGCACGAGCCCCCAGGTGCTCCACAGGGCCACCACCGGTTCTATTGCCACGAGGTTCACGTTCACGAGCCTCTTGGTCATCCCGGTAGCCCATGACTGTCCCCTGATCCTTCGAATGCCCGCACCCAGGAGAAAGGGCAGGACGACGAGAGACTGGAACACCAAGAACCGGTAGGTGATGTTCATGCATGGCCTTATACCATACCGTGGCCGCGATCGCGCCTCGATATCGGGGTTGCCCGCGGTACGGTCCGGTGGTGCGGTGTGAGGCCGCATGGGGCCTGGCCCGGGCATACCCGGCCGGGAGGCCTGTCCTCGTTTCGTGCGGGCAGGCCTAAGGCACGCCGCCGTGCTCGATCGAGTCCTGCCCATGCCTGCACCAAGGGGTTCTAAGGCCCGGGCATGTTCGCTCGCCGAAAAACGCCTCCGGGTGCGGGGATCGAGGGCTCGGCACCGGCACAGGGTCCGACAGTTTCGGCGGAACGCCGCCGGGTATGGGGATCGAGGATAGTGGTGAGACGGGAAAAAGAAGATCCTTTCAAGGTACGGGTTTCTCGAAGGGTGCTCAGGCCTGTCCCTTTGGCTTGGCGTCGAGCTCTTCGCGTATCGCCCTGGCGAGTGCCTCCAGGGTGTAGGGCTTGTGCACGTACCTGCCCACGCCGAGCTCACGCGCCGCCTTGACACGCTCGTTCTCGGAGAAACCGCTCACGATGACCGCCTTCATGGGGCCTGTTGCCTCGACGATCTTCCTGTACGTGTCGAGACCGTCCATCCCCGGGCCCAGGATCATGTCGAGGACGACGAGGTCGCATCGGCGCCTGGAGACGAACTCGACGGCATCCTCCCCAGTGGAGACCGTGTGCACGGTATACCCGAGCCTCATAAGGATGTTCTTGACCAGCTCTCTCTGATCCTCCACGTCGTCGACGACGAGGATGCTCTCTGTTCCCGCGAAATCCGTTATCGGCGCAGAGTCCTGGCTGTGCACGGCCTTCTCGGTCGTGACCGGGAAATAGAGATCGATCCTCGTCCCCTCCCCTGGCGCACTCACGATGTCGATGTGTCCCTTGTGATCCTTGACCGTGGTCCAGACGACGGTCATGCCGAGGCCGGTACCGCTTCGTCCCATGACCTTCTTGGTGAAGAAGGGCTCGAAGATCTTCTTCTGGTCTTCCTCGGTGATTCCCATCCCCGTGTCCTCCACGGTAAGGACCGTGTAGACGCCGGGGCCGACCGTGTCGAACCCCTTGAGCGGCTGGTCGAGACGCCTGGTTGAAGTGCGTATGGTGACCTCGCCTCCGGAGGGTATCGCCTCGGCAGCGTTCGATACGAGGTTCATGAGGGTCTTCCCGAGGTGGAGCTCCGAGCCCGCGATGAGTCCCACCGTCTCCTGCAGGTCCACCTTGAAAGACACACCGGGATGGTACTCTTTCAGTTTCTGGAACTCCGGGCTCTCGAGGTAGTCGCTCACCACGCGGTTGATGTCAACCACGCCGGATTTCCCCACCCCCCTCCTCGCGAGGGTGAGCAGGTCTTGGACCATAGCCGCCGCCTTCTCGCCGGACTTCTTGATCGTGAGGGCCACCTTCCTGAGGGGAGACCCCTCGGGGAGCTCCATCAGCAGCAGTTCGGGATACCCGGTGATACCGCTCAAGATATTGTTGAGATCGTGTGCGACGCCGCCTGCGAGGTTGCCTATGGCCTCCATCTTCTGCGACCTCACCAGCTGGACCTCGAGCTGTCTCTTCTCCTGTTCGGCCGCCTTCCTGGCGGTGACGTCGTTTCCCACGCACAGGATCTCGTTTATTGCGCCGCCTTTTCCCCGCACCGGCCTCATGCTCCAGCTGACCCACACCCGCTCGCCGTTGCGCCTGATGTTCTCGTTCTCCACCCCGGCGGCAAGGACGGGCTCGGCGAGGAACCTGCCCACGATCTCGGCCATGTCCCTTCCCGATGAGTCCCTGCGGGGGATCATGAACCCGACCACGTCCTGGCCTATCATCTCGTCCTCTTCGTACCCGTAGAACTCGCATGCGAACCTGTTCGCGAACGTTATCTTCCCCTCGGTGCTGATCCTGAGAATGATGCTCGCCGCGCTCTCCACGAGATCACGGTACTTTTCTTCGCTCTCCTGCAGCCTCTCGAACGTGCGGGCGTTGTTGATGCAGATGGCGATCTGCGGGGCTATGCCGAGCAACAGCTTCACGTCGTTCTGCCTGAGGGGCGTCTGCCTGAACGTCCGGTCGACGACCAAGATGCCCAGGGGTTCCTGCTCGAAGACGATCGGCACGCAGATGAAGGACGACGACTCGGAGAGCATGAGCAGCTCCTGGCTCCTCTCGGAGAGGTCTTTCGTTATCTCGTGCGCGTCTTCTATCAAGAGGGGCCTTCTCTCCCTGAAACAGACGACCAGGGGGCCCTTGGAAGCGGGGTTGTCCAGGTGGAGACTCGTGGCCTTCAAGAACTCCTCCTGTTCGGCGGTGAGCCCGTATCCTGCACGGTACTCGAGGAGGCTCTTGTCCTCGTTGGCGAGCATGACGGCGCCCCTGTCGAAATCCAGCCTGTTCTTCATGATGTTCACGACCGACTCGAGAAGCATGTCTATGTCGAGCGTGCCCGATATGGCCTCTCCTATCTCCTGGATGAGCAGAGAGTCGTTGTACCTGGCGTTGGACTCGGCTATGAGCATCTCCGCGGTGAGCGACTGTTCCCTGAGGCGTTTCCTGTACTCCGTGTTCTCGAGCCTGAGTCTCAGTATGCTCAAGGCCAGGACGAGCGCGACGAACAGCTCGAACGGCTTCATGAGCCCGTAGCCCTCGGGCAGGACCGACCATGCGACGGCAAACGCCACGATCCCGCCAAACAGCAGGTAGTTGATGTATCTCTTGAGTCTCAAGAACAGCGGTTCGCGCCACGTCACGATGTACCTGCAGCTCTCGTCACCCCTGTGGATGCATTCGGGGTGCTCGATGTGGGCGTATTCACCGGTGAACAACTTTGCCATGGCCTCGAACTGACCGATCCGGTTCTCGCACTGGTAGGGCTTCTCGTGCACTCCCCGGTGCGGCCTCGTGACCACGAGCATCTTCGACCTGCCCAGGGTCTCGACATCGAGCTGTGAGCTCCTGGTCACCTTCGCATGGATCCTCGGCAGGAGCTTGTAGGCGATCTCAGGGGTGATGAAGCCCTGGATGTACTCCCGGATCACCTTGTAGGCCTTCGAGGACACGACGAACCTCCCCGCCTCCCTCGAGATGCGGGGGTTTCGTGTCCTCTTGCGCACGAGGTCGTGGAAACGGTCTGCAGTGTCCTGGTCGTACCAGAACCCGGGGTCCTCGAGGTGGCTCCGCTCCATGCCGACATGCCCGAGCACCTCGTCCACCGAGACGTACGGGTAATACTTCTCCAGGTATTCAACGTAGGTCTTTATGATCCTTACGTTGTACAGGAGATCCCCTCTCTGGTCCCTCGTGTCGCCCATCTCGTGACTGCTCCACCCATAGGCGGGCTGCAATGCCTTTCGCGTCGGGGTCTTCCGCGTGTCATCCCCCGCCCGAGGCATACACCACCCTCGGATACCTCCTTATCGACATCGCGGGGACGAATATTGAGCCTCGCTTCCCCGTTCCGCCCGCATCATACCTTGCACGGCATATCCCGTGCCCGTGCATGAACGGATGATCTCGATCGCCGGCCCCAGTCTGATTCGCCTTCGGCGTCTTGGGCTGAAAGGTCGGCATCAGGGTGCTGCCGGGCCTACCCGGTTCGATAAAACAGCCTCCTGACGGCCTTCTCATGGGTCGCGTGCGGACTGCGGCCATGGCTGCCCTTGCCGGGGGATGCGGCTCAACGGGGAGTGTGAGCATGCACGCCTGGACCGGCAGGCGGTCCGTGTCTTCTCCGGCTTCTCTTACAACGCGGCTTGGCCGGGAGAGTGACCATGCACGCCTGACCCTGAGAATCCCGAGAAGGGCCCAGGTCCTGGCGTCCACACGAGCTTGGGCGGCCTCGTGGTCACGTCGGTCCCTCGGTTAGAATCCTGAGACGGTTCTAGGCCCCGCCTTTCATACCGAAGGGTGTTCTCTCACGCAAAACGGCTGCTTAAGGGGGTGAGACCTCGTGGACACGGGACGCTCCCTGAGGCGGGCAACCTTAGGCCATGCCGAGCTTCGTCTTGATGACGCTTTTGATGAATTTCACGTAGCTGAAGTTGGTGTTCGCCTTGATGTCGTCGAGGTGAGGGTCGAGGTACCTCGCCTTCAGGACCCACAGGTTGTACGTCTTGAAGGGCACACCCTGCTGGGTGAGATACTTGGCGGGGAAGATCTGGACTATGACCTCCGGGGAACCGTACGCCTCGCCGAGGATGGAGACGGCATCCTGGAGGATCTCCCAGGTCGGCTCGCCCGAGGCCGGGTCCGGGATGAAGACCTTGATGCTGTTGAGGAGGTCCGAGAGGTTCAGTCCCCTGTCTGAGCGGTCTAGGAGGAAATAGGCCTTCTCGCGCCCCTCGTGCACGAGCATGAACGCACTGCACTGCCGCGTCAGGCCGAGCCTTCGGTACGTGTCCCAGAGGTCGTGGCCCTCGTGGCCGAGATCGAAGGCGTCGATCATGATGCCCGACGAGTTGCGCCGGTAGGCGCTGACCATGCCGTCGAGGTGGCCACCGGCGCAGGGTGCGATCTCCCAGCCTTGCGGCAATGTCTTGGCCCTGTCCTCGATGTTCACCAGGATGTAGGCGAACTGGTCGATCGAGCACACCTTCTGGTCGCCTATCTCCTTGTGCACCCCGCCGAAGAAGAAGTTCGGGAACTTGTTCTCGGGGCGGTAGTAGAACATCAGGTGCCCCATGTTCGTCGAGGGCATCCTGTGGAACCCGTCGAGGAAGTTGAGTATCTGCTGGAGCACGAAGATCCCCGTCCTCTTCGCGCCCATGGGCAGGGCCGCGAGATGGTGCACCATCCACGTCCTCGGGTAGGCCCTGATGATGGAGACGTGGCCGTAGATGCTGTCGTTCGATTGGTACGTTATGCTCGCGAAGATATCCGGACAGTCGTGGTACAGCTGCTCGTAGGTGGCCTTGAACGCCTCCTTGTAACCGCTGATACATTGGTACTTCTCGGGGTATATGAACCCGGACTGGAAGAAGAATTCCCACAGGGAATCGAGGGATACCCTCGATGTCACGACCGAGTGGGGGTCGATGGCACGGGTAACCAGGTTGAACAGCCTCGTGTACGTGTGAGGCGTCATGTCGGTGATCGCGCAGCCGAACCTCGTCTTCCTCCCCCAGAGAGACTTGGCGTAGACGACCTGGAAAGAGCACGGCAGCGCGAGCTCGCCGGGAAAGACGATCTCCGCGCACCGGATCGTCATGCCCGTCATGAGCAGGGCCTTGTCGTTTTTCTCGACAATCGAGAACCCGGCGGTGGTCAGGTCCACGATGTCGAAGAACACCCTCCTACCCGTGAGAGGATGCACGAACGCGAGCCGCGGGGCAGGGTCGGGGTTCACGCGGACATTCCGGTGCGTCCTCTCCCGGCACAGCCTGACGGGTGCATTGAGCGGTTCGAACACCACCACACCCTTTTCGGGTTCGGCCCTGGTGCACCTCACCGTACCCGCGTACACCTTCTCCTTAGCGCTGATGAGGTTCAGGGTCACGAACCGCTCTCTTCTTATGCGCTCGACCGTCTCCGCCGAGCATCCCCTCAAAGACACGCGCAGGCCGCCGGGGTGGTATTCGCGGAGTTCACCCTCCACCCTCTCTCCAGAAAAGGCGATGACGGCATAGACGTTCGAGCACGCATGCCTCTTGGTCTTGCGGTTTGTGTACAACCGCGCGTCCCGGACCATCCTGACCGTGATGCCGCCCGGGGCCGTGTCCTGGGCCTCGACATCGGCGACAGCCAGGATGTCGCCAGTGTCCACGACCAAAGAGACGGGTTCTACCGTCTCCCACGCCCCTTCGCGAAGGCCGGGCTCTATCGTGCACGAGAGGAGGTCTCCCCTGCACGGTCCGGGGTGAACCGGGATGAGCACCTCGTCCTTCGTGCGGGGGTCCCGGGCGAGCAGGAAGACCGTCCTGTCCAGGAAATGGTGATAGTTGACGAGATTGAAGAACCGTTTCAGTGGAACGCGCACCGGATTGGTGAGCATGCGCGCCCTGGTGGAGCGCACGGCGGACATGGCCTCTGCTCCATATCCCCGCTCCGGGTTGTCCCTCCCCCTACGGTCATTGACGTGCTTTCCATGAACGTCTGTCATTTCACAGCCCCCTTGAGTGAACCCCATTCCATGCCCGTACGTGTACACCAACGCCGCCCCCGCTTCCAGGCCATCGTGCATCTCGGCACCGCCTTAAGGGATGCTGCCCTGGGCTGAAGGCCTTCCTGCCGGGTATATCCCGATCCGTGCCAGATCACGTCATTCTCTGGGATGCCGTTCGTTGAAGAGGTGTCCGGGCGACCGGCCTGCACACGATCTTCTGTGCCGCTTACGGCTCGGCCTCGAGAGGGGCCTTCACCCTTCGCTTCCCTTCCACCCCGGGAATCGGCACCCGGTGTCCAGGCTCCCCCCAGGTGCAGGGGCATGTCGAGGGAATGCCTCGGCGCATTGTATCACATTTCCGCACACCGTACGAACGCGATGCCGGCTTATGATGGTTTTCTCCCTGTCACGATGATGAGAGGCGAGTACGTGAACCTTCTCGGGTGGTTGAAGACCTGCCTGAAGTCCTTCCTGAAGGTTTCGTATCCGCCGGGATACCCGTCGAAGACATCCCTGGCCTTCGAGGAGGCCATCTCCAGCTTCTTGAACCAGTTGAAGTCGTCGCTTTCCTTGAGCTCGCCGTAAATCAGGTGGTGCGGCACCAGGTGCACCTCGATGTCGTCGAACCCGAGGTCGTACAGGTGGGTGTAGAGCTTCCTGCCAGCGTACGGATCGAAGTTGTACTTCTCCATCATCCTCCTCACCAGGGCGTGGATGACCGACTCCATGGCGGGTTCGATGGGGTAATGGTTCAGGCAGTTGTAGTCGAGGTCGAGGAGGCAGATCCTGCCCCCCGGCTTGAGAACCCGCGAGACGTTCTCGACCATCTCCCGGGCGCCTTCCAGGTAGTACTCGAGAACGAAGCGTATCCACACGAAGTCGAACGAGCCGAGCGCATTGAGGGGCGACCTCAGGTCCATGAGGGCGAACTCGATCCCCGGGGTGTCCCCGTAGGTTTTCTTCGCGAAGCGTACGCGGTCCTCGGCGAAGTCGACCCCCACCGCGGACCCGCCCGGCTGAACCATCTCGCACAAAACGGCGGTGGTCTTTCCGGACCCGCACCCGCCGTCGAGGACCCTGGCGCCCGGACCGATCCCGCACAGGAGGGCCTGGCTCCTCACGGCCCCGGGGTCGGTCTTCACGTCGAGCCTCAGGGCCTCTTCGGGGTTTTCCATGAGGTATTGCCCGACTGTATCCATCATATGCCCCCTTTCCATCGATCTCTCCCCTGATCCCAAGTACGCGCGGACACTCAGTCCCCGGGCCCGCCGGCGTCGGAGGCTTCCGTCTGCGAGCCTCTCTTCAGCTCGAGCTTTTTTCTCGCCTTCCTCGCCCTTGTCGCCTTCCGCTTCCTGGCCCTGGCGATCTCAACGGCCCGCCTGGAAGATCCCTCGGAGGCGAGATCCTCGATCTTGTCCGCGAGGATCCTTCGCGCGAAGAACCTGTTGGCCTCCCTCGAGCGCGACTTGTCGCACTTGACCTCGATCCCTGTGGGTACGTGCTTGAGGTGTACACAGGAGGAGGTCTTGTTCACCTTCTGGCCTCCCCTTCCCCTGGCCCTCACGAAGATCTCCACGAGATCCCGCTCGCTGATCGCGAGCGCCTTCATGCGTTGTGCGAGGGCCTTGACCTTTTCCGGGCTGATGAACGTGTCGGACATGGGCCGCGTGACTCAAACGCCCATCCCTTGGGGCTTCTCAGTGGAAATAGATGAGGTAGATCGCCGAGAAGACCACGTAGGCGATCCCGATGAGGAGCGCGGCCGCCAGCTTGTCGTAGAAGACGAACGGGCCGAAGACCCAGTAGTTGCACCCCGGGCACTTGACGAACCACCTCCTGGATATGACCGTCCTGCACCTCGGGCAGGAGAAACGCCTTCCCGGGAGGCCGTGTTCCCTGATCTCGATGTTCCGCCTGAACTCCCGGTGAAGGTTCAGGCGCTCGCCGCACTTGGAGCACTTGATTTCCAAGGGTTGGAAATCGTCCCACACGATCTTCTTCCCGCACGTCGGGCATGTGACAGTCATCATATGGCCTTGTTCACCCCTTTCCCTTGCGCGTTCTCATTGCGTCGCCCACCTGCCGCCCTCGATCTCTTCGAGGAGAATGGTGAGTGTGTCGTCGCCGTACTTCACCTCGAGTCTCACGTCAGCCGTCGATGTGTCGACCGTCACGTCGAGCCCGCTCATCCCCCAGGCATGGAGTTCACGGGGCATGCGTGCCTCGTCCACGCCCAGCCATCCCCATGCGTAGAAGACCCGTGCGTGCCCGTCCGCGGTCGTCCTGAGGAGGTACGGCCCTTCGGGCAGGTCACCCGCGACGATCCCAGCGATGTCCGGCAGGGGCATCGTGGCCTCCCCTGTCTTCCTCCCCCACATGTCCGTGAACGTGAGGTCGGCATTCCTTATGATGACCGTGCCCACCGGCAGCCCCCCAGGCCCGTATACCTGCACGGTGCCGGTCCGGGCAGACGTCAGGACGAGTGCGCCCTGTATGTCCACCCCCGTCCCGCCCACAACGCCCGACGCCTCGAACCGGGCGCGAAAGGGGTAAACCCCGTCCCTGGGCACTTCCAGGTGCGCGCAACCTGCGGCAAGAACCAGGTACAGGCCCACCCACACAGAGCGTTTCATGCAACGCCCATATACCGTGTTCATCCCCTCGTGACAAGGGCCGCTCGTCTCCAGGACCCCTCTCTCCGGTCCATGACACGATCGTCCCACGCAAGAAGCGCTCGACCTCCCGAACTCGACGTAGCCGTCCCCAGGCACGAGCCCGCACGCAGGCCCTCATCCCGCCCGCCATACACCCGAAAGGCGTGATCCCCAAAAGACACCGCCTGTTCTCTGTGGCCAGGCGTCCGGCCGATCGTGCCTTACGATCTCGACGCACGATCGGGAACCCATCCCGACGGAAGCCCCTCAGGCGGACCGCCAAGACGACATGCCCCTGTGCGTGAACGACCACCCCATGGGTTTCCCTTGGGAAACAAGGACCGCCTTGGCCGAGGTGCACCGTATCGAGAGGATCCCCCCTTCAGAAACCGCGGGACGGAACCGGCAAACGCGCACGTGCGACGTTCGTGCGAAGGCGAACGCACCCCCGGAGCCTGTCGCCCGGCCCGGTGCTGCTCGTAACATACCGGATACAGGTTGAGTGTTGGCGCGACGGGTGATAGAATGACCATGCGTGCGATGTGGCGCACGAGGCCGGTTGTCGGCCGAACCTGGGCCGCGGGCGCAAGAGAACGTTCAATGGCTCGTTGAGGCGTGAAAGGGCATGTCTCGCCGATGGGGGCAGGGGTGCCTGGAGCTTCACGTGACGGGCCGCCGATGGTATGCGGAGAGTTTGCCGTGAAGGCGTTTCCGGGAGGTTGTCCGGCCGTGACGAGCCGATGGTTTCCCCTGGCGCGTGGAGCGCCCGCCCTGCGTGTGATGAAAGGGTGACCCGTGGACCACCCGTCGGATGGGTGGTCCTTGAGCTTGGAGCAAGGAGGTCTTTCATGCGTAACGCACCTATCCTTCCGTTGTCCCTCCTCGAAGGCCGAAGGCGCGCAACGTCCTTTTCGCGAAGAGTCGCTGCGTTCGGTTTGGTCTGCCTCGCATGCCTTTGCTGCCACAACGATTCTTCCGACGGTTCACCCGTCACACCGAGGCTGAGCCCCATTCAACGTGACGAGGCGCTCGTGCTCGCGGCCTTTGCACGGAACGCCGTGGTCGAAGACGACGAGACCGGGGACGAGTACCCCATTGCATGGTCCATGGTGAACTGGTGCTGCGAGGAACGCACTCTGTCCCTCCAGTATGCCCTCGCCCGCGCTTTGCGTTCCGGCATGGGCGCCCCCGTGGTCATGAGGACCCAGGAACTCTCGAGCGACCATATCCTGGGTCTCGTCACCGGGGACCCTCTCCCCTTCGCCTCGATCAACCTTGCAGGGCCACTGGCCTGCGAACAGACGATCCTCGAGCCCGGCGGCGCTCCTGTCGAGGGTGACCCCCAACGGCTCTTCTGGCACATCCACCACGCCGTGGCGATGAACGTGGACGGCCAGCTCATGGTCCTCGACCTCTCCATGGCCGACGAGCCCGTGAGCATCCAGGCGTGGATCTCGAGCTTCGTGCAAGACGCCTCGGCATGCAGGCACCTCGGCGATCCTGACTTCCAGAAGGTCGAGGCGTACTGGCGCTGTGTCATGAGCGGCATGGATCCCGGCCCCGAGCCGCCCTGCGAGTGCGCGTACACGATCACCCCCGCGTTCACCTGGCGCTTCGACCAGGATGTCCTCGTCGAAGCGATACAGGGCGTTCCGCCGACCCTTGTCGTTCAGAGCGGTGCCTTTACCACCCTCATGCAGGACAGCTATGGGGTGGACGTGTCGAGAGACGACATACCGAGGTATCTGAGCCTGTACGAGGCCAAGACCATGGAGGATGTGTGCACGTGGGTTGACCTTCCTTTCTGCAGGTAGGCCGACTCATAGGACCTTCCATTTTCTCTTGTCATCGAACACACGCCGAAGAGAAGACCCATGCCCGCAATCCCCGGGCGGTCAGCCCATTCTGCCCGCCAAGGAAGACACAGCGCGTGCCGCTGGGACATGCCCGGGCCGTGTTCCTTGGCGCACGCACCCTCTCGGCGCCGATGGTGACCTGCACCATGGGAAATCTCGGCCCACGGCACGGGCGATGACCCGCAACCACGGCCGATAATGGCTGGAAATCAGGAGAAATCCCTCTCCATCATGCCTCGTGGTGCGGGAGGACATGTATTGACTCTGCCGATCGCGGGATTATTTATACTGCCAAATGGTGGGGAAGATCCTCATACCTACGGACTTCAGCAAGACATCCAGGCATGCGTTCCGGTACGCGGTCTCCCTCAACGGAACACTCAAGGCGAGGCTCTTCCTCCTCCACGTCATCAACGACTTCGCCGACCTCACCGAATACAGCCTCAGCCTGTCGTTCCTTCCCCAGATATACAGCGAGCTGGAGCATACGGCCACCCTGAAGCTCGAGGAGATGGTGACCGACATGGTGCCCTCGGACATGCACTGCGACACCTACATCCTGCACGGCATCCCTTTCTACGAGATCGTGAGCTTCGCCTTGAGCGAGCAGATGGACCTCATCGTCATGGGCTCTCACGGCCACACGGGCCTCAAGCACGTATTGTTCGGCCATACCGCCGAGAAAGTGGTCAAGAAGGCGCACTGCCCTGTGCTGACCGTGAAGGACCCTGATTGCGGCCTCTCTCTCCCCTAGGCGCCCGCAAGGCCGCGCGGGCGACCCCTTAGCCCGTACATACCCCATCCTGCCCCCGGGATATTCCTGCGATGCCGCACGCGGGTTTCGTGAGAGTCCGAGGCTTTTGCGCCGGGCGGCATGGGGGGGTCCATGGCCTAAGGGTTCATTCTCTTCCATCGATGGACAGGGCCGCCTACGGTACGGATTGTTCTTGCTCGATACGAACCGGCCTCGGGCGGTTTTTCCCCCGCCCAGGCCTCTCACACGGCTTTCGCGCCGCGGCGTGGGTTCGAGGCCGTGGAACCGGGCCAGGCCACGGTGCGAAACGCAGCCCCCCTGCCCCAGCGGGCCCTTGCATTCACTGGATGGGGTTGATGGGCCCCGTGAGCTTGCCTTCCACGAACTGCCTGACGAGCTCGTCGTCGGTGTTCCTGAAGTCCTCGGGCGTACCGTAGAACGCGATCTTCCCGTTGTAGAGGAGCGCCATGTAGTCTGCCAGCGAAAAGGCACCCTTTATGTCATGGCTGATGACGAGGCTGGTGGCGCCCGTCTTCTGCTGCACCTGCCTGATGAGGGTGTTGATGGCCGTCGTCATGACCGGGTCGAGGCCGGTGGTCGGCTCGTCGAACAGGAGCACCTTCGGGCTGAGCGCCAAGGCCCTCGCGAGGCCCACCCTCTTGCGCATGCCGCCGGAGAGTTGCGCGGGCATCTTGGCCTCGATGCCCGCGAGCCCCACCTCCCTGAGCAGGGTCGACACCTCCCTCATGATCTCTTCCCGGGAGAGCTTCGTGTGGATGGTGAAGGGGAACCCCACGTTCTCGCCTACGGTCATGGAGTCGAAGAGCGCCGAGTCCTGGAAGCAGACCCCGTATGCCTTCCTCACCTCGGTGAGCTCAGCCTCGTCCATGGCCACGATGTCCCGGCCCTCCACGAGGATGCTGCCGGAATCGGGCTTCAGAAGGCCGAGCACGTGCTTGAGGAGCACGCTCTTGCCGGTCCCCGTCGGGCCCATCACGATAGTGATCTTCCCTGCCACGATGTCGAGGTCGAGCCCGTCGAGCACCTTCTGAGACTTGAACGTCTTGGTGAGCCCCCGTATCTCGATCATCCCTTCCCCTTCCACCGCGTCTCGTAGAGGTCCGCCCTCCTGTGGGCGAGCAGCGGGAATCGTGACCTGATCTCGTCGGTATACGTCATGTCGATTTCCGTCACGATCACTTCCTCGTCCGTCCCGGCCCTTGCCAGGACCTCGCCCCAGGGCGACGCGAGAACCGAGCGCCCCCAGGGCACGTACGCGAGATCCTCGTTGACCGCAGGCTGTACGCCCACGACATAGCCCTGGAGTTCCAGCGCCCTGATCCTCACGAGCATTTCCCAGTGCGCCTCGCCGGTCGCCGAGGAGAAGGCGGCCGGCACGAAGAGAAGCCTGACGCCCATGTCCGCCAGGACCTGCACGAGCTGAACGAACCTCACGTCGTAGCACACGATCACCGATGCCCTGCACCAGGGGGTGGTGAAAGACCCGAGGGAAGACCCGGGCGCCACGGTCTCCGATTCCCTCACGTTCGGCCCCCCGCACGGGGCGCAATCGAAGAGGTGGATCTTGTCGTGGTGGTATACCGCCTCCCCTTTCGGGTCGACCACGAAGGCCCGGTTGTACAGACGCCCGTCGCCCGAGGGCCAGGGCAGCGAGCCCGCAACCACGTAGACGCCGAGTTCCGAGGCCTTCCTGCACACGCGCTCGAGGGCGGACGCGCTCAGGGCGGCCGCCCTCCTGATCGAGACTGGCTCGTACGGGGTGGAGAACATCTCGGGGAGCACGCAGATGTCGGCGCCGTCTCCGGATGCCAGCCCGATCAGCTCGCACGCCCTCTCGATGTTCGCCTCGACGTCGTATCCCTGGCGCAGCTGGCAGATACCGACCGACAGTCTTCGATCAGAGGACCTTCTCGTGCGATCTTGGAGTTCCATGTGCGAAAGACCTGTCCGCAGTTGTATCGGCATGAACCCCCGCCAGTCAAGGGGAGAGGAGCCGGGACAGGTTGAAGGTGAGGCCGGAGGTGACCGCCTCCTTGGGGAGCCAGATCCTGATCTCCGTGCCAGGCCTCCTCGTCCTCTTCACCCACCCCTTGAGGTGGTCCGGGCTCATGTATTCGCAGAAGAGCTCCTTCCACGTGTTCATGTACACCACGTCTATCTCTCGGATATGGTGCCTGACCTCCGGGCACTCCATGTTCCCTATCACGACCATGATCGCAGGGTAGCGGTCCTCCATGAGGGAGGTGCGGTCGAGGCCGATGGACGCGGCATCCGGTATGACGGCGGAGAGCGTCTTCATGAGGGACTGGATGTCCGACAGCGCCACGCCTGTTGGGTTCGGAACCATGTGGAAGGAGGTGGATGCATCGAACCGCTTGTTGTACACGAGCCACGCGAGGACGCCCACCACCCGTTTCGCCTCGACGATCGGCCTTTGGCCGGCCTCGGGCGCCGAATCGTAGATGCACCACCTCCCCTTGCCGTAGGCGAAGTATATGTCGCGGTAGGCAGGCTCCCTCTTCTTCACCCGTCGCTCGGCCTCTATCTTCCCCTTCTTGGTCACGTAGAAGGCCTCGATCCGTCTCCTCAAGACCTCGACCTCGATATCGTCGTCTATGCTCGTTCCCGAGACCATGAACGACCGGGCGCTGCGGATGATCTTCACGGTCGACTGCCTGAGGAAGGAGTGGATCTCGTCGCCGAAGACCCGGTAACGTTCGACGCCCCACTGCGAGAACCCGTTGAGGTTCTTCACCGCGTGCATCGACCATCCCCATGAATGCACCACCTCCGCCATGGCCGCGGCCTTGTCTTCACCCCCCGCCTTGACGAGGTCCATGGGTTTGATCTGCGGGTTTACCTTGAGGTAGAAGCACTTTCTCAACAAGTCCACGGTCTTGGGGTCGTCCTGCTCGAGGTAGTGCTCCTCGAGACGCCTGAGCACGTGGAGGTACGGGTCTATGACGCGACCAGCCGCGTTCTCGTGGACCTCCCTCTTGAGACGATCGCACAAGAGCTCCGGGACACCGGAAGCATCCAGGTAGCTCACGAGGAGGGCCATCTTGAGGACCGACTTCAGGGGATCGTCCAGCGCCTTGTGCATCTGCCACAGGGCGGCACCCATGAGCTCGTGCTCGGGGATCCCCTGGAGGTCCCCCATGTCCACGAATATCCTCCCGGCGTCTTCCTTCTTCGTCAGGACGGCCCTTCGCGCCTCCTCGTAGGCATCGCGCCCCCGGCCCGCCTGCACCACCCACCACAAGGGCACGCACCCCTCGACGATCGTCATGGTGCGGTAGAACTCCTCCTTGAGGATGGTCTTGAGGGCCGAGCCAGAGCCTTCCTGGGATACGGAGCCGAAGTCGTTCTTCCGGATGTCTTCCAGGTCCATCAGGAAAAAATGGATGTCGAGAACGAACTTCGTCGAGATGAACCGCTGGATCATGCGGATCTTCCTGCGGAGCATCTCCATGCCGTCCTTGCCCGTCTTCTCCGAGTCCACCACGACCCACACGTCGAAGTCCGACTCCCTGGTCTGGGCGAGGCTTCCCGAAGAGCCTATCGTGTAAATCCCCTCGATCAGCCTCCTGTCGGGGAGGAACTGCCTCAGGTCGCCCACCTTGAGACGGGAGGAGAAGAACGCACCCGTCTCCCTCATCTTCTCAGGCCCCCAGTCGAATCTCATGATCCCGCACGGGCATGCGTCGTCGACGAAGCCGGGCAATGCAGGGTGGTTGATGTGCAGGAGCAACGGCAGGAACTCCAGGATGACCCTCGCGCTCACGGGGTCGCAGTCATACATGCGCCTCTTCTTCAAGGCGTTGTACCGCGAGAATTCCCTGAGCGCACGAGTGATCGATTGATCGTGGCTCCCCATCTGAAAGACTATCGCTTCATCGGGGGCGTGACTTTAAGGACACGCCGACAGTGAACAGACCCAGCGCGACCATGGCCAGGCACAAGACCTGCCCCATGGTGAGCGTGAGGAGGACGAAGCCGATCTGGGGGTCAGGCTCTCTGAAGAACTCCAGGACGAACCTCACCGCGCCGTAGCAGGCGAGGAAGATGCCGAACACCACCCCGTGGGTGGACACCTTCCTCGCCGCCAGGTAGAGAATCACGAAGAGAAGCAGGCCCTCGCCGAACGCCTCGTAGAGCTGCGACGGGTGGCGTGCGACCGGGCCGCCGGACGGGAAGACCATGCCCCACGGGGCATCCGTCACCCGGCCGAAGAGTTCACCGTTGATGAAGTTCCCGATACGGCCGAAAAACAGCCCCGGGGTCGCGCCGATGGCGCCCAGGTCCGCGAGCATGAGAAAGGGCTTTTTCCTGGCCCTCGAAAACAGGTACCCCGTCAATACCAGCCCTATGAGCCCGCCGTGGAACGACATCCCCCCTTCCCACACGGCGAAGAACTTGAGCGGGTGGGCCAGGTAGTAGGACGGGTTGTAGATCAGGCAATACCCGATGCGGGCCCCTGCGACGAGGCCGAGGATGCAGTACGTCACGAGGTCCTCGACATCGGCGCGCGTCATGGGGAGCTGTTTCTTCCTCGTGACGTGGAGCATCACGGCGTACGCCACCACGAAGCCCACGATGTACATGAGGCCGTACCACCTGAGCTGGAGCGGGCCTACGTGCACTATCACCGGGTCGATGATCGGGTATCTCATGAGAACAGCTCATCTCACAGTTCCAGAAAGAGAGTCAAGGAGATCCGCGACGCTGCGGCCGGTCCCCGCTTGCTCCCGACGGGAAGGGATCGGGCAGATGGCCGGAGAACGAGGGATGATGCGCCGAAACAACGACCCGACCCTCCCTTGCGCGATGAAGAGACCGAAACCATCCATGCCACCCCTTAACTGCATAATTATTTATCTTTTCTAGACAATTTTCCGAGCGTCCTTGACTAATCAGCGCGCGGTTGCTATTGTGCAGGAAATGAGAGGGAGTTGTATGTTCAAAATCGGTGATATAGTCGTCTATCCTGCACACGGTGTTGCAGAAGTCGAATCGGTGGAGGACCGCCAGATTTCGGGCAGCACCATCTCCTTCATGATCCTCAAGATCCTGGACACCCAGATGACGGTCATGGTCCCGGTCTCGAACATAAAGAACGTGGGTATAAGGGAGCTCATCGACGCCAAGGGTATCGGGAAGGTCATGGATATCCTGAGGCAGCGTTCCGTCCACGTGGACAACCAGACGTGGAACAGGCGCTACCGCGAGTATATGGAGAAGATCAAGAGCGGCTCCGCCTTCGAGATAGCGGAGGTGCTCAGGGACCTGAACATCCTGAAGAAGGGGAAGGAACTCTCTTTCGGCGAACGCAAGATGTACGACACGGCCAAGAACCTGCTCGTCAACGAGATATCCATATCGGGCAAGATGGACAAGAAGGAAGCGGAGAAGATGATCCTGACAGCCCTCGGAAGAACCGAAACCCCATAGTCACGTACCATGAAGAGAGATCTCCCGGAGACTGACGCCCGATGAAATGGCTGCTGCGCATCCTCATAGCCGTGATCGTGTTCTACGGCGCCTACCAGTACGCACTCGTACAGATGAAGGGCGGCCTCTGGCTCGTGATCCTGCCGATCATCGCGCTGAGCTGCCTGGCCGCCGTGTTCCTGGGGGAGATCCGGGGGTTCAAGCTCCACCCCATGGCGTACGCCGGCGGCCTCGTCGGAACGATCCTGGGCCTCATCATCGGCAGCCTCTTCGGTTACGTCCTGCTCAACATAAACGAGAGCGGCATCTACCTCTTCATACTGGTGAACACCACCTTCGCCTATCTGGGTTACACCATCGGCCTCAACTGGGGAAAGGAGATCTCCCAGCTCCCCATCTTCCGCCAGAGGTCGAAGACCGAGGGCGCAAGGATGAAGATCCTGGACACGAGCGTCATCATCGACGGGAGGATAGCGGATATCTGCGAGGCGGGCTTCATCGAGGGGACGATCGTGGCGCCGCAGTTCATCCTCAACGAGCTCCAGCACATAGCCGACTCGCCTGATCCCCTCAAGAGGGCGCGTGGCAGGCGAGGCCTCGACATCCTCAACAAGCTGAGGAAGAGCCCGGGCGTGAAGATCGAGGTCATGGACATCGACTTCCCGAAGATCCGCGAGGTGGACTCCAAGCTCATCGCCCTGGCGCGCGAGATCGGCGCCGACATCCTCACCAACGACTTCAACCTCAACAAGATCGCGCAGCTGCAGGGCGTCAACGTCCTCAACATCAACCAGCTCGCCAATGCGGTCAAGCCCATCGTCCTGCCCGGGGAGACGCTCACGGTGAACATCACGAGGCCCGGAAAGGAACGGGGCCAGGGGGTCGCCTACCTCGACGACGGGACCATGGTGGTGGTGGAACAGGGGGAATCCCTGATCAACCAGTCCATCGAGGTGACCGTGACCTCCATCCTCCAGACGCCCGCCGGCAGGATGATCTTCGGACAGCCCAAGAACCATGCCTCCGCTTGATGTCGTCATCGTCGCCGGTGGGACGGGCCTGCGCTACGGGGCCAGGAAACAGTTCCTCGACCTGGGCGGCATCCCCGTGCTCAGGAGGTCCGCCGAGTGTTTCGAGAGGTGCCTGCCCTGCGACAGGATCGTCGTCGCGGTGCCGCCCGAGGACGTGGAGCGCGCATCCGGGATCCTTCAGGGCATGGCCGTCGAGCTCATCGTCACGCCCGGCGGCGCAACCAGGAGGGAATCGGTGTACAACGCCCTCAGGCACTGCAGGCCGGGGGGGACGGTGGTCGTACACGACGGGGTCCGGCCGCTCGTCGCCCCGGAGCTGGCTCGACGGGTGGTCTCGGGCCTCGAGGGCTGCCACGGCTGCATCCCGGCGTTGCCGCTGACCGACACGGTGAAGGAGGCCCGCGAGGGGTTCGTCGCCCGCACGGTCCCCAGGGCGGGGCTCGTGTGCGTCCAGACACCGCAGGCGTTCGTGACGGATGCGCTGGTGGAGGCCCACCAGAAGGCCCACAGGCACAAAAAGGCCGCCTACACGGACGACAGCTCGCTCCTGGAGGAGGCGGGCATGAGAGTGAGGATCGTGGACGGCGATCCCCTCAACATCAAGATCACCTACCCGGCCGACCTGGCCCTCGCGGAGGCGATACTCAGATGCCGTGCAGGATCGGTATAGGTTACGACATCCACCGTCTCGTGGCAGGCAGGCCCCTGGTGATCGGCGGCGTGAAGATCCCCCACGACAGGGGCCTGCTCGGGCACTCTGACGCGGACGTGGTCGTGCACGCCGTCTGCGACGCCATCCTCGGGGCCCTGGCCGCCGGTGACATCGGCGAGCACTTTCCGGACACCTCGCCCGAGACCGAGGGCATGGACTCCCTCGAGATGCTGCGCAGGGTCGCGGCCATGCTCGGTGGCCGCCTGAGGATAGCCAACATCGACATCAACTGCATCTGCGAGAGGCCGAGGCTCTCCGGCCACCGCCGGGAAATGGTCACGGCGATATCGACGGCGGCAGGGGTGGACCCCTCCGCGGTCTCGATCAAGTTCAGGACCTCCGAGGGACTTGGTCCCGTGGGCCTCGGCGAGGCCGTCTCGGCCCAGGCGGTGGTGCTGCTGGAGGAGGTGGCGTGAAATCCCGGACGCGGGCATCCGTGACGAGTGCGGCCCCCACGGCCTTGAAAACCCTTTATCGCCAAGGTGGTGTGTGGTACTTTCTTCGTCCCGACGGCACAGGCATACATAGGCATGTATAAGGAGACCCCATGCAGCTGACCATATACAACACGCCCCTCAAGAAAAAGAAACCCTTCGAGCCGCTCGCAGGAAAGAAGGTCGGCATGTACGTGTGCGGCGTCACCGTGTACGACATGTGCCACGTGGGACACGCGCGCTCCCTCCTCGTGTTCGACGTCATAGCCAGGTACCTGAGAAGGTGCGGCTACGACCTCACCTACGTGAGGAACTTCACCGACATCGACGACAAGATCATCGCGAGGGCCAACACCCTCGGCATAGACTACCGGGAGGTCGCCGACCGGTACATCGAGGAGTTCGCGACGGACATGAAGTCGCTCGGGGTGCTGAACGCGGACATCGAGCCCAAGGCGACCGACCACATACCCCAGATCATCGACATGGTGCGTATCCTCCAGGACAAGGGCTACGCCTACCCCGCCCCTGACGGCAGCGTGTACTTCTCGGTCGCCAAGTTCAGGACCTACGGCGGCCTCTCCGGGAGGAGGACCGAGGAGATGATCGCCGGCGCCCGCGTGGATATCGACGAGATGAAGCGCGACCCCCTGGATTTCGCCCTGTGGAAGCGGAGCAAGGAGGGTGAGCCCTGGTGGGAGAGCCCCTGGTCCAGGGGCAGGCCCGGGTGGCACATCGAGTGTTCCGCCATGAGCACCCACTACCTGGGCCCCACCCTCGACATCCACGGGGGCGGGAGAGACCTCGTGTTCCCCCACCACGAGAACGAGACGGCGCAGTCGGAGGCCGCCTTCGGTGTGCCGTTCGTGCGCTACTGGGTGCACAACGGGTTCGTGACCGTGGCGGGCGAGAAGATGAGCAAGTCCCTCGGGAACTTCATGACGATCCGCGACCTCCTCAAGGACGTGCATCCCGAGGTCTTGAGGCTGCTCGTCCTCTCGCACCATTACCGGAGCCCCATAGACTTCTCGAAGGACGCCATCTCCGTGGCCAAGGGCGCCCTCGTGCGCTTCTACGAGATGCTCCACAGGGTCTCGACCTCGACATCGACCGGGGACGCCTCGCGCATCGAGCGGTTTGTCTCCTTCTTTACCGAGGAGGTGGGCGAGGCCATGGCAGACGACTTCAACACGGCAAGGTGCATCGCAGCCCTCCACGAGCTCACCACCGAGGTGAACCGCCTGCTCGACAACGACCCACGGATCTCGAAGGCTGACCGGGCTGCCCTCGACACGGCGGTCGCAGAGGTCAGGGACCTCTTCGGCATCCTCAGGGAGGAGCCCGCCGTCTTCCTCGATGCGGTGAAACGCTCGGGCGTTTCCCTTTCGGGGCTCTCCGAGGAGGAGATCGAGCGCCTCGTCGAGGAACGGAACCAGGCGCGCAAGGCCAAGGACTTCAGGCGTGCGGACGAGATCCGGGACATGCTCAAGGCAAAGGGCATCGTCCTGAAGGACACCCCGGGAAAGACCATATGGGAAAAGTCGATGTGACGGAGAGGGCCTGCGTCGAGGACACGCCGGCACCCGTCGGGCTTGCGGCCTCACCGCGAGGGGGACATCCCCACCGAAAGGCAGCCTGAGGCGCGCACGGTGATCCTTTGACATGGCGTACAGGCTTGTGTCACCTTTCGCACCCAAGGGCGACCAGCCCAGGGCCATCGAGGCCCTGTGCGAAGGCATCGAGGGGGGCAGGCGCGACCAGGTCCTGCTCGGGGTCACCGGCTCCGGCAAGACCTTCACCATGGCGTGCGTCATCGCCCAAACGGGAAGGCCGGCGCTCGTCATAGCGCCGAACAAGATCCTGGCCGCACAGCTCTACGGGGAGTTCAAGGAGCTCTTCCCGGACAACGCCGTCGAGTACTTCGTGAGCTACTACGACTACTACCAGCCCGAGGCCTACGTGCCGTCAAAGGACCTCTACATCGAGAAGGACTCGTCCATCAACGAGGACATCGACAGGATGCGCCACAGGGCTACCCGCGCCCTGTTCGAACAGCAGGAATGCATCATCGTGGCCTCGGTCTCCTGCATCTACGGCCTGGGCTCGCCGGAGGCCTACCAGGGCATGCTCCTCTACCTCGAGGAAGGCCGGGTGATGCCCAGGGAGGACATTCTCAAGAAACTCGTGGAGATCCAGTACACCCGGAACGACTACGACTTCCACAGGGGCACATTCAGGGTCAGGGGCGACACCATAGAGGTCTTCCCTGCGCACGAGGAAGACACGGCCGTGAGGATCGAGCTGTTCGGCGACGTCATCGACGCCATCTGGCAGATGGATGCCATCCGCGCGAAGAAGAAGGCCCGCCTGAACCACGTGCCCATCTACCCGGCATCCCATTACGTCACGCCCAGGAGCAGGCTCATCGACGCCATAGGGTCCATCAGGGAGGAACTCGCCCAGAGGATAGTCTTCTTCAGGTCCGAAGGGAGACTCGTGGAGGCCCAGCGGATCGAGGAGCGGACACGCTACGACCTCGAGTTGCTCCTGGAGACAGGCACCTGCAAGGGGATCGAGAACTACTCGAGGCACCTCACGGGGCGCAGACCCGGCGAGCCGCCGCCCACCCTCGTCGACTACCTCCCCAAGAACACGATCGTCTTCCTGGACGAGTCCCACGTGTCCGTACCCCAGCTCATCGGCATGTACCGCGGGGACCACTCGCGGAAGTCCACGCTGGTGGAGTACGGCTTCAGGCTCCCTTCTGCACTCGACAACAGGCCTCTTCGGTTCGACGAGTTCAACAGGCTCGTCCACAGGATCATCTACGTCTCCGCAACGCCGGGCGATTACGAGCTCAAGCAGGCAGGAGGCCGGGTGGTGGAGCAGGTGGTGAGGCCGACCGGGCTTTTAGACCCCAAGATCGAGGTGAAACCCGCCCAAGGCCAGGTGGACGACCTGTACCGGGAGATCGTCCAGGCGGTGAGGAAAGGGGGCCGCGTGCTCGTCACCACGCTGACCAAGCGCATGGCCGAGGAGCTTACCGACTACCTCCAGGGACTGGACCTGAAGGTGAAGTACATGCACTCTGACATAGACACGATCGAACGCATCGAGATCGTCAAGGGGCTGAGGGAAGGGGAGTTCGACGTGCTCGTGGGCATCAATCTCCTCAGGGAAGGGCTCGACCTCCCCGAGGTGACGCTCGTGGCGGTGCTGGATGCTGACAAGGAGGGCTTCCTCAGGTCCGAACGCTCCCTCATACAGACCGCGGGGAGGGCCGCCAGGAACGTGGACGGCAGGGTGATCCTCTACGCGGACACCATGACCTCGTCCATCGAGAGAGCGGTCACGGAGACGAGGCGCAGGAGGCTCAGGCAGGAGGAATACAACGCCGCACACGGCATCACCCCCCAGAGCATCAAGAAGAACATCCGCGACATCCTCTCATCGATCTACGAGCGCGATTACCCCGAGATCCAGGCGCGCGTCAGGACATCGATGGGCACCGTGGAGGCGGGCCGGCTGCACCAGGCCGTCTCCGAGCTCGAGAAGAAGATGAAGGAGGCCGCCGACGACTTGAGGTTCGAGGAGGCGGCAAAGTACCGCGACGAGATCAAGAGGCTCAAGCGGATCCTGCTCGCCGTGGAGGGATGAGGGCATGAGATTCTCCATGGACGCCTTGCCCCCGGGTTTCACGACATCCCGAACGGGAAGGGTGACCCTCGTCTACAGGGAAGACATGCCTTTCCTCGTGAAGCTCGCGAGGCTGCCGTCCGACCACGCCAGACCCTCCGGGCTCTCGGGCAGGAGGGCGATACGCGTGGTGGAGCCCGGCATGGTGGTGCGGACGGTCGTTCACGGCGGCCTTCTCAGGAACCTGACGGGCGACAGGTTCCTGGCCGCCACGCGCTCGCTCAGGGAGCTCGAGACGAGCCTGATCCTCGCCGACCGCGGGATCCCCACTCCCGAGATCCTGGCGATCAGGATCACGCGTGGTCTCCTCTTCGTCAGGCTGGAGGTGGCAAGCAGGCTCGTCCCCGAGGCGAGCGATCTCCTCGCCTTCCTGGAAGCGAACCCGGACGACACCCGGGAATACCTCCGCAAGGCGGGCTCCCTCATACGGCGCATGCACGACTGCGGCGTGTACCACGCGGACCTGCACGTGAAAAACCTGCTGCTCGACGGCTCAGGCGTGCTCTACGTGATCGACCTTGACAAGGCACGCGCCTTCGACAGGCTGCCCACTGTCCTGAGGCGCATGAACACGAACCGGTTCGAGAGGTCGGTCAGGAAGTGGGCCAAGGCTGGCCGCTTGTCCGCCCCCCATGGCTGGGAGCTCTCCTTCAGGGCCGGTTACGAGAGGCTGTGACCTCAGGGGCACCCAGGGCCGACACCAAGGACGCGCCTGCCCCGGCACACCGTAGGCCCGTTCACACCTGACATGCCCCAGATGGGGTCTTTCTCGCCACCTTGCCCACAGAGTCGTCGATGGTGACCCGTCTACACCTGACATACCACAGATGGGGTCTCTCCGCCTGGAGACGCTCGCCCCACCCGGCAGGACGAACAGGTACACCACGCCCGGTCCGCAGGCCTTTACCCCTCACGCGGCCGCCAGGTGTATCCCCCGCCCTCTCCCCGAGGATCTCTCTTGACGAAACGGTTCTCTCGAGCCCCCTTGGCCGGGCCCGCCCATGGGCGGCCGGGATCTGGAGCCGATTTCAAGAAAGGGGAGAAGGAACGATCACCTCTTTATGGACAGTCCTGTCGGTCCGTCGGTTTCGGGTTGTATGGCGCACGGGGAGAGATTCGGCTCGTGTTCGCCCGCGAGCATGGATATCACCGTGCGGACGTCCTCGAGCAGCTTGTCACGTTCCTCGAGGCTGTACCTCGATGCGTCCACGGGCTCGCCTATGTGCACCTCCACCCTCTGGTCCACGTGGATATCCGAGCTGCCGGGCCGGTGAATCCGTTCTGAACCACGTATCCCAACGGGTATGATCAGGGCCCCAAGCTCGATGGCGAGCACAAAGCCACCCTTCTTGAACGCGCCGAGCCTTCCTGTCCTGCTCCTGGTGCCTTCCGGTGCGACCCAGAGGACGATCCCGTCCTCCATCTTCTCCCTGGCCGAGGCGAGATCCTTTCTCGCCTGGGCGTTGTCGGACCGGTCGATGGAGATGAACTCCGCCGCCCTCATCCCCCTGCCCCACAGGGGTATCCTGAAGAGCTCCTTCTTCGTGAGCATGCGGATACTGCCCTCGAGCGAGACGTATATGAGCGGGATGTCGTAGTGGCTCCTGTGGTTGGACATCACGATGCAGGGCCTGCCCTTGGGAACCTTCACGGCTGCCGGGTTATGGACCTCCCACGTGGCACCCGTCGCCCTGAGGAGCAGAGAAGACCACCACCTGAGCACCCTGTCCGCGTGGTCCCGGTCATAGGCGTTGATCAGCCGGAGATAGAGGACATAGACCGAGATCGCGAGCGTGGACCCCACGGTCACGGCCAGTATCGCACATTTTCTCAAGAATGTGGCCTTCATGGCCGCTTCAACCTCCTTCTTCAACATGACTGGGCGTGTGATACGAGCTTGTGACGAGCAGGCACTATACACGAGCACCTGGTCCAGGAAAAGTAAAGAAAGTTTAAAAGGAGACCCCTTATACTCCGGAAACCTGCCCGAGACGCCTTCGGGTCGGGGCTCAGAGAAAAGGGCCGGCCCTCATGGCGGCCTGGTCGAGAGGCCCCCTTTCTCACGACGAGGGTAAAGCAGTTGTCCCGTACGTTGTGTACGAGGCGCACCATACACCTGGAGACGGGCACGCGGCTCCCCCGCACATTCCCTTCGCCCGTCTCCAAGGTTTACGCCCCCTTGGGTATGGGCTGGGCATCCCGAAAGGGTGGTGCTGCAAGGTCGGCTTCTTCCCCGTCGATCGTGGTGGGTTTGGAGGGTTGGCCATCGAGGCCGCCAAGAGGTCAGGTGCTGCGTGGCCGGCTTCAGGCCTCCTCTTTGTGTTGCCTCATGCGGCGAAGCACGAACTCGTGTTCCTTCTTGAGGTGCTCCACGAGATCGCCGAAGCGCCAGTCCACGTTCTCCCTCGTGACCATGGCATAGATGGGCTGCGGCAGGTCCCTCGTCTTTGCGTTCTTCATGATCGCGTGGATCGTCTCGGCCTGGCAGTTGAAAAAGAGGACGACCTTTGCATCAACCTGGAGGGGTTCAGGGCCGGTCTTGTCGGAAAACAGGATCTCATGGACCATGAGGTTTCCCTGGTCAGGCTCGATGGCCTCGCATCGAGACACGCCCATCTCGGACACGAACGTAGAGAACCGTGACCGTTCGTCGTCCGTGAAGCCCCACACGTATACCCTCGGCGTCATGTCCATGCGACCCTCCTGTCCGTCCCCCATCCCTGTACCATACCCCTGCTGCGATCTCACGCCCATTTTTCTCAGGTGGAGCTCATCCGCCGGTGCTACCTTCACATGATCTCCATGGATGTGAAGACATCGAGAGGCGATCCAGGTCTTGACTATCCTTCATGGTGGACTATGTATACAGGACACGATCGGTCTGCTCCGGGTACACGTTGTGATGGGACTGACGTGAGAGGCGGGATACGCGATCAGGGGCATGCTCTTCCTCGCATCGAAGGGAAAGAAGGGCCTTCCCATGCTCTGCGACATCGCGCAGGCGGAGGAGGCCCCTCGTCTTTTGATGGCCGAGATCTTCCAGGAACTCTCGAAGAAGGGGCTTGTCACGTCCCATGTGGGTATCTGCGGAGGCTTCGCCAACCGCAGGCCGCCTGAACGGGGAACGCCGTGCGGGATGGTGATGGCCATCGATGGTCATCTCGCACCGAAGGCGTGTCTGACAGGCTGCGGGGTATCCCCCCTCCCGGGGTCCTGCACCGCGCACCCCGTGTGGGAAAGGTTCCAGGCGCTCACCCGTGGCATCTTCTCCGAGGTGAGCCTGAAGTCCCCGGTCTCCCCCTGAGGGAACGGGACGCGCCAGGCCCGGGTGCGCCGGAAAGGACGTTTTTCCTGGGCACTAGGTCGTCGCCAGGGAGGTTTTCATGGACGTCGTGACTCTGGGCAGGTGGCAGTTCGCCATAACGAGCATGTTCCACTTCATCTTCGTCCCCCTCACGCTCGGGCTGTCGGTCCTCGTGGCCTGGATGGAATGGCGTTTCGTCAAGACCGGCGACGGGACGTGGCTGAGAATGGCGCGGTTCTGGGGCAGGCTCTTTGTCATCAACTTCGTCCTGGGCGTGGTCACGGGAATCACCATGGAGTTCCAGTTCGGCATGAACTGGGCCGAGTACTCGAAGTACGTCGGGGATATCTTCGGCGCACCGCTGGCCATCGAGGCGACATCGGCCTTCTTCATGGAGTCGGTCTTCCTGGGCCTCTGGATGTTCGGCTGGAACAAGGTCTCGAAGAAGACCCACGCCTGGTCCATCACGCTGGTTGCCTTCGCCACGAACCTCTCGGCACTGTGGATACTGCTCGCCAACGGCTGGATGCAGAACCCCGTGGGCGCCAACATCGTAGAGCTCGCGGGCAACCCGCTCGTTTCCCGGCGGGCCGAGATGGCGGATGTCTTCGCGGTCTTCACCAACCCCTACGGCTGGGTAAAGTTCTTCCATACGGTCCTGTCCGGCTATGTCCTCGCGGCCTTCTTCGTCATGGGAGTCTCGGCCTGGCACCTCTTGAAGCCCAACGAGGTCGTCCTGTTCAAACGGTCGTTCAAGGCGGCCGCCGTCTTCGGGCTCGTCTCCGGCTTCCTCGTCCTGGGAACCGGGGACTTCCACGGGTCTGAGATCGCCAAGACGCAGCCTTCCAAGCTGGCGGCCCTCGAGGCGGTGTGGGAAACCCACAAGGGCGTGGGCCTGAGCATCGTCGTGATACCCGACAGCGAGGCGGAACGCAACTCCCTGGAATTGATCACCATACCGAAGCTCGCGAGCCTGCTGGCGTACCGGGATCCTGACGCCGAGATCAAGGGTCTCAAAGACATCCCCAAAGACCTCAGGCCGCCCGTGGGGCTCGTCTTCCACAGTTTCCGCCTCATGGTCGGCATCGGCATGCTCATGCTGCTGTTGTCCATTGCGGCCGTGTACCTCTCCTTCAGGGACCGGATCGAGGCGTCTCCCCTGTTCCTCAAGCTGATGATCCCGGCCATGGCCCTCCCCTATATCGCCGGCCAGCTCGGGTGGATCGTCGCCGAGGTCGGCAGGCAGCCGTGGATCGTCTACGGCGTTCTCAAGACCGCAGACGCGGCGTCCAAGTCCGTGGATGCGGCCCAGGTCCTCTTCTCCCTTGTCGCCTTCACCGTGGTCTACAGCCTGCTCGGCGCTGTGGACGCCTATCTCCTCGTCACCTCTGCGAAGGCGGGCCCGGAGGCAAGGCTCCCTGCCGGCCTCGACGCAACCGGAAAGGGGGTGTGAGATGGATGCCCTGTACGCCCTCCAGGTGACGTGGTTCGTGCTCTGGGGCGTGCTCTGGTCGGTCTACTTCATGCTCGACGGGTTCGTGCTCGGCATGGGCATGCTGTACCCGTTCATGGCCAGGGACGAGAAAGAGAAACGGACCATGATCGCCACGGTCGGCCCGGTATGGGACGGCAACGAGGTGTGGCTCATCACCGCGGGAGGCGCCACGTTCGCTGCCTTCCCCACCACGTACGCCCTCATGTTCAGCTACCTGTACACGGCCCTGCTCCTGCTCCTCTTCTCTCTCATCATCAGGGGTGTCTCCATCGAGTTTCGCGGCAAGGTCGAGAAACAAGGATGGAAGCGCTTCTGGGACGTGGGCATATTCGTGGGCGGCATGCTGCCCGCCGTGCTCTTCGGCATAGCCTTCGGGAACATCTTCCAGGGCCTCCCCATGGACGCTTCCGGCTACCACGGCACCCTCGTTGGCCTGTTCAACCCGTACGGGCTGCTTGCTGGCGTGCTTTTCGTGTTCCTGTTCATGGTGCACGGTGCGCTGTACGTGTCCGTCAAGACGACCGGCGGCCTGAGCAGGAGGGCTGCGGCCTTTGCCGGGAGGTCGTGGAGCGTCCTTGCGGCCGTGGCGATCCTGTTCCTGGTCCACACCTACCTTTCGACAGGCATCTTCGCCAACTACCTCGCCTCGCCCGTCCTGTTCCTTCTCCCCCTGGCCGCCGTCTCAAGCCTGGCGCTCATAAGGCTCCAGCTTTCGAGGGGAAGCCTCGCAGGCGCTTTCGCCGCCTCGTGCTCGACCATCGTGCTCGTCTGCGCCACGGGCTTCGTCGGCCTGTTCCCCAACCTGATCCCGTCGAGCCTGGATACGGCCTACAGCATGACCATCACGAACTCGTCCTCGAGCGTGGCGACGCTCGCCGTGATGACCGTGGTGGCGCTCGTCTTCGTCCCCGTGGTGATCGCGTACAAGGCCTGGGTGTACAGGGTCTTCAGGGGGCCATTGAACCCGGAGGATATCGACTCGCAAAAGGTCTACTGACCCTGTGCCGGTTCACGAAGGAGACGGGACCGCCCTCTTTCACCGTGGTCGGGACAGGGCATGCCCACCTGAGGCGCTCGGTGGCCGATTGAGCTGCGTGCCCGTTCTCCGCCTAAAACGGCGCGGCACGGCCTCGGGCATACCCCACCCGGGCCCAAAGACGACGATCGGCCCGGAGGGGGGGACGCTCGCGATGGGACCGCGAATGGGCACGATACCGCCCTAGGGGCCGCTTGACACAAAGAGGTCCTTGAACTTCTCGTCCACCAGGGCCCGGATCTCCTCGGTCATGCGGATCTCGTCAGGCCACGTGCGCATGTGCCCATCCATGGGCCCTTTCCTCGTGGCATCGACCACCACGCCTGCTGGGTGGACGTGGATGTCCCGGGCGGGGTCCACGTTGTTGAACGCCTTCCACAAGACCAGGGACCCGTCCGTGAGATCGACCCCGTCGTCGTACAGGACAACGATGCCCTGGCCGAGGACATCCTGGGGTATCCGTTCCAGGAACGACCTCGAGCTCCTGGCCCCCCCCTTCGCCACGCCGACAAGCACGAGCGGGTGCACTCGCTCCTCGAAGAGTTTCCTTACCGACACGAACCCGCTGTCGGTGGCCCTCAGGCGTCTCAGGATCCCATCCCCTCCCATGGGGGGCGCCATGCGCTCCCTGCGCGTTCTCGGCATTTCCCCCGCCACACGGAACGTGGCGTCAATCCCCACTTTCAACCCGTGGAGCCCCTGGGGCGCCGAGTGATCCAGCACGTCGAGGATACCATGGGTAAAGGTGAGGTCCGTCCACGGGTCGACGGTGTCCAGGATATGCGCCAGCAACGCGCCGCCCTTCCTGAGCAGGCTCTCGTCGTCCACCGTCACGATCATCTTGGCGAAGCTCATCTGGCCCATGCCCCACAGGCCGCTCATCACCTTGGATGCGTGGCCGGGGAATGCCTTCTCCATGGCGACGACGACAATGTTATGGAATACCCCTTCCCAGGGAAGCCAGTAGTCTCTGATCTCGGGCAGCATGGTCCTGATCATGGGCAGGAACAGGCGTTCCGTCACGTAGGCGAGGTAGCAGTCCTCCATCGGCGGCCTGCCCACCACCGTGGCGCTGTAGACGGGGTTGGCCCTGTGGGTGACAGCGGTCACGTGGAACACGGGGTACTCGTCGGCCAGGCTGTAATAACCGGTATGGTCGCCGAAGGGGCCTTCAATCCTCGTTTCGCCTGGGTCAACGTATCCCTCGAGAACGAACTCCGACTCCGCCGGCACCTCGAGGTCCACGGTGAGGCACTTCACCATGGTCACCGGCTTCCTGCGGATGAACCCGGCGAGGATCATCTCGTCGACGCCCCGGGGCATGGGCGCCGTTGCTGCGTAGGTGACCGCGGGGTCAGTACCGATGGCCACCGCCACCTCCATGCGCCTGCCCGCCTCCCGGTACTCCTTGAAGTGGTGGGCGCCATCCTTGTGGACGTGCCAGTGCATGCCGGTGGTGTTCCTGTCGTAGACCTGCATCCTGTACATGCCCACGTTCCGCTTCCCGTCGGAGAGCCCCTTTGTGAAAACCACGGGCAGCGTCACGAACGGGCCACCGTCTTCGGGCCAGCAGTGGAGCACAGGCAGCCTGTGGAGGTTTACCTCGCCTCCCCTGTAGACCACCTCCCGGCAGGGTGGGCGCTTCGTACCGCTGAGCCTGGGCAGGAACCTCGACCAGGAAACCGCCTTGCCGGCCATCGAGAGCTTCTCCAGGAAGCTCGCGGGAGGTGTGAGTTCGAGGATCTCCCTGAGCCTCTCGGCAAGCGCATCCGGGGTGGAGCCGAGCGCGAGACCGATCCTTCGCATGCTCCCGAAGGCGTTCGTGAGCACAGGGAAGACCGAGCCGGCGACGTTCTCGAAGAGCAGGGCCTTGCCGCCCCCGCTGCTCTTGCACATTCGGTCCGTGATCTCGGTGATCTCGAGGCGGGGCGAGACGGGCTTCCGTATGCGTTCGAGCTCGCCCGCCTCCTCGAGGCACGCAATGAACTCCCCGAGATTCCTGAAGCTCAACGGCTCACCCCTTGCGGCCCTGGGTTCCCCACCGCCTCGCACGCGGCATGGGGACACCCAACGTGTCCATCACGCGCTCCACCACGAAGTCGACCAGGTCATCGACGGTCTCGGGGTGATGGTAGAAGGCCGGGGATGCCGGGAGGATGATTGCCCCGGCTTCTTGTGCGGCGAGCATGTTCTTCAGGTGAACCCGTGACAGGGGCGTCTCCCGGGGCACAAGGACCAGGGTCCTGCGCTCCTTGAGGGTCACGTCCGCGGCGCGTTCCAGGAGGCCGGAGGTGTACCCTGACGCCACGGCGGCCATGGTCTTCATCGAGCACGGGATGACAGCCATGCCGCGTACCTGGAAGGACCCGCTCGCAACAGGCGCGAACATGTCCCGGTTGTTGTGGAGCATGATTCTCCCGGGTGCCGACCCACCGGCAGCCAGGGACGCAAGGGCGTTTTCGATGCCTTCCTCGGGCAGGCAGAGATCGTGGGAGGCAACCTTGGCCCCCATGTCGGAGACGATGAGGTGGATCTCGCACGAGCATGCAAGGAGGGCCTGCAGGAGTCTCACCCCGTAAATGGTGCCCGATGCCCCGGTTATCCCCACGATGAAACGTTCCGTCACGTCCACCTCTTCGCCGTCTCGCCCGCCACAATGGCCGCGAGGACGAGTACCGATATGGCGCTGTTCACGTTGAAGAACGCGATGTCGATCCTGCTGAGGTCATCCTTTCGAACCAGGAGGTGTTCCACCACGAAGAGCACGGCGATCGCCGCCACGAAGAACAGGTAGACCACGTGGAGGGAGAAGAGCTCGTACATGCCCGCAAGGCACGCCACACTCACCGCATGCAACAACCTGGAGATCTTGAGCGCGCCTTGGATCCCGAACCTCTGCGGGATCGAGTGCAGGCCTTCCCGGCGGTCGAAGTCCACATCCTGGCATGCGTACAGGATGTCGAACCCGGCGATGTACGTGAGCAGCGCGACGCTCATCACGCAGATCCTGAAGGTGATGGTGCCGCTCGCCGCCACCCAGACGGCCGTCGGGGCCATGCCTATGGCAAAGCCCAGCACGATGTGGGACAGCCAGGTGAAGCGTTTCGTGTACGAGTAGGCGAACAGCACGGCAAGCACCGGGATGGAGAGCACGAAGCAGAGCCTCGAGAGCATGGCGGCCGCGCCGACGAAAAGGGCGGCGGATACCGCCACGAAAGCACCGGCCCACCTCCGCGAGATGACCCCCAGGGGGATCTCCCTGTTCGCCGTGCGCGGGTTTCTCGCATCGAGGTCCGCGTCTGCTATGCGGTTGAAACCCATTGCGGCAGACCGCGCCGATACCATGGCCACGAGTATCCAGAACACGGTGGCAGGGGTCAGGGGCCTCTCCTGGTGGACGAGAACCGCGGCAGACAGGGCGAAAGGCAGGGCGAACACGGTGTGGGAGAACTTGATCATCCTGCCGTAGGTACGTATCCTCGAGAGCATCATGATGAGGACCTAGCCGCTCGCGCCCCGCCTTGTCAAGCACCAGGCCTTGTCGGTCCCGACCAGCCCAACTTCCAAAGGAACGTGTCCCTGCAAAAGGCGAACACCGTGTCCCTCAAGAGGCCGATGTTCCATGCGATGTCGCAGCCCGGGCTCGTGTCGCTGACAAACTTCACCAGGTGACAGGGCAGGCCATACCTCCTGCTCGCCTGGCATATGCCGGCGCCTTCCATGTCCACGAGACCAGCGAGCCTCGACATGGCCCTGCGTTCGGACGTCTCCCTGATCGGCCTGTCCATGGTGGCCAAGACGGCCTCAGGTATCCCGTCGACAATGCTTGGCGTGGATCTCATGATCTCTCCCGTTGCGACGTGCAACCGGTCGGGCTCGACCACCTCCCTCACCTGGAAGATCTCGCCAATCCCGGCATCCGGCGACAGTGCACCCGCCGCCCCGATGTTGCACACGGTGGAAACCCCGTGCCTCGTCGCGAGATGCGCCACCCCCAAGGCGGCGTTGATCTTTCCCATGCCCGTCACGACGAGGACCGTATGCCCCGACGTGAAGACATGAAACGGCGAACGGTCGACCTCCTTGAGGCCAAGCCCGGTGATGAACGGCTCCGCTTCCAGCATGGTAGCCATGGCTATCCCGATCACAGGACCCCCTTCAGCCTTGCACGATCCCTCAACACCTCGATGGCCCTTCGTCCCTCCTCCCCCATGTCGATGCTGTATTCGTTCACGTACAGGGAAATGTGGCTGTCGATGACGTCTTGCCTGGTCTCCTGTGCGTGCGAACGCACGTACTCCATGGTTGCGCAGGGGTCGGCCTGCGCATGGCGGATGGATTCCCTGACGAGTTCCTCTATGCGCCCCTTGGAACCCGAGAGGTCTCTGCGCACAGCCATGCAGCCAAGCGGCACGGGCAGCCCCGTCTCGTCTTCCCACCACCTGCCCAGGTCCACGACCTGCTCGCAACCGTACTCAGGGTATACGAACCTGCTTTCGTGGATGATCAACCCTGCATCGAACGCGCCTCCCGCCACTGCCGGCAGGATCTCGTCGTACCTGAGAACGGCCACGGTTCTCAGTCCGGGGTTCCACAGCTTCAGGAGGAGGGCTGCCGTCGTATGGCCTCCAGGCACCGCTATGCGGGCCTCGTCCAGGCGTATCCCCGGCTTGCAGGAGACGACGAGAGGGCCGCAGCCGCGGCCGATGGCGGCACCGCTCGAGAGGATCTCGTAGCGGTCATCGAGCTTGAGCACGGCGTGTACCGAGAGCTTCGTGACGCCGTAGCGTGAGTGAAAGGCATCCCTGTTCAGGGCTTCCACGTCCCTCATGACAGGGGTGAACACGAGCGGCGACGTGTCGATGAGGCCGTGCACCAGCGCATGGAAGACGAACGTGTCGTTGGGGCATGGGGTAAAGGCGATATCCACGTGCAAGGCTTACCCGAACCTCCTGATCTCCCGGTAATCCGAGTCCCTTTGCACAGCCGTCTTCCCTGCATCGAGAATGAGGTGGATCATTTCGTCAACGTTCGTCCGTGTGGCGATCCCGGTCGCGCGGACCACCACCTCCTCCGTGAGCACGCCCCCCATGTCGTCCGCCCCCATGGACAGGGCCACCTGGGCGAGCTTGGTGCCTTCTGTCAGCCATCCTGCCTGGATGTGGGGGATGTTGTCCAGAAAGATCCTGGAGACCGCGACGATCCTGAGATAGTCGAGGCCGGTGCTCGGCGGCATGTCCGCAAGGCTTGTGCGCGCACTGGAGAACGACCAGGGAATGAAGGCCCTTATGATACCGGTTTGGTCCTGTACCTCACGGATCACACCCAGGTGCTCGACGCGTTCCCGCATGGTCTCACCGAGCCCATAGGTCATGGTTGCGCTCGACTTCATGCCGTGGCGGGCGAGGCAGTGCATGACCGAGCGCCACTGGGCCGCTGTAAGCTTGTTCGGGCATACGCGGGAGCGGACCCTGTCCACGAGGATGTCCGACGCCCCCGGCACCGAGTCGAGCCCCGCTTCCTTGAGGGCCTCCACGACCTGGTCCAGGGACAGGGAACCCTTCCTCGCCATGTGCACGATCTCTGCGGGCGAGAAGGAGTGCAGGACGACTTCCGGGAAACGCCCCTTGATCGTCCTCACCATGTTCACGTAGGTCTCCAGGGTGTAGTCGGGGTGCAGTCCCCCCTGGAGCATCACCTGTGTCCCACCGTTGATGACCAGTTCTTCAACCTTGCCGCAGATCTCGTCCATGCTCGATTCGTACCTGCCGGGCCCGCCCGGTTTCGCATGGAAGGCGCAGAAGGCGCATGCGGCCTCGCAGACGTTCGTGAAGTTGATTATCCGGTCCACGATGAAGCCGACCGTGTCCCCGGGCACGGCCATGCGCCTTCGGAAATCGGCGGCCATCCCGAGTTCGGGCAGGTCCCACGAGAAGAGGTCGAGGGCTTCTTCGGGCATGATACGCCTCCCCTCGTATATCTTCCGCCTGAGGAGTTCCTTCGTGGTGTTGCTCATAGGCGCGCGCCCGCATCCAGGCGGTCTTCGACGCCGCCCTCGGTGTCCACGTACGCTGCATACCGTATCACCCTCGTCTCGGGCAGGAACCCCATCTCGCCCGCAACTGCAAGGTAGTACCCGAGCCCCTCCCTGAGTCCGGGCGTGAACCTGAACTGGAGCAGGCGGTAGTAGGCGTCGATATCCCATGACACGAGGGGATACCGCTCCCTCGCCTTCTGTATGAGGCCGGTCCTGTCGGTTCGCAGGCAGTCGAGCGATCTCCTGTACGATGCGACGACCTCGAGAATCTCTTTCTCGTGTGTCTCGATGATCTCGCTGCGGATCGCGAACACCGCGAAGACCACCGGGTAGCCCGTCTTCCTGAGCCACAGGTCGCCCAGGTCGTAGACGTACGGGTCCCTCAGCTGTCTCATGGCCTCGTTTCCTATGATGAGGGCCGCGTCGTACCCTTCCCGGTCGAGTGACGGGGACGTCCCGGAGGGAACGTATACGGCATCGATCCCATAGAACCTCTGGAGAAGGATCTTGAGGAGAACCACCGAGGTCTTGGAAGCACTGGAGAGCCCGATGACCCTGCCCTGCAGGTCTTCTATGGGCATCCGGCTCACGAGCACCACGGACCTGACGTACCCGATGGAGCTCAGGCAGAACTCGGGAATGAGCACGAGCTCGTCCTCGAGGCCCGCGTACGCGGCCGCTGAGATCGGGCTGACGTCGAGAGACCGCTCTTGGATCATCCGGTTCAGTTCGCTCGGGTACCCGGGCACGATCCTGACCCCGCTCACGGGCTCGTACTCGAACATGTGGTGGTAGAACGGATAGCAGTTCAGGTAGTCTATGTATCCGAGGTTCATGATGCACGCCTTTCCCTGTAGTCTGCAGCGCAACGCACCGGGGTCATGCCCGCGTTCTCGATGAGCCTTATGAGCGTCACCTCGCTGCCGCTGTCCGCCGTGGGTGCGCCCGCAGCGTGCACGACCCTTTCGTGATGGTACGTCCCGCCCAGGTCGTCCGCGCCGAAGCACAGAAGCGTCTGTGCCATCTTTTCTCCCAGGTACATCCACAATGCCTTGAGGTGCGGGACGTTGTGCAGGAAGACGCGTGCGGCAGCGAACAGGCGGATGTCCGCATAGCCGGTGGAGGTCTTTGCCTTGGCCCTCACCAGGGAGCCCGTCTCGTGGTAGGGGAGCGGCACGAAGGTCTTGAACCCGCCTGTCTCGTCCTGGAGCGAACGTATCGAGGCGAGGTGGTCCACGATGTCCTCGGGCCTTTCCAGGTGGTTGTAGAGGAGGGTGGCGTTCGTCTTCAGGCCCAGGGTGTGAGCCTGGCGCATGACCTCGCACCACCTCCGGCCCGAGATCTTCCTCGGCGCGATCACCTCCCTTATCCTCGGCGCGAAGATTTCGGCACCCCCGCCGGGCAGCGCACCGAGCCCGGCTGCAATGAGGCGGCTGAAGACCTCGTCGAGGGGGATGCCGTTTTCTTTCGCGAAAAAGTCGTATTCCACTGCGGTGAAGGCGACGATGAGGGCGTCGGGACAGGTTCTCTTGATCCTGCGCAGCATCTCCTCGAAATAGTCCAACTTGAGCGACCTGTTGAGCCCGCCCACGATGTGTATCTCATCTACACCCATGGAGGCGGCCCACCTCGCCCTGTGCTCTATCTCGTCCAAGTCAAGCACGTACGCCCCGTCTTCTCCCTCGGATCTCGAAAAGGCGCAGATCGGGCAACGCAGTTCGCAGACATTCGTGTAGTTGAGGTTCATGTTCACGGAGTAGAACACCCTGTCGCCGTGAAGGCGTCTCTTGACGTACGAGGCGATCAAGCCGAGCTCGAGGATGTCATTGGTCGTGAGCATGAAGAGGGCGTCGTCCTCGCTCACAGGAAGGCACGCCTCGACCTTTCGCGCTATGTCTCTCAGGGTTTTGTTCCGGATGGTCTCGAGGTTGAGGGCCTGGTCCAAGATCGTCTCTGGCTGGAGTTTTCTCTGTTGCAGTAGTGTTTTATGCTAGCCGGTCTCGCTCCCGGCTGTCAACCGGCTTGTCCCGTTCGGTTCTTCTTCCTCTCCATCCCCTGTCCCGTGAGGCTCACCCGCCCCTGGGCCCGGGGGAGACGTCCACCTCGAGCACCTCAACCGTCTCCTGCACCTTGCCCTCGTAGACCTGGAACCACCTCGGCAGAAAATACTCGTTCGCCAGCCTCCTGAACCCCTCGCCCTCGTAATCCGTACCCCCT
>JAKPDW010000091.1 GCA_029552245.1 Deltaproteobacteria bacterium
GGCGCCTTGTCTATCTGATCGTACGCCACGTACTCGCTCAAACCCCTCTTCGCCAAATGCTTCGTGATCGCCGCCGTCAACGTCGTCTTCCCATGATCTATATGACCAATCGTCCCCACGTTCACGTGCGGCTTCGTCCTCTTGAACGTCTCCTTAGCCATGAACTTCCCCCTTCTCTCTTCTTCTCTAGAATGTTCTTTCCGTCCGTTCTCTCGTTCTTATCAGGTGGAGCCCACGCCCGGGATCGAACCGGGGAAACCTCTTCCTTACCAAGGAAGTGCTCTACCTACTGAGCTACGTGGGCGCGCTCCACGGCAACATGAAGGGATGGAATGGAGCGGGAAACGGGATTCGAACCCGCGACCCTCAGCTTGGAAGGCTGATGCTCTAGCCAACTGAGCTACTCCCGCATCTACTCGTGAGGATTGTGCAGTCATCAGCGACTCACGTCTCCTGCAATCCCTCGCTCAACTGGTGGAGGGGGGAGGATTCGAACCTCCGTAGGCTTCGCCGGCAGATTTACAGTCTGCTCCCTTTGGCCGCTCGGGAACCCCTCCCGGTCGTTCTCTCATGGAGCTGGAGATGGGACTCGAACCCGCAACCTGCTGATTACAAATCAGCTGCTCTACCCATTGAGCTACTCCAGCGCTCCAGGCACACCCATAGCTTGGCGCACCAGGTGTGTCTATCCCAAGCCCCTTGGAAAAGTCAAGAGCCAAAAACCGACCTGAAAAGCGGATCACCCTCGTGCCTCGGGGCCCATCCCGCCCCATCGCCCATGGACGCCGAGGTAGTCCGAGGCGGCCTTCGGGCCGGAGAAAGATACCGCCCGGGCGCCCATGGATACCGGTTTTGGCGGGGTGATTGGGTATGCGGACGACACATGTGGGCCCATGTTCGTCCTTGACTCCCGTTCGTGCCCCCACGAGTTCGTGTGTGGGTGCCGGGAACCCCTCCGCACGCAGGGCACCGCCCGGGCGCCCATGGGCACCTAACACCCAGGCCTTTCCCGCCTGTGTGCGTCCACGCGCCTTTTCGGCCTGCCCGCCGAAGGCGGTCCTTATCCCGTTGATTCCCCTACCCCCCTGTGTTAACACAATCTCCATGCAGAAACGGCTCAACCACGTGGCCATCATCATGGATGGAAACGGGAGGTGGGCGCAACAGCAGGGGCTGTCGCGGCTCAAGGGACACGAGATGGGCGCGAGGGCCGCAAAGAGGGTGGTGCAGCTCGCGAAAGACCGCTCGATCCCCTTCCTCACGCTCTACGCCTTCTCTTCCGAGAACTGGGCCCGGCCGCAAGACGAGGTCGAAGGCCTGTTCAACCTCCTCGAGCGCTTCATCGCCGAGGAGATCGACGAGCTCAACGAAAGCGGCGTCCGTATACGCGTCATCGGGGACATGAGCCGCTTCTCGGACCACCTTCGAGGCACCATCCAGCGAACCATGGACCTCACCCGGGACAACGAGGCGCTCAACCTCGCCATCGCCCTGAACTACGGCGGCCGGGACGAGATCGTCAGGTGCACGAGAAGGCTCCTGGAGCAGGGTGTGAAACCCGATTCCGTAACCGAGGAGACGATCTCGGGCATGCTCGACACCTCCTTCATGCCGGACCCCGACCTCCTGATCCGGACCGGGGGGGAGTGGCGCATCAGCAACTTCCTCCTGTGGCAGCTCGCCTACACGGAGATCTACTTCACGCACACGCTCTGGCCCGACTTCGGCGCCGAAGAGCTGGACCGGGCGATCCAGTGGTACATGGGCAGGCAGAGGAGGTTCGGCAGAACACCGGAACAGGTGAGGGGGGAAGACCGATGACGAGAATCCTTGCCGCGCTTGTCCTCATCGTCGTGCTCGCCGTCCCGGCGGTCTTCGGCCCGGCATGGGTCCTGGCGATCCTCGCCGCGATCGTGATCCCCATGTGCATGCACGAGTTCTTCCGCGTGGCCATAGGCCCCGACGCGAGGATCCTCGGCTGGATCTCCATCGCCTCTTCCTTCCCGTACGTCCTGTTCGCCTACCGGGGTGACCCGCTCGCCTGCATCCTCACCGTGGGAGTGGCCTGCACGGCCCTCATGGCGGCCTCGCTGATCCTGTACGAACGCTCGCGTCTCAAGGCGGCCGACCTCGCGTACGCGATGTCCGGCCTCCTCTACCCCATGGCCCTCATCGGTTTCTGGGTCCTCTTGAGGGTGGCGCAAGACGGCAGGTTCTGGATGATCTTCGGCCTGGTGAGCGTCTTCGCCTCGGACGTCGGCGCATACTACGCCGGCCGGAGCCTGGGCAGGCGCAAGATCGCGCCCAGGCTCAGCCCCAAGAAGACCGTGGAGGGGTTCATAGGCGGCGTGTTCCTCGCCATGATCCTCGGGTACGCATCCTCCCTGGTCTACTCCCTGGCGAGCGAGGCGATAGGCGTGGACACGCTCTCGAGGGCCTACCCGTGGTGGGTGCTGGTCTCCATGTCCGCGTGCATAGCAGCACTTGACCTCGCCGGCGACCTGACGGCCTCCCTGTTCAAGCGGGAATTCCAGATCAAGGACCTCGGCACGCTCATCCCGGGTCACGGCGGGATGCTCGACCGCATGGACGGCATCATCCCCGTGGGTTGCCTCCTCTACATCGCATCCAGGGTCGTGACCTAGATGAAGCGGGTTGCCGTCCTGGGGTCCACGGGGTCCATAGGCGAGTCCGCCCTCGACGTGATCCGCATGAGGCCGGACAGGTTCGTGCTCGTCGGCCTGGCCTCCGGCGGCAACGTGGAGCGCATCCTGGAGCAGGCCCTCGCCTTCGGCGTGGAGATCGTGGGCCTCGCCAGGCCGAAGGGCCCGATACCACCAGGAATCGAGGTGATCACCGGCGAGAACGCCGCCTCGGAGGTCCTCAGGCGCTCGAGGCCGGACATCGTGGTCAACGGCATAACGGGTGCTTCCGGCTTTCTGCCTTCCCTGGAGGCGGTGCGCATGGGGTCGGTGCTGGCGCTGGCCAACAAGGAATCCCTGGTGGTGGGGGGGAAATTCCTCACCGAGGAGGCGGCGGCGCACGGATCGGTCATCGTCCCGGTGGATTCCGAGCATTCGGCCGTGTTCCAGTGCCTCTCCGGCGAGCCGCGGGAGGCGGTTCGACGCATCGTGCTCACCGCTTCGGGCGGGCCCTTCAGGGACCGCCCCAGGGAAACCTTCGGGGCCATAACCCCCCAAGAGGCGCTCAACCACCCGACCTGGCGCATGGGAAGACGCATCACCGTGGATTCGGCGACGCTCATGAACAAAGGCCTGGAGATGATCGAGGCGTGCTGGCTCTTCGGCGTGAGCATGGACATGGTCGAGGTGGTCGTCCACCCCCAGAGCATCGTGCACTCGATGGTGGAGTTCTCGGACTCGAGCATCAAGGCGCAGCTCGGCCTTCCCGACATGCGCACTGCCATAGCGTATGCCCTCTCCTGGCCGGACCGCCTGGACCTGCCCCTCGGCCGCCTCTCGTTCAGGGCGCCTTTGGCCCTCGAGTTCCTGCCGCCGGACGAGGAAAAGTTCCCTGCGCTGTCGGTGGCGAAGAAGGCCATGGAAAGGCCGGAGGTGCTGCCCTGCGTCATGAACGCCGCCGACGAGGTGGCCGTGGAGGCCTTCCTCTCCGGCAGGATACGCTTCGACGAGATCGTCGCGCTCGTGAAAAAGACCATGGACATGTTCGGTGCGTTCAAGGTAGAAACCCCGGATGAACTCGTCGAGCTCGACAGGCAGGCAAGAAAGGCACTAGAGGCAATGCTGGCATGATCACGATCCTCGCCTTCGTCATCGTCCTCGGTATCCTCATATTCATCCACGAACTCGGCCACTTCCTGGCGGCCAAGGCGAGCGGCGTGGGTGTCTTGAGGTTCTCCCTCGGCTTCGGTCCCGCCGTTGTCAGGAAGAGGATCGGCGAGACCGAGTACCAGGTGGCCGCCTTCCCGCTCGGCGGCTACGTCAAGATGCTGGGGGAGGACCCTGAGGACAAAGACCGGGTCACGCACATAGACAAGCGTCGTTCGTTCGCCCACAAGAGGCTTTGGGTCAAGGCGGCCATCGTCTTCGCAGGCCCCCTGTTCAACGTGCTCCTCGCCGTTGTCGTGTACACGGCGATCGCATGGACGGGCGTCCCCTACCTCCTCCCGGTGATAGGCGAGGTGCAGAAGGGGTCGCCTGCGGACAAGGCCGGGTTCCTCCCCGGTGACCTGATACGATCGATAGCCGGGGTGCCCGTGGACGAGTGGGAAGACGTCGCCCTTGTCCTCAATGACACAGGCGGGTCTCACGTGGTGAGGGTCGAGGTGGTGAGGGAAGAGAGGGTCTTCGTGCTCAACGTCCGGCCGGAGATGCAGAAGGCCAAGAACATCTTCGGCGAGGAGATCGTCAGGCCGATGATCGGGATCACCGCGTCCGACAAGACCTCGCTGAAGCGTTACGGCGTCTTCGGGGGCGTCTCATACGGGGTCTCGCAGTGCTACCGCATCGTGAAGCTCACGGCCGTGGCGTTCTCGAAGATGGTGAAAGGCACCCTGAGCGTCAAGGAGAGCCTCGGCGGCCCCATCCTCATAGCCCAGGTCTCGGGCCAGACCTTCAAGGCGGGTTTCCTGCCCTTCGTGTCCCTCATCGCCTTCATCAGCATCAACCTGGCCATCATCAACCTGCTGCCCATCCCGGTCCTCGACGGCGGGCACCTCCTCCTCTTCCTCATCGAGGGAGTGACCGGCAAGCCTGTCGAGGGGAGACCCCGCGAGGTCGCCCAGCAGATCGGGCTCTTCATCCTCGTCATGATCATGCTGTTCGCCTTCTACAACGATATCGTCCGCATCTTCAGGGGCTAGGCGCATGAAGGTCCTCGGCCTGGACACGTCGACGACGCACATCAGCGTCGCCGTGTGCATCGACGGCGACACGGCCTGCGAGATCGGCTTCGAGACCGGATCCGGCCACGCCGGCATCATCCTGAGCGTCGTGGACGAGGTTCTCCGCAGGTCGGGCACACGCAAGGAAGACCTTGAGATGATCGCGGTGGGTCTCGGGCCCGGGTCCTTCACCGGGCTGCGCATCGGCATCGCCACGGCGAAAGGGCTCGCGGCATCCCTGGGATGCGCCGTCGCCGGCGTCCTGAGCCTGGACGCGCTGGCCTTTGGTGCACTGCCGAGCCCTCTGCCCGTGGTGACCGTGGTGGATGCGAGGAAGGGCGAGGTGTTCTGTGCCGTGTACGACACGCACGGCACGCGCTTGATGGGACCTGCGAACGTGACGCCCGAGGAGGCTGCAAGGCTCGCGGAAGGACCAGCCCTGTTCGTGGGCAACGCCTGCGCACCGTACCGGGGGATCTTCTCCGGGGCGCTCGGAGACCTCTACGTCGAGGCGCCCGGGCACCTCCGGCACCCGCGGGCCTCGGTGGTCGCGGCCTTGGGCGTAAAGGCCGCTTCCAGCGGGTCCGGCCTCGAGATCATGCCGGTCTACGTGCGGGAGTCGGACGCGGCGCTCTCCCTCCAGAGGCGATCGGCGAAGCCAAGGGGGGCCCCCCGAGGCTGAGCCGCAAGGGGAGGCCCGGCAACGGGCGGCTCCCCTCGGGCGTATCCCGGCCGGCCTCGAGACCCGCCAGACACCCCCGGTTCAAGGATTCAAAAGAGGTCGACGGCCGCCTTGCGGGCCGCCTCGACCCACGCCTGCACGTCGCCCGAGGGCGCGGTCTTGGACGCGGTCCTCACCACGCGACCCGTCTCCACGTCCACCCTCCTGAGGTCCAGCCTCATGGTGGGGCCCACGACCATGTACGCGCCGAAGACCATCTCGCGCGCACCCGTTATCCTGCCCACGCGGAGCCTTGTCTCGTCGTCGGCGAGTTGCGACGACCCGAGCCTGAGCTCCTCGAGGACAGCCACGAGCCTCTCGCGCTCCACCACCTCGACGCCCTGCGCCCCCAGTACATCGATGATCGCCCCCGAGAGGATCTCGCCCATGCCCGGCATCGAGAATCGCGAGGGAGACAGGTTCTCCACGTCCCACACCGCGACGGCCGGGGCCTCGCTCCCTGCCGTGTCCACGGATGCGCAGGAGGCGAGCGAAGCGGCAAGAACCGCCCAGAGAACGGCGACGGAGAGCCGCGACATGCCTCAACCCTTGCCGAGCGCCTGCGGCGCCTTCTCCACGATCTTGTCCTCCCTCGCAAGGGGCCTGTCCGAGGAGATCACCCGACACCACGAGAGCCCGGGCTCCACCCTCACCACCTCGAGGACTCCAACAACCTTGGGCGTGCCCTTGAGCTTCCTCCCCTTGAACTCGATCTGCGGGCCCTCTTCCAGGACCTCGAACCTCGTGCCCTGGACCACGCCCTGGTCGGACCCGAGATTGATCATGACCTCGTCGCCCTTGACCTCGACCACGTAGGCCCTCAACGGGTATTCCCTCACGAGGGTCTCCAGGATCTGCCTGTTCAGCTTGAAGACGTCCTGCTGGTCGGGCGCGCCCGTGGGGAGCCTCAGCGTGATGACCTTGGCCACGGAGGTCGTCTCGGTGTCGAGGAGCCGCATGGTCACGACGGCACCGCCGCCCAGGTTGACGATGCTCCCGGTGGCGAGAACCCTCGCCGCCAGCACCCGGCCGAGCCGCAGAGCGGTATCTCCGTCGGCGAGCTCGGAGGACCCCAGGTTCAGCTCCTCGAGGAGCCTGTCGAGGAGCACGCGGTCCACCACCTTGACCCTCCCCGAGGCCTTGAGGTTCTCGGCGAGCTGCGCCGTCAGCACGATCGACATGCCGTCACGCTCCGAGAGCATGCCCTGTTCCTGGAAATCCACGAAACCGAGCACCATGGGCGGCGAGGTCCACGTGTCCTCCCGGGCGGGGGCTCTCTTCTGTTCGCGGAACCTCTGGGAGAGCTCCTTCACGAGCCTGTCCACCCTCTCCCTGCGCTTCTCGTCCTTCTGGTATTCCATCATCTCCATGGCCCGGGCCGCGAGGATCCTCGTCCAGTCGTCCCGGACGCCCGTCGCCTGTCCCTCACGGTAGGCGTCCAGCGCCTTGTCCCACCTGCCCTCCTTCTCGTACGCGAGACCTTTGTTGGCCATGGCTTCCACGTAGTACGGGTCGAGGGTCACGGCCTTCTCGTAGAGTTCCCGGGAGGTCTTGTAATCCTTCACGCTCGCATGGAGACGGCCCAGCTTGTTGTACGCGAGGGCCTTCTGGAACATGTCCGTGTCGGGTTTCTTGGTCGCGGCCTCGTACTCCTTCATCGCCTCGCTCTTCTTGTTCCTGGCGTAGAGGACGTCGGCCTTCACCACGTGCGCATACCCCCTCTCGGGCGCCATGCGCTCGACCTGGGACGCGAGCTCGAACGCCTTGTCGGTCTCTCCCCTGTGCGCGTAGACCGCGGCGAGTCCTTCCTTGCCCAGGACCTCGGCCTTGCCCTTGCCCCTGGCGAGTTCGGCAAAGGTCTTCTCCGCCTGGTCGACCCGCCCGGCCTTGAGCGCCGCATACCCCTTCACCGCCAGGGCCTTCTCCCCGCCCGGCCCAGTCTTGGCCGCCGCGTCTCCCAAGGCCATGGCGAGATCGGTGTCTTTCTGCTGGAGCTTCCTCTCCGCGAGCCGCGTGAGCATCACGGCCATGGACTTGCCCCCGCCCTGGATCACGTCCAGCACCTTGAGGCCGGGGCCCAGGATGTAGACAGAGGGCAGGATCTGTCGGGCTCCGTAGGCATCGCCGACGCCGGCGGTGTCGAGGAGCACGGGGAAGCCGGGCCTCGTCCTGTTCACGAAATCCTGGGCCTTGGGCATGGCCGAGGCGGTGACGCCCCACACGGTCAGGTCGGCCTTCCTGTACCTCTTCGCGATCCCGTCCAGGCTCAAGAGACCCTCCTGCGAGGGCCTCGAGGAGGCGTCGAAGAAGTACAGGACCAGCATCGGGCTTTTCTCCATGGAAGCGAGGCTGTAGACCTTTCCGTCGAGCCCTTTCAGCGAGAACAGCGGTGCCTTGCCTCCCTCCTGGACGGCGGAGGCATCCCCCGGCCGGGCCGCGAGGAACATGGCCGCCGCGGCGATGCAGACGTAGACCCTCATGGTATGTCTCATCTCATCCCTCCTTGCCCCCGCCATGCCGGCGCGGGGCCGTAAACGACCGAAGAAACCCCATCCCTTCACCGCCTCACTCCGCCGTCACTCAGCGGAGGGCACCAGTTCCACCTTCAAGGGGGTGGATGATCCCCGCTGCGCCTGGACCACCGCTTCCCACTCGTAGTACCCCGGCATGCTGAGCCGCACCTCGTGGGAGCCCTCGGACACCTTCACGCGGGCCGGCGTCTTCCCCCCGAACCTGCCGTCCACGTAAACCTGTGCGCCTTCCGGGACGCTCTCGACCCGGAGGTCGGCCGTCTCCACGGGCGCCTTGCTGACGGTGGCCCGATACAGGAGGATCCCTCCCAGGACGAGGCAGGCGACGGCGACCACAGCCGCGGCCGCAATGGTCCGCCTGTGCCGGGGACGGGGCGCGGCGCCGGGCGCGCTCGTCCGGCCCGCGAGGAACCCCCCGAGCTCGCGTGCCAGCGCCGAGCCCGTCTGGAAGCGTTCTGCAGGGTCCTTGGCCAGGCACTTCATCACGATGCCCGAGAATGCGCCTCGGGTCTCGGGGTTCATGGCGTCCAGGGCCTCGGGTTCGCTGGACGTTATCGCGTGGAAGACCGAGGCCAGGTCGGCCCCCTTGAACGGCCTCGTACCCGAGGCGAGCTCGTAGAGGATCACCCCCAGCGAGAAGATGTCCGACCTGCCGTCCACCTTCTTGCCCATGACCTGCTCCGGCGACATGTAGTTGGGGGTCCCGAGGATCTCTCCCGCCTGGGTCTGGGAACCGGCCTCAGGGTCCTCGATGTGGGCGATGCCGAAATCGGTGAGCTTCACCGTGCCGTCCGGGCTCACGATGATGTTCTGCGGCTTGACGTCCCTGTGCACGATGCCCCTGCCGTGGGCGTAGTCCAGGCATCGGGCGATCTGGGCCCCGATTCCCGCGATGTCTTCGAGGCGGAGCGTCCTCTTCGCCGCGTACACGTTGAGGGGTTCGCCCTCGAGCAGTTCCATGGCGATGTAGACGGTCCCGTGATCCTCCCCCACGTCGTGGACGGTCACCACGTTCGGGTGCGACATGCGGCCGATGGCCCTCGCCTCCCTGAGGAAGCGCCTGACGAAGTCCTCGCTTTCGACCCTGTCCGGCCTGAGCACCTTCAGCGCTATGTCCCGCCCGATCTGCGGGTCCCGGGCCAGGTACACCATGCCCATGGAGCCCCTGCCGATCTCCCTTATGATCTCGTACCTCCCGTAGTTCAACTCACCGCTCCTTCACGAACTCGATCACGGTGTCCATGGGGATGACGAGCCCCATCCTCCTCTCGGGCTTCACCCTCCCCTGCACGACCCCCACGAGCGCTCCCGCGGCGTCGAAGACTGGGCTCCCGCTGCTGCCCGGTGAAACCGGCATGCGCACCTGGACGAACACCCTCCCGTTGACGAGCCTCGGGGGGCCGCTCACCGTCCCCGCATTGATGGTCAACCCGTTCAAGCCGGGACAGCCCACCGAGTAGACCTGCTCTCCCTCGAGGACCGCGCCGCGCCTTCCGCCGAGTTCGACGGCCGGCCCCGGCTTCCCGGGGCAGTCTATGAGCGCGAGGTCCCTCTCGTAATCCACCTTGACGAGAACCCCCCTGGCTCTCCCGCCGCTTGCGGTGGTGATCGTGATCTCTTCGGGGTTCCTGAGCAGGTGCGCAGTGCACAGGACGAGGCCGCCGTCGTCGACCACGAACCCGCTCAGCTGGATCGGCCCGCCTCTGACCTTCGCGAGGATGCAGACCGTGGACGCCGAGCGTCGCCTCACCTCTTCCGGGATCGTATTGGCCTGGTACTCTCTTGTCCCTCCGACCGTCTCTTCGTAGGCGTCGAGGAACGACCAGAGATCCTGGGCCCACGGTCCCCCCTCCGGCGCCGCGACCTCGGTGGCGAGCGGGGAGTGGTGCACCAGGACGATCCGCCGGGCGGTCCCCTTCCTCGTTGCGACCAGTTCCACGGACTGTCCCCGCTCGGTGCGCACGACCTCGTGGCCTGACCGGGCGAGCCAATCGGTTATCGCCTTTTCCGCCTCGAGCCGCGGGACCTGCACGACCCTCGTGAGGGCCAGGCCGTGCGCCTCAGGAGGGGGGCACGTCACCGGGGCGAGGGCGAGGAGGGCGACGCACAGCACCACGGGTATCCTCGGGCCCGGCCTCACGGCAACACCACCGCCAGGACCACGGTAACGTTGTCTTTGCCGCCCGCCCTGTTCGCACGGTCCACGAGATCCCGCGCCATGTCGTCGAGACGACGAGGCGGACTCAGGCAGGCCGCTATCTCCACGTCCTCGATCATATCGGTCAGCCCGTCGGAGCACAACAGGAAGATGTCGCCAGGCCTCGCTTTCCCCTTCAGGATGTCGACCTCGAGATCGCGCTTGATCCCCACCGCCCTGAGGATCACGTGGCGCATGGGATGCACCCTGGCTTGCTCCGCCGTTATCGCCTTGCTGTCCACCTGTGACTGGACGAGCGAGTGGTCCACGGTGAGCTGACGGAGCTCCCCATCCCTGAACCTGTACGTCCGGCTGTCTCCCACGTGGCCGATGACCACCGTGTCCCCGCGAACGGCGAGGATCTCGGCGGTACAGCCCATGCCCGAGCATTCGGGGTGACTCCCCGCATGGTCGAGGATCCGGCCGTTGGCGAGGAAGAAGGCGTTCTTCACCAGGTCTTCCGCGACGCCGAGGGGGTCGGCCCGGCCGAACACCTCGAGTGCGGCATCCATGAAGAAGGCGCTCGCGACCTCCCCGGCGGCCGCCCCCCCCATGCCGTCCGCCACCGTGCACATGCCGAGGTCCTCGCGGACGAGGAAGGCGTCCTCGTTGGACGAACGCCTCATCCCCACGTGCGTAAGGCCTCGAGCCTCGATCCTCACAGGGCCCCCTCCGCCCTCTTCAACCCGTCCCCGCCGCGGGCCCTTCCCCTTGACATGCCCTGTGCGAGCCGGTATTCACCTTCGGTATGAGGGAGATCCCGGTCATGAAGGTGCGGCTCGTCCACATCCAGGGCCCGCTTGCAGGCCAGATCCAGGAGTTTACCGAGCCATCCATCAGCATCGGGAGACACCCTTCCTGCCAGGTGACGTTCCCGGCCGATCTCAAGACCGTCTCCCGGACGCACGCCCTCATCGTGCGCGAGGGAAACCGCTGCAAGCTCATCGACAAGAGCACCAACGGGACGTTCGTCAACGGCAGGAGGGTCCAAGGCGAGGTCTTCCTCAAGGACGGCGACGTGATCATGTTCACCGACGGCGGGCCCAAGGTGAGCTTCCTCGCGGAACTCGTGGACGCCGCGCCCCCCCGCCCACCGACGCCGCCCGAGAGCACGGACGCGGCTTTTGGACGCCAGGAGGCCGCGGCCCAAGCCCAAGGCACGCCCGCGCGCGGCGCGCAGGCCCCCGCCCCCCGGCAGGGGCCGCCACCCTCCGTGCCCCAGGCGCCTGCAGGTGAGGCGCCCCGGGTCGGCAAGGTCCAGGTCCCCCTCATCGTCCAGTACGGGCCGTCGGTCCGCACGTTCAGGGAGGTGCCCGTCACGATCGGCTCCGCGCCGGATGCGGACCTCGTCATGGCCCACGCGGGCATGGCCCCGCGCCATGTCATGATCTTCTCGAGCGGGGGCGCCTACTGGGTCAAGGACCTCACGGGCAGGGGCATGGTGACCATCAACGGCAGGCCGGTCGTCACCGAGGCGCAGATGAACTCCATGGACCTCGTGTCCCTCGGCCCCGGCCTCCCCACCTTCAAGTACCTCGGCGAGGGGAGGCTCGCGGAGATCGAGCAGGAGCCCGCCCACAAACCGGAGACGAGAGAGGCGCACACGCAGCCGCAAGACGCGCCCAAGCCCGTCAAGAAACCCCAGAAGTCCATCTTCGACATATTCAAGCGCTGACACGCCCTTGCCCCTCAACAGTTCATGAGGATCCTCTCGCCCTCGATCCTCACGTCGTCGTTCGCCCGGACGTTCACATCGCCGAGCTCGGCCTCGATGGTGTGCGTCCTCGCCCTGATGGACAGGTCGCCTTCCACCTTCACCGCCGCGTCCCCTCCCGTGCTCAGGGAGATCCCATCGCGTGCGTTCAGGGCGAGGCTGCCGGCGCTGATGGAGAGATCGCCGTCGGTCTCGATCGTGATGCAGGCACCCTCGAGGTGGAGGACAGGCCCCCTGTCGGTCAGGGTGATCGTGAGTCTCACCCCGCCGTCAGGCCCGGTCACGGTGATCCTGTCCGAGTTTCCCTCCCTGGTCAGGACGAGCCGACGACCTTCCTCGAGGTCTATCACCCTGGCCATGGCCGACGCCTTCTTTCGTGGGGCCATCGTACCCTCCTCAACAGTTGTTCTTGATCATGGACCCGGTGAGCGTGATCATCCCTCCCGTGGTGAGGCTGATGCCGGAAGCGCCGATCTCCACCGAGGAGCCGCCCGCGTTCAGGGTGATGGAGGTGCCGCTCGCGGTTATCTGCCCGGAGGCGTCCACCGTGACGACCCACCCACCGCTGGTGATGGTGACCTTGCTGCCCGCCTGGAGTTCGATCCCGCCCGAGGCGTCCGCCCCCATGTTCCCACCCACGCGCATCACGCAATCGCCGCCTGAGGCCACGCTCCACTTCCCGCCGATGTTCTCCTCGCACGCACCCGAGATGTCCGCCTGTCGGGACCCGGACACGGACTCCGTGACCCCCCCGTCCACCACCACCTTCAATCCGCCCTCGATGGTGCGCGACTCGCCGCCCGTCACCTGCACGGTGCGGCCCTGGGCCACGGTGAGCTTCTCCCCCTGCTGGATGGTCCTCGTGCACGTCCGGGTCACCGTGATGGTCTCCGATCCCCTCACCGTCAGGCTGCGGTCGTTGCCGACGGTCACGGAATCGTTGTTTCCGACCGTTGTGCCCCTGTTGTGCTCGACCACGACGTTGTGGTCCTTCTGCGCGTGGATGTAGACCTCCTCCTCCCCCTTCTTGTCCTCGAAGCGGATCTCGTTGGAGCCGCCGCCTCCCGGCGTGGAGTTTGACTTCAGCGTGCTCTTCGTCTTCTGGTCCGGGAGGGTGTACGGCGGGGTGTTCGCCGCGTTGTAGACGCTGCCGATGATTATCGGCCGGTCCGGGTCACCCTCGACGAACCCCACGATCACCTCGTGGCCGATCCTCGGGATCCACACGGCGCCCCAGCCCTGGCCGGCCCAGACCTGGCCCACGCGGATGAAGCATGTGGTCTCCTCGTTCCTGAGGCCCTCGCGGTCCCAGGGGAACTGGACCTTCACCCTCCCGTGCTCGTCGGTGTAGATCTCCTCGCCCGGAGGCCCGGTGACCGTGGCCGTCTGCACGCCTTGAACCACGGGTTTCGGGGTGAGCCGAAGGGGCCTGAATGCGACTCCGTGGGGAATGCACGTGAAGGTGTTCGTGTACGACGCCTCGGGTGCGGACCCCGTGAGCTCCACGGGTTCCCTCGCCTCGTGCTCCACATCCACGAGGACGTACGGCCTGCCGTTCATCTCCTTGCGGTGGTAGTCCTCGAGCGTGAACCTGTATCCGCTCGAGAACGTCCTGCAGTTGCCCACACCGTGGAGTTTCGTGACCTGGGCCTCCTCGGCCTGCATGCGGAGCTCTGCGTAGCGCTCGCCGTCCGCCCTCGTCCCGTACCGCCCGGGGAAATCGTACACCTCCCGCTTGCCCGTCCCCACCTCGATGCTCGTCGGCATCTCCACCAGCAAATCGGTGCTCGGCATGAGGTAGTTGTAGTCGGTGGTCACGTAGGAGGCGATCCTGATCTCCTCGCCCCAGCCCAGGTGCGTGATCACGTCCTCGGCCTGCACCGCTTCTGCCCCCTTGTCGAGCAGGCATCTCACCGTGGACTGGACCGGGCAGTCCCTGTGGGCGTCCGGCGAGTCGGCCATGACGAGCACGTGCCGCGAGCGCTCGTGCTCGAAGAAGTAGAAGATACCCTCTTCCTCGAGGAGCCTGCTCACGAAGTCGAGGTCGCTCTCGTGGTACTGCACGCAGTACTCCCTCTTCGCATACGAACCGGTCAGCCTGAACTCGTAGTGGGAGAACTTCCACTCACCGAAGACCTGCTCCACGATCTGGACCACGTCCTTCTTCTGGAAGATCCTCGAGTTCATGGATTTCGAGAGGAGCCACGTCCAGGGGACCAAGACCGCCGTGTAGGTGGCCATGTGCATGAGCCGCTCCGGGCCCTCGGGGACGCCCAGGCGTTCCTGCCTGAACCTCGATATGACGCCGTTGATCGGCCTCGTCTCGTCCTGGGCGAGCCTCACGAACACGGTCGCGCCCTTTCCGATGAGCGCCCTCGGGTCGATGGACGTGTCCTCGGAGACGAGGGTGAGCTCGAAGGAAAACGGCACCGATATGCCCTCCCTTCCCCTGAACGAGGTGAGCGCGAAGACATCGGGGCCCAGGGGGGTCTCGATCGAGAGCATGCGGTTCTCCTGGCTGAAACTCATGGGTTCACTCCTTTGTACGGCTTTGTCTTCACGGCCACTCGGCCATGAAAGGCATTCCTGCGAGCTCCTGGGGCAGGTACGGCCTGAGCGCAGGCGCGCTTCCCCGCCACACGATGCAGACCCTGTCCCGGTCGGGCTCGATCACCACGGTGTGCATGACCACGTCCGTCCGGTTCAACCTGCCGTTCCTCGCGTCCGCAAACAGGCGAGGGGCCTTCTTCGGGAGCCGTATGCGCATCGTTTCCCGCCCCGGGTGCATGTTGCCGAGCAGGATCTCCTCCCCGCCCACGAGGTAGGGTACGCTCAGCCCCGGTGAGGCGCCCGAGGCGAGCAGGAATGCACCGTGCGCATCGACGGTCCTGTCCTTGACGACCCATGCGGGGACGAGGCCCCTGTCCACCTCCGCGAACACCGCCGCCGCCTCGTCGTGATCAGGCACGATCCCGGCGCACGCGATGCGGGGGAACCACCCGTAGTCGTACCAGTCCATCGCCTGGGGCAGAGGCATGAGCGGCCACCTGAGGTGATCCTGCACGCAGAGCCTCTCGGGCGTCAGGGGGTCCTGCGGGTCCTCGAGGTTCGGCAGCCTGAGCGCCTCGACGGCCCTCCCGTCCTTCTCGATGAGGTAACCCGTGCCGCAGGGGTTGCGCGGGTAGAGAAACGGGCTCGCCATGTCGAGATCGCACTCCCCCGGGTCGACGGCGCCGTGCAGGGCCAGGAACGGGTTTCCGCGCGTCCGCTCCGCCGCATGGTCCCTGCCTCCGTAGGCGTGCGTGTACGAGAGGGGGACCTTGTCCACGGGCTCAGGCTCGGAAAACACGATCTTCCCGGCAGGGTCCAGCGTGCAGCTCCTGTCACCCACCACGAGGACCCGCTTCTCCCTGCCGGCGACGCTCACCCCGGCGATGAACCTCCTCCTCCCATGGCCGTAGGCGTGCCCCTTGATCACCACGTCCGTGGAGAGCTTGTAGGGGTAGATGTCGATGTCGTGGACGAGCAGGCCCTTGACGGACCCGTCGGCAACGGGTCTCGTGTTGAGCGGCTCCTGCTCGGGCATCGGCTCGAGGGACCCGTCCTTCCCGACGGCATAGGCGACCTTGAGCACCACCGACAAGATGAACCCTCCCTGGGGGTCCCTTCCCGACAGCTGCATCGCGCACGGCGCGGGGGATGTGAGGACGGGCACGGTCCCTCCCTAGTACGCCCCGGTCTGCCCGGCACCGCCAGTCGAGCCGCCGTGCTCGTCGACGCCGGGGTTGCTCAGGTAGTTCGTGACGGCCTCGGCCTGCCTTCCCAAGAGCGTCGGCAGACCGAACGTGGAAGCGTCCATGCCCATGGGCCCGCCCATGAAGAAACCCGTGACGGCGTTGGCCAGGTTGCCCGATCTCGCTGGCAACGCGCTGAAGTAGGCCGCCGCGGATACACGCTGCGACTGCACCAGCTGCCGGGCCGCCTCGTTTATCATGTTCCCCGGCACACCCCCCCTGCTCCTGAGCAGGGCCTTCGCCGCCTGCTTGGAGAGGACCTGGGGTGCGAACCTGCCGAGGAGGTAGCTCGCGTAAGGCTCTATCAACTCTCCCGCCTTGTTCCCAAGCCAGTTGAGGATGGACTGCACGATGAAGTCCGCCGCCATGGCTTGAAAGCCGTTGAGGATGTCCGCGAGGCTCATGTCCACGTACACCGTGGTGAGCGCGAGTGCGAGCCCGGTGGGCGTGGGCACGGGGGTCCCGCAGTCGAGGTTCGGGTTCGTGTTCCCGAGGAGGGCCGCGGCGATGCGCTCCCCGTTCGACTGGATGTTCGCGGGCCCGAAGTACGACTTCGACGAGCTGAAGGCGATGTCGAGGGGCAGGGTCTGCGAGGGGGGGCCGACGTGCGGGATGCCCGGCCCCACGTCCGTGGGCGCCTGCATGGTGAACCCCAACCCCTGCTGGGTGTGCGTGGTCGCGTAGCGCGACGTGAGCCCGGTCCCGACCATGACCGCCATGGTCTTGTACGGTGCGGGCGTAGGAGCGGGGGACGGCGACCCCGGCGGCCAGGGTATGTGGTAATCCACCCCCATGACCGGGTGCCAGTGCTTCAGGACCGCGAACACGGCGCGCCCCCCCGGCCCGCGTGAGCCTTCGAACGGTATCCTCGGCCTCTTTCTCCCACAGGTCCTCCCCTTCCGTGCGCCCTCACGAGCACCGCAGGCCCCTCTTCACGAGACCACGCCCGGCTCGTAGACGAGCTCGCACGATCTCTTCTCGTGGGGGGTGAAGACGTACCTGAAGGGATACCGGTACGTGAGGAACACCCTCTCGAGATCGACCTCGACCCCCACCTGTGCGACGGCCGGCTCCCTCATCGCCTCGTGCGCGCCGATGGCGACCCTCACGCCCAGGCCGGAAGGCGGGATCGTGAACTCCAGGGACCTCCCGGGGAGCATGCCCCTGATGCGCACGCGGTCTCCCGGCAGCACGCGCGGGGCCACCATGGCCGGGAAGGCGGAGTTGAAGAGGGTCGGCTTGATCTCGGTGAGGGCGCCGGTCTTCTCGTCGAAGACAAGGGACTGCTCGAGCCTGGGGCCGAACGCCATGCCGCAGCATGCGACGCCCACGGGCTCCGGCCTGTCGTCCCACCTGGAGATGAGACGCCCCTTCTCCTCGATGTTCGGAAGCTCGCCGCCTTCCGCGTTCTTCTCGTCGACATAGAACCCCTTGCCCAAGGGGTTGGCGGGGTAAGGGACGTCGAGGCCGTCCCAGGTGTCCTTGCCCCCGTAGGCGTGTTCGAGGGTGAGCGGGATCTCGGAAAACGGGGCGGGCGGGGAGGCGACGAGGGACCCCTTGACCTTCCTCCACACGCGGCGTCCGAAGACCACGATGGAATACGTGAACGAGGACCCCACCTCGACGGACACCTCCATGACCCCCGTCTCCGGGCGGTGAGGCCTGGCGCTGCCGAACGCGAAGACGTCGACCCCGCCCGTGTAGAACACCTCGTCCGAGTCCATGGGCCCGTACGGGCCCTCCCACGGCTCCGCCGACACCCGCCACACCTGCTCGGGGGCCGCCTTCAGCGTGCCGTCGACGATCGAGTAGGTCACCCGGCAGACCACGGAGGCGAAGAGGCGCCTGTCATCCACCACCCCCCTGAAGAGCATCGCCGGGAAAGGGGTCGAGTTCGTAAGAAGCATGTCTCGGGCTAAACGATCTCGTACACGAAGCCCGACCCCTCGAGGCCGACCCTCACGCGCTCGATGCTCTCACCCCTCGCCATGCGCGCGAGGATCTCCCGGGACATGTCGGGCAGGAGCGTGTTGGTGAGGATGTGGTCCACGTTGCGTGCGCCGCTGTCCACCTCGGTGCAGCGGCCCGCGATCGCGTCCACCAGCTCCTCAGCGTACTCGAAGAGCACCTTGCGGTTTTCCATCATGCGCGTCTTGATGCGTTCGAGCTTGAGGGACACGATGAGCCTCATGATGTCGTCGGTGATGGGGTAGAACGGCACGATCTTCATCCGTCCCAGGAACGCCGGCTTGAAGTGCTTGAGGAGCTCGGGCCTGACGAGCTCCACGAGCGCCTCGGGGGAAGGCCTCGTCTCCTCGTCGGCGCACGCCTTCATGATGAGGTCGGTGCCCACGTTCGAGGTCAGGATGATGAGGGTGTTCCTGAAGTCGATCTCGCGTCCCTCGCCGTCCTCCATCCTCCCCTTGTCGAAGACCTGGTAGAAGAGCTCGAGGACGTCGGGGTGGGCCTTCTCCACCTCGTCGAGGAGAACCACGCTGTAAGGCCTCCTCCTGACGGCCTCGGTGAGGACGCCGCCCTCGCCGTACCCCACGTAGCCGGGGGGCGACCCCTTCAGGCTCGAGACCGTGTGGGCCTCCTGGTACTCGGACATGTTGATGGTGATCACGTTCTCCTCCCCGCCGTAGAGGAGCTCGGAGATCGCGAGGGCCGTTTCCGTCTTCCCCACGCCGCTCGTCCCCACGAACATGAAGACCGCCGTGGGCTTGGAGGGGTCCTCCATCCCGGCGTGAGCGGTCTGGACCATCTGGGCGACGGCCCTCAGGGCATGGTCCTGGCCCACGATGCGTTTCTTGAGGAGGTTCTCCATGTCGAGCACGGTCTGTATCTCGTCAGCCATCATCCTGCCCACCGGGATCCCCGTCCAGCCGGAGATCACCTCGGAGACGGTCTGGCCGGTGACCTCGATGAAGACGAGGGGATCGCCGCCCTGGGCCTTCGCGAGGTCCTTCTCGAGCTCCTTGAGCTCCTTCTGCCTTTTCGCCAGTTCCTTGTCCTTCGGGTCGCGATCGTGTATCTCGCGGATGGCGCTGCGGCACTCGATGACCTTTCGGGCCGCCTCCAGCTCCGCCTTCCACTTCACGTCCAACTGCGCGAGGCGTTTCTCGGTGTCCTTGAGCTCCTGCTTGAGCGCCTTGATCTTCTCCGTGTGGTCGGCGCCCGTGAGCGTCTCCTTTTCGAGCGCCCTGAGCTCTCCCTTGATGTGGGTTATCCGGCGGTTCGCCTCCTCGAGGGCAGGGGGGCTCGTGGTCAGGCCGATGGCGACGCGCGCGCACGCGGTGTCGAGCACGCTCACCGCCTTGTCGGGCAACTGCCTGCCGGAGATGTAGCGGTGCGAGAGCTTGACGGCGGCTTCCAGGGCCTCGTCAGTTATGGTCACCTTGTGGTGGTTCTCCAAGAACGGCGCTATGCCGCGCATCATGACGCAGGTCTTCTCCTCGTCGGGCTCCTCCACCTTGATCACCTGGAACCTGCGCGCCAGGGCGGCGTCCTTCTCGAAGTACTTCTTGTACTCCGCCCAGGTCGTCGCTGCTATGGTCCGGAGCTCCCCCCTGGCCAGCGCGGGCTTCAGGAGGTTGGCGGCGTCGCCCATGCCGGCCGCGCCCCCCGCGCCTATGAGGGTGTGCGCCTCGTCTATGAACATGATGATGGGCTTGGGGGAGGCCTTCACCTCGTTGATGACCGACTTGAGTCGGTTCTCGAACTCGCCCTTGACCCCCGCCCCGGCCTGCAGGAGACCGAGGTCCAGGGAACGGATATCGACATCCCTGAGCGCAGGGGGCACGTCCCCCTGGGCCACCCTCATGGCGAACCCCTCGACCACGGCCGTCTTCCCGACACCCGCCTCACCGGTGAGGATGGGGTTGTTCTGCCGGCGCCGGATGAGGATGTCGACCATCTGCCGTATCTCGAAGTCCCTCCCGAGGACAGGGTCTATCCTGCCGGACCTGGCGAGTTCCGTGAGGTTCACGGTGTAGAGGTCCAGGGCCCTGGTCCCACCGGTTACGGCGGGTTCCGCCGCCGGGCCTTGCGCCGCGGGCATGGCACCGGCGTCCTCGGAAGACCCCCTCACGATGTCCGGGAGCGATTCCTCGAGCGCCTGTGCCTTTATCTTGGCGAGCGAGGCGCTCTCGGACGCGAGCATGCGGCCGGTCTGCTCGTTCCTGAAGAGGGCCAGCACGATGTGCCCGGAACGGATGCGGTCTTGCGCGAAATCGATGGACGCGACCATCCACGCGTCTTCGATCATCTTCGGTATCCGCGGCGAGAAGACGGGGGTACGGGCGTTGCCCGTCTTGAACTCCTCCATGGCGCGCGTGAGATCGGCCCTGAGCCTGTCCCCGTTGATCTCGAAGCGGCTTAGTATCCGGTGGAGGTCCGTGTCCTTGAGGTCCAGGAGCTTGAGGAGGAAGTGCTCGATGTCCACCTCGTAGTGGGTCTGGGACATGCACAGGCCGGCCGCCGATTCGAGGGCGGACCTGCAGGTAGGGTTGAGCTTTCCGATCAGGGTCTTCAAGTTCGACACGGTCTGGTGACCTCCTTTCTTTTAAGGACAACCGCCCGGGCGACCACACATGGCAGCCTCACCACAGAATCAAGTGCGGGACCGGCGGCGCCCCTCCTCTCGCCTGGCCGATCGCGGGAAGACACCCTTCGGGTGCCGTGCACCCCCTTCATACCGATGAGGCCGGTAGGGCCTGGCGCTCCCCGACGATGACGAAGACGTCCTCGGCATGGGGTCTCCCAGGCGCCTTGAGCCAGCTCGTCATGCCCAGCCTCGAACCGGAGCCGAGCACGCACGGCGGCACCTCGCGCCTGTCCAGGATGACCTTGAGATCGAACTCATACTCGGGGCCCACCTTGAACCTCACGAGCGAGAACACCCTGGGGAGCATGGCGCCCCCGGGCAAGAACCGGGTGAACTCGTCATACCCCATGGGGCCGAGGTGCACCCTGAAAAAGCCCGAGGCGTCCCTCGCGTACCCCCCGGCCAGCGCGTCCACCCCGAGGGTGCAGCACGCCTGGCCGAGCCTGGTGGTGTCGTCTCGGTCCACCTCCACGGTTCGCTCGACGAACTGTTCCACCTCGACGGGCACCCCGGTGAGATAGCCCACCGCCGACTCCACGGACCACGCATTGGCAACCCTCGTCCCCATGATGCCGGCGTGGAAGATGATCGTCTCGATCACTGGGCCCTCGAGGCCGGGGTCGCCGCCCGTCGCGAGCCCGAGCAGGCTCATGAGACACCCGGTGAGCCTGTCCGGTTTCCCGGGGTCGTGGTTCTCGCAGAGGCGGGTCCTCTTCCAGGCGAGATAGAACAGGGTGACGAGCCGGTGGTGAAAGATGTCGAGGAACGCCGCCATGGCCCCGTCCTTCTGCCTGAGGCGCTCGAGCGCGAGTTCCGTGTACCAGTGGGGAAGCACGCCCGAGGGCCCCACGAGGCCCATGAAGGTGACCTCCATCTCGGGGGGCGACCCATCCCCGCCGGGCTCCAGCGACGCTATCTCCGAGGCGGGGAAGACCAGCGAGGGCCTTACCTTGAACCGCACCGGTTCCCTCGCAGGGCTCGCCTCTGTGCCCAGCCCGCCGGGTCTCCCCGAAAAGAGCTCCAGGAGGTGCACCGCCTCGAAGAACGAGAAGTGCCCGGGCCTTGCAAAGAGCCTTTCCCCTATGGTCATGTCGCTCATGCGAGGATCCTGTTGCCGTTCCTTGGCGGCCAGAGCCTCACGGCCCCCCTCCTCTGCAGGGAGAGGGCCTCGAGCTGAACGAACGAGTTGATGGAGACGTAGTGGGCGAGGAACCGTTCGAGGACGCTCGCGAGGAGGAACATGCTCGAGCCCACGAACTTGTCCTCGTCGAAGGTCACGCGGACCAGCAGGCCGCGGCAGAACGACCCCTTCACGCGCCTGGTCACGTGGCGGGTGTCGAGGCCGACGATGCCGCTTATCTGCTGGCGTGTCGACGGGGAGTCCTCGAAGTCGTACAGGCTGAGGATCTCCTTCAACGGGTCCGCCCCGCCCGAGACGAGAGAGAGGTGGTTCAGGCTCAGGTGGGAGATGAGCCTCCATTGGAGGGCCCCTTGAAGCCCTGGCCTCCTCGTCTGGGTCGGTTTCACCAGGCAGGAGATCCTTGCGAGGGGCGCCGGCGACTCCATGGTGAAGTCGCCCGAGGGGTCGCCGAAGGGCAGCCTGCCGGGCAGGTCGCGGTTGGTGCACACCGTCGAGACGGTGACGGTCTCGACACCAGGGTCCGCGGGGGACAGGGCGGCGTCCGTGAAGCTCAGGTACACGTCGGTCCCGTTGTCGCCCTTTCGCGGGGACGGCACCCTCCTCATGTGCCAGAACACCTGCGGCCCCTCGTGCGCCTCGTGGTGGCTCAGGCTGTAGAGGGGGCGGATCTCGAGGGTCCGGGAAGGGTCGGTGGCGGCCGCGCTCACCACCCGCTCGACGTGGTATACCTCGGTCGCGTCCTGCCTTCGAAGGTCAGGGATGACCCTGTACTCGGTGGACCTCCTGTCCAGCCGGATCGGCTCCGCGGTCTTCCTGAAGAGGTTCACGGCGGGCGCCGCGTTGAGACAGAAGGTGTCGGCGTCTATGACGATGCCGGGCGGCACCGGCCTGTCGATGGATATCCTGATCTCGAAGGCGGTTCCGTGGAGGCCCTGGAGCGCGGACGAAAGCCCCGCGATATCGAAGAACAGGTACTTCTCGGGGAAGGTGAAGTACTCGAGGAGCCTCAGGTAGCCGGGGAACGACCTCGGGGTCGCAGGGATGAGGGCCTCGTCGTCCTCGAACCCCACCTGCTTCAGGCTCCCGGGGGGGAGCTGGAAAGCGGCGGGGGACCCCCCGCTCCCGAGGCCATGGATCTCCAGGGCCGTGACGTGGTTGAACAGGAGCTCGTACAGGGCGAACACGCTCTGGTGGGACCCGTTCAGGTAGAACCTGAGCTTGTCCGCCTGGATCCTCGAGACGTCGATGGCGTTGAGGGTCTCGAGCCCGATGGAGATGTCCTGCCTGGCGCCCTGCGCCATGCGCCTGGGTTCCTGGACCCCAGCCTGCCTGACCTCGACGGGCAGGATCGTGACGGGAAAGGCCACCGCGAACTGGCACGCCGCTCCTCCCACAGGCTTGGAGTAGAGCTGCGTCCCCTTCTCCACGACGAACCCCGGAGGCCCCACGGTCTGCTTGACGGGGTCGAACCTCACCACCGTCATGGACGGGATGGGGTTGATGTAGTGGGGATGGAGGATGTGGAAGAGGGATTCCGTGATCTCGGGGAAACCGTCGTCGATTTTCCGGTGTATGCGGCCGGCGATGAGCGCGAACGCCTCGATGAGCCTCTCGGTGTGCGGGTCCTCGCACCTGTCCGGCTCGAGCAGCAACCTCCCCGCGATCTTCGGGTACTTCCGGGCGAACTGCGCGCCCATCTCGCGGAGGAAGCTCAGTTCACGCTCGTAGTAGCGAAGCAGGGTGTCGTCCACGGCGCGTCACCTCGAGATGGTATACTGGCTCCTGTTGATGTCGAAGAGCGTGTCGAACTGCACGGGCTCCTTTTCCGGCTCCACCACGATGAGCGCCGTTATCCTGAACCTGAGGCTGTGGCCCTTCTGCTCGGCCTCCAGGTGGACCTTCACGTTTCTGAGCCTGGGCTCGAACACGGCGATGGCCCGCTCGATGTCCTGCCTGAGGGACTTGCGGACGGCGGCGCTCCTGGGACTGAGCGAGGTGTAATCCCTGATCCCGTACACGAACACGCTGCGGCCGACCTCCTTGAAGGAGGCGTCCGGGAACTCCACGGTGCACCTCGTGTTGAGGAGGTTTTCCAGGTCCCGCACGACCAGCTCCCTGACCCTGCGCATGTCGAGCAGTCGCCTGGGCACAGGCTCGAAAGACACCTCCGGCTCTTCATCCACCAGCCTGTCGAGCACCGAGGCGAGGAGGTTCTCTTCAGAGGGCCGCACAACGCTCCTTTCGAACTCGGCGGATACCCCGCGCCCGATGGGCTCCCTCGGTCCGGATGCCGGGTACCGCCTGGGGGCTCGATCCCGTTCTCGGAAAGGACCTCATGGGAGACCTGGAGGCCGGCTTTTCGCCGGGGTACCGGCCTCCATGCCCACCGGTTTCCCGGAGACGGCGGCGAGCCGACCGGTTCGAACGCACCCGCCGGCCTCCGGCCTGTCCCCTGGAAGCCCTCCCGCCCATGTCAGCGGTGCCCCGTCTCCACCAGGGAGAGGGCCCCGGGGGCGGAGAGGATCACCCGAAGGACATCCCGCGACCTCTGAGGGATTCCCCGTCACGCGCCCTTGTTCGCGATGAGGTCCCACTGGGCCTTGACATCGCCCTTGGGCTTGCCGGTCGCGTGGTCGGTCTCGGTGTAGATCCACTCGATCTTCCCGTAGTTGAACGAGACCTCCTCCAAGGGGAGCGTCTCGCCGCCCTTGGAGGTGCCGGTCGGCACCACGGAGCTCACGATCACGTCGGTAAGCTTGTACTCCATGTACTTCTGCTTGTCTCCGGCCGCCCTGCAGAGCTCGAGCTTCACCTCCTTGATGTGCGTGCCGTTGCAGCAGTACAGGGCGAGCTTGGGCGAGGCCTTGTCGAGGGCCTTGACCACGACGAAGTCGCTGTGGTTGCACCTCTCGGCCGACCGGGCGCCCCCGCTGCTGGCCGAGGCGGTCGCCGGCTGCGATATGCCGTGGCGATAGGAGAGGATCTCGATCCAGTCCTTGTGCTTGTCGTCCGTGCTCTCACCCGGGATACCGTCGATCTTGAGAAACGCATCGAATGCCATGGGTACGTACCTCCTTGCATTTTGTATGAACGGGGTCCCATCTCACCGAATGCTCTATCACCAGGCCCCCCTCCCGTCCTCAATGGGGAGAGGGGGATGTCCCCTGGACCGCTCGGCCCGCTTCCCTCTGGAAAAGGGTCTTCGGCTTTTTGCACCTCGATCACCGAGGCGCACCTGCATGAGCGACCTTTCCTTCAGAGGGCGGCCCCCTTCGCGGTCATCCCTTTGCCGGCGGCGGGAGATCGGCCACCAGCCTGAGGCTCACCGAGAGCTCGTCGAGCTGGTAGTGCGGCTTGAGGAAGGCCACGGCCCTGTAACAGCCGGGCTTCCCCGGTATCTCCACGACCTCGACCCTGGCCTCCCTGAGGGGATAGCTGGCCTTGATCTCCTGCCCCGCGCTGTCGTCCAAGAGCACGTACTTGCTGATCCACCTGTTCAGGAAGTCCTCGGCGTCCTTGCGGGTCATGAAGCTGCCGATCTTGTCGCGCATGATGGACTTCATGTAGTGGGCGAACCTGGACACCGCGAGTATGTACTGCAGCTGCGCCGACAGGCGCGCGTTCGCGTTGGCCGCGTCCGTGTCGTAGGCCTTCGGCTTGTTGACGGTCTGGGTGCTGAAGAACGCGGCGTAGTCCGTCCCCTTGCAATGAACGAGCGGGATGAAGCCCAGGTCGGCGAGCTCCTTTTCCCTGCGGTCCGTGATCGCGATCTCGGTCGGGCACTTGAGCGCAACGTCCCCCTCGTCGGTCTTGAAGGTGTGCACGGGCAAGCCCTGCACGAGGCCCCCTCCCTCGACCCCCCTGATCGCCGCCGTCCAGTGGTACTTGGCGAAGGCGTCCGTGAGCCGAGAGGCCAGTGCGTAGGCGGCGTTGCCCCACAGATACTTGTCGTGCTCCGCCCCTGTGACGTCTTCCTCGAAGTCGAAGGCCTCGACCGGGACGTTGGCCGAACCGTAGGGCAGCCTCATGAGCACGTGGGGCAGGGTGAGGGCCACGTACCGGGAATCCTCGGTTTCGCGGAACGACCTCCATTTGGCGTACTCCACCCCCTGGAAGATCTTCGCGAGGTCCCTGGGCTGGCCCAGCTCGGTGAAGCTGTCGAGGTTGAACATCTGGGGGGACGCGGCCGAGATGAACGGGGCGTGCGCCGCGGCCGCCACCTGGGAGATCTTCTCGAGCAGCGAGAGGTCCTGGGGGGTGTTCCCGAACTCGTAATCGCCGACGAGGGCGCCGTAGGAGGCCCCGCCGAACATGCCGAACTCCTCCTCGTAGACCTTCTTGAACAGGGTCGACTGGTCGAACTCGGTCGCCTTCTCCATGTCCTTGAGGAGTTCGGCCTTCGTCGCGTTCATGACCCTGATCTTGAGCTTCTCGCCCGTCTCGCTCTGGTTCACCAGGTAGAACAGGCCGCGCCAGGAAGACTCGAGCCTCTGGAAGTCCGGGTGGTGCATGATCTCGTTCAACTGGTCGGATATGAGCCTGTCGATCTGGGCGATCCGGGCCGTGATCATGGCCTCGGTGTCCTTCGACACGGCCATGGCCCCTTCCATGACCTGGCTCACGAACTCCGCGATGAGGTCCCTGGCGTGTTCCCGCTGGGCCTCGTCGCGCGCCATGCGGCCCTGCTCTATGATCCGGTCGAGAAGGCTCTTCTCCTCGACGACCTCTTGAGCGGCCGGAGCTTGTTCCTTCTTCGGGTCCTTCTCAGCCATGGGCATCCCCCCTCACTCTTTCTTTTCCTCTGCCGGGACCCCCGCCTCCTTCCCCAGCTTCTGCAGGGAGTCCGTGCTCGAGATGACCTCCTGGAGCAGTTCGTCCAGCCTGTCGTTGCCATCGAGCCTGTTCAGGAGGTCGGCGAGCCTCCTCCTGGCCTCGACGAGCTTGCGGAGCGGCTGTACCTGTTGCGCCACCCGCTCGGGGTGGAAATCGTCCATGGACCTGAACCTGAGGTCCACGGCTATCTGCGAACCGTCGCCGGTCAGCTTGTTATCCACCCTGAAAGACACCCTCGGTTTCATCCCCTCGAGCACCTTGTTGAAGTTGTCGCGGTCGATCTCGATGAACTTCCGCTCCTTCAGCCTCGGCAGAGGCTCATCGGGCTTGCCCGAGAAGTCCCCCAGGACGCCGACGACGAACGGGATCTCCTTCATCTCTATGGAGTCACCGATCTCCACGTCGTAGGTGATCTGCACCCTGGGCGCCCTCACCCTGTCGAGGGTATGCTGCAGACTCTCCTTCTTTGCCATGGGTCACCCTCCTTTCTTATACGCCAGAGCCTTGGTGATGTCCAAGGAACACAGCTTGGGGAAGAGCTCGTTGTCCGCTCTCGCCCTGTCCTCCTCGCTCGCGCCCTCTCCCGTGAGGCAGAGGTAGTACGCCTCGATGACTTCCGCGATCCACAAAGGGGACTCCCACCGCTCGAGATTCAGCTCCGAGATCAGTCCGTAGAGTTCCTCCACGATGGGCCTCGCGATGTCCGGCCGGTTCGCCGTGAGGGCGAGCTTGGCCATCAGGAGCCGGTATCGGTTTTTCTGCCTCGGGGATGGCGCGCTCGCCGATGCGGCGAGGAGCTGGGCCAAGGCCGCGTTGATACCGCCGGCCTCCAGCGTCTGGCGGGCCGCCTGCCAGAGCGCCTCCTCCTGTGACGCCGAGTCCGAGAAGACCTGGAAGGGCGCGGCGGGCTGGACGCCCATGCCGTCAGAGCCGGCCTGGGCCTGTGCACGCACGGCCTGCGCTTTTCTGCCCGTGCCGCCCTGCACCGGCTGTTGCCGCTGCCCTGCAGCGGCATCCTCCCCCTGCCGGGCCTCCCGCCGCCCAGGGTCGTCCTTTCCCCCCTTGTCCTTGAGGAACTGGGCCACGAGCCTCGAGCAGTCCTCGATCGCCTTCTTCAGGTCGGAGAGCTTGGGGGCCTCGTTCCCGAACCTCTCGTCCACGACCCTGTCGAGCCTCCCGAACGCCTCGAGCGTCGCGTCGATGCTGTCCGACAGGCGGATGTAGAACTCCCTGGACGAGCGCGCCACCGCCTCGTCGAAGGTCTCGGCGGCGATCCTGCCCTCGGCCAGCTGTTCCTGGCGAAGGCGCATCTTGTTCTCGTCGGTGTCCCCCCACTGGTTCTTGGTGTCCTTCTCGTAACCCACCTGCCTGGACTCCTGCCACCTGTTCCAGGAAAAGCCCTCCGCCGGGCCCGAGTCCGTCAGCGGGATCTCCCTGACCACGAGTGACAGCTTGTCGTTGAGGAATTCGAGGGGCGCGCTGCGGTACTCGAGGTCGCCGTCCTCGGCCAGGGGATACAGGGTGTCCCAGAAGTTCTCGAGCAAGCCGGCCAGGAGGTCCAGGCCACAGGCCAAACCTTCGAATCCCTGCCTCCGCATGAGGCCTTCCGTGAGCCACACCGCGAGCTGGAGGTCCTTCGTCTTGGTGGCGAGGGCCTCGCGGGCCGTCTCGACCACCAGGGCCCAGTCGGCGCGCTTGGGCTCGCGCTGCCAGTCGCCCTGGTTGAGCATGTCGTCGGCGCGCCTGGCCTCCTTGATGCGGTCATACACCTCGCTGTACCGCAGGTCCCCGCCGGAGGGGTTCCCGCCGTCGATAGGCTTCAGCAGGAGCTCTACTTCAGGCGTCCTTCCCGCCATGTCCCTCCACCTCCATGGTAAACTCCCCGGTCCTGATGTCGAGGAGAGCCACTTCCCTGTCCCCTGCCTGGTATACGTGCTGCCCCACCCCCATGGACAACCCTCCGCAGATCCGTTCCCAGGTGGTCTTCCTCCCGAGCCTGGCCTCGTCGTCGCCGAGGCTCGACGTATCGGGGTAGGTCACCGGCAGGTAACACCTGAGCGAGAGCCCTTCCCATGTCACGATATCGGCGCCCGCCCAGATGAGGTCGAAGGACGAGGCGGGCTCGGCAAGGACGATCTCACGGATCGCTTCGAAGGGGACCCACACGTACCTGTCGTGCACGAAGGCCTCGAGGAAGGCGTACAGGCGTGCGTCCGTTTCCGTGAAGTCGGAGAAAGGCTCGCCGTTGATCGTCCCCGACACCCTCGGCCGGGCGCTGTCGATGCGCCCGAGCAGTTCCCTCGCGCCGGTCTCGTCGCGCTCCTTGAGCGCATCCAGGTACGCGAGATACTCCTCGATGTAAGGCGGCACACCGGGTACGACGGGAGGCGCCTTCCACTCCCCGATCACCTCGCGCCTCTCGAGCTCCGCCTTGGTTATGTCCATGAAGGCGGACACCCCGGCGTGTGCGCCGCCGGCGGGGGCGATCATCTCCAGGTGGCGGGCGGCCTTCTCCCACTCGCCCAAGAGGGCCAGGACCTGGAAGAGGAGGGTCCGGGCGCGCGTGTCCCCGGGCCTCTGCTTCACCTCCTCGATCAGCACCGAGCGGGCCTCGCCGAGGCGAGCCTCCCTGATGAGCTCCTTCACGGTCATGACAAATACATCCTCTGTCTTTTCCCTACCATATCCACTTGGCGAATGATAGCTTCGCGTCGGCCCGGATCAAGACCGCCCGTCCCCACCCAACGACGCCGACAGCCGGATGACCGCGCCCCCTGGCCTTCGGGGCCGGAGAGCCCGCCTCAGGGAGCGCCAGCGCATACCTTGCCGCCCGCGCACACGTTCCACAGGCGCACGAAATCTCTCTCCACCAGGCCCCTCTCGAAGGCCGCGACCTCGGCGGCATCATATGACCCGCCCATGAAGACCGCCTCGGGCGGCCTCGATGCACTGCGCCGTATGTCCTCGAGCGCATGGACGAGCTCTTCCCTGTCCCCGGCGCCGCAGCCGAGCCGGACGGTGTACATCCCCCCCGTGTGCACCACGGGCGACCTCGCCCCGGCCTGGCCTGCCCTCGGGTGAGCCTCTGCGGGAGGGGGCCCGTCCCACCCGCAGGCTGCATCGAGCGCCTCTTCCATCTCGGGGAGGGCCGAGTATGTCCTCGAACAGGCGAATTCCACGCGCGACCAGGATCCCTCGAGACCGAGGGCCGTCTCCACCCAGTTGCTGTCCCACCGGGCGGCGCGGCCGGGAATCACCACGGCGAGCGGGAAGGTCCTCCCCACGCTGTCGCAGCTGTCTCTCACGAGCCCCCAGACGATGCCGCCGAAGGCATCGCCACGGCAGACGAACCTCCACGAGCAGGGCGCATGCAGGGCGCCTGCCGCCTCTCGGAGGTACCGCTCGTACCCACCCTCGACCCATGCGAGGATCCTTTCGGCCACTCCCCCCGCCTTGCCCAGGGCCACGAAATCCTTCGACACAGGGTGCTTCCCGAAGGCCGCCCAGCCCATGCGGGCCCCTCCCCTCACCTCCAGGGGCACCTCGCGATGGTCACCGGCAGGGTACTCGGCTGCCCCATCACCGGCTTCGCCTGGCTGATCACCGCCTGGTGACCGCTGAAACGGTACTGGACCTTTATGTACCGTATGCCCATGGACTTGAGGGCGTTTTCCTCCCTCGGGAAATCCTGCGGGGTGAAGGTCCTCGCGCCGCCTTTGAACTCGAGGAGGAACTTGGCGAACGCGTCCTGCCCCGTGTAGGTCTTCGTGAGGACGAGGTTGCCCACCTCGATCGAGAAGGTCACGCCGGCGCACCGCTGAGGTGACCACATGAGGGTCTTGGTCGCAGGGTAGTTCATGTTCACGAAGACCTGCTGGGAGTCCATGCACTGGACGGCAAGCCTCGTCGCGTGGGGCTGGACCCTTGCACTGTCGTTGGCCTCGGTGGGATACCCCGTCACGCTCACGGGCACGTCGGATGCGGCGCCCGCGAGCGAGGCGACGCTCAGGCCGACCCTGGCGCGGGAGAAGAAGTCGAGGAAGGAGGCCTCGAAGGGCAGCGTCCTGCCGAGCACCTCCCTCGGGTAGAAACCGCGCCTTACGTCCCTGCCCACGAAGGGTGCGGCGGGCCCCTTGATGAACTTGGTCGCCAGGCCGTCGGGAGCGAACAGGACCTGGTTGAGCTGCATGCTGTCGGCGATGCCCTGGGCGTCTGCGAGCACGTCTTTCTCCCACACCTCCTGGAGATAGCAGGCCGCCTCCTGGCACGTGTACTGCCAGAGGAAATCGAGCGGGCCGCCGATGAGCGCCAGGGTCTCCCTGTCGATGCCGCTCGCCTGCGCGTACCTGTCGAGGGCCGCCTTGGCCGCATAGAAGGGGGAAGCCGTGTTGTCCTCGCCGAACATCACCGACGCCGACTGGTAGGCCTTGGCCCTCGAGACGGAGACGGAAGCCGAGATCTTCGCCAGGGCGGCCTCGTACTCCCTGAGCGCCTTGGCCGACTCGACGTGGGGGCCCGCCGCGTCGGTCCCGCCTTCCCCGCCCATGCTCGCCTGGAGCTTTTCCTTGAGCCTGGCGGCCGCCTCGGCGGCCTTCGACACCGAGCCTGCGCCCGTGAGCCTCGAGGAGAGCTCCCTGTCCTCCTGGTAGCGGAACAGGCCCTGGATCCACGCCGGCCTGTCCCCGTCGCCGATCGACCTCGCCTCCTCGACCATGCGTGCCAGCAGGGCCTGGTAGGGGCCGCTCCGGGTCGCCATCTTCGAGGCGCTCTCCCTCCACCGGGCGGCGTCCTTCAGGCCCGATGCACCCTTCGGGAAGTGCACGGCGAAGGTGTGCCAGGCCTCCATGCAGTCCTTCCGGTAGGCGGCCAGGAAGGCCTCCTTGCGCGACGCGAAGGGGGCGTCGGCGCCGAGCACGGTGTCGAGGTCCGCGAGGAGCTCTCGCACGAGGGCCCTCCCCTCCTTCGTATAGGCGGGGTCGACGGACGCCTGGAACGCATCGGGTTTCTGCTCTCCCCAGAAGTCCTCGAACGTGACCTTCTTGTCGGCATTGCCGGCATTCACCCACTTCACGAGCCAGTCCAGGCTGGACGACCGCTTCACGGCCTTCACGAGCATCGACTCCAGGACCCGGGCCTCCCTCGCGAGCTTCTCTTCGTCCTCCCACTGCACGCGCTGGAGGTAGAGCTCAGACAGGGTCGCCGCCTGATCCCGGGAGAGCCCTGTATCACCGGCCATCATGAGAAAGGACCCGGCGTTCTTGTGCACGTCTCCGCCCTGGGTCCTCTCCCGGATGAGCTTGATGCGCCCCAGGATGGAGATGATGTAGTCTCCCAGGGTCTCGTCGGTGGCGTCCAGCGACTCTATGGAGGCCGCCATCCTGGCGTCGTGGTTCCTGAGGAACCGCTCGTCGAACAGGGAACAGAAGCGCGCCTTGAGCCGCTGTTCCACCTCGATGCTCTCGTCGAGCCCGAACCTCGGTATCCACCAGCCGCTGTTCCTCTCGTGGATCGCGGACACGGCGTCTCTGTATCTGGAGAGCGTGAGCACATCCGCCGACGGCTCACCGGAAAACTCGACGGCCCTCGTGGAGGATGCGGGCACCGACCGTATCGCCGAGAGATTCTTCACGAACGAAAAGCTCAAAAGGCCCGAGAGACCGATCCCGAAGGCGAGCCATGCCATCAGGGCGAGGTTGAGGGTCGTCCTCTGCCAGGCGAGCGCCCTCCTGGTCGGCGCCGCGAGTCCCCTGTCCGCCGGCAGGACTTTGGCGAAGAAGTCGTGCAAGAACAGCCCCCTGTTCGTCCCCGGCAGCACCTCTGCCTGCGAGACGAGCCCCAGGGCCTTGAGGAAGTGCGAGTAGGGCGCCCCCTCCTGTCGCCCGCTGCTGAAATAGACCCCCCTGAGGAGGGGGGTTTCCTGGTACGGGTTCTCCTGGAATGCGCCCCTCACGTAGGCCGCAAGGCCGGTCTTCATCCTCGAGAACTCCTCGGGGAACAACAGGAGCGCGGGATCGGCCCCCGAGATCCCCTGGTCGTGGAGCGCGATCAGCCTCAGGTACCTGAGCCTCTCCACGAGCGCCTCGAGGGCGCGGTCCACGAACGACGCGCAGTCCTCCCCGGGGTCCTTCTTGACCATGCCGAAGGCCTGCTTGAGCGCCTCCTCGTCGAGCCGGTCGCAGAACCTCGTCATGCCCTGAACGAGGTCGCACTTGCTCACGAGCACGTAGACGGGAAAGACGCTCCCGAGCGACCGCATGAGCTCGTCCATGCGTCTCCTGATCTGCCGCGCCTCCTCCTCGAGTTCCTCGGGGGACGCGCCGAGGATCCTGTCCGCCGCGATGGTCACCACGAGGCCGCTGAGCGGCTCCCTCCTCCGGTACCTCGCGAGGAGCCCCAGAAAGCGCTGCCATTCCTCGAGGTCCCTGCCCTCGTCCACGGGGATGGCGTACCTGCCGGCCGTGTCGAGGATGACGGCCTGCTCGAAGAACCACCAGTCGCAGTTCCTGGTACCCGAGACACCCTGGACCCGGTGGGCCTCGGCGAACGGCGAAGACAGGCGTGCGCTCTTGATGGCCGTGTCTTGCCCGAGCCGCTCTCGCCTATCACCATGTACCAGGGCAGCACATAGAGCGGGTTTCCGAGCTTCCTCAAGTGCGACGCCCTGAGGGCGCCGACAGCCTGCCTGAACTTCTCCTGGAGCTCGGTCCTCCTCCTTCGCTCCTCGTCCTCGAGACCCCTGACGGCCTCCTCGTCCTGGGCGACGATGCTGCTCACGAAGCGTTCCTCGCGCCTTCTCAGGACGATCTGTCTCGCGAAGACGACCGCCGTGGCGATGCCCGCCATGACGAGGAGGATGAAGAACCCCACCCAGAGCGGCCAGGCAAGGACGAGCACGACGCCGAAGGCAAGCGTGACCGCCGCGAGGACCGCAAAGACCGCTATAACCGCCGAGATGATCTTCTTCATCATGGCCTGGGGGTGAAGAGCGCGTCGGCGACGTTCCCGAGCACGAAGGAGTAGACGACGGCGAGCACGACGAACAGCACCACGGGGACCGCCGCGACCGCGGCGGTCAGAATCAAGGGCAACCCCCGTCCCGCCCCCTTCCGGGACGGGGCCTCGCCGGTCGGGTAGGCCTCGGGGAACAAGGCCTGGGACGAAAGCTGCGGCGTTCCGAGTGAGCTGCCGGTGAGCACCTTGAGGTTCGAGGTCTTGAGCTGGTCGAGCAGGAAACGGTCCTCCTCCCTGACGAAACGGCCCATGAAGCCCATGGCGAGGCACAGGTAGTACACCTCCCGGGCCTCTCTCTGGTGCACGCCGAGGCCGCCCAGCCTCTCGAAGAAGAGTTCCCCCGCGTTCGTCGTCTGGTAGAACCTGAGCTGGAGCGGTTCCTTCATCCACAGCTGCCGGTGTTCCCACGAGGAGTTCATGATCGTCTCGTCGATCCAGGCGCACACCGCGAAGCAGGCGGCGTCGTAATCCTCCTGCGGGAAGGACGACGCCTGCGCCCTGCTCTGCGTGATGAGCCCGAGGATCTTCTGCCTGACCACATCGTAGTCGAACCGCTGGCCGGACGGGTCCCTAAGGAAGTAGACCACGTAGGCCACGGTGTCCATGAACGCGTCGCTCAGGTGCATGATATCACCCCCTCCTCACCACCATGAGTTCCACCTTGAGGTCCTCGGGCGCCGCGTCCCAGAACAGGGCGACGTTCTTCGCCGCCGCCACGGATGCCCACTGGTCCGAATGGTGGTCGACCTGGAAGTAGAGCGCCCCGCTCTTCCTCGGGAGCTCCTGCGGCGGCCTGTCGAGGTATGTCAGGCCGGCTCCCGGCAGCGCCCTGGCGATGAGCAGGGGGAGCCCCTGGCGCGAGCCCAGCTTGGCGCCGGTGATCAGGGCGCGTACCACCTTGGCGGCGTCCGCCTCGGTCTGGACCATGAGGAAGAACCGGTTCCTGCCCTCGAAGACCTCGGGCGGGAGTTCGGAAGAGAAGTAGGTCCCGTCGTAGGCGAGCCCGAACACGTAGTCGGGCCCGGCGGTGATCGCGTCCAAGAGCGCCGCCGCCAGGACGCCCGCCCTGCCGAAACAGCCCGCGAGGTCGAGGTGGTCGTATCCGGGCAGGGCCTGCCCCCCGTCCAGCTCGCCTACGACGGAGCACCGTTCCGAGAACGTGGAGAGCTCCCCGACGAGTTCTCTCAAGACCCCGTAGACGACCCACGGGTGGGTGGGGGTCTCGAGGAGGTGGGAGAGCCTCGGGATGAAGCGGTTGAGCGAGCGCAGGGCCAGGAGGTAGACCATGTCCCTGGAACCGAACTCCGCGGTGTGGACGCCGCGGTCGCGCTTGTAGCCCTCCAACTGGAACCCCCTCGACGCGATGAGGTCGCGGATGTCCCTGATCATCCGCACGAGCGCCTGCGATGCCTCGCACGTGACGCTCGGGGGGATGAAGTCCTCGGACACCACGACCTCTTCCCCCCTCCTCTCGAGCCTGGCCACGGGAATGGTCTCGTACTCGCCGAAGAAGTCCTTCTCCGTTTCCCACAGGATCTTCAGCACGTAGGTCATCCTCGTGACCTGCGCGGGGGGCCCGTCGAGGTGGAGATCGACGCACTCGACGGGCGCCTCGTCGGCGACGAACCGCGTGTTCAACCCGGCCGACGGCGGCTCTTTCCGCCTCTCGGTCACGTTCGGGCCCATGCGGTTGAACCTGCGCAGGCCGAGGTAGACGTTCAAGGGCCTTCCCCCGTCCTTCCAGGCGTCCTCGAACGAGCGGGGCTCGACCACCGCGTTGCCCGGGACCACGGCGTACGTCGCGTCGGGGAAGATGAACTCCCCGGAGTCTATGTGGAACCTGCCCGTGCCCAGCGAGGCCGCCCTGATGTCCATCCTGGCGACACCCCACGCGTGCGGGGAGAGGTAGCGGTACACGGGCCAGAGGAGAGAGGAGTGGTAAAGGTCGGCGAGCTGGAAGTGCTGCGGCTGGAGGAACAGCCCCTGGTGCCACAAGAGAGGTCTTTCCATCGGATGTCCTTCTCCTTTTGTGTAAGGTGGGGGTCTTTCTCCCCTTGCGGGGCACGAAACGCCGGGTTCACTTCGAAGGCGGCGGATCCTCGAGGTTCCTGGCGCCGAGCACGAGGTTCACGCTCAGCCTGCCGGGCTTCCTGACCTTCGAGAGCCACAGGAACCCCCTGCGTTCGGTCACCTCGGGTATCCGGTATATTCTCGTGATCTTGCCGCGCTCCAGCGCATAGTACCCGGCCACGATCCCCACGTACCTGGCCCCCTCGGCCCTGTCCAACTTCACGGTCACGTCCTTGCCGGGATAGGCCACCACCTGCTTGCACACCGAGACCGTCTGCGGGTCGAACGCCTGGCACTCGAGGAGCCGGTAGAGCCCGTCCCTGCTCCCGGCGAGCTGTTCGAAGGCGTTGGGGCTGCTCAACTGGTACACGCAGAGGACCAGGGCGTGCGCCTTCTTGTCCTTGAAGTTGAGGTTCCTGTCGGCCGTGAGATGCAGCTCGAGGGCGTCCTTCTCGTAGTCCCACCTCACTTGGGCCGGGCCCGAGGCGCACGACCACGCACAAAGGGCCGCCGCGATCGCAAGGCATGCCGTTCTCTTCATCGTCACCCCCCGTGGTGCTCGAGGAATCTGAGGCAATTCTTCTCGAATTGCCTCTGGAAGTCCAGCATGAATCGGTCCGACTCGAACCACCTCCTGACCCGGGCGTACGCGTCCTCGTACGCCTCGAACGCCTGCGCCTTCTTGAGAGGCCCTATGGCGAGCCCGCCCTTGGCCGCGTCCATGGCGGCCGGGTCGAGCTCGGCCATGATGAACCCTGCGAGGGCCTTCGCCGCCTCGCGCGACGCAGCGGCTGCGGCCAGGAAGGCCTTCTTGATGGCGCCTATGTACTCCTCCACGGTGGGGGCGCCCTCGAGCCCCTGGACCGCGGCTCCCACGATCCCCCTGATGGTCTCGTTGCCGCCGGGCGCGGCCCCGAGTTCCCCGTGGATGGCGCCCACGATCTCGTTGAGCGCCTTGAAGACCGAACCAAGCGCGTCCGAGAGCCTTGCCACCAGCTCGCCGGGTTCGATCGAGTCCACGTCGAGGTCTTTACCCAGGAGGGCCCCGATGATCTCGGACCGACTCAGCACACCGAGGCCGGCCTGGCCCTTGCCCCATGAGCGGAAACGCCCCTCGAGCGCCTCGAGCGCACCCAGCCTCTCGCCAGGGGCGAGGTGCGCGAGTCTCGAGGCGAGCAACGCCTCCATCCTGGGCCGGGCATGTGCGGGGTCTTCCGCATAGATGGCGCGCAGCTCGTCTTCGAGCCCGGCGAGGGTGTCGTTCAGGTCTGGGCGGGGCTCCGTCATGGTTTCCTGGGCTTGATGATCACGGTCTCCTCGAGGCCTTCCCCTTCGGCAGGCCTGTCCCCTTGGCCGGTGTCTCTTCCCTTTACGCTTTTCTCCCGGTCACCCGGTCCCACGGGCTGGGGTTCCCCGCTTCCACCCGGGACATCTCCGCCTGCTGCCCCACCCTTTCCGCCCGCCGCATCCGCCGGCCCACGGGGCTCGGCTTGGTGACCGGAGCGGGCTGAACGCCCGCCGATGACCACGGTCTCGTCGAGCCCGGGGGTCTCCCCTGGGCCATCCACGCTCGGCGCTCTCTGCGGCGCCCCCGCCGTCTGGGTGCCGCCCGGTTCGAGGCTGGGGCGCCCGCCTTCACGACCGGGCCCGCCCACGAAAGAGGCGGCTCCTAGGGCGTCGTCCCCTTGTCGCACAGGGGTCTTCGAGGCCTCGAACCCCCCTTCGGCGACACGCCCCACGATCACGGTCTCGTCGAGGTCGCTCTCCGTCACGGGACCTGTGCCGAGCCCGGCCGCAGCAACGGATCCATCGACCCCGTCACGCCTTGCGCCGGCCGGCTGCACCGTTCGAGGGGCTCCTGCCGCGTCCGCCGGGACGGGTCTCCCCCCCTCACGAGGTGTCCCTCCACCGCCGGCGGGAAGCCCCGCAGGCGCCCCGGCAGCGGGGGACGGCCCGGCCGCCATGGTCTCGTCAAGCCCGCTTTCCTGGATAATATCGGGTTTCGGGAGGTCGACCCGGGGAGACGACCTCACGATCACGGTCTCGGTGCTGAAGTCGTCTCCCTTCGGGGGCTCACCGAGCAGGACGCCGCCTGCGGCGCCTGCCCCCCTCCCCATCGCCTCTCCACCGGATGCGGCCGCGAGGGTGGCGTCGAGATCGGCATGCGCACCCTCAGCCGCCGCCCTCGGGCCCCCGGCCTCGGTCTCGATTCCTCCCCAGGCCGCACCCGCACCCCGACGCCTCCGGCCCACGCAGACCTGATCTCCCCGAGAATGGCCGCTATCTCCGAATCGGCGGCGTGATCGACGGTTCGCCCCCTTCCTGGAGACGGGATGTCCCCGAGGCTCGCGGCCACCCCCCTCACGAGCGAGCGGCGGAGATCGTCGACGAGGAGACCGCATTCCTCCACGAACGCGTCCCGCGGGAACTCCGGCCCGGCCGAGAGGAGAGACCATCCGAGCTTCAGCGCCCGTTCCCACAACGGCATCCAGAACGCCTCGACGCCGGCCTTCTCCCAGAAGACGTTGCCTGCGTCCAGCAGGGGGTTTTCGGCGGCCAATCTCCCATCCGAGGCCATGCGCACCAAGGCATCGTGCAGGGCAGGCCTTCCGACCTCCTTGCTCGAGATGCAGGCGTCGAACCAGAGCAGGCCCAGGAGGCTGATGTCCCGGACCTGCGATGCGGGCAGCATCGATGATGTGGGTCTCGGGTGCACCCCGAGGGAGGCGAGCCGGTAGTGCCAGAGGGTTGCGAGCCTGGGCTGCCCGGCGGGAAGGTGCAGCCAGACCTGCTCGAGCCCGGGCGGGTAGACGGATGAGGGCTTCCCTTCCAGGGGTGCCAGCGCCAGGGCGGCCACGTCCCTCATGAGCGAGACCTTCAAGAGGAGGGTCTCTGCGAACCTGCCGGGCCCGTCTTCGACCAGGTGCAGGCCCCCCTCGAAGGACACGGCCTTCTCGACGAGCTCCTTTCGTATCCTCTGCCCCCTCTTCGCGAGGCGTTCGCAGACCTGTGAGACCGGGGCCCCGCTTGCGAGCGCGAGGAAGTCCTCTGCCACGATATTCGCATCGGGAAGCACGAACAGGCGGAAGGGGTAGAACGACACCGGGACGATCCTCCGGGTGACCTCCCCGCCGCCGTGGCAGGCGGAGCGCTCGGCACACGAGGCGCATGGGTTCCCTGCGGCGTCGAGAACGGCCATGCCCGCCACGACATCCTCGACACCGGATACGCAGGGAGGGTCGTCCACGCGCCTGTGGGCGGCGTAGAAACGGCCTCGGCCTTCTCCGAGGCATTGCCTGCAGGCGAGGTACCGCTCGAGGCTCATCGAGTAGGACGGGAGCCGGGCCTCGTCCAGGACCCTGTCGTCCGTTACGAGCTCGAGGGCCCTCCCGCACGCAGGGCACAGGGGGCTCGCGAAGCGCCCGGTGCGGGTGCAGACGAACAGCGGCCCCATGGCGGCTCGGTCCGTGCCGCCGACCTGCCGTGAAGCGAGGGGGACGAGCTGGCCCCTGTCCCTCATCCATTCGTAGACCTCGAGGAAGGCCTCGTCCACCTCCGGGTTGGATACGCCCGGGGTCTCGTGCGCCCACAAGGGGTGGTCGTCGGCCGTCATCACCAGGAGAACCCTCGCCACCTCGCCGCCGGCGTCGCTCACGACCCGTCCCGGGAGCGTACGGGTCCCCGACGACCGGTCCTCCAGGGCAACGAGTGCGAGGTCGGGCCGTGACCCGATGTCAACCCTCTCGCCCCAGGTCTGGATCCTCAGGGAGAACGGCGCCTCTGGGTTCTCGAGGTACGGGACAAGGGAACGCGTCTTCATGGGGCAAAGCTCCGCTCAGAAGGGTGAAAGGTGCTCGTGGTTGCGCAACACGCCGTGCTCGTGGTGCAGGAAAGGTATATCATCCACGCATTTCAATACATTACAGTCTGGACTCTATAACCAGGCACCTCGGTTGTCAAGCGCCCTGTCCCTTTCTTTCCGTAACCGACGCCTGATTCTTTGGCGCCGCCTCGCAGGCAACAGGTGTGCGTTTCATGGGTCTGTGCTAGAGTATGTGCCGGATGCCCCCCGCTGCTTGACCCCGTGCCGCACGGGCGGTGCAATGAGTCTCGGAGGGAGTGATGGATGAGGGTGCGATGTGAGAAAGGGGCTCTCGAGAAGGTTTCACTGCGCGTCTTTGCGCTCGCGGCGCTGTGCGCCGCATGCATCTCTCCGGGCGCCCGCCTCCACGCCGCAGAGACACGGGAAGGCGGCGGGGCGTTCACGCTCGAGCGGTTCGTCGAGGCCGTATCGGCGCCCCTCGAGCTGCTCTTCCGACCGACAGGCCCCGCGGCCCGGAACGTCCGGAAGGGGCCCGTGCCCGGGAGGATCCTCTTCGCTTCGAACAAGGACGCCACACAGGCCGTGTACCTCTGCGAGGGCGGCAGGGTGACCATGATCTGCACGAACGGCGCCGACCCCTCGTGGTCCCCGGACGGGACGTTCTTCGTGTGCAGGCCCACCGCTTCAAGCGTATCGTGGGACCTGGCCTTGGTGGACACCTCGGGCAGGCTGATCAGGCTCCTCAAGCCGTTCGGAAACGGGAGCGCCACCCAGGCGAGGTTCGCGGGCAGGGACCCATCGGCCATCTATTTCAGGGCGAGAAGAGACCTCTACACCCCTGGCGCCCTCTACCGGCTCGACCTCGCCACCGAGAAGGTCACGGCCGTGAGCTTCATGGCCATGAGTTCCTTCGACGTCTCGCCGGACGGTTCGTCCATCGTCTGCGCAGCGCCCATGGACGAGGCCGCGCCCACCTCGAAAGACTGTCTCTGGATCATGGACGCATCCGGTGCGCACGCGAGACCGCTCGGAAACACGAGCGGGGCCTCGTGTCCCGCCTTCTCGCCCGATGGGGCGAGGGTAGCGTATGCCTGCCCCGACAAGGCGAGCCTCGTCACCCAGATCCACATCCTCGACCTGGAAGGGCTTCGGCAGCAAAGGGTGACCTCGAGCCCGTACCCCAAGAACAGGCCGTCATGGTCGCCCGACGGGAAGATCCTGTGCTGCGAAGCGCAGGTGGACACGGACGGTCCCGCAGCGACCGTGATCTTCGCGGTGAACGCGGACGGGACGGATGAGGGCATGCTCGGATGCTCGTCAGCGCCCTCGACGGGCGGACCGGCAAGGGCGTCGTGCCCGTCGTTCTCCCCGAGGTAGACGGGCCGTGAACCACCGGGTGGACATCCCGCACTTAAGCCCCACGCACCCGGGGCGCCGCCTCGCCTCTTTCTTCCTTGCGCTCGCAACGCTCGCTTTCGCGTGGGGGTGTTCTTCCTCGGGCGGAACAGGCTCAGACGCCGCCAAAGAGGCGGCCTGGACCGTCATGGTCTACATGGCCGCGGACAACGACCTCTGGAGTGCGGGCATCGCCGACATCAACGAGATGGAGGCCGTGGGCTCGTCGATCGACGTGAACGTGGTGGTGCAGGCGGAGTTCAAGAGGGCATACCCGGAAGGCGCCCCGGGAAACGCCGTCAGGGGGCTGGTGACCCCTGATGACGACCTGCTCGCGATCTCGAGCAGGCTCTCCGACATCGGCAGAAAGGACATGAGCGACCCCGAGACCCTCCTCGACTTCATCGCCTGGGCGAAGGAATCGTACCCTGCCAAGAGGTACGCCCTCGTCATCTGGAACCACGGAAACGGCTGGAAGGATGGCGACGCTCGCCCCCTGGGATCCAGGGGCGTGATCCTGGACGACTCCTCGGGGTCATCCCTCATGTCGCTGCCTGAACTGGCGCAGGCGCTGGCCCTCAGCGGCGTCCGCCTCGACCTCGTCGACTTCGACGCGTGCTACATGGCCATGTACGAGGTGGCGTACGAACTCGCCGACTTGAGCGGCTATCTCGCGTTCTCGGAGGATACGACCCCGGCGGACGGCAACCCCTACACGGAGATCCTCTGGGGTCTTTCGCTGAACCCGGACATGGACGGGCGAGAGCTGGCCATGCTCGTGGTCTCGGAATACCGGAGGTGCTACGGAACGCCCCCGGCGACGAGGGCGACCAAGTCCGCCTTCGACCTGTCCCTGGCCCCCCTCCTCCATGCGTCGATCACCTCCCTTGCCGGCACGATCATGTCCGGGTCCGACAGGGGAGCAGACCTCATCGGCCTCGCCCGGGAAAGTTCCGTCCACTGCTCGGGCAAGAGATACTACCATGACCTGGGCTCGTTCCTGGACGCCCTCTCCTCTGCCTCCACGCCGGGTGTCGTCCGGGAAGCGGCCCTCAGGTGCAGGCAGACCCTGCAGCTCGCCGTGATCGACAGCACCTCGATCTCGGTCTCCGACAGCGACCCGGCGCTCGGGATGTGCGGCCTGTCCATCTACCTGCCGGAGGCCGACGAGGCGACCCAGGAGGACTTGTCCCTCTACGGAGAGCTCGCGTGCAACAGGGACAGGGCCGAGGGGGGTGAGACGTGGGCCGATCTCCTCTCCGCGGTCCTCTTGGGCAGGTAGGGGGGGTTTGGGGCGGTTGCCTTCGGCCGCGCGCAGGATGTACCGAACGTCCCGAAGAACCCGATTCCCTTGCGCCGGGCAAGGTCTTCCTGGTACCCTTGAAGCATCGACGGCCCCTGGTGCATGCGGGGCCTGAATCACGATCGAGGGGGGGAGCGATGATCACCGTGATTGCGACCATGAGGGCGAAGAAGGGCGCCGAGGCCGAGGTGGAAGACGCCCTGAGGGAGATGACGGGCAAGGTTGCCGGAGAGGAGGGCACCCTCGAGTACGTGCTCCACCGCTCCGTGAAGGACCCCTGCCTGTTCGTCATGTACGAGAGGTACCGCGACAAGGATGCCCTGGCATCGCACAGCTCGAGCCCGCACTTCCTCAAGCTCCTGGAACGGATAGGACCGGCGATCGACGGCCAGCCCTCGATCGAGATCCTCGGGGAGATCGCCCGCGCCCACCGCACAGCCACCTGAGAAAACGACCCTGCCGTCCCCCGTCCGGGGGCGGCCCTGTCCGCACCACGGGAGGTCCGGGATCATCAGGCGCCGTGTCCGTCGACCACGACGGGGTACATCCCCCTGACCGAGTTCACGAGAAAGACCCTCTCGGCCTCGAGGAGCTCTTGGACGGTTATGGGCCGCTCCCGTGCGAGGGAGTTCTCGAGCATCCACTGCCTGAAGGTGCCCGGCAGGAGGCCGCAGTCCACGGGGGGGGTGACGAGCCCGCCGTCGATGCGGGCGACCACGTTGGCCCTGGTGGACTCGGTGACGTACCCGCCATGGTTGTACAGCACCACGTCGTCGTAACTCGCCGCCTCGGCGAGGGCTTCCTCGTAGACGCGCCTCCTCGTGGTCTTGTGGTAGAGGAACGGGTCGTGCCTGTCCACGGGTCTGCGCGCGAGGCAGACCCGCTCGGGGGTTTCCTTGCTCGCGGGCGTGAACCGAGCCGTCTCCGTCTCCACGTCCCCGTCTTCGCCGACGAGCAGCCTCACCCGCATCGGGGTGTCACCGAAGGACGAGGCCAGGGTCTCGAGCCGTTCACGGAGCCGGAGGGGATCCTGCGGGAAGCCGAAGTGCTCGGCGGACGCCGCGAGGCGGGCGAGGTGGTGGTCCAGGAGCCCGTAGCCTCGGCCGGGTACCCACAGCATGGTCTCCAGGAGCTTGAACGGGCGCGCCGCATCAGCGAGCACCAGGGATTTGGCCATGCACTCCGACCACTCCGCCTCCATCGACGAGTCCCACACGACACCTCCGCCCACGCCGTACTCCGCCTGCCCGAGGCGCCTGTCTACGAGGAGGGTCCTGATCGCCACGCTGAACCTGGCCTTTCTCCCGGGACCACACCAGCCAATGGCGCCGGTGTAGATACGCCTGCGGGACCTCTCCGCCACGCGGATGATCTCCATCGACCTCTTCTTGGGGGCCCCGGTGATGGACGCGGGGGGAAAGAGCGCGGCGAGGATGTCGCGGAGCGGGGAACGCGTGCGCGCCCTGACCGTGGAGGTGAGCTGCCAGACCGTGGGGTAGCGCTCGAGGGTGAACAGGGCCGGGACCTCGACGCTCCCGGGCCGCGCCACCTTGCCCATGTCGTTACGGACCATGTCCACAATCATCAGGTTCTCGGCCCGCTCCTTCGGCGAGGAGAGCAGCGCTCCCGCGGCCGATACATCCCGGGCCGGGTCTTTGTCCCTCGGCGCCGTCCCCTTCATGGGCCTCGACTCGAGGAGGTCGCCCTCGAGCGAGAAGAACAGCTCCGGCGACGCGCTCAGAACGGCCCAGTCCTCTGTCAGCACGAACGCGCCGTAATCGCCGTGGCCGGGCGCGAACATCGCGAAGAACCGCCAGGGGTCGTCCTCGAAGGCGCCCCTCAGCCTGAAGGTGTAGTTCACCTGGTAGACGTCCCCCTGTTCGAGGTGCTTCCTGATGAGGCCGAAGGCCTCTCCGTATGCTTCTTTCGAGATCTCCGGCCGGAGGGACATGCCGGTGCAGGGCCTCAGCGGCACGGAGAAGAGTCCCTGCGCATCCCCGGGGTCCCGGTAGAGGGCGAACCAGAGGGCCGGGAAGGCGTCGTCCCCGTGCACGGGCAGAAGGGGGTCGAACCCGCTGGACGCCTCGTAGGAGATCATGCAGACGGCGTTGAGGCCCCGCGTTTCCACCTCGCGCTCCATGAGGGCGAGCCCCTCGGGGACGTCCCCGGCATCATCGACCGTCACCACGGCCACCGGGTCATGGAAGTGCAGCCAGCGCCCCGTGTACGCGTCCCTCACGACCGCCTCGTTCACTGCGACCGCACCCGATTCCCCCGCACGCCTCATCGTCGGCCCCCGTCACGCCCCTTCCATCGAACCGCCCCGGCGAGGCGGGGAGGCCACCATGGACGCGAAGTACGAGGTGAACGGCTCACCACCCGCGAGCTCCGGGTGGAAGGTCGTCAGCAGGAGGTTCTTCCACCTGAGCGCCACGATCTCGTCCCCGAGCCTGCAGAGCACGGAGGCATCCCTAGGCGCGTCCACGATCCTCGGCGCCCTGATGAACACGAGGGGGACATCCCCCTCGGCGATCGACGTCCTCGCCATCACCACGCGGCTGTAGACCTGCGGCCCGTAGGCGTTCCGCTCCACGCGCACACCGGCGACGTCCCAGGGCCCACCCTTGGCCAGGAGCACGACGCCGGCGCACGTGCCCCAGACAGGGATGCAGCGCTCGATGAGATCCATGACCGGTTCCACGAGGCCCGACGAGGCGACGAGCCTCTTGATGGCCGTGCTCTCGCCGCCCGGGATCACGAGCCCGGCGATGCCGTCGAGGTCTGCAGGGGTACGTACCAGCCTGCACCCGAGCGCCGTCTTCTCGAGGCATGAGCGATGCTCCGCGTAGTCCCCCTGCAGAGCGAGAATGCCTATCACCATCACCGCCCCCTGAGTGCGAGCCTGTCCTTGTCCGGCATCCCCCTCACGTCGATGCCGTGCATGAGGGCGCCCAGCCCCGAAGAAACCCGCGCCACCCAGGCGGGGTCGTCCGCGTGCGCCACCGCCTCCACGATGGCATGCGCGAGGCGAGGAGGGTTTTCCGAGGTGAAGATGCCCGAGCCGACAAACACCCCCTGGGCCCCCAGGTGCACCATGAGGGCAGCGTCCGCGGGGCTCGCGATACCGCCGGCTGCAAAATTGACCACGGGGAGCCGCCCTTGTCGCCGTATCTCGATGAGGGTGTCGAGCGGCGAGCCTATGGTCTCGGCGTATGCGGGAACTTCCTCGTCGCTCATGCCGAGGAGCCGATCGAGATCCCTCTGCACCGCCCTCATGTGTCGCACCGCCTCCACCACGTCGCCCGTCCCGGCCTCACCCTTCGTCCTGATCATGCTGGCCCCCTCCGAGATCCGCCTGGCCGCTTCCCCCAGATCCCGTGCGCCGCAGACGAAAGGGACCCGAAACGCCCTCTTGTCTATGTGGTGTTCCTCGTCCGCGGGCGTCAACACCTCGCTCTCGTCGATGAAGTCCACCTCGAGCGCCTCGAGGACACGCGCCTCCATGAAGTGCCCGATCCTCACCTTGGCCATGACAGGGATGCTCACCGCCTCCTTGATCCCCAGGACAATCTCCGGGTCGGTCATCCGGGCGACCCCGCCTGCGGCGCGTATGTGCGCGGGCACCCGCTCGAGCGCCATGACGGCCACCGCCCCCGCGTCCTCTGCGATGCGCGCCTGCTCCACGTTCGTGACGTCCATGATCACGCCGCCCACCAGCATCGTGGCGAGCCCCCTGTTGACCATGACGCGATCGTCCTGCTCCATGACTCCCACCCCCTGGTCAATTGTTATATAACAATTGACTTTTTGTTATATGAATGTTACACGTCTGTTCATGCCAGTCAAGGGGCGACCTGCATGAAGCACGTAGAACTCGCGCTCAAGCTCGCGGAGGAGATCTCGGGCCTGGAAGGGACGGGAGCGAGGCTGCCGACGGTCCGCGAGGTGGCCCGGAGGGAGGGGGTGAGCCTCGTCACGGCACAGAGGGCGTACAGGCATCTCTCCGACCTCGGGATCGTCGTCTCGAGGAGGGGTTCGGGCACCTTCGCGGCCGAGCCTATCGGACGCGGACCCATCGACCTGTGCGGCATCCGGGTGGGAGAGGAACAGCTGAGATGGGTCCTGCCGTATCTCAGGGGTGACCTCGACGGGCTGTGCACGTACGACCCGCCCGAGGGCTACGGGCCGCTCAGGGAGTCCGCGGGGGCCTGGCTCGCCAGGATGGGCGTCAGGGGGGACCCGATCGTCACCTCAGGCAGCCAGCAGGCCATCTTCCTCGTCGGGATGGCCTGCCTCAAGCAAGGCGACGTCGTGGTGGTCGAGGAACCCGGCTACCAGGGTGCCGCACGGATCTTCAGGTCACTCGGGGCCTCGGTGAGGGCGGTCCCGTACCTCGCCCACCCCCGGGATGTGGACGCCTTGGCCGCCCTCGAGCCGAGACTCTTCTACACGATGCCCCAGGGACACATCCCCACGGGCGCCACCATGCCAGCCGAAGTCCGCCTTCGGCTCCTCGAAAGGGCGGCAGGATCGGGTTTCCTCGTGGTCGAGGACGACCCCTTCTCGGATATCCTGGGCGTGTCCCCCCTCAAGTCCATGGACGAGCAGGAGGTGGTCGTCCACCTGAGAAGCCTTTCGAACATCCTGGGTCCGGGCCTCCGCATGGGTATCACGGTCGCCCCGCGCGCGATGCGCGACCGTCTCGTGCAGCTCAAGGAGATCAACGACCTCTCGATCTCGGGCGTGCTGCAGAGGATCCTCTGCGCGATCTTCTCGTCGGACGCCTTCGCCGGACACCTGCGAGCCCTTGCCAAGGAGTTGCCCCTTCGCAGGGACACGGCCCGGGACATCCTCGGACAGGCCACTCAAGGGGCGTGCCTCTGGCTCCACACCCCTGTACCCGCACGCCTGTTCGCCGAACAGCTCGAGGCGCGCGGGGTGAGGGTCACGCCGGGAGACATCTACGGTCCAGGGTGGACCCAGCATGTCCGCATATCGCTCCTCGGGCCCCGCCCCGAGGAGCTCAAGAGAGGGCTCGAGATCGTGCGCGACCACCTCGGCCGCGCACGCCAGCCGGGCCTCACCGAGTTCTGAGCTCGAGGCCGGCTTCAGGCGCCGTCCTCGAGACGCTCCTCCGCACCTCGACTCCTCCCGCCCGCCAAGGCCAACCGGCCTTGGGAGTTCTTCCGTCCGTTTCCCGGGGACACGGCCCGAGGCCGCTTGCCTTTGGGACCGCCGAAGGCCGCGTGCTCCTTTCCAGGTCTCGGCGACATCCCTGGGCAGGGGCATCCCCGAGCGTGAACCGGGGGCATTCCCGGGAGCGCAGGTCACGCCTGCCGCGACGAGAGGATCGGTGAGGCGCCTCCAGCCGCGAAGGTGGCGCAAGGCGCCCGCTGCATGGTAAGGGACGACCATGCAGGAGCCGTTGTACCCCTGGCCGGAACTCACCAGGGGGATCCTCATCGAGAGACAGAAGACCTTCACGGCACGTGTCCTGCTGGACGACGGCAGCCTCGTAAGGGCGCACTGCCCGAATACGGGCAGGATGCTCACGTGCTCGGAGCCTCTCAGGCCGGTGTACCTCGCCCACTCGACCAACCCGGGCCGCTCCACGAGCCATACCTGGGAGATGATCGAGATGCCGGGCTCCCTCGTGGTGGTCGACACCATGGTCGCCAACAGGCTCGCCTTGGCCGCCGTCTGCAGGGGGCGGGTCCCCGAGCTCGCCTGCTACGAGACGGCACGGCCGGAGGTCGCTTTTCACGGCCGTTCGCGGTTCGACCTCCTGCTGGAAGCGCCGGGCAAGCCCGGCTGCATCGTGGAAGTCAAGAGTTCGACGCTCGTGGAGGACGGGGTCGCCATGTTCCCGGACGCCGTCTCCAAGCGCGCCTTGGCCCACGTGGAGGAGCTGGGACGGATGGGACGCCTGGGGTTCAGGACAGTGATGCTGTTCTTGATCATGCGCAACGACGCCCTCGCCTTCAGGCCTGCGTCCCACGTCGACCCCGCCTTCTGCAGGGCGCTCTCTGCCGCCCTGGGCGACGGCCTCGAGGTCATGGCCTACCGTGCAGACGTCGGTCTTGCAGGCGTATCCATGGGCCACAGGGTGCCTGTCCAGCCGTGGTGAGCAGGCATCGATCCTGCATGAAACCCGTCGGCCGGGAAAGGGGCGCAAGCGACGCCCGCCCCGTCGCACCCGGGCTTCCCGCCATGGAGTGCGTCACCCGGTGGCGACGACCGGGTGGAAGACGCCCCGGCCGGAATCCGTGTAAAGGAACCGAATGGCTTGAAAAAAGGCCGGCTGCATCCTAATGAGAGAGAGGAAGGTGAACGGCCATGAAGAAGCCCGCATGGACACCGAGCAAGGACGAAGCCCTGGCCGGCGGCGAGGGTGCCCGCCGGAAAGACCCGGCTCAGCGTCTTGCCCGAGTAAAGGACGCCCCAAGGAATTTCTTCCTGGAGATCGCGCACTCCCTCATGGACAAGAACAGGGGCAGGGTCAGCACGTACTACTGCGCCAACCCGGCCTGCAGGGTCACGTTCTTCGATGCGTCCCTGGGGTATGCCTGCCCGGAGTGCGGCGCCTTCGGCATCATCAGCCGGTACGTGAGCGACACGTGCACCCAGGACCCGGCCGGCAGGCAGGTCGTGGGCTGCATCGACTCCATCGGCCGTCTCTTCTGTTCGGCATGCGCCACACAGTACGACCTGTTCCAGGACGCGAGCATGCTCGTCTTCTCGGACAGCCTGCCCCACGCGCGGCAATCCTGCGACGCATGCAGGGGACGCCTGACCTGAGGGCGCCACGTGGGGCGGCGCCCTGACCACGAAGAAGTGGCGGATGGGCGATCTCCACTCGTGAGGCGGCCATACTATCGAGGCCTTCAGGCACACCTCGCTCGGGTGGGATGGATGACCGCTTAGGCCGTGTGCACGCCTGCCCGGCCCACCTTCCACCCCGGGCCTGACCGGGGGAGATACCTGCCTTCATGGATTCCACCGGGACCTGCCTGACCGGGGGACACGGCCCCCGATCGACGCTGTGGGTAGGATGTGACCCCCGACGGAACCGGCACCGCTTTCCATCCCCTGGTGCACGAACGGGCAGGCGTTCGCCCCTCCAGGAGCGCGTCTACGCCCCGGCCAGACAACGAGCCGGGACCCCTTCCGGGATACCGGTCCCGTGGATGCTGTGTTCCTTACCGGTTGATTCTGCAACAGCAGCAAGAGGGGGTACCGGGCCCGGAGAGGCTGCATACCTGCCGGGCCCGGTGCGCTAGCGCCGCCGGGGCAACCATTTGGGGCCTGAATAGGGGTAATTCCCAAACCCCAGGGCCCAAGCGCAGCCGGGGCACCCTGGGGTCCCTCGAGGAAGGGGTGCATAACCCGGGCGAGGCCCGTCACACTGGCAAGGGCATCGCTGTTGCGCTATAAGGCATGACCCATGGACACGATACGCATCAACAGGTTCCTCTCCATGTGCGGGGCCGTCTCGAGAAGGAAGGCGGACGACCTCGTGAGGTCCGGGAGGGTGAAGATCAACGGCGCGAGAGCCCGGACGGGCGACACCGTGGATCCCGAGAGGGACATCGTCACCCTCGACGGCAGGAGGGTCCTGCCCCAGCCACAGGTGATCCTCGCGTTCTACAAGCCCAAGAACGTCCTCACCACGCTCAGCGACCCCCAGGGGAGGCCATGCCTGGGAGACCTCATACCCGAGCACCTCCGGGGCGTCTTCCCCGTGGGCAGGCTCGATTACGACGCTTCAGGCCTCCTCATCCTCACCAACGACGGAGACCTCGCCCATGCCATTCACCACCCGTCGTTCATGGTGCCGAAGACCTACGTGGTGAAGGTGAGGCCGCGCGCCGCCGAGGAGGCGGTCCGGGCGATGGAGGCGGGCGTGGTCATAGACGGGAAGAAGACGATGCCGGCGCGAGTGAGGGTGGTCCACTCGACCCCCAGGGAATCGATCTTGAACATCACCCTCACCCAGGGGCTCAAGAACCAGATCAAGCGCATGGCATCGTGCGTCGGCCTGCGGGTCGTGGAGATCAAGCGCACTAGCGTCGGGCCCGTGACCCTGAGGGGCATGGCGCCGGGCGAGATGCGCCCCTTGAGCGCGCGAGAGGCCAGGGCCCTGCATAACATCCTAAAAAAAGGATATAAACCTTGACACAGGGTGCGAGTTCCTTATAATCATACAGGAACACCAGTTCACCGCGAGGAGGAGACGCATGAACAAGTCGGAACTGATTGAGGAACTCTCCATGCGCATGGCCCTCCACCCCAAGAAGGCCGAGGCCCTCGTCAACTCGATCCTCAACTCCATGATCAACGCCATGAAGGAGAAGCGTCGCGTGGAGATACGGGGGTTCGGCAGCTTCGTCATGAGAGACTACAAGCCATACATCGGCCGCAACCCCAAGAGCGGGGAAAAGATACAGGTCAAGGCCAAGACCCTCCCCTTCTTCAAGGCCGGCAAGGACATGCGGGACAGGGTGAACGGCAAGGGCATCTGAGCGAGACCGCCCCTTTCGCAACCGTTTCCCATCGAAGAGCGTCTATATATTGACGCACCTTTCACGTTACGCTAAAGTACTGTAACAGGACCATGGCGAACCATACCATTCTCATCGTCGACGACGAGGCGCCCAACAGGGAGTACCTCTGCGAGCTGTTGAGCGAGGAGGGGTACACGGTCTCGAGTGCGGCCAACGGCAGGGAGGCCGTCGCGCGGCTGTCCCAGGAACACTTCCACGTGGTCCTGACCGACCTCCAGATGCCGGAGCTCGACGGGCTCGGCGTGATCCAGCACATCGTGGAGCGGAAGATCAACACCATCGGCATCCTCTACACGGGATACGCCTCGGTCAAGAGCGCGGTGGACGCCATGAAACTCGGGGCCTTCGACTACATCACCAAGCCGTTCAAGGCCGAGGAGATCAAGATCGTGGTGAAGAAGGCGCTCGATCACCTCGCCCTCCAGGAGGAGAACCTCTACCTCAAGCAGCAGCTCAAGGCACGCTACAGGTTCGAGAACATCGTCGGCACCTCCGAGAAGATGCAAAAGATCTTCTCGCTCATAGACAAGGTCGCGTCCACCGACTCGACCGTGCACATCCTCGGCGAGTCAGGCACCGGCAAGGAACTCGTTGCACGGGCGCTCCACTTCAACTCGCCGCGCGCAGGAAACCCCTTCGTCCCCGTGAACTGCGGCGCCATTCCGGAGGAACTCCTGGAGAGCGAGCTCTTCGGCCACGAGAAGGGCGCTTTCACCGGGGCCTTCAGGACCCGCATAGGCAGGTTCGAACTGGCCAGCGGGGGGAGCATCTTCCTCGACGAGATCTCCGAGATGAGCCCGAACCTGCAGGTGAAGCTCCTGAGGGTCATCCAGGAGCGCGAGTTCGAGCGCGTGGGCGGGATCAAGTCCATCAAGGCCGACGTGAGGATCATAGCGGCCACGAACAAGAACCTGGAAGAGGAGGTCGCCCAGGGTCGGTTCAGGGAAGACCTCTACTACCGCCTGAACGTCATACCGATCCATATCCCCCCCTTGAGGGAGCGTACCGAGGACATACCGCTGCTCGTGAAGCACTTCCTGGCGAAGTACGCGGACGGGAAGGCGAAGAAGGCCCCGGAGTTCAGCAAGAAGGCCATGTCAACACTCATGAGGTACCGCTGGCCCGGCAACGTCCGCGAACTGGAGAACCTCGTCGAACGCATGGTGGTCCTGTGCGACAGCGACACCATAGACGTGGCCGACCTCCCGGACAAGATCTCGGCGGGCCCCGCCGAGGCCTCGCCGCTTGCGCCCTTCATCAGCCTGCCCGAGGAGGGCATCGACCTGTCCACCGCGGTGAACGAGTTCGAGCGGAGCATCATCATACAGGCCTTGAACCGGAGCAACTGGGTGAAGAACCGCGCGGCCAAGCTCCTCAACCTGAACCGCACCACCCTCGTGGAGAAGATCAAGAAGCAGAAGCTCGAGAGACCGACCGAGCCGAGCATGACCTGACCCGGCCGGGCACGGCCGTCTCACGGGCGCATCGAAGCCCTCCTTCCAAGGAAGGGTCTCACATCGTCAGGGTCCCCGCAGCATGTCCGTCTCACGGGAGCACCGAGGCGCCGCATGTACACCGCGTATCGCATCCCGAGGCAGAAGGGATGCACGGTGTTGTGTGCATACGAGACGGGCTGCACGGCGGCCTGCCTCACGCTCTCCCCTCTTCTCGGCGCGTGGGATCGGGTGCAGGCCGCACGCGCGCGGGTTCGAGGTAACCCGGGATGGTACGGACGTATCTGGACAAGTACAGGCCGCACGCGCCCGGGTTCGAGGCGCGTCGCTTACGTGACCGGGGGCCCACGGGCACACGGTCTTTCTTTGGAGACCGGCCGTGCGCGGTCCAAGAAACCTTACGGCAGCCCACGGGCACACGGTCTTCCCCCTTTCCGGGTGTCCTGCCCGCAGCACCCCTCGGACAGGGTCCTCCGCCGGGCCTACCCACCCCGCGGCCGGCGCCGCCGCGATGGCATGAAAGTTGTATCACCGTGCCTCGGTGAAGATCGAGAACACAACTCGAACCCATGTGATGAAGATACTCTGCGCCCTGGGGACCGCGGTCTTTCTCCTCCTCGCGGCACGGCCGGGCTTCGGCGCCACGGACGTGATCGTGGGGGGGACGGAGACCAAGACCCGCGTGGTCATCTACCTCGGGGACAACGATACCATAAGCCCCGAGCTCGAGGCGAAGGATCTAACGCTCTCCGTCAAATTTCCCTACAGGGTGGCCCAGCCGAGGACCATCTCGGACCGTTTCCTGATCGACACGCTCGTCTTCGACGGGACGAGGGCGACGATCACCATGAAGAAACCCTTCGCACACACCTGGCAACTCAAGCAGGTTCCGTCCCGCCTCGTCATAGACATCGCCGACCGATCGGGGGGGCGGACGGCAACCCCCTGCGCCCTCAAGCGGGTCGAGTCCTCGCTGAGAAACGACCGCGCCACGGTATCCCTGGTTCTGGCTGACAACGCCTCAGCCCAGGCCCGGTCGTCCTCTGGGAACAAGGTGGTCGTGCACCTCGAGGGATCCCCGCCCTGTCCCGACATGGGGCGCCTGTTCGAGAAATCCCCCCTGGTGGAGCTCGCCGGCGTGGTGAGGATGCAGGAGGGGACGGCCTGCATCCTCAGCGTGCACGAGCCGTACAGGCTCAAGAGGGCGCGAAGGGACGACCTGAGGGGAGCGGTCGTCCTCGAGCTCGCGCCCTCGAAGACCGCATCAAAACGCACAATGGAGGACCTCGGCCTGAAACTCCTCGAGGCGGGGGACTACGCATCCGCGATCAGCATCCTCGAACCCGTCTCCCCCTCGCTCGGGTTCAGCGGCCTGACCACCCTGGCAAGGGCGTACTGGGCGGCATCGTACCCCTACGCCAAGGGCGAGACCGCATCGAAGGCCTTCTCCATCATGGACCGCGCCGTAACCGCTGCTGCGGCAGGTCCCGAGGCGGAAGCGGCCGCGCTCGAATACTGCTCGTGGCTCGTCGCCTCCGGGAGGACAAAGGACGCCTCGCGCATGCTGGGCGGACTCGAGGGGTCCTCCGACCCAGCGGTCCGGATCCATGCCATGATCCTCGCCATGGCGGCGTTGAACCGGGACGGGTCGTACGACGACGCCTATGCGCTGTCTCACAAGCTCTCCTCCCACAAGGACATGCCCGAGAGGCTGAAGGGGCTCTTCCTCGCCACCCTGGCGGACACCCTCCTCGGTCTCAAGGACTTCGCCCGCGCCCACGACCAGTACCTCAGGGCCCTCGCCATGGACCCGGGCAGCGCCAGGTCCGACCCGGGCGTCTTCGGGAGGATGGGCGAGGCGGCCCTGAAGATGAACGACTTCGCCTCGGCCAGGGTTCACCTGACGGACGCGGTCAACCTCGCAGCCGCGAGCGATCGGCACAGGTTCCTCGTCATGCTCGGCGACGCCTTCTATGAGCTCGGCGAGAAGGACCGCTCGGCGGCCGCCTTCCTGCAGGCGGAACAGGCCGCGTCCACAACCGGTGAACTCTCCCTGGCCATGCTCAAGAGGGCCCGCATCGTGGCGGAGAAGCACACCGACGAGCGTGGGCGGCTTTCCGACAAGGGGTACAACGAGGTCATGGACATCTATGCCTCCATCGAGGAAAACCTCAGGAAGGACAAGCCCGACGATGCGCTCCTCAGGCTCGTGAAGGTGAGAGAGGCACAGGCCTATGCCCGCCACCAAGAGATCGACCGGGCTCTCGCGACCTACCTCGAGGTGTGGAAGGGCGGGAAGAGGGACGACGACCTCGGCAGGTACGCACGGGCCGAGGCGATGCGCATCATCATCGAGCAGTGCAGGATATACCACCGTGACAACAGGTACGACAAGACGCTCGAGCTCTACCTCAGGTTCAAGGACTCCTTCGTCAAGGACCTCGCGGACGGCCCCACCCTGTTCGTCATGGGCGAGTCCCTCTACCGGGCCGGCCGCCTGGACGAGGCACGCGACATCCTCGAAAGGTCCACCAGGACCGAGTCCCTGTACAAGGAGCAGGCGTTCTCGCTCCTCTTCTTCATCGATTACAAGCGCGAGCGCTACCAGGAGGCCCTCCTGTGGAACACGCTCTGCCTCGGGACCTTCCCCAAGGGGAAGGAAGCGACCCTCATGCGGCGCTGGCGCGGGTTCGCTCTTGTCAAGACGGGCAACATGGACGCCGCGATCCCGTTCCTCGAGGAGGCGACCTCTCCCGACGACCCGTTCGCGCTGAGCGCCCTCGACACCCTCGCCCAGGTCTACGGGGCGAAGGGGGATTTCCAGAGGCAACAGGGAGCCCTCGACAGGATCGTGGCATTCCACCCGGCCAGGGTGTCCCCCGTCATCGAGCGCGCCCTGTACTCAAGGGCCGAAGCGAAGATGCGCTCGGGAGACCTGCAAGGGGCGAAGGTCCTCTACGAGACGTTGCTCGAGGCCTACCCCCGCTCGCCCAGGGCACACTGGGCCATGTACTCCCTCGCTCGGGTGCAGCTCGCCGAAGGCGACACGGAGGGTGCCAAGGAACGCCTCGAGACGGTCAAGCGTGTCAGCAGAGACCCGGTGCTCGTCCAGGCGGCCCGCACGGCCATCGACGAGGTCGACCTGGAGAACGACCTGAGGCTGCTCAAGGCATCGGGCAGCCTCGTCAGAAAGACGGGTGAGTAGGACCATGGGGATAGCCATTCTCGACTCCGACGCCCAGACCGTGAACCTCATCGCCGAGATCGTGGCTGAGACCGGCGAGACCCCCCACCCCTTCACCAGCAAGGACCGGTTCCTCGAGCTCGTGGACCCGCACAAGCACTCGATCGCGGTGGTCTCCGAGGAGTTCAAGGACGTCATCGAAGGGACCAAGCAGGTCTACGACTCGATAGAGATCGTGGGCATAGGGACCTCCGACGGGAACGCCTGCCTCCAGGCGGGCGCGGCGCACTACCTGAGGAAGCCGTTCAAGGCCGAGGACCTGATGGAGGTCCTCGGTGCCCTGAGGGCCGTCGGGGGCGTCGCGGCGACAAACGGGGAGCCTTCGCTGGTCGCTTCAGATCCCTCGATGCTCGCCGTACTCGAGACCGTCAGGAAGGTCGCCCCGACCCAGGCCCCCGTGCTCCTCATGGGCGAGTCGGGCACGGGCAAGGAGGTCGTCGCCCGCACCATCCACGCCCTGAGCAGGCGCAAGGACGGCCCCTATGTCGGCATCAACCTCGCCGCCATCCCGGAATCGCTACTGGAGAGCGAGCTGTTCGGCTACGAGAAGGGGGCGTTCACCGGCGCGTACGCCACGAGGATCGGCAAATTCGAACAGGCGCACTGCGGCACGATCCTCCTCGACGAGGTCACGGAGATCGGGTTCGGCCTCCAGGCGAAGCTCCTGAGGGTGCTCCAGGAACGCCAGATCGACAGGGTGGGAGGCAAGGCCCCGATCACGGTGGACTTCCGCGTCATCTCCACCACCAATCGCGACATCGAGGAGGAGATCAGGGCGGGCAGGTTCCGGCAAGACCTCTTCTACCGCCTGAACGTGATCTCCATCCGCATCCCGGCCCTCAGGGACCGCCCGGGAGACATCCTGCCGCTTGCCAGGCACTTCGTCGCGAAGGTCGCACACCGCGAGGGCATGAGGGAAAAAAGGCTCTCGGACGGGGCAAAAGATGCCCTGATGCGCTATCCCTGGCCCGGGAACGTGCGCGAGATGGAAAACGTCATAGAGCGCGCGATGATACTGGCCGACGGGGACACCATAACCGAGGATTTCATCCCTTCCCCGAACGGGGCGGCAAGGGCGCCTGGCATCGAGCCGGCCCCGGGGCTGACCATCCAGGAGATGGAGCGCCGGCTCATCACCGCCACCCTCGAGAAGGTCGGCGGGAACAGGACAAGGCCGCGACCCTCCTCGGCATCAGCATCAGGACCCTGCGCAACAAGCTCAACGAGTACGCGAGGGGTAGTCAAAAATCTGACATCTCCGCCTGTGACCTGGACGATCCGACCCCCTAGGGATCCAGGCCCATCCGTGATTTCCGGGCCCGGGGCCGACTGGTACGACAATTGCTTCATCCTGCGAGGAGGACGGTTATGGGCGACATCTTCGGAACGCTGATCAAGGACATCACCGAGCACATGAACTACCGGACCTACCGCCAGGAGGTGATCTCCGGCAACATCGCCAACGTGAACACGCCGGGGTACAAGGCGAAGGAGGCCCTCTTCGACAGGGAACTCAGGTCGAGGCTGCACCTGGTTGCGACGAACCCGGCTCACCTGAAGGCCTCCCGGAGCGAACCCCTCTACACCACCGTCGTGGACCCCTACGCCCGGATCGGCAACGACGGCAACACCGTGGACATCGACCGCGAGATGATGAAGCTGAACCAGAACCACCTCCTGTACAGCGCATCCGCCGAGATCGTCTCCAAGAAACTCGAGGAACTCAAGAACGTCATCGGAGGCATGAAGTAATGGATCTCTTCACGGCTATGGACATCAGCGCGAGCGGTATGAGGGCGCAGCGCACGGTCATGAACGTGATCGCGGGCAACATCGCGAACGCCCGCACCACGAGGACGCCGGAGGGAGGGCCGTACCAGCGCAGGAACGTGATCCTCAGGGAGCGGACCTTCGCGGACGAGCTCTCAGCGCTCTCGGCGGTGGACGTGGAGGAGATCCGGCAGGACTCCACGCCGGGAGAGAGGGTGTACGAGCCGGGAAACCCCGACGCCGACGAGAACGGCTACGTCACCATGCCGAACGTGAACCTCATGGAGGAGATGGTGAACATGATGAACGCGGCCAGGGCCTTCGAGGCGAACTCCGTGGCGGTCAAGGCCCAGAAGGACATGGCCATCAAGGCCCTTCAGATCGGGAGGTGACCATGCGCATCCAGCACCCAGGATTCACCCTGCCGGGCATCACCCATGAGAAGGCGTCGGGGGGCGACAAACAGGCATCCGGTTTCGTCGACGCCCTCGAGGGCGCCATAGCATCCACCAACAGCCTCATCAAGGAATCCGAGCAGGCGGCATCGGCGCTCTCCTCGGGGAGCTCGCCCAACATCCACGAGACCATGATCGCCATGCAGAAGGCTGACATAGCGCTCAGGCTGCTGGTGAGCATGACGAACAAGGTCATCGAGGGATACAACCAGCTCATACGACTGGGGTGATCATGAAGAACCTCATCACGCAGCTCACCTCGAAGTTCATGGCCATGAGCATGGCCCAGCGCGTGGGCGCGCTCACGGTCGCCGCCCTCGCGGTCGCGACCGTCATCGTGAGCTTCATGTGGGCCACGGCGCCCACCTACCAGTACCTGTTCACCGACCTGAACGAACAGGACGCCTCTCTCGTGGTCCAGCACCTCAAGGAGTCCCGCATCCCGTACAGGCTGGCCAAGGGCGGGTCGGCGGTCATGATACCCGAGAAGGACGTGTACGAGACGAGGCTCGCGCTCGCATCGCAGGGCATCCCCAAGGGCGGCCTCGGCAGGGGCTTCGCCCTCTTCGACGAAACCAGTTTCTCCTCCTCGGAGTTCGTCCAGAAGATCAACTACCAGAGGGCCCTCCAGGACGAACTCGCCAACACCATCATGTCGCTGGAGGAGGTGGACTTCGCTCGCGTGCACCTCGCCATGCCCAAGGAGAGCGTATTCATCGAGGACGAGAAACCGGCGAAGGCCTCCATCGTCATCAAGACCAAGCCCGGCATGCAGATGACCAGGGCAAGGTCAAGGGTATCGTGTACCTCGTCGAGAAGAGCGTGCGCGGGCTCGACCCCGAGAACATCTCCATCGTGGACACCAACGGCAGGGTGCTCTACGAGGGGAAGAAGGATTCCGACTCCGTGGTGATGGCGAGTGACCGGCTCGAGTTCAAGAAGGCGGTGGAGAACCAGCTCCAGGATAGGGCCCAGGACCTCCTCGAACGCATCGTGGGCCCGCATGCCGCGGTGGTGAAGGTCAGCGCGGACGTGAACATGGACATGGTCAAGAGCGTGCAGGACACGTACGACCCGGAGATACACGTGGTGCGCTCCGAGGAACTCAAAAACACCTCCGCTGCTGGCACCGCCGCCACGCAGGGGGCCGCCGGGACCCCGTCGAACCTGCCGACCGGCAGGGGCGGCCCCGAGGCCGCCCCCGGGGAGGCCGGCAGGAACGCGGGCAGCATCGTGAGAAACTACGAGATCGGCAGGAACCAGACCGAGAGCATCTTCTCGCCGGGCGAGATCAAGCGCCTGACGGTCTCCGTGGTCGTGGACGGGACGTACAAGACGGACAAGGACGGCAACAAGCTCTTCGTGGCCAGGCAGGCATCCGAACTGAAAGAGATTGAGAACGCGGTGAAGAACGCCGTGGGGTTCAACGCGGACAGGGAAGACCTCATCTCTGTCTCGTGCATGCCGTTCGCCCAGGACGAGGTGGACCTCGGCTCCCTATCCAAGGAGAAGAACAAGGAGCTCATCATGACCGCGGCGAGGTACGCGCTCTTCTTCGTGCTCGTGCTGCTCGTGCTCCTCCTGGTCGTACGTCCCCTCCTCAACTGGCTCACGAAGTCCGTGAGGGTGGTGGAGCACGTGCATGCCCGAGAGCGGGAGGTGGGCTACGAAGAACCCGCCATGATCGAGGGTTCGGAGGGGGTCCCCCGGATAGAGGCCTCGGCCAAGAGCGAGGAGATGAAGCGCGCGGTACAGGGTAAACGCAAGACCATCGAGAACATCACGAAGAACGACATGAACACCGCCACGGCGGTGGTGAAGACCTGGCTTCAGGAGAGCTCATGACGCTGAAAACCAAGAAGATGGACGGCCCGCAGAAGGCCGCGATCTTCCTCATGGCAATGGGTGACGACTTCACCCGCGAGGTGATCAAGGGCCTCAACGAGCACGAGGTGACGCTCCTCGGCAGGCGCATGGCCGAGCTGGAGAACGCCACCATACCGGTGGACACGGTCAGGACCATCATGGACGAGTTCGAGCAGCTCTCGAACGAGGTCAGCGGTGTCACGGGCCGGGGGTTCACCTACCTCCAGAACGCCCTCGTGGCGGCGTTCGGCCCCGAAAAGGCCAAGCCGATCCTGGAATCCATATCCCAGGCCATGGACACCGCCGCGTTCTCGTCGCTCAAGTTAGTGGACCCGGGCATCCTGGCGGACTACCTCAAGGGCGAGCACCCCCAGACCATCGCCCTCGTGCTGGCCCACCTCGACCACCAGAAGGTGGCGCAGGTCATCAAGGAGATGCCCGAAAAGCTCCAGCCCGAGATCGTCTTCCGCATAGCGAATCTCGGCATGGTGCCCGCCGGGATCATCGAGGACGTCGACGAGGTCCTCAAGAAGGAGATCCAGGCCATGGGCAGCGTGGAGAGCAAGAGGCTCGGCGGCATAGAGACCGTCGCCGAGATCATGAACCAGCTCGACCACAACACCGAGAACAACATCTTCTCGTCCCTCGAGGAGATCGACGCGGACCTTGCGGAGAGCATACGCCAGAAGATGTTCGTGTTCGAGGACCTCATCAACATCGACAACAGGGGCATCCAGGCCATCCTCAAGGAGATCACGAACGAGGACCTGTCTCTTGCCCTCAAGACCGCGAGCGAGGGGCTCAAGTCCCACATCCTCAAGAACATGTCCTCGAGGGCGGCGGAGATGCTCCTGGAGGACATGGAGGTCATGGGCCCGGTCAAGCTGTCGGACGTGGAGATGGCCCAGCAGAACATCGTGCGCGTGGCGAGGAAACTGGAGGCGTCCGGCAAGATCGTGATCGGCGGAAAGGGCGGAGAGGATGTCCTCGTCTAAGATCATCAGGGACGACGACCCGAAGAGCTGCACCGTCTCGCCGTACCGCATACGCGAGATGGACGCGAAGAGGGTCGTGCAGGACGCGGCCCAGCAGGCCGAGGAGATCATCAAGAAGGCCCGCGCGGAGAAGGAAGCCATAGAGATGGAGGCCTACCGCAAGGGCCTGGAACAGGGTCAGGCCCAGGGGCAGATGATGGCCGTCAAACGGGTCGAGCCCCTGCTCGAGGCCCTGTCCAAGGCCGTGAGGGAGATCAAGGACCTGCGCCAGTCCATCGTGGAGACACACAAGGACCAGGTCGTCGAGCTCCTCGTCCTCATGACCGAACGGATCGTGCACCGCATCGTCACCCTCGACCCGGACATCGTGCTCGAGACGGTGAAGCAGGCGTGCAACCACGTCGCCGAGGCCGACGAGATACGCATACGGCTTCACCCTTCGGACTTCGAGTACATCCGCGACATCGAGCGCATCATGGCCCAGAACCTCACGACGACCAACGGCCTGGTCTTCGTCGAGGACTCCACGGTCGGCCGTGGCGGCGTGATCCTGGAGACGGCGTTCGGTGAGATCGACGCCACCATACGGTCCCAGATCGACCACATGCGGGAGGTACTCCTGGAGAAATGACCGACCTGAGCCGCCAGATCCTCCAGATCAGGGAACTCGACCCCATCGTGGTCAGGGGCAAGGTCACGAACATCGTCGGCCTCGTCGTCGAGGGCCACGGCCCGGGCAGCGCGATGGGCGGGATGTGCGAGATCTTCCCGAGATCCAAAGGGGAGTCCGTCATGGCGGAGGTCGTGGGTTTCAGGGACAAGCGCGTGCTCCTCATGCCGCTGGGTGACTTGAACGGCATCGGGCCGGGAAGCCTCATCGTGGCGAGAAGGTCCCAGCCCACGGTGAAGGTGGGCCACGGCCTGCTGGGCCGCGTGATAGGCGGCATGGGCGAACCACTGGACGGGAAGGGCCCGCTTGTCCTCGAGCACGAGCTCCCCCTGTACGGCAACCCCTTCAACCCGCTGAGGAAAAGGCGCATCGAGAAACCCCTCGAACTCGGCATACGCTCCATCGACGGCCTGCTCACCGTGGGCAAGGGCCAGCGCATGGCCATCATGGCGGGCTCGGGCGTCGGCAAGAGCGTGCTCCTCGGCATGATCGCCCGCCACACGAAAGCGGATGTGAACGTGATCGCGCTGATCGGGGAGCGGGGACGGGAGGTCAGGGAGTTCCTCGAGAGGGACCTGGGCGAGGATGGGCTCAGGCGCTCGGTGGTCGTCGCCGCGGTCTCCGACCAGCCGTCGCTCGTGCGCATCCGGGGGGCCTACCTCGCGACCACCATCGCCGAGTTCTTCCGGGACCAGGGGCAGGACGTCCTGCTCATGATGGACTCGGTGACCAGGTTCGCCATGTCCATGAGGGAGATCGGCCTCGCCGTGGGAGAACCGCCCACGACCAAGGGGTACACGCCTTCCTGTTTCGCGAGGCTCCCCAAGCTCATGGAGCGCGTCGGGAACACCTCGTCCAGGGGGAGTATCACCGGGCTGTACACCGTGCTCGTGGAAGGCGACGATTTCAACGAGCCCGTGGCGGACGCGGTCAGATCCATCGTGGACGGTCACATCGTCCTCTCCCGCGATCTCGCCTCGCGCGCGCACTACCCCGCAGTGGACATCCTGAGGAGCGTGAGCAGGGTCATGAACGACATCGCGAGCGAGACCCACAAGAAGGCCGCCCGCCGGATCCTGGCGCTGACCGCCGCCTACGAGGAGGCGAGGGATCACCTCAACATAGGGGCGTACGTCCCCGGTTCCAACAAGGAGATAGACGACGCCGTCAAGCACATAGACGCGATCAAGGGGTTCCTCAGGCAGGACATCAACGAGAAATCCCCCCTCGAAGACACCGTGAACAGGATGCTGGCCCTCGCAGGGGATGCCGGCCGTTGAGCGGGGGCGAGCCATGGCGTTCACCTTCAAGTTCTCCACCCTCCTGAAGGTTCGCAAGATCCAGGAAGACCTGGCAAGGCAGCAGCTGGCCGAGGCCGCCAGGCAGCTCACCTCGATCCTCGCCCTGAGGTCCCAGGTAGAGGCGAGAAAGGCCCTCCTCTCGGCCGAGCTCCTGGCCGCGATGTCAGACGGGATGAAGGCCCACGAGGTGAAGGCCGTGTCCGACTACCTGTACCACCTCGAAGAGAGGCTCGTGCGCTTGCAGGACGCCGTCGAGAAGGCCACCAGGCGCGTGGAGGAAGAGCGGGAGAAGGTGGTGAAGGCTCGCAAGGCCCATAAGGCCATCGAGAGGCTCAGGGAGATCCACCTCGAACGGTACAAGGCCGAACAGGACAGGCTGGAGATGAACTTCATAGACGAGATCGCGGTCATGGGAGCAGGAGGAAGGGTATGAAGACAAAGATAGTCCTCACGCTGGCGGTGATCAACGGGGTGCTCATCGCCCTGTTCTTCTTCATGAAACCGGCGAGGCTCGACGCCCAGAACGAGGAGGCGCAGGTCAAGGCCGCGCAGAAACCCGCACCGGCGATCGCGGTGCAGGACGCCATGGGGTTCAGCGTCGACGACCGCATCGAGGTGCTCAGGCAGAAAGAGCAACGCTTGAGCGAGCGGGAGGCGCAGCTCAAGGAGCTCGAACGGCAGATCCAGGAGCGGATCAAGCGGCTCGAGGAGCTCCAGTCGGCCATCCGGAACGACCTGGCGAGCTACCGGGTGGTCAGCCAGGAAAGGGTCAAGCACCTGGTGAAAATCTACTCGTCCATGAAGCCCACCGCCGCCGCGTCGCTCATGAACAACCTGGAGACGGACGTCGCGGTGGAGGTCTTCCTGGGGATGAAGGGCGACGTCGCGGGGGGCATCCTCTCGTACATGGACCCCTCGAAGGCCGCTCTCATCACCCAGCGCCTGGTCACGTACCGGGGGAGCACGAAGGCCTCGGCCGAGACGGAGGCCAGGTAGACCCCTTTCCCTGCGCGAAGCTCACGTGCCTCGATCCAAGCACATCTGACGACGGCCTACCAAAACGGGCGCGGGGACGTCCCGGCGCCCCGGACACGACGAGACCCATCCCCTCCGGGTATACGGGGAGAGGGCTATCGCATACGACGACCGTATCCAGGGTGGGCCATCCCTTCCGGGTATACGGGGCGGGGGGTGGAGGGGTTCGACGGGCACCTCCTGAACCCACTCCGGCAAGATCCATCCCCTCCAGGACGGGCACAGGCTCAAGAGGCCGCCGAGGGGCTGTCAGGCGGGTATCGCGAAGGGCATCCCGGCCTTCCCTGTCTCGTCCACACGCATACCGTGAGAACACGCCCCGGGGTGGACATGCAACCCGGCTTCGCATCGTCCTTGAACGAGACACTCCCCCGCTCTTGAACGGGGGGCTCTGCGCACGCCCGCCCCGGGAAGCCGCCGTCGCGGGCATGTCCGGGCAAGGGTGACATGGCGCATGTCGGGCGTGATGTGTCTTGCGCATGGGAGAAAGGGCCTTCTTCCGGGGGATGTACGCCATTGCGCCTGTCAGGCCGAGGCAGTCCGGGTCCGATGATCTCCGGCCGGGCGTTCAGGCGGGAAAGAGCCCCGGCGGCCTCAGGCAGCGGTGTTGACCTTGTCCCTGCCGGGCCGGTCGGCGAACATCTCCTCCCTGATCTTCCTGAAGAGGTGCTCGTTCGCCAGGAACGCGTCCACCACGTCGGGAGCGAAGTGCGTCCCCCTGCCCTCCACGATGATCCTCTTCGCCTCCTCGTGGGAGTAGGCCTCCTTGTACACCCGCCTGGACGTGAGGGCGTCGTACACGTCCGCAAGCGCCACGATCCGGGCCGAGAGGGGGATCTGTTCCCCCTTGAGGCCCTTGGGGTAGCCGGAACCGTCCCACTTCTCGTGGTGGTAGTAGGCGATCTCCTTGCCCAGGGTGAGGAAGGACTGGCCCTCGATCTTCGCTTCCACCTCCTTGAGGGCCTCGCCGCCCAGCGCGGAGTGGCGCTTGACCACCTCGAACTCCTCGGGCGTGAGTTTCCCCGGCTTCAGGAGGATCGAATCCGGGATGCCCACCTTCCCTATATCGTGGAGGATCGAGGAGTTGTAGATGTCCTCGATGTACTCGGGCGTTATGTAGCCTTCGTAGGCCGGCTTGGTGGCGAGCTCCTCGGCCAGGACCTTGCAGTACTCGCGTATCCTCTCCAGGTGCGCGCCGGTGTCCGAGTCCCTGTACTCGGCGAGCTTCGCGAGCCCGAGGATGGTCGCGTTCCTCGCGCTCTGGACCTTCTTGTACGACTCGAGCAGGTCGTGCTCCAGCTTCTTCCTCACCGTGATGTCCCTGAGCACGAGCTGGAAGCCCACCACCTGGGAGTTCTTCGTGATGCACTTCGCGTTGCACTCCACGTCCACTATCTTGCCGGTGGCCCCCCTGAGGCGGAACTGCAGGTCCTTGACCGCCTGCTCCACCGGAAGGCGTATGATCATGCGCTCCACGACGCTCACGTCTTTCGGGTGGATATAGTCATACACCGACCTGGCACCGGCATCCCCCCCTCTATGGCCCGTGACCTCGTAGAACTTGGGGTTGGCCATGAGAACCTTCGCGTTCTTGCCCACGAGGAGCACGATGTCGATGATGTTCTCGTAGAGCTCGCGGTACCTGAGCTCAGACTCCTCGAGCTGCTTCATGCGCTTGTCCACCTCGGCCTCGAGGTTGTGCGCATAGTACGACAGCCTTTCCATGAGCCCGTCCATCTCCACCTTGAGCTGGGTCTCGCGCTTCCTGACCCTCGTGTCCTCGTAGCACTTGAGCACCGATATCACGATGAAGAAGGCGAAGAAGAAGCTGTTGGAGAAGAAGATCATGAGCCTCTGTGGGGTCGCATCGGAAAAGACGATCACCGGAACCGCATACACCGCGTACAACACGACGCCGAGAACGGTCGCCTGGAGGGCTTCCAGGGGGAGGATCGCGAGCACCGCGACGAGCACCATCACCACCCCCACGTAGTAGAAGGAGTCGTACCCTCCCATCCTGACGCACATGAGGGTGATGGTCAGCGCGGAGACGATCGAGGCGATCACGGAGACGATCCGGGCCCAGGCCTTTCCCCACCTCGAGAAGTACACCGCCAGGAACACGCTCAGGACCGCGGCGCACCCCAGCCTGTAGACGAGGAACTCCCGGGCGTACTGCCTGACGACCATGTAGTCGAGTACGCTGAAGAGCGGGATCAGTACGATCCCGATCATGAGGATGGCCAGCACGCGCTGGTAGTAGAGCTCGCGCGTCTCCTCCTCATAGCGCTTGAGCCATGGTTCTGCGTATTCGGACATCTCCCCTCCTCTATCGGCACATTCACGAAGAAAACTGAAGGTCAAGATCTCTGTCAGAAGGTCTCTCCAGGGAGTGCGGCATCCGTGCGACCCGTGGGCCGGGAGGGTCACGCCCCGGGAAACGCATGCGGGGCGTTTCTTCGTGAAGGCGTCCAAGGTGGGCATGCCTGAGGCGGCGGGTCACCGGCCATGCATGAGGGCTCACCGAGGCGACCGAAGGCCGCCTCACCCCAAGACCGCCATCCAGGGGGAGCTGCCTTCGGGTCATGGAGCGGACCCGTCCCTGAGCGGTTCGTGTCTCAGGGGCCCCGCCTCCCAGGGGCTAAAGCACGCGTTCCAGGTCGTCGAACGGCTTGCAGGAAGCGAAATCGGGGTTGTAGGTGTCGAAGGCGTCCAGGGACTGCGTGAACACGGTCTCGAAACCGAGCTCGAGCGCCCGCTCCACCACCACCCGGTACTCTCCGGGCGTGACCGTCCTCCTCATATCGTCGAGATCGCCCGTGTAGAAGGCAGGGTTGTACTGGGACATGACGCTCACGGGGATCTCCCTCGACAGGTCGGCCAGGAACTCCAGCACGGCGAAGGGGTTGGATCGCATGCCGGGCAGCACCAGGTGCCTGACCAAGAGCCCCCTGACGGCGGATCCCTCCCCGTCGAGCACGAGCGGCCCCGAGGTCTCGTAGAGGTGGCGCACGGCCTTCCTGGCAGCGTCCCAGTACCCTTCCACCCCGCTCAGCCGCACACCGGTGTCGTTGTCCCCGTACTTGAGGTCGACGAGGTAGATGCAATCCTGGCCCGCCCACATGTCGAGGCACTCCACCGACTCGTATCCACCGGAATTGACCACGACCGGGATCTTGAGGCCCCTGTCCCTCGCGATGCCCAAGGATTCCAGCACCCACGGCGAATAGTGGGTCGGGCTCACGAGGTTCACGTTGCTGCACCCCGCCTCCTGGAAATCCAGCATGATGGCGGCAAGCTCCGGGGGGTGGACGGTCCTTCCGCGGCAGAGCTGGCTTATCTGCCTGTTCTGGCAGTAGGAGCACCTCATGGGGCAGCCCGCGAAGAACACGGCGCCCGAGCCCGCACCGTGGACGAGGGGCGGTTCCTCCCCCCTGTGGATGACGGCGGCCCCGATCTTCATGCGGTCGTCGGACCTGCAGGCGCCCCTCGCCCTCGACCTGTCCACGCCGCACCTCCTGGGGCACAGGTTGCAGACGTTCATGAGCCTCGCTCGAGGAGATCCGCAATGACCTTGCCGGAGGAATCCCTGGGGATTTCCGGGACGAAGACCACCTTCCTCGGGGTCTTGTAGGTGGCGAGCTGCATGCGGGCGAAGCGCTTGACCTCGTCCTCGGTGAGCTCCGGGGTCGAGCGGACCACATAGGCCTTTATGATGGCCCCGCGCATGAGGTCGGGCTCCCCCACCACGGCGCTGTCCTTCACGCCGGGCAGGCTGTTGAGGACGTTCGTCACCTCCTTGGTGTACACGTTGAACCCGGATGTGATGACCATGTCCTTCTTGTAGCCCGTTATGAAGATGTAGCCGTCCTCGTCGACGTAGCCGAGATCACCCGTGTGGAGCCACCCGTCCTCGATGATCTCCTGTGTCTCTCGTTCCTTCTTGTAGTACCCCTTCATGATGTTCGGCCCGCAGAAGAGCAGCTCGCCCACCTCGTTCGGACCCAACACCCTCCCGTCCTCTGCCTGGACACGCACCTTGACGCCGGGCACCGTCTGGCCGATGGAGGTGGGCTTGATCGGCCTGTACTTCTGGTTCACCGAGCACACGGGGGATGCCTCGGTGATCCCGTAGCCCTGCCTGATCTCGACGCCGAACTTCTCCCTGAAAGACTCGTAGACCTCCAGGGGGAGCGCGGAGCCCCCGGCTATCAGGGTGGTCATGCGGCTGTAGTCGACATCGCCGAGCTCCGGGTGGTGAACCAGGCCGTAGAAGAGGGTCGGCACGGCGCAGACGGCCGTAACGCCGCCGTCGGTGAGCGCGTGGCGCAGGTCCTTGAAGTCGAGCTTCCTCATGAGGTAGACGGTCCCGCCGTAGCGGAGCATGGAGAGCATGTTCACGCTCGCACTGAACGAGTGGAAGCAGGGGATGACGGTGAGCGTCGTATCCCTGTCATCGGCTTCCATGCATATACGCATGAGGTCGGAGTTGTGGTCCAGGTTTCCCTGCGTGAGCATGGCGCCCATGGGGTACCCGGTGAGGCCGGACGAGTAGATCATGACCGCCACGTCGTCCACATCGCGGTCCACGACCGACTCGTCAGCCCCGCCCCCCACCCAGCGGCTGAAGGTCCCCTCCTTCCCGACGGTAATGAGGACCTGCTGGGGGCATTCGCGGGCGATCGCCCCGTACGTCTCGATGTTCGACTGCTCGATGACGAGACCCTTCGAGTCGGAATCGACGAGGATGTGCCTCAGTTCCCGGGAGGTGTAGGCCGGGTTCACGGGGGTGACCACGGCACCCAGCCCGACCACCGCCATGTAGCTCACCACGAACTCGGGAATGTTGGGCAGCATCACTGTGATATGGTCGTCCTCGCCGATCCCCGCCTTCCTGAGGGATTCCTTGAGGGCGCAGGTAAGCCTGAAGAGCTCGCCGTAGGTGATCGAGAGGTCCCTGGTACGGATCGCCACCTTTTCCGGCCTCATTCTGGCGTGATCCACGAGCCACGAGTAGAGATTCATGCTCCCCCCTGTCATCAAAGTGACACCACAGTGCCGTTCGCCCCGTAACGAAACACCACGTACTACATTCACGGATCAGGGTTCAACAGGTTTCCTCCCACCGGCACTCCACGCGACGGGCCGTCACTCCCGCCACGCGGCCATGGCGCCTCGAAGGCGCCGCTTGAAGAGGCCCGCGCTTTTTCGCCGGCCCGACGGACGCACAACCCCGACACCGTTCTGCAAGGCCGTCTCCCACCCGGTGCGGATGGGCCCGCCCTTGTTCTCGAGGCCCGCCTGCCGCCCTGCATACGCGGCCCGGCAACCAGCTGCAAACCATCACCGAGGGGTTTCCGGCTGGTATCCGCCGGACACCCCACGCGGCCGCTTCCCGACACCGGCCGGGCGCCGGCCGGGATACGCCCCGTCACAAGAGGCGCGGCCGGGCAGGGCTGAACTTGTAGCAGTCGAAATCCTCCGGGCTGCCCGCCTGCAATGCCCTGTTGGTCCTGCAGAACACCTCGAGCTCGCCCCCCCCGTTGTGGATGCACATCGAGCAGAAGGCCTCGGCCGTGAACTCGACGACGAGGTGCAGGAAATACCTCCGGTACCTGGGGCAGGAGGCGCACCCCTGCACGGGCTCAGCCTTCGCGGGGCACCACAGGCAGTGTTCGGCCCTGAAGTCCATGTGCCCACCATACGGCTCATCCGCCTCGCCCTCAAGCGAAAAGTCGCACCGAGGCCCGGGGCGCCACCCTCAGCCTCCCACAGGAGAACGGGAGGCCTTTCCGCCCGAAGCATCACGTGCCGAAGGGCAGGAGGCCCCTGAGCGCCTTCCAGAGAGAGGGGAGGACCCCCCCGGATGGCTCGGGCGGTTCCCTGCCCTCGATGAAAGGCACCCTCACGGGGTCGCGGGTGAAGGCGTCGGCCCTGGTGCCGCTTGCGGGATCGACCTCGCAGAACGCGATCCCCTCGGGGGCCTCTCTTTGCCTCACCGAGGCCGCCTTGGCGAGGACGCCCGCCGCGATCGGCATGGCGCCGTCCGCCCCCGTGAGCCCGACGCTCTTCGCGTCGTCCCTGCCTACCCACGCAGCGACCACGATGTCCGGGGTGAACCCTGCGAACCACGAGTCGCACATGCCGTTGGTGGTCCCGGTCTTACCGCACACCCCCTGCGGCACGCCGAGGCGTCGAGCCCTCGAGGCCGTGCCCCTCTCCACCACCTGCTCCAGCGCGTAGTTCACGAGGAACACCACCCTCTCGTCCAAGACCCTGGCTTCGCCAGCCGGCGTCTCCTCGTGGATCACGACGTCCCTCGAGTCGCAGACTGCATCGAGGCACGACGGCGGCCTCCTGACACCCCCGGATGCGAAGGCCGCGTACATGACCGCCACGTCGAGGGGGGAGCACCGGGCGGCGCCGAGCACGAAGGAAGGCCCCTGGGACAGGCTGCCGGGGGGCAGGAGATCCCCGGCGATAGACCTCACCCGCTCGAGGCCGCAGTCGAGCGCGAGCCTTACCGTGGCCTGGTTGTAGGAGTGTACGAGGGCGTCCATGAGCATGACCGTGCCGTGGCTGGTCGAGTCCTGGTTCTCGGGCGTCCACCTCGAGCCGTCCGCGAGGCGGACCTCGACGGGCGCGTCATCCACCATGCTCGCGAGCGTGTAGGTCCCCGAGAGGGCGGCATAGTAGACGACGGGCTTCATGAGCGACCCGATGTTCCTCCTCAGGCGTACCGCCCTGTTGAACTGGGACGAGCGGTAATCCCTGCCGCCCACCATGGCGAGGACCTCGCAGGTCTTCGGGTCCAGCACCACGCACGCAGCCTGGACCTGATCGCCCAAGCGTCGCGCCGAGGAACGGACGGCCTCCTCCGCGGCAGACTGGACCTGCATGTCCAGTGTCGTGTAGATGTGCAGGCCGCCCTTGGCGAGAAGGTCGTCTCCCTTCCCCACCTCCCGAACCCTCTCCAGCACGATGTCGACAAAGTAGGGCGCACGCCTGGCCGGGTGGGCGTACGGGACAACCCCGAGCGGCATGGCCATGGCCCGTGTGCACAGGTCCCTGGGGACGGAGTCGTTGTCCGCCATGAGTTCGAGCACGGTGTTGCGTCTCAGGAGCGCCTGGGCAGGCTGCCTGTAGGGCGACGTGCGGTTCGGGGAGCGGATGAGCCCGGCCAGGAGGGCCGCCTCGTGGAGCTCGAGGTCCTTCGGGTCCTTGTCGAAGAAGATCTTGCTCGCCCGCTTGAAACCGTGGATGCTCGCGCTGCCGTACCGCCCGAGGTAAACCTCGTTGAGGTAGAGGGTGAGGATCTCGTCCTTCGACAGGGCCGCTTCCATGATGAGCGCCAGCCAGGCCTCCCTGATCTTCCGGGAAAACGTCCTTTCACCGGAGAGGAAGAGGTTCTTGACGAGCTGCTGGGTGATGGTGGACCCGCCTTCGGCGATCCTTCTCCCCGAGAGGTCGGCGACGAGGGCCCGGAGGAGGGCCCGCACGTCTATGCCGGCGTGGCTGTAAAACCTCCTGTCCTCCACGCACAAGACCGCGTCCAGGAGGACGCGGGGGCACTCGGCAAGCGTCATGACCTCCCTGTCCTCGAACCCCTCGTCGTACAGGGTGGCTACGACCTCGGGCTCGAGCACCGCCGACGACAGCGGCCTGCCTGTCTCGGGCGAGACGATGGACGAGATCTTCGAGCCCTCGAGCACGATGCGCACCCGTAAAGGCCGCGTGGACATGCCCGGCCTGTTGCATGCCCGCAGGAAGACCTCCAGGGTCGAGCCCGTGATCCTGTAGTCACCTGGCCGCCTGCACTCGGGTGACGGCCGGTACTCGAGGCGCGTGAGCCTGGCGGGGAGGCCTTCACGCGAGATGTCCACGCCGGGCTGGAGCACGAACGGCCTGCTGTAGACCTTCATAGGAAGCCGCCACACCGATGCGCTCGCCAGCCTCGACATGGTGCGGTAGGCGTCCAGCGAGGCGGCTGCCAGGGCGGCAAGGGCCGCGACGGCGAGAGCTGCCATGCAGAACAAGGCAAGGCGCGTGGCTCGTGACACGATTACCCTCTATAGGCCCGACGGTCAGGCCCGTCAATCCGTGGGGCCGCCCCACCCGGGGGATCCCCCTGTCGGAGTCGGCCATGGATGCAGCCCTTCTCGAAGGCCGGCCAACCCTTACGACCACCCGGGATCCCGGGGTCTATCCGCATACCGTCAGCCCCCCTCCTGCGCACCGGGTATAGTGAGGACTCCCCGCTCATGAGGACCTCGGGCTGGAGGCCTGGGCCTTGATTTCTTCCCAGGCGAGGAATCCCCGCTCATGAGGACCTCGCGCGCGTTCTCTCCTGAGCGTCTTCCCGCACGGCGAATCTCGAAGGCTGGACCCCACGGCGCACCCGACAGGCGGCGCCACGGGGTGCGCGGTGTCGTGCCCTTGGATGGGCTGGACGCTGGGGGTTCGGGCCCGAGGGCGACGCGTGCACGAACGGCAGGGTCACGAACCGCTTTGCTGGGGAAAGCGGCCTAGGCATTGCGTGCAGGGATACGGGGACTTCCTCGCGGGGTGCAGCACGACGCGCGCAGGCCCGCCGAAGCCGCCTAGGCCCCCGGGTCAGGGCTGCCTCTGCCTGAGAACCTCGCGCTGCCTCCTGAACAGGTAGCGGATGATGTCCTCGCGCGTATCGTCATCCACCCTGTGGAACCTCACGGCCACAGCCCAGCGGTTCACGTCGGGGGTGCTCGCCAACGGCTTCAGCCGCAGGACCTCGCCGATCAGGTTCACCATGAGGAGGGGCCTCATGGGCAGGATGATGTGGAGCTCCAGGATGTCGCCGATATCGTAAGGCTCCGCTGAGATGAACCTCATGCCCGAGGCCGATATGTTGACCTCCCTGGGGATGGTGCGGACGAGGGCCTTGAAGTCTTCCGAGATCACCATGTTGATGATGAGGTCGAGCTTGCGGTCCATCTCCCAGAGATGCTGCTCCAGCAGGGCGCCCCTTCGTGCAGGCTGACCGGACGGCTCGGACTCCCCGTAACGCCCCCTGACGAAGGAATCGAGCACGGTCTTGTGGGCCCGGATGCGGTCGAGCGCCTCGTGCAGGCGCCCGGCCTTCTCGGAGGCATGACAGATGAACTTCACGTCGTAGTACACGCGGTCGTAGATGCGCACGTCCGATCTCCGCTCGTGACCAGGGGAGAGGTAGCACTCCATGCAGAGACGGATCTCGTCGCCCGACCTCTCCACGACCTTGGCGAGCACCGAGTCCTGGCCGTCGGTCACCTTGACGATGCCGCCCTCCTCGGCATGGAACTCACCCTCGGGCACGAGAACAAAGATGTCGTCCTCGAGGATCTCCCCCACCCTGACCCTTGCCCGTTCACCTTGGGCGTTCATGGCCGTGATCCCTGCATCCAGGTTGAGAAGGCTGTCAATGTTCATCGCATGGGCTCCTCGAATTCAAGGCGGCATGGCCTCGGGCGGCACCACCCTTGGGACGGCCCCCTGCGGCCGGGCGAGACTTCCGGGCGCCGCCTCCCCGCGAGGCCGTCTCCCGTGCCAGCGGCCTTTCGCTCCCCTATCACAGGACGGCACTGGAATCCAGTGGAGACGGCGTCCGGACCGAAGACGGACATCGGGCGAGATCCATCACCTGGCGGCATAGATCTCGACCCGGTTGCGTCCCTTGCCCTTGGCAAGATAGAGACCCGCATCGACCTGCCGGATGAGGTCACCGGGGCTTAGGTCCCTGTGGTACTGGCTCACGCCGATGCTCACGGTCACGGACATCCCGTCCTCGGTGCGCATGCGCTCCACGAACGTCCTGATGCGCTCCGCGAGGAACGCGGCCTTGTACATCCCCGTCTGGGGAAGGATGGCCATGAACTCCTCTCCCCCGTACCTGAAGACGAGGTCGCTCTTGCGAAGGCGTCCCTGGAGCCTTTCCGCCAGCGCGACGAGAATCCTGTCGCCGGCGGGGTGACCGAACGTGTCGTTGATGAGCTTGAAGTGGTCTATGTCGAGCATCATGAGGGAGAACGTCGTGTCGTATCTCCTCGCCCGTTCGCACTCGGCGTTCAGGATGCCCATGAAGGCCCGGTAGTTGAGCAGTCCCGTGAGCCCGTCCGTGAACGCCATGTCCTGGAGCATCTCGTTGTCCAATATTTTGGCGATCGCGGCCGTCAAATATTTGGCCCACTCCAGGAAGATGTCGACGTGGTTGCCGGCGTTCACCGAGAGGATCACCCTCGCCTTCTCCCCGCCCACGAGCTCTATGTCGACGCGCTCGGGCGCCAGAGGAGCCTGTCCAGCGGCGATCACGCGCTCGTAGGACCATGGGGCCTTTCCGAGTACGCGCATGGCGTCCGCCTGGCCCGCATCCAGGGGGTCGAGCGTGGAGAAGGCGCGTGCCTGCCTGCCCCTGGTGACCACGTAGACGGCTGGGGCGGACAGCGGGAAACTCTGCGCCATGAGCGAGACCAGGTCAACAAGGGCGGTGTGCGTGTCGGACCCCTTGAGCAGGATCATGATGCCCTCGGTATACAAGGCCAGCGGCCTGGCGGGGCCATGCCTGTCGGCACCCCGCCTCCCCGGTTCCGTCCTGGACGCCTCGTGAACGATCATCTGCGATCCTTTCTCTGTCCTGGTTTCGGTTGCCATTCGATTGCCATGCAATCCATGTGCCTTGATTCGGCCTCTCACTTGGTATATAGTTCCCCCGGTGAACGGACATCCCATGCCGTTCGCGCGATGGACGGGCACAGGGGCATGACGGCCGCCATACCCGCGCGATCACGGGGACAGCTACGGCAGCGAGGGGACTTCCATGAAGGACACCATAGACATCAGGTGGCACGGCAGGGGCGGCCAGGGTGCCATCACCGCGGCCAAGATCGTCGCCAAGGCAATGTTCAGCCTCGGCTACGAGGGCGTGGCCATGATACCCACCTTCGGCACCGAACGGCGGGGCGCGCCCGTGTTCTCCTCCCTGAAGATCTCGCGCCGCAAGATCTACGACCTTTCGCCCATCGAGCGACCCGACATCGTGGTCGTGCTCGACCACGTGCTCATGGAGGAGGCGGACATCACCTCGGGTCTCAAGGAAGGCGGCCTCCTCGTTATAAACTCGCCGTGCAGCCTCGAATCGTACCACGCGGACGGCAGGAAGGTGGCCGTGTGCAACGTGACCGCGCTCGCCACGAGGGCCGGCCTGCCTGCAGGCGTCGTCAACACCGGCATCATAGGCGCCTTCGCCCGCGCGTCCGGTCTGGCGGGTCTCGATCTCCTCACGGAAGTCATCGAGGAGGAGTTCAAGGGCAGGAAACCCGAGGCCAACGCGCTCGCCGCAAGGCTCGCGTACGAACACACGATCGTCGGGGGTTGACCATGGGAACCCGCACGTACCCCCGCAAGACCTCCCACAGCGAGCCCGGCCCCGGGGACGGCGGGAGGACCGGTTCCTGGAGGGTCGCCCGCCCGGTGATCGACCCCCAGGTCTGCACCCCATCCAGGCGCGGCGTCCCCTCGTGCTTCATCTGCTGGCTCTACTGCCCCGACGGCGTCATCAGCAGGACCGTCCCCCCGAAGATCGACTACGAGTACTGCAAGGGGTGCGGCATCTGCGCAGAAGAGTGCCCCACCAAGGCCATCTCCATGGTCGACGAGGCATGTTTCATCGAGGAAGGCAGGGACACCACGTGAGCTCGCACATCATCGAATCGGGGAACACGGCCGCGGCCCTTGGCGTCAAGCTGTGCCGGGTGCAGGTCATCGCCGCCTACCCCATCACACCGCAGACCCCGCTCACCGAGAAGCTCTCGGAACTGGTCGACTCCCAAGAGATGGAGGCGCAGTACATCCCGGTGGAGAGCGAACACAGCGCGCTCGCCGTCTGCATAGCCGCATCCTCCACCGGCGCACGGGCGTTCACGGCGACGAGCGCCAACGGCCTCCTCTACATGCACGAGCAGATCCACTGGGCCGCGGGCGCGCGGCTCCCCCTGGTCATGTGCGTGGTGAACAGGGGCGTCGGCGCGCCCTGGACCATCTGGAACGACCACCAGGACTCCATCTCCCAGAGGGACACCGGCTGGATCCAGCTCTACGTCAACGATCACCAGCAGATCATAGACGGGGTCATCAAGGCCTACCGGCTCGCCGAGTCGGTCATGATCCCCGTCATGGTGTGCTACGACGGGTACCTCCTGTCACACACCCACATGCCCTTCGAGGTCCCTTCCCAGGAGGCCGTGGACTCGTTCCTCCCGCCCTACCGGCCGGACTACGCGCTGGACCCGAAACGACCCGCGAACCTGAACACGGTTACGCTGCCGGACACCCGCGTCGACACCGAGGGCAGGACGGCGCACGGCTACATGGAGATCCGCAGCCTCCTCCACGAGGACCTGCAGCGGGCCGTGGAGGTCTACCAGGATGTGGAGGCCGGCTTCAGGGACACCTTCGGCCGCGGCGGCGAGGCCCTCTTCGAGCACTACCGCTGCGAGGACGCCGAGTACGTGGCCGTGGCCCTCGGGTCCCTCTCCCACAACCTGAGGGACGTGGTGGACACGCTGAGGGAAGCGGGTGTCCCTGCCGGCGTGATGTCCATCCACCTCTACCGGCCCTTCCCGGCACGGCAGATCGCCTCTTTCCTCTCGCCGGCCAAGGGGGTGATCGTCTTCGAGAAGGCGCTGAGCTACGGGTACGAGGGGGCCCTGTGCTCGGACATAAAGGCAGCCCTGCTCACGCACGCGCGGTCCCGGGCCGACTTGCCCTTCGTCCACAACTACATCCTGGGCCTGGGCGGCAGGGAGATCAAGACGTCCCAGCTCGTGGAGGCCATGACCGCCTCCTGCAAGGCCGGCGCCGCGAGCCACGACGGCGTGCGCTGGATAGGCCTCAAGCTCTAGGGGGAGCCGCATGCAGCCCAAGACAACCATCCTGAGCCTGCCCGAGGAGGAGTTCGTCAACCCAGGGACGCGGGCCTGCGCCGGGTGCGGCCTCGGCATCGCGTACCGGGTCGCGCTCAAGGCCGTGGGCAGAGACGCCATCCTCATCGTTCCTCCGAGCTGTCTCACCGTTCTGCAGGGCCTCTACCCGGTCGCAGCGACCAGGCTGCCCTGCCTGAACGTTACCTTCGCCTCCACCGCGGCGGCCGCCACTGGCATGGTGGCGGCGCTCAAGGCCCTGGGCAGGAAAGACACGCGCGTCGTGGCGTGGGCCGGCGACGGGGGGACCGCGGACATCGGGCTGCAGGCCCTCTCCGGTGCGGCTGAGCGGGGGGACGACTTCCTGTTCATCTGCTACGACAACGAGGGCTACATGAACACCGGGGTCCAGCGCTCGGGCACCACCCCGATGGGCGCGGTCACCGCGAACACCCTTAAGGGGAAGCTCCAGCAAAAAAAGGACGTGCCCGCCATCATGGCCGCGCACAACCTCTCGTACGTGGCCACCTGCTCGGCCGCCTTCCCGCTCGACCTCTACGAGAAGGTGGTCAAGGCCCTCGGCATGTCCGGCGTGAAGTACCTGCACATCCAGATCCCCTGCCCGCCCGGGTGGGGGTACGACCCAAAGTACACCGTGAAGATCGGCAAGCTCGCGGTGGAGACCGGCATGTTCACCCTCTACGAGGCCGAGCATGGCGTGGTGCGCCTCACGGGTGCATCCCGGAAGCTCGCCGACAAGCGCTCGCTCGTGCCGGTTTCGGAGTATTTCAGGGCCCAGTCGCGCTTCAGCCTCGTGGACGAGGAGGCGATACGGCAGATCCAGAGCGAGATCGAGGGAAGGTGGCAGGCCGTGTTCGACCGGGCGGGCGACGGCGAGGAGGCCTGATCAGCTCCCGGCGAGGGCCCTCTCGAGGTGTTCGCGGTCGAGGTTGCCTCCCGACATGACGAGCACCACCTTCTTGCCGGCGAGCCTGTCCTTGATCTTGACGGCTGCGGCCAGGGACGCCGCGCCGGCGCCTTCAGCGAGGTTGTGCGTCGCGCCGAGCGCGAGCGTGATGCCCTGGAGGATCTCCTCCTCGGTGAGCAGGACCACGTCCTTCACGTGATCCTTCATGATCACGTAGGGGAGCTGGAAGACGCTGCGGGCGGCGAGCCCGTCGGCCACGGTGTCCGCCTGGTCGAGCACCACCCACCTCCCCTCCTCGAGGGACCGCGCGAAGGCGGGCGCCCTCTCCGCCTCGACGCCCACGATCTCCACCTGGGGGCTGACCGCCTGGGCGACCCTCAAGAGCGAGGCGCAACCTGAGCCCCCGCCGATGGGGCAGACGATGACGTCGACGTCCGGCAGGTCCTCGAAGATCTCGAGCCCCATGGTCCCCATGCCGTTGAGGATCTCGGGTTCGTTTCCCTGCTCCACGTAGTAGTATCCCGCTGCGGCCACGAGCTCGTCGCAGTAGAACTGGGCCTCGTAGAAGTCCCGGCCGTGCACGATGAGCTCGGCCCCGAAGCTCTCGATGATGCGGTTGATCTCGGGGTTGTTGTTCTCCGGGACCACCACGGTGCACGGGGTGTTGAACCACTGGCCCGCCCACGCCATGGCGAGCCCGTGGTTGCCCCTGGTGGCCACCAGCACGCCGTTGGCCACGTCCTCGTGGGGCGCGGCGTGAAAGAAGTTCAGGGCGCCCCTGATCTTGAACGAACCCGTGGGCAGGTGGTTCTCGTGCTTGACGAAGGCCTCGCACCCGATGATGCGGCTGAGCTCTGGGTAGTAGATGAGGCCGGTCGGCTTGATGTACGGGGAGATGGCGGAACGCGCCCTCAAGATGTTCCGTATGGTCACCTGTTCGCTCAGACGTTCGTACTTCTTCAGCATGGGCCCTCCCCGTACGATGTCAGAAACGGTATCCCTGCCTCTTCGAGCGGGGACCCGCAAGCTGTATGAATATCCCGATGATGACGCCGAGCACGACGAACACGCCGCCCACGAAGGTGAAGAACAGCCGCTCGGAGTTCTTGAGCCTCGACACCTCTGCGTTCAGGGCGTCTCGCGACTCGACGCACGCCTGGTACTGGGCCTTGAGCTTCTCGTGTTCGGTCCTGAGCGATGCGAGCCCCTCGAGGCTGTCCGGGGCGAGGCCGCCGGTCGAGTACGAAAGCGGTTCGGGCGCCCCCTCTCCAGGCACGGGCAGTCCCTTGAGCCTGGCTATCTGCGCCTGCAGCTCTCTCACGCGTTCCTCGAGCTGCTTCGCGTAGAGCGCCGCAGGCGGCCTGTCGCTCAGGAACCTTACCGGGGTCCAGCCCTCGGCGCCTGAGGCCAGCCTGACCCTCGCCCAGTCACCCGAGGTCTCGAGCACCTCGACGCGCTCCCCGGTGGAGGCCTGGGCCACCTGGCCGGAAGCCTCCCTCGGGGCCGATCTCAGGGAGATGACGATCCAGTCCCTCACGTACATGGAGGCGGCCTGCGCCCCGCCACATGCAACGATCACCGCCAAACAGGCGAGAAAGATGGGCCTGGCGCTCCATGGTCTCATTGCATGCCCCCCATACCCTGTCTGTCGCGTCCTGTGTGCAACCTATCGTAAATACGCGATGCACGCAACCCCTTCGACGCTGGAGGCCGGCGCGCATCCTTGGGCTCGCCGCGAAGGCGGTGGGAGACGTCGGTCCCGCGCAGACAGGCCCGCCCGGCTGGGTTCTCCAGGGGCCTTTTCCCCAGAGAGGGTTTCCGGCCGGGCCTGCTTTCCGCCGGCTTGCGGAGGGGGCAGGAAGAACGGGCACAGGGACCCGGGCGGGCATGGGCCATGCGCACCGCCTGCGCCGCATCCGGGTGAGCGAGAAAAGGGACCCGGGCGGGCATAAGCCATGCGCCGACTGCCCCAGGCTGGTGACCGCCAGCGACAAGGGACCCGATCGGGCATGGGCCATGCCCTTGCCCCGCATGCCTGACCCACGGGCGCCACGGTTGTTCTCCCGGCTCACGCCGCACCGTGGAAGACCGGGGACGAGGTCTCCCCGGCGAGAGAAGAGAAGGCGGGACCTTCCCGGGGGGTTGACCCCCTGCCCTAAGACCCGACAGGGAACTCTACAAGGGGCACCGAGACGCCCCGGCGGGCGCAAGGGACGACCACCGGCCCCGGCGCTCGGAGATGTGATCGACTCTCGCACCCGGTCTCGTGGGGGCACAACCGTGCCCTGCGTGCGCAGGAGTTCCAGGCAGCCTTTCACTCACGGGATCGGGGCCGACAAACGGGGGTCAAGGACGAACACGGAGCCACACCCGCCGCAACGGGCGCGAGACGTGCACGGTGACTGCCGTTTCTCTATACCCGAGCGCTGAACTTAAAACCTGCGTGCGAGCCGGGGGCCGACCCCGCGTTCACCGACCGCCCGAGAGCTCTCTCACGATTTCCTCGAGCCTCTTCCTCGTATCACCCTCGATGGCACTCAATTCATGGCTGTTTTTCGCCTCGAAGCGCAGCACGATCACGGGCTGGGTGTTCGAAGGTCTCACGAGCCCCCACGCGTCTTTATCGGTGAACCTGACGCCGTCAATGTCCACGCAGTCTCGGTAGCGTTCTTTCGCGTAGGCCGCGAAACGCTTGACCGCCTCGAACTTCACGTCGTCGGGGCACTCGACACGGATCTCCGGGGTGTTGACCACCGGGGGGAGAGCGTCGAAGACCGCCTGCGGGTCGTCCCTCCTGGAGAGGATCTCGAGAAGCCTCGCCGAGGCGTAGACGGCGTCGTCGAACCCGTACCACCTGTCGTTGAAGAAGATGTGCCCGCTCATCTCCCCGGCCAGGGCCGCCTGTTCCTCTGCGAGCCGCGCCTTCATGAGAGAGTGCCCGACCTTCCCCATCACCGGCACCCCCCCCAGGCGCGCGACCTCGTCGAAGAACACCTTGGAACACTTCACCTCCCCGATGATCTTGGCGCCGGGCCGTTCCCTCAGGATCTCGCCGGCGAGGACGGTGGTGATCATGTCGCCGTAGATGGTCCTCCCGCGGGCGTCCACGACGCCTATGCGGTCGGCGTCGCCGTCGTAGCCGATGCCGAGGTCCGCCTTCAGCCTGATCACCTCGTCTCTCAGCATGGCGATGCCTTCTTCCGTGGTCGGGTCGGGATGGTGGTTGGGGAAGCGCCCGTCGGGCTCGAGGCAGATGCCGAAGGCCTCCACGCCGAGAGCCTCGCACACCGCCATGGCGGGAGCCCCCCCGACGCCGTTCCCAGGGTCGATCACCACCCTGAGCCTTCTGGATCCAGGCCGGATCCTGGAGACGATGTCGTCCACGTACTCGGGCACGATGTCGTACGAGCGGGACCGGCCCCTGCCGCCCACCCGGCGCCCCTCCTCCATGAGGCGCCTGAGCTTCAAGATCTCCTCCCCGTAGATCGTCGTCTTCCCGAGGGCGATCTTGAACCCGTTGTTGTCCGGCGGGTTGTGGGAACCCGTCACCTCGATGCCGCCGTGCACGTCCGTCTTGAAGAGCGAGAAGTACATGACAGGGGTGGGGACCATGCCGAGGTCCACCACGTCGATGCCGCTCGAGACGAGCCCCTGCTTGAGGATTTCCTTGAAGTCCGGCGAGCTGAGCCTGGCGTCCATGCCGAGGCTCACCCGTGATGCGCCGCGTTCGCTGTAGTAGACGCCCAGCGCCGAAGCGAGCCTCTCCACGAACTCGAAGGTCAGGTCCTGACCCACCACCCCCCGTATGTCGTACTCGCGAAACACGTGAGGATTCATACTCCCCCCATTCATACCGTCTCGATTGGCGACCCAGCAGCCCCCGAAGGGGACCGTCCGCGTTCACGGACCGGGCCCCGCCCGTACCTCAACAAAACCGAGGGATCCCTGCCCGCCTCTCCCGCCCGGCCGCAGGCCCACCATGCCCAGAAGCGTCGATGGCTCCGTCCCGGCCCTTGAGGAAGTGCATTGCCTCCGTCATGCGACGCCCAGCCCGTGGAATGGAGTACCCCGCCCCTTTGCCGGCCTGAGAGGCCCTTCTCTTTCACCCGATCATACCCAAGCGCCCGGAGCGTGGTCAAGGAACATGGGGTCTTCCCGCTCAAGGGAAAGAGCACCTTTCTCGAGGGTATCAACGGCCATCGCCCTGTTGTCAAGGGACCAGGCCGTTGAGTTGCGCTCTCTGGCTCGACATCCCCTCTCGTGACCCGGCTGTCCCCCAAACCCTTGGGCCCAATCAAACCACGACCTTGACGAGGAAAGGGATGAAGAGGAATGAGAGGGGGACGTGGCGCCCGCCCGGCCCTCCAGCCCACGGCCGCCTGCGCCCCTGGGGTCTTCTGGTGAAGCCACACGCAACCCGGCCCTCCCTCCCAATGCCGTCTGGGTTTCCCGCCCGTCCCGTCGGTCTCGACGACTTCGAGCGCGCCCGTCGGCTGCACGTTCGGCGAGAACGCGACGCCCCACTCCGGACTCGTGGACGGCCGGGCCGGGGCGACGGCACTCGGAGCATCCAGGATTGACATCTTCCGCCACACGCCCGCCCGGGTGCCCCCTTGGCGTGATCGGGGGTCTCAAAAGAAAGATCGCGCCCGGTGCCCGGACTTCAAGCACCCCGATCCCGAGGAAAAACGGCCAAGAAAACGGGTTGTGGTCCAAGGGGCTGGTGCGTCGAAGGCGCACCCGAGACTGTCTTCTTTTTACAACGAAGAACGGCAAGCATGTGGTGTGTTTCCCACACGGCCGGGACTCAGATTATGCGCAATTACTCGTTATTACGTCATTTTTCTATTTGGCATGATTGTTGTAAAAGGATCTGTGTACGAGAGAAGACATAAGGTATGTGCACAGGGGGCACCTGAGGACGGTTGAAAGACAAGATCTCGAGAAAACAAACGAAAAGGAGGAGATAGGATGAAGAAGGCACTTTTGGCAGCGTTCATCGTACTGTTTGCCACGGCTGCGTGGGCGGAAGATGTGAAGTTCAGCATCTCCGGTGACTTCCACGCCCGCGGCAGCTACTGGAAGAACTTCAGCCAGGGCGCTCCGGCTGCGGACTACGAGAGCGAGTCCTACATGGACTACGACGGGGACATCAACCTCTACCCCAAGCTCTCGGTCGGCAACGCGACGCTCAACTTCAAGATAGCCATCCGTGACGAGACGTGGGGATCCATCGCGAACGACGTCTCCAAGTCCGTGAACACCGACTGGACTTCCATGGCGGGCCAGACCTACACGACCCAGAAGGACGACAACATCAACATCGAGCGCGCCTGGCTCACCTACAAGTTCGGCGAGAACACCACGCTGGATGTCGGCCTCATGGACGGCCAGGCCTGGGCGACGACTTTCGGTGACTACTGCATGGGCCGCTACCGCGTGAAGCTCACCCAGAAGACCCCCTTCGGCGTGATCGAGGGCGGTCTCGAGAAGAACGTGGAGCTCGGCACCTCGGCCCTGAAGGACTCCGAGAAGGACGACTATGACTCCTACTTCCTCTCCGCCGTCACCAAGGCGGGCGACATCTACATCAAGCCCCTGATCTTCTACGTCGACAACAGCGCGGCGCTCTCCAGCTCCGCCCCGAGCATCGGCGAGACGAGCGACGGCGTCAAGGTGCTCTACCTCGCCCTCGGCTTCAACGGCAAGCTCGGTGCGCTGGACTTCGAGAGCGAGCTCGGCTACAAGAAGGCCGACTGGGAAGACTTCGAGCAGCTCGCCGACTACGCCGCGGTCAACCCGGCTCTCGCTGCATACGCCAACGCGAAGAACAGCAACGTCTGGGGCGCGTACTTCAACGTCTGGAAGTCCATGGACGCCCTCACCCCCGGCATCACGCTGGCCTACGGCAGCTGGGATGACGAGGCCGGCGCCAGGGGCACCGGCTGGGGCTTCGACTTCCGTGACGACTTCTGCTCCAACCTGATCCTCGGCGACTGGATCGCCTGGAGCGACATCACCGGCAACGAAGAAGACCTCGTGGCCGCAACCCTCATCAAGCCCTACGTCACCGACGTGAAGCTGGCCGACAAGCTCTCGGCGAGCGCCTCCTTCGGCTACATCATGTCCAACCAGAAGGACAACGCGTACGAGGACGCGACCGCCTGGGAAATCGACCTCGGGCTTGCGTACAAGCTCAGCGACAACGTGACCTACTCGGTCGACGCCGGCTATGCCGACATCTCGTACGATGTCGAGGGCGTGGAAGACCCGGACGAGATCATGCTGCTCTCCCACAAGATCAAGTTCACCTTCTAGGCACGATCATCCCAAGGGGAAACACGAAGGGCCCGCCATCTGGCGGGCCCTTTTTTCATCCTTTGTACAGGCCGTCGTACAGGCCGGGGGATCGCGGCCTGGAGCGGCCACGTGCGGCTACGAGTCGATGAACGAGCGGAGCTTCTTGGAGCGGACCGGGTGCCTGAGCTTGCGCAGGGCCTTGGCCTCGATCTGGCGGATGCGCTCGCGCGTGACCGTGAAGTCCTTGCCCACCTCCTCGAGGGTGTGGTCGGACTTCTCGCCGATGCCGAAGCGCATGCGCAGCACCTTCTCCTCGCGCGGGGTCAGCGTGGCCAGGACCCTGCGCGACTGCTCCGAGAGGTTCTTGGCCAGGATGGCGTCCGACGGCGAAGGCACCTTCTTGTCCTCGATGAAGTCGCCCAGGTGGCTGTCCTCCTCCTCGCCTATCGGTGTCTCGAGCGAGATGGGCTCCTTGGCGATCTTGAGGATCTTGCGCACCTTGTGCTCGGGGTAGTCCATCTTGGCGGCTATCTCCTCGGGCGTGGGCTCCCTGCCGAGCTCCTGGACGAGCGCCCGGGAGGTCCTGATGAGCTTGTTGATGGTCTCTATCATATGGACCGGTATGCGGATGGTCCTTGCCTGGTCCGCGATCGCCCTGGTGATGGCCTGCCTGATCCACCAGGTGGCGTAGGTGGAGAACTTGTAGCCCCTCCTGTACTCGAACTTCTCCACCGCCTTCATGAGGCCGATGTTGCCCTCCTGGATGAGGTCCAGGAACTGGAGACCTCGGTTCACGTACTTCTTGGCGATGCTGACCACGAGCCTCAGGTTCGCCTGGATGAGCTCGGTCTTGGCGGCGTTGGTCTTCTGCTCGGCGTCCTCGAGGATGCTCACCGCCTTCTTCAGCCCGTGCGCCGTGAGCCCGCCCTCCATCTCGATGCGCTTGATGTCCTTGAGGGCGTCTATCATCTCGCCGGCCGTCTCCACGAAGGCCTCCCTGCTCAACCCGTGATCCTTGAGAAACCTTTCCGCGGCCTTGTCGCAGTCGCCGTTGCACAGCGTCTTGTGCATCTGCCTTATCTCGTCCACCGTCTTGTTGAAGCGCTCCTGGCACCGGTTCACCGTGGCCTCGCGTTCCTCCAGCACCCTCTTGAGATCCTTGAGCCTGTTCCCGAACTGCTCGATCTGCTGGGGGAGGAAGTGGATGTCGTGGATGAGCAACACGATCTCCCGGCTGACCTTTGCCATGTTCGACTTGATCTTCTCTTTCTGCGACTTGCTCTTCGCCTTGAAGAGCTGGTACTTGAGGTCCTTGAGCTCCCCCTGCTTCTCCTCTATCTCCTTGATGATGGCGAGGGTCTTGGCCCTGACCGCCTCCTCGTCGACGTCCACGATGTCGTCAATGTCCACCACGTCCTTGAGACGCTTTTCCCCGCACGCGATCGCGTTGCCGATCTGGATGACCTCCTTGACCGTGACCGGCGAGTTGATGATCACGTTGAGGATCTGGCGCTGGCCCGCCTCGATCCGCTTGGCGATCTCGGTCTCGTCCTCGCGGGAGAGCAGCGACACGGACCCCATCTCGTGGAGGTACATCTTGACCGGGTCAGGGGAACGCATGGACCCGTCGTCGTGGAAGTCGAACTCCTCGTCGTCGGGCGCGAAGTCTTCCTCGGTGTCCACGAGCTGGATTTCCTTCTCCGTGAACAGGTCCATGACGTCGTCGAGATCGTCAGGGTTCAGGATGTCGTCGGGCAGCTGCTCGTTCACCTCGTCGAAGGTCAGGAATCCCTTTGATTTGCCCATGGCTATCAACCTCTGTATCTCCTTTGGGTACTGTTTCTTGTCGCTCATCTGTCCTCGAGTTCCTCCATGATTCGCTGGCGCAGACCCCTGCGCTCGATCATCGCCTCCTGCTTCTCCTTGAGCAGCTCGTTGCGCCTTGCGGTGTCGCGGGCGCGCTCAGCGGCAAGGAGCTCGTGCTGGATCCTCTTGAGCCTCTCGTCGATCGCAAGACTCTTAAACCTGAAGAGGGTGTCGATCAAGGCCTTTTTCGCGTCCCCGGGGAACTCCCCCTGGGCGGCCAGCCGCGAGGCGGTGAGCCTCACCCTGTCCGGGCACGACGGGTCCGCGAGGGGATCGTCCCCGCCTTTCACCATGTAGTCGAAGAGCCCCTGGAGCTCGGCGTCCGAGAACTCAAGCGCGGGCGCCTTCTCCCTGACCTTCGATGCCGCTGCCCTGTCGAGGACCATCAGCCTCGCGAGCGTCGTCTCTATGCCCTTCCTCTCTGCACCGTATCCCTGGCCGGGTTCCCCCGCCGTATCGGCAGAGCGCACCTCGCACATCCTCGCCACCACGTCCGGGGACACCCCGAGCCTGGAGGCAAGCCTGTGGGAGAGGAGATCCCTCAGCACGGGATCCCTTGCATGTGCAATCATCGGCGTCAATTCCTTCAGGATGGCGTTCTGACCACGGAGTTTAGATGGATCGTTCCTGGAAAAGGATTCATCGAAGACGAACTCCCATATGTCCCTGGCCGTCTCGAGGATGGACCTGAACGCCTCGATGCCCTCCCGCGCGATGTCGTCCGGGTCCTTGCCCTGGGGCAGGATCACGACCCTCGGGATCACCCCCGAGGCGGCAAACGGCTCAATCGCCCTGACCATGGCCTTCCTGCCGGACTCGTCGCCGTCGAAGACCAGCGTGATGTCGTCCGTGAAGCGCATGAGGAGCCTCACGTGGTCCTCTCCCAGGGCCGTGCCCAGCGTCGCGACGGCGGCATCGAAACCCGCCTGGGCGAGGGAGACGACGTCCATGTACCCCTCGACAACCACGGCGCCGCCTTTCCTGATGGCGCTCCTCGCCGAGTGCAGGTTGTAGACGAGCCTCCTCTTCTCGAATATGGGGGATTCGGAGGTGTTGAGGTACTTGGGTTCTCCCGGGCCGATGATCCTGCCACCGAAGCCGGCCACCTCGCCCGAGAGGTCCACGATGGGGAACATCACGCGCCCCCTGAACCTGTCCCGGTAGCCGCCGCCCTTCTTCGAGACCACGAGCCCGGCCCTCTCCGCCACCGTGGGGGGCACGCCCCTCGCCCTCAGGCGCCTCAAGAGCGCATCCCAGGACTCCGGCGCATACCCTATGCGAAAGCGTGACTGCGTGGCCTCGTCGATCCCCCTGCCCCTGAGATACCTGCGCGCGGGCTCGCCCTCGGGCGAGGAGAGCGTCTCCACGAAGAACTCCGCTGCGCAGGCGTTCGCCTCGTAGAGGGCCTTGTTCCCGGACCGCCTCGAGGACGCGGGCCGCTCCTCGGGCTCGATGCCCGCCCTCTTGGCCAGCTCTTCAGCCGCCTCGGCGAACGACAGGCCCTTCTTCTCCATGAGGAACGTGAACACGTCCCCGCCCTTGCCGCACCCGAAGCACTTGAAGGTCTGCCTGGCCGCATCCACGGCGAACGACGGCGTCTTCTCGCTGTGGAAGGGGCAGAGTCCCCAGAGCCTCCCCCCCTTCCTCTCGAGGCTCACGTGCTCCGCGACGACGGAGACGATGTCGAGGGCCTGCTTGATCCTCTCGAGGCGCGACCTGTCCACCCTCACTCCCCCTCGAGCGTCACGATGGTCTTGTTTCCCCCGCCCTCGGACATCGGCGCGTCCTCCACCGCCTTGACGCACGGCAGTTCCCTGAGGTAGGCCCGTATGGCGTTCTTGAGCCTCCCGGTGCCTGCGCCGTGGATGATCTCCAGCTGCCTCTGCCCCGTGAGCACGGCCCTGTCCACGGCCCGCTCCACCACCGGCAGCGCCTCGTCCACCCTGAGCCCCACCACCTTGATGGGCAGCACACGTGGCGGTGCCTGCATCCTCGAGACCGTGCGGCCGGCGCCGCCGACGGACCCTGCGCCGGGCACGGCCGTGACCTGGTCCAGCCCCACCCTCACCCTCTTGCCGGCAAGGGACACCTCGGCGCTGTCCTGGTCCACGCCCACGACCACGCCTTCGGTGTCCGAGCCCTTCAGGCGCACCCTGGCGCCCGGTGACACATCCAGCGCCTCGGCCGGCGCCCCGGCCTCCTCGATGACCCGTTCCACCTCGGCCGTCTCAGGGTCTTCTCGAACCCTCCTGACCTCCTCGGGGGCGGCCTTCCTTTTCGCCATCTTCTCGAGCCTGTCCAGGAGGTTCTTGTAGCGCAAGGCGCTCTGCAGCCTCTCCTTCCTGTGCGCCTCGAGCTCCCTTGCCGCCTCCTCCCGCATCCTTCTCGCCTCGGCCAGCTCGCGGCTGGCTTCTTCCCGCATGACATGCGCCTGGGTCATGTCCATGACCGCACGGGCGAGCGTGGAGGAGGTGTCCCGGTTCACGATGCCCCGGGCCTGCTCGATGAGTTCCCTGGGAAAGTCGATGGACTCCAGGATCTCGAAGGCCCTGCTCTGGCCGACCATGCCGTACTGGAGCGTGTACAGGGGCTTCAAGCCGGTCTCGTCGAACGCGGTCGCCGCGTTCTGCACCCCCTTGGACGTCACACCGTAGAGCTTCACGAGGTCGGCGTGCGAGGTCACCACGACGGTCGCGCCCTTTTCCCTGAGGGCGTGTATGCAGGCCACCGCGAGCGCGGATCCCTGCTCGTGGTCCGTGCCCGAACCCGGCTCGTCCAGGAGCACGAGGTCACCCCTTTGGGTCTTCCCGTAGATCCCCTTCAAGGTCAGCGCATGCGCCGTGAAGGAGGAGAGGTCGTGGGTGATGTCCTGGCTCGTGTCCATCTCCACGTGCACCGCCCCGAAGGGGGCGATCGTGGAGCCTTCCCGCGCGGGCACGGCGAGCCCGCTCTTGGCCATGAGCACCAGGAGCCCCAACGTCTTGAGCGCCACGGTCTTGCCGCCTGCGTTGGGGCCCGTGATGACCAGGCAGTCATGCCCCTTGGGGATGCGGATGTCGATCGGGACCGTGGCCCGCTCGCCGAGCCGCTCGAGGAGCACCGGGTGGCGGGCGTCCTTGAGGTCCACCCCTTCGGCCCCGATGCGGGGGACGGTGCAGCCCCACCTCAGGGCCCACCCGGCCGTCGCCGCGAGGAGGTCGAAGCGGCCGTAGAACTCGAGTCCCTCCATGATCTCGGATGCATGGGACACGACCATGGAGGTGAGCTCCCTCAGCACCCGCTGTTCCTCCTCGAGGATCTGGGACCTGACCTGGTTCAGGGCGTTGTTTTCCTCCACGACCTCCATGGGCTCGACGTACACGGTGCGGTTCGTCCTCGAGTAGTCGTGGGTGATGCCGCTCACGTGCAGGTGGAAATCGTGCCTGAGCGGGATCACGTAGCGCTCGTTCCTGATGGTGACGAGATCCTCCATGATCACGGATTTGGGCCTGAGGCGCTCGAGGACGGCCTCGAGCCGTTCCACGATGAGTCCGCGGATGGACCTCGCCTTGTTCCTCAGGTCCCTGAGCAGCGGGCACGCGTCCCCGGAGACCTCGCCGGTGGGCAGGATCAGGGCTTCTATCTGCGATGCGACGGCAGGAGGCGGGTTCACGGGGCGGGCAAGCTCGGCCAGGAGCCCCCCCCGTGCCTCGAGGTCTTTCTTGAGACGGGTGACCGCCCGCACGGCATCCGAGATCCTGCGGAGGTCCTGCCCCTCCAGCACGGCGCCCTCCCTCACGCTGAGCAGGGCTCGCACGTCGGGGACCTCGACCACAACAGGCGGGTTCGAGCCCTTGAGCGCGTCCATCATCTCCGACACGAGGGCGAGCCTGTGTCTCGCCTCGTCCCACGAGTCAAGGGGCGCGAGCCCCTCGAGGGCGCTCCTGCCCATGTCCGTCGTGACGTGGGACGCGAGGTACTGTTTCAGTATGGAATACTCGAGCGGGTCTTGACCCATGCAAACGTGCGCCGTGCACGAAAGGTGCGCGAAAGGCCGCCGCACCCCTCGAATCTCACTGGAGCAGAGAATTCACGATGGAGTTGACGATCTTCCCGTCCGCCTGGCCCGCCACCTTCGCCATGACGAGCTTCATGACCTTGCCGAAGTCCTTCTTGGTGGCCCCCGTCTGCTCGATGATCTCCCGTGCAATGGAGCGGATCCCCTCCTCGTCGAGTTCCGGGGGGAGATACGATTTCAGGATCTCGAGATTCTTCCTCTCGATCGCGGCCAGGTCCTGCCTGCCGCCTTTCTCGTAGGCCTCGAGCGACTCCGTCACCTGCTTGACCTGGGACTTCAGGACCCTGACGACCTCCTGGTCGTCAAGGTCCTTGTTCAGCGCAACCTGACGGTACTTGATCGCGGAGACCGCCATGCGAAGGCAGGAGGTGCGTTCCCTGTCCTGCGCCTTCATGGCGGCTTCCAGATCTGCCTTTATCCTCTCGACAAGCATGCCATCCTCTTTCAATAGAAGGACTTGGACTTGCTCATCCTCTTCATGGCCCTCTTCCGCGCCGCAAGGGCCTTGCGCTTCTTCTTGACGCTCGGCTTCTCGTAGAACTCCCGCTTGCGGACATCGGAGAGAACCCCCGCCTTTTCCACCTGCTTCTTGAAGCGCTTGAGCGCGCTCTCAAAAGGCTCGGCGTCTCTCACCTTGACTCCGGGCATGAGCTTAGGACGACACCCCCTCTCCTCGTGGGACTGGCTTTCTCAGAGCACAAGATGTATATCCAACAGAACTTCCCGTGTCAAGGAATGTTTCATGCCGTGTGAATCCGGACCCACGCCCCCGTCACGGAAGCGGTGATCCCCGGGCCCCCTTACGCCGAGGCCCCATCATGCCGTCTGCCTCACGATCGCACCCCCGACATGGGCTCGAGCGCCCACGGACACGCGCAGGGAGTTGTCCCGTCAAGGGCGCAGACGGCTCCCGCCTCTCCAGCACCCGGCAAGGCCGATGCGCCGCCCGCATGCGCCTCCCCCTGATCTTTTCAGCCCCCCTTCCCCTCGAGCACGGCCAGCCCCTTGTCTCACGCCGAGATACGCTTCGAGCGGCCCCTTCTCCCCCCGCCCCCGCCCCCCCATGC
>JAKPDW010000045.1 GCA_029552245.1 Deltaproteobacteria bacterium
CTGCACGAGCCTCTTGGCATGCGCCACGTAGATGTTTCCCGGTCCCACGATCTTGTCCACCCGGGGCACGGTGCCGGTGCCGAAGGCGAGCGCGGCCACGGCCTGGGCGCCGCCGATCCGGTAGATCTCCTCCACCCCGGCGATCTTCGCCGCGGCGAGCAGGGCGTCGCTCACGGCGCCATGGGGTGTGGGAGAGACTACCACGATGCGCTCCACGCCCGCGATCCTGGCCGGGATGACGTTCATCAGCAGGGTCGAGGGAAAGGCGTTCCTGCCGCCCGGGACGTACACCCCGACGCTCTGAAGCGGAGTGACCTTCTGCCCCAGGATCATGCCGTTGGCCTCGGTGCTGATCCAGGATCGCTCCATCTGCCGTGCGTGGAAGGCCTCGATCCGGGATGCCGCTTCGGCCAGGGCCTTGGAGAGCGAGGCATCGACCCGTGAGGCTGCCTCGTCGATTCGCTCGCCTGATATGAGGAATCCCTCTTCCCGAGGGTCGAAGCCGTCGAACCTCCTGGTGTAGTCGGCAACCGCCTCGTCACCCCGGGCGCGCACGTCACGGATGACCGCGCGGACCGCCTCGTCGACCTCCCGCGGGGTCTCCGTCATCCGGTCCAGGATGCCCGCAAGGGCGTCCCGCCAGCCCGGCCGGTCCGTGGAAAGCACCTGCATCACAGTCCTCCCCTTTCCCTGGTGACCTGCGCCCCGAGCTGGGCGAGCTTGCGGTCGAGCGCCTCGTATCCCCTGTCTAAGTGGTAGATCCTCCGGATCTCGGTAAAGCCCCTGGCGTTGAGCGCAGCCAGCACCAGACTGGCAGAAGCCCTCAGGTCGGTGGCCATGACCGACGCGCCCTGGAACCGCTCGATACCCTTGACGATCACGGTCCGGCCCACCTCCTGGAGATCGGCGCCCATGCGCATCAGCTCGGGCACGTGCATGAACCGGTTCTCGAAGATGTTCTCCGTGATGCGGGAGGCGCCCGAGGCCACGCAGGCCAGTGCCATGACCTGCGCCTGCATGTCCGTGGGAAAGCCGGGGTAGGGCACGGTTTCCACCTCGATGGGCTTGAGCTCGCCCGTGCCGTCGACCAGGAGCCTCCCGTCGGGCAGTTCCTGGATGTCGACCCCCATCTCGAGGAGATTCTCGACCACGGCCACCATGTGCTCCATGCGGTGCCCGGTGAGCGTGATTC
>JAKPDW010000019.1 GCA_029552245.1 Deltaproteobacteria bacterium
GAAGTATGCCTGCTGACCCTCCTTGACCTCGCCGATATCTGCCTCGTCGATGTCCACCTGCAGCTCCATCTTGGAGAGGTCCTCGGCCAGCCTGAACAGGACCGGTGCCTGGAGGGACGCGGCGACGGTCTGGCCGGGTTCCACCTTCCGCTCGAGCACGACGCCGTCGATGGGGGAACGGATCAGGGCCTTGGAGAGGTCCGCCTCGTCGGCCCTGAGATTCGCCTCTGCCTGGGACACCTGGGCCCGGGCGGAGGCGAGCGATGCGCGGGCCTTCTCCGCGGCTGCCTGCGCCGATTCCAGGTCGAGGGCAGAGGGGCTCTCGCCCTTGGTGAGCTCGAAGAGGCGCCTGAGCCTCTTGAGGGTGCTCTCGCTCTCCGCGAGGGTCGCCTCGGCCTCCATGAGTTTCGCGCGGGCGGTCTGGAGGGTTGCCCTCGACTGCAGCACCTTCGCCTCGAGCTTCTCGGTGTCCAGGCGCGCCAGGACCTGGCCCTTGCGCACGCGGTCGTTGTAGTCCGCCTCCACGGTCCGGATGATGCCCGACAGCTCGCTGCCCACCTCCACCTCATTCAGCGGCTGGAGCGTCCCGGTGGCGCTCACCGTGACCACGAGGTCGCCCCTGGCGGCCTTCTGCGTCTTGTACACGTACTGCCCGGGGCCTTCCGACCTCGCGAAGAACGCTATGGCGGCGGCCGCGAAGACGGCGACAACCGCCAGCGCCTTGACGGTTCGGCCGTGCACGCGGGCAAGGCGTGCCTTGGCGGAGCCCCGGGTCTCGCCGTCCTTGTCCTTCAGGATCCCTGTCTCGTCCATCTCGACTCCCTCTCCGGCTGACATACCGCAATCGTCCGTGCTTTCGGGTGCGCCCCGCCTGAACGGGGTGACCCGCCTCCCGGGCGGGCCCGGCCCGGCGGCACGATGGCGCGGCGGGCCCTCTTCCCGTTCGTCACGAGCCCTGAGCCCCTCGGGCCCCCTCCATGCCGGCCGGTCTGTACGGCCAGCCCCCGCCGAGCACCTTGTAGAGCCGCACGAGCGAGACGGCGAGGGAGCCCTTGCTCTGGGCGAGGCTGTCCTGGGCCGCCAGGAGCGTCCTCTCGGCCTCCAGCAGCCGCGAGAAATCCGTGTTCCCGGATGCGTACGAGGCCTTGGCGATCTCGAAGGCCTTCTGCGCCGAGACTTGAGCTTTCTCGAGGTTCTCCAGGCGGGCGGCCTCCTTCGCGTACGAGCTGACGGCGTTTTCCACCTCCTCCAGCGCGGAGAGCACCGTCGCCCTGTACGAGAGGCCCGCCTGCTCCAGCAGGGCGTCCTGCACCTCGACGCCCTTCTTGAGGGTGCCCCAGTGGAAGACGGGAACGCTCAGCGCCGGCCCCCAGCCGATCGTCCTCGACCCCGAGGAGAAGAGTTCCGAGGATCGCTCGGCGCTCAGCTGTATGGTGCCGTTCAGCGTGAGCTTCGGGTAGAGATCGGAGGCGGCTATGCCCACCCTGGCGCTCTGGGCGGCGAGCTCGCGTTCCGCCCTGCGGATGTCGGGCCTCCGCCTGAGGATGTCCGCAGGGACGCCCAGTGCGACGGTCGAAGGCAAGGGCGGGAGGCCGGGCGTCTTCGAGAGACGTTCCCTAAGCGCCCCCGGCGCCGCGCCGGTGAGCACGCAGAGCCGGTTCAGGCACGCCTCGACCGCGTCCTCGAGGACGGGGATGCCGGCCCGTGTGCTCTCGAGCGCCGAGCTTGCCTGCTCGAGGTCGAGGGCGTCTGCCAGCCCGGCCTCGTACCGGTTGCGTGCGAGCCTGTACGTCTCTTCCTGGTTCGCCGCGTTCAAGCGTGCGACCCTGAGCCGTTCCCGGTAGGTGCACAGGTTGAGGTAGTTGATGCCGATCTCTGCGCAGAGGCTCACGAGGGCGGCGTTGAACGCCTCCTCGGAGGACTCGTAGGAGGCCTGGGCCGCCTCCACCGAGCGCCTGGTCCCCCCGAACAGGTCGAGCTCCCAGCGCGCGTCCAGGGAGGCGTCGTACAAGGACCGGCTGGGTCCGTCCCCGCCGTCGCTTTTGGTGACCGATGCCGATGCGTCGAGAAACGGCAGGAAACCCGCCATCGAGATGTCCCGCCGAGCCTTGGCCTCGCGTATCCTCGCACGGGCGATCGCGAGATCGAGGTTCCCCTGGAGCGCCTCGTGCACGAGCGCCGTGAGCTCGCGGTCGCCGAACCCCTCCCACCAGCGTGAGAGAAAGGCCGCATCCGGGGGATCGGGCGCGAGGCCCTTCCCGGAGACGGCGTGCCACCCGGCCGGCACGGGGGTGTCGGGCTCATGGTAGTCAGGGCCTACGGACACACACCCGGCCAGGACCGCGGCGGAAAAGAGGATCGGCAGGCCGAGCCGGGCAAAGACCTGCGAACGCAGCGTCGTCATGGCCTTCCCTTTGTAGTCCACCGACCACGGCCGTGTCAAACGCTCGGTGAAGGGGCAGGGTTTTATCCGAAGAGGGGCCCGTGACGCCTCGAAGGAAACACGACCCCCGGCCAGGACGGCCCAGGGGCAGCAGGAGGCTTCACCGGAGCCGATGCGGCATCCCGCTCTCTCGACCCACTCGCGCGAGGACAGGCGTTGGACCTCTGTGCGGGTGGGTGCCCGCCGGCACGCTGGAGGCCTTCTTGCAGGTCAGCGGCAGCCGGGTGCGGCCCATGCGCATGGTGCGGCGCCGTGGGCATCGCTTCCCCCTCGTGAAAGCCCCTGCAGAAGCCTGTCCGAGCCCAAAGCCCGCCGTCGGGTGTGATGCTGCGTCTCCCCGGGGCGCGGGCGTGTCACCCTGGGCCGCCCCTGCGCCGGGAACGCCCGTTCCAGGTGCCTGCCGAGATGGTCTCCTGGTGCATGCAGGGCCTGCACGTTCCTTTACGGTGCAGGCGCGTGACTTCGCGCGGGACCAGGGGTATATGATGTGATACAGGGTGCGCCCCTCACGGACAGGGCAAACCGCGAGCCTCTCACGGGTGGCGGCAGCTTTGGGGAGAACCCCCTGATGTCGGTCTTCGATGTCAGGTTTCGGTTGCGGCCGGGCAACGAGCTGGGCGCATCGTGGTTAGTGGTTCGAGCCCGGCCTCATTCCCGCTGTCGCACGTGCGGCCTCGGCCCGGCGACCGGCAAGGGGAGGCCCGGGTGATCTGCAGGCCGAGTGCCCTCGAGAATGCCGTGAAAGCCGGTCTCGGGCGGCAGGCGCCCGGCCCGCAGAGCTACACCGGCCGGGAGGCTGCCAGGCGCCCTGGGGATGCCGGCCCCGGCGGTGCGGGGCTTCGCAGGAGCCGAAGGGGCGACTCCGGCAGGGAGGATGCGATGGAGAAAAGGACCATCCTTGCGATCCTGGTCGCGGCATGGGCCGCATTCTGCATGCAGGCGGCAAGGGTAGAGGCCGCGCAGGCGGGCCCGGAGGTCGTGATCAAGGTGGCGAGCCTGGCCCCCAGGGGGTCGAACATCGCGACCCTCTTCGAGGAGATATCCCAGGAGGTATACGAGAAGACCGGCGGCGCGGTGAGGTTCAAGACCTACTGGGGGGGCGTGCAGGGCGACGAACAGGACGTCCTGAGGAAGGTCAGGCTCGGCCAGCTCCACGGCGGCGCGTTCATGGGGCCCACCCTGGGGTTGATCGCGCCCGAGGTCAGGGTGACGGACCTGCCCTACATCTTCCGCAATTACGACGAGGCCGACTACGTGCGGTCGAAGCTCAGGCCCGAGATGGAACGGCTCATCGAGGCGAAGGGGTTCAAGGTGCTCGGCTGGCTCAACCTGGGCTTCGTGTACACCTTCTCCAAGGTCCCGCTCGACTCGCTGGAGACCGCGCGCAGGCAGAAGTGGTGGGCCCTCGAGGGAGACCCGGTGGGGCAGGCGTTCTACCGCGAACTGGGCATCACGCCGGTCTCCCTGTCCATCTCGGACGTGGCGACCTCGCTGTCCTCCAACATGGTGGACTGCGCCCCGGCCACACCCTTCGGCGCCGTGGCGCTCCAGTGGTACACGCGGTTCAGGTACATGTCCGAGTACCCCTCCTCGAGCGTGTACGGAGCCATGCTCGTGAGGAAGGACGTGTGGGAGAGGGTGCCCCTCCAGGCGCGCGAGGTGATCCTGGAGACCGCGAGCAGGCAGTACGAGAAGATCAAGCTCACGGTGAGGGCCGAGGACGACCGCGCCCTCGAGCTGCTCAGGAAGTCGGGGATCAGGGTCATGAAGGCCGACTTCAAGAACAAGGACGCGGCGTTCGTGTTCGAGGCGGCGAAGAGGGCGAGGGAGAACCTCGTGGGCAGGCTCTACTCCCGTGAGCTCCTGGACAGGATGCTCGGCCTGGTCGAAGAGTACCGGAGGCTCCACCCCGAGGACAGGAGGGTGATCCGGGCGGACCAGTGACGGTGGGCCGTCGACGGCGTCCCGGGGCTTCCCACGACGGGCGCTTCACCCAGGCCGTGAACACCCTCGTGCCCGGCCTGAAACGCGACTCCCCCGGGGCAGAGGCCCGGGGCCGGGTCGTCCTGTTTTCCCGCGTGGCCCGTCCTCAGCAGGACGGCACCTGGAATTCCTGGAAGAACACGAACGGCGAGACAATGATGAACCTGAAGAGGGAGCCCGAGGCCTCCCAGACCCTGATCTGTTCTTCCGTGGGGCGGGCGATGTCTCCCGACTCGATCCATGCCTTCACCTGCGAGGTGTTGTCGAGGGCCACCTGTACGCCCACCTCCACCAGGTCCACGCCGGGTGAGACCATGAAGAGGGCCTTGGAGAGGAGGTCGGGGATGAGCCCCTTCCAGGTCGAGACCGCAACCTCGGCCGTGAGCTTTTCCCTCAGGTTTCGTTCGCGTTGAGTGTCCATGCGCTCCTCGTTCTCTGGTGTGTCTTTCCACCATACACCCGCCCTTTCGGCGATGCACGAAGAATATGGCGGGCACGGCTCGAAGCCTGAGCGGATGAGGGCGGGAAACGCCGGCGGCCCCAGGAGGGCTCCCGTCTGTGGCAGGGGTTTGTCCGGCGTGAGAGTCGGCCTGACAGGCCGCTGAAAGGCGTCCGCGCGGGGTGAGCCCAGGCGGTGGGTGGATGAAGGCAGGGGTGTCGGCCGAGGTGCATCCCCCGGGTCGCCCTACATTTCGCGACACGCTTGCAGGCCCGCGGGTGTGTGGTATAAGGACGGATATGGGAAGACAGGTCTCTACCTCGTGGATGGTCTCCTTCCTCAAGTCCTTCGAGCGCATCGTGGTGACCGCGCTCATTCTCCTCATGACCATCGTGGTCCTTCTCGCCACGGTGGACGTGGCACGGATCGTCGCGTACGCCATCGCGGACCCGCCGCTCGGCCTCATCACCACCGACAGCCTGCTCGACATCTTCGGCGCCTTCCTGCTCGTGCTCGTGGGCATCGAGCTCCTCTACACGTTGCGCGCGTACTGGGAGGAGGACGAGATCCACGTCGAGGTCGTCTTCGCCATGGCCCTCATCGCGATCGCCAGGAAGGTCATCATCCTGGACGTCAAGCACCTGGACAGCCTCGTGCTCCTGGGCATCGCCGCCCTCGTCGTCGCCCTGTCGGCCGGCTACTACCTGGTGGCAAGGCACGTCAAGGACGTCTGCGCCGAGAAGAGGAAGATCAGGCTTACATCCGAGGGGGGATGAACCCCTTTGTCCGAGGGGGGACGGCCGAGCCGGCCCGGAACAAGGGGGGGCCGTCCAGGCCCTCGGCCCGAGAGCCTTTGAGGCGTCCCGACCGGGCTCCATCTCTCGAGGGCACTGGTGGCGAGGCGTCCCGGGTTCGGGCGCGGGCCTCAAGCGCCGCGTTTCTCAGGCGCCCGTCGAAGGCCTCACCCTTCCGGCCGGTGGTGCGAGGATGCCGCGCTGCACCGGGGGAAGTGCCGTGAGGGCGCAACCGGCGCCCGAGGCCCCGGTTGCAGGAACGTCAGGGACTCGAAAGGCTCGATCGGTACGAGGAGACGTCGTCGAGGCAGTCTTGGCAGAAGAGCACGAGGTCCCCGCTGCCGCTCAAGAGCGCCACGAAGTCTGCCAGGTCTTGCGGCCCCTCGTTGAGCCAGAACATGACGCAGACCGGGTTCGCGCAGTGCCTGGGGTGCTCCGGGTCCTCGTGGGCGGTGCACGGGACGACGCCGTTGTTCACGAGCCCCAAGAGGTGCCCCGCCTCGTGCACGAGGGTCGCCTGTTCCACGTACCTCTTGACCAGGCCCGATCCGGAAGAGCTCTCAACCACGTCCTTGAAGACCGCGATCAGGCTCGTGCCGCCGAAGGAGACCCCGAGCATGCGGTCCTTTATGCCCTCGGCGTCCTCGTAGTAGCCGTTGAGGAACAGCACGTGGATGACCTGTTCCTCCGGGGGCGAGGTGGCGTCCCAGAGGGTTTGGGCGACGCCCACGATCTCGCTCGTGGTCCAGCCGTCCTGGTAGAGGGGGCCCAGCCCCGTCATGCGGGAGAGTTCCCACGGGACGGTGACATTCACGGTCGGGCCTGCCAGGGCCTCCAGGTTGGTCTTCAGGATCTCCCACCAGAAAGGCCGGTCGTAACCGTCGTCCGTGTACGGCTCGGCGCCCGTCTCGTAGGCGACCTCGACGGTGATCGCCTCCACGTCCGAGTAGAGACGCTCGAGATCCAGCAGGAGCGGCTCCGTGGATACGGTCCCCTGCCCGCCGTTTTCCGAGTGGCACGAGAGGACCGCAAGGACAATGACGGCGAAGGCGACCCTCGACAGGGTCAGGAGCAACTGTCTCGTCTTGGACATCTCCCTCCATGATATACGCCGCTGCGCCTGGTGGCAACGGCCTCTTCGATCACACGCCGGACCGGATGGACAGGATGTCGCCGTCATTCACCACGTAGTTCTTGCCCTCGAGCCGGATGAGGCCCTTCTCCCTCAGGGCCTTCTCCGAGCCGTGCGCCGTCAGGTCGTCGTACGAGAAGCACTCCGCCCTGATGAACCCCCTGGAGAGGTCCGTGTGGATCGAGGAGGCAGCCTCCTGGGCGGTGCTGCCCTTCCGAATCGTCCATGCCCTGACCTCGTCCGAGCCCACGGTGAAGAACGAGATGTACCCGAGCAGGCCGTATGCGGCGAGTGTCAGGCGCTCCCTGGCGGACGAGGCTATCCCCATGTCCTCCATGAGCGCTGCAGCGTCTTTCGGGTCGAGCCTGGAGAGCTCCATCTCGAATTTGCCCGCGAACTCCACCACCCGGTTCGCGCGGCCGAGGGCGTCCACGAGCCCCGGGTCCGCCGCGAAGGTCGTCTCGTCGGAGTTGAGGATCACGAGCATGGGCTTCAGGGAGAGGAACTGCATCCCGCGGATGGATTTCTCCTCTTCGCCCGTGAGTTCCGGCATGTTTTGCCGGGCCTCGCCCTCGAGGAAGGCGACGACCTTTTCGAGGGCCGAGCGCTCGATGGCGAGCGAGGGCGTCTTCGCGCCGCGCTTCAGCTGGTGATCGATGCGCTCGAGCCTCGTCTCCGCGAGGACGAGGTCGTTGAGGGCGAGCTCGGTCTTCACGTTCTCTACGTCCGATGCGGCATCCGGCGGGCCGAGGGTCGAGTCGAGGTACGTCTCGTGGAAGTTCCTCGCGACGAGCGCGAGGGCGTGCACGCCCCTGGCGAGGGCCAGGTCGCTCGCCGAAAACAGCGACTTCCTCTCGGGCCGCCTGCCAGAAAAGCCGCAGAAGTCGACGAACTCGACGAGGGCGTGCGTGACCTTGCGCGGCCGGTAGAGCTCGGCCAGCCTGTCGACACGACTGTCGGACACCCGGACGAATGCCACGTTGGGTTCCATCCGGGCCGACTCGTACTGGTCCGTGGCCGCCCACAGCCCGGTGAGGGCGTTGAAGACGGTGGTCTTCCCCGATTTCGCCATGCCGATGAGGCCGATCTTCATGGAGCCTTGTCCCTCCTGTCTCCGAGGATCGCTCTCTTACCACCGTCGACACCGAGGCGCAACCGCCGGTTGGGGTGGACGGGACGGGCTTAAGGGGCGCGGCCTCGTCCAGGCTTTGCCGGGTGGCGCACCCCGGTCATCGAGACGCGCGACCCCAGGCACGATAAACGATACTCCGGTGTATACACCCTCGAACCGTGGCTGCCCCGGGCGGTGCCGCGGGCAAGAGCCCCTTGCGTGGGAGCGAGTTCGTGCTATTATGGGTGGCCCGGACAAGGAGGTGTACATGGCTGGTAGGCTCACTCGTTACGCGCTCTGCGTGCTGGCGGCGGTCTTTTTGTGCGTCTCGTGCACCCGGGACGCAGGGCAGGAGAAAAAGGCGCCTTCGCCTGGGGCGGCCCCCTCGGGCGGCCTCATCAAACAGGAGACGGAACGCTCTTCCTCCCTCGCCAAGGGAGAGATCGACTTCAGGAACGTGATCGTCGAGGTGGCCAGGAAGAACATCCCTGCCGTGGTGCACATTGAGGTGACGCAGAGCCAGGAGATCGCGAACCCCTTCTCGCCCTTCGAGAACGACCCCTTCTTCCGCCGGTTCTTCAACTTCCCCGAAGGCCCGCGCAAGTTCAAGAGGGAGCTCAAGGGGATCGGGACGGGGATGATCATCAGCGAGGACGGGTACATCCTCACGAACAACCACGTGGTGGCCGGGGCGAGCCAGCTCCAGGTCATCCTCTCGAACGGCAGGCAGTTCGGCGCGAAGATCGTGGGGGCAGACCCCAAGACAGACCTCGCGGTGATCAGGATCAACGCGGACGAAAAGCTCCCCACGGTCGTGTTCGGGGACTCGGACAACGTCCAGGTGGGTGAGTGGGTGGTGGCCATCGGGCACCCGCGGGGGCTCGACCAGACCGTGACCCAGGGCATCATCAGCGCCAAGCACCGCAAGGGGATCACCGACCCGGACACCTACCAGGACTTCATCCAGACGGACGCGGCCATCAACCCCGGCAACAGCGGCGGCCCCCTGCTGAACCTCGACGGGCAGGTCATAGGCGTGAACGCCGTGATCGCCTCGCAGTCCGGCGGATCGGAGGGCCTCGGCTTCGCCATCCCGAGCAACATGGCCGTGCACATAGCCCGTTCGCTCATAGCCACGGGCAAGGTCCAGCGTGGGTGGCTCGGGGTCTCGATCCAGGACATCCCCTTCGAGAAGATGAAGGAGCTCAAGCTCGACAGCCCCAAGGGCGTCTACGTGGCGGACGTGCTCAGCGGCGGGCCGGCGCACAAGGCCGGTGTCAGGCCCGAGGACGTGATCCTGTCGGTCGACGGCAAGGAGGTGGCGGACTCGGCCGAGCTCAGGAACCTCATCGCGTCCACGCCCGTGGGAAAGGTCGTCAGGCTTGGGATCCTGCGTTCCGGCAAGAGGATCACGCTCGACGTCAAGGTGGGGAACCTCGAGGACTCGGTCAAGTTCATGGCCGTGGGGCTGAGGGAGAAGCTCGGGATTGACGTGAGGCCGGTGTCCGACAAGGAGCGTGACAGGTACGGCCTGGACAAGGACCAGGGCGTGGCGATCAGCTGGGTGGACCCGAAGGGGCCGCTCGGAAAGGCCGGTTTCGAGGTCGGCGACCTCATACTGGGCGTCGAGGGCAGGCCGGTCGAGGGCGTGGAGGACTTCGTCTCCCTCGCGGGCGCCATCAAGAAGGGGCAGCACGTGTCGGTCTACGCCCTGGATCACCGCACAGGCAGGACGGGGACCATCGAGGTGGAGGTGCGCTAGGCTCCCCCTGCGCGTGCACGGGGATGCCCCTCAGGCGATCCCGAGCTTCCTCATCCTCGCCTGCAGCGTGGTGCGCTTCATGCCCAGGATCCGGGCCGCGCCCCCGGGGCCGCCGATGCGCCCGCCGGTGAGGCCGAGCACGTGCTTGATGTAGCGGCGCTGGAGTTCCTCCATGGTGGGCCTGTCCGCGAACGGGGACTCGGGGTCCTCGCCATGGGAGACGGGCAGGCTGAGCAGGAGGCGATCCGGCGAGGAGAGGATGGCGGTCCTCTCCATCACGTTCTTGAGCTCCCGGACGTTTCCCGGCCACGGGTAGGCCGTGATCGCCCGGATGTCCTCCTCCGTGAGGCCGGGCAGGGTGCGGTGGTATTTCCTGGCGTACTGGTCCAGGAACTCCTGCGCCAAGAGCACCACGTCCGATCCCCGCTGGCGCAGAGGGGGCAGGGCCAGGGGCACCACGTTGAGCCGGTAGTAGAGGTCCTGGCGGAAGCGGCCTTCCTCCATGTCCTTCTTCAGGTCGCGGTTGGTGGCGGCCACGAGCCGGAAGTCGGAGGTCATGGCGCGGGTGCCGCCCACGCGGGTGAAGCTCTTCTCCTGGAGCACCCGCAACAGCTTCACCTGGACCGAGGGGGGCACGTCGCCGATCTCGTCGATGAAGAGCGTCCCGGTGTGCGCGAGCTCGACCTTGCCCTGCTTCTGCCTTTCCGCGCCCGTGAACGCGCCCTTCTCGTGGCCGAAGAGCTCGCTCTCCACCAGGGTTTCAGGCACGGCGGCCAGGTCCACCACCACGAAGGGACCGGCCTTGCGCCTGCCCATGTCGTGGATCCTGCGGGCCAGGAGCTCCTTGCCGGAGCCCGTCTCCCCGGTGATGAGCACCGTGGCGTCCGTGCCGGCGGCCTGGTCGGCCTGGGCGAGCAGCGCGGTCATGACCGGGCTCTGCCCGAGGATGGCCCCCGGTGCGGACCCTTCGCCCTCCGAGGTCCTGGCCGTAGAGAGCCGGGACCTGTAGGCGTCCATCATGCCGGTGAAGTGGAGGATGCGCTCGATGGACACCCCGATGTGGCGGGCCACCCTGACCACCACGTCCCGGTCGATGACCTCGCCCGCCGGGTCGACGTAGGTGTTGTCGAGGTACAGGACCCCAGCCACCTCAGAGGAGACCACGACGGGCAGGCAGATGACGGCCACGGCCTGGTGCTTCGCGGTTCCGCGGGTGACGCCGCCCGGGCGGAGCACCAGGGGCTCGCCGTTGCGGAAGGCCTTGAACACGAGCCCCAGAGTGGAGCGGAACTCCTCGGAGAAGACCTCCGAGCGGTCGAGGTTGAACGATGCCCTCAGGACCGGCCGGGCCGTCTCCCTCGGCCCGGTGAACCAGAACAGGCCTCCGCGCTCGGCGCCGAAGAACCTGCCCGCGGCCGATACGAGGCGGGTGAGGAGCTCCTCGCGGTCGGTGCTGGGCACGAACTCGTCCATGAGGTCCATGAAGCGGTCCAGGAACTCCTTCCTCCCGGGCAGGGCCCTGCCCGCGGCCCCTGTCCCCAGCAGGGGCGCGAGATCGTCCGGGAAGAGCTCCCTGCCGTAGCCGCCGAGGCCCTCCCAGGCCATGAGTGCGAGGTTCCGGGCCGCCGCGCGGTCGCCCTGGTCGAGCTTCACGCGGGCCATCTCGGAGCGGGTCTTGGCAAGCTCGATCGTGTCGCCGGTCCTGAGCAGGTCCGACTCGCTCGCCTCCAGGAGCGGGAGCACCACCTCCGGGCCGTCGCCCCTGGAGCGGGCCTGGAGCGCGCGCAGGCGCAGCGCCACCCCCCGCAGGTGGACGTTGGGCCCTGACAGGACCCTTTCCATCTCCTCCTCGAAACCGAAGCCGGGAATGGGCGGGTAGCCTTTCGCCTGGAAGGCGTAGAGCATCTCCAGGGTGACGGGCCAGTTGTACTGGGGCCCGATGGCCTCGGCGTAGACCGTGTCCTTCGTGATCCGGTACGCCTCCTCAAGGTCGCCCTCGAAGTAGCTGTAGTAGGCGAGCCCCTTCTGGACCACGTGCAGGGCGGGGATGTTGCCGCCGTCCTCGGCTTCTCTCAAGGCGCCGAGGAGGTGCTCGTGCGCCTCCTGCCTCCTCCCCATGATGATGAGCACGATGCCGAGCAGGGCCTCGAAGAAACAGGTGTTCCGGTCGTTCCCGGCCATCTTCGACCTGCGCCAGTGGGAGTCGAGCACGCCCACGGCGCGGTGGTACTGGCCCAGCAGGGCTGAGCAGTAGCCCAGGGCCGAGTGCGAGGCCAGGTGCTCGGGGAGGAAGGTGGGCGCCTTGGCGCCGAGCCGCACCACGACCTCGAAGCTGTCCACGGCCTCCTTGTACATGCCCTGGAGGTAGTAGTAGACGCCCCTGAACTCGGCAGAGACGGCCATGATGTCTTCGTCTCCCAGGGCCCTTGCCTGGTCCAGGCCCGAGGCGATGAGCCCGAGCCCCTCGGCCGTGCGGCCGATGATGTACCGGTACAGGCCCGTGACCAGGTCGCAGCGGGCGAGCGTCCGCAGGTCGCCGATCCGTTCGGCCACGGGGTAGGCCTGCTCGAGGATGGCGGGGATCCCGTGGATGTCGCGGGTCAGGTTGAGCCGCAGGCGGCACAGCTCGTTGGTCGTGTCGAGAAAGAGCTTGTCCCACTCGGGCATGCCGATGTGAGGGGCTGCCAGTGCGTGGGCGGTCTCCAGGAGGTCCAGGGCCTCCCGCTTGTCCCCCGCACGGACGGACCTCCGGGCCGACTCCGCGGCGAACACGGCGGCGTCGTGGTCACGGCCCGCCTTTGCCAGGAGCGAGACGAAGGCGCGGCCGCTCAGGCTCTCCTGGAGGCCGAGCCTGCGTATCTTCTCGATCATGGTCAAGAGGTGCTCCCTGGTGGTGATGCGGTTCAGCTTCCGGACGACCTCGTGGGGCAGGTCCCGTGCCAGGGCGATGCGGCCGTCGGAATGGACGAGCACGAGACCGGCGTCGAAGCCGGCGCGCAGGAACCCCTGCAGCTCCGCCTGTCGCAGCGGGACAAGGGCCGACACGAGGTCGGACTCCACCGGCTCCCCGACGGCCCTGAGCAGCGCCAGGGCCTGCCAGTGCCTGTTCTGCAGATCCGCCATGATGCACCTCCTTTGGGCGTTCACGGAGTGTAGGCCCCTTTGCCGCAGGAGGCAAGACGATATTTGGGCGGACAGTGACGACATATGGGCAGTTCCGCTGCATCCCAACTGAAATCTCCCATGAAATGAATAGCGTGAGAATGCCCCGGGTGTGGCACGCCTTCTGCTCGTACCCCGGCTGACCACCACATACAACCGGGGAGGACGCCATGGCGGAACAGTCGTCGCAGAAGGGATGGAGGGATGAGTACAAAAACAAGCTCGTGACGGCGGAAGAGGCCGCGGCCCAGGTACAGTCAGGCGACTGGATCGTGGTCCCGCCGGTCAACAGCGCGCCCATAGACATCCTGAACGCGCTTGCTGCCCGCAAGGACGAGATACAGAAGGTGAAGATCGCCAGCAACCTCCTGATATACCCCTTTGCGTTCCTGGGAGGGGACTATGTCGGCAAGATCACGTACTACAGCGGGTACTGCGGCCCGCTGGAGAGGATGTTCATGCCCCAGGGGAACGTGGTTCCCTTCCCCATGCACCTTTCCAAGGCATACAAGGCGCTGGACCGTGCCAAGGCGCACGATGTGGCCATGATCGAGGTGACCCCGCCCGACGACCGGGGCTACATGAATTTCGGCCCCTGCGGCGTGGCCTATGGCAGGTATGCCACGAAAAAGTGCAGGAAGGTCATCGCCCAGGTGAACAGCAAGACCCCGTGGGTCCATGGCATCGAGAACGTGGTTCACGTGAGCGAGGTGGACTTCATCGTGGAAAAGGACCACGATCTCCCCGTCGTGCCCGAGATCGAGATAACGGACGTGGAGAAGAAGATCGGCGAGCACATAGCAGAGCGCATCGAGGACGGCGCCACCATCCAGCTGGGCATCGGGGGCATCCCGAACGCCGTCGCCTACTTCCTCCACGAGAAGAAGGACCTGGGGGTCCACGCGGAGATCCTCTCCGACGCCATCGCCGAGCTCGCGGAGCTAGGCGTCATCACGGGCAGGAAGAAGACCATCTTCCGCGACAAGATCGCGGTGGGCGGCCTGATCATCGGCACCAAGAGGCTGCTCGACTTCTGCGACGACAACCCGACCATCCTGTCCATGCCCATCCAGATCGCGAACCACTACGACACCATCAGGCGCCACGACAACCTGTGCTCCATCAACTCGGCGCTCACCGTGGACCTCACGGGGCAGATCGCGTCCGAGACCATCGGCCACTTACAGTACAGCGCAACGGGCGGCCAGGCGGACTTCGTGCGCGGCGCGCTCGCCTCGAAGGGCGGGAAGTCGTTCATCGCCCTGCCGGCAACGGGCAGGAACAAGGACGGGTCCCTCATGTCGCGGATCGTGCTGAACTTCGCGCCGGGCACCGTGGTGACCACGCCCCGGTCCGACGCCATGTACATCGTTACCGAGTACGGCGTGGCGGACCTGTACATGAGGTCCATCCCGGACAGGGTCAAGGCCATGATCTCTATCGCCCACCCGGACTTCCGGGAGGACCTGGAGAGGCAGGCCTTCGAGGCGGGGCTCCTGATCCCCGCGACACTGCCGGTGAACGTCTGAGGGCGCGGGGTGTGTAAAAGTAGCGTGAACGATCGTTTCACAAAAGACGTTTCCTTTTGCGGCACGATCGTGTATGAAAGGAAGGTTCCGTGTCTCCCTGTGCCCGCAGGGGGTCACGGGTGCCTTTGGAATTCGATGATTCCGTCAAGAACCGAGTAAAGGAGAGTGATATGAATTATCTGATCCAGCCAAAAAAGTTCAAGAGTCTCATGGCCGACGAGGGCTCGCGGGCCATCATGGAGAAGACCATCGCCTTCTTCGAGAACATGGGGAAACAGAGGCTTCTCGACGACTACCACAGGGCCATCTGGTACCGCGAGTTCATCGACTTCATCGGCAGGGAACGGATCTTCTTCAAGCTGCTCACGCCCAGCCAGTATGCGGACGGAGACCCGGACGCCCGCTGGGACACGGCGCGCAATTCCGAGTACTCGGAGCTGCTTGCCTTCTACGGGCTCGGGTACTGGTACTGCTTCCAGGTGACCATCCTCGGGCTCGGGCCGATCTGGATGAGCCCCAACGAGAAGGCGAAGAGGAAGGCCGCGAAGCTCCTCAGGGAGGGCGCCATCTTCGCCTTCGGCCTGTCGGAGAGGGCCCACGGAGCGGACATCTATTCCACCGAGACCGCGCTCACCCCGAAGGGCGACGGCACGTACGTGGCCAACGGCGAGAAGTACTACATCGGCAACGGCAACGAGGCGGAGATGGTCTCGACGCTCGGCAAGGTGAAGGACGGGACGGACGACTACGTGTTCTTCGTCACCAACTACCGGCACAAGGCATACCAGCTCAAGAAGAACGTCATAAACCACCAGGAGTACGTCTCCAACTTCGCCCTGAACGACTACCCCGTCACGGAGGACGACATCCTCTCCAGGGGGCCGCACGCGTGGGACTGCGCGCTCAACACGGTCAACATCGGCAAGTTCAACATCGGCCCGGCTTCCATCGGGCTGGCCGAGCACTGCTTCTACGAGGCCATCACGCACGCGTCCAACAGGATACTCTACGGCATGAGGGTCACCGACATGCCCCACGTCCGGAAGAACTTCATGGACGCCTGGCTCAGGCTCGTGGCCATGAAGATGTACCAGCGCCGCGCCACCGACTATTTCCGCAACGCATCCCCCAAGGACAGGCGCTACCTCCTCTACAACCCCACGAGCAAGATGAAGGTCACGCTCCAGTCCGAGGACGTGGTGAACCTCCTGTGGGACGTGATCGCGGCCAAGGGGTTCGAGAAGGACACGTACTTCCACATGGCGGCCTCGGACATGCGCGGCCCGTCCAAGCTCGAGGGCACGGTGCACGTCAACGTCCAGCTGATACGGAAGTTCATGAAGAACTATTTCTTCAACCCGGCCGAGTACGCACCCGTGCCGCCCGACTTCTCCCTCAAGGACGACATGTTCCTCTTCGACCAGGGTCCGACCAAGGGCCTGGGGTCCATACAGTTCCACGACTACAAGCCCGTCTTCGATGCGTTCAAGTCGCTGCCGAACGTGGGAGCGTTCATGAAGCAGACCGAGATATTCAAGGAGATGCTCGAGAAGGCGGGTCCGGACAAGGCGCAGGACATGGACCCGTCGTGGTCCTTGCCGCTGGGCGAGATGTTCTCCATCGTGGTCTACGGCCAGCTCATCCTCGAGCAGGCGCAGATAGACAAGGTCGAAGACGACGTCGTCAACCAGATCTTCGACTTTATGGTGCGTGACTTCGCCCACTTCGCCCTCCAGATCTACGGCAACCACGCCTCCACGGACGAGCAGCGCGGGTACTGCACGAAGATCATGCTCATCAAGGCGGTGCCTGCACCCGAGCAGTACCAGAGGGTGTGGGAGAAGTACGTGTCGGCCCTCAACGGCGAGTACGAGATGAACCCGTAACGGACTGAGGGCCGGAGGGGGCTGCATCCCCCTCCGGCCCAATCCGTACCTGCATCCGTCGGCTGCCCGGGGCACGGGCCTGCTCCGGGGGGCCCGGGTCACGACGTCGTCCTGCGGGCATGTGACGCGGGCAGCAAGGGGCGAGGCCGGGTCGATGAAGACCTTCCCGCTTCCCCGCCGTGACCTGTCCGGAACCCTTTGGCCGGGAATGGAGGCGAGCCTCTGCGGTCCGTCCATGGTGATCGCGGGTACCGAAAATGCCCGTTTCACTCCGGGTGGGCCGTGAATGCCTCGGCGGCCGGCTTCACGGGGCGTTCCCGACCCCTCGATGACCCCCCCTGAAAATGGTCTCAAGTAAAGAGTCGTGATGCCGATAAGATAAGCGAAGAACTCTCGAAAGGGGACCGCGATGAAGGTCAGTCCTGAAATGGGTAATGTAATCAACATAATAAGAAGAGAGGGTGGGGATCAGGCCCTCAGGAAGGCCGATGCGGCCAAGGAGAGAAAGGAGATCGAGGACGTCGTCTCCATCGAGAACAGGCAGGCATCGAGCCCCGAGGTGAAGAGCGTGGACGAGGCGAGGGATCTCCTGGCGTCCGTGGTCGAGGCCCTCAAGCACGCACCCACGGATCTCTATGCCCTCGACGTGAACCGCGTCTCCGTCATGATCAGCTGAAGCAGGCCCTTCCCACAGAAGAGACAGAACCACAGGCCGCCTCCGTGCGGTCTGTGGTTTTTTCCGTGTGGTCGCCCCCGCTCGTCCCTGTCTCCATACCCGTCACACATTCTCGAAGACCCCGTGTTTCCTTGCCGATCCGGTGGGCAAGAAAGGTCTCTGCGACATGCCGTTGCCGCAAGGCCCCGGGCGCCTGGTGACCCTCCGGCGGTTCGGATGAATTTTGTCCTTTGCCGCCAGGCCTTCGGCACAAGGCGCGCGCGGGTATGAGTCCAGGGCCGGGGCCATGTCGATATGGCCCTGATTCGGCACAAGGCTCGTGCGGGTATGAGAGGGGGGAGGCGATCCTGGGTGCCGTCAGTCCTTCGCAGGGGTGGACTCGGCGGAACGGGTCGTCTGTGAGGTCTCGGGCTCTTCCCCGTGTTCCAGCGTGTCGTCGAGCATGACCCTGTAGATGCGCTTTATGTCACGCGTGATCTCGGGCGTCAGGATGTCCTCGACCCTGGGCGGCCTGTTGACGAAGCGGTAGTAGTCGTCGCCGATGTACGGCCCCGAGATCTCCTGTGTGAAGGCGCGCGCCGCCACGTCGGAGATGGCGAGGATGGAGAGTTCTTTCACGATGTCCCCGTGCGCCTTGGCAAGCTCGCGGACAGGCCAGAACATCGGCCAGTGATGGGCCGCGATGCAGGCGACAAGCCTCTGAGGCATGCCCCAGTGCTTTGCGAGGAGCCCTCCGAGCGTCGCGTGGTCGATGCCGTAGTGCTCCGTCTCCTGCCTGAGCCGCTCCCTGGGGTCTTTCGAGAAGCCGCCGGGGGGTGCGGGCAAGGACGCGGCCATGACGGTGAGCGCGATATCGTGGAGCATGCCGAGGGTCACCATGGTCCCTCCAGGCACGCCGATGCGGCTCACACCCGTGAGGTAGGCCGCTATGGTGGAGGTGACGTTCGCGTGGACCCAGTCGGCCTTGTCCTGGCGGATGCCGATCTTCCGTGTGCGCTCCTCCATGACGATCCGGTAGATCTCGTTGTAGCCGAGGATGACGATGGCGTTGAAGATGTTGTCCACCTTCTGCAGCAGGCCGTAGTACGGCGAGTTCACCCTCCTCAGGATGAAGGAGGTCAGGCCCTGGTCCTGGACGATGATCTTGCTGATCTCCCTCGGGTTGATGTCAGGGTCGTTGAGCTTCGAGGAGAGCTCGGTGATGAGCGGGGAGATCTGCTCGATCTTCTCCACGAGTTCGAGCACGGACTCGGGCGCATGGGAGAGGGCGTCCCTGTCGGGTTTCCATTCCTGGTTGTAGACCTCAAGGAAAGAACCGATGTCCTCCTGCGGCGAGACGCTGACGTATCTGGCGGGGGCCTTCCTTGTCGGCTTGGCCGGGGGTTGCGAACGCTTGGTGTCGGCCACGATCCAGACCAGCACGCCGACGGCAAGGACCACGACGACAAGAATGAAGGCGCTCATCACCATCATGGTCTCTTATCGGGAATCGATAGGCTATTCTTTAAGTGCATGACCGTTCTGTCATCGGCAGACGTCGAGCACCCCCTCGTCCTGAAGAAAAGCAGCCCGGACTCGATCGTGAGCCCCGCTCGCGCCTCGCATCCACGGTCTTTCGTGGGGAGGACCCCCGCCTTCCGGTCGAGACGTGACCGGGCGTAACCCGTGGTTCAAAAGTGCACGAGGGGCCTCGGAGAGAGGGTCGTCCGGGCAGGCAAAGTTCGTTCACGGGGGCCGTCCTTTCCCATGCGGGTATGCGTGAAAGGCCTTTGCCCCCTGGTGAATGTCTTTGCCCAGGCGCACCCGGTGCCGTGACAGCCGCGGGTGTTCAAGTGGGCCGGTCCCCTTTCCGAAGGAACAGGTATGGCAGACAGGCGGACACCGAGCCTCAGTGTGGGATGCGTCCCGCCGGGGAAAGGGCGCACATGTGTGGCGGCCCGGCAGGCTGGCCGCGTCGCATGCCGTGAAGAGGTGACACCCGAGAGAAGGCGCGATCATGGTAGAGCACGTTGAGACGCCATCCCAGCGGGAGAAAATCCTCGCGATCCTCGAGAGGGCGCCCGATATCCTGACCCTTCCCGGCATCATCCAGCAGATCCTGGAGGTGACGTCCAGGAAGAACTCCTCCGCTTCGGATCTCACCGCGATCATCGAGAGCGACCCGGCGCTCACGAGCAGGGTGATCGCCGTGGCCAACTCGCCGTATTACGGGTTCGTCAAGAAGATCACGAACGTGTCGCATGCGATCGTGGTGCTGGGTTTCAGGGAGATCCAGAACATCGCGCTCAGCATGTCGGTGCTCAAGATGTTCGACCCCAAGGGCTCAGAGTTCGTGGACCAGCTGTGGAAGCACTCGTTCTGCGTCGGTGTGGCCTCGAGGATGATAGCCGAGCACCTGAGGCTGAAGGTGGAGGGAAAGTACTTCGTGGGAGGGCTCCTCCACGACGTAGGGAAGATCTTCTTCTCCCAGTACGTGTTCACGAGCTTCGACAGGCTCCTGAGCGTCCTGTGGGAGGAGGACACCATGGAGAGCTACCACGCGCTGGAGGAGAGGATGCTCGGGATCACCCACCAGGAGGTGGCGAGGATCCTCCTCGGCGAATGGATGTTCCCTGCCGAGATCGTCGACGCCGTGGCCTGCCACCACGACCCCGCTTCCTCGGAGGTCGACCGCCTCTTCGCGTGCTGCATCCACCTGGCGGACGTCATCTGCACCGCCAAGGGCATCACCCCGCTGAAAGACCGTCACTTCGTGCTCATCGACCGGGGGGTGCTCCGGTTCCTCGAAGAATGTGGGCACACGCTCACCACCTCCGACGTCAAGTCCTTCATGGACAGGCTCGACCTCGAGATCGAGCGACAGAGCACGTACCTGTCCGCCTTCAGGAACCGGTAAAGAAGGGCGTGCGGCTCTGGGTGCGAACCTGCTTCACCTCGCCACGGTATGGGTTCCGGCATGGGGCGAGTGCGGTCCGTGCGGAGACTCGACGGGACCGACATGAACGTGCGAGGTCTGCCCTTGGCCCCGGTGAAGGCGTCTCGGCCCCTGGCGGTGACTCCACGGTATCACGGTCCTCATGGGCCGAGAAGGGCCCGCAACCGTAAGAGGGCATGGGACCCCGAGGGTGAAGTGGTCACGTCGGGCCTGTAGGCGGGCCGCACGTGGCAGGCCCCGGGCGCTCTTCACAGGCCGGCTCACGCCATCGACCGGCAGGGCTCAGCCGATGAGCCTGGCCAGCATGCTCGATCCCTCCTCGACGAACACGCCGGTCGCTCTCGCGTGGGCCTCCGTGAACCTCCTGCCGGGGGTCTTGCCTGGCGCACCGCTGTCGTAGAGGATATAGGGCACAGGATCGGCTGTGTGCGTCTTTTTGCAGATGGGGGTGGGGTGGTCGGGCATGACGAGCAGCCTGAACGGTGAGCCCAGGCGGCCCAGGCCTTCCAAGACCGGGCCCACGATCCGTGCGTCGAAGTCCTCGATGGCCTGGATCTTCTTTTCTACGCTGCCGCTGTGGCCGGCCTCGTCCGGGGCCTCCACGTGCACGTAGACGAGATCGTGGCGCCCAAGCGCCTCCAGGGCGGAGGAGGCCTTCCCCTCGTAGTTCGTGTCGAGCCACCCCGTGGCGCCAGGTACCTCTATGACCTCCATGCCCCTGAGCTTTCCGAGGCCCTTGAGGAGGTCCACGGCCGAGATCATGGCACCCGTGATGCCGTACTCCTGCTCAAGCGTCGGCACCCGCATGGCCTTGCCCTCGCCCCAGGGCCAGAGGGCCGTGGCGGGCCTGAGCCCCCTGGACAGCCTGCTCCTGTTGACGGCATGGTTCTCGAGCAGGGCCATGGAACGCCTGATGATCTCCATGAGCAGCTCGTCGTTCGGGAGGTACGCATCGACGGGCTCGCCGGTGATGTCGTGCGGTGGGGTGGTCTTGAGGCCGGGGTTGTCGTAGCCCCTGAGGACCAGGAGGTGGCGGTACTCGATCCCCGGGTGCATGCTTGCGCCCGGCATGTCCTGCACGATGGACTTGAGGTCCTCGATGAGCGCACCTGCCTCCTGCGTGGATATGTGGTCCGAGCAGTAGTCTTCCATGAACAGGGTGCCGTCGCGCCGGGAGATGGTGACGAGATTGATCCTGAAGGCCGTATCCCCCTCACCCAGCACGACCCCCATGCTCACGGCCTCGATGGGAGCCCTGCCGGTGTAGTACCTGGACGGGTCCAGCCCCATGACCGCCATGTTCGCCACGTCGCTGCCCGGCGGGAACCCCTCTTTCACGGTTCTCACCATGCCGAGTTCGCCCGAGACGGCGAGCCTGTCCATGTTCGGGATGCGCGCGCACTCCAAGGGCGTCTTCGAGCCGAGTTCTGGAAGCGGCTCGTCGGCCATGCCGTCACCGAGCAGGATGATCCTCTTCACCTTCGTTGTCCTCCGACGTTCAAAAAAGGCCTAGGACGGAGAGTTCTTGAGCTTCTTGTCCTCGACGCGGATCACCACCGGCTTCCCGTTCACCTCGGACAGGCTCGATATGGCCTCCACGGCGCTCTTCACGCCGGCCTCCCGCGCCTCGTGGGTGAGCATGACCACGGGGACGAAATCCACGCTGTCCGTCCCCTTCTGGATGACCGAGACGATCGAGATGCCGCGCTCGCCCAGGATCCCTGCCACCTTGGCCAGCACGCCCGGCCTGTCGAGGGCGTTGATCCTCAGGTAGTAGTTCGTCACCACGTCGTCGATCGGCAGGTACCTCTTGGGCGACGAGCTGCCCTTGCGGTAGCCCAAATGCGGTATCCTGCCTGCGGTGCCCGACAGGATGTTCCTCCCTATGTCGGCCAGGTCGCTCACGACCGCGGATGCGGTGGGCATCATGCCCGCACCCCTGCCGTAGAAGAGGGTGGAGTCCACGATGTCCCCCCGCACGTAGAAGGCGTTGAACACGCCGTCCACCTTGGAGAGCAGGTAGTTGGTGGGGACCAGGGTGGGGTGGACCCTCGCCTCCACGCTGTCGCCCCTGTCGATGGCCAGCGCAAGCAGCTTCACCTTGTAGCCGAGGTCGCGCGCGAACGTGACGTCCATCTTGTCGAGCCGGGTGATCCCCTCCACGTAGACCCCGTTCATGTCCGGGGGTACGCCGTAGGCGAGGCTGGTCACGAGCGCGAGCTTGTGCGCCGCGTCGATCCCCTCGATGTCGAGGGTGGGGTCGCTCTCCGCGTAACCGAGCTTCTGCGCGCTCGAGAGCGCCTCGTCGAAGCTCGAGCCCTTCTCGCCCATCTCGGTGAGGATGTAGTTGCACGTGCCGTTGAGGATCCCGTAGATGAACGCGTAGTTGTTCGCCACGAGGGCTTCCCTCAACGTCTTGATGATGGGTATGCCGCCCCCGACGGCGGCCTCGTAGTAGAGGTCCCTGCCGAAGGTCTGCGCCGCTTCGAAGATCTCCTTGCCGTGGGTGGCCAACAGGGCCTTGTTGGCTGTGACCACGTGCTTGCCGCGTTCGAGGGCCTTCAGGATGAACGTCTTGGCCGGCTCGATCCCGCCCACGAGCTCGATGATGATGTCGATGTCGGGATCTTCGACCAGCCGCATCGCGTCCGTGGTGAGGAGGCCCTGGGGAATGGCTATGCCGCGATCCCGCGTGATGTCGATGTCGGCGATCCCCTTCAGGGACAGGGAAAACCCGAGCCTGTCCTCGAGGAGTCCGCGGTTTTCCATGAGGGTCCTGGCGACCCCGGTCCCAATGGTGCCGAGGCCGATGAGGCCTATCCTGATCGTCTCCATACCTTCTCCTTCGTCGGTGAACGGTCCCCTGAGCCGCGCGCGGTCCTGATGTCGTCGAGGGTCTCCCGAGCCCTGAAAGAACTCCTCACGAGCGGCCCGGCTACACAATATCCGATGCCGAGCGATTTCGCAAGGCCGGCCCAAGTCTCGAAGGCCTCAGGTTCCCAGTATCGACGGACCTCTACCTGGCGCATCGAGGGCCTCAGGTACTGGCCTATGGTCACGATGTCGCAACCGGCGCCCGCGAGCGAGCGAAGGAGGTCCTCGATCTCGTCTGCGCGCTCGCCGAGACCGACCATGAATCCCGACTTGACGACCGTGTGAGGGGCCAGCTCCCGGGCCGCCTCGAGGAGGCCGAGGCTCCGGCCCAGGTCAGCCCCGGGGCGGACCTTCTCCTGCAGCCTCCCGACGGTCTCCACGTTGTGTCCGAACACGTCGGGCCGCTCGCTCAAGACGAGTGAGAGCGGGTCCCTGAGGCCTCCGAAATCCGGGGTCAGCACCTCCACGGTACAGGCGGGGATCGAGTCTTTGATCGCTCGTATGGTCCGGGCGAAGGCGCGGGCGCCCTTGTCCTCGAGGTCGTCCCGGGTGACCGAGGTGATCACGACGTGCTCGAGGCCCAGCATGCGCGCCGCACGCGCCACCCGGGCAGGCTCAGTGGGGTCGACCGGCGCCGGGACGCCCTTCGCCACCCCGCAGAAACGGCACGCCCTCGTGCACACATCGCCGAGGATGAGGAAGGTGGCCGTCTTGTTCGCGAAACAGAGGGAGGCGTTCGGACAGCGGGCCTCCTCGCACACGGTGGAGAGGCCGCACCCCCTGAGGAGGGCCTTCATCTCGTGCAGGCACCCGTGATCCCGGCGGACGTGCACCCACGCGGGCAGCCTGGAAGACGAGCCCCGGCCTTCCACGGTCTTTTCTTGCGTGTCCTCTCCCGGGACCGGGGCGCGGGATGCGCAAGACGGCATCACATCCGGCGTTCCATGCTCTCCCATCTCGGTCTTCTACCTCTGGCCCCCGGATCCGCCGGACTTCTTGAGCCTCTCCCTGAGCTCGTCCCTGCGCCTCGAGAGCGCCTTGATCTCCTTGCCGTCGTTCGATGCGGCAAGGGCGGACAGGATGGAGACCGCCGTGCCCGCGGCGAGGCAGCCGAACAGCACAAGGTAGAGGGGGTAGGTCAGGGTCTTGAACGAGTAGAGGTGGACGGTGGCGGGTTCCTGGTTGGAGGCCGCGAAGAGGACGCCGATGACGGCGAGCGCCACGAAGGCCAGGGCCTTGATGACCCTCAAGACAGGGCCTCCCTGATCTTCTTGTGCGTCTGCTCGATGTGCTCGGAGATCACGCGGGTGTGTCCCACGGCCGGCATGAAATTGGTGTCCCCTTCCCACCGGGGCACCACGTGGAGGTGGAGGTGGCCGGCGATGCCCGCGCCCGCGACCTCGCCGATGTTGATGCCGAGGTTGAACCCGTCCGGCTTGAGCGCGCATCTCGTGGCCTCGACGATCTTCTGGGAAACCGCCATGAGCTCGGCCGACTCCTCGGGGGTGAGCGAGCAGATGTCCGCGACGTGTCGGAAGGGTACCACCATGGTGTGCCCCGTCGTGTAGGGGTAGCGGTTCATGATCGCATAACAGGTGGCGCCCGAGGTGAGGATGAGGCCGTCTTCCCTCCTCGGCGCCTCGCACAGGACGCACCCGCCGTCCTTGTCCGAGAGGATGTATTCCATTCTCCACGGCGCCCACAGGTTTTTCATAGCTCGATGATCGTCCCTTCCACGCGCTCTGAGTCCACCGTGATTATACCCACCGAGCGCATGGTTGTAAATCGATTGTCGGTTGGGGACCCCGGGTTGAAGAAGTAGGTGCCGTCTTGAGTTCCGGCATACGCCTGGTGGGTGTGCCCGTAGACGATCACCCCGGCATCGGGCAGCGCCCGGCGCAGGCGTGACCTGATCCCCTCGGGCGATCCCCAGCCGTGGATCAGCCCGATGGTGACCCCTTCCACGGCCAGGGTCCTGGACATGGGCAACTTCGCCCGCACGTCCTGGCCGTCCATGTTCCCGCACACGGCGACCACGGTGTGCCCCGCCTCCTCGAAGACGCCGAGCACGTCCATGCACACGATGTCACCCGCGTGGAGAACCAGGTCGACGTCCTTGAAGTGCATGCTCGCGATCTCTTCGAGGATCCTCTCCCTGGCCCTCAAGTGGGTGTCGGAGACCACGCCGATACGTGTCATGTCCTCCCCCTCCTCCATGGTATGGTCGACAGTGTCCAGCCTGCCCGTCGTTCAGGGCTCGCACGGGCCTAGAGGTACGCGTCAGCGTCGGGATAGATGCTCTTGACGTCGTACACGACGCAGCCGGGCGCCTTCAGGCGCGACAGGTCCATGTCCCTGAACGCGTCGTGCGCCACCGCGGCGACGATGCCCTCGTAGGTGCCCTGTATCTCGTCTTCCGATGCCATGATCTCGATGCCGTATGCATCCCTCACGTCTTGGGGGTCTGCGACCGGGTCGAAGACATCCACCGTGCACTCGAACTCCCTCAGCTCGGTGATGATGTCCATGACCTTGGAGTTCCTGATGTCAGGGCAGTTCTCCTTGAAGGTGACGCCGAGGACGAGCACGCGGCTGTCCGTTATCCTGTGCTTCCTCTTGACCATCATCTTGATGAGCTCGGTGGCCACGTACCTGCCCATGCTGTCATTGATCCTGCGGCCGGCGAGGATGACCTGGGGGATGTAGCCGAGCCCCTCGGCCTTGTGCGTGAGGTAGTACGGGTCGACGCCGATGCAGTGCCCCCCCACGAGCCCGGGGGAAAAGCTCAGGAAGTTCCACTTGGTCGATGCGGCCGCGAGCACGTCCGAGGTCTTGATGCCCATGCGGGCGAAGATGAGGGCGAGCTCGTTCACGAAGGCGATGTTGATGTCGCGCTGGGCGTTCTCGATGACCTTGGCCGCCTCCGCCACCTTGATGGAAGGGGCGGGGTGGGTGCCCGCCCTGATGATGGAGCGGTAGAGTTCGTCCACGATCCGGGCCGTCCGAGGGGTGGAGCCGGAGGTCACCTTGACGATATCTGTGAGGCGGTGGCGCCGGTCGCCGGGGTTGATGCGCTCCGGGCTGTACCCGCAGAAGAAGTCCTCGTTGTACGTCAGGCCCGAGGCCCTCTCGAGGGCGGGGACGCACTCCTCCTCCGTGCAGCCGGGGTACACCGTGGACTCGAAGATCACGATGTCGCCCTTGCCGAGGGCCCTCCCGACGGTGTTGCACGCGTCCATGAGGAGGCTGAGGTCGGGCCTGTTGTAGGCGTCGATCGGGGTGGGGACGGTCACGACGTACGTGTTGCACCTCTCAAGGTCTGATGCATCAAAGGTGTAGTCGAGCAGGCGCGCCTCAGCAAGCTCCGCGGGGCTCACCTCGCGGGTCCTGTCCATACCCGAGCGCAGTTCCTCTATCCTCCGCGGGTTGATGTCGAACCCCAGCGTGGGATAGCGCCTGCCGAACTCGACGGCCAGGGGGAGCCCGACGTAGCCGAGCCCGATCACTGCGATGCGGTGGTCCATCGCTTCTCCTTCCGTTCGCTGATGGGATTGTCGTGGTTTGGAGAGGGTATATACAGCACAACCCGAAAACATGACCACCCCAAAAATGTCGGGGCACCGGCGGGGTCCGAGGCCGTCGGGTGTCCCAAACCTCGAAGCGCCTGTACGCGCCTGCGCGTCCCCCAGGATGGGCGCTCGAGGAGGAGTGCACGACCGTCAGCCCGGGCAGACGACGGGTTCGTTCTCGGCCCGCCTTGACAGGGGGAGGGAAACCTTCTAGAGAGATACCGGCTCCTGCTCCACACTACCCGCGAGGAAGCTGGCTCCCCATGAACGGACACATTTCGCGCATCGGCGTATTCGACTCGGGCATCGGCGGGTTGACCGTGCTCAAGTGCCTCCTCGATCTCGTCCCGGCCAGGGAGATGATCTACCTCGGCGACACGGCCCGGCTGCCGTACGGCACGAAGTCCCCCCGGACGATCGTGCGATACAGCCTCCAGTGCGGCAGGTTCCTGGCCGAGAAGGGGGTGGACATGCTCGTCGTGGCGTGCAACACGGCCAGCGCCCACGCAGTCCCGGCCCTGAGGGAGGAGCTTCACATCCCCGTCGTGGGTGTGGTGGAGGCTGGTTCCAGGGCCGCGGTGGAGACAGGCGGCAGGAAGATCGGGGTCATCGGCACCTCGTCCACCATCCAGAGCCGGGCGTACGAGCTCACCATCCAGGGGCTCATGCCCGACGCGCGCATCTTCACCAAGGCATGCCCGCTGTTCGTGCCGCTCGTCGAGGAGGGCTGGTGCGAGGACGAGATCACCGCCATGGTGGCGAGGCGCTACCTCGCCGGGCTCGTCCAGGAGCACGTGGACACGCTGCTCCTCGGGTGCACGCACTATCCGCTCATCAAGGGCGTGATAGCATCGGTCATGGGCGAGGGGGTGACCATCGTCGACTCCGCCTACTCGACGGCCAGGGAGGTCAGGGACCTGGTGGGCGGCGAGGTCGACGGTGGGACGGCCCCGCACGTGGAGTTCTACCTCACGGACACGTCGCCCGCCTTCGTAGAGATCGGCGGGAGGTTTCTCGGCGGCGACATCGTGAGTGTGATCGACGTCGATCTTCATGTATAATAAGCCGGCATGAAGCGGGACACGAGGACAAAGAATCTCGAGCGCGTCAGGAACATGGGGTTCGTCGCCCACATAGACGCGGGCAAGACCACCGTGACCGAGCGGGTGCTCTTCTACACGGGCAAGATCCACCGCATGGGCGAGGTGCACGACGGCCAGGCCACCATGGACTGGATGCCCCAGGAGCAGGAACGGGGGATCACGATCACCTCGGCGGTGACCACCTGCGAGTGGAAGGGTCACGAGATCCACATCATAGACACACCCGGCCACGTCGATTTCACCATCGAGGTCGAGCGGAGCCTGAGGGTCTTGGACGGGGCGGTCGTGATCCTGTGCGGCGTCGGCGGCGTCGAGGCCCAGACCGAGACGGTCTGGCAGCAATGCCGCAAGTACAACGTGGCCGCGCTCGCCTTCGTGAACAAGCTGGACAGGCCGGGCGCCGATTTCTCGGCTGCCGTGCAGCAGATCAGGCAGCGCCTCGAGGTGACCCCGCTCGTCATCCAGATCCCGTACTACGAGGGGGACGTGTTCAAGGGGGTCATAGATCTCATCGGGCGGAGGCTTCTTGTCTGGGAAGACACGCTCGGCGCGAGCATAGAGACCCTGCCGGTGCCCCCCGATGCGGCCGAGGAGACAGCATCGGCGCGGGAGAAGATGGTGGAGCTCATCGCCGAGCACGACGACAGGGTCATGGAGCTCTACCTCTCGGGCGAGGACCCGGGCGAGGAGACGATCAAGGAGGCGGTGAGGAGGCTGACGATCGAGCGTCTCCTCGTGCCCGTCATGTGCGGGTCCGCACTCAGGAACAAGGGGATACAGCCCCTCATCGACGGCATCGTCGAGTACCTCCCCTCGCCGCGGGAGGCGGTGCCTGCCGTGGCGCACAAGAGGGACACGCAGGAGCTGGTGGAGATACCCCCGGACCCCGGGGGGGACCTGGTCGCCTACGTGTTCAAGGTATACATGGACGAGGGGAGGAGGATGGTCTTCCTGAGGATATACTCGGGCGTCCTGGAAGTGGGCGACGAGGTCTACAACTCGACCCGCAGGGTGAGCGAGAAGATCGCCAGGCTCTTTTCCATGCACGCCCACGTCAAGCAGCGCATAGAGAGGGCCACGGCGGGCGACATCGTCGCCGCCGTCGGGCTCAGGGACTCGGTGACCGGCGACACCCTCACGAAGCCCGGGGGCGACATCGTGCTCGAACCCATAGAGGCGCAGAAGCCCGTGATCTCGATGGCCATCGAACCGAAGAGCTCCGAGTACACCGAGAGGCTGCAGGAGGCCATGAGGAAGATCATGGAGGAGGACCCGACCATCAAGATCCACGAGGACCCGGACACCGGGCAGGTCATACTCGCCGGCATGGGGGAACTCCACCTCGAGATAGCCATAGAGAGGCTCCGCACGGCCTTCGGCGTCGAGATAAACGTGGGCAGGCCGCAGGTGCTCTACTGCTCGACCGTGGAAGGCGACTCGCGGGCCGAGAAGGTCTTCGAGAAGACCTTCGGGGACACGCAGCACCACGGGCACGTGGAGGTCACGGTCAGGCCGGCCAGGCGCGGGACCGGCAACGTGTTCAAGGTCGGGGACGCGGTGGAGGACGGGCTCAGGGAGTACGTGCTGATGGGGCTCGAAGAGGCGTGCCTGGCCGACCCCGAGTACGGGCACGAGGTCGTGGACGTGGAGGTGCAGGTCGACAGGGTGTGCAGGACGGACAAGACCACGCCCCAGGGATTGAAGATCGCCTCCCAGATGGCGCTGCACGAGGCCATGAGGAAGGCGAAGGTGGTGAGGCTCGAGCCCATCATGGAGCTTGACGCGCTGTCCCCCGAAGATTATGTGGGTGAAGTGGTGGGCGATCTTTCGGCGAGGAAGGCGAGCATCGAGGGAGTCGTCACCAAGGGGAGGATACACGAGATCAAGGCGTATGTGCCTCTCTCGAACACCTTCGGCTACTCGACCGCCCTGAGATCCCTCACGAGGGGCAGGGGGAGCTTCAGCATGAGGTTTTCCGGGTTTGACAAGGTTTAGCGCACAGACTCTCAGGCACGTGAGTCTCCTGGCCGTCGTCCTGGTGATCGCCGCATTCGCCTGGGTCATATCGGGTATCCTCGTGTCCGTGATCGGGCACGCCCTCTACGAGCCGCCCTCGCCGCCCAAGGCCCAACCCGCCCGGGTGGTCGCGAAGAAGCCCGTCAGGCCCCTCTCGAAGGCGGACTACCAGGTGGTGGTCGAGAGGGATCTCTTCAAGGTCGGGCGCGCGAGGCCCGTCGATGTGAACCAGCAGGTGGACGGGGACGCGGCGCACCCGGTGGCCCAGATGGGCGTCACGCTCAGGGGGACCATCACGGGGCCGCGCGAGATATCGAGGGCCGTCATAGAGGATGCCGGCGACCAGAAGCTCTACCGGATAGGGGAGTCGGTCAAGAGCGCCACGATCATCGCGATCCTCAGGAACAAGGTGATACTCGACGTGAACGGCCAGCAGCAGATGCTCGTCGTGGAGGAGCGCGCATCCAACGGCAAGGTCGCATCGGCGAGGGCTTCCACGCGGACGCCCAGGAGGCCGCGTGCGGCGCCCGCCTCGGCTGGGGACGCCATGAAGAACCTGGACCAGCTCGTGGGGAACGCCAGGGTGGTCCCGTACTACAGGGGCGGGCAGCCCTACGGGTTCAGGGTGAGTGACGTGGTCGAGGGCTCCGAGATCTACAACCAGGGGATGCGCACGGGGGACATCATCAAGTCCGTCAACGGGGTCCCCATACGGACTCCCCAGGACGCGTTGAACGCATACCAGGAGCTCCAGAACTCCACCACGGTGCAGCTGGAGGTGGAGAGGCAGGGGGCCTCGATCCCCATCACCGTGTCCCTCAAGTAGGGGCTGAGGCGCAGGGAGACGACCGTGTTCGAGCAGTTCTTCGGCCTTTCAGAGAATCCCTTCAACGTCACCCCCGACCCGCGGTTTCTGTTCCTGTCGAAGGCGCACGACGAGGCGCTGTCGTACCTGAGGTACGGGATCGATCAGCGCAAGGGGTTCATTCTCATAACGGGAGAGGTGGGTGCGGGAAAGACCACCATCTGCAGGGCGCTCTTGGCGGGCCTGCCGAAGACGGTGAAGACGGCGCTCATCCTGAACCCCGCCCTGTCGGCGGTGGAGCTGCTGCAGGCGATCAACCAGGACTTCGGCATCGATGCGTCCTCCACGTCCAAGAAGGCGCTCTTGGACGAGCTCTATGACTTTCTCATCAAGACGTTCGTGAACGGCGAGAACGCCGTCCTCATCATCGACGAGTGCCAGAACCTCGAGCCCGAGGTCCTGGAACAGATCCGCATGCTCTCCAACCTGGAGACCGAGAAGGAGAAGCTCCTCCAGATCGTGCTCGTGGGCCAGCCAGAGCTCGTGAAGATCCTCTCCGCGCCCGCGATGAAGCAGATCGACGACAGGATCGTCCTCAGGTACCACATCTGGCCGCTCACCCTCTGGGACACGAGGAGCTACATCAACCACCGGCTCGTCATCTCGGGCTCCCACGGCGACATCAAGTTCACGTCGCTCGCCATGCGGTTCATACACCGCCATTCGGGGGGCATACCCAGGAGGATAAACGCGCTCGCCGAGCGCTGCCTGCTCATGGCCTACCTCAGGACGACGAGGAAGATCACCCTCCCCATCGTGCTCTCTGCAGTGAGGGAGCTGAAGGGCAACTACCCCTCGAGGAGGTTGAGACCGGCCCTGGCCGCGGCCGCCCTGGCAGTCTTCGCCGCGGGCGCCTTTGCCGCCTGGCAGGTCATGCCCGGCATCATCCAGGGCCGAGGAGAGGGGGTGGGCTCGGAGGTCGTCAAGGAGAGGGACATCAAGGCCGTCCTGCCGGATGGCGCCCTCGGCACCGGGGCGGCTCAAACGGCCGGCGGGGCGCCGGTGCGTGACGTCAGGGGGTGGATCATACCCGAGTACGACGCGGCCCTCGATGCCCTGGGCAGGCTGCCCAGCGGGCTGTACGGGCCCGACTCCATGAACCTTCACCCGCGGCCCGAGTACCTCCGGTACTGCCCGGCTCCCTCCGTGGTCTCGGTGGAGGGGGGGTACGTGGTCATGCTCGAGGCGGGTGAGGACTTCGTGAGGGTCGTGGGGGCGGACAAGGCGGTGATCGAGATCCCCATGGAAGACTTCCAGAGGTTGTACAGGTGGAACGTGATGGTTCCGTACGCCCGTCCCCTGCACCCCGAGTACCTCTCGGCCGGCAGGAGCGGGCCCGTGGTGGAGGAGGTCCAGAAGGTGCTCCTGGGGCTGGGGCTCGTGGACATCGAGCCGGACGGCCTCTACGGCCCGGAGACCGTCCAGGCCGTGGAGCGTTTCCAGGAGCTCATGGGGCTCAAGAGGGACGGGATCGTGGGTCCCGAGACCTTGATTCTCCTGAGGAACATCGGGGGAGGCCCGCGATGAGTTCCATCTACGAGGCACTCAAGCGGGCGCGCGCGGTGGAGTCGTCCTCCCTCGCGGCACACAGTCCCGCCGGGCCATCGCGGGCACGCCCGTACAGGCTCCTTGCCCTCGCGGTGCTCGCAGGCGCGGCCGTGACCGCCGCCGCGATCTACGGGCTCGGCCTCGCGGGCCCCGAACAGGAGACGGCCCGCAACGGCGCGGCGGTGCATTCAGCCGGCGTCGACCCGGGAGAGATCCTGGAGCTCATGCACAGGGCCGACAGGCTCGTCCAGGCCGGCGACCTCGAAGGTGCGGCGGTCAAGTACCGGGAGGCCCTCGGGCGCGCGCCCGGCTACACGGACGCCTACCTGAAGCTCGGCGAGGCGCTCTACCGGTTGGGCAGGTACGACGAGGCCGCGTCGACGTTCTCCCAGGGGCTCGCCAAGAGGCCGAACGATGCGCGGCTGTTGAATAATATGGGCAGTGTGCTATTAGCTAAGGGTGACGCCGCGCAGGCACTCGCCCTGTTCGTCCAGGCGAGGAGGAACTCGGCGGACTACGTCGAGCCGCTCTACAACATGGCATGTGCCTACGCACGGATGAACAGGAAGGACGCCGCCCTTTCGTCGCTCGGGCAGGCGGTACGCATGCAGCCCGAGGTGAAGCTCTGGGCGGCGAGGGATCCTGACCTGGCCTCGTTGAGGGGGGAGAAGGAGTTCGAGGCGATCGTGAACCCGAAGGAATGAGGGTCCTCAAGGGGGAGAGATGAAGATACGAAGGGTAGCGGGCCCGGTCCTGCTCATCTTGCTTTTGTGCGCGGGCCTGGCCTTCGGGGCGAGGCTCATCCAGGAAGAGACGCAGCCGACGGTCCCGAAGAAGGTACAGACCGTAGGACAGGACTCGCAGAAAGGCGGCGCCGTGCAGCAGGCGAACCCTGCGCCAGGAGCCGCGAGACAGCCGTCCGTCCAGACGGGAGAGCAGACGAAGGCTGCGGGCGGGAGGGTGCCGCCGCAGGGGGGAGACCAGGATGCGCGGGCGACGGCCCGGCCGCAACCCGCGCCCGCGGAGCGCGAGACGCCGGCGCCCCGCCAGGACGAGACCGCCGCGAACGGACAGTTCATCACCATGGACTTCGACGGCGTGGACATCAAGGTGTTCGTCAAGTTCATAGCGGACATCACCGGCAAGAACTTCATCATCGACGAGAAGGTCTCGGGCAAGGTCACGGTGGTCTCGCCGCGGAAGATGACCATGGACGAGGCCTACCGCGTGTTCTTGAGCGTGCTCGAGGTCAACGGGTTCGGGACGGTTGACGTGGGCGGCGTCACGAAGATCGTCAAGGCATCGGACGCCATAACCAAGAGCCTCCAGACCACGACCGAGCCCCCCGTTGCCAGGGACGACTCCATGGTGACCCAGATCATCCAGCTCAAGTATGCGGACGCCAACGACATGAGGAACCTCCTCTCGCCCCTCATGTCCAAGGCCTCATCGCAGATCCTCGCCTACCCCCAGAGCAACGTGCTCATCGTCACGGACGTCAAGTCCAACATCAAGAAGATCATCGACATCCTCAAGGTCATCGACGTGGCCGGGTTCGCGCAGGAGGTGAGGATCATCCCCCTCGTGTACGCCTCTGCCGCGGACTTGGCGGCCAAGCTCGCCGAGATCATCTCCGAGGAGGGATCCGACCAGCTTCAGCGGCTCAGGACGGCGCGCCAGGCGGAGAGCGTGGGTACGAAGACCTCGACCAAGATCATCCCCTACGAGCGCACGAACACCCTCATCGTCATGGCCCCGCCCCAGAACCTCCAGGGCATCGAGGACCTGGTCAAGAAGCTCGACATACCGACGCCGACCGGCAAGGAGGACATCCACGTCTACTACCTCCAGTACGCGAACGCGGAGGACCTGGCGAAGGTGCTCACCGAGCTCCCGACGCCCGAGAACCCCGAGGCGCAGGCCCAGCCTGCCTCGGCCGCAGGGGGCGCCGCGGCGCAGACCCTTTCCAAGGAGCAGCCCAGGGCCAGGACCGTGGCGAACCCCGCGCTCAAGCAGCAGAACATCAAGATCAGCCCCGACAAGGACACGAACTCCCTCATCATATACGCAGACCCGTACCAGTACCGGAGCATCGTGGAGACCATCAAGTACCTCGACATACCCCGCAAGCAGGTGTACGTGAGCGCCGCGATCATGGAGGTCAACGCCACGAAGGACTTCAAGCTGGGCGTCGAGTGGACCTTCGCCGAGGACTTCGACTACGACGGCGGCAAGCGCATGGGCGCCGTCGTGGGCAGGACGGGCCAGTCGTTCGTCACGAGCCCGGGCGACCTCCCGTCGGGCCCCCTGGTCGGGGTCATAGGCGAGGCGATCACGCTCACCAGCGGGAGCACGAAGATCACCTTCCCCAACATGGCCTCCTTCATCAACGCCATGGCCAAGGACTCGGACGTGAACATCATCTCGACCCCGCAGATCCTCACCATGGACAACAAGGAGGCGGAGATCAAGGTCGGCGCGAACATCCCGTACGTCACCAGGGAGGACACGGACTCCACGAACATCAACCGGACCGTGCGCACCTACGACTACCGCGACGTGGGCGTGACCCTCAAGCTCACCCCCCAGATCAACCAGCAGGGCGACATCCGCATGAACCTCTTCCAGGAGATCACCACGCTCGTGTCGTCGGGCTCATCGAACGAGTACGCCCCGTCCACGCTGAAGAGGTCCGCGTCCACGACCGTGAACGTGAAGGACGGCTCGACCATGGTCATCGCCGGCCTCATCGGCGACACCCTGACCCTCGAGAATTACCGGGTGCCGCTCTTGGGTGACATACCCATCCTCGGCTACCTCTTCAAGTCGATAGGCAAGAAGAGGGAAAAGACCAACCTCTACGTCTTCCTGACCCCGCGGATCATCGACACCCAGGAGAAGACCGGCAGGCTGTACGAGGAGAAGGCCGGCGAGGCGAGAAAGAGCATGGGGGACAAGGTGCAGATCCCCGGGACGACGAGCGATGAGAAGGCAAAACCTTGAGCAGGTCCTGCTCGAGATGCAGGCGCTCGACCCCTCCTCGCTCGACAGGGCGAGGGAACTGGCCAGGGAGCAGGGCGTGGGGATCGCGACCGCGCTGTCGTCGGCGGGCCTCGTCAACGAGGTCGATCTCCTCGCCGCGCTCGGCAGGCTCTGGGGTTTGCCGGTCGTGCACTCCATCTCCGATCTCGAAGTCGAGCCGACCGTTCTCGACAAGCTGCCGGTAAGCTTCCTCAGGCGCTACGTCATGGTGCCGGTCCGCAGGCAGGACGGGGCGCTCGTCGTGGCGGTGCACGACCCGCTCGAGCTCGAGGCCTTCTACGACGTGGGCAAGGCGCTCGGCGTCAGGGACATAAGACGCGTGCTCGCTCCGAGACAGGAGATCATGAGCGCCATCAACCGCCTCGTGGAGATGAAGGACGAGAGCGCCCAGGACATCATGGGCTCTATCGGCGACGAGGAGGAAGACGAGCTCCTCAGGGACCTCGAGAGCATCCAGGACATCACCGCCATGGAGACGGAGGCCCCGGTCATCCGCCTCGTGAACAGGCTCATGGTGCAGGCATACCGGGAGCGGGCCTCGGACATCCACGTGGAGCCGTACCCCAACGACGTGAAGGTCCGTTTCCGGGTCGACGGGATCCTCCACGACGTGTTGAGCCTCCCCAAGAGGCTCCACCCTGCGCTCGTGTCGCGCATCAAGGTCATGGCCTCCCTCAACATCGCCGAGAAGCGCCTCCCCCAGGACGGGAGGATCGGCGTGAAGCTTGGCGACCATTCCGTCGACCTGAGGATCTCCACCGTGCCCACGGTGAACGGCGAACGCGTGGTCATGAGGATCCTCGACAAGTCGTCGGTGCTGTTGGGGCTGGAGGAGCTGGGATTCTACCCCGACGATCTCGCCACGGTGGAGCGGCTCATACGCCAGGAGCACGGTATCATCCTGGTGACCGGGCCGACCGGCTCGGGCAAGACGACGTCCCTCTACTCCATGCTCAGCAGGATCAACTCGCCGGACAAGAATATCCTCACCATCGAGGACCCCATCGAGTACCAGCTCAAGGGCATCGGCCAGATACCCGTCAACGTCAAGGTGGGTCTCACCTTCGCATCGGGCCTGCGATCCATCGTCAGGCAGGACCCCGACGTGATCCTGGTGGGCGAGATCCGAGACCTCGAAACCGCCGAGATAGCGATCCAGGCTGCGCTCACGGGCCACCTCGTCTTCTCCACGCTCCACACGAACGACTCGGCAAGCGCCGTGACAAGGCTGATCGACATGGGCATCGAGCCCTTCCTCGTCACCTCGTCGGTGAACGCCATCGTCGCCCAGCGGCTCACGCGCAAGATCTGCTCCCACTGCAGGCAGCCCTACCACCCCGAGAGCGAGACCCTCCTCGAGGTGGGGCTCTCCAGGGAACTGCTCGGGAGCGAGGGGTACCTCTGGAGGGGCGCCGGCTGCAAGGAATGCCTGGGTACCGGTTACAAGGGCAGGACCGGCATCTACGAGATCCTCCTCATGAGCGACTCGATCAAGTCGACGATCCTCAAGACCTCGGACTCCAACATCATCAAGAAGCAGGCGGTCTCGGAGGGGCTGCACAGCCTGAGGGAGGACGGGGCGCGGAAGGTGAAAGACGGCATCACCACCATCGAGGAGGTCCTCAGGGTCACCCAGCAGTGACCGGCCCCTGGCCGACGAAGGTGCCCGCTCGAGCCGGGGATGGTCCAAACCGGCCGGGACACCCGGGCAAGCCGGCCCCCGGCGTGGATCTCGCCCCTGCAGACGGCCTCGATGGGTGAGGCTTCGAGCCTCCTCGCCGATGGCGACTGGTCATCGATCTTCCCGGCGGGTCAGCCCTCGAGGGCGCCCATCCCCTCGGCCCGGGCGGTGCCGGCGGCAACCCGGTGCATCGAGCCCCTTTGGGCGGTACCGTGATGTGGGGGCGCCCCCGAACGGGGGATCCCGCTTGCGCCTGGAGAGCACGAAGAGGGGTTGCCAGTTGGCCTCGTCCCAAGGGGGTCAAGCTTGCGCCTGGAGAGAGCTCCCGCACGGGAGGGGACCTGCGGACGGGCTGTCCTGCGGCGACTCTCCCGCGGTGATGTCACGCACACCCCGACGGCCTTGTGCAGCAGGATGGAACGGCCCGGAGGCTCGAGCCACAAAGAGCGGCCGGGCTCAAGCACACCGATGGTGCTGACGATACGGTGGGTATGAGGAGATACGACATCTCGGCATCCATCGGGTCCATGGGAACGTTCGAGGTCATCAAGGAAAACCACACCCCGTCGGGGATGCCCGCCGAGGATTACTGGTCCGAGTGCTTCACCTGGGAGGAGCTCAAGGTCCTCGTGCCTTCCATGCGCAGGCTCGGGTGGCGGGTGAGGGTGGTGCCCGTCGAGGAAGCCGAGAGCGAAGGAAGGATCCACATCTACCCCTTCACCTACGGGGTCAACCACGACGTGCGCATGGTATCGCTGGCCGGGATGAGGCTGGTGCTCGCGCGGCATTCCCTGCCCACCCCGAAGTCCGACCCGACATCCAAACCATTGGGATATTGACATGATCCCATCCCTGGATTAATAATTTTAGGTTCATGACAACTTTGGCACGTGAAAAGTGCTATAAGTTGGCTTATGGACAAGGTTAACAGGTACTGTCATCGTTCGCACATTTCCGAGAGGGTTTTTCGTCTTATTGTGAGGTATTTTTCCATGGATCTTGAGGCGAC
>JAKPDW010000022.1 GCA_029552245.1 Deltaproteobacteria bacterium
CCATGCTGGTGGTGAAGCAGGCCGACGGCGAAGGGATGGCCACAATCAACCTCAGACAAAGGGATAGTCACTAGTACAGGAGGATCTACTCCGAAGGACAGAGACCTGGATCAAAAGTGCGAAACATTCTTGACACCACCAATACTGCCGTAGGCACGAGCGAAGCGAGGCCGGCATTAACGCACCCTCTTCCGATGAAACTAGGTTTCTTATGAAGGAGATGGTTCATATCTATTACGCTAAATCAGTGGATCCCTCAAGGAGTCCACTCATGACTATTTACACACTGCAATTAAAGGGGATACTCGGTCAGAATGCTTCGGTTGAGGCCCCAAGTTCGCCGATCTGTTCTCTTTCCTTGGATAACCACCCGTTGATAATCAACGATAACCGTCTTTTCCTGAATTCATATACCCGTGCCTCTCTATGTCTGATATGATCATATGGACATTGACATATAATTTCTCCTCCACTAGAGTTTCATCGGGTACCTTGTGTCGCGTCGTCTCGAGCGGCAGGAATGACACCCTCAGGGGAGGTTGACATGAGAAAAGGACAAGCATCCCTCGTGTGTCTGATGGTCGTCGTTCTCTGTGCTGTCTCCACCGACTTGTTCGCCCTCGACAGGCCCTACCGCATCGAGGTCCTCCAGGTGACGAACATCGGGCCGTTCCAGGCCTCGCTCACGGGATTCGTGCAGGAGCTCCAGCAAAACGGCCTCGTGCAGGGCAAGAACATCGACATCCGCAGGACCGTCATCGACTTCGACGTGGAGAAGGCCGGCCTGTGGAGCAAGGTCGGCGTTCTCCTGAGGATCACCGGGGAAACCCAGAAGATCGTAGGTCGCAAGCCCGACCTCGTGCTCACCATCGGGACCCCTGCCACGAAGTACGCCAAGGACATGATCGTCAAGGCTGGCATTCCCCTCGTGTTCACAGGCGTCGCCATACCCACCGCCGCCGGCTGCAAATCCCAGAAGGAGGCAGGGCCGGGGTTCACCGGCGCAACGCTGTACATGGACATGGACAACGTGATCAAGATCATCAAACTCGCCTTCCCGAACATCAAGAAGATCGGGGTCATTCACAGCGAGGACGAAAACGCCGTGGCACAGGTCTCGCTGCTGAAGAAGAGCGCCGGGTCGGCAGGCATTCAGGTGCTCTCGAGGCTCATCGACAAGAACGCGCGCATCACGCCGGTTGCGGAGGAATTGAATAGCCAGGGCATCGAGGCCACCATCATCCCCCTCGACACCTACTACGGCATGAGAAACTACGAGGCCACCAACGACCTGAGGAACCTGAACATGAAGTGGAAGAAGCCGGGCATCTGCCTCGTGTACTGGAAATCGCCGGGCGCGGTCCTCTACATCGGCGCCGACTTCAAGCATGTCGGCGCCCTCGCCGGCAGGCAGGCCGCGAAAATACTCCTCGAGGGCGTGAAGCCCGAAACCCTCCCCATAGCGCACCAGGAGGATCTCGGGATCATGGTGGACATCAACGAGATGAAAAAGCTCAATATCCAGCTCCCCTTGCAGATCCTGCAAATTGCGAAGTCGGTCGAATAGGCAAGGTCGCCCGGGCGGCCGACTGTTCCACTGATCTTCCCGCCCCTCTCTGCACGAGATGCCACCAGGGGCGGGGGCGTTCCAGGGGAGACCCGCATGCCCGCCGTTGCGTCGACCGTCACGTCCCTCGCCCCGTATGCCTTGCCGTACCGATTGGACGCCGCCATCATCGCCTTCACGATCGCGGGGATCGACCACCCCGCAGAAAACCCCGCCCTCTGTTCTTATGCAGGTGGCCAACCAGAAAGACGACACGCGGACTGCCCACTGGAGCCAGGACAGAGGGATAGCGACAAGAATGAGGGTGCATTCCCCCGAGGGGCAGGGACCTGCATCGAGGGTACGAGACATGCTGGAAAAACAGCGGCCCCTTCCCTGATCCCGGATCTGACAACTCGAGGGGTGATGACGAACCGATATCCACCCAAACGCAGGATGGTGGCGCCGAGAGCTTCCGGCTTGTCTTCCGCCAAACCCTTCATTCAGCGTATCATATACGCATCCAGACCCATGTCCTCACTGCAAGGCCGCACCCGTGATCTTTTCGAGATTGCTCCGGGCCCTCGCGTTCGCCGGGTTCAGCTCGAGGGCACGGGTGAGGTGACGGACCGCATCCTCTGTCCTGCCCCTGGCACCCAGGAGGTAGCCGAGGTTGTTGTGCGCCTGCGAGAGGAAGTCGACGCGGTTCTTCTGCACATAGTCGAGGTCTGGGGATCCCTCGGGAACGCCTCCCGCCTCGTCCAGGGCGATGCCCTTCTCGTAGGAGGCGATCGCCTCATCCAGCCGGCCGGCCATGGTCAGCGCGAGACCCATGTTGTAATGGTTGACCGGAAACGTCGGGTCCAGCGCTATCGCACGCTCGTAGCTCGCGATTGCGGCCTCGATGTCGCCCGCCTGGAGGAGCTCGGTGCCGAGGTTTCGGTGCCCCATGGGGTTCTGCGGGTGGACCTGTACGACGCGCTCGAAGAGCACCCTGCTGTCCCTGAAGAACCCCACCTGGCGCCACGTGAGAACGGCGCACGCCGTGACGGCCGCCAACGCCAGGGCAACGAGGACGCGGCCGAGAGACCTTCTCGAGGCGGCAGCCTCCTTTGCACCCCAGGCGAGCACGACGAAGACGCCGATCGTGGTGAGGTAGGCGTACCGCTCCGCCATCTCAGGCCACTGGCCGGCCTGGATGAGGCCGAGAAACGGCGCCATGACCCCGAGAAACCAGAACCAGCCCACGGCCAGGTAGGGCCTCCTTCCCGCCTCCCTGAGCGCGTATGCGCTCGCTGCGAGGATGGCGGCCAGCGCGGCCGCGGCCTTCCACAAGGCTATGGACCGGGGGTAGGCGTACAGGGGGGCGAGGCCTGCCGGGATGAAGAGCTTCTCGAGGTACCTGAAATAGGACAGGACCGCGTTCGAGACACGGAGGCCCACCGGCACGAGCGACGTGCCGATGAAGCTGTTGTGACTCTCGAGCCCGGCGATGGCTGTGGCGAGAACGGCCATGGATACGGCGACGAGGGGGATCTTCTCCGCCACGAGCCTGGTTGCCGGCACGCCCTCGAGGCGCACTTTCTTGCCGACCCTCTGTATACTCACCCGCCTGAGGGGCCAGAGATCGAGAAGCAGCAGGAGAAAGGGCACGGTCATGAGCACCTGCTTGGAGAAAAGCCCGAGGATGAGCGCCGAGGCCGTTGCCAGGTACGCAAGCGGCGTTGGCCTCTGCGCATACCACAGGTACGCGTGAAGGGTGAGCATGAAGAAGGTGCCGCTCAGGACATTGTTCAGCTCCGCCACCCACGCGACCGACTCCACGTTCACCGGGTGGAGCGCGAACAGGGAGGCGACGGCCGCACTAGGCAGGAAGTCTCCCGTCGCCTTCTTGAAGAAAGAGAAGAGCAAGAGCGCGTTGGCGACGTGGAGGAGCAGGCTCGCGCCGTGGAAGACCGCGGGGTTCAGGCCGAACAGGGAGTTCAGAAGCGCGTAGGCGAGTACCGTGAGCGGCTGCGCGAACGACTCCCCGGTGAAGGACCACAAGAAGGTGTCCCACGAGACCCCGGAGAGGACCCTCGCGTTCTGCGTGAGCTGGGCCGGGTCGTCGAGGTGGACGAAGCCGTTTTTGAAGGTGGGGGCATAGGCGATGGCGGTGCAGACGGCGAGCGCGAGAGGGAAGAAGGCCTCGAGCCTCGAGGCCCGGCTTCCTTGCTTCTCTGGGGCCTGCCTTGGGCCCACGCCTCACCTCCTCCTGACGGAAATCCTCGCGAACATGCCGAGGGTTTTGGCTCGTCGCGAGAGGATGCGTTCCACGAGATCCACGGCGGGAAAGAAAAACCCGGGCACGAGGGATCTCGTCGAGACGCCACCTGAGAGGAGGTAGGAGAACGGATTGACGATGTCGATCCCCTCGAGCTCGAGGCCGGGGAAGTCCCTCCTGAAGGTCTCAAGGTCTCTTTCAAACACGATCCACGGCAGCGCGGTGTTGGCCCCGGAGAGCGGGCCCGAGGACGGGAAGGACCAGGACCCGGCCTCCATGTCCACCGGCTCGTGGTGGAGCCTCGTGTAGACGCGTCTCGAAAAGGGCGTCATCCACGGCTCCACCATGAGGATGCGCCCCCCCGGCATGAGGCACCTGGATGCCTCCTGTAGGAGTGCGCGCACATCCGGCACGTGATGGAACACGTCCACCATGGCGACGGCCTTCAGCGAGGAGTCCCTGAAGGGGAGCGCCCTGCCGTCGAGCACGACCCTGACGTGCGGGCACAGGAAGACCTCCGAGGTGATAAGGCCGGGTATGTACTCGTCGAGAAACCCCGCGCCCGAGCCGAGCTCGACCACGGCGCCCGGCCCCTGGGGGACATTGCGGGCGATCCACGAATACCAGCCCTCGTATACCTTCCTGAGAAAGGGCTTGCGACGTATGACCTCGCGCCTGAGCATGGTCGTTCTCGGGTCGTCGAGGGGGATGTCTCTCGTGAGCGGATGGGCGAGAGCCCGCCTGATCCACGAGGCGAGAGACCCTTCAGCCGCGCGGCGCGCCATCGGCACCCCCTGCGCCCCTGTGCGCCTCCAGAAGCCTCCTGAAGCGCGGCGACGTCCTTGCGTGGTCGAGGTCCGGGTCGGTCTCGATGAGCCTCCAGTCTGAAAACCCCTTGTCGAGAGCCATGCCCAGCAGGTCCAGCGCCTTGTCCACCTCTCCCTTCTTCGCGTGCACGCAGGCCGCGTTGTAGTACCCCGCGGGGTCGTCCGGCCTCAGCTTCATGTAACTCCCGAGCGCATCGAGAGCCCCGTCGAGGTCCCCCTTGCCCGCGAGCCTGACGGCGAGCAGCTGGAGCAGGCGGGCGTTGCCGGGCTCCTTCTCGAGCCTTCGCCTGATGGACTCACTGTCGTCCGGCACGGCCCCGGCCCCACCCGGCTGTTTCTTCCCGGCGAGCGCGCGGAGGTTGTTTTGGGCGTCGGCGTTCCGCGGATCGACCGTGAGGGCCTTCCTGAAGAGGGCCTCGGCCTCCGATGGTTTCCCCCTTGTCACCAGCAGCATGCCCAGGGCGTTGAGACAATCCACCTCGTCGGGCTTCAGCTCGAGGCATGTCCTCAGGTGCCTCTCCGACTCGTCGAGACGGCCCTTCTTCGCCATGAGCACGCCGAGGTTGTAGTGGGCCAACACGTGGTGGGGTTCCCTCCCCAGCACTTGCTCGAACTGGGAGATCGCCCTGTCCACGTCGCCCTTCTCGGCGAGGTACAGGCCGAGGTCGTAGCGCGCCTCCACGCCCTGGCGGTCGTACCTGGCCGCCTCCTCGAGGTATCTCATGGCCTCCTCCTGCCTGCCGAGCCCCCTGTACACGCGCGCGAGCGTGCTCAGCACGACGTTGTCAGTGGGATGGGCCTCGAGGGCCTTCTTCAGGTAGGGCAGAGCCTCCTCGTAACGGTTCTTGTTGCAGAGGTAGACGGCGAGGTTCACGAGGGCCACGTAGTTCTTCGGGTTCACCTCGATGGCCCTGAGGTCCATGATGTAGCTGTCCTTCCAGTAGGAGACCTGCTTCCAGGAAAGGCCCGACAGCACGACCAGGACCACCGCGGCGGCACAGGCGATCGCGGGGACGGCGGCGCGTGAGCGCGCGGCGAGGTCGCGCGCCCCGAAGCACGCGCACACGAAGAGGCCGATCGCGGGGATGTACATGAACCTCTCCGCTATCTGGGGCCACAACCCACCTTGGACGATCCCGAGCACGGGCACGAGGGTCCCGAGGTACCACAGCCAACCCACGACGAGATACGGGGCGCGCCTGGCGTACGCGAGGACCAGGGCGCTCACCGACGCGACGAGGGTGAGGGAGCCGATCACCTGCCAGGCGGGCAGGGCGCTCTCGGGGAACGGGTAGTAGAACGTCAGGCCGGAGGGCCACAAGAGCTTGACGATGTAGTACGAGTACGAGACCACCGCGTTCTGGATGCGCAGCACCATGGGCGTGAGGGATGACTCGACCATCATGCCACCCACCCTGAGAGAGACGGACGAGACCACGATGGAGGCGCCGGACAGCACGAACAGCGGGACCTTCTCGGCCAGCAGGCGGCCGGGTGGCTCCCCCTCGAGCCTGAAGGCCCCCCTGCCGTTTTTCTTCCCAGGCCTTTCCTGGACGCGCCCGAGGCTGATACGGCCGAGCGGCCAGTAGTCCAGCAGGAGGAGCACGAAAGGCAGGGTCACGAGCATGGGCTTGGCGAGCAGGCCGGCCACGAAGAGGAGGGCGAGCGCCGTGTAGCGCGCGGCGGTGCGTTTCCTCACGTACCAAGGGTAGGCGAGGAGGCACAGCATCCAGAACGTGCTGCTCAGGATGTTCTTGCGCTCCGCGAGCCACGCCACCGAGTCCACGTTCAGCGGGTGCACGGCGAACAGCAAGGCCGCCGCCGCGCTGGGCCAGAAGGCGCCGGTCGCGGTGTGCAGGAAGGCGAAGAGCAGGCAGGCGTTGACCGCATGGAGGAAGGCGTTCACCAGGTGGTGCATGCCGCTGTCCATGCCGAACAGCTCCACGTCGAGCATGTGCGACAGCCACGTCACCGGGTGCCAGTACGTCTTGCTGTGGAAACCGAAGGCGTACCTGAGGCCCTCCATGCTCAGGCCCCGCCTGACCATGGGGTTCTCGTTCACGTAGTGGTTGTCGTCGAAGAGGAGGAACTCGTGGTGCACGACCTGCCCGTAGATGAGACCCACCACGCACACGAGCACGAGGCAGACCACGGCCCTCTGTACCGAGGGTCTGCTGAGAAGCCCGCCTGCGTGTTCCTGACCGCCGCCCGTGAGATGCACAACTTACCCCCTAGAAGAACTTGATGCGCCTCATGGCGAAGAGGGTCATGCGCAACAGCAACAGCCCGTGGCGCCAGCGGTCGATGTTCGTGGTGCCGTAGGTGCGCTCCCGGTAGCGAACCGGGATCTCCACGATCTTGAGGTTCTGCTTGGCCGCGCCGAAGAGCAGGTCGAAGTCGCCGAAGGGGTCGAAGTCGCCGAAGTAGTTCCTGTTGGCCGCTATCCTCGCGTAGTCCGAGCGCGTCAGCACCTTGGTCCCGCAAAGCGTGTCCTTGATGGGCTGGCCCAGCAGCCACGTGAAGGCGAGGGAGAAGAACTTGTTGCCCACCATGTTGAGGTAGCGCATGGCCTGCTTTTCCATGGGGTAGACGAGCCTCACGCCGTTGATGAACTCGCCCTCGCCCGAGCGGACGGCTTCATAGAAGCGCGGCAGGTCTTCCGGCGGCACGGTGAGGTCGGCGTCCAAGATCATGAGGACGTCGCCTGAGGCCTTCTCGAACCCGAGCCTCACCGCGTCCCCCTTCCCCTTGCCCTTCTGCCTGAAGAGGACCGCCCTCCTCTCGGGGTGCGCCTCGATGGCCCTCTCTATGGCGGCGTAGGTGTCGTCGGTGGAGTTCCCCTCCACGAACACGATCTGTGTGCCCGCGCCCATCTCGGGCACGCGCTCGAAGATCGCCTCGATGTTGCCGGCCTCGTTGCGCGCGGGCACCACGACGCTGACCACGGGCTCCGCCTCCATGGGCCTGCCCTTGGGCCTCGCCACGATCACGTTGGTCAGCGCCAGGTGGCTGAAGGGCTTGACCTTCACGAGGACCCGGTTCAGAAACCGCGCAAGGGGCCCGTGTTCCTCGAACGGCCAGAGCACCTCCTGGAAGCGCCTGATCACCTCGAATCCCGCGAGGTTCAGCATGTTCGTCAGGTCGTGCACGGTGAGCCAGTTCTGCCTGAGCACAGGGGTGGCGAGCCCCAGCATGCGCACGGCCGCGAGCGGGATCTCCCAGAGGAGGCTGTAGGTGTTGATCACGACGCGCGTCCTTGGGTGGGAGAGCCTCGCGAGGTTCTCGAGGACCGCCTGCACGTCCCACAGGTCGTTCACCAGGTCGGACAGGACGATGACGTCGAAGGTCTCCTCGATGGGAAGCGCGTGGGCGTCCGCGCACAGGAAGTGCAGGTGGGGGTGGCGTCTCTTGGCCCGCTCGATCATCTCTGAGGAGAAGTCGACCCCCATGCCGAAAGAGGGCTCGAGCGCGGCGAGCAACTCGCCCGTGCCGCACCCGATCTCCAGCACGCGCAGGTTGGGACTCACGATGTGCCTGTAGACCGCCTCGAGCCTCCTGTGGTAGGGCTCGCCACGGGATCGCCAGGAGTCCTTCCTCACGGCGATGGCGTCCCAGTGGCGCTTCCTTGCCTCGGTGTACCGCAAGAAGGCATCCTGAGCGGGCGATTGAGCTTTTCCCGTCGACATGTCATGTCCCCCGTATGCGTTCGAAGTTGTCCAGGAACCAGCGGTACGTGTCCGCGATCCCTTGGCTAAGCCCGATGGCCGGCTCCCAGCCGAGCGAGCGGATGCGGGACACGTCGAGGAGCTTCCTCGGTGTCCCGTCGGGCTTCGAGGTGTCCCACTCGATGCGGCCCCAGTACCCGACGACCCCGGCCACGATGCCTGCGAGCTCCGCTATGGTGACGTCCGTGCCGGTCCCTATGTTCACGAACTCGCCGATGTCTTCTGCGGAATAGTTTTGCATGAGGAAGACGCAGGCCCTCGCCAGGTCGTCCACGTGGAGGAACTCGCGCCTGGGCGTGCCCGTGCCCCAGAGGACCACCGAGCCGTCCCCCCTGATCCTCGCCTCGTGGAACCGCCTGATGAGCGCGGGCAGCACGTGGGAGGACTCGAGGTCGAAGTTGTCGAAAGGCCCGTAGAGGTTCGTGGGCATGACCGAGAGGTAGTCCGTCTTGTACTGGGCGTTGTAGTACCTGCAGAGCTTGATGGCCGCGATCTTGGCCACGGCGTAGGCCTCGTTCGTGGGCTCGAGCGGCCCCGTGAGCAGGGCGTCCTCCCTCAAGGGCTGGGGAGCGAACTTGGGGTAGATGCAGGACGACCCGAGGTTGAGGAGCTTCTTCACCCCTGTCCTGAAGGAGGCGTGGATCACGTTGGCCGCTATCATGATGTTGTCGTAGATGAACCAGGCGGGGTACGTGCTGTTGGCCAGGATGCCGCCGACCCTGGCGGCGCACAGGAAGACGTACTCCGGGCGCCGGTCGTCGAAGAACGCATCGACGTCGGCCTGCCGGGTGAGGTCGAGGCTCGCGTGCGGCGCGGTCAGCACGTTCGTGTACCCCTCGGCCTTAAGCCTCCTGACAACGGCCGACCCCACGAGGCCCGTGTGCCCGGCCACATAGATCCTCGCTTTCTTCTCCACGTCCGTCCCCCGTGTCCCCGGCAGGCGCGCTCCCCCGCCTCCAGCCTACTCCTGCCTGTTGAGGATCCGGTAGCCGCTGTCGCGGCACAGCACGTCCATCCTCGCCTCTTCCATGTCGTGCCTCACCATCTCCCCGATCATCTCCTCGAAGGTGACCGTCGGCTCCCAGCCCAGCTCGCGCCGCGCCCTCGTCGCATCGCCCAGGAGCGTGTCCACCTCGGTGGGACGGAAGTACCTGGGGTCCACCTCGACGACGACCTCGCCAGGCGCCGGGCCTCCCGCCTCGCAGGGCGGCCTGGTCCCGGACACGACCCCCTTCTCGTCGGCCCCTGAGCCTTTCCACTCGAGGCCGATCCCCGCCTCGGCGAACGCGAGGGTGCAGAGTTCGCGCACCGAGTGCTGGACGCCGGTCGCGATCACGTAATCCTTCGGCCTTTCCTGCTGGAGCATGAGCCATTGGGCCCTGACGAAGTCCCTCGCGTGTCCCCAGTCCCTGAGCGCGCCCAGGTTGCCCACGTAGAGCTTCTTCTGGAGGCCGAGGGCGACTCGGGCGGCGGCTCGGGTGACCTTCCTGGTCACGAACGTCTCTCCCCTGATGGGAGACTCGTGGTTGAAGAGGATCCCGTTGCAGGCGAACATGCCGTACGCCTCCCGGTAGTTCACCGTGATCCAGTAGGCGTAGAGCTTCGCCACCCCGTAGGGGCTCCTGGGGTAGAAGGGGGTCTCCTCGTCCTGGGGTATCTTCTGCACCTTTCCGAAGAGCTCGCTCGTGGATGCCTGGTAGAAGCGCACCCGGTCCGCCATGCCCAGGATCCTGAGGGCCTCGAGGAGCCTCAGGGTGCCGAGAGCGTCCGACTGGGCCGTGTACTCGGGCGTCTCGAACGAGACCTGGACGTGGCTCTGCGCGCCCAGGTTGTAGATCTCGTCGGGACAGACATCCTGGATGATGCGGATGATGTTCGTCGCGTCCGTCAGGTCGCCGTAGTGGAGGAAGAATTTCACGTTCTGCTCGTGGGGGTCCTGGTAGAGGTGGTCCACCCGGTAGGTGTTGAAGCTGGACGAGCGGCGCTTGATGCCGTGCACCTCGTACCCCTTGCCGAGCAGGAACTCCGCCAGGTAGGCACCGTCCTGCCCCGTGATCCCGGTGATGAGCGCCTTCTTCATCGGACGTCCTCCCTAACCACATGTTCGGAAAACATGGAAAGGCAGTTGAAACACATACCACGACAGGCCGGCTCGTGTCACGTCCCGCCGGGCGTCTGGAGGCTCGCCGCACGGTATGCCGGCGCCATCCCCTCCGCGCGGGGGAAGATGGGAGGCGATGCAGAACGGGGGGCTGGATCCACCCCTCACCCGCCCCACGGGCCGCAGACGGTGAACGGGGTCGTCCAGGCGGGGCGTAAGCCCTGGCCGGGGACACGAAACACTGCGCATGGGACGCTTTGCCGGGCGCCGCCTGTCATGGCCGGGCGATGTCTCGCGCACGTGCCGGCACTCACCCGGCTATCGATGGAAAGGGGCCGGGGCCCGGACCGGGCGCACCGCATCATTGCAAGGGATAGAGCCCGCAGTTTGCCCTTGTGCGGGCTCGGGGTAGTACGCTAAGGTTCTCCAGGCTATGCGCATGGGCCGAGTCTGCGCACCGGCAGGTTCCATGCCTGAAGGCCGTGTACAAAGACCTCTGCATTATTGGTTTCAGTAAGCCGGGGATATGGTTGTCAAACGTACGTGGGGTTGAGTTGAATGGGCGTGTTACGCGTGATCCTCGCATTGTCAGTCCTGCTCTCGCACGTGGGGGGGATCCTGATCTCTTCGGGCGGCAGGATTGCCCTGTATTTCGGTACTGGTGGGGAGGTGGCGGTCCAGTGCTTCTACATCCTCTCCGGGTTCTACATGGCGCTGATCCTCGACGGCAAGTACGGACGCACCGCCGAGGGGACGCTCCTCTTCTACACGAACAGGCTCTTCAGGCTCATGCCCCTGTACCTGCTTTTCCTCTGCGTGTCCTTCTGCCTGTCCTACCTGGCCACGGTGAGCTACAGTTTCCCCAAGCAGCCTGCGACCGACCTGATCCTCCACCACGACAGGCTGGGCATCGGCGCCCTGGCCTATGTCGCGCTGTCGAATCTCTTCGTTTTCGGCCATGACCTGGTGATCTTCTTTTTGGGCATCGACCCTGCCGACGGGTCGTTGTTCTTCACCACGAGGCTGCCGGAAACCCCCAGGCTGGCCATCGAGCTCTTCTTCATACCGCAGTCATGGACCCTGAGCCTGGAGTTCTCCTTCTACCTGCTGGCCCCGTTTCTTGTCGGGAGACGCGCCTTTCCGCGGTGCTGGTGGTTGCGAGCCTGTGCCTGCGCGCCCTGCTCTACTCAATCGGTTACGGGCCGGGCTACCACTACAACTTCTGGGCGTACGCGTTCTTCCCCAACGAGCTCGCCCTCTTCCTCCTGGGCACGCTCTCCTACAAGCTGTATACGAGAATGAAGGGGTCGACCATCCTCAACAAAACGACCACGGCCGCGGCGAGCGCCCTCGTCCTGGCGCTCACCCTCGGGTTCCCCCTGCTGCCGCGCACGAACACGATACCCTTCTTCTTCAACGACGCCCAGCTGGTCTACTACACGGCGGTCGTCCTGTGCCTGCCCTTCCTCTTCGCGTTGACGAAAGACAGCACCACAGACCGCGTCATCGGCGAGCTCTCATACCCCGTCTACCTGTCACACCTCATGATCATCCCGTTCTTCGGGGTGCTGTACAGGCCGGGGCAGCCGGTGACGACCGTGGCGGCCGTCGTCTTCGCCACCCTCATGGTCTCGCTGCTCGCGATCTTCGTCGTGCAGGTGCCCGTTGACCGCTACCGGGGCAGACGACTGGCGAATTCCAAAGCCGTACCCTGAAAGACGTACACCAGCGTGAACATGGTCACACGAGCGAACATACCCTTCAGCAATCAGGTTCCCGGCGTATCGGCGCTCGGCCTTGCAGGATGCGGGCACGGCCGAGGCGGGCATGGGCTTTGGGGGTGCCTGTGAGAGCCATGAGAGCCCGGGGAGAAAAGAGGGCGACAGCCAGGGCATGGCCTCAAGGAACGCAGAGGCTGTTGTGGTGCGCCCTCATCGCTGCCTGTGCGTTTGCGCTGTACCTGCAGACCGCGGGTTTCTCCTTCGTGGAGTACGACGACCCGGCCTACGTGACCCAGAACCCCCACGTCGCAGAAGGTCTCACGTGGAAGTCCGTCGCCTGGGCGCTCACCTCCGTCTACGGCTCGAACTGGCACCCGCTGACCTGGCTCTCGCACATGCTCGACATCGAGCTCTTCGGGATGAACGCGGGCATGCACCACCTCGTGAACGTGTTCTTCCACGCAGCAAACGGCGTCCTGCTCTTCCTGGCGCTCGAGGCCATGACCGGGTACCGGGCGAGGAGCGCCGTGGTGGCGCTGCTCTTCACGGTCCACCCGCTCCACGTGGAGTCTGTTGCCTGGGTGGCCGAACGCAAGGACGTGTTGAGCACCACGTTCTGGATGCTCGCCATGGCCGCGTACGCATCGTACGCGAGAAACCCCTCGAAGGCGAGGTACGCGCTCGTTGCGCTGGCCTTCGCGCTCGGGCTCACGGCCAAGCCTATGCTCGTGACCCTACCCTTCGTGCTGCTCCTGCTCGACTTCTGGCCCCTCGGCCGCGTTTCCGACGCGGTTTTGGGACGTGCCCCCGGCGTTTCCGGAGGGGGCGCGGCGGGACGCGCACCCCTCACACGCCTGGACGTCGAGAAGATCCCCCTCGTGATCCTCTCGGCGCTCTCTTCGGCCGTCACCTTCTACGCCCAGGCAAAAGGGGGCTCGGTCAGGACCCTGGACGAGATCCCCATCTGCGCGAGGGTCGCCAACTCGGTGGTGTCCTACGCCATGTACCTCGCCAAGACCTTCGTGCCGATGAATCTCGCAGCCTTCTACCCCTTCCCCCCGAGGATCGAGCCTGCGGCGGTCATCGTCTCGGGTGCGGCCCTCGCCCTCGTGAGCGCATTGGCGGCCCTGTGGTGGAAGAAGAGGCCGTACCTCGCTACCGGGTGGCTCTGGTACCTGGGCACCCTCGTGCCGGTCATCGGGCTCGTGCAGGTGGGCAAACAGTCCATGGCGGACCGTTACACCTACGTCCCGCTCGTGGGCGTGTTCGTCATGCTCACCTGGGGGCTTGCGGACCTCGCGGGGGGAGGCGCCCGGGCGAAGAAGGCCAAGACGGCCGCGGCGGTGGCGGTCGTGGGCCTGTGCATGGTCCTCACCTACAGGCAGGTGGGGTACTGGGAAAACGGCGAGACCCTCTTCCGGAGGATGATCTCGTCCACAAAAAACAACTCCATCGGCCACTACAACCTGGGGTGCGTGCTCCAGGCGGGAAAGGACTACGACGAGGCCATGACGCACTACGAGGAGGCGCTGAGGATAGACCCCAAGTTCCTGAGGCCGCGCTACAACCTCGCAGGCATCCTCCTTTCACAGGGCAGGTACGACGAGGCCATCGGGCACTACAAGACCTCCCTCGAGATCCTGCCCGGCCAGGCAAAGGTCCTCAACAACCTCGGCACGGCGTACTTCAAGAAGGGGGACCTCGCCAGGGCCATACGGTCGTTCGAGGAGGCCTGTTCGAGCGACCCCCGGTACAAGGAGGCACGGAAGAACCTCGATGAGGCGCTCAGGGCGAGAGAGACCCTCGTACTCCGCCTCGAGGGCGAGCTCGAGCGGGCCCGCCGGAACACACGCGACGTGCAGGCGCGCCTGGAAGCCGCGGACACGTGCCGATCACTGGGGAGGTACGACGAGGCTGAAGAGCTCTACCGGGAATGTCTCGCGCTGGACGGCTCTTCCGAAAGGGCCCTGAAGGGGCTGGCCGTCCTGGCGAGGGACCGCTCACGCTGGGACGAGGCCCTCTCCTGGCTTGAGAGGCTCGCTGCCGCGAGGCCTTCGGACCCGCTGCCCCTCTACGACATCGCCTGCATCCATGCGCTTGCGGGCCGGAGGGAAGAGGCGGTGGAGAGCCTCCGCGCGTCCGTGAGGAAGGGGTTCAGCGACTTCTCCCTCCTCGCGCGCGACCCTGACCTCGCGTCCATCAGGGACCACCCCTACGTGGCGTCCCTGCTCGGAAGCGGGCAAAAGTGAGACCGAGGGCAGCCCTGGACACGCCCGTGTTGCAACCACGGGCGCCTTTCGGCTATGGTGCCAGCAGCACATGACGCCTGCTCGGCACGGCTGCGCCGCAGGCCATCGAAGGAGACCATGACCAGGAGGCGCAAGATCATCCTCTCCCTGGCGGCCGGCATCGTGTTCTCGGCCGCGGCGCTGCGCGTCTCTTTCGCGAACGTGCCCATGGGAGACCTGGCGGCGGCGCTGTCGTCCGTCGACCCCCTGTGGGTGGCCGTGTCCATCGTCCTCGGCTATGCCAGCTACATCGCCAGGACCCTCAGGTGGCTCGTGATCCTCAGGCCCGTGAAGAAGGTCCCCTTCCTGCACGCCTATCACCCGGTCATGATCACCTTCATGATGAACAGCATCTTCCCCGGCAGGATCGGGGAGCTCGCGCGGCCTGCAGTACTTTTCAAGCGCGACGGCGTGGAGTTCTCGAAGACGCTCGCGACGGTCGCCCTCGAGCGCGTGTTCGACTTCTTCTCCCTGATCGCGCTGTTCGTGGTCATCATGGGCTCCGTATCCATAGACCCGGGCATCAGCATCGACTTCAACGGTTACACCCTCGACAGGGCAGCCCTGTTCGGGATCAAGGACAAGGCCGTGAAGTCGGGCGTCGTGTTCCTGGTCTGCCTGGCTGTCCTCCTGACCCCCTGGGCACGGAGAGCCATTGCACGGGTCGTGTCCTGGATCCCCCACGCGTTCTTCATGGGCCACCACACGAGGCGGGCCGCCATGGCCGAACGCTTCAGGGCGAGGGCCGAGACCATCCTCGACAACGTCGCGCACGGGTTCTCGTCGCTCAGGCGGCCTTCCGCGGTGCTGTCGTCCGTCGTGTTGTCGTTCATGGTGTGGGGGTTCGTGTTTCTCGCCCTGTACGCCCTCTCGCTGGGTTTCCCCTCGGTGAGCATCGACCTCGTCGAGGCCGGTGCCGTGACCATCATGATCTGCTTCTTCATCATGCTCCCCTCCGTGCCGGGATTCTGGGGGCTGTGGGAGGCGGGCGGCATCTACGGCCTCATGCTCTTCGGCGTGGGCAAGGTGGATGCCGCAGGTCTCACCGTGGCATTCCACGTCTTCCAGATCGTGCCCGTCATCGTGCTCGGGCTCGTCTCCGCCTGGGTGACGGGAATAGACATCTTGAGATCCGGCTTCGAGAGCAGGCCCTGAGACGCCCTCTCCGACCGGGGCAAGACCCCCACTGCGCCGGAACAAGACCGTGCGCAAGCCCACACGGGTGAGACATCATCACCGAGGATCTCTCAATTCGGTGAAAAACACCGACAAACCCGAGCAAACCTTCTGCAACTTCAACTACGTGAGACGATCTCCCCACGGTTTTTGGCAAATGAGAGGAGGCCTATGGCCCTGCCCCTGTGTTCGTTGCGTCCTCGGTTCTCGTGAGGCAATGGCTCCGCCAAAGGCGGTGCAACCTCCATTTGGCACCATTCCCTGCAACAAGATCCCCACGTCCTTGCAACTCCAGTCCCGATCAAAGGGGGCGTGGCCTTAGGCTGTGCGCCTGACACGCGCGCCGCCATGAGTCCGGGCGCCGCATTCGGGGCCGCTGTGGCCCGGCTGCGTAGAGGAAGGATCGTGGTGCAAACGATGACACTTTTTTCGATTTGCCATGGCCCGTCCGCGCGGATGAAGGATGGTGCCCCACCTGTGTCCCACGATGGGACATCGACCTGGCCAACTCCCCCTCTTGACGCTATGCGCAATGAATGTGCGCCTGTACGGTCATACCCTTTCGACAGTATCATGGGCGAAGGACCCTGGATGCATTGACCATCGCCATTCCCACGACCGTTTGCATGATACATCGAAGAGAAGAACCCTTGGACCTTGTTCGGCAGGAACTCTCGATCAATGGGAAGACAGGGATCGGTGATCATCCCGATTCTCCCAGGCGGCTTATTGATCGACACACGCGGCGGGATCCCGTCCTGTCGCATGTCCATGATGCCGCCCCACGGTGATGTGCACCCGTGGAACTTGATGAAGGAAACGAACACCGTTGAGTGTCCCGCACCTCGAGACACAACTATATAATATCAGGCCGTATCCGCCCCGCCATGCAATCCGGACCCTGGAGAACAAAGGATGCCTTCTCCGTGTTTTAATATGTTTTATTGTGGAAATTATTTTCATCATGTTTACAATTGTTTGCCACCTACTAATTACATTGTATCTAGATTCTGATTAACTTACCGTCATTCTTTGTATTTTTTTAACATGGCCATTATTATATTCTGGCATTTTGATTGCTTTCACCCTGATATTGCCGCTGGACTCGAGGAGTTTCGAACCATTCTTCGAGAATGGAGACCATCGCCCTGAGTCGTGAACACCCCAACTCTCCGATATTATTGAAACCAGAAATCAGTTACCACCCGGGAAACAATTCAGGGTGCGGCGAGGAAAAGTCAAAAGGCAAGGAGATAAACACTATGCAAAGATATTTACTCATCTTGATGATGCTCCTGTGCATGCCGTTGTCGTTGTGGGCAATGACCCCGGTGGCCGACGATGAGCTCTCCCTGGTCACAGGCCAGGCCGGTGTCAATATCAACGCCGACGTCACCATGAACATCGCCATCGGTACGATGGCATGGGGCGACGCTTCCGGTATAGACACCGGTTTCGCCCAGTGGGGCTGGGGCACCGCTGACACGACAGCAGGCTATGTCGGTGTGACCAACTTCAACATCTCCGGTCTCAGGGTGGCAGCCCGCGAAAACCCCTTAGACAACTTCAACGGCTACACCACGACCATGCTGAAGCCAATCACCATCGACGTCGGCTCCGGCTTGTCCCACGGCGGCGCCACCTTCGTACGTTTCGGCCTTGGTTCCCTCGAGATACGAATGAACTCCATGACGATGAACGTGGCCCTCGGAACTGCCGGTGCCAGCCTCTCCCAGGTGTTGGGAACTGTCAATATCGCCTCGATGATCATGTACATCAACCCGTCGAGTTACGTGGACATCTACACCGCGGGCGGCGTGGGCGTGAACTTCTTCATGAACGTGATCATCGACCAGTTCTCCATGGGCCGCCTGGCGTGGGGTGACACCGACGGCGCGGGCAGCAACGTGGGCGCCGGCGGCGTTCCCTGGTTCGTGAACAGCACCGCCGGTTATGTCGGGTTACAGCTCATAAACGTGGGCGGGCCGATCTCGATAAGCGGCTCCGTCAGGATCGACGTGGGTACCGTGAATACAGGGGTCTATGCAGCTCACGGCCCAACCACCGTGGTCCACATGGTCTTCGGCGACAACTTCACGTTCAATGTGACCGGCCCCATCACGGCGAATGTCAGGCTCGGGCCGAATGCAAGCCTTCAGATAGGGGCGCATGAGCTCGGCAACATCTACATCTCGAGCTTGAACGTCGCTGTCGCAGACGGCAGCTGGGTCGACATCTGGGCGCACTAGTCGGCTTCACCGACCACATCCGCCCGTTCGGGGGCCCCTCCGGGAGGGCCCCCTTTTTCATGGTGGTATGTCTTCCGATTCACCTCAACGCCAGGCAACCATGGCCACATAACTCTCGGCGGTCACTATCCACCCCTACGCATGGCCCTTCATGAGAAACCGATGAACATGGACGGCCAGGCCTAGAGAGTGAAATACGTGGAGCCGTGCAATCTGGGCCGCGAAAACAGTTCCATCAGGGCTGCCTCGTCATCCAGCATGGATATCCACGGTCACTGCATGTCCCTATCGAGCCCACTACCACCTTCTTCACATCTCGCATAGAGAATGGTCGTCTCGCTGTGCAAGGGTTCTCCTCGTGATTCCTTCGCCTCTCTCCCGCAACATCGCCCACCCCACCCCCGGTGCGCCGGGAGAAGCCGAACTAATCGGGTTTTTCAACGTGCTGTGCGTGTTCACCTGCCAGGCACCCCCACCCAGGCCATCAGCGCAACGCACCCCTCACGCGGGCCTGCCCGCTTCCAGGCTCAATGCATAACCCCCCGGACAGTTCGGCCTCCTGTTTGTCGCCAGCGTAGACACCATGGGACCTGTCATGCCTCTCACTCACGGAGTCGGACATGGCGTTTTCCCGTCCCGACCCTCCGGGCCTGCAACGGATGTATGCATTTCTGTGCTGAAGTCACCGACATGGCGTGGTATACACTTAATCAATGGTTCTTGGATGACATCTGATGCAGGGGTGTTGTCATGATCTCCCGCGCGCTTCGCATCGCCCTGGCGGCTCTCCTGGCCGCGGCCTCTCTCGCGGCGGTGATCCTCAGGTACGCCGAGCCCGTGACAGACGGCGACATATGGTTTCACCTCGCCTACGGCAGGTACATGCTGGAGAACACCACGCTGAGACCGGACCATGCCGCCTTCAGCTGGACGCAGGCTGACGCCTCGCCCATCTACTGCGCATGGATACCCCAGGTTCTCTTCTTCAAGATCCACGAGGCCTTGGGCATGCCGGGTCTCCTGGCCTTGCGCTATCTTTTCGTCTGTGCATTCCTGGCCCTTGCCGCGCTCATGGCGGCCCCCGCCTTGAGGAGAAAACCGGGTCTCAGCCCTTTGGTGATCCTCGTGTGCCTCACCGGCCTCCTCATGTCACAGGCAGGGCTCCTCGTGAAGGCGGAGTTGTTCTCCTTCCTCTTTACCGCCTTCCTGTCTTTCCTCTGGTTTTCCTCGAAGACCGGGGGGGCGTGGTCAAGGGCTTCGATCCTTGCTATCCCCCTGCTCGTCCTTGCCTGGGTCAACTCGCACGGAGGGTTCATCTTCGGGGTCTTCTTCATCGCATGCGCCACTGGAGGGGAAGTCCTGAACGCTCTCTTCAGATCCCCTGCGAGACTGAAGGCCGATCTCGTCCCAACCGCGCTTGTCGCCCTCGGCCTGAGCGCGGCGGCGATCCTTTTCACACCGTACGGGTGGGACTATCCTGCATACCTGTACGAGACTCTCTTCTCCGAGACCTTCTCGAGACACACCGCATCCGTGCGCGCATACTACTCGATCCTGGCGCCAGAGGTGAGGGGCACCCACTACCTCGAGTACCTCGCCGCCGCCCTCGTCGTGACCATAGGCCTCGTCGTCGCGGCTGCCAGGCGCAGGACCCTCGACTGGTCGACCGTAACCATCGGCATCGGCTTCGCGCTCCTGTTCCTTCGCTACATGCGCACCACCTACTTCTTCGGCGTCGTGTTCGTCTTCACCGCGATCTCTCTCATGAGGCGCATCACGGAAAGCGCCCCTGCCGGGGGCGGACACGCCGGCTCCAGGCTCACGCCCAGCCGGGCCGGCAAGCCTCTGGATACAGGCGGATCCGGCCGCATCGGTCCTGGGGTCTCGTCTCCTGCGAAGAAAACGGGAGGTGTCATGCCCGGAGACGAAGGAACAGCCCGGCATGCCGCATACAAGACGATCGCGGTGCAGGCGGCGGCATCCCTCCTGGTCCTCTTCTTCTCGGCGAGAATGGGTGTGGAGTCGCTCTTCTCCCCCCAGGCCGGTCTCAACGTCCTCCACTTCAGCGACCCCGCTGGCGAGGCCTCCTTCGTCAGGAACAACCTCGAGGGGCTCGTCATGGGCAACACCTACAATTGCGGATCGTACCTGATATGGTCGTTGTGGCCCACACACAAGGTATTCATCGACGAGCGCTACTTCCCCTATGCCGGCTGGTACGCCGAATACAACGCGTTCGAGTACGGGCCCGACGACGCGTACCGCCACGCCTTCCTCCAGAGATACCGGTGTGACTTCTGGGTCCTCTCCCTCGACTTTCCCCACATGCGCTTCTTCCTCTCGTCTCCCGATTGGCGACTCGTGCACTATGGGCCGAAGGCCGCAGTGTTCCTGTCTTCGCGCCTTGCTCCTGCGGGGACGGGGCACACGGTCTCCGACACCGTGTACCGGACGGGCTTCTACAACGCCCTCGCCGCATCCGACTTCGCAACGACCGTCATGGACCTGGACGTCGCCAGCCGGATCCTCACGGGCATCGAACCCTCGCCCTTCTGGCCGGAACAGTCCCGGCGCCTGGGAGAAAGCCTCGAGAGGCTGGGAGCCGCATATGCAAAGGCAGGCCGCGCGGATAATGCCGTCGAGGTCCTTAGAAGGGCAACTACACTCAACCCCTCATCCACGAGGGCGCACCTCTTCCTCGGCAACGCGCTCGTGCTCGCAGGCAGGCCCAATGACGCGACAGAGGAGTATTCGACAGTCCTCGAGCTCGACCCCGGCAACGAGGACGCCCGGCGCTCCATCGCTGCTATCGGCGCGCTTTCCGGCGCACAAGCGGGCGTGCGCGGGCACGCCGGTTTGGACGAAGACGGGTTCGCCGCCCTCGCTTCGTCAGCCCGCAGGAAGGCCCGGTCGGGAGATTACGAGGGTGCGCTCAAGGAGCTCGAGTGCATGCTCGAAATCAGGCCCGGAGACCCCGAGACACTCTACAACGTCTCTTGCGCGCTCGCCAGGCTGGGCAGGCTCGATGAGGCCATGGACAGGCTGGAGGAAGCCGTCTCGCGCGGGTTCGACCGGTGGGACCTCATGAAGAGCGACCCTGACCTCGCTTCACTCAGGGAAACGGACCGCTACCGAAGCCTCGTGAGGGGTCGCTGAGGACAAGCGGGCAAGATGGCTTTCTTCGGCCTGCATGAACAGGTGTGGGGTCGACCCTGATGCCTCCCTCCTCGTCTCCGGGCAGACCGACGGCATCCCCATCTGCATGACGCACCCGGAGACGACACGCCACGTTTCCGCATCAAGACGCATGGGCCGATCGATCCACGAACCACGCCCCCTGCCACGCAGGGGGCGTCTTCTCCATCTCTCCTTTACGAGAGGTCCTACATCCCCCTTCGCGTGTGCTTTCCAGACAGGTCAATCGTGTCTCTGCCACGAGGCACGAGGGCCGACCGTGTCCGGCAGGCACGGAGAGCCTCGCCCGGCCGCGTACCGCTCTCCGGGCTGCGTCAGGACGGCTCCGGGAAAAGCTCGCTCCTCACGATACCGTGCCTGGCGAGCCGGAAAGCCAGCGCGGTGTGCAGGCAGCCGAAGCCGTACTTGACGCTCCTTGCGAAGTTGATGGACGAGGCCTCCTCGAAGTAGTTGGTCGGGCAGCTCACCTCGGCTATCGTGTACCCGTACCAGAGGATCTGCGCGAGCATCTGGTTGTCGAACACGAAGTCGTCCGAGTTGCGCTCGAAGGGGACGCGCTCGAGCAGTTCCCTCGAGAACGCCCGATAGCCCGTGTGGTACTCCGAGAGCTTCGCCGACATGAGGATGTTGCCGGCAAGCGTCAGGAAGCGGTTCGCCACGTATCGCCACAGGGGCATGCCGCCCTTCAGCGCGTAGCCCCCCAGGATGCGGGAGCCCAGCACGCAGTGGTACAGCCCGTTGCCGATCAGGCTCGCCATGGCGGGAATCAGCTTCGGCGTGTACTGGTAGTCGGGGTGAACCATGATGACGATGTCGGCGCCCACTTCCAGCGCGAGCCTGTAGCACGACTTCTGGTTGGCGCCGTACCCCCTGTTCCTCTCGTGGCGGTGGACGATGGTGTCGGGCAGGGTCATGGCGATCTCCACCGTCCGGTCCGTGCTGTTGTCATCCACCACGATGACGGTATCCACCACGCCCTGCGCCATCACCTCGTCGTACGTCATGCGCAGCGTGTGCTCCGCCTGGTAGGCGGGCATCACCACCACGACCCTTGACGAACCGTACACGGAGCCACCTCGACCGTTCAGCGCATGGTACGAGACAGTGGGCAGAGGCCTCACATGTCCACCGTGTACCTCACGAAGTTCGGACCCAGCGTGCTGTCCTTGTTTTCCTGGATGGCGACGAGGCTGAGCCTCCCCTCGTTGTCGATGGACAGGTTCACGGCCTGCTGCTGGGCGCCCTTGAGGAACATGAGGAACCTCTCCTTTCCTTCCTTGCCGTCGATCACCGCGAACCACTTCCCCTTCTCGCTGGCAAGGAAGGCGTGATGCCTCGAGTCCGGGCTGAACATGGGCAGAACGACGACGTCATAGGTGCTCGACTCGCGTCCGTCCAGGATGGCCTTCCACTTGTTGTCCTTCATCGCCCTGCACAGGACGTGCTGGGAGTTAGGGCTGAACTGGATGTCGAGGATCGCATCGTAGAACGCCGTCTGCTTCCCGTCGACCACGAGGGTCCACTTCTTGCCCTTCATGGCCGCGTAGGCCAAGCGCCTGGAATCGGGGCTGAACATGGGCAGCAGCACCGCGTCGTAGGCCCCTTGAGGCTTGCCGTCCGTGTACACGGACCACGTGTCGCCCTTGCGGGCCGTGAAGAAGTACCTCGACGAGTCCTCGCTGAAGCCGAACTGGAGCACCTCGTCGAAGGGGGCCGTCTTGACGCCGTCTATGACCATGACGAACTTCTCGCCCTCCTTCGCCAGGTAGGCGAGCCGCTTCGAGTCGGGGCTGAACACGGGGAGCGCGAGGTCCGTGAAGGGTTGCTGGGGCTTGCCGTCGACCACCATGAAGGACTTGTCGCCCTGCCTGGCCGTGTAGACGAAGCGCGTGGAGTCGGGGCTGAAGGCCTGGAGGCTGATCTTTTCGTACTGGGGCAACTCCTTCCCGTCGAACACGATGAACATCTTCTTCTTGTCTATGACAGGGTACACGAGGTGCTTCGAGTCAGGGCTGAAGAAGGGGTAGGAAATCTTCTCGTACTCCTTCCCTTCCTGGCCGCCCTCCACGACGACCATCTTCTGCCCCTTGAGGGCGAGGAAGGCGAGCCTCTTCGAGTCAGGGCTGAACACGGGGTTGTTCGTGTGCGGTATGCCGTCGTAGGCCTTCGACTCCACGCCGTCCAGGACCACGATATAGTCTGCGCCCTTCTGCGCGACGTAGGCGAGGCGCCTGGAGTCGGGGCTGAAGGTGATGCCGCCCACGTTGTCGTAAGGCTTCAGCTCGTCGCCGTCGAGCACGACCAGCCACTTCCTGCCCTTCTTGACCTTGTAAGCAACGTGCCTCGAGTCGGGGCTGAACCTGGGAGGCGTGTCCTTGCTGATGGCCTCGTACTCCTTGTGCATCTTGCCGTCCACGATCAGGGCGAACCGGTCGTTCTTCTTCGCCACGAGGGCGATGTGGCGGTTGTCCGGGCTCACGGTCGCCGACTCCGAGTAGATGAGCCACCCCTCTACGGGCTTGACGAGCACGTCCACCTTCTCGCCGAACGCGAAAGCAGCCTGCGCCCACGCAAGGGTCACCACGAGAACCGCGCACTGAAACGCACCCCGAAAACGCACGCAACCATTCGTCATCTCTTTGTCTCCTGTCCTTGGCAGTGTTTTCTGAAGATGCCTCTCATCCAACCGAGATGTGTCTCGAACAGATACCCTCTATAAACCCGGCGGGCTCAAAACTCAACCCATGTCTACGACGGCGCGGGCGGACATAGATCGCAAGCCCCCCGTCCCCAGGTGGAACTCGAGACACGACACACGTTCACGACGGCGCGGCAGGGGCAGGGACCTGGGGGAGACACCGGGGTATGGGTGACCGGGCCCCCCGCGAGGGTATCCGTGTGTTCCTGCATGCAGGGAAAACCCGCACCCCCCACATGGACCCCACCATTCTCTCGGCCAAGTTCACCGGCCTGCAGGCACACTGGCCGTGGAAGGCCGCCCCCCTGAAGATTCGGCCCCCCCGCGAGGGTGTCCTGCTATGTCTGCCCGCGCCTGCAGGGGGATATCGCAGGACGTATGAAGCGTATAGCCGGCCAAGTGTGTCTGCCCGCGCCGACAGGGGGATATCACCACTTGAAGACCTGGTTGACCGCGAACCACCACAGGTGCATCTCCTGGTGCCAGTCGAGCCCGGCGTAGGGGTTGTACACGATGTCCGTGAACACCGTGGAGTTCAGGGACTTGCTCGTGTTGCTCTTGATGGTGGTATCCTTGAGCTTGATGTAGCTCACGTTGATGTCGATGGCGTTCGCGTGGTTGATCTGCTGGGTGAGCTCGTGGAAGTCCTTGGGCCTGGGCTTCGGCTTGTCGTCCACCACGATGCCGATGCCCAGCGAGTAGATGTCGAAGTCCGGGAACGGGACCGGGCCGAAGCGCTCGTGCACGGTGGACGCGGGCCTCGAGTCCCAGCCGAGCCTGAGGGCGAACTTCTCGACCGGCTTGATCTCCATGCCGTAGGAGAGGTGCCAGGTGTTCTTGAAGTCGTGGACAAACACCTGCGTGTCGGGCGAGTAGCGGTAACCGAGCATCCTGGCGAAGCGGAAGAGCTGTATCTTCTGGTCGAACTGCATGACCCACTGCTTCTGCACCGCCCAGTCCGTCCAGTTGGCGTCGCAGGTGAGCGTGAGCTGCTTGATGGGCTTGAGCTTGACGCCCAGCTGGAGCCTCTGCGGCCATGTGAGCCTGAAGGTGGCGGTCCCCTTCTGCTTGGGGACCGACGCCGTGGGCAGGTCGAACATGGCGGCCGTGATGATGGTGAGCGGAGAGCGGCCGAGCCAGTCGACGGTGCGGCGGAACTCGCTGCCGTACTTGAACTCGTAGTCGCCCTCCATGTTCGCCTCGGAGGAACTCTGGTAGCAGGCCCCGAGCGCGAACCACTCGTAGGGCTCCCAGAGCACGCCCAGATTGTAGGAGGTGGTGAAGTAGTCCTCCACGAAGAGCTCCAGGTGGCCGTGCGTCGCGTACGGGGTCATCCCGCCGTTGAACCAGGGCGGCGGAAGGGTGAGCTCCGAGATGACCGGGATCTCGAGCCCCTCGGTCGCCTCGCCCAGCGCGCCGGTGAGCGCGCTCATGTCGTTGGGCGTCCTGAGAGACGACGACAGGTAGAAGAGCGACGGCCCTATGCCCACCGCAGCGCCCACGGAGAGGGTGTCGGAGACGCGGTAGGCCACTGCAGGCGTCAGGAAGCTCATGCGGCTGAAGAACGCCTTCTCGCCGAGGAAGCTCATGGGGTTCTTCTGGGGGTTCTTCGCGTTCTTGAGCCCTGCGCCGTAGGGGGCGAACTGGCCGAAGCCGAAGGTCCAGCGGGAGAACTTCGGGTCCGGCGGCTTGTAGGAGATGCCCATGCCCGGGGTGATGAGGTAGGGGATCGCGTAGTCGATGTACGGGATGATCATGTACCCGCTCTCCTGCCGGCCCTTCGCCCCGTCGAGCGGGTCTCTCCCGTTGTTGAACCACCCGCCGAACGGCGCCCACGGCTTGCCCGTGGCCGGGTCATCGGCCTGCCTCAGGCTCACCTCCCGGTAGGTGGACACGAACCCGATGCCGTTGTCGAACCTCGTCCCCGGGATCTTTGACAGGCCTGCGGGGTTGTAGTGGATGGCCATGGCGCCGGGCGGGTACGCGGTCACCGCGCTGCCCATGGAGACCGCGAGCGGGCTCGTGACCAGCTGCTCGTACATGGCCGCGCCGAGCCCCAGCGGTGTCGCGAGCGTCACGGCGAGCAGCGCCGCCGTGACCATCCCCACGCTTCTGAACCTTCTCGCCATCTCCTCTGACTCCTCACAGCACGAAATTGAAAGGCACCCTCGCGGTCAGCGAGAACCCGCTTCCCGTGAGGCTGTAGCCGAGTGAAACCGACATCGTCGTCTTGGGCGCCACGTTGATGCCCATGCCCACGCCGAAGCTCGCCGAGGCCCTGTCGCCGGTCTCGATGGACCTCGCGTTGTTGTAGGTCAGGCGCGAGGACAGCTGGTAGCTGTAGCTGAACGACATGTTGATGGAGTTCGCGTACGAGAGCGCGTACCCCATGCCCATGTTCGCGCTCATGGTCGACCCCGGCTTCACCCTCGTCAGCACCAGCTGGTCCGAGACGTGGTACTCGAGGTCGTCGACGTTGAAATCGAGCGGGTACGAGTACCCGAGGCCCCAGAAGAAGACCACCGGGTCGATCTGCTTGCTGAAGTTCGCGCCTAGCGACACCGAGTAGAGCCCGTTCCCCGTGGAGAGCTCGCTCTTCGGGTTGATCTTGTAGGGGCTCCTCCCGGTGGGCAGGACAGCCCCCATGGACAGGGTGTACCGGACCTTGCCGGCCTCCATCTTGAAGGGCTGGAAGGCGGCGCCCAGGGAGATGTCGCCGATGTTGGTCTCGTCGAGCTCGTCGTCGGTCCCCCGCTGGGCGTAGCGGTACATCACGGGCAGGTTCAGGCTCGCGGTGAAGTTGTCGAGCACGCTGTAGGCCGTGTAGATGGAATGCTGGATCGTGTGGTCGTTCACGCGCTCGAGCCTCAGGATCTGGTCCTGGCTGTAGATGTTCTCGCTCGGTGAGTAGGAGTAGTTGATACTGTAGTCGAGGGCGAGGGTCCCCTTCGGGTCGAGGGTGTAGTCCCTGCTCACGGCCGAGAGGACCTCCTTCTCTTTCTCCGCCTTCTCCTCCTCGGTGATCTCGAGGCTCCTCCTGGCCTTGGCCTCCTCTTCCAGCCTCCTGATCTGCTTCTCGAGGACCTCTATGCGTTCCATCAGCTCCTGCTGCGAGCCCTGTGCCGCCTTGTCCTTCTCCTCGGCGAAAGCGGGCACTGGCAATACTGCGAGACCGGCGACGACAGCGAGAACGAACAGCGCCTTCAGTTTGAGAAACGGTCCGGGTTCCAAGGTACCTCCATCATCGAGAAGTCTCTCCTGTCCCATGCGCACACAACATATCGACATTGCATTCATTTCAGCCCGGCGGCGTCCGCCTGTCTCGAACAGGCGCCGACAGGGTCGTGTGCGTGGCAGTATACCCCATTTCGGCGATGCCGCCAAGTCTCGGGCATGCCCTGCAGGATCAATAGAACAGGGTCCTGTAAAACCGCCCTCCTTGCGACTCGATGAAATCGTGCTGCCTCCTCACGGTGTCAGGTGGAAGGACCCCGGTGTACGCGTGCTTGGTCATGTCGTACTCGATGATCCTCAGGTCTTCCCGGCCGAGGGCGAGGGCGTTGGTCTTGACACCCTCGCTGGACACGATGAACAGGATCTTCTGCGGCCAGATGTCCTTGAACCTGTTCACGGTGTAGCTCGTGTTTCCGAGGTAGGGGTCCGCCAGGAACACGTGGTCGCCGTAGACGCCCCTGAACACCACGAAGTGCTTGTAACCGGATATCTCGATGGGGACGATGGCCGGCTTGTCAAGGCGGGCGAGGTCCTCGAAGTCGCCCTTGTAGCCGGCGGCCGTGTATCCCAGGACCTCGCAGAACCTCTTCATGTCGAGCAGCGAGAAGGCCCTTCTCTGCTGGATCTTCTCCGCCTCCCCGTACTGCATGAGCCCCTGGATGATCTGCTGCTCGCTCAGGTTTTCCCTGAGGTACCCGTTCAGGAGCGTGGCCAGCGCGGCGGAGCCGCAGCTGTAGTCGTACTTCTGCTTGGTGATCCGCGCGTCCTTGAACACCTCGTGCGGCGTGACCTCCTGCTTGAGCGAGAGGTTCTCCACCCCTGTCATGCCAGGGTAGAGCAACATGGTTTCCTTCGGGTTGTCGCGCACCGGGTACATGGTGCCCATGAGGGTCACGACGATGACGAAGGCGACGAGCACTTCCATGGCGTCACGTTCCTCCGGGGTGCTTCAACCCGGTCACTCGGGGTTTATCTTGATGGAGAGCACGTGGGCCTTGATGCCGTCGATCGCCACCGGCCCGAAATCCATGCCGTTCATGCTCACCCCCTCCATGCGGATGGAACCCTTGAGGGGGAGGTTGACGAGCACGTACGTCTTGTCGTCGACCGTGGCCACGTCGAAGGTCGCCGGGTTCGCGTGAGCCTGGTTCGACGGGTCGTTGTCCGTGTCGATGGTCCCCCCGTAGAGGTCACCCACGCGGAAGGGGCCGGTGAACGTCCACGTGGATGGGTCGGACGGGTCCCCGCCGGCGGTCTCGGCGAGATGGAGCCCGGCTACGTGAAGGGATCCACCCGAGGTGTTGTACGCGTAGGTGAAGTCCTGGGTGCGCCACCTGAACAGGTACTCGAAGTCTATGCCCGAGCTCCCCGTCTCCCGGTGGGAGGAGACGCGGAAGACGGCCGGGTCCACGGTGGAGGTGTCGAAGGTGATGGACCCCAGGTCCTGGTTGCAGAACACGAAGTTCCCCACGCTCCAGTCGCGCCGGTTCACGTGGTCGGACATCTGGTACTCGATGAAGGTGAGCCCCTGGTCGTCGATGGTCGTCGACGTCGCCACGTCAATGGTCATGGGGTAGTCTTGCGGGCAGTCGAGGAGGAAGTACCCGCCGGGCCCCGATATGGTGACGTTGTTGAACTCGATCCAGTTCCTGGGCGAGCTGTCCGTGTCCGAGAACCGGTACGAGCCGATGCCCACGTGCACCCCGAAGTCGCCGTAGTTGTAGGTGATGCCCGCCTGGGCTGTCACCTGGCCGAGCGCCTCGTCGCAGAGGTTTTCCATCGCGAGCAGGCATGCGGGGACGAAGACCAGGGCCGCCATCGCCATCCCGACGGCGACCGGTATGCAGCCTTTTTTCGAGTTCAGCCTACCTGTCGATCTCATCTCTCTCGCCTCTTTCGCCTTCCCATCGTGCGGCAACGCCGCCTCGCTGAGATTCCTATCGGCCGTGCCCCAAAACGTCTTGAACTCCCGCAACGTTTTTCCCGCGGGGCTTCCCGCCGTCCGCGCCGTTGGTCTTCGCCACCCGTCTCGCTCTCGCCAGCCCTTGGAACGGCCCGCACAAGATCAGTGGGCCCAGATGTCCACCCAGCTCCCCTGCTGGACGGTCATGCCGAAGCCCGCCAGGTAGATATCCCCCATGGTGTGGGCGTTCGCGCCCGTGAAGCCGGCAGTGGAATCGAGCCTCACGTCCGCCGTGATGGTGCCTACCGAGACCGTGAAGGGCCGCTGGAAGATGATGTGGACCACGGTGGTGGGGCCGTGCGCCGCGTACACGCCGGTTGAGGCCGTCCCCACGTCGATGATGACCGTGCCGGTGACCTTGATGGGAGCGCCCACGACGAGGTTGTCGAGCCCGATGTAGCCGGTGGTGCTGTTCACGTACCACGGCACCCCGCCCGAGCCGACATTCGTCCCCGCGCCGTCGGAGTCGCCCCACGAGAGGTAGTCCATGTCGAAGCGGTCGAACACGAGGTTGAAGGTGAAGAACACGGCCCTGGCCGAGCCGGGCTTGGCGTTGTAGATGTCAACGTAGCTCGTGGGGTTGACGTACAGGTTCATGCCGCCCACGTTGACCGAGCCCAAGACCTGGCTCAGCGATGAGCCGGCACTCCCCAGCGCGACGTTCATGCCCATGGCGTCCATGCTCACCTGGAGGGAACCGAGGCCGATCCTCACGAAGGTGGCGCCGTTGTAGGTGACGTAGGTAGAGTCTGAGCCGACGTCTATGGTGATGGGTTTCAGCATGTAGGTGCTGTACCCGTAGGCGCCAGTGCCGTTGTAGACCTGGCTGGGTCCGGGCGCGGTGTACCCCGTCCCGTAGGTGTCGCCCTCCCGGGCCTTGATCCTGAGGTTGGAGATGTTGAAACCGGTCACGCCCACGTAGCCGGCCGTGGTGTCAGACGTGCCCCATCCGAACTGGGCGAACCCGGTGTCGATGCCGGAGGCGTCTCCCCACGCCATGGTGCCGATGGCGATGTTCATGGTGAGGTCTGCGTTGATGTTGACGCCCGCCTGGCCGGTCACCAGGGAGAGCTCGTCCTCGGTCGCCTGCGTCATGGCCTCGAGGCCCGAGGGCGCGGAAAGACAAAGGATGAACGATATGATGGCTATGAATAGTGCGCCTGACGATACATGAGCGTCTCGAGCCTGTTCACCAAGCATTGTCCTCGACCCCTTCATTGCTGCGGTCTCCTTTCACCCCATGATGCGATTCCATCCTCATGACATTCCACCAAGAAACGAGAAAAATCGAGGAGACCGGGGATTACCCCGGCCTCCTCGAGCGTTACGAATTAGTGGGCCCAGATGTCGACCCAGCTGCCGTTGGCGATCGACACGCCGAAGCTGGAGATGTAGATGTTACCCAGCGTATGGGCGCCCGCGCTGTTGAGG
>JAKPDW010000035.1 GCA_029552245.1 Deltaproteobacteria bacterium
TGCTTGCGCGCTCCTTAGGGCCCGGCGATGACCCTGCCCCGGCCGTGGCTTCCACGCCCGCATGCGCGGGCGTGGGGCATCTGTTCATCCAAGTCATCCAAGAGCTCTTTTACCGATCGGTCATCTCCATGCCCGCGGCCCGCCCGTGGGATGTGCAACTGTATGTCGAGTTCGTCGTGGCCCTCGAGCCGAACCGCAGCTTCCGCGCGAGGGGCCTCTGTCGCTGGTGCGCGCATTTCAACTCCCCAGTTTTTTGCAGCCCGCAGGCTCGAGGGGCCTCTGACCTATCGACCTTCAGAGAATACGGCAGAACACCGCTGCCCGCGCGCGAGGGACCTCGAAGGGCCGGGGCGTTCGCCGGGTCGAGCCTCAGCTGCTGCCCCCGAGCACGAGGTACCCCGCCGCCCGGCTGCCCCGCTGCGGGCTCGGGAACCCTTGGCGTTGTCGGGCGTGCACGAGAGATGGTAAAACACTCGCACGACACTCCATCACGAAAGGGCACCCACCATGCACATCCTAGACGAGTACGAGGCGAAAAGGCTTCTGGCCGGCTGGAGCGTGGCGGTCGTCGAGGAGGAGCCGGCATCAAGCGCTCACGAGGCCGCCCGCGCCGCTCACCGGATCGGCTACCCGGTCGCGCTCAAGGTATGCAGCCCCCTCGTCACGCACAAGACAGAGCGCGGCGGCGTGGTGCTGGACATCGACGACGAGGCGTCGCTCCTCGCGCACGCCTCCCGACTGCAAGACGCGTTCGCCGGCATACCCCACAAGCTCCTCGTCCAGCGCATGGCGCCTCGTGGAACGGAGCTCATCGTGGGCGCAAGGCGCGACCCGGTCTTCGGCCCTGTCGTCCTCGTCGGCGCGGGCGGGATCTTGGCGGAGCTCATCCGGGACACCGTGGTGGAGCTCGCGCCCGTAGACCGGGGCCGGGCGCTCGCCATGCTCGGCCGCCTCAAGGCCAGGGCCCTGCTCGAGGGGTTTCGGGGCGCGCCGCGTCTCGACGTCGAGGCGGTCTCGTCCGTGATAGAGGCCGTGTCCCGCCTCGTGTCTGAAAGAGACGACATCGTCGAGGTGGACATCAACCCACTCGTCGTGTCGACCTCGGGCGCACTCGCGGTGGACGCGCTCGTGCGCCTCGGGCACGAGGCCCACGTCCCGAAAAAGCGCCCACGTACGCCCGAAGGCGGCATGGAGAAGTTCTTCGAGCCGGGCTCCATCGCCCTCCTCGGCGCGTCGAGGAGCCACGGCAAGGGAGGCAACATCATCCTGAGAAACCTCGTCAGGGCCGGGTTCAAGGGCGCGATCCTCCCCATCAACCCCTCGGGCCACGACATCCTGGGCATGAGGAGCTACAAGAGGCTCACCGACGTGCCGGGCCCGGTGGACCTCGCCATGATCGTGATCCCCAAGCGGGCCGTCCGGGAAGCTCTCGCCGACTGCGCGGCGAAGAACGTGGGCGCCGTGATCCTGTGCACGGGCGGCTATGCGGATGCAGGCCCCGAGGGTGCGGCCGAGCAGAAACAACTCGTCTCCTTCGCGCGTTCGCACGGCATGCGCCTCATGGGGCCCAACAGCATAGGGGTCATCAACCCGGGCAAGGGGCTCGCGACCTCGATCGTGGGGCTCGAGCCCCTGAAGCCGGGCGGCGTGGCGCTCGTGGGCCAGTCGGGCGTCTTCTCGTCGGGCTGGGGCAGGTGGATCGCGGAGAGCGCGCCCTTCGGCGTCTCGAAGGTAGCGTGCATCGGCAACAAGGCCGACGTGGACGAGAGCGATCTCCTCGAGTACCTGGCCCGGGACGGGCAGACCACCACCATCGGCATGTACCTCGAGGGTGTGGCCAGGGGCAGGCGCTTCGTGAGGGCGGCGGCCAAAGCCTGCAGGAGAAAGCCGGTCGTGGTCCTCAAGTCGGGCCGCACCGAGCTCGGCGCCCAGGCCATAGCCTCCCACACGGGGTCGCTCGCCGGGGCGGACGAGGTCTTCGACGCGGTGTGCAGGCGCACGGGGCTGGTGAGGGTCCACGACTCCGAGACCTTCTTCGACACCCTGGCCGCCTTCGAGTCGCTCCCGCTCCCCAGGGGCAAGGGCCTGGGCGTGATGTCGATCACGGGCATGGGCTGCGTGGCTGCGACGGACGCCTGCGACGAGCACGGCATCGCGCTTCCGGGCTTGAGGCCCGCCACGGTCAGGAGGCTCAGGCAGGTCGTCCCCGACTGGGCGCCCGTGCGCAACCCCATCGACATCTGGTCCGCGGTGGAACAGCACGGCGCGGCGCATACCATGAGGCACATCGCGTCCTGCCTCCTCGACCAGCCGGACATCGACGCCCTGCTCATCATCTTCGTGCTCATGCCGGAGAGCATGTTCGACATCGAACAGGCCTTCGCGGACGTGTTCGCCCGCCACCCCGGCAAGCCGGTGCTCGTCGCCGCCTACGGGGGCACCCACAAGGAGACCCGGCACGTGCAGGAGGGCTTCGGGAAGCTTGGCGTCCCCTGCTACCCCACCCCGGAGCGGGCTGTCTACGCCCTGAGCCGCATGCTCGCCTACGCGGAATTCAGGAGGGGCAAGAAGGCGCGCTGAAAACAGGGAGGCCTTCCCGAGGCGTCGCCGGCCGGGGCTGCCCGCCGCCACGCCGCCGTCCGCAACGGACCCCGCACCCATAAGGGACCGGTTCGTCTCCCCGGCACGGGCTGATGACAGGGTGGCTGCAAGCACGCTCACGACACCGGGCAAGGGGTGCCCCGCGACCCAACTACCCAGCCGCGGGACGCCGGCCGGAAGACGGCCGGTGCGGCGCGGACAGGCCCGTACAGGCCGGGGCGGGGCGCAGGCAGGGGCCCGCCGAGGGGGTCGCGGACAGGGCCCGGCCGCACACCCGCCCCGCCCGGGCAGTCACCAGGGTCTCCTGAAAGCCGCCCTCGAGCGGAAGCCCGCCATGCCGCCGGAACCGTTGCGCCTCGCCACGCCGTCGGTCGCGAAGGCAGCCAGGTGCACGAAGGACCTGCCGTGGACGAGAACCGAGCCGAACAGCCGCTTCCCCTCGAACCTGATGTCGCGGCCCAGCCCGACGGAGTCGAAGCCCCTGGCCGTGGAGCCCGCCGCATCCTCGATGAACGCCTGGGCCGCCGAGGCGTCGGCGACGCCGTCGTCCCCGGGCTCCTCCAGCAGGGCGTCCATGACGTAGCTCCTCACGATCTTCTCGTGAAGGAGCGCATAGGAGGCGGGCCTCGCCACGAAGTCCATGCCCGCCACCCTGCCCCCGATCGCCACGAGGACACCCTGCTGACCCTCCTGGCAGGGGAAGCGCCTCACGTAGTCACCGAGCTCGGGCCGCCTCGCCTCGTGCACGTCCTTCATGGCCGAGGTCGGCGACTTCACCGAGGACTGCCGGGCCTGGGCGGCGATCTCCTCCCACAGGGCTCCCTGGTCGGAGCTGAAGGCACCCCCGGCCTCCAGGGAAGACCTCACGGAGCGGTTCTTCACGCCCCTCAGCCTGGTCGACATCATGACGTCCGAATCCCTGAACTCCCGGGTGCGGTAGCTCCACCTCCCCTGCTCGGTGCAGCTCACCGGTATGATGGTGGCCGACTTCTCCGGCAGGAGCACGCTCGAGTTCAGCACGCGGTTCTGCCTCGCGCCCTCGAGCTCCTCGCCGTCCAGGATGAGGAGCGGCAGCGACGCCCTGTTCACCACCACGAGCTCGGGCACGCGGCCTTCCTCGGTCACCTCCCTCACCTCTGCAAGCGCGTCCTGGAGCGCCTCCTTGAGCACGAGGTGCTCCACCCACCTGGCCTTGTCCATGAAGAGGGGAAAGACGCTCACGCGGCCGTGGGTAGACCCTCGGCCCGGACGGATCCTCCTGATGAGTCTCACTGTCATCGCCTCCATACAAACCTCCCTTCCTCGCCTTGTTCTCACCCCTGCCGCTTTCCGGATCTCCCGCCTGGCAGGAACCCCCATCGTAGAATGGAACGGGGGTTCACGGAAGGTGACCGCGACAGGTGTGTGTCGCATAAAATGCACGCGCGCATGTTTGCCTCGCAGGTCCCGATGCGTTAGGATAGGGGCCGGGCCCGGCCCTCAGGCGTGGTCGCGGGGGTTGCACAGGACGAAAGGCCCCGCCTGGGCGTTGGCGGGGATGCCGTCTATCGGCCCACCGGCAAGGCGCGAAAGCCAGGGCGACGTCACGGCGTGTCCACGCCAAAGGCCGGCGGGCGTATCCGCCCGGCGTCGCGGCGGGCCGCCTCGAGCGGGGCCGCCTGTCTCTGTCGTGACACGAAGAGGCGCTCGGGGGCACCCGCCCCGGCGGTGGCGGCAGCGCCCTGCCTGCCGGGGGCGCCGGGCGGACGGTTCAGCGAGGGGGTTCGAGGTGGGGACGGACAGGAACACCGCGAGGAAACAGAGGCTCGTGAGGGTGGGGAAGCTGCTCAGGGCGTTCATCGAGCGCGACACGGCGGGCACGGCGCTCTTGGCCAAACTCCTGTGCGTGGACGTGCGCACGGTGCAGCGCGACCTGAAGGCCCTGAGGGAGGCCGGCATCCCCATCCACGAGGAAAAGAAGGGCGTCTACAGCCTGAAGAAAGACCTCGTCAGGTACGGCGACCTGAGCGTGTTCGACGAGAGCGAGCTCGCGCTCATCGTGGCGATCAAGGACCTCGTGAGCCAGCTCGGCGCTCCCTTCGAGCGGGCCGCCGAGGACATCCTGGGCAGGGTCTGCGAGTACGGCTCGTGCAGGCCGGTGTACGTGAAGGTGGAAAGCGGCACGGGCCTGAGCACAGCCACCATGAACAGGCTCGTCGATGCCATCCAGCTGGGCAGGAGGGTCTCCTTCCACTACGCGGGCGCGAAGCCCCACGACGTGGAAGCCCACCCCTACCGGGTGGCCTACTTCAACGGCTTCTGGTACCTCGTGGCGAAAGACGCCAGGGACGGCAAGATCAAGAAGTACGCCCTCAACAGGGTCTCTGGCCTGAAGAAGCTCAGGTCGCCGGCCGGGCGCATGCCCAGGGACCTCGACGAGGCGCTGTCCTCGAGCGTGAACGTGTGGTTCGAGAAGGACAGGACGATCGAGGTGGTCGTTGAGGTGGACTCCTCCTGGGCCCACTACTTCAGGAGGCGTTCCATCCTGCCGGTACAGGAGATAGTGGAAGAGGCCCCGGACGGGTCCCTGGTCATACGCTTCCTCGCCTGCACGAAGGAGGAGGTGGTGATGTGCCTGAAGCCCTGGCTGCCCCACCTGCGCGTGATCAGGCCGGCCGAGATCGCATCGCTCATCGCGGGCGAGCTCAGGAGCTGGCTTGCGTGGCAGGAAGAGGCCATGGCACGCGGCATGCCGTAGAGGGGCGCGGGCCGTCTCGCGCCGGTTCCCGCGGGTGATGCGCGGGGGGGTGCGGATGGGCCGGGCGGCTAGTCCGATGCGGGCTCGAACTCCAGGCACCCCATGTCCCTGTCGAAGAAGACGAGCAGGCGCTGCCCCTGCCTGGTGCAGGAGCTCGCGTTCTTCAGGGCCAGGGTGTATTCGTCGAAGAGCGAATCGTCCGCGCAGATCATGCGGGTGAACGCGAGGCCGCGCATGACGATGGCCTTTCCCGCGAGCACGTACGTGCCCATGCCGCGGTTGCAGTCTGCGAGCACGGTCGCCGTGCCGTCGGGGGAGAGCACCAGGCCGTAACGCGAGGGGTCCTGCGGCACGATGCGGGTGCCGTTGGGCGACCTGATCGCCGAGAGCCTCCACACGGGGCCTTCCACCTGCGTGTTGCGGTCGAGCCTGAGCCCCTCGGTCCAGCTGAGCTCGGGTTCGGTGCCGGAAAGGGCGAGGGTGTCGGCCTCGACCCTGAAGGTGAGGACCAGGGGCGCCTCGGCGCTCAGGCCTCCACCCGAGGTGAGCGTCACGCGCACCCTGCGGCCGAACCGGTGTTCCCAGGTCCCGGTCTCGACAAGCGACCGGTCCTTGCCCAGGGTCAGGGTGAGCATCTCGGCCCTGCCGCCTGCAAGGAGACGCACCCTCAGGATGAAAGGGTCCTCCCCGGGCAGCTCGACCCTGGCACCGAAGACGCCGAGCGGCTTCACTTGGGCGGCGGGCGCGGCGGGTACTCCCTCGGCTTTCCCGGCCTGGGACCACGAGGCGCACCCCGAGACGACAAGGGCGGCCACGAGCGCCGCCAGGGCGGGCATGGCCCTTGTGAGTGTCCGGTCCATGTGTCCCTTTGTGCGACCTTTCCGCCTTCGCGTCAACCCCCGGCTGCTGCGCTGCGAGCGACTCGAGCGCGATACCGCTGAGGCCGCGTGCACGGGGTTGCGGGCTCGTGCCCGGGCGGCCAGGGAGCGCCCACACTGCGTACTTGACTCGCCGCCGCCTTGTGTAGTTATGATGTGACGTTCACGGCTGCGGGCATGGCCCCTTCTGCCGTGGGCCGGTGGAGAGATGGCCGAGAGGACGAAGGCGTTCGCCTGCTAAGCGAATGTAGGGCCAAAAAGCTCTACCGAGGGTTCGAATCCCTCTCTCTCCGCCAATCGTCTGCGATGAGGGCCTCGTTGCCCACCGGGTACGGGCGGCCTGACCGGGCGCTGTCTGCACCAGGGCGATCCGGCATCCGGTGACGAAGGGCAGAGACCCGCCCGAGCATACGCGTCCCGCGGTCTTCTTCGGCCCTCGCGCACGCCCGGGGCGGCCGCCCCTTGCGCCCCTACCCGCGGGGCTTGACGGCCTGGATGATGGCCGAGACCACGCACTCCTCCACCCGGCTGCCGGGCACCCACTCCTTGATGAAGGTCCTGCTCTCCTCTTTCACCGTGACCCGCACATCCACGAAGCCGGCCCCGGCCAGCATGGACTCGAGCTCACCGACCGGCGTGGCGCCCGCGATGCAGGCGACGTGCATGGCCAGGTCCCGCCTCACCTCCTCGGGAAGCGCGGCCGTGCTCACGATGTCGGAGATCGCGATCCTGCCGCCCGGCTTCAGGACGCGGAAGGTCTCCCTGAACACCCGCTCCTTGTCCGGGGACAGGTTGATCACGCAGTTCGAGACGATGACGTCGACCACGCCGTCCGCGACGGGGAGGTTTTCCAGCTCGCCCAGCCTGAACTCCACGTTTCGCACGCCCGCCTTGCGGGCGTTTTCGCGCGACCTTGCGACCATCTCCGGGGTCATGTCCACGCCTATCACCAGGCCCGCGTCCCCTGTGATACGCGCGGCGAGAAAACAGTCGAAGCCTCCGCCGCTGCCCAGGTCGAGCACGGTCTCCCCGGGCTGGATGGCCGCGGCCTCGATCGGGTTGCCGCAGCCGAGCCCCATGAACGAGCCTTCAGGGGCTGCCGAGATGTCATCCCTCGAGTAGCCGAGCCCGGACGCCATGTCTTCCATGGAGACCACCCGCGCGCCCCCGCAGCAGGAGGGGGTGGAACAGCACCCGGTCCCGGCGGCCCTGGCCACCTCGCCGTAGTTCTCGCGGACAGCCTTGCGGATCTCGTCGCCTTTGGGGTCTGCCATGGTACGTACCTCCTTTTCCTGACCGCCCCGCTCCCACAGCCGGGGCCGGTCTCTTGCCATGTTCCTTCGCGTTCGTCTGTGCAGGCGCCGGTTGGGGCCCGAAGGCCTGCATCACCGAAGGGACATCCTCTGCCTGGCGCTCTCCAGTCAGGCATCCCCGAGGCATGCCTGGCAAGGGCGCCCCTCGTCCCTTAGACCTCACCAGGCGCCGCAGGGGAGACCGCCGGCCCATGCGGCGCCTGGCACAGCCTTGTATCCCACGCCGCTCTTTCTCCGGCAAGAAGATACCTCACCCCTGCCGGCGAAGGAAACCCCGCTTTCACCCTCGCATCTTTCAGCCGGCCCGGGTCCGGCCCGTCAATGGCTGAACTCCTTGATCACGGGGCCGTTGGCGCACGCGGTGCACTCGATCTGCAGGGTGGTGTGCGTGATGTTGTGCCGCTCCAGCAGCACCCGCTCGATGTCCCGGAGAATGGCGGATGCCTCTTGACCGCTGCCCGGGTCGATGTCCAGGTGCACCGACAGCGCCGTGATGTGCGAGCAGATCGCCCACACGTTCAGGTGGTGCAGGTCCCTCACCCCCTTGACGCCCCTGATCGTCTCGGCCACCTCCGTGATGTTCATCCCCCTGGGCACACCCTCCATGAGGATGTGCACGGATTCCCTGAGCACCCTGAACGCGCCCGTGAATATGATGATGCCGATGCCCATGGATATGAGGGCGTCGAGCACGTACCACCGGGTGACATACATGATGATACCGCCGATGATCACGCCCACCGAGGCGGCTGCGTCCCCTATCACGTGGACAAAGGCGCTCCGCACGTTCAGGTCGTCGTGGGAGTGGGTATGCAGCGCCACGGCGGAAAGCCCGTTCGCGACGAGCCCGACGGCGGCGATGATGAACATCGGGAGGCTGTCCACCTCCTGCGGCGAGACCAGGCGCTTCAGCGCCTCGTAGAAGATCGCCGCGGCCATGAGAAAGACCGTGACCCCGTTGATGAACGAGGCGAACACCTCGGCGCGGTGCCAGCCGAAGGAGTGCTCCTCGTTGGCGGGGAGCATGGCGAGCCTGATCGCGGCCAGCGACAGCACGAGCGCAAAGAGGTCCAGAAAGACGTGCGCGGCGTCCGAGAGCAGTGCCAGCGAGTTGGTCCACAAACCTCCCGCCACCTCGGCCACGAGCGTCGATGCGGTCAGCCCGATGGCGATCTTCAGGCGCTGCGCCCTGTGTGCGTCTGTAGTCTCATGCATGGCAGGCGTCTACCGGTTGGTTGGGGAACACGGTGTGGTCAGTCGACCCGTCGATGTCCGCTCTCTCGTCCATGACCGGCTTTTTCCCTCTTCGTTCAATGATGATAACCACACAATGAAGGGTTCTCACAACCAGCAATCTTCCCCGCCGCCGTTATGCCCATTCTTGCCACGCAGGCAGGCCATGGCCTTCGTCGGGTGTGATGCTGCTGTCACTCCCATGCCCTATATGGCAATGCGTCTATAAAGCTACACGAACAGCGGCTTCAATGGGGCCACGTCTATTCAGACGTGGAAATATATTTTTCAAGGTTCATGACAACTTTAGGGGGTTAGATCGTAACATTTTGAGGAGCAGTTTGTACACATCTTCGTTGCGGTGGTTGAACCTGAACTCGGTCTCTTTCAGATGGAGATAGAAGGTACTCTTGCTCATGCCTCGAAACTT
>JAKPDW010000038.1 GCA_029552245.1 Deltaproteobacteria bacterium
CGGCGATGATGCCGGGCTTGTCCCTGCCGACGAGCGTCACGAGCATGTTCCTCCGCTCGACGGACCGCGCCGTCGGCGTGTAGCGTTCCACCGAGAGCCTGAGCCCCGTCCCGGCGGAGATCTGCTCGACGATGGACTTGAACTCCTTGACCGACACCGTTGCCGCCGAGAGATCGACGAGCATGTAGATGGTGAACAACCCGTGCATGACGTCCTGGTGCATGTCCACGATGTTGCCCCTGACGGATGCGATGGGCGAGGTGATGGCGCCCACGAGACCCACCTCGTCCGCGCCGATGCCGTAGACCACGTAGAGCATCCTGTGCATGGCAGGCTCCTGTCATGAACTGAGACGGGATTGTAAGGAAAATTCCCCTCCAAGGGTAGAAAAAATGGTTGACAGGTTATAGTATGAGGAAGGGGAAGGTGTTCTATCGACGATCTCTCTTTGAGAGGGGCCGTCATGCCTGAACGACGCGCGCCCTTCGGGTACCCGGCGGGCGAGGGGGGTGTTCCCATGAAACAGGACAACGATACCGTTCTCCCATCACCATGGCAGGGGGCTTTCTCGTTCCGGTTCAAGCCCCGGGCATGCGCATGGCGGGTGTGGGCGACAGCCCTCGTCGCGGCGTGTCTTGTGGTGTCAAGCGTTGTGAGGATCGAGGCCGCCGAGCCCATCCGCATCGCCGCCATCTTCAGCCACACGGGGGTCGCCTCAGCCTCGAACATCCACTCCATAACCGGGGTCAGGGAGGCGGTGAAGGAGATCAACGACAAGGGCGGGCTCATCGGCAGGCGGGTCGAGCTCATGGAGATAGACAACAAGAGCACTCCCATAGGCTCCAAGGTCGCGGCCGAGAAGGCCGCTTCCATGGGTGTCGCGGCCATCGTGGGCTGTGACTGGAGCTCCCACTCCCTGGCGGCCGCGCCCGTGGCGCAGGCCCGCGGCATCCCCATGGTCTCCAACGTCTCGACGAACGACACGCTCACCTCGATCGGCGAGTGCATCTTCAGGGTCTGCTACACGGACCGTCTCCAAGGCAAGGCCCTTGCGCTGTTCGCCTCGCGGGATCTGAAGGCACACAGGGCGCTCATGCTCGTGGACGTCTCGAGCGATTACGCGATCGGCCTGTCTTCGGAATTCAGCCGGGGCTTCACCGGCCCTGACCGCACGTCGATGCGCAGGAACTACACCATGGAGGGACTGGATGAAGCCTGGCTGGAGAGGGTCGCCTCCTTCGCGAAGAGGTACAAACCCGATCTCGTCTTCATCCCGGGCTACGACGAGAGCGCCGTCATAGCGGCGCATCTCTCTCGGAGAGGGGTAACCTCGACATTCCTGGGCGGAGACGGGTGGGGATCCGACGCCTTCTACAGGAAATGGCACAAGCCGATACAGGACGCCTACTTCTCGAGCCACTGGGGGATGCGGCAGGACACGCCGGCATCCCGGGAATTCATCAAGCGCTACGGGTCCGGCCGCAGGCGTATTGCCGACACCGAGGCCCTGGCCTACGACGCGGTCATGCTCTTGGCCGACGCCGTGACCAGGGCAGGTTCCGGCGACAGGGCCAAGATACTCGCAGCCTTGGCCGAGACCAGGTCCTACCGTGGGGTCACGGGCCTGATCTCGTTCGCAGAGGGGAGGGATCCGGTCAAGGACGTGGTGATGCTGGCGATCAAAGACGGGGTCCCCAGGTATCACTCGACCGTGAACGCGAGATGAACGGGGAGGCCTCTATGAGGGGAACACGCTTGCCGTTGAGGCTCGTTGTCGTCGCGGTCATCCTGTCCTGCCTGAGCCCGGCCGAGCTTCCGGGGGAAAACCGCCCCCTGAAGGTCGGCCTCGTGATGGCCAAAACCGGTTTGGCCACCCGGGAGGAAGCGCCTGTGCTCGATGCGGCCAGGCTCGCCGTCGACCTGATAAACACCTCCGGGGGGATCAAGGGGAGGACCGTGGAGCTCTTGGTGTTCGACTCGGCAAGCACGCCCATAGGCGCGAAGTCGGCGGCACAGAAGGCCGTCTCCTCGGGTGCCTCGTGCATCATCGGTGCGTTCAGGAGTTCCCATTCCCTGGCCATGGTCCCGGTGGCGGACAGGGCGAGCATACCGATGATCAGCCCGGCATCCACCAACCCCGAGGTCACGAAAGGCTCGCCGTACGCCTTCAGGGTATGTTTCGTGGACTCGTTCCAGGGCGCGGTCATGGCCGGCTTCGCCTCCCGCGAGCTCAAGGCGAAGAGCGCCGTCGTGATCTTCAACTGCAACGAAGACTACAGCATGACCTTGGCCCGGGTGTTCGTCGACAGGTTCAGGGAGCTCGGAGGATCGATCCTGTGGGAGGGCTCCTACACGGGCAACGCCACGGATTTCAAGGAGATCCTCGCCAGGGTGAGGGATCTGTCCCCGGATGTGGTCTACAACCCGGGGTACGCTCGGGACAGCGGCCTCTTCATCGGGCAGGCCCAGGCCATGGGCGTCAAGGCGGTTTTCCTCGGGGCTGACGGATGGGACCAGGAAATCTTCCCGTATGCAGGGGGGACGATTGAGAACGCCTACAGCACCACCCACTGGCACAAGGACGTACCGTTCAAGGCGAACGAGAGGTTCAAGGAGGCATACCGCAAGAGGTTCGGCGCCTTCCGCGTCGACAACATCCGCGTACCGCTCACCTACGACGCGATCATGCTCTTTGCAGACGCGGCCAGGAGGGCTCGGTCCCTCGATGGAGCCGCGATCAGGGAAGCCCTGGCAACGACGCGCGGCTTTCACGGGGCCACGGGCGACATAACCATGGGGCCGGACAGGACCCCTGTCGGGAAGGAAGCGAGCATCATGCGCTCACAGGGCGGCTCCTGGAGGTTCCACAAGGCCTTTTCCCCGCCCTGAGGCCCGAGCGCCCACTCAGCGGGGAACACCGGGACGCGACGAGGTTGCTGACGAAACGGCGGCCGACCTCGCAGTGTCCCCGCCGAGGAGACCCCTGGACGCTCCCTGCCGGTCCTCGCCTCCGAGAGGGGAGGCAAGGATCCCCTGCGCCTCGCTTGCCTTTTCCCGCAACACCACGTGGCGCACACCGAGGCAAGGGTCCTCTCCGTCTGTGCCCGGGTGTAACCCCGGTCACCCTTTCCCGTCACGACATGCAAGGAAACCCCTTTGACACGGGCGCAGTCCCATCAAGGGGTCGCCATCCGGAACACGACGTCGGGGCCGCCCAGGCGTGCACGGGCCGATGCACGAGACCTCAACTCTCGCGTCTGCCCTTCCGAAAAGACGATGAGCAGGGTCTCGATCGCCATGAGAGTACAGAGTATCAGGGTCAAGATAAACGCCTCGATCATAGCCGCGTGCATCATCGTGGCGCTCTTCTTCGGGGTAGTGTTCTCCTCGTTCGAGATCCAGCGCCGCGCATCGCGTATCCAGGAGATAGGCACCCTCATGGAGGCCGTCTACGAACAGAACCGCGAGGAACTCGCCAACGAGATCTTCGCACGGCACACCGAGGCACTGGCATCCACCCTGGACGCCATCACCTCCGTCAAGGGCATCTGCCACATCGCGGTCTACGACCTGGAAGGCCGCATCATCATGGCCACGGGCAAGACCGTGCAGAGACTCATGGCGCAAAGCACACGGAAGGTCCTGAACAGGGGGCCTTCGGTGCGCGAGGTCTCGATCTCGAAGGAGGCGTACCTGGAGTATGCATCCCGTATAGAGGTCATCGGCGAGCGGGTGGGATACATCGCGATGTACTACGACCTCACGGGACTCGAGGAGGAAGGGGCACGGACCGGTATGGCGTTCCTGGCGCTCTTGGTCACGACGCTCGTGGTCCTCTCCCTCGTCCTGAACAGGATCCTGACCGGGGCGGTCCTTTCCCCGATGACCGGGCTCAGGCAGGCCATACAGAAACTCCAGCTCGGGAATCTCGGGGAGCAGGTCTCGGTCACTTCCAAAGACGAGATCGGCGAGGTGATGTGCGCCTTCAACGACTTTTCCGTCATGCTCCTGGAGCAGCGCCAGGCGCTCGACCATTCCCTGAAGATGCAGAAGCAGTACGCCAAGGAACTGGAGGATGCGAACAGGATGCTCGAGCACCTGAACGTGCGTCTCGAGGACATGGTGCGGGAACGGACGAGGGAGCTCCTTGCGGCCAACGAGCAGCTCAAAGAGCAGATCGCCGAGCGCAGGAGGTCCGAGAAGGCGCGGAAAGAGCTGGACGACAGGCTCGCACGCTCCGAGAAGATGGAGGCCCTCGGGCTCTTGGCAGGGGGCGTGGCCCACGACCTCAACAACGTGCTCTCGGGCATCGTGAGCTACCCTGACCTCCTCCTCATGGAACTCCCGGCCTCGAGCCCCCTCAGGAAACCGATCCAGGTCATGAAAGATTCAGGCCAGAAGGCGGCGGCGATCGTGCAGGATCTCCTCACCCTGGCCAGGCGCGGGGTGTTGCAGATGGAGCCCCTCGACCTCAACAGGGAGATCCTCGACTACCTCTCCTCGGCCGAACACGAAAGGCACCTGGGGATCCACAAGGGTGTCACGGTTGTCACCGACCTCGAAGAAGGGCTTCTGCCCGTCATGGGATCAACCATCCACATCCGCAAGGCCCTCATGAACCTGGTCCTCAACGCCATGGAGGCCATGCCGGAGGGGGGCACCGTGACCCTCACGACGCGCAACGCCTTCCTGGAAGGCCCGATAGAGGGCCATGACGACATCATCCCTGGCGACTACGTGGTCCTCACCGTCCGGGACACGGGTGTGGGGATAGATCCGGCGGACATGAGGCGCATCTTCGAGCCGTTCTACTCGAAGAAGGTCCTGGGACGGAGCGGCACGGGGCTCGGCATGGCCGTGGTGTGGGGAACCGTCCAGGACCATCGCGGGTACATCAACGTCAAGAGCACACCCGAACAGGGGTCGTCCTTCGAGCTCTTCTTCCCGGCCACGAGAATGGAGGCCGTTGAATCCCAGGAAAGGGCGTCCCAGGAGGACATAGCAGGCAACGGCGAGCTCATCCTCGTGGTGGACGACCTCGACACGCAACGCCAGATAGCAACCGACATCCTCACCAGGCTGGGGTACACGGCGCTGAGCGCGGCCAGCGGCGAAGAGGCGCTGGGTCTCCTGAGGGAGACGGCCGTGGACTGCGTGCTGCTCGACATGATCATGGAACCGGGCATGGACGGCCTCGACACGTACCGGCGGATCCTCGAGATCAACCCCGGCCAGAAGGCCCTCATCGCGAGCGGGTACGCGGAGAACGAGCGGGTGAGGGAGGCGATACGGCTCGGCGCGAGCGGCTACCTCAAGAAACCCTACACCATCGAGAACCTGGGCTTGTCTCTCAAGAACTGCCTCGCCGCAGGCGACGGGGGCTCTCCCGCCTGATCCCGAGACGGGCGCAGGACGACTCGCCCCCGGCGGTCGCATCAGGGAAGGGGCGTCCTTTCCCGCAACGTCCAGGCGTCTTCATGCAGCGGCGCGATCAATCCCTTCCGCCCCGCTCAGGCCAGGGCATCCACCCGCCGCCTATCCACTGAACGAGGGGGACCATCGTGAGCGTCCCCGGCCCCGGGACAACCACCCAAGACCGAGCTGGGGGGCGGGGTTCCAGGCCTGTCCGCCTGACCGGGAGACCGCGCCCCGGCAAGGGCAGCCCACGCCCGGGGCGCCTATCCACGCCGCGCGGGTGACCGCTCATGGATAGGGAGGGCACGGGCCCTTCCCGCCCGCGGCTACCCTGATCCCCCCTGTGGGAGACTGCGTGCCCTCCACGGGCCTTCGTGCTAGGAGCCTACGCCGTCGAGGAACCCCTGGCGCTGGTAGGCAGGGTTCGGGTAGGTGTAGAACCCCTTTCCCGTCTTGTAGCCGAGGTCTCCCCTCTCGACGTACGGCTTGAGAAAGTCGGCGTTCATCTGCGCCTGGGGGTCCTTCGTCCTCTTCGCCCAGTAGTCCGTGATGGTCCACACCGTGGAAAGCCCCACCTGGTCCATGATGCCGAAGGGGCCCATGGGCATGTAGGTCACCCCCATCCACGCCCTGTCTATGTCCTCCACGGAGGCGACCCCCCGGGACGCGAGCGTGAGGGCGGAGAAGAAGAGGCTCGAGAGCATGGTGTTGAACACGTAGCCGTTGTTTTCCCTGTGGAGCATGATCACGATGCACCCGATGCTCCTGGCGAACGCCCTGACGAGTTCCGTCACCTCGGGCGAGGTGCCCTCGTGGGGCATGACGTCGACGACGGTGGTGGCCCTGAGGTCGTGGAAATGGAGAGCGCAGAGCCTGTCCGGCCTGCCCGAGGCCTCGGCGAACATGGAAGGGACGAGCATCGACGTGTTGGTGGTGAACACGGTCCGCTCTGGACACAGCTCGTTGAACTGCGCGAAGACCTTCGCCTTGAGCTCTGGGTCCTCGGGCACGGATTCGCTCACGAAGTCCACATCCGTGGCCGCCTCTTTCGGGTCGGCACTCGAGGAGATCCTTGCCAGCACCTCCTCGAGCCCTCCCGCCGGGATCCTCCCCGTCGACTCGTACCACCTCGCGAGCCTGGCCACCCTTTCCATCGCCTTGTCGAGGATCTGGCGGCTCAGATCGTAGTACACGGTCTCGTACCCGTGCATGGCGCACTGCAGGCCTATCTGCTGCCCCATGGTACCGGCGCCTATGATGAGCACCTTTTTCACCTCTTCGAGCTTCATGGATGTCTCTCCTTTCCCGTCGAAGGCGCTCACGCGAGCGCGCCGCCGTCCACCACGAAGCACGCCCCGGTCGTGAACGAGGCGGCGTCCGAAACGAGGTAGAGCACCACGCCCGCGATCTCCCTCGGCACGGCGTGCCTGCCCATGGGTATCATCTTGACGGCGTACTCCCGTATCGCGTCGTTCTCGAGGATGGCCTTCGAGAAGTGCGTCTCCACGAGCCCCGGGAGGAGGGCGTTCACCCTGATGTTGCGCGCGGCGAGCTCCTTTGCGAAGGCCTGGGTCATGGATATGAGGCCGGCCTTGGTGATCGAATAGATGCCCTGGTACGGGGCCGGCCTGACCCCGTTGATGGACGACACGTTCACGATGGAGCCCCCGCCCGATGCCGTCATCAGGGGCACGGCGTGCTTGACCAGGAAGAACGGGCCCTTCAGGTTCACGTCGAAGGTCTTGTTCCAGATACCCTCGTCAGCGCCGATCATCTCGCCGAAATACGGGTTGGTCGCGGCGTTGTTGACGAGGATGTTGAGCTTTCCGTGCCTCTCTTGTATCCGAGCGAAGAGCCGCTCGATCTGCGGCAGATCCCCGACGTGACAGGCCATCACCTCGGCCTTGCCGCCCCTTTGTGCTATGGTCTCCGAGACCTTCTTCAACCCCTCTTCCTTGCGGCTCACGAGGATACAATGCGCCCCGTAGTCGGCGAGGGTAACGGCTATGGCCTCCCCGATGCCCCTGCTCGCCCCGGTCACCAGGGCGATCTTCCCGTCCAGCCTGAAATCGATCTTCTCCATGGTCTCCTTCTCCCGTTCACGTAGTGTGCCCGTCTCGCCCGGTCCCGAACAGGACACGGCCGGTCAATCCCGTAAAGGGCATCCATCGGCCGGCCCGCGGCGTCCACCGCCTGGGCCCCAAAGAGCGCCGGCCCTCCTCGCTTGTTCGCCGCGGCATGGAGGGGAACCCCTTGCGCCCGGCGCCGACCTTCACCCCCAACCCTCCTCCATCGCCCTCTTGGAAGCCTTCTCGAGGATGTGGATGGCGAAGATCAGGAGCTTGAAACGCTCGTCCTTGGTCTGTCCGTGGTAGTAGCGGTAGTAGATCTGCTGGGCTATGACCGCCAGGCGGAAGAGCCCGAAACAGAGGTAGAAGTCGAAGTTGTCGATGGTGATCCCCGCCTTCTCGGCATACCTCTCCACCATCTCCTTGCGCGTGAGCGCACCCGGCAGGTTCGTGGGCATCATGCGGGCGGCCTGGAAATCCTCGGGGTCGTCCGCCTGCACCCAGTAGCCGAGCGAACTCCCGAGGTCCATGAGCGGATCGCCGATGGTGGCCATCTCCCAGTCCAAGACACCGATGATCCTCAGGGGGTCTTTCGGGTCAAGGACGACGTTGTCGAACTTGTAGTCGTTGTGGATGAGCGCAGGCCTCTGAGAGTCGGGCGGCATCCTGTCATGGAGCCACTGCATGACGCCGTCGAAGGTCGGTGCGTCCGGGGTCCACGCCGCCCTGAACCGCTCCGACCAGCCCTCCACCTGGCGCCTCACGTATCCCTCGGGCCTGCCGAAGCCTTCCAGGCCTATGGCCTTGTAGTCCACGGCGTGAAGCTCGAGCTGCACGTCCAGGAGGTTCTCGCACAGCGTGCGCACCTGGCCGGGGGAGAGCTCGAGACCCTCGGGGAGATTCTTCCTCAGGATGATCCCCCTGATCCTGTCCATCACGTAGAAGGGGCACCCCATAACCGACGGATCCTCGGTGTAGACGAGCGGTCTCGGGCAGTAGGGGAACACCGGGTTCAGCGCCTTGAGGATGCGGTATTCCCTGCCCATGTCGTGGGCCGTCTTCGCCTTGCGGCCGAACGGCGGCCTCCTGAGCACGAGCTCCCTCTCCCCGACCCGTATGAGGTACGTCAGGTTCGAGTACCCGCTCGGGAACTGCTCCACCACGAGTTCGCCATGAAGACCCGGGATCGAGTCCTTGAGGAAGGCCTCGACGGCCTTGAGATCGAGCTCCTCTCCCTGTCGCACCTTGGTCGGCGTGTCGATCATGTGATCACCCCTTCAGCTCTTTTTTTCTCCCCGTCGCCCGCACCCGAGGTACCCCTCGACGACATCCGTCACGAACTCGGCGTACCTCTCCACCGTCGTCTTCCTCCTCGCGTACTTCCACCTCTTGAGATACCAGTCCTGGAGCATGGCCTTCGTGACCGCGGCCACGAGCTCTGCGTCGCAGTCTCTGAAGACGCCTACGTCCTGGCCTTCGCGCACGATGTCCACGAAGAGCTTCTCGGTGAGGAGCTCCGCCTCGATGGCCTTCTTCTGTTCCTGCTTCGAGAGGTTCTTGGCCTCCATGTAGGAGAAGTAGAACCACGGCCTCAAGATCTCGCTCAGGAAGAGGTGGGTGCGTATGGCCCTCCTGAGCCTGGCTTGCGGGTCTCGTACCCCCTCGAGCTGAGCGGTGAGGACGTCGAACACGACCGCGCTCTCGCGCTGGATCATGTGAAGGAGGTCTTCCTTGCTCGAGAAGTACGTGTAGAGAGCCCCCATGCTGAGACCGCTCTGGCTGCTCAACTCCCTCAGGCTCATGGCGGAGAAGCCCTTCTTGTTGCTGAGGGTGAGCGCGGCGTCCAGGATCTTCATGAGGTTTCCCACCGCGACCGGTTCCTTCTTTATCTTGATGCTCGCGCGGTTGCCGAGGTAGAGATCCCTGCACATGTTCTCCATGGAGAGGGAGACCATGCGCCTGAATTCCTCGAACGAGAGTTCGCCCTTGGCCATGACTAACGAACCGTCCTGCCTTCGTAGTCCCTCAGGATCCTCTTGGCCACCGCCATCTTGTGCACCTCGTCCGCGCCGTCGTAGATGCGCGCCGCCCGCTCATGGCGGTAGAAGTAGGCGATGATGGTGTCGTCGGTCATGCCGAGGCCTCCGTGGACCTGGAGCGCCTTGTCTATGACTTCCTGCATCACGTTCGCCACGAAGAACTTGATGAACGAGATGTCGTACCTGGCCGCCTTTGCGCCCATGGTCTCGATCTTCCACGCCGCATTCAGCGTCATGAGGCGGGCGGCCTGGATGTTCGCCGCGCACTCGGCTATCCACGCCTGGATGATCTGCTTGGTCGCCAGGGTCCTGCCGTCGGGCTGGATGATGCGGCTGGAGGCCCTCGAGCACATGAGGTCGAAGGCGCGGTTGCAGATCCCGATCCATCGCATGCAGTGGTGGATCCTGCCCGGGCCCAGCCGTTCCTGCGCGATGACGAACCCGTGCCCCTCGGGACCCAGCAGGTTCTTCTGCGGCACCCGGCAGGACTGGAAGAGCACCTCGCCGTGAGATGCGTAATCGTCGCCCGTGTGCCCCATGACCGGGATGTTCCTCACGAGGTTGAACCCCTTGGTGTCGGTGGGCACGATGATCATGCTCGCCCTCAAATACGGCGGGGCCTCCGGGTTCGTGACGGCCATGACGATGGAGAAGGCAGCACCGTCGGCTGCCGTGGAGTACCACTTCTGCCCGTTGATCACGTAATCGTCGCCGTCCTTGACCGCGGTGGTATCCATCATGACCGGGTTGGACCCGGGCATCTCCACCTCGGTCATGGAGAAGCAGCTCCTGATCTTCCCCTCCACGAGGGGCCTCAGGTAGCGTTCCTTCTGCTCGGGGGTGCCGTGGAGGTGGAGGATCTCTATGTTCCCCGCATCCGGGGCCTGGCAGTTGAAGACGTAGTGACCGATGGGGGTCCTTCCCAGGCACTCGGAGACGAAGGCGTGATCCACGAGGCCGAGCCCCATGCCGCCGTATTCCTTGGGGTGGTTCGGCGCCCAGAGCTCCATCTTGCGAACCATGTCCCGCTTCTTCTCGAGCACCGGCAGCATCTCGCGGCAACTCTTGTGGAGAAACTCCCTCTCGAGGGGGATCAGCTCCTTGTCGACGAACTCGTCGATCAGGGATGTGATGGCCTGCACCCTTTCGGAAACCGAGAAATCCATGGCTGTCTCCTTTCGTTTGTGAAGGCCCCTCACCTATAGGTGAGGAGCGATTCGTCCCGGGCGAGCTCGAGGTGGGAGATGTCGTTGAACCCGGCCAGGGTTACCCTCTCCTCGTTGTACATGAGCCTCGTGACCGAGGTGTTGACGATCTGCCAGTTCAGTCGCATGGCGGTCTCCCCCGGGATTCCCAGCACCGCGGCCAGGCATGCGGCGATCACCCCGCCCGAGGTGAAGACCGCCACGGTGCTCCCCCTGCCGTGACGCCGTCTTATGGAGTCCACCCCCCGCATGACACGGCTCTTGAGCCCCTCCCACGATTCCACGCCGTCGACATGGGCGCCCAGGGACACCCACCTGAGCATGGCCGCCTCGAATATCCGCTTGAACGCGGCCTTGCTCTCGTACATCCTCGGCAGATCCGCCTCGAGAGAGGGGTCCTCCGCCGCCATGGCCGGGAACAGGGCGGTCACGATGGCTGCGGTGTCGTACTCGTCGAACTCCGGCATCGTCACCAGGCCCGGCAGCGGCCTGTCGCTGTCCTTGAAGAACCTCAGGACCTCCTGGGCGGTGGACACCTGCCGCCTCATGGTCCCGGAGTACACGGCAACCGGCATGAAGCCCTTGTCGTAGAGGATCCCCGCGAGGATCCTGGCCTGCGCAAGCCCCCTCGGAGAAAGGACGTCGTAATCGTCGTCCCCGAAGGAGGCCTGCCCATGCCTGAAGAGGTATATCATGCTCATGGACCGATCCTACCCTGGAAAGGGATGCCTGTCAAGGCTAAATATAACGAACGTTCGTTTTTTGCTTGCCTGCATCCTGCGCCTTGAGGTATGGTAGAGTGCGAGCGGAGATAGAGCATGAAGGTTCTCGTGTGCATAAAGCAGGTGGTCGACGCCCACGACACCGTGAGCCTCGACGAGGCAGCGGGCAGGCTCACCTTCGCCCCAAAGAGCGTCTTCAGGATGAACAGGGCGGACGAACATGCCCTGGAAGAGGCGCTCCTCCTCAAGGAGCGCCTCGGCGAGGACGTCGAGATCCACGCAGTGACCGTCGGCCCGCCAAGGGCCGCCTCTGTCGTCAGGCGGGCCCTCGAGATGGGGGCGACCGGGTGCGTGCACGTGACGGTCGGCGACGATGGGCAGCCCGATCCCTCGACAACGGCCCGGGCCCTTGCTGCATGCGTATCCAGGGGGGGCTTCGACCTCGTTCTCGCAGGCGTCATGGCAGAGGACGACATGGCGGGTGTCACCGGCCAGCTCGTGGGGGCGTACCTCGGATGGCCCTGCGCGACCTCGGTCGTCGCGATCGAGACGCTTTCCCCGGGAGGGAAGGTGCGGGTCACGAGCGAGATCGAGCACGGGTACCGCGCTCTGCGCGAGATCGCCCTGCCCGCCGTGCTCACCATCCAGACCGGGATCAACCAACCCCGCTACCCCAGGCTCTCGGACGTCCTGCGCGCCAGGACCATGTCTCCGGAGACGATCCCCTTGGACGAACTGGTGCCGCACCAACGGATCGGGAATGCACCGAAGGTCGCCAAGCCCGCGAGCAGCAGGCAGGGCATCGTCCTCAAGGGGACATCCCTCGAGAAGGCCAGGGCTCTCGTCGACATCCTTCGCGAGAAGGCCCTCATCCCCTAGGAGACCCTCATGGACATGCGCGTGTACATCGTGGGAGAGACCCTCGGCGGAAGGCTCACCGAGGAAACGATGGACCTCGCTTCCTTCGTGCATTCCGCGTACGGCCGCATGCCCGATGCGTGCTTCCTGCCCTCTTGCAAGGGCGATGACGCGGCGCATGAGCTTGCCGGCCTCACCGGGTCCACCGTCCACCTCTTGAGGTCCGGAGACGACCTGTGCCCGCCTGGGCGCGCCCTGGCGGAGAAGATCGCGGCCATCATCGGCGAAGGGCGGCCGTCTGCCGTGTTCCTGGCGCAAAGGTTCTTCGGGCTCGAACTGGCGCCCATGATCGCGCTCCTCCTCGACGCGGAGATCCTCACGGGCGTGGTCGCAGCAAGCGGGTGGAGGTTCACCCGGCAGGTGTACGGCGGCCGTTTCGTCGAGCACACCCAACCGGCGCGCGATCGCGTGGTGTGCACCGTCTTCACGTCGCCGAGGAGGCACGTCGCCCTCGAGCACCCATCCAGGGGAAGGGTGCTCGTCCACGAGGCGCCCCCCGCGGACGATCGCGCTCGACTCGTCGGGATCTTGGAACCGGCCGTCAGCACGAGCCCGCTTCCGGAGGCGGAGGTGATCGTGTCTGCAGGCAGGGGTCTGGGCGGCAAAGAAAACCTGCACCTCGTCGAGGAACTCGCATCCCTGTTCCCGCGCTCGGCCGTGGGGGCTTCGCGTGGGGCGTGCGACCTCGGGTGGCTCGACTACTCGCGCCAGATTGGGACCACGGGCATGAGCGTCTCCCCGAGGCTGTACATCGCGTGCGGGATCTCGGGGGCCGTCCAGCATACAGCCGGCATCAGGGGCGCACAGACCGTGATAGCCGTCAATATCGACGACCAGGCACCGATCTTCAACGTCGCCCACATCCACGTGGTGGAAGACCTCAAGACCTTCCTTCCGGCTCTCATCGACGAGATGAGGAAGGCGATGGCCGGCAGGAACCTCGGCTGATCCTCTCGCCCCCTGGAACCCTCCTCGAGCCCGGCCGGTCGCCATCGGGGGCCCCATGGGAGCTCAGGCGGCGAGATTCGAGATGGCCCTTTTCAAGACGGGGGCGATATCCTTTGCGAGATACGGTTTCCGCACGAAGCCAGTCGCCCCGATGGCGAGCGCCTCCCTGACGCTGTCCTGCTCGCAGAACCCGCTCATGATGATCACCTTCTGGCCCGGTCTCACCTCGCGTATCCTCCGGTAGGTCTCGAGCCCGTCCATGCCGTCGCCCATGATCATGTCCAACAGGACGAGGTCCGGGGGTGAGTCCTTCACGAGGTCGAGCGCCTCTTCCCCGCTGGAGGCGGTCTCGACTTCGTATCCCAGTCGTTGAAGGATCATGCGGGCGAGCTCCCGCTGCTCCTCCATGTCGTCGACCACGAGGATCCTCGGCCGCGGCCCTTCCGAGGACACTTCCCATGCCGCGCTCCCCTCGCCCTCGACGTCATCGTGCCGGCACCCGTGGCTGACGGTGGAGCCTTCCCCCTCACGGGAAACCGGGCACTCGGGGAAGGAGAGGGTGAAGACCGTCCCCTTGCCGGGCTCGCTCTCGAGCTCCAGGTGTCCGTTGTGATCCTTGACCGCCCCCCACACCACGGCCATGCCGAGGCCGGTCCCGCTCCTTCCCATGACCTTCCTCGTGTAGAACGGCTCGAAGATGTGCTGCTTGTCCTGCTCGGTCATGCCCACCCCGGTGTCCGCAACGACGAGCACCGCGTACGTTCCCTCCCCGATCTTGTCGTGGCCCACGAGCGGCCTGCGAAGCGTCCTGTTGAAGGTGGAGATGCGAACGACACCCTCTTTTTCGATCGACTCGAAGGCATTGGAGACGAGGTTCATGACGGTCTTGAAGATATGGATAGGCGAGCCCTCGATGTCCACCACGTCCGGGGCCAACTCCACCTCCAGCCTCACCCCTGGATGCTCCTTCGCGAGCCTCTCGTGGTCAAGGCTTGCCAGGTAGTCCCTGACGACGTTGTTGATGTTCAGACGCTCGGAGACCCTCACCCCGCGCCTCGCCATGGTGAGGAGATCCTGCACGATGGATGCCGCCTTCTCGCCGGACTGCTTGATGGTGAGCAGGGGCTTTTCGAGCGGGCTCCCCTCGGGGAGCTCCATGAGGAGGAGCTCGGGATAGCTCACCAGGCCCGAGAGGATGTTGTTGAGGTCATGGGCCACGCCGCCCGCCAGAAGGCCGATGGCCTCCATCTTCTGCGCCCTCTGCAACCGTTCCTGGAGCTTGGCGCGCTCCTTTTCTGCCCTCGTCCTCTCGGTGATGTCCCTGGCGCACCCCCTCACGCCCACGGGCCTTCCGCAGCCGTCTTTCATGAGCGTGTTCTTGAACTCCAGGATACGTTTTTTCCCGTCCATGCCCACGATGCTCATCACCCCCTCGCACCTGCCCTTCCTGACGATGTCCTCGAGGTATGCGTCGACGGCGGGCCAGAACCTCCCCGGGACAAGATCCCGTATGCTCAGGTCACCGGGGAGGGGGGCGCCTTGATCGAGGCCGATCATCTCCCTGAAACAAGGGTTCATGTCGGAGAAGCGTCCTTGAAGGTCGTGGGTGAACAGGGCGTCCGGGACGTTGTCGAATATGTCCTTGAGCTTCTCCTCGCTCGCCCTGAGCAATGCCTCGGCCTTGATCCTCTCGTGTATCTCTTCCGAGAGCATGGCGTTGACCTTCTCGAGGGCGAGGTTCTTCTTCTTGAGGTTTTTCTTCGCCTCGTTCAAGACCACCGAGGTGTAGGCGGCCATGCAGGCGATGAGGAAGAGGACCGCCGTCAGGATGAAGAGCACGAACACGATCATGTCCCAGGTGTACGCATAGCGGATGAACACGTTCTGGTGGGGAAGGTAACCGAAGTGCTCCAGGTAGACCATGACCGAGAACATGCCGGAGCTTACGCCCGCGAGGACGAGCGGATACCTCATGGGCGCCATGACCCCCACGTAGAAGATCATGGCGGCGTAGATCGGGGTCAGGTACGTGGACCTGAACCCGCCGACGAAGTAGATGAACGCCGTGTACCCGAACGTCTCGAGCACGTTGACGCAGAAGGAAAAGAACTCGAACCATCCCTTCGACGAGGTGAACCTGAGGACAAGGAGCATCGGCACGTTCATGAGGACGACGAAGAGCAGCGATGCGCTCGCACCGACGAACGACCCCGGGCCGACGGCGCCCTTGAAGAGGGCGGCCAGGCAGAGGACCCATATGAGGGCGCACGCGCCGGTCCTCACCATCGCCCCGAGGACGTGCGTCCTGAGGAGTCTCTTCCTCTTCAGGGGCGCCAGCGTCGTCCTGCCGACGTCACAGCCCTGTTCGAAGCCGCCTCCCGAAACATCACACGACTGCATGAAACGTTCCGCCTCTCCTTCATCTCCGCCTTTGGAGCTGGGGGTGCCCCCGGAAGAGAACATGGCATATCAGCGGTGCTTCCTTGTTTATCGACATTTCTCCCAAGGGCTTGAGCAGGGGTACGGCGTTTCTGTGCAGGGCGCCGGTTCACAGGGGGTCTCGATCCTAGCCGTCGAAAACGCCCACGAGGCGGTTTTCGCGCTCCGAGGGCCTCTCCACCCAGGGGGCACCGTCACGAGGATCGCGCCCCTTTCCCAGGACGAAGACCTTCTCCCTGTGCCCCACGGTGCATATCCTCGGCTGCCGGCCTCTCGTCACGGCAGGAACCGGGCGCGTGCCCGGCATGTGACCCGTTTTGTCGCCCGCTTCGGTTGTCTCGTTTGAGAGCCGGGGCTTTCATGGTAAGATGAGCGTGCACTGGACAACAGGAGGGGGCGCCCGCTAGGCGAAAACCGGGCGTGGGTACCGTCGAGCCTTCAGGGTTCCCCCATGCGGCCATGGATGACGGCACGGTTCCACGCGGGCTTGGGGGACGCGGGGTTCAAGCGATACGGCACGTCGACGAAAGGGGGAGGGGGGACGTTATGCCTCTGTATGCCCTTGGAGACAAGGCGCCGCTCATCGGCGCGGACACGTGGGTGGCGCCGAGCGCCGAGATCATAGGCGACGTCACCATAGGCGAAAGATGCTGGATAGGCCCGTGCGCGGTGATCCGCGGCGACTTCGGGTCCATCGTGATCGGCGACGACACGGCCATCGAGGACGGCGTGGTCGTTCACACGCCGGCGATGGTCACGATCGGTTCGTTCGTGACCATCGGGCACCTGGCCATGATACACGGCGCATCGGTGGGCGACTACGCGGTCATAGGCATGAACTCCACGCTGGGGGACAACGCCCGGGTGGGCGAATGGGCCATCGTGGCAGAACACTCGCTGGTCAAGAAAAACCAGGTCGTTCCCCCCGGCAAGCTGTATGCCGGCGTGCCGGCCGTGGAGAAGGGGGAGGTCACACAGGTCCACCGCGAGGTGATGATCGCAGGCAAGAAGCTCTACCGCGACCTCGCAGGGCGCTACCGAGAGGGTCTGCGCCGCATCGGGTGACCTGCCTTCATGTGTGGGGAGCGAATCGCTGGCGACCAGCGTTCGATAGACACAATACACCGAGGAGGAACCCATGAACCACCCCGAGGCGACCGCCATGGCCCTGTCCATCCTGCGTTCCGGCAACCCGTTCCAGTGGTACGTGATAACCCTTCTCGCCCTGACCCTGTATGTCTACGTCAACGAATACTCCAAGAAGAATTACAGGGGGATAGCGGCAGGCCTGTCCCTGTACATGGTCCACTGGTTCGTGGAGATAGGAAACGCCCTGATACAGCACTTCTCCGGCCATGCCCTCTGGACCGTGCCCACGGGCACCGCCTTCCTCATCCTCGTCGGCGTGGGCATCGAGATCAGCCTCATGTTCGCCGTCTCAGGGCTCATCCTGAGCAAGCTTTTGCCCGAAGACCCCGGGATGAAGGTCCTGGGGATCAACAACAGGCTGTTGTTCGCCGTCGCGAACGCCGCCTTCTACTCGGTATTCGAGATCTTCCTGGTCAAGACCCCGACCTTCGTGTGGGTCTGGCCGTTCTGGGGGGCTTTCCCGGTGTTCGTCACGGTCTACATACCGTTCTTCCTCGCCGCGTTCTACGCGTACGACTGGAAACCGAGGACGCAGAAGCTGTTCATCGGGACGTTGTTCGCGATAAACGCAGCATCGCTCGTGGTCTTCGCGGGGATCCTGAAGTGGATCTAGGAAACGGGGGAATCACCCGGCTCCGGTAATCGGCCTGACGAACGAGGCCTCCCCCGTCATCGACGAGCGTTTGAAGGCCGTCACGGCGGCACAAAGGCGCTCTCTTGCCCCGTGGATGTCCTGTGCCAGTAAAGACCAGCGAAGACCGAGACAGGGCTCCGTGCGAAAAGAAACCCAGGCCTTTGCCGGTGCGGGCCATCATGAGCAGGGATGCCACCGGGGGTCGTCCCCGGCGAAGCCTTCCCCGCGCCCGGGCCGGCAGGCGTCATGCTGCGCTTGGCAGGCCGCCTGCGCCCGGAGAGAAGGGCCAAGGCGTCAATCTTTCAGCCGCTCGAGCTCGGTCATGATCCATTCGAGAGGCGGCCTCTCGTTGATGTCGTGAACGTCGAGGGCGCGGATGACGCCAGTCTTGTCCACGATGAAGATCGCCCTCTCCGCCGTCCCGTCCGACCTGAGCACCCCGTAGACATCGGCTGTCTTGCCGTGTGGCCAGAAGTCAGAGAGCACGGGGAACCACAGGCCGCCCATGCTCTTGGTCCACGCGTACAGGGTGGGGACGTTGTCCACGGAGATCCCGATCACGACCGCATCCATGGCCTCGAACTCCTCGCGGGCCAGGTTGTACCCCGGCCACTGGTCAGAGCACACGGGGGTCCAGGCGGCCGGCACGAAGGATATCATCACGTTCTTCTTGCCCCGATAGTCTCTGAGCGAAACGGTCTTCCCGTCCACCGACCTGAGGCTGAAATCCGGCGCCACGTCCCCGACCTTGACCTTGAGGACGCTGTCTATGGGCTTGAGCTTCCCGACCTGGTAGATCTCTTCCCGGGAGAGACCCGCGGAGGACAAAGGCGACGGCGCACCGGCCCCGGCCATGAGCATGCATACGATCGACAAGGGAAACACGTACCTCTTCATCTTCATCGAGACGCACCTCGCTGTCACTTCGGCAGTGCCATGAGCACCCTGTCCAGGAACCCCCTGGGATCGTCGTGGGGCCCCTGTTCCACGAAAAACGCCTTGAACCTTCCCCCGGTCTTCTTGAACGCGAAGAACGTCGGGGTCCTTATACCCTCGAGCCTGCCGAGGAGAACGGACCCGGTGTCATCGAAGAGGGGGAAGGGGATCTTGTACTTCTTCTTGAAGAACCCGACCTCGTAGGCTGAATTCCCCACGCCTATGCCGATGAGTTTCACCCTGCCCTTGAGTTTGCCGTCGGCCTCGATGATCGCGAAGAGCTCGTTGGCCTTCGGGGCGTGGCGCTGGCAGTGCGGACAGTACATGCTGAAGATCTCCACGATCAAGATATCGCCTGCGATATCCGAGAGAGCGAACCTCCCGGCTGTCGCCTTGATGCCCAGATACAACCGCTCGGCGGCGTCGGCCGGGACCGCGAGCGTCACGGTCTCTACGGCGGTGCCGTCGGGGGTGGCGCCGAAACACGGCTGCACCAGGGCGAAGAGCAGAGAGAACGCGAGCGCCGCTATCTTGCACATGTGCTCCCCCTTCGATGAACGCCCATCCCCGAATGACGGTGAGTCATCGGGGATAGGCGGAAAGAAGACCATCACCAGTTCTCGCCAAGGATCTCGAAGTAGTCGCGCGGGTGTGCACACGCAGGGCACGATGCCGGAGCCTCTGTCCCCTCGTGGAGGTACCCGCAGTTTCTGCATCTCCAGACCACCGCCTTGTCCCGCTTGAAGACCCTTCCCTGGGCGATGTTCTCGGCAAGCTCACGGTAGCGCTTCTCGTGCTGCCGCTCCGCCACCGAGACCGCTTCCCACACCTTCGCGATGGCCTCGAAACCCTCTTCCCTGGCCACCCTTGCGAACCCGGGGTACATCTCTGCCTGCTCGTGGTGCTCCCCCGCAGCAGCCGCCTTGAGGTTCTCGAGCGTGGAGCCTATCACGCCCGCGGGGAAGCTCGCGGTGATCTCGACCTCCCCTCCCTCGAGGAACTTGAAGAACCTCTTGGCGTGCTCCTTCTCCTGGTTCGCCGTCTCTTCGAAGATGTCCGCTATCTGCATGTACCCGTCCTTGCGGGCCTGGCTCGCAAAGTAGGTGTACCGCATGCGCGCCTGGCTCTCCCCTGCGAACGAGGCAAGGAGATTCTTTTCCGTCTTCGAACCCTTCAACGTCGCCATATCATTCCTCCTTTCATTTCCGTGTCTTTTCCGGACCCGCGAGATCGTTCTTTCGCGACGACCGTTCACGGGATGCCGCAGCAGAATCCTTCCTGCACTCCGGGCAGAGACCCACGAAGTCGATCTCGCAGCTTTGGACCTCATATCCCGTGGTTCTCTCCACGCCGTGGTACATGGCGGCCAGACCGTCGGCCCTGTGCAACGGCACGTCGTCCACCCGGCCGCACGAGGAGCACCTGATGTGGGAGTGGTCTTCGACGAAGGCGTCGTACCGCTTCTTGCCCGTTCCGAGGTCGATCCTCCTGACCAGGCCTTCCCTGGAGAGGAGATCGAGGTTTCGGTACACGGTGCCCAGGCTTATACGGGGCATGCAGCGTCTTACCGCCTCGTAAACGTCTGCCGCCGTGGGGTGGGTCCTGACCTTTCTGAGCTCTTCGAGGATCAAAGCCCGCTGTTTCGTCATCCGGCTTCTTCCCGCGGCCATCCGACACCCCTTGTTTTTTGGAATGATTCCTATTACCATATTGGCGATGGTTGTCAAGGGTTTCCTTCGCGAGGCGACGGAACGGATCGCGTTGCCAAACCAAAAAGGCGGTGCGGCCATCGGCGAAGGACGGCGCACGAAAAGACCTCCACGCCGCGCCCCCGAGGCATCGGACACACCCGGGCTCACACTTGGCCGGCCGCGCACCACGGTTCGGCACAAGGGACAGGTCTGCAGGCAAAGGGCTATGCGCTTCGGTGTGGTTGCCCTTTCTCGGCTCGTATGCTAGAAGGTGCTACGGTCCATGCCCTTACATGGAGAAAGCCACCTTGGGCAACGGGCGCTCCCCATGCTTCGGGAGGGATCGTCCGGCACAGCTTGGCCGTTTTCCGCCCGGCCGGGTCTCCCGAAGCCGCTTGGCCGGAGAGGTTCCCATGCTTGAAAACCTGAGCGAGGCCCTCGACCTCGCAACGAAAACCTCGACCCTGACGCCGATCGTTCTGGCGTACCTAGCCGGGGCGCTCGTGAGCTTCACGCCCTGCGTATACCCGCTCATCCCCGTCACCGTGTCCTACATCGGCGCCCAGGAATCCGCCGGGCGTGCAACGGGCTTCATCCTCTCCCTGGCCTACGTTCTCGGAACATCCGTCGTCTATACCGCGATCGGGCTTGCCGCGGCCTTCTCGGGCTCCTTCTTCGGGTCGTTCCAGACGAACCCGTGGGTCACCTTCACGGTGGCGAACGTCTTTCTCCTCATGGGATGCGCCATGCTGGAGTTCTTCGTCTTGCCCATCCCCTCCTTCCTGAGGGCCCAGCTCTTTTCCCCGAAACGTAGGGGCATCGCTGGGGCCCTTCTCCTCGGCCTCGCATCAGGACTCGTCATGAGCCCATGCTCCGCCCCGGTCCTCACCGTGCTCCTCGGATACGTCGCCTCCCGCCAGAACACGCTCCTGGGCTCCCTGATGCTGTTTTCCTTCTCCCTCGGAATGGGCACCCTGCTCATCATCCTGGGCACGTTCACGGGCCTCTTGAGGAGCATCCCCAGATCGGGGCCGTGGTTGGTCTACGTGCAGAAAGGCTTCGGCCTCGTGTTCGTCGCCATGGCCGAATACTATCTCGTCAAGACAGGCATCTTTTTGATGTAGACTGGAGGCTGGCACATGAAAAAGACCCCCCTCGTCGCCACGTCGGGCGGCCTCGCCGTCCTCTTCGCGGGCCTGCTGATGGTGCTTTACGCGCATCCATCGTGCGCCGCAGAGCCCCCCGCATGGCCGGCCCCTCAAAGCAAGGCCGCCTATGCACCGATCTTCGTGCTTCGGGACATCGAGAACAGGGCGGTTTCCCTGAGGGACTTCAGGGGAAAGGTGGTGCTCGTGTACTTCACCACGACCTGGTGTCCCTACTGCAAGAGGGACATCCCGAGGCTGAAAAACCTCTATGCCTCCATGAGGGGCAAGCCTTTCGAGATCCTGGCCGTGTACGTCAACGAGAGCACGTCCAGGGTGCGCGCGTTCGCGGAAAAGTACGAGCTCCCCTACCGGGTGCTCGTCGATACCGATGCCCACGTGGCGCGTCTTTACGGCGTCCGGGGTGTGCCCATGCGCGTGGTGGTCGACAAGGCCGGGAAGGTGGGCTGCTACCAGTGCCCGTCTCCGGAAGACGCTATCGGCGAGCTGTTGAGGCGCTGACGAGGAAGGACCGGCGAGGAGCCGGCCCCGGAGGGCCTTCACCGTCATCCAAAGGCGTTCGGATGGGGCACGGCCTTTCTCGTGGGACGGGAAGAGCCGGTTTTCGGGTACGTGGCGAAGTCGCGCCGGTCGGCCGATGGATCCTTGCCTGTGCCACGAGGATGAGCTCCTCCACAAACAGTATAGCTCACATCCTGTGTACCGCTTCTGGGGCCTCCCGTTTGACGTCTGCTTGACGACGAGCGTCAAGCTCGTCTTCGGCACAGAAAAGACGCCCCGAGGGTGCTTTCTCCGCCTGGAATGCCGCTTCCCGCCCCAGGGCGTTCAGGGTCGCCCCGCTCATGCCGGTACCGTAAGGCCCCCTCGTCACCGGGATCCACCATGGACGCCTTCCGTCCCCTTGACGAGCGAGGCCATGATCGATTCAGCCACCCTCACGGCCTCGACCCCGTCCTTCGCGTAAGCGGCGCCGATGGCCCGGGCGAAGTCACCGGTGACGACGGCGCCGCCCACCATGACCGCGCACCGCAGCCCCTGGTTTCTCAGGTATCTCACCGTGTCCTCCATGCCCGCCATGGTGGTGGTCATGAGGGCCGAGAGCCCCACGATGTGGGCGCCCTTCTCACGGGCCGCTTCAGCTATCCTTTCCGCCGGGACGTCTTTGCCGAGGTCCTCCACGGTGAACCCGTTGTTCCTGAGCATGAGGCCCACGATGTTCTTGCCGATGTCGTGAATGTCGCCCCTCACCGTCGCGAGAACCACGACCCCCTTCGTCGCCGCGGATGCACCCCCCCTGTCGAGAAGGGGTTCGATCCGCTCGACGGCGAGCTTCATGGCCTCGGCGCTCGCGATCAGCTGGGGGAGGAAGTAGACCTTGCTCTCGTAGAGACGGCCGACCTCTCGGATAGCCGGTATCATGACCTCGTCCACGAGCCTGCCCGGCTCTTCCCCTTTGTCCAGCGCCATGCCTACGAGCTCCACGATCCGTTCGCGGTCACCCTCGAGGATCGCCCGGGCGACCAGGGATGCAGGGCTCTCGTGCGTCCTTGGCTGGGGCTTTTCGGGGACCACCGCCCCGAACTTGGCGATGTAGGCGTGTGCGTCCCGGTCCGAGCCCCTGAGCACGTCTACGGCGTGCTTGACGCTCATGACCTCCTCGCTCTCCGGGTTGGCGATCGCGCAGGAAAGGCCATTCGCCGAGGCCATGGCCAGAAACGCCGCGTTCACCCACTTTCTCTCGGGCAGGCCGAAGGACACGTTCGAAAGACCCACCACGCTCATCAAGCCGAGCCGTTCGCGAGCCAGCCTGATGGTTTCCAGGGTCTGGGCGGGGGCTTGGGCATCCGCAGAGACGGCCATGGTGAGTGCGTCCACGAGGATGTCGTCCTTTCCGAACCCGTAGTCCCTGGCCCTTGCGACCACCTTGCGCACGACCGCAAGCCTCTCAGCCGCCCTTTTCGGAAGGGATGTCCCGGTCACCGGCAGCAGGATGAAGGGGGCGCCGTAGAACGAAGTGATCCTCAGCTTCTCGTCGAGCGTATCCTGCTCGCCCGAAATCGAATTGACGAGGGCCCTGCCGGGATACACCCTGAGCGCCGCACCCAAGGCCTCCGGGTTCGACGAGTCGATGCACAACGGGGCATCGCAAGCGAGAACGACCTGCTTGACGACCTCCCGCAGCAGTTCCTTCTCGTTCACGTTGGGCATGCCCACGTTCACGTCCAGGACCTTGGCCCCCTTCGCGACCTGGCTCCTCGCATACTCCCTGACAAGGGAAAAGACCCCCCGCCTGAGTTCCTCCTGGAGGGCCTTCTTCCCTGTGGGGTTGATCCTCTCGCCGATCACGGCGAGCTCGCTGCCTTCACCGAGCACTGCCGTTCTTGCGTGCGAGCTCAGCAGCAAGGCCCTCGGCGCTCCCCCCGAAGAGGGCCTCATGCCCTTGACCGCGGCCCTGAGCTCTTCTATGTGGCCTGGTGTCGTTCCGCAGCACCCCCCGATGATCGATGCGCCGGCCTCGATGAGCGCCCTGCCGGCCAGCGCGAACTCCCGGGCGCCCATCTCGAAGGTCGTCACGCCGCCTTTGAGCCTGGGGAGCCCCGCATTGGGCTTCGCGACGATGGGCACACGCGCCAGGGGGCTCATGGCCGCAACGAGGGGGACCATCTCTGCGGGGCCTGCGGAACAGTTGCACCCGACCGCGTCGGCACCGAGGGACTGGAGCGTGACGAGTGCCGATACGCAGTCGGAGCCCGTGAGCGTCCTGCCGGATGAGTCGTAGGTCATGGTCACGATGGTGAAGGCATCCCCCACCGTCTCCTTGACCGCGATCAGGGCGGCCCTGGCCTCCTGGATATCCATCATGGTCTCTATCACGAAGAGGTCGACCCCGCCCTGGGCGAGCCCTTGGACCTGTTCCTTGAAGCAGGCGACCGCATCCTCGAAGGCGAGGTCTCCGAACGGCTCGACGAGCCTCCCCGTGGGGCCGATATCACCCGCGACCATGGCCCTTCCGCCTGAGGCCTCTCGGGCTATGAGCGCCAGGCGACGGTTCAGCTCCCTCGCGTCCGCCGAACCGTACGATGCGAGCTTGTACCTGTTCGCACCGAAGGTGCACGTATAGACGACATCCGCCCCGGCGAGCATGTATCCCTTGTGGACGGACCGAATGATGTCCGGGTGCTCGGCACAGTAGAGTTCGGGCGATACGCCGGGAGGCATCCCTCGGGCCTGCAACTCGGTGCCCGTCGCGCCGTCCAAGATCAACACACGCCTCGACAGCCTGTTCCGTATACGGTCTCTGGTTTTCACGTCATCCCCTGGATGTTTTCTTCGGCATCCTAAGCCAAAGTCACGACGCCTGCAACGGCCGTGACGCTCTTTCCCGGCACGAGCATCATCGAAGGCGTGAGGCCGATTCCCAGCTCCTCGAGGCGGAGCATCTCCCATATCGTCTGTTGGCTCTCCAACCCGAGATCGCCGTAACCGGAGGAGAATCTCTTCCTCGTGGGCCTGAGCGCCATCCTGACGAGGTCCTGGCCGACAGCGGACACTATCCAGTCGAGAGCCGCATCGGCCATCTCGCTGCCCACCGCATCGTAGACGACGGCCCTGGTCAGGTCGTCCGCCGAAGAGCGCTCGATGGCCTCCACGATCCCCCTCCCTGCCGTCGCAGCCATGATGAGGGCGCCTGTACAACCGGCGAGCATGCCGGCAAGCGACGCACTCGGGAAGAGCACATCGCCCTCGAGGAGCACCCCGCCCTCCCCCAGGCCCTTGATCCCGAGCACGAGGGACGCCCCCTTGAGCTCGACCAGGTCGATGCCCTCCTGGATCAACCTGTCGATGTGTACCCGCTCGCCTTCCCTGAGCTCGGTGGTGCCCGCCTTGAAGCCGAGCCGCCTGTAGATAGCCGACCAAGGCGGCGCGATACGCATGGACGGGTAGTGTTTCCTCACGCCGATCATCCCCTTATGATCTAGACGCCCGCGACGGTATGTGCAAGTGGATCGTGCCGGGATAGGCTCGCCTTGCACGACCATGCATGCATGGACAAGGGGTGAAAGACACTCGACCCTCCATGGGAGAACCCCATCCCTCGCACACACGCGCTCGATGTCATCGAGCGAGGCCTCGTGCATCCACAGAGGGAAGGCCCGGTGTTCAAGGGCGGCGCGTCCAGCGCCCGCGAGCGGCGTCACGCACGCCTTCTCCATGATGACCGCCTGCATATAAAGGCTAGCCTCGGAAACCTCTCTTTGGTAATATACACTGATCATAACACAGAATGTGCAACTTAGAGGGAGAGAACGAATGGACTTGCACCGACTGTTCCATCCGGAAAGCGTCGCCGTGGTGGGTGCCTCGCCTCACATCGGGGGAGGGAAACTCCCCTACTACCAGGTCCTCCAGATGGCTGGATACAAGGGCAGGCTCTATCCGGTCAACCCGAAGTACGATTCCATAGCCGGCGCCAAGGTCTACGCATCCCTTGACGACCTCCCCGAGCCGGTGGACCTCGCCATAGCCTCCGTGCCGTACGAAAAGGCCCTCGAGACCGTGGAGGCGGCCGCCAGAAGGGGCGTGAAGTTCATCCATTTCTTCACCTCCGGGTTTTCAGAGGTGGGCAACCACGACCTCGAACGAGCCATGGTCGAGGCGGCCCGCAGGGGAGGCACGAGGATCGTGGGACCGAACTGCATCGGGATCCACTGCCAGGCCTCGGCGATCACCTGCGACGTACCACGCGCCCCCCTCTCAGGGGTGGGGGACGTCGCGTTCTTGGGCCAGTCCGGCGGGATGACGCACAATTTCATGAGGATGGCGACAGCACGCTACATGGAGCTCAACAAGGTCGTATCCTACGGCAACCAGATAGACCTGGGCGTGGACGACTACCTCGAGTACCTCGCCGGCGACGAAACGGTCAAGGTGATCGCCTGTTACATCGAGGACATCAAGCGCGGCAGGCGTTTCGCGGAGGTCCTCGGCAGGGCCGTCTCGAAAAAGCCCGTCATCGTGCTCAAGGGCGGCGTGACGGAGCAGGGGGCCAAGGCGGCCTATTCCCACACGGGGGCCATGGCGGCCAGGCACGAACTCTGGACGGCCCTCATGCACCAGAGGAGGGCGATCGAGGCGGAGACCTTCGAGCACCTCATGGACCTTGCCATGGTGGCCGTGGCGAGGAGGCGGCCCGAGGGACCGAGGCTCGGGTTCCTCGGCGCCGGCGGGGGGACGTCCGTGCTGTTCACGGACCTCTCCTCCCGTGCCGGGCTCGCTCTCCCCCAGCTCCACACCGCCACCCAAAGGAGGATTGCGAGCAGGATCAGCTCCGTGAACACGAGCACGGCAAACCCCGTGGACTTGGGATTTTACGGCTTCGATTTCACCATCATGGCGCACACCATCGAGGCCATGGCCTCAGACCCGTCGATCGATGTGATCGTCCCGTATTTCTCCCTTGACTTCATCACCTCGTTCCAGAAGGACCAGATAGAGACAGGGCCCCATGCCATCGTGCAGGCGGCCTCGTCGATCGACAAGCCTGTCGTCCCCATCCTCTCCCAGTTCACGGAAAACTCGATCGACATAGAGGAAGTGCGGATACGCATGACAGCCATATTCAGGAAGGCCGGCCTGGCCGTCTACAGGACGCCCCAGGACGCCGTTGCAGCCATACAGGGGTACCTGACGTGGCGGCGCGGCCTTTCTCCGGCGGGGGAAACCCTCCACAGGGACGCGGTGCCGCTCAGAGAGGAAAGGGAGGCCGCGAAGGCATGAAATACCTCGTCATGGGCGCCGGCGCGCTCGGCAGCGTCTTCGGCGGCATGCTGGCCGAGCACGGTCATGACGTGACCTTCGTCGGCGCCGACGACCATCTCCTCGCCATGAGGGAGCAGGGTCTCACCATCACGGGTATCTGGGGTGAGCACCACGTCCACCCGGTGAAGGCCCACTACAAGACGGAAGGCCTCGAGGGTGTCTTCGACGTCGTGCTCCTCTGCGTGAAGTCGTACCACACCGCGACCGTCATAGCCCAGACGGCGCCGTATCTCCACGAATCGAGCCTCGTGTTCTCCATCCAGAACGGCCTGGGAAACTGGGAGATCATCGCCGATGCGGTGGGGTGGGATCGCACCGTGGGCGCCCGGGTGATCTTCGGCGCCGAGGTGCCCCGGCCCGGCACCGCGCGGGTCACCGTGTACGCGGACAAGGTCCTTCTCGGATCGCCTTCGGGTACGGCGCCCAAGGACAAGATCGACACGGTCCGCTCCCACCTTGACAGTGCGGGTATCCCGTGCTCCGTGACGGACGACATCGAGTCGTCCTTGTGGGGCAAGGTCCTCTACAACTGTTCGCTCAACGCCCTGGGCGCCATCCTCAACGTGCCGTACGGGGAGCTCTCGGAGACGCCGGCGCTCATGGACATGATCCGCCGCGTCATAGGAGAGATCTTCGAGGTCGCCCGGGCAAAGGGCGTGAAGCTGCCCTATGCACATGCAGGCGAGTATTTCAGGGTCCTCACCGAGGTCCAACTGCCCCCGACCGCGTCTCATCGCTCGTCCATGCTCCAGGACCTCTCCCGGGGATCCCTCCTGACCGAGATCGACGCCCTCAACGGCGCGATCAGCCGCTACGGCCGGGAACTCGGGGTCATGACCCCTGCGAACGACTTCCTGACCGCGATCGTCAAGGGTCTCGAGCACAGGGCGTCCACGAGGCACGCCTCCCGGTGAGCGCGAGGCGCTTGATCTCGGGGAACACCTCCAGAAACCGTCTTTGCGCGCAGGGAAGGATCGTGTTGTTGTGGAACAGGGGCTCGTCCGAGATGGGGTAGGGGCTTGCCTTCTGCGCCTCGTCCCACAGCGGGGTGTGGGGGATGGGAGAGTATTCGGCGAGCAGGGGGGTCGCACCCGACGAGAGCACGAACCTTACGGTGTCGAGGACCTCTTCCGGTTCCTGGTCCGGCAGGCCGCACAACACGTACACCCCTATGTCGCGGGATTCGTATCCCGCACCTACTAGGGCGTCTACAGCCCACAGGTACTCGTCGTTGGTCACCTTGCCGCCTGTCGCCCTCTGCCTGAAGGCATCCGCCGTCTCGAGGCCGAGCCTGACGGTCACGAACCCGGCCTCGCGCATGAGCCGGGCCACCTCCGATGAGATCTCCCGGGCGTGCAAGGCGTTCGGGCAGTGGAACCTCACGTCACCGCTTTTGCTTGCAAGGCCCCCGAGGAATTCCAGGGCACGCGGGCGCGGCGTCAGGAGCGCGTCGTCCACGAAGGCCACATCCTTTACGCCGCGGCTTCTTTCCCAGTGGAGGATCTCTTCGATGACGGCCCGGGTCTTCCTGTAGGACGGGCTTCCCGACAAGACGGGCGCCGCGCAGTAGGCGCACCGGTACGGGCACCCTCGAGCCGTCCTGACACACACGCTGTCGAGGTTGTCCATCACATCGAAGGCGGGATAGGGCAGGGAGTCGAGATCGTCCTCGTCCGGGACATACTCGGCGGAACACCCCCAAAGCGAGCAGAGCAGTTCTATAACGCGCGCTTCCCCGGTTCCGGCGACGACATAGTCCGCCCCGCTCGCGAGGCGGGCGTGGTCGGTGCAGAGGGTCGCGTAGACGCCGCCCAGGATCACGGGGACACCGGGGAAGGCATCCTTGACGATACCGACGGCCTCCCTCACGCCGGGGTACCAGTACGTCATCATCGATGTCACGAGCACGGCGTCAGGCGCGGGGATCTCCTCGAGCCTGCGCGCGAACTCCCCGGGATCGATGCCGTAGCGCGCGTACGTCCTCGGTACGAACCCGAGGGGTTCGGGCTTCTCGATCGTGCTTCGGCGGAACTTGCCGTGGCCGCCCGGCCTCCGGTCCGAAGCGAGGTCGTCGCCGAGACAGTCAATGAAACTCACCTCGACCCCGTTTCTCCGCACCACCGAGCCCACGATAAGCAACCCCAGCGGCCTCGCCCACAGGTCGTAGGCGGCGAAGTCGTGGATCCACGGGTTTACGAGGAGAACCTTGCGCCCCCTCACCTGCAGGATCCCTCCTCCCTCGCGGCGGACTCGCAGAGAGGGACGACCACCCTCTCATGAAACCCGCACCTTCTCGGGCCCTGTTGCAAGCCGAGGCCTCGATCTCGAACGTCGCGACCTCCCGCTGGGAACCAGAACGTGCATCGTGTGCTTCTAGCCCCGCCGATCATGCTCCCCGAGGGCACGGCGCCGATGCCCCTTCTGCCCCCGGCAACAAGGCGTCCCTCGGCGGAGGCCCGCCCATCCCGGGTCATGGCGTGTGCAAGACACGTCTCAGGCAGGAGAGACCTCCTTGACAGGCATTCTTTGTGCATGTACATGTTTGACGACCATGGTGAAGACGAAAGACAAGCGGGTTCGCGAACGCATTTCCCTGCACGATGTAAGGGGCACCGTGGAGATCGACGACACCCTCAAGCCGGTGACGGTCCTCAACGCCAGCGAGGAAGGCGTGTGCATCGCGGGTGCGGCCATAGAGACGGGAACGGTCGTCCGGCTGTCCATAGAGGACACCCTCGGGCTGGGGGCCTTTTCCCTGTACTGCAGGTCCGCATGGTCATCCTCGAAGAAGAAACCCGACAAGCTCACGGGCCTCTTCCTGCTGAACACCAACAAGGTCCTCTTCACGAAGGACCTCGCCACGTTCAACAGGCTCATAGACACCGTTCGGCGCCAGCGCAACCCCTGACGGTCACCCGCCTATCGTGTGCATCGCCTGGCGGAGCGGGCCTCTGTCGCCGATACTCGTTCCCCTGCATGCACCGTGCGAAGCGGGCTTCCGCCTCACGCCCTCCACGATCACGGCTTCGAGCTCCTCGTCCGTGACACCGCTCCTCAGGGGGGTCATGATATCGAGCTCTTCTTCGGAAAAGAGGCACGGCCTCAGCCGCCCCCTCGCGGTGATACGGATACGGTTGCACGAGGCACAGAATGCATGCCCGCTCAAGGCGCCGATGATCCCTATCCTGCCGTGCGCCCCCGGGATCTTGTAGACGGTCGCCGGACCGAGCCCCTTTTCGAGTTCTTCGAGCCCGCCGTAGGCCTCCTCGATGCGCGCAAGGATCTCGCCCGCCTCCACGTGCACGAGCTCGGGGAACCGCGAGACGCACCCAAGGGGCATGAGCTCGATGAAGCGGACCTCGACGGGGAGCCTCACGGTCAAGCCGGCGAACTCGGCCACCTCGTCGTCGTTGAAGCCCTTGATCGCGACCACGTTGACCTTGACAGGCCTCAGGCCGTGCTCGTACGCGGCGCAGATCCCCCGGATCACGTCGTCGAAGGCGTCCACTCGCGTGATGTGGGCGAACTTCTTCCTGTCCAGGGTGTCGAGGCTGACGTTCACCCTGTGCAGCCCCGAGCGCCTGAGCTCCCGGGCCTTCCCGGCCAGGAGAACACCGTTGGTGGTGAGCGAAAGGTCTTTGACGGCACCCATGGCGCTTATACGCGCTATGAAGCCCTCGATCCCCTTCCTCAGCAGGGGTTCCCCGCCGGTGATCCTCACCTTGGAGACGCCCAGCCTCGAACAGACACCGAGTATGCGCTCCATCTCCTCGTAGGAGAGTACGTCCTCGTGGGGGACCCACTCGGTGCCCACGGGGGGCATGCAGTACCGGCATCTCAGGTTGCACCTATCGGTGACCGAGAGCCTCAGGTACCTGATCGCCCTCCCGTGCAGATCCACGAGGCCCCTGGCCTTCGGCTCTGGATCTTCGGGCCGACAAGATCGCGGGCACGGCTTTTCCATCTCGCCCAGCCTATGACACCCCGTCCGGCGAGTCAACCCACCCGTTGCCACCCCCCTGGGCAAGCGGAATGTTCGAGGGCAGGCTCCCGGTCGACCCGGTGGGTCTCCTGGAGGCGAGGACCTTGCTTTCCAGGCACAGGAGCCCTTCCTTGATCGTCACGTCGGGCGTGTATCCTCCCAGGCTGCGAGCACCCACGACCCGGTGACAGGGGATGAGAACCGGGAGGGGGTTCGATCTGCATACTGCACCGATGGCCCTGGCCCCTTTCTTGTACCCGACGGATGCGGCTATCTCGCCGTAGGTCGCCCTCTTTCCGTACGGAATGGCAAAGATGAGGTCCAGGATCTCTTGGGCCCTGGTATGCGGCCTCGTGTTCACGTGGTTTTTCACCCAGAGGACCCCTGGGGCTAAAAACAAGATCCTCCCGGGGAGCGCCTCGAGGGCCCCGTCGAAGTAAGCTCGCAAGGGGTCGAGGATCCAGTCAAGCTCACCCTTGTGATGGGGTCCGTCGAGGGGCGTCCACGACACCTTCTCCACCGCGTCCGCCGATCCCGCCGTCCAGAGACAGCCGAAGGGGGTCTCGAGCCTCGCGATCACGCCTTGGACCCCTTCCTGGCGTTCGATGCATGGGAAACCCCGCCCTCTATGGTCGATATCAGGCGCTCAAGAAGCATGCGGGTCTTGCGTTGCTCATCGAGTATGTCCAGGAAGGTCTTTTCCATGGACCTCTGGGCGGCTTCACCGTTGAAGGACACGGCCCTCATGGTCCTCGGCCGCCTCGTCTTCACCACCAGGCTCACGAGCCTGGACCAGAACTTTTCGAGATCCACTCCCACCTGTTCCTGGCCGAGGAGGGTGAGGGCTATCACCCGGTAGCACCTCGCCACGTCCGAGGTGGGATGCCTCGCGACCACGGGGACCTGGTCGCGAACCGCGCGCTTGAGCTTGTCGTCGAAAAAGACGCTGCCCAAGAATTCCACGTGCGTCTCGAGGAACCGCTGCGAGGCATTGGAGATCTTCTTGTAGACGGCATGCCCCTCGGCGCTTCCCTTGACCTGGCTCGCGAACACCGAGATCCTTCCCTGGTAACCGTTCGCCTTGAGCACCTTCACGAGCGCGTACGCATCCGTCAGGCTGGTGGGTTCGTTGCTTATCCCCACCACGATCTCGGGGGCGGCCAGCAGGAACGACACCACCGCCGTGGAGATGCCCGAGGCGGTGTCCACGATGAGAAAATCCGTATCGCGGGTGAGATCCACGACCTCCCCGATGATCCTGCCGATCGCCTCCTTCGGGAGATCCGCCATGTCCTGGATGCCGGACGCTCCGGGGATGAGACCAACCCGGTAGTCCGTGCGCACCACGATGTCCTTGAGGCCGCACCTGCCCAGGACCACGTCCTCCAGTGTCCTGTGGGGCCGTACGCCGAGGAGCACGTCGAGATTCGCAAGACCGAGATCGGCGTCCATGACGAGCACGGAGGCCTCCATCGCCGCGAGAGAGACCGCGACGTTCAGCACGAAATTGCTCTTTCCAACCCCGCCCTTGCCGGACGTGACCGCTATGAACCTCGTCATGGCCGCACCACCTCTGCGCTCTCCCTGCAAATTACATGCAAATAGCTATCGCGGCATCTCCGGCCGCTTTTCTTCCCAACACGGGCAAAAATGGCAAATTTTTTCTCTTTGGGAAGAATCCTTTTATCCCTGTGCGCCGTTTAATGACATGGACACCACCTTGCTGATCCCCGGGGTCTCGAAGGTGACCCCGTAGAGGATGTCGGCGGTCTCCATGGTGTGGCGGTTGTGGGTCACCACGATGAACTGGGTTTCTTCGCAGAACGACCTGATGAGCCTGTTGAGCCTGGTGATGTTCGCGTCGTCGAGGGGTGCGTCCACCTCGTCGAGGATGCAGAAGGGTGCGGGATTGACCTTGAAGAGGGCGAACAGGAAGCTCACCGCGCACAGGGTCTTTTCCCCCTCGGACAGGAGGCTCATGCCCCTGAGCTTCTTGAACGGCGGCGAGGCGATGATCTCGATGCCGGGCTCTTCCCCTTCGAGGGCCGGTGTCTCGACGAGGTCCGCCCTGCCGCCACCGAACATGGACGAAAAGATCTCCCTGAAGTATTCCTTGACCTGGGTGAAGGTTTCCTGGAAGGCGCGCGCGCTCTGCCTCTCGATGTTCCTGATGACCTCCTTGAGCCTGGAGCTCGCCTGCACGAGGTCCTCGTACTGCACGTGGAGGCCTTCCCACCTCTTCTGAACCTGCTCGAACTCCTCGAGCGAGGCGAAGTTTATCTGTCCCATGCGCTCGATACGCGCCTCGATCTCGAAAGCCCTCTTCCTGGCCTCTTCCCTGTCGAACCCTTCGGGCAGCACGGCCTCGTACGGACCGAACCTGGCCTCGATTCGTTCCTTGGCCATGGAGAACGTGACCTCGTTCTGCCTGAGGTCGAGCTGGACATCCTCCCTCGAGCGGTTCAACTCCTCGATCTCCCCGCGCAGATCCTTCTCCTCCTGCCTGCACGAGGAGAGCCTGTTCTGCGCTTCCTCGTACACGGGCAGGGCCTCGGCATACCGTTCTTCGAGCATTGCCGAGCGGGCCCCGGTCTCTTCGATGAGCCGGGATACGTTCTCGATGTCCCGGCCGAGGGCCGCGCTCGCGTGCGAAAGCTCCTCGAGCATGGCCTCGTCCTTCGACCGCGCCTTCCTTCCCTCCTCTATCCCCTCTTCGAGGGCCCTCAGGGACGCTTCCTTCTGCGCGAGCTCCAGCTGGACCGCATGCAAGCGGTCCCCGGCCTCCTTCGACGCCTCGAGAGCCCTGGCCAGCGCATCCTTTGCGGCCCGTCTCTGTTCGTCGAGCGCCCTCAGTTCACCCTCGAGCTCAACCCTTTGCTTTTCCTGCTCGGCCTTCAGGGATGCGAGCTCCCCGCACTGCCGAACGGTCTTCTCCCTCAGGGCGCCTATCCGCTCAAGGTCTTCCTCTGCGAGAGTTACCTGTTCCGCGTTCTTTCGCCTTCGCGCCCGGAGGGCTTCCAGCCTCTCCGTGCACGACCGGATCTCCCCGAGGAGCGATTCCTTCCTGCCGGCCGCATCCACAGCGCACTCTTCGAGACGCTCGGCCTCCCGCTTCGCATCCCCGTGCTCGCCGAGGGCTTCCTCCCTTTCCCTGAGCAGGGTCCCACGCAGGCCCTCGAGCGCGTTCATCTCGTTCTTGGCCCTCAGGACATCGGCGTAGCGCGAGGACTCGGGGGCTGTCCTGACGACACCCGTGGGCTCCATGATCATTCCGTCCCTCGTCACGTACCCGCACTCCCTGTACCCTTTCCTCCACAGGGATACGGCCGTGTCTATACCGTCCACCACGAGGAGGTCTCCTGCAAGCGCCCGCACGATCTGCTCGTGCTCGCGGTCCGTCTCAATGAAGTCCTCGAGCCTTCCCAAGACTCTTCCCCCGTTTTCTGGGGGGCCGGGCGCGTGTTCGGTCACATAGGGGGACTCGATCACGAACCCGGGGGCCTTGGCTGCGATATCCCCGAGGGAGAGGATCTCGTCGTGGTCTCTCACGATCACGTAATCGAGCGCCGTGCCGAGGCCCTTTCCAACCGCGTTCTCGAAGCCTTCCTTCGCCCAGACGCTCTGGCCCACCTTTCTCGAACCGTTCAGATCCCTGGTCGTGTTCGTCGACCCGTCTAAGTCCCCGCCGGTGATCCTCCTCAGCATGTCTATCTTGGTGGAGACCCTCGCGAGCTGAAGATCGAGATCCCTGATGCGTTCAGCCGCCCTCTCCAGCCGGTCCCGCACCGCCGAACGCACGGAGCCGAGCTCCCCGATCTCGCGCTCGAGCGGCTCCATGGCGTCTTCGAGAGCCTTCTTGTCCGACTCGAGCCTTTGGATCTCTCCCTCCAGAGCAGACCCCTCCTCCTTCAGCGCGTCCGAGTCCATGAGCCTCTTTGCCCTGACGGCATCGAGTTCGGCCAGGCCTTCCCGTGATTCCTTCTCCCTCTGCTCGATCGACCTGTACTCGGCGATGAGTGCGAAAAGAGCGTTCCTCTTTTCCTGGTATGCGGCTTCCGTGGACTCACAGGCTTCCCTGAGGCGTTCCGACGTCTCGCGTGTCATCTCGAGGCGACCCCCGAGGTTCTCCACCGTGCTTCTCAGCTCCGCTATCTCCGTGCACAGCGAGTCTTTCCGGGCGACGTGTTCCCTCATGGCGACGAGTGACTCTTCCACCTTGTTCACGAGCATCTCCCTCGCCGCCACGACGTCTTTCAGGCGTGCCTTCAATGCCTCGAGCTCCCTCGAGGCCGCACCCTGTGCACCCCGTGCCTCGGCCCTTTCGCCGGAGATCCTTTCCAGCCTGTTCCTCGCCTCGACGACCTCCTCCTCCAGGGAAACCATGCGCCCCTTCAAGGCCGAGGCCCTCTCGTGCGCCTCCTTGAGCCTGGCGTCGATCGTTTCGAGGGCCGCCACGCATGTGTCCCTGCGTCTCGAGACGTCCATGATCTCGCTCGTCATCACGAGCCGCTCCAGCTCGTTGGCCTCGGCTCTAAGCTCCTGGTATTTCCTCGCCTTGGCCGCCTGCGCCTTGAGCTCCTGGCGCTGCCTTGAGACCTCTTCGAGGAGGTCTCTGACGCGTTCGAGGTTCCTGGACGCCCCCTCGAGCCTTCTGAGCGCCTCGGCCCGCTTTACCCTGAACTTCCCCACCTCCGCGGCGTCCTCGAGGAGAGAGCGGATCTCATCCGGCCGCGCCTGGACAATGTCCTTGACCTTTCCCTGTTCCACGATGGCATAGCTGTTTTTCCCCAGGCCGGTATCGACGAAGAGGTCGGTGATGTCCTTGAGCCGGCACCTCACGTTGTTGATGAAGTATTCGCTCTCTCCCGATCTCGTGAGCCTCCTGGTCACGGTGAACCCGTCGAACCCCTCGAGGCTCTTGGGAAAGGCGCCCCCGTCCCTGGCGAACTCGAGGGTCACGCTGGCGAGCGACGAGGGGGGGGTGTCTTGGGTGCCGGAAAAGATGACGTCATTCATGGACGAGGCCCTGAGGGCCTTGGGTGACTGCTCTCCCAAGGCCCACCTCACGGCGTCCACGATGTTGCTCTTTCCGCAGCCGTTCGGCCCCGCTATGCAGGTCACCCCGTCGGAGATGACCAGGGCTGTCTTTCTCGCGACCGACTTGAAGCCCCTGATCTCAATCCGAGACAATCTCACGAACCATGCAATATCAGAGCTTCACCCCCTAGGCAAGACCGGCTTCCCAGGGTGGGAATCCCTCGAATCCCCTTGCTTTCAGGGAGAGAAAACGGCACATTATCCATCGAGATCGATCGAGGGGGGCACGGCATGTACATCCTGGGCAACATCCTCATAGGGCTCGGCAATGTTCTGGATATCCTCCTGAGCGTGTACATGTGGATCGTCATCGTCGGGGCTCTGATCTCGTGGGTCAACCCCGATCCCTACAACCCCATCGTCAGGTTTCTCCGCTCGGCCACGTATCCGGTCTTTGCATGGGTGAGATCGAGGCTGAGGCTCACGGCGGGGGGCATAGATTTCTCGCCCGTCGTGGTGATCGCGGCGATCGTCTTCCTCAGGTACGCCCTCGCGCGGTCCATCGTGGAGGCCGGCATCCGCCTGAAAGGGGGGTTCTAGATGAAGCTCTCTCCCGAAATGATCCGCGAGCAGCGCTTCAGGACCCGCTTCAAAGGCTTCGACCGGCAGGAGGTGACGGCATTCCTGCTGGACCTCGCCGAGGACATGGAATCGCTCATCGAGGAGAATTCCCTCCTCAAGGGGGAGATCGAGGAGGGCAAGAAGAGGCAGAGGGAAATCGAGGACATGATCCTGTCTTTGAGACAGTTCACCGAGGAGCGCATGAAGATGGCCGAGTCCGAGTCGTCGGCCTTGGTCGACAAGGCCGAAAGGAGGGCCTCCGAGATACAGGAGGCCGCGTCTCGGAAGATGGCGGAGGCCGAGCAGCGCGCCCAGGAGGTTCTCGCCCAGGCGATGAGGAAGGCCAAAGAGATGCTCAGGGATGCGGAGAGGGCGAGGCAGGAGGCGGAAAGGTCTCTCGAGGAGATTTCCGAGAGGCGAAAGGCCATGCTGGAGCAGCTCAGAACGGTGGTGGACTCATGCAGGGCATGGATAGACGCCCATGTGGTGCAGTGAGAGAGGGGACGCTTCTTTTCTGAACGTCCGCGTGAAGCCGGGGTCGTCCCGCCAGGGGATCGGACCGGTGGAAAACGACCTCCTCACGGTCAGGCTGAACGCGCCGGCCGTGGAGGGCAGGGCCAACGAGGCGCTGGTGACGCTCCTGGCCAAGGCCCTGGGCGTCGCGAAGACGAAGATCGAGATCGTCACCGGCGAGAAAGGCAGGGTCAAGAAGGTCAGGGTCGAGGGGCTGACGGCGAGGGAGGTCGCCTCGAGGCTCGACATCAGTCTATGACCTTCACCCCCTTGTATCCGAGGGTGGTGAGCGCCCTGGCCATGGCCTCCGTGTCCCCCCCGGAGACACGGAAATGGTGGACGTTGTCGTCACCGTTCATGGTCATGCCGGCGCTGATGATGTAGCCGCCCTTGTCCTCGATGATGCCCACCACCTCGTCGAACGATCCGTGAACGTTCTTGAGGATCACGTCGATCCTGCTTCCCGCTTTCAGCACGCCCATGATGTCGATGAAGGCCTTGAGGATATCGTTGACCGTGAGGATGCCCACGACAGAGCCCTCCTCGACCACGGGGAGGCAGCCTATCCTCTGTTCGTAAATGAGCTGAGCGGCCTTCTCAAGGGGGGTGTCCTTGGTGGTGGTGTACGGGTCGCGTACCATCACGTCCCTCACCAGGAGTTGCTCGATCATGGAGGCGAGAATCGCCTGCTTGAGGTCCCCGAGCGTCACCAACCCGACGAGCCTGCCGCCGTCGACCACCGGCAGGTGCCTGACAGAGTGGCTCTTCATCACGGTAAGGGCCTCGCGGATGCCTGCGTGGCTTGCTATCGTGACCACGTCCCTGACCATCCAGGACTCTACCTTCATACCCGTTCATATACCAGAGACGACGTCGATTGTACACCAACAAGCCGCAGGATAAGGCCGTTTACGGGCAACGGCAGGGTCTCCCCGCAAGGGATCGTCACGTGTTTTTCGATACCCCCAGGTGCTCCCTGAGGAACGCAAGGGCTTCCTCGCGGTTCGACACAAGGCCTGCGGCCCTGGCCTCCCCGAGGAGCGACAGGAGTTCTCCGATAGTGGGGCCCGGCGGTACCCCCAGGTGCTCGATGATGTCCGATCCCCTGAGGAGCGGGCGGGCCGCCTGCTCGAGGTAAGGCCCGCGGGCGTATTCCCAGATACGCCGGGCGAGCGCCTCGTCCGGCCCTTTCCCCCACGCGAGGCACACGATGAGCAGCTCCGGCAGGACGGCGCCGTATGACGCCGCCAACCGGTGCATCCATGCCGCGCCGTCCAGCCCCGGGGGACGACCGCGTGCCGCCGTGAGCGCCCCTTCCACGGTCTCCCTCATGACCCTTCGGGCCCTCGTCGAGAGGGCGAGCCTCCTGGCCGCGGATGACACGCCGAAAACGGCGTCGCCTGCTTGCCCGTCTCCTGCGAGGAAAGAGACGAGCCTGAGGGCCGCCTTCCTCGTGAACCCGCTCTCGAGCTCCCCGCCAAGGACACGGGCCGACCCGGGCAGGACGCTCTCTGACCGCCCAAGAACGTCCTCGGCCCTGGCGGCCGCTTCGAGCGACCGGATGGATCCGGCTTTTGATTCACGCCCGAACAGCACCCCGTCCATCCCGGCATCCACCACGAGCGGGAAGAGCGCGCCGCCTGAAGGCATCGCAAGCGCCCTCGAGAGCTCGTGCTTGATCCTCTCGGGCGCCACGGCCGATAGGGTCTTTGCGTGCTTCCTGACGAGCTCGGCCGTGGCCGGATCGAGGGAGAACCCCAGCTGCACGGCGAATCGAAGGCACCTGAGCCCCCGTATCGGGTCGTCGAGGAGATTCTCTTCGCGAACGAGCCTGATCACCCTCTTCTCGATGTCCTCGAGCCCCCCGAGGGGATCGACGACACCGGGGGAGTCAGGGTGCCAGGCCATGGCGTTGACCGTGATGTCCCTCTCGAGGAGATCGTCCTCGATGGACTTTCCGCGGCCCGGGGTGAAGTCCACGGTGGCTCTGCCTCCCCTGAGCGCGACGCGGATGACCCTGCGCTCGGGGTCCATGACGAAGGGGTGCGCGTAGAATGCCTGTGCGATCCTTGTGGCGAGGGCCTCGACGTCCCCGAAGGTGACGAGGTCTATGTCCGTCGGCGCGACACCCAGCACGAGGTCTCGCACGCACCCTCCCACCACGTACGCGTCTTGTGGCAAAAGGGGCAGGATCCGCTCAAGGATGGGGCTTGCCGAGGCGGCACTCGACAGATCTCGCATGTGCCTCGAGCTCCTCCGACCGGGCCAGGAGCACCGCCGCCGGCCCCAGGGTTTCAAGGGCCTTTCTGCTCACGGCGACGACCGAGGTCCGCTTGGTGAAGTCGTACACCCCGAGCGGGGATGAAAACCGTGCGGTTGAGCTGGTCGGCAGCGTGTGGTTGGGGCCCGCGACATAGTCGCCTATGGCCTCGGGCGTATGATACCCCAGGAACACGGCGCCCGCATTCCGTATGCCCCCGAGGTACGACCACGCGTCTTGGACCATGAGCTCCAGGTGTTCCGGCGCCACCACGTTGGCGACCTCCACGGCCTCGTCGAGGTCCCTCACGACGATGCACGCGCCGTGATGATCGAGGGACTTCTCGATCACTTCCCTTCTCGGCAGGGTTTCGAGAGCACGTTCGATGGCTGCGAGCACACCCTGGAGGAGGGGTTCCGAAGGGGTGACGAGGATGGCCGAGGCCATGGCGTCGTGTTCCGCCTGGGACAGGAGGTCGTTGGCCACAACCGACGGATCCGCGTGCTCGTCCGCGATCACGAGGATCTCGGAGGGACCTGCGAACGAGTCTATCCCTATGACGCCCTGGAGGAGCCTCTTGGCGTGCGCCACGTAGATGTTGCCAGGCCCCACCACCTTGTCCACCCTCGTGACGCGTTCCGTACCGTAAGCGAGGGCCGCCACGGCCTGCGCGCCGCCTATGCGAACGATCCTGTCCACGCCTGAAGCGTGAGCGGCCGCGAGCAGGGCCTCGTTCACCCGTCCCTTGGGCGTGGGGGAGACCACCTCGATCCGGCCCACACCGGCGATCCTGGCCGGGATCACGTTCATGAGCATGGTCGAGGGGAAGGCGTTGGCCCCGCCGGGGATGTAGATCCCGACACTGTCGATGGGCGTCACCTTCTGCCCCGTGATCGAGCCGTCGCCCTCGGCGACGAACCACGAACGCTCCTTCTGGTGCTCGTGGTACGCCTCTATCCTCCGGGCCGCAAGCTTCAGCGCCTCCTTCAGGGCGGCAGGGGCGTCAGACCATGCCCTCTGGATGGCCTCCGGACCGATCACGAGCCCTTCGCGAGCCGGGTCGAACCCGTCGAACATCCTGGTGTACTCGAACAGCGCGGCATCCCCGTTCACCCGGACCTGGTCTATGATCTTCCTTACGGTATTGTCCACCTCTGCGGGTACGGTCCTCATGCGGTCGAGAAGGTGCTCGAGGGTCGTCCTCCAGGCGGCTTCCCCACTCCGTATGACGAGCATCACAATCCGCCCCTTTCCCGGCTGATATCCGCCCCCAGGGCATTGAGCTTCTTCTCGAGCGCCTCGTAACCGCGGTCCAGGTGGTATATCCTCCTTACCTCGGTCTGGCCGGAAGCGTTGAGCCCTGCCAGGACCAAGGACGCGGACGCGCGGAGGTCCGTGGCCATGACGCTCGCGCCCTGGAATCTCTCAATGCCTCGCACGATCACGGTCCTCCCCTTCTCCTCGAGCTTCGCTCCCATGCGCATGAGCTCCGGCACGTGCATGAACCGGTTCTCGAAGATGGTCTCGGTGACGCTCGAAACCCCGCGCGCCAGGCACATGAGCGCCATCACCTGCGCCTGCATGTCCGTCGGGAAGCCCGGGTAAGGTACCGTTTCCACGCTAGCGGGCTCGAGATCGCGGTCTCCGTCGACGACGAGATCGCCGTCGTTGTCCGAGCGTATGTCGATCCCCATCTCCATGAGCTTGTCGATCACCGCGGTGACGTGATCCGGCCGCGCTCCTTGTATGGTGATCCTTCCACGGGTCATCCCTGCGGCGACCATGAACGTCCCGGCCTCGATCCTGTCCGGGATCACCCGGTGGTTGGTCCCTGACAGCTCGTCCACGCCTTCCACCACGAGAGTGCGCTCTCCGATCCCATCGATCTTCGCGCCCATGGCAACGAGCGCCTCGGCCAGGTCGACCACCTCGGGCTCCTGCGCGGCGCCTTCTATCACGGTCGTGCCCTCGGCGAGCACCGCCGCCATGAGGATGTTTTCCGTGCCGCCCACGGTGGTGTTGTCGAACACGATACGGGCCCCCTTGAGCCGGGAGGCGCGTGCCACGACGTAGCCGTGGGAGAGTTCTATCTCGGCGCCCATCCGTGCGAGCGCCTTCAAGTGCATGTCGATGGGCCGCACCCCTATCGCGCACCCTCCCGGAAGGGACACCTTGGCCCTGCCGTACCTGGCGAGCAGGGGCCCCAGCACCAAGATCGACGCCCGCATCTTCTTCACGTGGTCGTAGGAGGCCTCGAACACGTTCAGGCCGTTGGCGCGCACGAGAACCGTCTTCGGCCGAGGCCTCTCCACTTCCACCCCGAGGCTTTCGAGCACCTTGCACATGGTCTTGATGTCCTCGAGGTCGGGCACGTTGGTGAACGTGCACTCCTTGTCCGTAAGGATCGACGAGCACAAGACGGGGAGGGACGCGTTCTTGGACCCCGATACGACGACCTCACCCGAGAGCCTCCTCCCGCCCCTGATCACGAACTTATCCATGGCACCTCTTCCCTATGACCACCCTTTCTATGCCCGCGAGGTCGCGTACCCAGCCGGTCACGGTCATTCCCCCGCACCCGAGGAACAGCTTCTCGACCGCGTCTTTCTGCCCGTAGCCGACCTCCATCAGGATTTCCCCTCCCGGACAGAGGGCCTCGCGTGCACCGAAGATGATCTCTTTTACTACACGAAGGCCGTCCGGGCCACCACGAAGAGCCTCCTCGGGCTCGAAGAGCCTCACCTCCTCGGGCAGGAGGCGCATGTCCCCGTCCGATACGTACGGCGGATTGGCCACCACAAGGTCCACGCCGACGGCGAGCCCCTCGAGAAAACGCCCCCTAAAGAGCGTAAGCCTGTCGGCGACCCCCAGCGCCCTCGCGTTCATGAGCGCCGTCTTGACCGCCCCCATGCTCACGTCGTTCGCGACGCCTTTGAGGTCGCGCCTTTCTGCAAGGATGGAGCATATCACGGCCCCTGATCCCACGCCCACCTCGAACACGGTGCCTCCCCGTGGCGCCCTCGTGCACGCGAGCTCGACGAGGAGCTCCGTCTCCGGCCTGGGGATCAGGACCTCCGGGTTCACGGCGAAATCCCGTCCATAGAACTCCTTGCTCCCGACGATGTAGGCTACCGGTTCCCGCCTCGCCCGCCTGCCGACCATGGCCATGAATTCGCTCTCCTCTCCCGGCGTGAGTTCCCGGTTCGGGTCGGCTACGAGGCGTTCCCTCGTGGCGTGGAGGCAACGGCAGAGGAGCACCTGCGCGTCGAGGGAGGCCGATTCGATCCCCGCGCCGGCCAGAACGGCGCGCGCCGAGGCCAGAGCCCGGGCGACGCATGTGGCCATGGTTCAGCTCCCGGTTTTCCTCAAGACCTCGGCCTGCTCATGTGCCGCGAGGGCATCCACGATCTCGTCGATATCGCCCTCGAGAACCTGCTGCAGCCGGTGCAGCGTGAGGTTGACGCGGTGGTCCGTCACGCGGCCCTGGGGAAAGTTGTAGGTTCGAATGCGCTCGCTGCGGTCCCCCGTCCCGACCTGCATGCGCCTCTGCGTCGCGATCTCGCGTGCCTGGTCTTCCTGCATCTTCTGGAGGATCCTCGATCGAATCACTCGCAGGGCCTTGGCCTTGTTCTTGTGCTGGGACTTCTCGTCCTGGCACGACACGACGATCCCCGTGGGCAGGTGCGTGATGCGTATGGCCGACTCCGTCTTGTTGACGTGCTGCCCTCCCGCCCCCGAGGCCCTGAAGGTCTCTATGCGCAGGTCGTTCGGATCGATGGCGACGTCCACCTCCTCGGCCTCGGGCAGGACAGCCACGGTGACGGCCGAGGTGTGTATCCTGCCGCTCGCCTCCGTTACGGGTACCCGCTGCACCCGGTGCACGCCGCTCTCGTACTTGAGCCTCGAGTAAGCGCCCCTGCCCCTGATCCCGGCAATGACCTCCTTGAAGCCGCCTATGCCCGTCTCGTTGGCGCTCAGGATCTCCACGTCCCAGCCCTTTTCTTCGGCGTACCTGCAGTACATCCTGAAGAGGTCGGCGGCGAACAAGGCGGCTTCATCGCCCCCTGTGCCCGCCCTGATCTCGAGAATCACGTGGCGCTCGTCGTTCGGGTCCCTGGGCAGGAGCAGGCACCTGATCCTCGTCTCGAGAAGCTCCTTTTCCCGCTCGAGAGCCGCCAGCTCTTCCCTTGCGAGGGAGCGTATCTCGGGATCCGGGTCTTCGAGCATGGAGGAGCTCTCTTCGAGAGAGGCGAGGATCTCCTTGAGCCTTCCATAGGGCTCCACGATCCCGCCAAGGTTCGCATGCTCCTTGGCCAGCTCGGCGTAACGGGTGGGGTCCTTGAGTACCTCTGGGTCTGCGAGGAGACTGGAGATCTCTTCGTATCGCCTCTCGATCTCCCTCAAACGTTCGAGCATGTTCCCTCGATGGGGGCGAAGGTTGGCTTACTTGCCCTGCTTTTCCTTATCCAGGTACTTGCCGTACTTCCGCCTGAACAACTCCGCCTTCCCTGCGGTTGAGGTCAGCCGCTGCTGCCCGGTATAGAAGGGGTGGCATGCGCTGCAGATTTCCACGCGGATGTCTTTCTTCGTGGATCGCGTTACGAAGCTGTTTCCACATGCACAGGTGACCGTCGTCTCGAAGTACTCCGGATGGATCCCTTTCTTCATTTCCCTTGCTCCTACTTGTTCATTGATTCCAAGAATTCGGTATTATTCCGTGTCTTGCTCAGTTTGTCCAGCAGAAACTCGATGCTGTCTATGGGGTTCAGCGGGCTCAAGAGCTTACGGAGGATCCATATGCGGTCGAGCTGCTCCTTGGGAAGGAGCAGCTCTTCCTTCCTGGTCCCTGACTTGGAGATGTCGATGGCTGGAAACACCCTGCGCTCCATGATCGTGCGGTCCAGGTGGATCTCCAGGTTGCCCGTGCCCTTGAATTCCTCGTAGATGACCTCGTCCATCCTCGACCCGGTGTCAATGAGGGCGGTGGCGATGATGGTGATGCTCCCGCCCTCTTCGATGTTGCGCGCCGTACCGAAGAACCTCTTCGGCTTCTGGAGGGCGTTGGCGTCGATGCCGCCCGAGAGGAGCTTGCCCGACGGCGGGCAAACGGTGTTGTGTGCGCGAGCGAGCCTCGTGAGAGAATCGAGGAGGATCACCACGTCCTTCTTGTACTCCACGAGCCTCTTGGCCTTTTCCATGACCATGCGGGCGACCTGAACGTGTCTCGTGGCTGGCTCGTCGAAGGTGGAGGCCACCACCTCGCCCTTGACGGAACGCTGCATGTCCGTGACCTCTTCGGGCCGCTCGTCTATGAGCAACACCATGAGGATGACGTCGGGGTGGTTGGCCGTGATGCTGTTGGCGATACTCTGGAGCATCATGGTCTTGCCCGCCTTCGGGGGTGACACGATCATGCCCCTCTGTCCCTTGCCTATGGGGGCCAGGAGGTCGAGCACCCTGCCGGTGAGGTTGTCGGGCGTGGTCTCGAGCTTGAACTTCTCCATGGGGTACAAAGGGGTCAGGTTGTCGAAGGATACCCGGTGCTTCGCCGCTTCGGGATCTTCCATGTTGATGCTCTCGAGCTTCAGGAGGGCGAAGTACCGCTCGTTGTCCTTGGGCGGCCTGATGAAACCGTTGACCTCGTCGCCGTTCTTCAGGTTGAAGCGGCGGATCTGCGAGGGGGAGACGTAGATGTCATCGGGCCCGGGCAGATAGCTGTAGTCCGCGGAGCGGAGAAACCCGAAACCGTCAGGAAGGATCTCGAGGACACCCTTGCCGGAGATCGATACGTCCTTCTCCGCCTGCGCCTGGAGAATGGCGAATATGAGCTCCTGCTTGTTCATGGTGGCCGAACCCTCTATCTCGAGGGCGTTGGCCGTTTCGAGGAGTTCCTTGGGATCCATCTTCTTGAGGTCTTCTAAATGCATATTGCCATGTCCTTTCGGTGGTATGAGCTGACGTGGAAAGATCTATCGCTTCGAGAGGGCCCACGAACAGAAGTATCGGTACGGTCATGGACTAAACAAAACATACGAGGAAGTCAAGGGCAAAAACATGCCGTGTCCTTGCACGAGGTCACCATGGTGCCTCCTTGTCGATCGCCACGGGATCTCCCCGTTGTGTTTCGGCAGGGGGCACACCGTCCATCCACCCGCCGGCCTGAAAAGGTGGCCGTGTGCGGCCACCCGACGACCCAGGGCCGCCCACGGTCGTTGCCTGTCAGTATACGACCCTGAAGGGCGCGATCTCCCTGTCGATGCCCTTGAGGCGCATGGTGCCCATGGGCTCGAACGACACGTCGATCGGCGCGTGATCGGGGATGAGCCGCCTCGTGACGTCGCTTACGATGATCTGCCCGGGATCGCTGATGGACTCGAGGCGCTGAGCCAGATTCACCGTCTCCCCTATGACCGTGTAGTTCATGTGCTCGAGGGTGCCTATGTTTCCCGCAACCACGACCCCGGAGGATATGCCGATGCCGACCTCGATGGAGAAATACCCCTCCCGCTCGAATCGGTCACGGAGCCCCGCCATGGCGCGCTGGATGTCTGTCGCGCACCTGACCGCCCTCACGGGGTCGAGGTCGTCGGCATCCGGGATGCCGAAGACCGCCATGAGACCGTCACCCAGGAACTTATCGAGCATCCCTCCATGCGAGAAGATGATGGGGACCACGGTCTCGAAGAAGAGGTTGAGCACCACCACCACCTTTTCCACGGGGTTCTTCTCCACCAGCGACGTGAACCCGACGATGTCCGCGAACAGCACCGTCACCGCTTTCTTCTCCCCCCCGAGGCGGGTCATGCGGCTGTCCGTCAGGAGGTGCTCGGCGAGACCCTTCGAGAAATACCTGCTCAGGTTCATCCTCTTCTTCTCGAGATCGAGGAGATCCTGGTAGGTGCGTACGAGCGACGCCGTGATCGACAGCTGGTCCGCGATGAGCTCGAAAAACCTGAGGTCGTTGGGCCCGAAGGCGCCGGGGGCGTTGTCCCTGAAATTGATCACGCCTATGCACTCGCCCTCGGAAATGATGGGCACGCATGCGAGCGACCCTTCCTGCCGTGTGCCCTTGTCACAGAAGTTCGGATCCTTCGTCACGTCGGGGATGTAGATCGTCTTGGCCGTCTGGGCCACCTTGCCGGCGATCCCTTCGCCCTTCTTGAGGAGCACGGGCGGCCTGTTCGGGAGGCCCTTCATGAACGAGGCGCACACGACGTAGAGGTTCCCGCTCTCCTCGTCGATGAGCATGACGGATATGCTGTGTATCCCTGTCGCCCTCTTGATGATGTCGAGTTGCCTCATGAAGATCTGGTTCCAGTTGGCCAGGCTGGAGCCCTTGAGCGCCTCTCCGAGCTCCTTGAGCAGCGAGAGCTCGGCGATCTTCTGCTCGTACCCCTCCTCGAGGGACACGATGCGTTCCTTGAGGATCGAGAGGAGGTCTCTCTCCATCTGTCTTACCCGTCGATATCGAGCAGGGTCTTTACCCGCTTCAGGGTGTAGTCGTACCTCTTGGAAACGACCTCGTCGCCGATTCGTGAGCCGTCCGCGCCTTCCAAGAGGCGCGCAACGGCGCTGTTGACCTCGTCGCGAGGGATCGCCCCCCGGTGGGCCACCGCATCCGCCAGATGAACGGAGGCGCTGAGCATCATGTCCTTCGCCCTGCCCGGCTGGTGGTGGGTCAACAGGGTGTCCACGATCTCCTCAGGCAGGTTCCACCGTTCTGCAACGTATGCGCCCATCTCCGCATGGGAGATCCCCATCGACATCTCCTCGGCCGCAAGCCGGTGGACGGTGGACATCTCGGCAAAGCCCGGCACCCTGTATCCCTTCTGGAGGAAGACGATCTTTCCGAAATCGTGAAGGAGCCCTATCGTGTAGAGCTCTCTCGACGCCTTGGACCCCAGGACGCCGCCGAACCACTGAGAAAGGTGGGCGACCATCAGCGAGTGTTCCCAGAGCTCGGCCCCGTGGCTGGGAGACACCCTGTCCATGATCTGGTGGACCGCGATGGAAAACGCGAGATTCACCACCTCGTCGTTTCCCAGGATCACCACCGCGTGTTCCACCGACACGATCTGCCTGCGGAACCCGTAGAAGGCGGAATTCACGACCTTCAGAACGCGCGACGTGAGCACGGGATCCTTCTCTATGATCCTCGCCATCCTTGGGGCCGCTGTCATGGGGTCGGATGCGGCCTCGATGACCTCATGGGATATGGAGGGCAGCGTGAACAGGTGCTCTATGCTCCTGAACTTCCTGAGGGTTGCCCGCGCCTGCTCCACCTTCGTCTCGAAGCGGGACTTGAAGTCCCACTGCTCAATGAGGGAAGCCCCTGCGGGACCTCCTTCCTGCCCCGTGTCCTCGCTCTCCGACTGGGCCTCCATGAACGACACGACCCCTATCGGGAGGACATCCTCGACCCAGCGCCTGTCAGCCGGGGCCATGAAAGAGAGCATCCTCCCCATGTCCTGGGGATGGTCTGCAACGAACGCGTCGAACTGGTAGAAGGACCCCTTCAGGAAGCGGTCCTCCCTGTCCGCGTCCTGGACATTGGTCTGCTTGATGCTCTCCCACACGTCCTTGACCCACGGGGCGCTGAGCGTGTTCATGTTGAGCCGCTTGGCGGCCTCGAAGAAGAGCGTCTGTATATCCCCGGCGTCAGCCGGGTACACCGCTATACCCTTGGGGATCGACAGGAAGCGGGTTGATGCTTCATCGGCCCCCATGCCGAACAAGCCGACCACCAGATAATCGCCGCACTTGAGCGCCGTGTCGGTTTCCCGTTTGGCCTTCATGGCCAACTCCGCGTGGCTCGCGGGTACCACGACCACGGCCAGGCTCCCGCCCAGCATGGATACCTTCTTGAGCTCGACGTCCAAAGGCGCAAGGATATCCTTCAAATCCATGGGTATTCTCTTCGACATCGCAGCATCAAATCTTGACTTGGCCGGCGGGCTCCCTTTAGGATACCTTCTCGGTCAAGAGACGCCGGGAGAACCGACGCCAAGACGGCGCCTGGACGCCGGAAACGAAAGGGAGAAACGGATGATCCCCGTTGATCAGGCCCGGGAAAGCATCCTCGATCACGTCAACGTCTTGCCGGCGGAACGGGTGTGGTTCATGAACGCGCTCGGCAGGTTCCTCGCGGAGGATATCGTGTCCACTCGGGATATCCCGGCCTTCGACAACTCGGCCATGGACGGGTACGCCGTCCGTTGCGAAGACGTGCCGGGGGCGAACACGGCCCTTCGCATCACAGGGGTCCTGCCCGCCGGCACCCGGGCCATCCCGAGGCTCGAGGCCGGGCATGCCGTGAAGATCATGACCGGGGCGCCCGTGCCTCCAGGCGCGGACGCAGTGGTCAGGAAGGAAGACGCATCCGAACAGGATGGGGTGGTGACCATCGCAAAGGCGCCGGCGAAATACGAGAATATCAGGTTCGCAGGCGAAGACATCCGCAAGGGGAGCCTCGCCCTTACGGCCGGGGATCACGTCGGCCCCGCCCACGTCGGGGTGCTTGCGTCCCTTGGCAGGCTCCACGTGATGGTCGGCCAGAGGCCCAGGGTGGCCGTGGTCGCCACCGGTGACGAGATCGTCGAGCCCGGCGATGAGGGAGCAGGCGCCTTTGCCGTAACCTCGTCGAACTCGTACACGCTCGCGTCCCTCATCTCGTCTTGCGGCGGCGTCCCGGTTTACCTGGGGATCGCCCGGGACAGCGAGGCATCCCTGGAAGACGCCCTCGACAGGGCGAGGCTGTGCGATCTCATCGTCACGACCGGCGGCGTTTCCATGGGCGAGTTCGACCTGGTGAGGAAGATCATGAACGCACACCCCAACCGTCTCCACTTCTGGGGCGTGGAGATCAAGCCCGGGAAACCGCTCGCCTTCGGTGAGATCAACGGCATCCCCACGATCGGCCTCCCGGGCAACCCGGCCTCCACCATGACCGCCTTCTACCAGTTCGTGAGGCCCGCCCTGCTCAAGATGCAGGGCGCACGGGACATCCTCCTCCCGAGGGTGCAGGCGCGCCTGGCGCAGAGGGTCTCGAGCAAGGGAGACCGTCCCCACTACATCCGCTGTCTCCTGGAGTGCAGGGACGAGGGTCTCGTGGTGACACCCACGGGCCCCCAGGGGTCGGGGATCCTCTCCTCGTTGGCCAGGGGCAACTGCTTCGTGGTGGTACCCAAGGGAACGAGGGTCTTGGAACGCGGAGACCTCGTGGACTGCGAGCTGTACGACGGGATCCGGTCGGGCTCGAAGCACGAGGCCCACGCGCAACCCTGAGTTGTTGCAACTTCGGCCTGTGCCCGCAACTCCCCGCGACACGGCCGAGTCATCCGGTCTTCCCCCAAGGAGCGGATCTCTGCGCGGCGACGCTCGGGGGCGACGCGGGGGGCGGGGACGACGGGGCGATTGATGGTTGACATCCCCGGGAAAATGAGTATAAAAGCGATCTTTCAATTTCCTCTGGAGGACGGGATGTTACGAAAGAACGAGCTCCTCGAGATCAGGGAAATCCTGGTGCAGATGAAGAAGGAGATCCTCGAGACGCTGTCAGAGCGGATAAAATCCAGCGATATAGCCTCCCAGCGAGAGATCGGGGACATCTTCGACGAGGCGGACCTTGAACAGACACGTGAATTCAACCTGCTGCTCGGGACCCGCGAGAAACAAAAGCTCGAACAGATCGAGAGCGCCCTCGCCAGGATGGACAAAGGCGAATACGGCTTCTGCGAAGACTGCGGGGAGAACATCCCGATAGGCAGGCTCAAGGCCATGCCGTTCGCGACGCTCTGCGTGAAGTGCAAGTCGGAACGCGAAAGCATGGAGGGCCCCGCCCAGCTGTACGTCGAGGAAAAAGGGTAAGCCCCATGGCCGTACGGGTCGAGGTCGGGCTCAAGGAGCACCTCTTCGACGCCCGGGGGTCCAGGGTTCACAAGCACATCGCCCATACCTTTCCCCGCCTGAAAGCCCTCGGGAAGGTCTACTGCTTCGACGTGTACCACGTGGAGCACGACATAGCCCCCGACATCCTCAGGGAGGCCTTCTGCGACCCGGTCATACAGGACATGGCCACGGACGGCGTGCTGAGAAACATCCCGGGGTGGTACATCGAGGTGGGCTTCAAGCCCGGCGTAACCGACAACGTCGGCGCGAGCGCACAGTACGCCCTTGAACTCATAACCGCCAGGAAGACCAGGGTGTTCTCAGCGAGAGGCTACCTCGTCACGGGCGAACTGGAGAGGGACGAGGTCGAGGCGCTGGCCGGGGAGTGTCTTGCCAACACCTTGATCCACACGGTCCGCATCTTCAGGACCCCGCCGCCCGGCAAGGTCGAGGCCTCGATCGCGATGGACCCACCACGGAGCCTCCCGCGGGTGGAGGAGATCTCCCTGGAGATCCCCGACGAGGACCTCCTCCGTCTTTCCCAGGCCAGGACGCTCGCCTTGAACCTCGACGAGATGCGCGCCATAGCGGCCCACCTGAGGGATCCCGAAACGTTGGCGGCGCGGAGACAGGTGGGGCTGTCGGACAAGGTCACGGACGTGGAGTTGGAGTGCCTCGCCCAGACGTGGTCCGAGCACTGCAAGCACAAGATCTTCAACGCCACGATCGAGTACGAGGAAAACGGCGAACGGTCGGTCATCTCGTCGCTCTTCAACACGTACATCAAGGGGGCGACCGAGCGCATCCGCGAGCTCATGGGGGATCGGGACATCTGCGTGAGCGTGTTCTCGGACAATGCGGGGATCATCCGGTTCAACGACACCCACAACCTCGTGTTCAAGGTCGAGACGCACAACTCGCCCTCTGCCCTTGACCCTTACGGCGGCGCGCTCACGGGGATCGTGGGCGTCAACCGGGACCCGTTCGGGACAGGCCTCGGAGCGAAGCTCATCTTCAACACCGACGTCTTCTGCTTCGCGAGCCCGTTTTTCAACGGGCAGCTCCCGCCCAAGATCCTGCACCCGATGCGTGTCTTCGAAGGGGTGCGGGAAGGGGTGGAGCATGGGGGCAACAAGTCCGGGATCCCCACGGTGAACGGCTGCATCGTGTTCGACGAGCGGTACCTCGGGAAACCTCTCGTGTATTGCGGGACCGCCGGCATCATGCCCAGGGAGATCGCCGGCAGGCCCTCCCATGTCAAGGAGGTGGCCCCTTCCGACCTCATCGTGATGTCGGGCGGCAGGATCGGGAAGGACGGCATCCACGGAGCGACCTTCTCCTCCGAGGAGCTTCACGAGGAGTCACCCACCTCGGCGGTCCAGATCGGCGACCCCATCACGCAGAAAAAGCTCACGGATTTCCTCCTCGTGGCGAGAGACAGGGGGTGGTACCGAGCCATTACGGACAACGGCGCGGGCGGCCTCTCCTCGTCAGTGGGTGAAATGGCCCGCTTGTGCGGCGGGTGCCGCATAGAGCTCGAGAAGGCGCCTCTCAAGTACCCGGGGCTCATGCCGTGGGAGATCCTCCTTTCCGAGGCGCAGGAGAGAATGACGCTCGCCGTCCCCAGAGAACACGTGGAGGCCTTCCTGGAACTCTCCAGGGAGATGGGCGTGGAGTCCACCGTCATCGGGACCTTCACCGATTCGGGGTACTTTCACTGCACCTACGAAGGCAGAACCGTGGCTTACCTCCCCCTGGAATTCCTGCACGAAGGGGTCCCTCCCATGCGGCTGAGGGCGAGGTGGTCGCAGCCGACCGGGGAAGTACCCGAGAGGATCCCCGAGCCCGAAGACCATGGGGAAACGCTCAAGAAGATGCTCGGAAGGCTCAACATCTGCTCGAAGGAGTATGTCGTCAGGCAGTACGACCACGAGGTGCAGGGGGGCTCGGTGGTGAAGCCCCTCGTCGGGGTCTCCTGCAACGGGCCGTCGGATGCGGCTGTCATCCGCCCGCTCCTCGAGTCGATGGAGGGGGTCGTCGTGTCGTGCGGTATCGTGCCAAGGTATTCGGACCTGGACACCTACCACATGGCGGCCTGCGCGCTGGACGAGGCGCTCAGAAACTACATCTGCGTGGGCGGGGACCCTGAACACTGGGCCTTTCTCGACAACTTCTGCTGGTGCGACCCGGTGGCAAGCGACAAAAACCCGGACGGGGAGTACAAGCTCGCACAGCTCGTCAGGGCGAACAAGGCCCTGTACGACTATGCCCTGGCCTACAGGTGCCCCATGATATCGGGCAAGGACAGCATGAAGAACGACTACATCGGCGCCGGCATAAAGATCTCGATCCCGCCCACCATCCTCGTATCGGTCATCGGGAAGATACAGGACGCCAGGCGCGCCGTAACCATGGATGTCAAGCGTTCAGGCAGCGTCCTGTTCGTGCTGGGGGAAACGAGAAGGGAGCTCGGGGCGAGCGAATACCTGGCGATGCACGGGTTGATCGGCAAGAGGGTGCCGAGGGTGGACGCGAAAAGTGCGCTGAGGCGCTACAGGCTGCTCCACGAGGCCATCTCCGGCGGACTCGTCCTGGCGGCGCATGACTGCTCCGACGGGGGTCTCGGCGTCTGTCTCGCCGAGATGGCCTTTGCGGGCGGGTACGGCATGGAGGTGGACCTGTCCCTCCTCAAGGCTGAAAAGGGCATGAACGATACCGAGCTCCTCTACTCGGAGACCCCGTCGAGGATCGTCGTGGAGGTCGATCCCTCGAAGGAACGGGCGTTCAGGGAGCTGTTCGGTCGGGACGCCGTCGCTCTCGGCGGCACCACGAACACCCAAAGGTTCGTCGTTCGATCCAGATATGGAAAGACCATCGCGGACGTCCCCCTCGATGAACTCCTGGCCGCATGGAAGGCCACGCTAGACTTCTGACATGAAACGCATCAGGGCCATCGTCATTACCGGGTACGGCACCAACTGCGAGGTGGAGACCGCCCATGCCTGCAGGCTCGCAGGGTTCTCGGCGGACATCGTCCACATGAGCGAGATCCTGTCTGGGTCGAAGAGCATAAAGGACTACCATTTCCTGAACCTGCCAGGGGGCTTCCTCGACGGCGACGATCTCGGGTCCGCCCAGGTGGAAGGCCTCAGGCTCAGGTACGCCAAGATCAAGACCTCGGGGAGATCCCTGTACGAGGAGATCGTGGAGTTCATTGACAGGGGCATGCTCATCCTCGGGGTCTGCAACGGTTTTCAAGCCCTCGTGAAATCGGGGATCCTGCCCGGGACGCCCCGGGGGACACGAAAGGCCTCCCTCACCTTCAACGATTCGGCCAGGTTCGAGGACCGGTGGGTCAGGCTGAAGGTGAACGCTCAAAGCCCGTGTGTGTTCACGAGGGGGGTGGACAGCCTCGAACTGCCCGTACGTCACGGGGAAGGCAAGTTCGTGGTGGACAGCGAACAGACCCTGTCGGAACTCAGGGACAAGAACATGGTGGTGATGAGGTACGCCGACCGATCGCTGCGCCCGACCATGGAGTACCCCGCCAACCCGAACGGATCTGTGGACGCGGTTGCGGGCATTTGCGACCCGACGGGCAGGATCTTCGGTCTCATGCCGCACCCCGAGGCGCACATCCACCCCACGAATCACCCTGCATGGACGCGCCGCACCGCCCAGCCGCACTCGGGCGACGGCCTGGTCCTTTTCGAGAACGCCATGACGTTCCTGAAGGGCGTCGTCTGATCTCGACACGCAGGAAGCCGAACGTTCACGACGACAGAAACAGATATCCTCTCGAGATCCTGTTTGTGCTATGATTCGTTCCATGTATTGGGGGAGCCGCCACGCTCCCATCCCATACCAAGGAGGTTGCCATGAAGGTCCCTGCAGGTAAGGCGATGGCCATCGTTGCCCTTGTCGCGCTCTGTTGCTTGTCTGCATGCAAGCACATGAAATTCGAGCCCCCCGCCCAGGCTGCGCTGGAGGACGTCTTCTCGAACCCGAACACCTCCAACGACGCCGATCTGCTGTGCAGGCTCATGCCGGCATATCTCGACGAGCTGGACGCGATGATGAAAAAGAACAAGTACGATCTCCAGGCTGTCTTCAAGGCCTCGGGCGCACACTTCGGGTACGCCTTCTCGTGCCTCGAGGATACGGACAAGAAGGCGGCGATGGAGACATACCTCAGGGGGAGGGACCTCGCCCTCGCCGAGCTCAGGCGTTACAGCTTCTTTGACCAGTCCTTCGACGACAGTCTCTCCCAGTTCAAGAAGGCCCTGGCGTACAACTTCGACAAGAGGAACATACAGCCCCTGTACTGGGCCGCCATGAACTGGTTCTTCCTCACGACGCTCGACCTGAACGCCCAGGGTTCCAAGGAGGCCCTCCAGAAGGCGGCAGCCATGCTGGAGTTCGTGGCGGGAATCGACGGCGGGTACGGGAACGGCACCACCTACGCAGTGCTCGGTTCGATTCACGCCATCCTCGACGAAGGCGAGGGGGGCGACGTGGAACTGGCAAAGCAGGAGTTCGAGAACGCAGCCCTGTATTCCGGGAACAGCCTGCTCGCCATCAACGTGCTCAAGGCCCGCTGGCTGGCGACAAGGCTCAAGGACCGGGCCATGTTCGAGAGCCTCTTGAGAGAGGTCTTGTCCACGCCCACGGATCAATTCCCGGACAAGACCTTCGTGAACGTGGTGGCGAGGAGGAAGGCGCAGCTGCTCCTGGAGAACAGAAGGCTTTTTTTCCCGGAGGGATGACCATCAGGGTCGTCTCCGTGCCGTGAGAACCCGATCGCGTCCGGCGCCGTCAAGGCGCCGGACGGCATGTCAGCGGGGCGACTCGTCCTCGTCTTCGTCTTCTCCCACGTACCTGGTGAAGTCCACGATCTTCTCGTCCTCGCGCAGTCGGATCACCCTGACGCCCTGGGCGGAACGCGTCTTGGTCGTACGGACTTGATTGACCCCGAGCCGTATGATCTGTCCGGAGCTCGATATGATCATGAGCTCGTCGGAATCCCTCACGACCCTGAGCCCGATGAGGTCGCCGGTCTTCCGGGTGATGTTCACGGTGTAAACGCCTTTTCCCGCGCGGTTCTGAACCGGGTACTTGCTCACCGGCGTCTTCTTGCCGAATCCGTTCTCGGTGAGGTTGATGACCATGGCGTCATCGTCCGTGACAACATCCATGCCCACCACCGTATCGTTCTCGTCAAGCCGTATGGCGCGCACACCCGCCGCCTGGCGGCCCATAACGCGGACCTGGTGTGCGGGGAACATGATGGCCTTTCCCTGCCTGGACGCAACGATGATCTTCGTGTTTCCGGTCGTGAGGCGCGCCGATATCACCTCGTCCCCCTGTTCCAGGGAACATGCGATGATGCCGGTTCTCAGGATGTTCCTGAAGTTTTTCAGCTCGGTCCTCTTGATGTACCCCTTGGCCGTCACCATCGCCACCTCGGCCTCGGCCTCGAGGTCTGATGCGGCGAGAATGGCGCAGATACGCTCGTCCTTGTGGATCGGGCGGATGTTCACTATGGGCACGCCCTTGAGCGCACGGTCACGCTCGGGGATCTCGTACACCTTCGTGTGGTACACCCGCCCCTTGGTGGTGAAGTAGAGGATGGAGGTATGGTTGCTCGCCACGAAGATATGCTCTATGAAGTCGTCGTCGGACATGGAGGCGCCCCTGACGCCCACGCCGCCGCGTTTCTGCGTGCGGTATTTGTCGATCTCCGTGCGCTTCATGTAACCCTTCCGGGTTATGGTGACGACCATCTTGTCGTCTGGGATGAGGTCCTCCACGTTGAACTCCCCGATACCGCCCTGGACGATCATGCTGCGCCTGTCGTCCTTGAAGGCCTCGGCGATGTCGGAAATCTCCTGTTTAATGACATCCATGAGCACCGCCTTGTCCGACAGGATCCTGTTGAGCCTCTCGATCTCTCTCGTGAGGGATGCGTGCTCCGATGCGAGCTTTTCTCTCTCGAGCCCGGTCAGCCTCTGGAGGCGCATGTCAAGGATGGCCTGGGCCTGGGCTTCCGTGAACGAGAACCTCTCCATCAGCCTCAGGCGCGCATCCGCCACGTCAGCCGAGGCCTTGATGATGGCGACGATCTCGTCGATGTGCTCGAGGGCCTTCAGGAGACCTTCGAGGATATGAACGCGGTCTTTGGCCTTGTTCAGCTCGAACAGGCTGCGTCTCGTGACGACCTCCTCCCTGAAGTCGAGGAAGGCCCGGAGCATGTCCATCAGCCCCATGACGCACGGCCTGCCGTTGTGGATGGCGAGCATGTTCATGGAGAAGGAGCTTTGGAGGGATGTGAGCTTGTAGAGCTGGTTTTCGATCACCTCGGCCGGAACGGCCTTCTTGAGCTCCACGACAACCCGCATGCCATCCTTGTCCGACTCGTCCCGGATGGTTGAGATGCCGTCGATCTTCTTTTCGTTCGCAAGGATCGCGATCCTCTCGACGAGGTCCGACTTGTTCACGGTGTACGGGATCTCCGTGATGATCAGGCGCGTCCTGCCGTCTTCCTCCTCCCTCGTCACCTTGCCCCTCAAGATGATGATCCCCCTGCCGGTGGCGTAAGCCTTTGCGATCTCGCCGCCGTCGAAGATGATCCCACCCGTGGGGAAGTCGGGACCCGGGAGCACCTTCATGATATCGCGGAGCTCGCAGGCGGGATTCTCTATGAGGGTGACCAGGGCCCTCGAGAGTTCCGCTAGGTTGTGCGGCGGTATGCTCGTCGCCATGCCCACCGCTATGCCCGAGGACCCGTTCAGGAGCAGGGCCGGTATCCTCGAGGGGAGCACGTCGGGCTCCTGGAGAGACTCGTCGTAGTTGGGATGGAATCCGACGGTGTCCTTGTCGATATCCGCAAGCATCTCCTCTGCGAGCCTGGACATCCGTATTTCCGTATAACGCATGGCAGCGGGAGGGTCGCCGTCTATGCTCCCGAAGTTCCCTTGGCCGTCCACGAGCGTGTATCTCATGGAAAACGGCTGGGCCATGCGCACGATGGCATCGTAGACCGCCGCATCCCCGTGGGGATGGTACTTGCCTATCACGTCGCCTACGATACGGGCCGATTTCTTGTATGGCTTGTTGTGCGTGTTGCCGGCCTCCATCATGGCGTACAGGATCCGCCTGTGAACGGGCTTGAGCCCGTCTCTCGCGTCTGGGATGGCCCTCCCGATGATGACGCTCATGGAGTAATCGAGGTAAGAGCGTCTCATTTCCTGGTCTATGGCTACCGTCGTGATCTTCGTGGAATTCATCAAGGCTCCTTTATTGCGGGAAGGGGACAGGTCAGATATCGAGGTTCACGACCTTCAATGCGTTCTTTTCGATGAACTCTCGACGCGGTTCCACGTCGTCTCCCATGAGCGTGGAGAAGATCTGGTCGGTCTCGAGTGCGTCATCGATGGTGACCTGGAGAAGGGTCCTTCGCTCGGGATCCATGGTCGTCTCCCACAGCTGCTCGGGATTCATCTCGCCGAGCCCCTTGTACCTCTGGATCGTGTAGCCCTTCTTGGCCTCATCATAGATCCTTGCCGCGGCATCGGTGAGGTTCACGACGTCAAAGGAGACATCGCCCTTGAACACCTTGAACGGCGGTTTGCCGATGGCCTTCAGCTGCTGGTGGATCTTCTGGAGCTCCTCGAACCCCTTCGATTCCAGGAGCTTCGGGTCAATCACCGTTTCCTTTCGTATCCCGTTTTTCACGGACGTGAACACGAGGTGATCGACCATGGCATCGCATCCCACGGGCCCTATGTATGGGAACCACTCTTGTATGATCGTTAACGTTTCCTCCTTGATCCTTGCAGAGTCGAACCCTTCCCGCAAGGTTTGCGCATCGAGATAGGAAACGGATTGCACGATGCGTTCATCCATTTGTCTCATTTCGTAGTTGACGAGTATATTCTTCCTTCGGTTGATGAGCTTGAGATACCTGGCCAGCTCTGCACCGGTGATCTCTATGGCGCCTTTGAGAACGAAGTCCCTCGTGATGTTCTTCAGGAGGAACTCGTCCAGGGCCTCCTCGTTGAGGACGTAGGCCATCTTCTTCCCCTTCATGATCTTGAAAAGGGGCGGCTGAGCGATGTAGAGGTGCCCACGCTCGATGATCTCCGGCAGTTGCCTGAAGAAGAAGGTGAGGAGGAGGGTCCTGATGTGCGCGCCGTCTACGTCGGCATCGGTCATGATGACGATCTTGTGGTACCTTAGCTTGCTGATGTCGAAACTGTCGGATCCAATACCGGTGCCGAGCGCAGTCACCAGGGCCTTGATCTCCTGGTTGGAGAGCATCTTGTCTATCCGAGCTTTTTCAACGTTGAGGATCTTACCCTTCAACGGCAAGATGGCCTGGTTCTTTCTGTCCCTGCCTTGCTTGGCGCTGCCTCCCGCCGAATCACCCTCGACAATGAACAGCTCGCAGAGGGCCGGGTCTCTCTCCTGGCAGTCTGCGAGCTTTCCGGGCAGGAGCGTGTTCTCCATGGCGCTCTTTCTCCTCGTGAGTTCCCTCGCCTTCCTGGCCGCTTCCCTCGCCTGGGCGCTGTCGAGGATCTTCTTCACGATGGCCGCGGCCTCGGAGGGATTCTCGTTGAGGTACGAGCTTATGGCCTCGTTCGTGATGCTCTCTGCTATCCCCACGATGTCGGAGTTCCCGAGTTTTCCCTTTGTCTGACCCTCAAACTGCGGCCTGGGCAACAGGACGCTGATGACGGCGCACAATCCTTCCCTCGTGTCGTCGCCCTGGATGGTGATCTTGGTGTTCTTGAGAAAACCCCTGTCCCTCGCATACGCATTGATGCACCTCGTGAGGGCCTTCCTGAAGCCGATCACATGGGTGCCGCCGTCGTGCGTGTTGATGTTGTTTGCAAAGGAAAAGAGGCTTTCCGTGTAGGACGTGTTGTATTGGAGAACACACTCGAGAACGACGTCCCCCTTGTTCCTCTTGAAGTGGATGGGTTGGTGGATGGGCTTCTTCTTGGCGTTCAGGTACGCAATGAAGTCTTTGAGCCCCTCCTTGTAGAAAAAGGTGTCGACGGTGTCCGTCCTCTCGTCCTCGAGCTCTATCTTGAGACCCTTGTTGAGGAAGGAAAGCTCCCTGAGGCGGTTGGCAAGGATGTCGTACTCGAAGCTTGTGGTCTCGAAGATGTCAGGGTCGGGCTTGAAGTGAACAGTCGTCCCTCTCTTCTCCGTCGCCTCCAGGCGGACGAGGTCGGTGACGGGCACGCCGCGTTCGTACTTCTGGTTGTAGCGGTAACCGTCCCTGAATATATGCACCTCCAGGCTTTCAGACAGGGCGTTCACCACAGAAACGCCGACGCCGTGGAGTCCTCCGGATACCTTGTAGATAGAGTTATCGAACTTGCCGCCTGCATGCAGCGTGGTCAGTACGACCTCGGCGGCGGGCCTCCCCGTCTCCTTGTGGATGTCGACCGGCACACCGCGCCCGTTGTCCATGACCGTGATACTCTCGTCCATGTGGATGATGACCTTGATGTAATCACAGTATCCGGCTATGGCCTCGTCGACGCTGTTATCAACCACCTCGAAGACGAGGTGATGCAACCCCTGGCTGGAGGTCGACCCTATGTACATCGCGGGTCGCAGCCTGACCGCCTCGAACCCGTCAAGAACCTTGATATCGTCTGCTGTATATTCCTGCATATCCTTTCCTTGATGACCCCTACGAGCCTGGTGGCGGCTCGGGATCAGTATCTCATGGGCATGATGATCCACTTGCAGTCGTCATGATCGGCATCCATGACGAGGCAAGGTCCCTGGCTTCCCCTCAGGTGCAGCAAAGCGTCCTGCTCGATGAACGCGAGGCAGTCGATAAAATATCTCGGATTGAAGGAAATGTCCACCTCGTCTCCATCCAGTTCCGAAGAGATGACGGTGTCCACCTCCCCCTGCTCGGGGTTGTTCGCGTAGACGATGGTCTTGTCCTTCTTGAACGAGAACCTCACGCAGTTCATGAGATCCGAGACCATCACCGCGCACACCCTGAGGACGCCGAGGAGTTCCTGGGCGTTCATGCGTACCGTGTTCGGGTAGGTGGACAGGTCCACAACGTTTCTGTACTCGGGGAAGGTGCCCTCGAACAGCCTCACCGTGGCGCTCGTCGTTTCAGAAACATAGTAGAGGGAGGTCGGGGTGATCACCACGCCGGCCCCTTGCTCTTTCTCGTCGAAGAGCTTCTTGATCTCCTGGAGACCTTTCCTCGGCACGATGATCCCTTCGCCCATGGAGATCTTCCCGTCCATCACGTAGCGGGAGAGAGAGAGCCTCCTGGTGTCCGTCGTGACCATCTCGACGGCGGTACGTCCTTTGTTCTCCGGCCTGGTGATCAGGAGGGCGCCGCCGAGAGAGTACTTGGTATCGGTCTCAGCCGTATGGGGTATCGAGAACATGGTTTTCTCGATGAGATGTTTCATGGCCTCCACGGGGATGTGCGTGCCGGAGGAGGGTACGTTGAGATCGATGCTGGGGAACTCGTCGGGATCCATGATGTTGAGAATGATCTTCTTGTTCTCGAGAACCAGGTGCGCCCTTGACCCATCGTCGTCGGTTTCGAATACCATGTCCCCGGAAGGGAGTTCCCTTACCACATCCAGGAACCCCTTCGCATTAATGGCGCACCTTCCCGGCCTTTCCACGAGGCATGGAGAGTGTACCTCTATCGATGTGTGAAGATCCGTGGCCCTGATCTTCAGGGTTTCTTCACCTGCCACGAGGAGGACATGACCGAGTATGGAAAGCGTGGTCTTGCGCTCGGTAAACCCTTGGGTCTTGGAAAGCATTTCCTGAACTATGTCCTTCGAGCATGTCCATTTCATCTTTTATCCTCCTGATGAAACCTTCCATAGAATAGAAAGAACGTGTCGATATGTACACAACTCTCCCAACCCACCGAACATACTGTTCATCCATACTGTGGAGGCATGTCGGAAACAAGGAGCGGATCGTGTCGGGGGAAGCGGTCCTGTCGACATGTAGAGAAGGTGTTCATAACCATGTAGGTGACCTCACGAGAGCATCGGTTCGCTGGAACGCGACAGAAAGGATACGATCCGTTCCAGTTCCTCTTTGGAAGAGACCTCTATGGTGATCCTGCCGTGCTTTCTCGTCCAGGAACAGATGACCCGGGTGGAGAGGATGTCGGTAAGGTGAGCAGAGATGCCGTCGAGATAAGGGTCGGAGGCCTTGCGCCTGGGGGCGGTCTTTTTGAGTTGGGCCCTCCTCTCTGCCTCCCTGACGCTCATGCCTTTCGATATGATCTGGCGATAGAGGTTGAGCCGGTCCTCCTCGCTTTCCATCATGAGGATGGCCCTCGCATGACCAGGGGTGAGGGACCCATCCCTCAGGGACTTCTTCATGTCCTCGGGAAGGCCCAGGAGCCTGAGAGAATTGCTTATGGTGGACCTATCCTTCATGACCGAGTCGGCGATTTCCTGGTGTGTCAAGCCGAACTGTTCCCTGAGGGTCGCGTACGCTTCCGCCTCTTCCATGGGATTCAGGTCCTCACGCTGGAGGTTCTCTATGAGGGAGAGCTTGAACGATGTATCGTCGGACACGTCCTTGACTATGGCAGGTACCTTCTCGAGCCCGGCGATGCGGCAAGCGTGATACCTGCGCTCGCCCGCGATGATCTCGTAGCGGTTGTTCACCCGTCTTACCAGGATAGGGGAAATGAGACCGTGCATCTTGATGGACTGGGCGAGCTCGTTCAACTTCTCACCAACCATGTTCTTCCGCGGTTGAATGGGATTGGGGCGAATGTCTCCCAAGGGAAGCTCTATAACGTCCGCTATGGACGTTGCCCTGGTATCCGCAGGGATGAGGGCGTCTATCCCCTTACCGAGACGAGGTCTTGTCTTCATGGGAAACCTCCCTGTTCATGATTTCCCTTGCGAGCATCAGGTAGTGCTGCGCACCCTTCGACGTGATATCGTACAGGCAAATGGGGAGACCGTGACTCGGGGCCTCGCACAATCTTGTATTCCGTGGGATCACGGTGTCGAATACCTGGGAAGAGAAGTGTTCACGGAGATTCGAGGATATCTCGTGGCTGAGTCGAGTTCGCGAGTCGAACATGGTCAAGAGGAAGCCCTCGATACAGAGCGCATGATTGAGACGCTTCTTGACGAGATGGAACGTGTTGAGAAGGCTCTTGAGGCCCTCGAGCGCGTAGTATTCGCATTGAACCGGGATGAGGAGCGAGTGGGCCGCGGCAAGACCGTTGAGCGTCAGGAGCCCCAAGGAAGGAGGACAGTCTATGAGGACGTAATCGAAGAGGGAAGACATCGAAGAGAAGGCATGCAACAAGATGCGTTCCCGCTCGTTTGCGTCCATGAGCTCTACATCCGTCCCCACGAGGTCGGTATGGCTGGGGGCCAGGAAGAGGCCGGTGACCTTTGTGCCGGTCAGGATATCCTCGAGCGAGCAATCGCCGATCATCACGTGATAGATGTGACGATCACAGGATGAAGGATCGATCCCAAGACCCGTGGTGGCGTTCGCCTGTGGATCCAGATCCACGATGAGGACCCTCCTCCCGAGAACGGCCAGGGACGCCCCGAGATTGATGGCAGTGGTGGTCTTTCCCACTCCCCCCTTCTGATTCGAGATACAGATGATCTTGCCCTGCACAACCGGACCACTAACACAAGAGGAGCAAAAGGTGAATAACCAGTTTCACGTGAAACAAAAATGGAAAGAAATCAATGACTTATAAGCCATGTGTCACGGAAATGGTCTTTAGGGGCCACAGAAGCTGGTTCATGATGCATGAAAGGTGCCGGCGATCAGGATGCGCAGGACGTTAATCAAATGAGAACATTCTCCCATGCGGGAAGAACAGGAGAACGTTACACAAAACGAGGAGCAGGACGACGATCCAGGCCATGGTTATGTCGCTTTTTCGATTCACGATGTGTTCCTTGAGGTGCAAGAACCCATCTGCGATCGTCTCTTTGGGTACGCGAGACTCGATCTCCTCAACGAGGGAGGAAAACCTCTCGAAGTTGTTAGGTATCAGGAGGTTTTTCCGGGCGGTGAGAGCTATGAACTGACGCGAGCCAAAACGTATGCCGTCCACCCTCTTGATCTCGTCAAAGGGCGCTTTCGCCGTCCCGAAGAGCCCCCGTAGGGATATGCCCGTTTCATCGAGTACGACCCGCTTGATCATGTTGTTCACCGTGAACAGGTAGAAGAGGATGACGAGGAGCGAGGCCATGACCACGTACCTCGTTTCGTAACCCCTGCGAAAGACATCGAGGAAAACGGGAAGGGAAATGACGAGGGCGATCGCCATGGGGACGACGAGCGCCCTTTTGATCTTGTAAACGTTTTTCATCTATTCCATGATGACACAAACGGTCATGTCACGCAAGGAAGACATGCTGGCTTTCGCTGTCGATCTCGCACAGAAGGCCGCCCTGATGGCACTCCACGGCGCACGGGACATGGAAGGCGTCGAGGTCTCCATGAAGTCGCCCACGGAGGTGGTCACGAGCATCGACAGGAAGCTGGAGGAGTTCATCGTCGAGAGCATTGCCCGCAGATATCCCGGGCACGGGATCGTGGCAGAAGAGGACACGTCAAGGGGAGTGGGTCAAAGCCACACGTGGTTCGTCGATCCCCTCGACGGGACCAACAATTTCGTGCGCGGGATACCCTTCTATGGTACGTCGATCGCCCTTGCGATCGACGGGAAGCCACACCTCGGGGTATGCGCCCTTCCTGTCACTGGAGAGATCTTCTGGGCGCAATCAGGGTGCGGGGCCTTCGCGAACGGAGAGAAGATACGGGTGTCGAACACCGCCTTCCTCAAGGAGGCGATCGTGGCGGTGGGTCTTCCCGTGCTCCAGGGCGGTCACACCGGGCCACTCGAACGTCTGGTCAAGCTGGTTCCCGGGGTCCGCGGGATCAGGAGGCTCGGATCAGCGGCGCTTGACTTCTGCCTGGTCGCAAGCGGAAGGCTCGACGCCTTGTGGGAGGAGGGGCTCAAGCCATGGGATGTAGCGGCCGGAGCCGTGATCCTCTCGGAGGCAGGCGGCGTCGTTACCCGCGTTGACGGAAGCCGGTTTGACCTGTACAAGGGGGATGTGGTTGGCGGAAACGAGGCCATGAACAGGTCGGTCCTTGCATCGTTCGGCGTCGCACGATGGTAGATTCTCACAATCACATTCATTTCAGGGAGTTCAGGAAGGATCTCGACGAGGTCCTTGGACGGGCGGTGAGCGCCGGTCTTACGGCAATGCTCACCGTAGGGATAGACCCGAAAGACAGCAAGGTGGCGGTAGCCATGGCTTCGTCGAACGAGCTCGTCTATGCCTCCGTGGGTATTCATCCTCAGATGGCATCGCGTTTTGGGCCGGATGACGTGTACCGGCTCGAGGGTCTCTGCACTCCCAGGACCCTCGCCGTAGGGGAGACGGGGTTCGATCTCTATCGCTCACCCCAGACCAGAAACGAACAGGAAGAGATCTTCAAGGCCCACATCGTCCTCGCGAAAAGGCTCGGCCTTCTGCTCGTCATCCATGATCGCGACGCACACGACGAGACCGTGGCGGTGCTCGACGAGTCTGAAGGATGGGATGCCGGCGGGGTTTTCCACTGCTTCTCCGGTGACGTCGAGCTTGCCAGGAAGGTGGTGGAAAACGGTTTCCTCGTGTCGATCCCAGGCGTCGTCACCTATCATAACGCCGACAAGCTCAAGGATGTCGTGCGTGACATACCCTTGGAGGCCTTGCTCGTGGAGACGGACGCCCCATACCTTGCCCCGGTACCCATGAGAGGAAAGAGGAACGAGCCTTCTTTCGTAAGGCACGCGGTTGAGGAGATCGCCAGGATCAAGGGCGTCTCGGCCCAAGACGTTGCACGTGTAACTTCCGATAATTTCAAAAGGGTTTTCTTCAAACGCGCAAGAGGTGCAGAAGGCGACCATGAGAGGGTGCACTCCTGAAGATCCATGGTGCGACCGCAGGCAGGGATGGCCGTTGCATGACCCTGTCGTGTGATCGCCGTCTCTTATGCTGGAGGGAAAGGCCATGATCAAGCGACTCGAACTCAAGACGTCGGCGCGCACGCAGCTCGTTGACATCACGGCCCAGGTCAAGGGGATACTCCGCAACGAGAACATCACCTCTGGTATGGCATTCGTCTACGTGCCGCACACCACCTGCGGCATCACCATCAACGAAAACGCTGATCCAAGCGTGAAGGACGATATCCTGCGCTGTCTGGAAAGACTCGTTCCCCAGGGCGACCATTACCGTCACGCAGAGGGAAACGCCGATGCCCACATCAAGGCGACCCTTGTCGGTTCGAGCGTCGCCCTCATCATCGAGGGCGGAGCGCCCGTCTTGGGCCAGTGGCAGGCTATCTACCTGGCGGAATTCGACGGCCCCCGAAAGAGATCCGTTCTCGTGAAGATCATGACGAGTTGAACCCCTGGCGCGCCCGCCTTCTCGACGCGATCGCCCGGAAGACGGGAAACGCCGGAAACGATCAATGGCGTGCGTCTTCACGTCGAGGAGCGTCTCTTGCCCTGATCCATCGCGCAGGAGGGGCACGGATGAGGTGCTCGAACACGAAAGGCATTCAACGCGTACGCACGGCGTGACGGACCGCCCTGATCGATCCGGACCCTGCCCACGGTGCGCCCCCGGGTACCGTGATGAAGACCGCGGAGAACCGGCCCTTTTCCTTTTGACCGAGACAGGGCCTGTTCCTTCCCCGCACAGAAGAGCGCCTTGACAAGACGAGAAAACGTGATCTATTACATGGATTCAGTGCGGGCATAGCTCAGTTGGTAGAGTGTCAGCTTCCCAAGCTGAATGTCGCGGGTTCGAATCCCGTTGCCCGCTCCAGCGTGTCACAAGGCACGTAAAACGTGAGGAGAAGGAGGCGGAGAAGTGGGCAATTGCCCACTTTTTTGTTTCGTAAAACATGTCGGAAAGAGAAATGATCGCGATGCTCACCGACTTGGTGAAGCCGGAGTTGGCCATGATGGGCTTCGAGCTCATCGAGCTCGAGTATGCAGGCAAGACGCTCCGGATCGTCATAGACCGCCCGGGCGGGGTGTCCATGGACGACTGCGTGTCTGTCACCAGGAGAATCGGCATGGTCCTCGACGCCAGCGACCCGATATCCTCCTCCTACAGGCTCGAGGTGTCTTCGCCGGGTCTTACCAGGAGGATCAAGGCCCCTTGGGAGTACGATCATTTCTCAGGAAGAAAGGTCAGGGTGCAGACCGTTTCGGGAAGCACGGTGAGGGGTACCATCAAGGGCCTCGATGGGGATCGGGTCGCATTGGTGGTCGACGGAGTGGAAACCTCCTTGGGGCTTGACGAGATACTCAAGGCCAATCTTGATTTCTAGGGAGTGGGTATGGTTCTGAACCTATCGAAAGTCATCGAGCTCATCGTCAAAGAGAAGGGGCTTCGCAGAGAAGACCTCGTAAGAGTTGTGGAAGAGGCGGTACAGAACGCTGCCAAGAAGGTATTCGGGGATTACGACAACATCGAGGCCCACTACAACTCGGAGCTGGACGAGGTCGAAGTCTTCCAGTTCAAGGTCGTCACCGACCAGGACGACTTCGATCCGAATTTCGAGATCCCCCTCAAGAAGGCCAGGGAGCTCGATCCATCGTGCCAAATCGGGGACGAGCTCGGGGAGAAGCTCGATGCCTCCAAGCTCGGGAGGATAGCGGCACAGAGCGCCAAGCAGGTGATCGTGCAAAAGGTCAAGGAGGTTGAGAGGGACGCCATCTACAACGAGTTCATCGGCTACAAGGGCGAGATCGTCTCCGGGTTCGTCCATCGGTTCGACAGGAGGGATGCGATCGTGAGCCTGGGCAAGGCCGAGGCCGTCCTGGAGGAAAAAGAGCAGATCCCTGGCGAGGTGCTCCGCAGGGGAGACCGCGTACAGGCCTTGGTCCTGGATGTGACCAAGTCCCCCAAATCGCAACACCTGATCAAGCTTTCGAGGACACATCCCAGGTTCCTCCACAAACTGTACGAGATGGAGGTCCCCGAGGTGGCCGAGGGTGTTGTGGAAATCGTGGCCATCGCGCGCGAGCCGGGCGTGAGGGCCAAGATCGCGGTCCGTTCGCACGACCCCAAGGTTGACCCGGTGGGCACCTGTGTGGGAGTGAGGGGGGCCAGGGTCCAGAACGTGATCCAGGAGCTCAAGGGGGAGCGGCAGGATATCGTCGTGTGGGCCGAGGATCCGGTCCACTTCGTGTGCAACGCGTTGGCCCCGGCACGCGCCCAGAAGGTCATCGTGGACAAGGCAGGCAAGAGCATGGACGTGGTGGTGGCGGAGGACCAGCTCAGCCTCGCCATCGGCAGGAAGGGGCAGAACGTGCGGCTCGTTGCCAAGCTGACGGGCTGGAAGATCGACGTGCGGTCGGAAGGGTCTGAAGTGGTGGTCTCTTCCGAGGACAAGAAATCCATAGAGCGCCTGGCCGACGGCGAGATCGATCACAGCGTGGTGGAGGTCCTCATGGATGCAGGGTATAAGACCTTGGACGATCTCGCGAAGGCGAAGGAAGAGGATCTGATAGAGTTCGAGGGGATCGACGAGGCCCTTGCGAAAAAGATCATCGAACGTGCGAGCGCGGTGGGGGCAGGTGAGGCGTAGATCCGGACCCATCAGACAGTGTGTGGGGTGCTACAAGGTGTCTTCGAAAAGCGAGCTCATCAGGTTCGTGACCCGAGGCCCGTCAGGGGTCGTGTTCGACGAACGGCAAACGATGCCAGGGAGGGGTTTCTATCTCTGTCCATCCAGGGAGTGCTTCATGGCAGCGCCGCGAAACAAGCGAGCCAGGGGCGCCATCTCCTCGAGCCAAGCCGCGCAATGGCTCTTTCACCGTGTCCTGGACGAGCTTGCCGGCTCCCTCAGGGAGATGCTCCGCGGGTGTGGGCACGCGGGGAGGCATACCGAGGGAGAGGGATCGTCCAGGGTCGCCGGGGCCGTCATCGTCGCCGGGGCAGCCCCTGGAGACGTGGACCTGGCGCCGCCTGATCGTGAGCCAGGCCCCACGGCCCCGGTGTACACGATCCCGAAAGACATCCTGGGGGATCGGCCTATGGTGGTTATTGACGACAAGGCGCCGGGATTCAAGGCGTTGATCAGGACAGTTCGACTGTACGAGCGTTTGTGTTCCGGGGGGCGATCATGACGACGAAGAAGATGAGGGTTTTTGAACTGGCCAAAGAGCTTTCCCTGGAGTCCAAGGACCTCCTGCGTATTGCCAAGGACCTCGCCATATCGGCCGACAACCCCATGAGCGTGCTCGATGTCCATGACGTGGAGCGGATCAAGAAGAGGATAGAGAGGGAGACCCAAAAGAAAGAAGAACCGCAGGTCCAGGAGGTGTACGAAGAGAAGCGCGTGAGCACGACCGTGATCCGGCGCAGGGTGAAGGCCGCGCAGCCCCCTGAACAGGTCGCAGCGCAACAGGCATCCCCGGCCGAGCAAGAAGCGGCCACGCCGGAAACCCCGGAAGCCCGCGAGGCCCCGGAGAAGGCCCCGGAAGCGAAGAAGCCCGCGCGCAAGCGGGAGGCCCCTCAAAAGGAGAGGCCCCTGGCTGCCGGAGTGGATACAGCGCCTCCTCCGGCAAAGGAGGAAGCCGTTTTGACGGCGGAGGTGGAGCTGCCCGGTATCGTCGAGGCCCCGGCCTCTCAGGCCGCGCCCGAGGAGGTGCGGGCTGAGACCGAGGCGCCCCCCGAGATGGTCCAGGAGACTGCTGCAGAGAAGGAGGCGGCAAAGGCGAAGAAGAAGGAAGCGCCCGTCATCGTCCCACCCCTCGGACTGTCGCCCGAGGAGCTCGAGAAGAAGGAAGCCCCGAAAGAGATAAAGAAAAAAGAAAAGAAAAAGGGGAAGAGGCCTCTCAAGGTGGTTGAGCTCCTCGATGAGGAAGTGGGGGTCGAGGAGGAGATCCTGCCTGCAAAGGCCGCCGTGCCGGCGGCTGTCGAGCCGGAAAAGGCGGACGAGCCGGCCGTCATGGAGGTTTACACCCAGGTGGACCTCTACGGTGCAGGGAGGGGTCCTGCGGGAAAACGCCTGAAGAAGAAGAAGGACAAGCGCGGGGTTGGGCCAGCTCAACCGGCGAGGAAGAAGAAGCTTCGCATAGGTGACACCATCACGGTTGCGAACCTCGCCAAGGAGATGGGCCTGAAGGTGTCGGAGGTGATCAAGACCCTCATGGGCATGGGGGTAATGGCGAGCCAGAACCAGTACATATCCTCCGAGGAGGCCATCCTGGCGGCGTCCGAGCTGGGCTTCGAGGTAGAAGAAGCCAAAGACGAGATCCACGAGGAATTCTTCGCGGAACCCGTCTACGAAGAAGAGGCCTATGCGGCCAGGCCGCCCGTCGTCACCGTCATGGGGCACGTCGACCACGGGAAGACCTCGCTTCTCGATGCCATCCGATCGGAGAACGTCATTGATACCGAATTCGGCGGTATCACCCAGCACATCGGCGCCTACCAGGCGCATTGCAAGGGCAGGCTCATTACGTTCATAGACACCCCGGGGCACGAGGCGTTCACCTCGATGCGTTCGAGGGGCGCCCAGGTGACGGACTTCGTTGTCCTGGTGGTCGCGGCCGATGACGGGGTGATGGACCAAACGAGGGAGGCCATAAACCACGCGAGGGCGGCCAAAATCCCCATACTGGTCGCGGTGAACAAGATCGACAAGCCGAACGCCAATCCCACTCGGGTCCGGGAGCAGCTCTCCGAGCTCGGCCTCGTCCCGGAGGAGTGGGGCGGGGATACCATCTTCGTGGATGTTTCAGCCAAGAAGCACGAGGGCATCGAGGACCTCCTCGAGATGATACTCCTGCAGGCGGACATGATGGACATAAAGGCCAGGAAAGGTGGCCCCGCCCGCGGCGTCGTGCTCGAATCGAAGCTCGACAAGAACCGAGGCCCGATGTGCACCCTCCTCATCCAGCAGGGGGTGCTCAAGAAGGGCGACATCTTCATCATCGGCACCAAGTGGGGCAAGGCCAGGGCCATGTACGACTTCAGGGGGAACCCCATCGAGGAGGCTCAGCCCGCGGCGCCCGTGGAAATCATCGGGTTGATGGAACCGCCTTCCGCAGGCGATACCATGTTCGTGGTGCCGAGCGAGAAGAAGGCCAAGGAGATCGTCGAGTATCTCCAGAACAAGGAGATGGTATCGAGGCTCCAGGCGCCCGAGCAGAAGCCCCAGGTCACCCTGGAGGATCTCTACTCGCAGGTGCAGGAAGGGAAGATCAAGGATCTCAACCTCATCGTCAAGGGGGACGTACACGGCACCGTCGAGGCGATCGTGAGCTCGGTGAAGGGCATCGACACCTCGGGCCACGACATCAGGATCAATGTGATCCACTCGGCGGTCGGGGGTATCACCGAGAACGACGTGCTCCTCGCCTCCACGTCGTCGGCGATCATCGTCGGGTTCAACGTGAGGCCGGAGACCAAGGCCAGGGACCTGGCGAAGAAGCACAAGGTCGAGATCAAGCTTTACACCGTCATCTACGACCTCATCGAGGACATCAAGCAGGCGCTCAGGGGTATGCTGGAGCCCGTCTACAGGGAGGTGGTCCTCGGCCGCGCGGAGGTGAGGGAGATATTCAAGATACCCAAGGTGGGGGTCGTCGCCGGGTGCATGGTCACTGAAGGCACCATCCAACGGACGTCGAGCGTCAGGCTCCTCAGGGACAACGTCATCGTCCACGAGGGGAAGGTGGATTCGCTCAGGCGGTTCAAGGATGACGTCCGCGAGGTCCAGATGGGCTACGAGTGCGGTATCGGGCTCGGCGGGTACAACGACATAAAGGTGGGGGATGTCATCGAGGCCTTCACCATGGAGAAGGTGGAGACGACAAGCTCGTGGTGATCGCGGCGCTGGAAGTTCGTCTCAGGATACCGGGTGCGCATTCCCTCAAGGAGAAGCGCAGGGTGATCAAGTCCATGAAGGACAGGTTCGCCAAGCTGAACCTCTCCGTCTCCGAGGTGGACGACAACGACAAGTGGCAGTCGGCTGTCCTGGGGTTGGCCCTCGTCACGAACGACGCGGGATTCGCGAGCTCGGTCATGGACAGGGTCATCCTCGACATGGAGGATGCATACGAGGCCGAGATGGTAGACGTGAAGCGGGAGATCATCCACCTATGAAGGTCGTGAGGCTGCGCCAGGCCAGGGTGGGCGACCTGGTGGGACGGACCATTGCAGAACTCATCCAGAAAAAGGTCAAGGACCCGCGGCTGGAGGGGGTGACCATAACCGGGGCGGACGTGAGCGTCGACCTGAAGGCGGCTCGCATCTACTTCTGCGTTATGGACAGAGAGAGGAAGGGATCCGTTCTCGAGGGTCTCGCGAGTGCCGCCGGGTACCTCCGCAGGGAACTGGGGAGGGAACTCCACATGAAGGCCGTCCCCTCCCTGAGCTTCGCTTACGACGAGTCGTTCGATCACGGGGCGAGGATCGACGAGATTCTCGATTCCTTGGCATCGCACCAAGACGACGGAAAGGAATGAATCGGCGCCTGGAATGGAGATGAAGTCCAAGATCGCGCGCATCCTCAGAGAACGCGACTCGTTCGAGATCCTCACTCACGTGCAGCCGGACGAGGACGCCGTTGGGTCCACCCGGGCCTTGGGGCTCGCCCTCCAAGCCATGGGAAAGGCCGTCGACATCGTGTACCCGGACCCTGTTCCCCGATCGCTGGATTTTACCGAGGCGCCCATACGGGCAGACGGAACCAACCCCGCGGTTTCCATCGTCGTGGATCTTTCAGACCCCGTCTTGCTCGGGGGCGTGAACCCCCGTGGAGAGGTGATCGTCATAGACCACCACAGGGGAGAGGGTCTCTTCGGTGCTTTCCGCTGGATCGATCCGACACGGTCGTCCTCGGCGGAGATGGTCTACGAACTCTTGTGCACCCTCGAAACGGACATAACGCCGGCTATCGCGACGAACCTGTACATGGGCCTCTTCGGGGATACGGGGGGGTTCATGCACGCGAACACCACGAAGGAGGTCTTCGGCATCGCCCATGACCTGGTTTCCAAGGGCGCGGACCCCCATGCGGTGGCGTACCGGATCAAGAAGACGAGGGCCCTTGCCTTCTACAAGCTCTTGTGTGCCGCGGTCAATCGGCTGGTCATCAGGGACCGGGTGCTCGCGAGCTACGTCACCCACGAGGAGATCACGCGTTTCGGGGCCAGGGCCGAGGACACATCCGGGATCGTGGAGGAGATGGCCTCCCTGGACGGGGTGGATCTCGTGATCTTTCTCAAGGAAGTCTCCCGCGGAACGATCAAGGCCTCTCTGAGGAGCAGGGTGAAGGATGCGGCCCTCAACACGGCGGCCGCTTTCGGCGGGGGAGGCCATGGGCTCGCCGCTGGGTGTACCCTCAGCGGAACCCCCGAGGCTGTGGTAGTGGAGATGATCGAGGAAGGTGTCAAGTGGGTTCGGACGGCATAGTGCTCATAGACAAGCCCGCCGGGATCACCTCCAGGAAGGCGGTGGACAGGGTCATGGCTGCGCTGGGGGTGAAGAAAGCGGGTCACTTCGGGTCTCTCGACCCCTTTGCCACAGGGCTCTTGTGCATCGGCGTGGGGCAGGGGACGAAACTCCTCCCGTTTCTCCAGGATCATCCCAAGGAATACATCGCCCTCATCGGGTTCGAACGATTCACCGACACCGATGACATAACCGGCCAGGTTACCGCCAGCTTCGAGGGGGTGAGGGTCGACCCCGGCGGCATACGGGCTTGGTTCGACGCCAACAGGGGGACGATCAGGCAGGTGCCGCCCGTTTATTGCGCACAGAAACACCTGGGGAAGCCGATGTACAAGCTGAAGCGGGCGAACAAGGAGGTAAGCCCCAGGCCGAAGGAAGTCCACCTGTTCGAGACAGAGATCCTCGGGTGCGGCGATGATTGGGTGGAGGTTCGCGTGGTGTGCTCCCGCGGGACCTACATCAGGTCCATTGCGAGGGATCTGGGGACTCACTTGGGCGTTGGAGGCTATCTCAGGCGTCTCAAGCGCACGAAGAGCGAGGGGTTCTCCCTGGACGATGCCCACGCCATCGACGCCCTCGTCGCCCTGGGCGACAAGGCGGTGATACCCCTTGGAGAGGCTTTGAACATCCCCAAGGCCAGGGTGACGAAGGTCGGCGCAATGGGTATACGGGACGGCATGCCCATCCAGATCTCCTGGGTGAAAGACGACATCGAGGTCGCCCAGGGGGGGCTGGCGGCGCTCACGGACTCCGAGGGAAGCCTCCTCTGCATTGCCAGGATCCGGAGGGAAGGCGGAATCTGGGGGTACATAGAGAGAGGCTTCAAGGTTTATTGACTATTTACAGCAGAAACGAAGGTGTGGTAATGTCTCCACCTTGTTCACGGATACACGCATGCAGGAATGTCCCGTGTTCGGCGGACCAAGATCGCACCTAACGCAGGAGGAACCGAGAAGTGGCATTGCAGGCAGAAGAGAAAAAGCGGATCATCGATCAATTCAAGCGGCATGACAAGGACACCGGCTCACCAGACGTACAGGTGGCCATCCTCACGAAGAGGATAAACGACCTCACCGAGCACTTCAAGACGCACAAGAAGGACCATCACTCGAGGAGGGGGCTGCTCATGCTCGTCGGCCAGAGGAGGCGTCTGCTCAACTATCTGCGCGATCACGACATCAAGCGATACAGAGACCTCGTACAGACCCTGAACCTCAGAAAATAACGTACGGAGAAGGCATACAAACGACATGAAAATACAGGCTAAAGGAACCGATACGCCGTTGATCTTCGAGGTGGGGACCGTTGCCAGGCAGGCAGACGGGGCGGTGCTTGTCCACCAGGGAGACACGGTGGTCCTCGTTACCGCGACCGTCGCCAAGGAGGAACGCAAGGGCGTGGATTTCCTCCCCCTCGTCGTGGATTATCAGGAGATGAGCTACGCGGCGGGAAGGATCAAGGGCGGGTTCATAAAGCGTGACGGCCGGCCCGGGACGCAGGAGATCCTCACGGCCCGTTGCATCGACAGGCCCATCAGGCCCCTGTTCCCCCACACCTTCCGAAACGAGATACAGATCATCGCCATGGTGCTGTCGGCGGACCCCGACTGGACCCCGGACGTCATGGCGGTCAACGGCGCATCTGCGGCGCTGACCATATCCAGCATCCCCTTCATGGGTCCTGTCGGAGCCGCCCGGGTGGGGCTCATTGACGGCAGGATCGTCATCGACCCCTCTGTGGCGGCCCTCGAGAACAGCAAGCTGGATCTCCTGGTCGTGGGCACAAAGGATGCCATTGTCATGGTGGAGGGCGAGGCCAGCGAGGTCTCCGAGGATACCGTGATCGAGGCGATCAGCTTCGCCCACAAGCGCATCAACGACGTCGTGGAGGCGATCGAAGAGCTCGGGAGGTCCTTCGGCAAGGAGAAGATGAGGGTACACGAGCCGGTCCGCAACGACGCCCTGCTCCATCAGATCCAGGAGATGGCCTCCGGCCGGATCGAGCAGATCTTCAAGGGGGCGCATACCAAGCAGGCCAGGAACGCCCTCATCGACCAGCTCTTTTTGGAGGTGATGAAGACCTTCTCCGACGACACCGAGGAGAGGCAGGGGTTCGTCAAGGCCGCCTTCGAGGAGATAGAGAAAAAGACCATCAGGTCGTTGATGAAGCAATCCAAGACAAGGGTGGATGGAAGGGCGTTCGACGATATCCGGCCCATAGAATGCAAGGTGGGCATCCTCCCCAGGACCCACGGGTCCGCGCTCTTCACCAGGGGCGAAACCCAGGCGCTCGCAACCACGACGCTGGGCACCCCGAGGGATGAACAGCGCGTCGAGACCTTGCTCGGGGAGACGAGCAAGTCATTCATGCTCCACTACTCGTTCCCGCCGTTTTCGGTGGGCGAGGTGAGGATGCTCAGGGGGCCGAGCAGGCGAGAGATAGGCCATGGCAATCTCGCGGAAAGGGCCCTGAGCAAGGTCCTCCCCGAGGAAGGCACCTTCCCATACACCATCCGCCTCGTCTCGGAGATCCTCGAATCGAACGGCTCGTCTTCCATGGCCACGGTCTGCGGAGGCTCGCTCTCCCTGATGGATGCGGGCATACCCGTGAAGAAGGCGGTTGCGGGCATCGCCATGGGGCTCCTCAAAGAAGACGACGAGTACATGATCCTCTCCGATATCTTGGGCGACGAGGATCACTTGGGCGACATGGACTTCAAGGTCGCGGGGACGAAAGACGGCATCACCGCCCTCCAGATGGACATCAAGATCTCGGGAATCCCCGAGGATGTCCTCAGGCGGGCGCTCAACAAGGCGAGGGAGGGGAGGCTCTTCATCCTCGAGAAGATGAACGAGGCCATAAGTGCGCCGAGGCCCTCCATATCCCCGTATGCCCCCCGGATCTTCACCCTGTACATCAATCCCGAGAAGATCCGGGACGTGATCGGCCCGGGCGGAAAGGTGATCAAGGACATCACCTCGCGGACGGACACCAAGATCGAGATCGACGACTCGGGCAGGGTGGATATCTTCTCCCCTGACGAAGACCATGCGAAGATGGCCGTGGACATGATCCAGATGCTCACCAAGGAGCTCGAGGTGGGCCGAGTCTACAGCGGGAAGGTCGTCAAGATCATGGACTTCGGCGCGTTCGTGGACTTCCCTTCCGGAGAATCCGGGCTCGTTCACATCTCCCAGCTGTCCAACGAGAGGGTCAAGAACGTGAGGGATGTCGTGAAGGAGGGAGACGAGATCATCGTGAAGGTCATCGGCATTGACAGCAAGACCGGCAAGATCCGTCTCAGCCGCAAGGACGCGCTCAGCGAGACCAAGCGATAACCCTCCCGTATGCGTAACTCCACAGTTCTCCCCAATGGGGTTCGGATTCTTTCCGAACGGCTGGAAGGTGTGCGTTCGGTTTCCCTCGGGGTCTGGGTGAACGCAGGATCCCGAAACGACCCGCCGGATGGCACCGGTATCGCCCATTTCACCGAGCACATGCTCTTCAAGGGAACGAAAAGGCGAAGCGCCATCCAGATAGCCAAGGAGATCGACGCGCTCGGCGGGCACCTCAACGCGCAGACGGCCAAGGAATATACCGTCTACTACACGAAGGTCCTCGACGAACACATCTCCAAGGCGTGCGACATCCTCTTCGACCTCTTCCTGAACTCGGAGGTGAGCCAAGAGGAACTCGAGAAGGAAAAGAAGGTCGTTCTCCAGGAGATCCGCATGACCGAGGACACCCCGGATGACTACATCACGGACCTGTTCGCCGAGACCTTTTTCCACGGCACGCCTCTCGGCACGTCCATACTGGGGACAACCGAGCACGTCAGCTCCTTCAACCGGTCGAGCGTCTTGAACTTCATGGAGGCGGCCTACGCTCCAGGCTCCATTATCATAGCGGGCGCCGGGAGCATCGATCACGACAACCTCGTTTCCATGGCCTCGCCCCTCTTCGAGAACATCCCACCCAGGCACGGCAGGCACGACAGGGACGCCTCATGCGCGCCTGCCGGGTTGAAAAAGGTCGTCTACCGCGACATCGAACAGGTGCACTTCACCCTCGGCACGAGAGGGTCTGCGATGAGCGACGAGAAGCGATGGGTCTTCATCGTCCTGAATACCATACTCGGCGCCTCCATGAGCTCGATGCTCTTCCAGGAGGTTCGTGAAAAGCGCGGACTCGTCTATTCCATTTATTCCTACCTCAACGCCTATCGTGACTGCGGGGTGCTCGCCGTTTACGCGGCATGCACGCCCGATCACGTGAACGAAACCCTGGACGTCATACGAGAACAGCTCGACAGGCTCGCCGGCGGGAAGATCGACGATATACGCATCGAGGACATCAAGGCCCAGATAAAGGGAAACCTGCTCCTCGCCAGGGAGAGCTCGGTGAACAGGATGTCGTCCATGGCGAAGAACGAGATCTATTACGGTCGTGAGGTCACCGTGGAAGAGGCGCTCGAGAAGATCGAGAACGTCTCGCTCGACGACGTGGCGAGCCTTGCCCGGGAGATCTTCGACGAGCAGAAGGGTTTCACGTTCGTGGCGCTGGGAAGGGTCAGGCCCGAGGATGTCGCGTGGCCCGACGTCCCGGCCGGCACCACGACAGGGGATCCCGCCTCACGCGTGCGCGTGCCTGGTTGAAGAAAGACAGTGCTCGGCTATCTTCTCCGCGCAGATCCTGCGCCAGGCGGAGCGGTGCCGCTTGTCCACCGAAATCCCCACCCTGCAGGTGGAATCCTCTATGGTGTAGTAGGACAGGGTCCCCTCGATGGATGTGGAATCGATGCGTATGGTGGCAGGCATGGAGATCAGGTCCATGAGGCTGGACTCGATACGGCACGAGGGAAAGGTACAGACCAGCGCGTCGTCGGTAGCTTCACAGATTGACACGAGAAGCGACGTTTTGCCGATGGAACACGAGGCACTCATGGAAGGAATCTGTCTTTCGTTGTTCAGCCACCTGAAGATGCCCATATGGGAGCTCCCCCGCGTCGTGGTATACACTACCCTTTTCGGCAGGCAAGAGGGGGTACATGAGAAATATCAAATGCGTAATCGCATATGACGGCACGGACTTCCTCGGTTGGCAGACGCAGGCCTCGGGGAGGACGGTGCAGGGGGTGTTGGAGGACGCCCTCGCCACGATCCTGGGGGAACGGGTCAGGGTGCACGCGGCGGGCAGAACGGATGCGGGCGTGCATGCACTGGGACAGGTGGTGAACTTCAAGACCGTCTCCTCCATCCCGGTCGCCGGGTTCCTCAGGGGAATCAACTCGATGCTGGCCCATGACGTGACCGTCCTGTCCGCCGAAGAGGCGGCGTCCGACTTCCACGCCAGGTACTCGGCGAAGCTCAAGTCGTACGTCTACGTCATCGACACCGCACCGCAGAAGAACCCGTTTCTCAGGCGATACACCCACCACCTCGGCGCCCCCCTTGACGTGGAAGCGATGGGCCGCGCCGCCGGGATCCTGTGCGGAGAGCATGATTTCAGCTCGTTCATGGGCGCGGGGTCTTGCGTGAAGTCCCACGTGCGGACGGTCGTCTCCTCGAGAGTGGAGTCGAGGGGATCCCTGGTGTATCTCTGGGTGCAGGGTGGAGGTTTCCTGCGCCATATGGTAAGGAACATCGCAGGCACGCTCATTCTCGTAGGCCGGGGAAGGCTCGATTCCTCGGGCGTGGAAAGGATCCTTGAGGGAAGGGATCGGTCTCTCGCCGGCCCTACCGCTCCCCCCCAAGGTCTGTATTTGGTGAGCGTGACATATTGAGCCCAGAGGGGTGCCTCGATGCAACGGGTCCTCATAACAGGCGGGTGCGGCTTTATCGGCTCCAACCTCGTACGGTACATCCTCCGAAACAGGCCAGACTGGCACGTGGTGAACGTGGATCTCCTGACGTACGCGGGAAACCTCGAGAACACCGAAGGACTGGAACAGGCCTACGGTTCGCGGTATTCCTTCGCCAGGGGTGACATCTCGGACGAGAGGTTCATCGAGGAACTGTTCAGTCGCAACAAGTTCGACCTCGTCTTGAACCTCGCGGCCGAGAGCCACGTGGACAGAAGCATAGAGGGCGCAGGGGTCTTCGTGAAGACCAACGTCCTGGGTGTCCAGGTCCTGCTCGATGCCGCACTCAGACACGGCACGGGGAGGTTCCTGCAGGTGTCCACGGACGAGGTCTACGGCAGCCTGGGGGCCGGCGGGAGTTTTCACGAGGGGCTTCCCCTGGCCCCCAACAGCCCCTACTCCGCGACCAAGGCCGCGGCGGACCTCCTCGTGAAGGCGTACGTACATACGCACGGCATGGATGCGGTGATCACAAGGTGTTCCAACAATTACGGCCCGTACCAGTTCCCCGAGAAGCTCATCCCTCTCATGGTCGTCAACGCCCTCAACGACAAGGATCTGCCGGTGTATGGCGACGGCAGGAACGTGAGGGACTGGATCCACGTGGAGGACCACTGCAGGGGCATCGTGGTGGTTGCGGAACGTGGCCGCACGGGTGAGGTCTACAATCTGGGGGGTGACTCCGAGAGGGAGAACATAGAGATCGTGCGGGCCATATGTCGCCGCCTAGGCAAGCCCGAGACGCTCATCAGGTTCGTGAAGGACCGCCCCGGCCATGATTTCAGGTATGCCATGGACCACTCGAAGATCTCGCGGGAGCTCGGGTGGGAACCGGAGATCGGGTTCGAAGAGGGGCTCGACAGCACCATCGCCTGGTATCTCGAGAACAGGCGGTGGTGGGAAAGGATCATATCAGGCGATTACCGCCAGTACTACGAGAGGATGTACGGGAGCAGGGAGCGCCTATGAGGTTCCTGGTCACGGGAGCGGCGGGAATGCTCGGAAGCGAGGTGGTCGGGGCGCTCGAGTCCCTCGGCCACGAGGTCTGGGCCACGGACGTGGCCGACAATGAGGACCCGCTCGACATCACCAGGGAAGACCGGGTGGACGCCGCGATAAGGTCTTTCAGGCCGCACTGGGTGGTCAACTGTGCGGCTTACACGAACGTCGACGGGGCGGAGGACGACGAGGAGGCCGCCTTCCTCCTGAACGCGAGGGGGCCTGAGACGATCGCCCGTTCCTGCAGGAGGCATGGGGCGCGCTTGCTGCACATGAGCACCGATTACGTGTTCGACGGGACCAAGGACACTCCTTACAGGGAAGACGATCTCCCGAACCCCCTGAACGTATACGGAGCGAGCAAGCTCGCCGGCGAGGAAGCGGTCAGGCACGTTCACGGGGGCAGCCTCATCGTCAGGACACAGTGGCTCATCGGCGCCAACGGGCCCAACTTCGTGTCCAAGATCATCGATGCAGCCCGTGGGAGAGACCGCCTCGAGGTGGTGAACGACCAGTACGGCAGCCCCACGTTTGCCGCCGACCTGGCGAGGGCCCTGTGCTTGCTGATGGAAAAGGGGGCGCAGGGGATCTACCACGTGTGCAACAGGGGGGTGACAACCTGGTACGAGCTGGCATCCAGGGCGTTGGCGTACGCGGCCATAGCGACACCGGTGGTCCCGGTTCCCACCTCCGCGATCGCCAGGAAGGCCAGGAGGCCCGCATACTCGGCGCTTTCCACCGTGAAGTTCTCGCAGGAAACAGGCAGGCTCATGCCCCTATGGCAATGCTCCCTCGAGGCGTTCCTGCACGAGTACCTCGGGCGACCCTGCAGGAACGCGCCTACGGGGGGAAGTCAGGGCTGATGGTTGGATCTGTGGAGCGAAAAACGTCTTTTGCAAACCGCCCGATTCTGTTAAACAGGGCAAGGTGCGGCGGATGGATATACGCGGTAGTGCGACCCTTCGGAACATGACCCAGAGAGGGGGGATCGATTGAGACCGGACAGGACGAAGAATGTCCTCAAGGACTGGGTGGAAGCGCTCATCGTAGCCTTCGTGATCGCCATGGTCATTCGCGCCTTTGTCCTGCAGGCGTACAGGATCCCATCCTCTTCCATGGAAGACACGCTCCTCAAGGGGGATCACATCCTGGCGACAAAGTTCAACTATGGTATCACGGTGCCCTTCACCACCAAGAAGATCTGGGGTGCAGACCGTATACCCAAAAGGAACGACATCGTCATTTTCACGTTCCCCGTGAACCACTCCATGGATTTCGTCAAGAGGGTCATCGGCCTGCCCGGTGACGTCATCGAGGTCCGCGACAAGAAGGTGTACGTCAACGGAAAGAGATACGAGATCCCGCAGGAGAAGTACACGGACCCATTCTCCCTGACCCAGGGCCCGGGCAGGGTGAGGGACTTCTTCGGCCCGGTAAAGGTCAGCCCTGGCCACGTGTTCGTCATGGGCGACAACAGGGACCAGAGCTACGACAGCAGGTTCTGGGGCCAGGTGCCCATCGAGAACATCAAGGGCAAGGCCCTGATCATATACTTCTCGTGGACCTCCGAGAGACCTTGGGTCAGATACTGGCGTGTAGGGAGACTCATCCACTAGCAGAGGGTTCTCATGAAACAGGCGCCTACAGACCCTGCGATCATACAGGGCCTTGTCGAGAGGATCGCGGAAGAACTCTCGCCCATGGTGAGCAGCGGCGCGCCTATCGCCTTCGTGGCGATCAGGAAGGGCGGGGAGATCCTGGCCGGCAGGCTCGTGGAACTGCTCGAGGAACGCACAAACATCAGGGTTCCCCTCGGCGTGCTCGACATCACGCTGTACCGCGACGATATCACGCGGCGCAGGATCTACGAGGTGAAGGCCACCGACATCCCCTTCGACGTCTCATCCCAGGACATCGTCCTCGTGGATGACGTGATCCAGACCGGGCGATCGGCGCGGGCCGCCATAGACCACATCATGGATCTCGGAAGGCCAAGGCGGATCTACCTGGTCGTGCTGTTCGACAGGGGCGGGAGGGAACTGCCCATCCAGCCCGACATCACGGGCATGAAGGTGGACCTGCCGGAAGACCGTACCATCAAGATCGAGGTGGACGACCGGGGGGCGATATCCGGCTTGATCATGGGCGGGGTGAAGTGATGGAATGGTCCCGCAAGGATCTGGTGTCCATAGCGGAGCTGAGCGCGGAAGAAATCCTCACCGTCTTGGACGTGAGCGCCACCTTCAAGGAGATCAACCGGAGGGAGATCAAGAAGGTCCCCACGCTCAGGGGGAAGACCGTGGTCTTGCTGTTCTACGAGCCGTCCACCCGCACGCGGCTTTCCTTCGAACTGGCGGCCAAAAGGCTCAGCGCGGACACGGTCGCCCTGTCCGTATCGGGTTCTTCCTTTCTCAAGGGGGAGACCATCATGGATGCGGCCATGAACGTGATGGCCATGATCCCTGATTGCATAGTCATCAGGTATCCCTATGCGGGGCTGCCGGCCAGGCTCGCGAGAGAGCTTTCCTGCTCGGTCATCAACGCAGGCGACGGTGCGCACGAGCACCCGACACAGGCGCTCCTCGATCTCTGCTCCATGCGGGAACGCTTCGGGAGGCTCGCAGGGCTTCACGTGGCCATGGTCGGGGACATAGCCCACTCGCGTGTGGCCCGCTCCAACGTGTACGCGCTGAAGAAGGTGGGCGCGAGGGTGAGCGTCGTCGCCCCGAAGACCCTGCTCCCCCAGGATATATCCACGTGGGGGGTGGAGGTGTGGCACGAGTTCGACCCCGTGGTGAAGGACGCGGACGTTCTCATGATGCTCAGGGTGCAAAAGGAGCGCATGGACGAACAGTGCTTCCCCGACGAGCGCGAATATGCCCACTTTTACGGGCTTGACAGGCGCCGCGTCGACATGATGAAGCCCGGGGCCGTGATCATGCACCCGGGGCCCGTCAACCGCGGCGTGGAGATCACGCACGAAGCGGCGGACGGGAGCCGCTCGATCATCCTCAACCAGGTGGAGAACGGGGTGGCGGTTCGGATGGCCCTCTTGTACCTGTGCCTCGGAGGATCGGCAGATGATCGTTAAGGGTGGGAGGTTGATAGACCCGGCGAGCGGGCGGGACGCCCTGGCGGATATCGTGATCGCCGGCGGCAGGATAGAGGGGATCTTCCCGCCTGGCAAGGCGAAGGGGGGCGGGGGCGAAACGATAGATGCGACCGGCCTGTGGGTCCTGCCCGGGCTCATAGACATGCATGCCCACCTCAGGGAACCCGGGCAGGAGTACAAGGAGGACATCGCATCAGGGAGCGCGGCCGCGGCTGCAGGTGGGATAACCACGGTCGTGTGCATGGCGAACACCGACCCGGTCAACGACAACCCCACGGTGACCCGCTCCATCATAGACAGGGCGCGTGCGGTCGGGCTCGCGAGGGTGCTCCCAGCGGGTGCCATCACGATGGGCCTCGAGGGAAGGCGCCTGGCGGAAATGGGGCTCATGAAGCGCTCGGGTATCGTCGCCGTCTCGGACGACGGGAGGCCGGTCGAAGACGCGTCGGTCTTGCGACGTGCCCTGGAGTACGCCTCCACCTTCGGCCTGCCGGTCATACTCCACTCCGAGGACAAGTCCCTGGCAGGCAAGGGGGTGATGAACGAGGGGCCCCTTTCGGCCCGCCTCGGCCTTCCAGGGATCCCTGCCGCCGCGGAGGAGGCGATGGTGTGCCGTGATCTCGCGGTAGCCAGGTACGCGAAGACCCCGGTCCACATCACCCATGTGTCGACCGGCGGGGCCCTGGCCGCGATCGGGGCGTGCAAGGAGACTTCCTTGGGAATGACCTGCGACGTGACGCCTCACCATCTGCTGCTCACCGAGGAGGCGCTTTCCGCCTATGACACGGTCTTCAAGGTGAACCCGCCGCTGAGGACGGAGAAAGACAGGCTCGCCCTCATAGAGGGGATCAGGAACGGGACCGTGGACTGCATCGCAACGGACCATGCACCGCATGCCGCGGACGAGAAGGCCCTTGATTTCGACCTTGCGCCGTTCGGGGTGATAGGGTTCCAGACCCTGCTGCCGGCGATCATGAAGATACACCTCGAACACGACATTCCCTTCATGAGGCTGCTTGCGTGCGTCACGACGAACCCCGCGAGAATCCTGGGTATCGAGGGCGGGGTGCTCTTCGAGGGGGCGAGGGCCGACCTCGTCCTGTTCGACCCTAAGGCAGTCTGGACCCTCACCGAGGACAGGGTCCTCTCCAAGTCGAAGAATTCACCCTTTCTCGGCTGGCAATTCACCGGCAAGGTGGTCCGGACCCTGCTCGAGGGCCGCACAGTCCACGTCGCCGACTAGAGGAGCCCTGAATCCTCGACCATCCCCTTCACGAGTTCGGCGATGGAGAGACAGCTCGTGAGCCCCGGGGACTCTATTCCCGCGAGCGTGATCATGCCGGGCAGTCCGCGGTCGGCCTCGTGCCGGATTTCGAAGTCGCGAAACGGCCCGCCTTCGGCCTGGAGTTTCGGCCGTATACCCGCCGTGTCCGGGTGGAGGTCCCCTTCTTCGAGGAACGGCAGGATCGTTCGCGCCCGATCGAGGAATACCCCGGCGGCGCCGCTGTCCACATCGTAGTCGATGGTATCGACGTAGCTCGCATCAGGACCGAGCCTGAGGGCCCCTGAGAGGTCCTTGGTGGCGTGGATGCCGAGCCCCACGAGATCCGTCTCAGGGCTCGGGTAGACGAGGCCGTGGACGAGCGCCTGCTTGGACCTGCGGACGCGGAAATACTGCCCCTTGACCTTGTGTATCCGGTATCCTGCGCTGTCGCAGTCGATGCCCGCAAGAAGGGCCACGTGGTCCGCCCACAGGCCGGCCGCGTTCACGACCACACGGGAGGCGAAAGAGTATTCCTGGCCGTCCGGCCCCTCGACCCTGCACACAAAACCGTCTTTGACAGGGGTGACGGCGCACAGCCGGGTCCTGTACAGGATGGTGCACCCGCTGTCGGCGGCCATGGCCTCCAGGCGCCTCAGGAGGCCATGGGTGTCGAGTATGCCGGTGTGGGGCGATGAGAGGGCGCATGTCCCCCTCACGTTCGGCTCGATCCGGCCGAGCTCGGCCTGGGTGATCAGGGCGAGACCCTCCACGCCGTTTTCCATGCCTCTCTGCAGGAGGGCCTCGAGGCCGGGTTCCTCGGCATGGCTCGCGGCCACGATGACCTTGCCTGTTTTCTTGTGGGCGATCCCGTGGCGTACGCAGAAGTCATAGAGCATGCGGGCCCCCCGCACGCAGAGGCTGGCCTTGAGACTGCCCGTGGGGTAGTAGATCCCGGCATGGATGACCTCGGAGTTGCGCGAGCTCGTGTGACGTCCCGGGCCCGCCTCCTGCTCCAAGACCACCACGGCCCTCGATGACCCGGCAACGGCGCCCGCCACAGCGAGACCGACCACACCGGCACCGACGATCGCGATGTCCACGGAGAGCATGAAGTTCGTATAGCAGGAAAGACACGAAAGGGGAAAGGCCCCTGGAGAGGCAGGGAGGCCTCCTTGCCACGCGGCCTGCGTTTTGGTATATCTAGTTGTGTTCGCACTCGTCGGGCACACCACACCACACATTCTTCGGAGGAAGATATGGATATCAGGGACAGGGTTCCGGTGATCAGGGTCGCCATCAGGGGTGCCAACGGGAGGATGGGCCTTCAGGCTATCTACGCGTCCATGGAAAACAACGAGGATATCCTGGCGAGGGCCAAGACCAAGGAACTCACTGACAAGGACGTCTGGATCGATGTCGTTTTCGGGGCGTTCACCGCTGACATACCGACGGTGCAGCAGCTCATGGCGGGAGTCATGAGGTCTGAGAAGGCAAAGATACTCGAGGGGTATGACAAGAAGGGGAGTCCCATTTACCGGGTCAAGTCTGACGGGAAGTTCGAGCTTAGAACCAGGTACGTGGAGCAAACGCTCGACGAGGAGCCGCAACGCCGGCACGTCATCCCTTTTGATAGGCAAGAACTGGTCGACTCGCCCGAGGGGCTTCCTGCGATCAAGATCCTCTCTCGGGACAAGCAGGAGGTGCTCTCGGTCATCAGGCACGCCAACGTGCGCCTGGGCGAGCTCTCGGCCGAGGCCATCATGGACCGGGTGCTGGATACCGCAAACGATCTCGGCGCCCACGTGCTCCTTTCCTGCGTGGGCGACACGGCCAAGAAGGCCGACCGCATGCAGATGTGGCTCGACAAGATACACGAGAAGAACTACGCGATCGGCTTTCTCGAATCCGCCCCGGCAAAGGGATGGGACAAGAGGATCCTTTCGAGGCAGGACCAGATCAGCGTCTTGTGCTCGAGGAACTTCAGCCCCACAGGGACCCTCTTCAGGACCGGTATCGCCCTGAAGCAGCCGCTGTTCGACTACAATCCCTACGAGTTCGGCAAGGCGGCGGAGCGGTTCAAGAAGATCTTCACCAGGATCGTCGAGAACGTGATAGCCACGGACATGTTCAAGGATTTCGCACAGATCCTCAAGAAGACCCCCACCACCATAAGGGAGATAGACGGCGAGGAGATCCTGGTGAACTTCCCGCCGGACTTCCTCACGATCACCTCGCCTTCCTACCTGGTGTTCAGTTTCTATGAGGACAACGAATACGGGTTCATCTGCGCGGCGCTCATCCCGAACCTCAAGGCCCTGGGGCTCATCTACCGTGACGCGGCCCTCGTGGAGAAAATCAGGAAGAACGGCCATCGGTACGAGGCGGTCACCAACATCCCCGGGCTCTTCGGAACGGACTGGATGGTGAAGGCGCCCGCCGAGATCATAGCGCGGGGCGGGGCGATGTCCACGAGTTCCTGCACGACCAACGGCAACATCGTCGGGGACACGATCGTGATGCTGGCCCTCCACTGCTACTACGACTTCTTTGCCGAGGCGGCGAAGGACTACTTCACGGCGTCGGATTCCACCGCCAGGTCAAAGGCGGAGGAGAAGATCGAGAAGAGGTTCTCGGATTTCAAGGGGTACCTGTCGAAACTCCTTGCGAAACGTTCCACCATGATCAAGACCGTGTTCACCTTCTACTACGACCAGGTCGCATTCATGAACACCGACATGCAGCACGGCCTCACCCGCTCCGAGTCTCCAGAGGTGTTGGCGTTCCTCAGGGAGACCTCTTCCGGCTCCCAGACAGAGGTCCCGAGACTGCTGTCGCTGCCCGCGAGGGAGAAGGAATACCTCACTGCGCAGAAGGCCGTGATGGAGAAGCAGGCCTCGCGCGAAAAGGACGAACAGGAAAAGGCAAGGCTCCTCGACGAGATGAAGAGGATAGATGCGAGCCTCAAATCCCTCGATACGAGCATCGATATCGTGGATATCATCGAGAAAACCGAGGGCAAATAAGCCTTGACACCTTTTTTTCGTTTAGACTAAGAACCTCTTGACAGAGGGCCCATAGCTCAATTGGTAGAGCCACCGGCTCATAACCGGTAGGTCCCTGGTTCGATCCCAGGTGGGCCCATCAATGGGCCAAAGGAACAAGGGTGAGCAAGGCGGCGATCAAAGACTGTGTTGCTACGAGCAGACTGACCGGAAGGTCCATGAGGGGTGCTCTTCGAGAGCACCCCTTTTTACATCGCCCATGAGACTCTCGGACGTCCTGGCGGTGTTGAACTCGATAGCGCCGTTCGACGCTGCAGAAGCGTGGGACAACATCGGGCTGCAGGTGGGCGACCCCACCATGGAGGTGCGCTCGATACTCGTGGCGCTTGATCCAACCCTCGAAGCCCTCGGCATGGCGTCGACCAACGGGTGTGAGCTGGTGGTAACCCACCATCCCCTGATCATGACCCCCCTGGGGAGGATCGACCTGGCCGAGACCGTGTCCAGGAAGATAGAGCTCCTCTTGAGGCAAAAGCTCGGGCTCGTGTGCATGCACACGAACCTCGACAAGGCCCCGGGAGGCACGGCCGATATGCTCGCGGAGGCGCTCGGCTTGAAGGATGCCTCAGGTCAAGGGTTCCTGAGGGTTGGGAAGGCGGGAACGAAGACGCCGCTGTCTTTATGGGTGGAGGGCCTCCCCTTCCGGGCTGCGCGCTTGTGCGACGCGGGAAGGCTCGTTGAGACCGTGGGTGCATGCCCCGGGAGCGGGATGGAGCTGTGGCGCCAGGCCCGCTCGCTCGGATGCGACACCTATGTCACGGGGGATGTACGCTACCACGCAGCCCTCGAGGCCGTAGAGGCAGGGATGAACGTCGTCGACCTCGGCCATTTCGCGACAGAGGAGATCGTCCTCGACAGCCTCGCAGGGAGGCTGGGCGCAGAACTGTGCGGCATACGGGTGATCGTCCACAAGGGCAGGGACGTCTTCACCGCCTACGAGAAAACGAATCGAGGAGAGGCACATTGAAAAACTTACTCGAAGATCTGATAGCCCTTCAGCAGGTGGAGCTGGAAATCTTCAAGGCTGAAGAGGGGTTGAGAGAGCTTCCCAAAAACATCGAAGAGATCGAGAGCATCATACAGGCCCGCAAGCGATCCCTTGATGCCATCGACGAGGAGATCGCATCCTACGAGCAGCGCAAAGAGCCGCTGGAGGCGGAGCTCAAGGAAAACCAGGCGATCCTGGACGCCGCCGATGCGAGAATAAAGAGGATAAAGACCAACAAGGAGTTTCTCGCCCTCCAGCGGGAAATCGATCTCGCGAAAAAGCGCAAGGCGGATCTCGAGGAACAGATCCTGTCCATCATGGAGCGCATCGAGAAGAAAAGCATGGAACGGGAGCGCATCAGGGAGTCCTTCAACGCGGACCGCGCCGTCCTTGAGGAGCGAAAGGCCAAGGTTGAGCAACAGATCAGGGAGCTCGAGGCCGTGCTCGCGGACTACCGGGGGAAAGACAAGGCTCTTCGCGAAGGGGTGGATCCCTCGCTCCTGTCGAGATACGACCGGATCAAGAACAGCAAGAAGGGCCTGGCCGTGGTGGCGTGTGTGGACGGCGTGTGCCGCGGGTGCCATATGCACATCCAGCCGCAGCTCTTCAACGAGCTCGTGCGCGGAGACAAGCTCATCACGTGCCCGTCCTGCCAGAGGATCCTCTACGCCGAGACCCTGGACGATCACGAGGACCACTGACCTCGTCTCCACGAGCATGCCCGCTTCACGGCCTTGGGAATGCGCCCGTGTCCGCACCTAAGTACGGGTTTTTCCGAGGAGCCGCCGGGCTTTTCCCAAGGCCCTGTACCCGTTGCCCGCGTAGGTCTCTCGGCCGTCTCTCGGGAGAGACGAGCAAACAGGTCACCAGCGGCCAGTGCGATGTGAGAAAAGCCGATCCCGTTCGGGCGAAGGCCCTTTTTCCGTAGGTTCGCTCTCTGCTCGAACACCTCCAACCAGGAGAGGGTTGCCCCTCACTGCGTGGGAAGGCGACGTGGGATACGGTGAACAAGGAGCGGTCCTGTGCCGCTTACAGGGCTCGTCCTCACCCGAAGCCTCGCATGGAAGAGAGGGAAGGTTTCAAGCGCTCCTTTCTCCAGGGCTGCCGTCCTCTTTGCCGAGACCGCTCTCGAGAGGGGGAAAGGCACCATGGCACACATCGTTATGATGAAAGACGTCCCTCGCATCGATGCACCCCTCCTTGCCCCTCTGGATGTGGATGCATCTGGCCCCTGCTTCCCGCCGTCACGGGGGCCCGGGTGAAAAGTGTCCGCACTCTTCATGGGATGACCCATGCCTCGGGTCTCGTGGGTTACCAAAATGTATCTTGTAAAAAATTTTTCTCAAGTTATTATTGTCCCTGCCGTATATATTGGTTGATGTGCATGTTTTCCAGTCAGGATGGGAGGATGGATACGACGCCCAATCGGTGCGGCTTAATCATACCTTAAGCAATTCCACACAAAAGGAGGAATGAGGCTATGTTACAGTCCAAGAAGGGTTTCACGCTCATCGAGTTGATGATCGTCGTTGCGATCATCGGTATCCTGGCCGCCATTGCCATCCCGGCATACAGCGACTACACCAAGAAGTCGAAGGTTTCAGAGGTGTCCAATTCCCTGGGAGCAGCCATGACCGCGGCGCAGGCTCACCACAGTGACACTGCGAGCTGGCCCGCCGACATCACCAACAACTTCTACACGGTCTGCCAGAACACCTTCGGCGTGACGCTCCCCACCACGTACTGTGCGCAGGCGAACTGGACATGCACTTCAGCCACGGCAACCGAGTTGGTCCTTCAGGCGACGCTGGCCAATATCGGTACGAACGTGGACGGCACAACCCTGATCTTGACCTCCGGCGCTGACGGCGGCACTCGTACCTGGAGCGGAACTCTGCCCCAGAGGTATCGGCCGAGACAGTAGTCGATGGATCCAGGGGGTGTGCCCAGGCACACCCCCTTTCTTGTTAGATACTGTTAGATAAAGGGATTGCCCGAGAATGCGCATATGAAAACAACCAGAGGCTTTACCCTCATAGAGGTGATGATCGTCGTTGCCATTATCGGCATCCTTGCAACCATTGGCATAACGGTATACGACCAGTATACCAAGAAGACCAAGGTTTCAGAGTTGGCCGACGCCCTGGGGGCGGCGATGACGGCGGCACAGTCTCATCACAGCGATACCGCGACCTGGCCTGCAGATATCTCCGATAACTTTTATGCTGTCTGTCAGAACACCTTCGGGATCACTCTCCCGACGACGTACTGCGTACAAGCTGCATGGGACTGCGCGGTTGCAGACGCCAACACCCTTTCGTTACAGTCGACGATCTCGAACATAGGTCCGGGCATTGACGGGACCACCCTGACCTTGACATCGGGTGCGGATGGTGGATCGAGAATCTGGAGCGGTACTATCCCTATCAAGTACATGCCCAAGAATTGACGGGGGCGAATAGAGGCCATCCTCCCGATTCCAGGAAAGGAAACCGGCCGTCGGGGTGAGACGTTCCGACAGCCTACGGGGGCAGCCGGCGTTACTGCCGACAATACCGCGGGCTGTGGGAACTCGACCATGGCTGGTACCCTCGCCAACGGTCTCGACAACTATCTCAACGAAGACACGCTCTCCTCGAGGGAGAGACAGGGCGAGAGGGCCCGGTGAAATCCCGACGGTACGGACACGGTCGAGAGGTTCTCCATTCCCAAGCGGGAGCAGCTCCCAGGTGAAACAGGACAGGGACCGGCGCCTCATCGCCGGTCCCTCTTTTCTTCTCTGGCGCCGCTGGCCAACATCCCCTCCCGCCCCTCTTGGCGAGTTGAACCATGCTTGTCTGTCCGGCTGATCCCGTATACCATGGTTTCCGACCGGGCGAGCTGCGCAAGAAGGTTGCCGCCGAGAACAGGTGTTCGGCGTACGCACGCACACCCTTTGTTCGGTGCGTTCGAGGAATATAAGCCAGAGGGAGGCCAACGCGCAGGGCATACCGGCATTGCGGGCATTCATGTATACAGCTTTTCTTGAGAAGGTTTTCGATCATTATGAACGTCATCGCAGGGATTTGCCCTGGCGTACGGAGGTGACGCCTTACAGGGTCCTCGTATCCGAGTTCATGCTCCAGCAGACGCAGGTTGAACGGGTGCAGGGGTGCTTCCAGTCGTTCGTGGATGCGTTTCCCAGCATCGAGGCCCTGGCGGGGGCTGACCTGAAAGAGGTGCTCGTCAGGTGGAGAGGGCTTGGGTACAACCGCAGGGCGCTCAATGTGTGGAGGACGGCCGGGGTCGTGGTGTCCAGGCATGGCGGGGTGATCCCAGCGGACAGGCAAACCCTGGAGACGCTCCCCGGTATAGGGCCGTCAACCTCGGGTGCTGTCTGCGCCTTTGCATACGGGATCCCGGTCGCGTTCATCGAGACCAATATCCGTCGGGCGTTCATCCACCATTTCTTCCCGGACCGTACGGATGTGCGCGACCGCGAGATCCTGCCCCTCGTGGAGAAGACCCTGGACAGGGAAAACCCCAGGGATTGGTACTATGCCCTCATGGATTACGGCGCCATGCTGAGAAAACATGCGCACAACCCCAACCGCAGGAGCGCACACTACACCAGGCAGGCGCCCTTCGAGGGCTCGAACCGCCAGGCGCGCGGCAGGGTCATCAAGGCCCTCCTGGAGCGGGGACCGATGACGAAGAAGGAGCTTGCCGCCCTCGTGGGGATCGAGAGGAATAGGCTGGAAACGGTCCTCTCCTGCCTCGAGCAAGAAGGGTTCCTCGCCGTGACCGGACAAGGCGTCAGGCTTTCGTGAGCCCGAGGGAGGCAGGTTGTCCTCAGGGAACAGGAGAGACCGCCGCCTCCACATCCTGCCAGAACCGCCTCCTCTTGTCTGAATCAGGGGGCGACAGCGCAGGCAGTTCGAGGAAGGGGACCGTGATACCCTCCCTGGACAGCTCCTCCTCGAGGATCTCCGCCATGATGCCCCTAAGCGCCGGGTCCTTGCCCCCTGGTTCTTCCGCAGGCATGGGAGACTCGGTGCCGTACCGGTTCACCTTGTGCTTTCCCCAGTGGATGCCGCAGGTGGGGCTGTTCTCCAGCCCAATGAAGCAGCAGAGCCGGTAGCGGTTCTTGAGGAACTCCCGCACCATGAGCATGGGAATCTTGAGCAGCTCCTTGCAGTGGGTGCGGAAGAAGACGCTGTCGTACTGCTGGCGGCCCTGGGGGTTCCGCATGAGCCCCATGGCCGTGGTCTCCGGGCAAGGGTACTGGATGATGCCCACGTTCCTCTGCAGGAGGTAGTCGGTCACTTCGCGGGAGAGCGGGAAGTTCTGCCCCAGGATGTGCACCCTGCAGTAGGGGTTGACCAGGCACTGGCAGATGAGGATAATCCTCCGTTCTTTCCTTGGCAAGGGGAGCGGTCCTTTCTGGGGAAACAATAAAGACGGAAGTCGGCCAAGGCAAGTGGCGGGGAGAAAGGTCCGGCCGCACAAGGGCCGTCTCGAATGCCCCCGGCAAGGATCGAACTTGCGACACCGGGATTAGGCCGAAGTTCAACCATCAGAAAGAGTCAAAGCTTCAGTCTCAGGCTCGCGCCGCACCAGGAAGCCCTTTAGGAAAGCGGAGATCGCCAAGAAGCTCGGGGCGGTCGTGAACCGTTACAAGACGGCCAAGCACTTGCGCCTTACCATTGAAGACGGCGTCTTCACATGTTCCCGCAAGCAGAGTGTCATCCACGGGGAGGCTTCTACTCTGACCATGTCTCTGCTTACAACGCCAAAGCATCTCCAGCAGAAGGTACCCGCTCACCTAGGCTATTTCGAGTCACAGGAAACTTATTCCATCCGGAAAAGCTCGACACAAGCCATTCTGCAGCTCGCCATGATATGAAATTACGGTTTCATTGCCATCACGCATGCACACAGCACTTCCGATTTCCCAAATGCCACGACCGCATAGTCTCTCTATCCTCCCCGTGAAAATATCTCGAATATGCCAACGTCTGGTGAGCCCGGATGCAGATCCTTGAGTAAAAAAGCAGCGCCTTGTACGGCACTGCCCTTCTTCGCTTTACTGTCAAAGGTTCTCTGTCGAGACCCCCATCCTCGGGATGCTAGAGATTGTCTATTCTGGTATTGTCCCGGTTCAGGACGAATCCGAGGAATTTCTCTTTCGGGAGCAGCTCCAACGCCCTATTAACGTCTTTCATGGGGGTCCGGTTCGCCTCCACCACCATGATGATGCAATCCACCATGGATGCGAAGGCAATGGCATCTGCGCCGGTGAGTACCGCGGGGGTATCGAAGATGACATACCTGTCCTGGTAGCGGCCCTTCACCTCTTCCACCAGGGTCTTCATGCGGGGCGAGGTCAGGAACTCGGTGGTCTCCTTGATCGCTCTCCCGCCCGAGATTAAAGTCATCTTGTCAATGCCGGGCCATATGATGAGGTCCTTGATGGGGACGCCGTCGGCAAGATAGTCAATCAGTCCGTTATTGCTCTCGATGCCCATGAATTTATGGACATCCTGGCGATGTAGATCGCAGTCGACGAGAAGAACGGTGAGGTCGAAGGCTCGGGCAAATGTGAGGGCCAGGTTTATGGATGTCAGGGTCTTGCCCTCGCCAGGCAGTGCACTTGTAACCATGAGACTCTTCCAGTTATGGTTCACGGTAGCCTTTTGGATCTGGGTCCTCAAAACCTTGTAAGCCCCCAGGTAAGGGGAATCGTGGCGCATGCACACGCACCTGTTTTTCTCCATGGTATCCATATCGGGGTCAACCCGCCTCGATTCCGAATATACAGGCGCATTCCCATATACCTTCATGACAGGTGTCTCTCCATCCGATGCGATGGATGCCTGACGGAAACGTCTGACTTTGTCAAGTGCCTTTATAATCTTCATGAGCAGTTACCTCTCTCCTTTTCCCATGGCTATATGCCCATCCATCTGACCAGCTTCACCCACACCATGTCGAGATCCATGATAAAGAAATGGAACATGAGGACGCCAAACACCAGGGAGGCCAGCAGCCCGATGACGATCCGGGTCATGAGATCCCTCTTCTTTGCAACATCACTTTCCAAGACGATGGTCGGGATGTTCGCAAGGACAGGGAACGATGTGTATTCGGTCAGCATGGAGGTGTTGCGTACCGAGGAGTCGACATACTCCTTGAACGAGGCTGTTCCTATCCCGGCACCGATCCCTAGAACCAGACCGATGAGCATGATTGCGAGGCGGTTTGGCTTGTAGGGCTTCTCAGGCATACGCGCCGGGTCAATGATGGTGAACCGTTCGCCTTTCTGCTCCTTCTCTAGGCCTTGGGAAACTTTAGACTCCATGTATTTCCTCATGAGATCGTCATATTTCAGCTGTGTGCTGTTCCGCTCCATAAGCAGGGCGTTGTATTCCGCCTCCACCTGCGGGGAAAGCTCAATGCGGCGCTTGTAGTCGTTGAGCCTGTTCCTGAGGCTCTCGATCTGTGCATTCACGGAGGCCATCTCAGACCGGGTGCTCGCAAGCTGCGCGGCAAGATTGATATAGGCCGGATTGTCAGGCCGGGGATTTCCCTTGCTGGTTGATGCATCGACCCTCTTCTCCAGCTCGGCTATCTCGGACCTGGTTTTGATAACATCAGGATGTGCATCCGAAAACTGGTGCTTAAGGTTCACGAGCCTCACGTTCAGCTCGCTGAGCCGCTGCCGGTCTGTCTGCATGAGATCCTGCGGGGTGTTAGACAATTGCGTAAGAAGGTACCCCTCCTTCTCCCTGAGCTGGGTCAGCTGGTTGTTCAGCAGATCAATATTCCGTTCGGTGTCGTTGATGCTCTGCATATTGACCTGGACTAGCTCAGGGAGATTGTTCATATGCAACTGTTTGAATTGGGCAATGGCTCCGTCCAACCGCTCCAGGTCCCCTTTGACCTTTGCGACCTCGTCCTGGAGAAAGTTGGAGACCTCGGTGACCTGCCGTTCACGGACCTGGGAATTCTCCTCCAAGAACAGTGATGTCAGGACGTTGCCTACCTGGAGCACCTTGCCAGGATCATTCTTGCCCTCATAGGAGATCGTGAATGCGATGGTCACCGTGGTTGGCCTGCCTGTTTTGGGGTCGACCACGTCCACGCTGATAGGTTCGAGCGCGATATCTTCTCGCATGCGCTCGATGATCTCCTCGGTCATCATCCTGCTCTTCAGTTCAGGGTAGAGGTTCAGCCTGTTGATGATCTCCATGAGACGCGTAGTGCTCATAATGCGTTGATTGATGATCTGCAACTGCTGCTCGGCATAGGTGGATACCGCAGATTTGACGTAATCAAGCGGAACATCCTGCTGCTCGATGAGGATCGTGGTGGTCGCCTTGTAAACCGGCGGCAGGACAAACGCCACGACCACGGAGACGATAAAGATGAGGCCCAGTGGCACGATGAGGGCCCACTTCCTCCGTTTGAGAATAGCTACATAGTCGACTGGTGCATCAGAAGGTCTTTCCATATGACATCTCCCTGCATTTACTTAAGAGCCTTAATGATGAAGGGATGAGATCCCTGTGTTCGAGTTAGATTCTTGACATCCCGGGACTTCAACGGGGTATTGGATGCTGCCAGGCGAAGCCCAGATAGTAGAGGTTCTGGGGCTTGGACTTGTTGGCCTCATTGTCCTTGAGCCTCGTGTATCTGTACGAGGCTTCCAGGCTGAAGTCCTTGCTGAATACATAGATGACCGCCGGCTGTATCCTGAAGGTCTCCTTATCGAGGTCGGAACCCGGGGCCTGCTCCCTGTTCTGCCTGTTCAGGTAGTACTCGGCGGAGAGGTCCCCCTTCAGTTCATAGCTGAACTGCCGGGCGAGATTGTACCTAAGGGATGTCCTCCGTACAGTGCCTGCCTCACCGCTGATGGAACGGATATCGGAGGAGAAGGTGAGGCTGGAGGTCGTGAGCTCCCCAACATATACAACGGCGACATTGCCGATGGTCCCCCGCGACCAGTCCCGGGACCTGATGAATGCCGAGTAATCGTATGAGGTGCGTGTCATATGCCTACCTAGAAAAGCGGAAACCTCGAGGTCCTCGGTGAGTTTCCGGTTCGCGCCGGCAACGAGGGAGAAGTTCGAGATATCCTCATAGGGATATTTGTACTGGGCATAGGATGCACGGATTATACCGATGGTTTCCCGAAAGAGGGGGCCGAGGTCATGGTTCAGGGTTATCGCGGCATCCTGTGATGTAGAATCATCGAATTCGGGATCATCGAAACGCTCCCTGTCGTATGCATAGGAGGCATTCGCCTTCGACGTCTCTGTCAGCACCAAATCCAGGTCCCCCCCGTAGTGGGAACGTTTGCGTGTGGGTGTTCCCAGAACAAGCCCCGTGGTCTCGATGTCGCGATCGATCTGAGAGTCCTCGGAATATCCAGCCTCGGCTGAAATGACAATTTTCTCAGTGTAGTGCCAACGCATGCGGCCGTCATGGTACTGGTCGGTGGCATTCAGGTCTTTCTCGTCATAATATTCCGTCCTCACAAGTCGGCTCATGAAAGAGGTTTCGAACGTCTCTGTCCTATCGGTCAGCCGGATGGCAGGTGAGAGAACAGTCGCAAAGTCACTTGTCATGTCAACCTTGTCTTCATCATAGAAGATGTTGTCATTGAACGTGGTCCGCACGTTCACCTGAGGGATCACCTTGAGCTCGTAACCGAAGGCTACCCTGCTGGGCAGCGCTAGCATGAGGATAATGACGCTGTATCGTGCAATGAAGAATATGGGATATGCTCTTTCATGCACCTGCTTCATGAAGGTACTTCCGGTATCAGGGGACTATGATGACATCGCCACGTTTGAGGATGATGTTGTCTTCGGTGTGTTCTCCCTCAATGACATCGTCATACCGGAAGCGGATAAGATTGGTTTTACCCAGCTCAGTGCGGAATATGGTGATGTCGTTCTTGTCCGCGAAGGGGGTGAGGCCGCCGGCAATGGCAAGGGCCTGGAGGACACTTACCCTGCTGTTCAGGGTAAAGCGGCCGGGATTGTGAACTCTCCCGAGCACGTAGATGTAAGCGCTGTTTATGTTCTTCACCGAGACCCACAAAACCGGTTCGGGGACATACTTGGCAATTCTCTTTTCTATCTCGGCCTTGAGCTCCGAGATGGTTTTATCTTCCGCCTTGATCAAACCAACAAGAGGGAACGATATCGTCCCATCCGGGAGCACAAGCACCTCCTGGGTGAGCGATTCATCTTTCCATATTGAAATCATGAGCACGTCACCAGGCCCGACGAGGTAGTCGGTTTCCGAAGACCCGGGCGCCATATCCACCGCATGGGCATACCCGAAAGACAAGAAGAGAACAGATAGAAGCTGTACGAGCATCCAGCGTTTCTTCACCATAAGGATCCTCCACGTAACGAAATATCTCTCCATGATGTTCCAGGCGGTCCTCTCTGTCAGTGTACCCCTTTGATCGACGCCATCGTCCTCTGAGCATCCCCCCTTCCAGGGTAGTCCTCAGGTGACTTCAGTGCTGCCTCGAGCCGTTCCCGGGCCTTTGCCTGGTCGCCCTTTTGGAACATGATGACTCCCAGGTGATAATTGAATATAGGGTTCAGGGGGTCCTGCTCAAAAGCCATGCTCACGTACTTGAGCGCTTTCTCGAGCTCTCCGGTGCGGTAGTAAACCCACCCCAAGGTATCATTCACTGCCGCGTCATCGGGCCTGATAGCTTTGGCCTTTTTCGCAAGGGCAAGGGCCCTGTTGAGATCGGTCCTTGATCTCGATGTCTCGGATATAAGGAAGGCAAGATTGTTGTTGAACGGCCAGAGGTCGGGAAACCGCGCCACGCCGGACTCATATACCTGCCGTGCCTTGCCATAAGCGCCACCTCTCTCAAGGAGAAAGCCAAGCGAAAAATAAGGTGCAGGGTTGGCCGGCTTACTCCTTATCGAATCCTCAAGCCAACGGATCATCTCGTCCCGTTTCCCCTGCATGTCGTAAATTCTTGCAAGAAGCAGGTAGGGGTCCACCCACTCGGGGGCCTTTTTTATAGCAAGGGAAATCGCCTCTTCGGCCTGTTTGTAATTCTTGTTCATGGCGTGGATTCGGCCTGACAGAAAAAATGCCAGGGCATCGTTGGGATTCTTGCGCTGTCGATCATTGATGACAGAAAGTGCCATGTCGATCTTCCCGTCCTGGGCGTAGAGGTTCACAAGCGTGGTGAGCGCAGGCCCGGCATCGGAATTGTATGCATACCCCTTTTCCGCAACGAGGATTGCCTTCTTAAGGTCGCCCTTTCGTGCGTGAAGTCGGGCAAGCCTCTCGTACCCCAGCAAGTTTTTGTCATCCCTTTTCAGGATCTCCTGGTACTCCTTCTCGGCCAAGTTGTAATCACCACGCCGTGCATACAGATCACCGATGTAGCCATGGGCCTCCAGATAGCCAGGATGTTGTCTCATGATTTCACGAAGGGCCTTGATTGCGCTATCCACATCATCCCTGCTCAGATAGAACCTGGCAATGGCAAGAGAGATCTCGATAGAACGGGGGTTTGCCTTCTGGGCATTTTTCAAGGTGTCGAGGGCAAGGCCGCTCTCGTTGTTGAGCCGGTGTGCCTCGGCCAGGGCCAGATGGGCGGGGATGAAATGAGGCATCTTGTTCACCACGGGCCTGAGCTCTGTTACCGCGTCGAAAGCTTCGCCTTTTATCAGGCAGATGCGACCCTTGGTATAGTGAAGGTTCGAGTCCTTGGTGTTCTCTTTCAGTGCCTCATTTACACAGGACTCGGCGGTATCCAGGTCTCCCTTGCTTATGTAAAGTGCCGCCAGGGCGTTCTTGCCTGGAGGATCCCCTCTGCTGAATCATCCTTCGCGAGTGAGAGGTAGTCCTTCAGGTTGGCAACGGCCCGGTCGATCTTTCCGCTCCTTGCATAATGCTCACTGAGAGCGAGGCGCAACTTGACCCCTTTCACGTTTCGGGCAACACCTTCCCTCAGGGTCTGCTCCATGTCCTGCATCATCCCGTGCCTCTGGTAGAAGAATGCCGCCGCGAGCCAGTTCTCCTCGTTGCCCGGATCTGCATTGAGAACCTTGTCAACGATTCCTCTGGCCTCATCCTTTCTCTCCGACTTCACATATACGGACGCGAGGTTCAGCTTGTGGATGATTTTTTCGGGCTCCAGACGGATGACCTCCTTGAGCGATGCCACTGCCTCGGTTTTCCTGTCAGCCCTGAGATAAAAATCTGCCAAGGTCATGTGGAGCTCGAGGGTTTTCGGATTGGCACGAATGCCTTCAGCCAGGAATGCCTCCGCACGTTGCAAGTTGTTGTTCTTCAGGGCGTTCCTGAATAGCATGAGGTAGACCTCGGGCCTGGTGACCTTGTGAGCAAGAAGTCCGGTGAGAATGGAGATCCCTTCATCATCCCTTCCACTGCCCAGGAAGATGTCGGCCTTGAGAATGAGGGCTTCAGTGTTGTGCGGCTCCTTCTGCAACACGGCCTCGGCCTTCTCCATGGCCTTGTCGGACATCCCCGAGATCAGAAAGATCTTGCCTAGTTCGATGTTTGCCCCGACATGGTCGGGTTTCATGCCGACAACCTTTGAAAAGATACCGAAGGCCTGCTTCAGGTCGCCCTGCTTCTCCTCGGTCATGCCAAGGAGGAACCAGGCATCGGTGTACTCCGGATCCAGCTGGATTGCATTCTTCAATTCGAGTCCTGCCTTAACATAGAGCCCCTTTTCGTACAGATCCTTGCCCCTGTTGTAGAACCTGTCTCTTTTTGCCTCCTTAGATGAACACCCGATAAGCGAGATGGACAGGACGATTATGCAGAATGCTAGAAGACACTTTTTCACTGCTTTGTCCGACCCCATGTCATAGTCCTTTCAAGGCAACTATCATGAGAGAGGTAACGGTCGAAGCAATTGCAATGCTCCTCCCTCTCTTGCCATTGTTAATCAAAATTTCATAACTGTAGAAGAATATGAGTATCTGCACAATGAAGAATCCGGTCTGTTTTGCATTCATCATAGTGCCTACGAGGGGATAAACACTTATCGCTATAATGAGTATGAGAAAATCCATGGGGCTCATGTGAAAGGTGTCCCTGTTCTTGTTCAGTCTGACCATGACGAGTGCTGACAGGATGCAGACGATGCAAGACCCGAGATAGACCGTTCTCAGATTGAGCCCTGAGAAGGAGAAGGATTTCTCGAGGTTCAGGTAAATCAGGCATGGAATGAGGAAATAAATAATGACTCGCACGACATTTCCTGCCATGGACTTTTTCATAACCCACAGCCCACAGACACCGGCCGCCAGGCTCAGCAAAACCAGTGAAAGGTAGCCAGGAATCCTCGATACCAGAAGGCAGTTGATGAAAATAAGCAGCGGCAGGAGGAGATCGAGGGTGAGCGTTGCGGTGAAAAGAATCCTGTCCCGGTCCTTCAGGAACTTAAGTCTTCCCTTAATGCCCCGGTCTATGAAGTCATATCTTTTGATCCTGAGCCCATATATCCCAGCAACATAAAAGAAGGCGATGATCGCCCCTGAAAGCGACACGAACAGCCCCAGGATGAACCAGTCCGAACTGTACCGGAACAGATATGCCGAACCGACGAACACCGTCTGAAGCAGGTATATGATGAACACCGCCTCGGTGTGGAAAAAACCGAGGCTGAGGAGTTTATGGTGAAAATGGTTGTTGTCCGCCACAAAGGGCGATCTTCCCTCCTTCATTCTTTCAAACATGACAATGCAGGTATCAAGGATGGGGAAGCCCACAATCAGAAGTGGGAGTGAAGGTCCGAGTAGGGCATGTGAACCGGTGATCCGCAGTGCCAGCACAATGGAGGCGAACCCAAGCAACTGGCTGCCAGAATCACCCATGAAGACCGTTGCCGGATACGTGTTAAAGCTCAGGAAGCCGAAGAGTGCGCCCAGCATGGCCAGACTCATAATCATGGCCGTATCGTCGCCCGTCTGGTAGGCAAGGCCGAAAAGACACAGAAAGATGATGAGCGTTATGCCTCCGGCAAGGCCGTCGAGCCCGTCGGCGAGGTTGATCGCGTTGGTCACCCCCACGATCACGAGCAGCGTCAGCGGCACGGATGCCCACATGGGTAGCACCACCCCGTCGGGCAGCAGCATGCCAAGGGATTTGATCTCAATGCCGCCATAGAGGATGACCACCAGTGCTGCAGCGACCTGGCATAGAAACTTCGGTTTGTAGCCAATCTCATACCTGTCGTCTACCAGCCCTGCCGCCACGAGTATGAAGGAGCCTGCCAGCACTGAACCAATGAATCTTTCCACGCTCACGCCGACAAGGATCGCCACAGAGAACCCCAGGGCCATTGCTAGGCCGCCGCTCCTGGGCATGGGCCTGGCATGTACCTTTCGCTCATCGGGTACATCAAGGATATGCGCCCTCACTGCCACGGACTTGAACATGGGGACCGTGACCAGGGTTATGAAGAGGGCTATGAACAGGGTGGAAACGAGGGTCATAATCTTGCTGTCTTATATATGTGCCATCGGTTGAGAAAACCTCACGACCGCGGCAGGTACTGCTCAAGGACAGGAGTAATAAGCCTCACGAACGATATCAGCCGTTCCTCCGCCTCCTCTGCATCCTCGCCTTCGGAAAGCGGAGTGATAATCCTGACCAGCGCCCCGTCAGTCCTCTGCGAGATGAGCGCATCCCAGAAGGCGTAGAGCTTGACCTGGTAAAGGCTCGTGAGAATGCGCCCCCGCTGGGGAAACCAGAAGTAGACAAGCTGCCTGGAATCACCCTTGGCCATGATCGCCTTGTTGACCCGTGCCTCCTGCCCTCTCCCCGTATCGACGGTTACGATCCCTGACTGTTTGAATTCCCACCCGCTGCCCGGCAGACATGTCTCTGGAGAATGAGTACCCTCTCCCTTTCTCTGGCTTTCATAATAGGCAACGTAGAAATTGATGCACTGACCCCTCTGATTCAGGTAATTGATCATGATGTAATCACTGAGGTGAAGGGCCTGGATGAACTGCTGCTCCATGGCCAGCCGTTCTCCCGTCCAGCCACCTATGGAGAGCGGAAACTGATCAAAGGATTTCTTGATGGGGATCTTTTCGCGAAATTCAATACGTTGGGTACATGCCAGGGTGCCTATCATGAGCGCGATCGAGATGAGAAATACTGGATGGATCAATCCTTTAATAACACCCTGACCGGAGTTGGTTGATGGATCATGCAGGGGCAGTGTCTCCGCTATGCTTTCTCGTGACACTTCTTTGGAGACAGGAGGCCCGACTCTGTTCAACACCCACGTCTCCAGGAGCAGCACCGGGATCGTGAACATGAATATGAGCCAGCCGGAGAAGTCATGGAAGAAACCTTCTGCAACCTTAGCCCCCCAGTAATTATACAGAATACCAGTGATCGCTATGCGCAGACTGTTTACTGCCACTGCCAGGGGGATGGATGACAGGACAACCACGGCCTTTTTCCAGATAGCCCCCCTGAACCAGTAGGCCAGGATGAGACTGATGACAAAGAAGGGGATGACATACCGCAGGCCGCTGCATGCATCGACAACCTGGAGTTGGGTGAACCCCAGATCAATGATATTGCCCTCACGGTAGGCGGACATGCCGACTATCTGGAGGAGAGAAACGCCGATCTGCGATGATATAAGTCTTAAGTTCACAAGGATCTTTGTATTGATGAAATTTGGAAAGGGGAACATGGTGAGGAACATGACCAGCACGAAACCCATCGCCTTTATCTTTTGCCACCCCATGTGCATCCACAGCAGTCCGACAAGGACGAACCAAAGGGAGATGTACATGGTGAAGTACTCACCTCCGAGCTCGCCCAGCCAGTAGAGGAACAGACCGAACATGAATGGAATGAGGCCCGTCCATGCGGGACTGGCCGGGATTGAGGATAGTTTCCCGCGCTTCTCCCATAAGATGTAGATGAGAACAAGGGGGATGAGATAGCTATGGGAGTAATCTTCCCTGGCCCAGTCTATGATTATCAGATACCTGAGGGCCGAATAGTAGACGGTGATGATCAGGATGACATAAAGGACGACCTTCAGGAGGCACACCAGATCAATCTTCTTCAGATAATGGATCATCTCATCAATGCCGACAGCCTCATGTTTGCAGCATTTCCTCCCGATCTTCTTCAAAGAGCGCTTCGGAACAATCTATCATAGTCACGGATTACCCTGTCCCAAGAATAGTGCTCCTCTATCCTGCGCACTGCCTTCTGCCTGTATGCGGCCATTACTTCATGGTGTACGAGCAGGTCCTCCAGTGCGGCCTTCAAATTTCCCGGTTCCTTCGAGAAGGAGCGACCCGCATCACCTAGCACCTCGAGATTGAAGGGAACATCCAGGGCTAGGACGCAGTTGCCTGCGGCAAGGGCCTCGAGCAACGAGGGATTGGTACCGCCGACCTCGTGGGCGTGGATATAGCAGAATGCGTTGCTGCGAAGTACGTCGTAATCATGCCCGTATACTCCACCAAGAAACCTGACGCGTTCGTCGGCATTCTCATGGAGCCTTTTTTTATACGCATCCGCATACGGTGCATCCCCTATGATGACGAGGGGCATGTCCGTGGTCACGGCGGCATATTCCCGAATCACGACATCCGTGTTGTTCTCGGGTTCCAGACGGCACACCTGCAGGAAGTAGCCTCCATTGCGCAACCCGTACCTTGCAAGCACGGATTCGTCTTCATGGCGTCCAGCAATTGCGCCGTAGGGGATGTATACGGCGTCCCTGCCGTACTCGGCTCGTATGTAATCGCGTATAGCACGGGAGTCGGCTACGAAAGCATGGCAGAAGACATGGGCGAGCCGCTCCGAGAGTTTGAGGTACCAGGATCCGATCCTGCCCCATTTCCTGCGCTTCCACTCGAGACCGTCAATATTTATTATCAGCTTCTTTCCCGTGAGTCTGGGAATCCACGCGAACATCACGGGAGCAACACCCAGAAAGAGAATAATGTCATAGGGGGCGAACGCCGAAAGAATACAGGAGATGAGTGAACTACAGATCTTCTCTATGGATTTCACGCGGACGGTGGGTACGATGACGCGCCGGATACCCAGGTACCATCGGTCACTGGTCGTGCTCGAAACAGACGGACAGTACACAGTGACCTCGTGACCCAGGCCTACGAGGCCTGTCCCGAGCCTCTCGGCAAAGGTCTCAAACCCGCCGTAGTTCCCCGGAATGCCCCGGGAGCCGATGATCGCGATTCTTTTCTTTCCTTGATAAGTGCCTGGTTCTCTTTCGTTCATGATTCGATCGTGCCGTATCGTAGGCCACCATCAGCATCCGGTAATTCCTTTCCTCCATGTAGTTCTCTTCAAAGGCCCGCCTCGCGTTTTTCCCCATTTCACGTGCTTCTTCCGGGTGGGTGACAATCCATCTCATCTTTGCAGCAAGCTGTCCTGCAGAACCCGCCATGAACACAAGGCCGTCGACGCCGTCATTCACCATGTGGGGCAACACACCGAGGTCCGAAACGATGGAGGGTTTTCCGGCCGACATGGCTTCGAGCATGACCATGGGAATGCCTTCGTACGACTGGGAAGGCAATACATGGAAACAGGCGCCAAGCAACGTATCCATGCACTGGTCATGGTCGCGGACACCGAGATACTCCACATTGGAGAGATCCCATTGGATGATCTTCTCTCTCAGATAATCCCTCAACGGGCCGTCGCCGATTATCTTGAATTTAATCTCAGGACAATTCCTGAGTGCTGACAAGAGACACTCTATGCCTTTTTCCTCTACGATCCTCCCCATGTATATGCCATATCCATCATTCGTAGAACGGGGCGAGATGGGATTTTGGAGAAAATTGGGTTTGACGAAGAAATCCTCCGATGGAAATCCAAGTTGCTTGTACATACCGAGGGCAAATTCGCTGAGTGCAATGTAGAGATCCACTGATTTCTGCCATGTGCTGAGTTGTTTGTGGAAGAGGATCACGCTGGCCATCCCGGCTGTAAGGATACGGGAATTGCGATAGCAACCATATCTGATGCCTGGCATGAAATTCATGCCCGAGCACTCGACGCATATCCGGTTCTCCCGGAAAAGGAGGGCGCCCGGGCAGACAATCCTGTAATGATGAAGTGTCTGTACCACAGGGACACCCTTATTCTTGCATACCCAATAGGCTGCGGGGGATATGAGGGGGAAGATGTTGTGGAAATGGGCGACATCCGGTTTATCCCGCTCAATTATACGGGAGATATCATGGTATGCCCGCCATGACCACATGGCCTGGATAGGGATGAATGCCTTTCTGAACGACGGCATCCCGCTGATATCCTGGTTGTGCTTCGTATAAGCAAGGACCGTGTCCCCTTTTGACCGCAAAAGGTCCCGCTCCTGTTCGAATACTGTATTTTCTCCGCTTGGTGGTCTCAGGTAATTATGAACAAGCAAGACTTTCATACTGATTGACAATTCACTTGCTTATACTATGGACATGAACAAACATCTTTGTAATATTTGTTGATGAGATGTATTTTCTTACTCCATGTATACTTTTCAGAAACTCGAGCAATGGCCGAGATACTCATTTTCCTTATAACGTCAGGATTATCATAAAGATACTCCAAGGCTTTCGCTAACGACCGTATCGTATCATCATGCCCTCCTACATCCACCCTGATCCCGCAAGCATCGTCAATCATGGTCCCCGGGCCACCCCAATTCAGGCATACCACTGGTATCCCTGCAGCCATAGCCTCGAGGATGACCATGCCGGATCCCTCCATAGAAGGAAACAGGAACACATCGGCTGTTTTCATAAGTCTCAGCATAGCATCTCGCGGCATCCACTCGATGAAAGCAACTCTGTCCTCGACATGATTCTTCATAACGAGCTGCCTCATCAATTCTTCCAAAGGTCCCTTTCCGATGATAGTCAAATGGACGTTGTCTCTTCTTTTTGAGAATTCGGCAAATGCCTCAACTGCCAGATGGGCACCCTTTATCGATATGAATCTGCCGGCATACAGTATGTTAAACATGCCCTCCCTCTGATCCTTCACAATAGAATCATTGATTACCTCGGAGCCGATTGCCGGCTCTATTCGAATCTTGTCCTTGGCTACCTGCCTCAAAGGGAAGAGGTTTCCGGTATCCTCATTAATAACAAGAATTAGTTCGGCCCTGATTGCAGACATCCAATATAACGGATCAATGCTCCGAATTAAGCTCTGGATAAAATAACGTAGCTGATATCTTATGCGTTCTCTCAGATTCGGCAACAGACAGGATGGCGGTATTCTATTCGTTCCGATTGGCCCCCAAACAAAAGGGATGGGCATCAAGGCGAGGAACGTCCATATCCATGCATTAACAAAGGTGATATGATGTCCCAAGTCAAAGTGAATCGTTCTGTGGAGTCTTATTGCATGAGAGAGTGCACAGACTTGCCATAAGTAATAGTAGAGGTATATACCTCTCTGCCCCTTTTTCCAGAATGACAACGCACGGGGTACATCAACATATACGAAGTGCAGATTATTGTTTGGATGTGTTCTTAGTTCTCTTTCTATGCTTTCACGGTTATTTCCTTTGGTACAAACCCATACCTCGTGATTGGCCGCTATTGCACAAACCCAGTTCCATCCAACTCCTGGTTCTGAACCTTTGTCCGGCTCACAGGCATATGCAGAGACCAGGACCTTCATGATACGTCAGCCATGCTCCTGCTCAATACCATTCCTAACAATCCCATCCAGGTTTCTCTCAGGATCTTCCCGTCAGGAGGAACACACCTTTCCTGTCCGTTATGAGATAGGTACATGGTGACGATGTCGCACAGGTAAAAAGCAAACAGGGCAGGTATGTCACTCTTTTCCACCACTGTCGCGGCTGCACACTGCCTGATGAAACGGCCTTCCCTCGAGCTTGCGGAGAACAACCTCTCCCACAGGGCATCGGGAAGACACCTATCCACCAGGATGCCCTTCTGGATGATGAAGTGAAACGCATCCGTCATAGGTGCCCAGTCCCGTCGCGAGAACTCCCAATCAAATACATTAAGCCTGCCTCCAGAAATGTATGTGTTCCATGGGGTGAAATCACGGTGAGCGACACACAACATCATCTTCTTTCCACTCAGAGCCTTTTCGAGCCAAGTAAGAACATGACCAAGCCTCCGGTAATGATCCGTGTCCGCATATGCCCGTACAGAAGTGAACCGTTTGGCCACCTCCCGATAACAGGAACTCTGGAGAAACTCCATCTCCCTGCCTGTCTGTTCAGCCAGCCTCGTGAGGAAATCCACATGGATATCCCCTGGCGTAAGCGGCGCAGAAGAAAGGGGCCCTTTCCTTGCTGATTGGATGAGGAAAAAATCTCCGGCGTGAGATTCACCGGCAAAGAGCAGGGAAGGGATCATGGATCTGCCGAGAGAGAGCCCGGAGAGAAGTTTGAGCATCGCGGCCTCATTCTGCAGTACGTCCTTTGTCTGCAGGCTGTTTCCGATCTTGCAATACCCGAGGATGTTTCCCGATGTATCCATGATTTGTACAGTCACCTTTCTCAGATACCCCGGCGTCCCGGTGAAAAGGGCGAACTCGACGGCACGTCCGAAATGTTCTTCAGCAAGCCTCCGAAGGCCCTGCTTTGATTCATCGCGCCCATTATCCATGACAACAATCCGATAAGGCGTCCAGATTCCGGCAAGGCCCAACCTGCTCAGTGTATATGCCACCAGTTTCCTGGCTTTTGCTGTTTTCAGGCTTGGTTGATAGAGTGCCAAAGATGCGGTGGCACAGGCATTGTTCATCAAAGGTGCCATGAGCCGGATTTCATCCAGGGACGGCGCCAGTCCGTACGTCTTCACCGTTGAAGTGTTTCCCGCCGCTTGAGCAAGCAGGCGTTTCTCAAGATATTCCGAAGAGATCCTCGCCGGGGCTATGAACACACATGTTCCCCTTTTACGAAGGGAAAGGAACACATCTTCAAGCAGTCCTGACCTGGGAGGCATAGGAATGTGGCAGAGCACCAGATCGAATGCATCATGCTTCCATCCCGTAGTATAATCCGCATCGCTGAACTCCAGGTTCTGCACGTATCTCTTGAACCCTTCTCTGACAGATGCATCCTGGAAGCCAGCCGCCATTCCGTCCCTATACCGTTTTGCGGGAAGGAGATTGCATAGTTCTGAAATCCGGCTGTCCACGTTCTAGAGTCCCGTTCTCCTTGTGAGCCTTCTCTGGAGCGTACCGAGGATGATCTCCTCAATCTGGGCGACTTCCTGGTCCAGCGGTTGATCAGCCCGGATCACATGAGCATTCGGTATTTTTCCCGATAACTCCTGGATGACGTCGAGTTGTCTGATGATCTCATCCATGCCGATCTCCTGCTTCCTCGCATGAATGACCTCAGGTTCGGCGGTGATCAGAAAAAGAAGGTCTGGCCCGGGGATGCCGCGCAGGACCAACCATGGGAGTTTCTGAGATATATTGAGCCGATACCTCCTCGTGTCGATGAGGAAATCGTAGTAGTACCTTTCCATGACGATGAGATGCGCACGGATCTTTGGCCAGAGAACCTTGGGTGCATAGCCGAGTATGTAATCCGCACAGTAGTAGGAGAAGCGTAGGACCGAGCTCATCTTGCCGTCTGAGGGCCTTCCGTGCGGATCATAATTGGGCTGTTCCGGTTCACTCCATGTTAGCGGTGATAGGAGTCTGCGAGGAGGCGGCAATAGGTAGGGCCTCCAGTGAATCCTCGTGGTATTCCTGAATGCATAACGGAGCCTGGTGAGGAGCATTTCCGCAAGGGTTGACTTTCCTCCGCCGTCAGGCGATACCAGGACGACGACGAGCCCTGTGGGCGACATTATCCTTTTGATGACTCTCCTGAAGAACCATGCACCCTTAAGAAGCATGCGGTGAGGCTTCAGGAGCGAGAATCTCACGAACAGGGCCCTGTTGAGCTGCCTGATCAGAGGCCCCTTTTCTTCAGCTCCACCCCCATCGATGATCTCCCGTATGATCGACAGGTTGTCTGCACCAAACACATCCACCAGCAGGGATTCGACCGCATGGGTATCTTCCCTGAGGAGATCCCGAAGTTTCTGTTCATGCTCGGGCAACAGCTTCTTTTTTATAACCTTTTTGATGAGAAGGTAGCACGCCTCCATCGGGACTGAGGGAATCCAGAAGCATCTGAACCTCCGCCTTCTGGAAAGCAGGGCCTCGGTTTTCAGCAAATATCTTCCGATACCCGGCCCGTCATTCATGATGTCTATCTGGACAAAACCCGGTCTGCCGTCATCATCCCTGAAGGAGACGATATAGAAATAGCAACGTGGCACGTCATAGTACAGCTTCTGGACAATCCTGAAACCCAAGGCGTCTGCCGTCTCGAAGACCGCAGACTCAGCATGGCGGAGGTCTTCAGATGCAACCGCCATATCCACATCGGAGGGTGCATACTCGGGAAGGCTGTCATAGGAGTGAAGGACGCAATATCGCACACCCTGGCCGTCAAGCCTGCCAAAGAACGCGGTGAGAAAGTCACCGACTTTTTCTGAATGGCGGAAGGTCAACCTTATGTTCTTACTATGAAAGGATCTTCAGTCGCCGTCTCGGGTATGGTTGAATATGCGGTTAATATGAGAAAAAGGAGAAAGAAGCTCTCATGGCTTGCAAGAAGAGAACTGGTTATCATCTTCACCAATATCAGTACGTAAATAGAAACCATCACTGCACGGATGATCTGCATCTGTCTGCTGCTACCCGATCTCTCCCTCCCCCCGAGAGGCCATACAAGACGAATTCCTGTGTATACTATCGCAACCGCCCAGGGGATGAATCCAAGTATTCCCACCCCTACCAATACATCCAAGACTGATCCATGGAGTGTTGTGGTGGATGACCCTTTGAGGACGTCAAATTTGCTCGCAGAGGCGAATCCATTACCGATGATCGGCGACTTTTCAAACAAATGCCAGGCATTTTCCCATGCGACAGTACGACCTGACATGGTATTAAGCAGCTCTTTGCTCTGACCCCTCTGGAGATAGGAAGCAGATACATCGAGGCTGAACAACAAGGACAAGGCAACAATGAAGGCCAAGAGCGACTTTATTCGTCGATCAAAAAATAAATAGGCACTGGTTGCTGCAATGAACGCCACGATGCTCGTCCTTGCCTGGGCAAGGATCAGGGAGATAAATGCCACCAAGAACAAAAGGAGATAGAACAGCTTATGGAGTCTTTGACCTGTTTGAATGAAACACACAAGTAAGATGATGGAAAGGAAAGCGCTGATAAAGCCTACCGAATTCGGATTGATAATCGGAAAGACCCCGGACAACTGGTACTTAAAGAATGCCCGGGGCATGTATATGAAGGCATTCGACGGGGAAATGACGGCACCTACCAGAACGGATAAGAGTATCAAAGCATAGAGGATGACTGTGATCCTGAACAACATCAAAACGGCATTCCTTGCGGGTGATACATGGAAAATTATGACAATGGCAATGACATCAACACAGATCTCTATGGCTTTCCAGATAGCGTAGTACCCTTCAGTGGCGTATGCACCGGATATGATGCCCGCTATCCCGAACATCAGGAAGCAGAGTATAGGGATATCGAATACATGCCCGAAAGCCCTCTTGCTTGTTAACAAGTAGAACACGGATAGAAGACCTGCAAAAACCACCATTAGAATGCGCGTAATATTTGCCGCACTCAGCGATATCGCCGCCATGCCGGTCTTGAGATTCAATGTGAAGACACTCATGAAAAGCACGATCCACGGGATATATGCCGCATGGAACCTGTATGACTTTGTTTTTATGATAGGATCTATCATGGCAGGAGTAACATCAATCTTTCTATGTGGTAAAGAAATACCTCATGGTCTAAGATGGCGTCAGGTTAAGGTGAACACATGATGGAGATATTATTGTGAAACTGCATGCATGGCCCTGTTAATGGCCTCCCGCCATGCCTCCCATTGTATGGTGGAAATGGGTGCACCTACCGTGGCGTATGTCATGCAGTGTGGACGCCACTCTTGATCGCCCCAGTCATCCCAGCATCCTCCGGATTGATAGGTGAAATTACACACTCCCTTGTACCCATCATGCACTATACTCTCGCCATATGCATGAACGTAGGTCCCGGGTAGTTCCATTCCCGCCTGAGGATCGTTGTAGGCCCACGGGATGATCATTGGACTGTTCTCTTTCCCGTGTTCGGTCACTTCCCGAACACGGATATTGGACAACTCGAACTCAGCCCTGGATGACGCCCCGATTCTTAGTCTGCGGTTGCCGTTGGAGGTGAAGCATATCTGATGCACACCCTTGGTGGTCGGCATGGGTATATCCTTGTCGACACAGCTGCCTCCACCGGCTGCAAGGAATAGTCCCATGTCCGGCAGAGAACCATGACCCTTAAGAACCGTGTACTCCAAAATATACGTGTTGCCCTCTCTTATAGGCAGTGTCTGAGCAAAATATGCGTATTCTCCTCTCTTCTTTACCAGCCTGTCTCTCTCTATGAAAAACAGGTTTTTGTTCGAGGATATCCACCCTGCGCCCTTTTGTTCTAGGGGGATCTTCATATCGCCGTTCAGAACCAGATTGCCGCCGTCCTCTAGGTTCAAGCCTCTAAGAGGCGTGTCTCTCGGAAGAATTGCATAATCCAGGAGTCCTCTCATATTCATGGCCGTACTTCGGTCTGTGGCAACAAAGTTTTTCACTCCCAATTCGTGGGCGATCTTGAAAGTGTTCCTATACTGAATCAGACTTTCATATGGTTGTTCATCCTTGTTGTAGACGAGTAACTCCTCAAATCCATATCGTGAAACCAGGTCCTTCAACCGTGAAATCTTCTTTCTGTATAAGATGGCATTATCCCATCCGCTCATCTGCCAATCCACATAAAGAAAACGTTTGGTGGAAAATCCGGCTTCACGGAACAACCGAACGACCGGTTCAAGGTTCGAAAAATGAGGTTCCCCGTCTTTTGAGAATGTACAGCGATGATTGAAGGCAACGTTCGTCAATCCATGCTCTCTCATATCTTTCAGTTCGGCAAGGATCTGGACGCCGTTTTTGAACCTGCTCACAGGGGAATTCTCCATTGGATCATAATAGGCCAGATAGAAAAGCGCATATTCAATTGGTGGATTGGCGAGACGCGAAGGGATTACCTCAGCGTTGAGTTTCAGTGTGGTGGTGTATTTCTTGTCAGCGATGGTAAAAGAGACCATAATGACGCTGGAGAATTTTCCGGGATGGACATCGGCAGGTGTATGCACTGTTATCCATATTTGTTGGTTTGATTTCGCCGGAATCGAGAAGGGGAGAAGCTTCTCCGCATCACGGATGGTCTTCAGGTTTCTGATCAGATTTACCTTGTACGTATGATCAACCTTCACCAGGTTCAGGTCATGAAGGAGTAATTCCGGTGTCAGTCTCTTCTTGTCATGAATCGTTCTCCTTAAGTTCAAGCCGGATTGATACCAGCACTTCACTCCCCTTATATCCACGTTTTCTGCTCGGATTACGGAATCTTCCCCATTGCCGTGTAGGTCACTGACGGTTATATGAACATCCTCCAGTGCTCCTTCTCCGGAGCGAAGCACGAAACTTGCTGACGAATAAAGACCGGGGGATGTTTTGATATCAAGTGATTTACTTATTGCCGAGTTGTGAATGATATTGGAGTATGGAAGTATTGCCTTGTCACTAAAGCAGTCTTTGATCACTACTACTTCAAAAGGATTATCACCAACAGACCATTCTTCTTTCTCCTGGTTAACAAGTTCATTTTCTTGTACAGCACCGAGAATTGTCCACTCAGCTTCGCCATCGTGGTAAGAAGCACTTGTATTTTTTATCGTTAGAGGCCGTCCATTGCTTATTTTTTGATACACGTAATTGGCATTATAATTATCTAGGCAATAGACGGTTCTTGAGAAATGAATGGGAATAATTAGGAAAGACATAACTATCAAAGCACAACAATAGCACGATTTATTAGATTGTCGACGGGTCATATTGGTGCAATCAAATAAATAAGGTTCATGACAACTTTAGGGGGTTAGATCGTAACATTTTGAGGAGCAGTTTGTACACATCTTCGTTGCGGTGGTTGAACCTGAACTCGGTCTCTTTCAGATGGAGATAGAAGGTACTCTTGCTCATGCCTCGAAACTT
>JAKPDW010000039.1 GCA_029552245.1 Deltaproteobacteria bacterium
AAGTTTCGAGGCATGAGCAAGAGTACCTTCTATCTCCATCTGAAAGAGACCGAGTTCAGGTTCAACCACCGCAACGAAGATGTGTACAAACTGCTCCTCAAAATGTTACGATCTAACCCCCTAAAGTTGTCATGAACCTTACGAAAAACCCCTCTTTCTTTGTGAGAGGGCCCTCATGAAGTCGCGGGATCTGCCGAACAGGTTGATATCGCAAGGTGATTTCCCGATCTGCAGGTACGGTTTGTGCATGGGATGAGCGCCCGGAAGGTGAGGGGACGTTCGACTCGGTCGATGGATGGATGATTCCGTGAGAGCTGATCCATGGTGGAGGGCCAGGGCAGGATGAGGAAGAACGTTATGTGTGACGAAGAGCTCTACCGGGTGGTGTTCGAGACCGCCGGTACAGCCATCATCGTGATAGACGAGGACACGACCATCCTGCTTGCCAACTCGCACTTCGAGAAACTCTCGGGGTACTCGAAGGAGGAACTCGAGGGCAGGATGAGCTGGACGGCCTTCATCGCCGCAGAGGATGTCGGGCGCATGAAGGAGTATCACGAGGCGAGAAGGAAGGATCCCGGGAGCGCCCCTCAGCAATACGAGTTCGTGTTCGTCGATCGCTCGGGCGGCAAGAGGGACATCCTCTTGAACGTTTCCCTGATCCCGGGGACCGGCAGGAGCGTCGCATCCTGCATGGACATCACCGAGCGCAAGGAAGCGGAACGTTTCCTCAAGAAGAGCGAACAGAACTACCGGAACATCCTCGAGAGCATCCAGGAGGCGTACTACGAGGTGGATCTCGAGGGCAACTTCACCTTCTTCAACGCGAGGGCGTGGCAGGAACTGGGGTACCCGGAGGGACGTCTCCTCGGCATGAACTTCAGGCAGTACATACATCCCGATGACGTGGACAAGGTGTTCGAGGTGTACCACAAGGTGTTCGTGACCGGCAGGCCCGAGGGGCAGGTGACGTTCACCGTGATCACTCACGAGGGGAAGGCCATGCCCGTGGAGACCTCGGTCTCCCTCAGGAAGGACGAGACAGGCAGGGTCGTCGGGTTCAAGGGGGTCGTGAGGGACGTGTCGGTGAGGGCGGCATACGAGGCCGCACTCAGGGAGAGCGAGGAGAGGTACAGGCTGCTGGCGGAGAATTCCTCCGACGTGATATGGACGCTCTCGCTCGAGGGGGTCTTCACGTACGCGAGCCCGTCCGTCAAGACCCTGGCGGGATACGAACCCCGCGAGATCATCGGGAAACGCATGGAGGATTTCCTCACCCTGGAATCCTCCTCGAGGATGCGCCGCGTGCTCACGTACGAGCTCGGCCGGAGTCCCGACGTGCGGGGCATGTCCGGGACCTTCGAAATGCAGATCATGACGAAGGATGGGGCTCTCAAGGACATCGAGGTGACCACCTCGTGGATCCTGGACGACGAGTCCAGGCCGGTAGGCCTGCAGGGGAGCGCGCGTGACATCACCATGCGCAAGAAGGCCGAAGAGGAACTCAAAAGGAGCGAGGAGCGGTTCAGGGACCTCGCCGAGCTCCTTCCCGAGACCGTGTACGAGGCCGACCTGTCGGGCAGGATCACGTTCGTGAACAAGGCGGGGCTCGAACAGTTCGGGTATACCGAGGAGGATGTCCGAGGCGGACTCACCGTGGAGGACATCGTGCACCCGTCGGACAAGGGAAGGCTCAGGGAGAACTTCCTTCAGGTCAAGGCAGGCAGGATGACCGGCCTGAACGAGTACACCGTGGTCCGCAAGGACGGGACCACCTTCTCCGGGCTCGCCCGTTCCTCTCCCGTCACGAGAGACGGGCGCGTGACCGGGTTCCGGGGGGTGCTCGTCGACATCACCGAGAAGAAGAACCTCGAGGCGAGGCTCATGCACGCCCAGCGCATGGAGGCCATCGGTACCCTCGCGGGCGGTGTGGCGCACGACTTCAACAACCTCCTCATGGGCATCCTCGGCAACGTCTCGCTCGCCCAGGGCGAGGTCCAGGCCGGTACCAGGCTGCATGACAGGCTCTGCACCATCGAAAGGTACGTCAAGAAGGCCAGGGAACTCACCCAGCGTCTCCTCGGGTTCGCCCGGGAGGGCAAGTACGAGGTGAAGGTGACCGAGATGGCCGACTTCGTGAGGGCGAGCACCGAGATGTTCGCGCGGACCCACCGCGGACTCAGGGTTCACACGGAGACCGGGCAGGGGACCTTCCCCGTGGAGGTCGACAGGACGCAGATGGATCACGTCCTGTTGAACCTGTTCCTGAACGCCCACCAGGCCATGCCCAAGGGGGGGGACCTGACGGTCTCGGTCGACCGGTGCGAGCTCGGACCGCAGCTCTCGGCCCTCTTGGACCTGCCGCAGGGCGATTACGTGAGGATAACGGTGAAAGACACCGGCGAGGGCATGGACGAGCAGACCATGATGCGCATCTTCGACCCGTTCTTCACCACCAGGGCGAGGGAGGGGGGTACGGGGCTCGGCCTGGCGTCGGTGTACGGGATCGTCAAGAACCATGGCGGTACCGTGACGGTCACCAGCGCGCCCGGCAAGGGGTCCGAGTTCACCGTGTACCTGCCGGTATCGAGGAAGCCCCTCGTCATGTCAACCGACAGGGACGCGCTCGGCGCCCGGGCGGGAACCGTCTCCGGGTGCCTCCTGCTCATTGACGACGACGAGATGATCCTCGAGGTGGCTTCAGAGATGCTCACCTTCGCGGGGTTCGACGTGGTCACCGCCCACGGCGGCTTGGCCGGCCTGGAGTACTACCGGGCGTTCGGCGACAGGGTCGACCTCGTGATCCTGGACATGGTGATGCCCGACATGAGCGGCGCCGAGGTGTTCGAGAAGCTCAGAGAGATGGACCCGACGGTGAAGGTCCTCCTCTCGAGCGGGTACACGCTCAACAACGAGGCGAAGGACATCATGGAAAAGGGCTGCAACGGGTTCATCCAGAAGCCCTACAAGATCGAGGAGATAACGTCCAAGATCAACGACATTTTCTCGAGGATCCCGGGCGGCGAGACGCCGGGCGAGCACGCAAGCGCCTGAAGAACCGGGCCGATGCGGCGCCCGCGCTTCGCTCGGCCCCTCGGTGACCCGACCCCCCTGTCCTGTCGACCCCGGCGTGCCGAGGCCGCGCAAGACCTTTCCCGTACTCTCGTAGCCTTAGGGCCGCTCGTGGGATGTCGCCTCAGGCCTCGACGGCCGTCGGTGTTAGATCGTCATCGGAAGGTACCGTCAAGATTTTTTCGCAAATTTGAATCCAACCGCTTGGAAACCAACCTAGCCAGCTACCTGATTAGACTCTTCCTTTTGCATATCATACAGGTGGTTCATGTTCATGTATCGTTTGGTTCCCCATGATTTAC
>JAKPDW010000041.1 GCA_029552245.1 Deltaproteobacteria bacterium
AAGTTTCGAGGCATGAGCAAGAGTACCTTCTATCTCCATCTGAAAGAGACCGAGTTCAGGTTCAACCACCGCAACGAAGATGTGTACAAACTGCTCCTCAAAATGTTACGATCTAACCCCCTAAAGTTGTCATGAACCTAATTTTATTCAGTTATAGATTTGAGTGACCGCCAAGGAGGTTGAAGCGTATGGGGACCCTCACGAAAAGCGGGATCATTGACGAGATCGTGGTGAACACCGGCCTGTCGAGGAAGGATGCCAGTGAGGGCGTGGAAACCTTCATCGACATCATCAAGTCGAACCTGGCGAAGGCGGAATCCGTGAGCATCTCGGGGTTCGGGAAGTGGAAGATCAGGGAAAAAGGCGCCAGGAGGGGCCGTAACCCAAAGACGAACGAGGAGATCACGATCACCCCGCGCAGGGTCGTGACCTTCTCCTTGTCCAACGTCCTCAGGGCGAAGCTCACGAACAAGGTCTGAGACCAGGCGCCGGGCCCGTTCCCACAATGCCGGCCCGGCGCTTTCCCTTATCTGCGAACCCCGAAACCCAAGGTTACACCCGGCAAGCTACACCACCTGTCCCCCATGCCCCCATGCTCAGGGACACGTACCGGCTCTCCATGCATGGTGGTCAGTGCGGACGCGAAAACCGGTGACGTTCATCCCGTTCGCACCGAGCCTGGGGGCGCACCATGTTCGGTGCGAAGACCTGGGGGCAAAGAACCGGTGGCGTTCGTCCCGTTCTCGTCGATCCCAAGAAGAGCGGGCTGCACGACAAGCCGTTGCACGAAAAGGGGGTCGTGCCCAGCGGGTTCGTGAGAGACCGCCAGGGTCGCCCCGTGATCTGGGCGGGTGTAGGTCGCGTCACCAGTGGGAACCGGGGTGGCGACCCACAGAAAAGCCCATGGCGGGTTGACCCAAGGATGGGAGATCCCGCCCGTGCCGTGGAGCCTGGAAGCGAGCCTACGGACCTAAGACGGTGCCGGGCAACAAGGGCACTCAGGGGAGACATTCATTTGGGTGTGGAAACGAGCCTGCGGGCCCAAGACGGGGCCGAGCGCTGCGGCGGAGGCGACCGCCCGGGTGCACAGGCGGGGACGGGGCCCAGTGGATCGGCGACTCAGGCCTTGATACCTGGGATGGGAAAGGGGCCGTGCCCCGTGCGCTGCACGGTGACCCTGGTCTCGAGGATCGAAGCAGAAGACCTCCCGCCTTGAACCCCAAAGGTGTCCGCCGCCTGGACGAAGGCGGGGTGACGACCGAGGAACAATGGATAGGGCGAGGCCGGCCTCTGGGGAAGGCGGGACCGGGGCGGCATCGAGCGCAAGGGTGCGGGCGCGGGGTCCTCGAGGATGGTCAGCTGTCATGCCCCTTCAGGCAGGGGTACGTGAAAGAGAACGGGGGATACGGCCTGGTGTGTGAAGGCAGGGGGTGTCCTGTCGAGGGGAGACCCGGCAGGCCCACTCTGCCGGGCCTCGAGGTGTGGTTGAACTCACTCTCCGGGTTCGATGGCGTCAACCGGGCATGCCTCGGCGCACGTGCCGCAGTCGGTGCAGAGTTCGGGGTCGATCACATACTTGTCCTCGCCCTCGCTGATGGCGTCGACCGGGCATTCCTCGGCGCATGTACCACATGATATGCATTCATCGGTAATAACGTAAGCCATTTGCGCACCTCTCCTTTCCTGGTTTCCTGGGTTGGTGGTATAGGAATCACGATGAAATGGCAAGCACTTTTTTCGGAAAAGACCGTGGCAGGGATGGTCGGTCCCCGAGCCGGTTTCTCCTTTGCGTGACTCGGCCTGCGCCGGGGGGTCGGGACAGGAGGCGCCGCGGCATCCGACCTTGACCTTTGACGCCCCGTGAACCATTATGGGAAACCATGCGGAAGGCGCGAACGAACACGGGCGGCGAACCCTTCGCTGAACTCGAAGGCAGGAGCTATTTCTTCGACCACGGGCTCATGTTCGGGTGCACGAGGTGCGGCGCGTGCTGCACCGGTGAGCCGGGCGTGGTGTACCTGACCAGGAGGGAGGCGGGCAGGATCGCCCGGTTCCTCGGCATCCCCGCCGATGTCCTCGAAGCCCGCATGCTCGAGCCGTTCAAGGACGGGTTCACCGTGAGGGAGGCCGAAGACGGCCGGTGCATCTTCTACGAGAACGGCTGCGTGATCTATCCCGAGAGGCCCATACAGTGCGCCACGTTCCCCTTCTGGTTCCAGAATCTCAGGTCGAGCCGCGCGTGGAAGGAGGCGGGCAGGAGGTGCCCCGGCATCGGCAGGGGGCGCCTGTTCTCCAAGGAGGAGATCATCGCCTGTGTCCACGCCAGCTTCCCGGTCTATCTCAAGGTTGCGGAATTCATATCCACAGGAGGTTCGAGATGAACAAGGTCAAGCAGGGGGCGCGTACGTTCTTGTTTCCCATGCCGTCCGTCCTCGTGGGGGCGACGGTTGACGGCAAGCCCAACTTCATGACCGTCGCCTGGTGCGGGATCGCCTCGCACCAGCCGCCGACCGTGGCCGTCGCCATCCGCAAGGGACGCCACACGCTGAAGGGGATCGAGGCCCACCACTGCTTCTCGGTGAACGTCCCCACGAGCAAGATGGTGAAGCTGGTGGATTTCTGCGGGATCTACTCCGGAAAGGATCGCGACAAGGCCAACCTCTTCACGGTGAAGCCCGGCGACAACCCCCTCGTTCCGCTCGTGGACGAGTGCCCGGTCAACCTCGAGTGCACGCTCCTGCACACGCTCGACCTCGGTTCGCACACCCTCGTGGTGGGCCAGATCACCCAGAGCCACGTGCGCGAGGACTGCATCGAGGGGAAAAAGATCGATCCCCTCAATGTAGACCCCCTCATCTACGCAACCTCCTCGGAGACGTACCATCGTCTCGGCGAGGTCGTGGGCAACGCCTTCTCGGTGGGCAAGGAGTTCTGAGGGGTCTTTGTCCTCGGCCCCCTGGCGGGAGCAGGGGGCCTCTCTCGCGGGAGCGGGACACGCCGTCCGGGGAAGGCGGCCCCCGGCGATGGTGCGTGTGCAACCGAGGCCGCCGTGCACGGGGTCGTTGTACGCTCGAGGCCATGCAAGGCATGCCCCGCGAGAAGGCGTGGCGCCCGGTGGGATGGTGGATGGTGGAATCCGCATCAGGCCTCGAGCCTGCCTCGCTCAGAAGGCCTGCGGCAAGGCTTGGGACAGGACAGGGTCGCAAGGATATCTGTGTTTTTGGAGAAAGGCACGAGAGGGGCTTCATCCAGGGGGCGGGGAGCGCACCCGGCGTGCAGGCACGCCCGCGACGCTCGCCCGAACCGAGATCGAGGAAGGCAGGGGGTATGAATACATGCGGGCAGTGATCTTCGACATGGACGGAACGCTCCTGGACACCATCGAGGACATCGCCCGGTCCATGAACGAGGCGCTCGGGCTGCTGGGTTTCCCCGCCCACCCGGTAGACAGGTATCTCGACTTCGTGGGTGACGGGATCGACGCACTGGCGAGACGCGCCCTGCCCGGGGATGTCTCAGACGACGCCCTCGTGCACAAGGCGGTCTTGGAGATGCGAAGGATCTACGCCTCGTCGTGGGCCTGCACCACGAGACCCTTCGCCGGGGTGCCCGAGATGCTCGACGTCCTAGCGGCAAGGGGGGTGAAGATGGCCATCCTGTCCAACAAGCTCGACGCGTTCACCAAGGACATGGCGGCGACCCTCCTGCCGAGGTGGAGGTTCGAGGTGGTGCAGGGGCTCGAGCCCGGGCTGGCGAGGAAACCCGATCCCGAGGGCGCCCTCAGGTGCGCCAGGCTCATGGGTGTGGCGGGCGCGGAGTGCGCGTTCGTGGGTGACAGCGTCATCGACATCCTCACGGGAAAGTCCGCCGGCATGATGACCGTCGGCGTCCTGTGGGGTTACCAGGATGGGGCGCGGCTGGCCTCGGCGGGCGCCGACGCGCTCGTGGCCCACCCCTCGGAACTGCCCGACGCGCTCCTCTCCTGAGCGGCCCTCATGCAGCGGATGTCTTCCTCAGGGCCGGGTCCGTGACCAGGGCGTTCTTGCCCGATCGTTTCGCCTCGTACAGGGCCCTGTCGGCCCTCTTCAGGAGGTCGTCGACGCTCTCGGGGCTGATGTACCTGGTGAGGCCCATGGACACGGTTACGCGGAAGTCCTCGGGCAGACCCTCGAACGAGAGGTTCGAGACCAGGCGGCGCAGGCGCTCTGCGCAGGCGGCGGCGCCCTGTATCGTGGGGTAGGCCAGGACGATGACGAACTCCTCTCCACCGTAGCGTGCCAGGTAGTCCTGGAGCCGGATGTTGTCCATGAGCATGCAGGCCAGGGTCTCGAGGACCGTGTCGCCGGCACGGTGGCCGAACGTGTCGTTGACGGCCTTGAAGTCGTCGATGTCGAAGATGCACAGGCAGAACGTGGTGCCCTCCCTGTCAGCCAGCCCCTTTTCCCTCTTGAGGATCCTGAAAAGGTGGCCGCGGTTGTACACGCCGGTTAGGTCGTCGTGGGCCGAGCGGAACCTGATGATCTCCATGGCGTCCTTGAGCTCGCGGTTGGCGGTGTTGAGCCTCCTCCTGAGCTTGTTGATGTAGCTCCCCACGAAGGAGAACCAGAACAGCACCGAGGAGAGCACCAGGAGGTTGATAAGCTCGACCTTGAGATTCACCTCGTCCGGGTGGTAGCGGTGAAGCGAGAACACCACGAGTGCGTATCCAGCGGAGGCGAACACGGACAGTCTCAAGAACTCGCCCAAGGTGAGGCGGAAGGCGCCGAAAATGAAGACCACGAGGTAGAGCAGGAGCATGATGCCCCTCGCGTCCTTCACGATGTAGGCGACCACCATGATCCAGAGCGTGGCGAACATCATCTGGGCGAGCGTCATGCTCGGGTCCTTGAGCCTCTTGTTGAGCCCGCTCCTGAGCACCGCGTAGAACGCCGCGTTCGTGAGGAGGGCGGCGGCGGTCATGATCATGGACCCCTCGAAGCTCAGGCGCGAGAGGCCCTGGGTGTAAAAGTACCATACGATGGCGCACCACATGCAGTACGAAGCGAAGGCCATGAGGAACCGCTTGATCCTCAACGACTGGTCGGCCTCGTTCGTCACGAACGCTTCCCACAGGTTCTGCACAACCACCCGCCCTATCCTCGGCATCGTCTCGAGCTCCTGTAAACACTGTTCGTCACATCCCGGCATGATCATGAGAACGACCTGTCGGGCGCCCTGGGGCCTGCGTGGTTGTGCGCCTTAGCCTACGAGATCGCGCGGGCGGTGCAGGGGCGGGGGCGTGCGGGGGGCGCGTCCGTGCCGGAAGCGCTCGATCGTGGAGCAGGGGGCGCCCGTGACGGTTCGACGGTCGGCGAGGTCTGGCGCAAGAAGGCGCCGCAGGGGGACCATGAGGCCGGATTTTCCAGGTTGACCGCTTGGGACGGGTGAGGGTACAGGGAGTCATCCGGTTCGATATCGACGCACAGAGAGGGGCACCCGTGGTAGGAACCCTTGCGAATACGGCTTCCGTGATCGTGGGCTCCACGATCGGCATCATGGCGGGCAGGTACATGGGGGCCGACATCAAGCGGACGCTCATGCACGCCTTGGGGCTCGCGGTCATGGTCATCGGGCTCAAGATGGCGCTCGACGCGACGACGCTCATCCCTTCCGTGGCCTGTCTCCTCCTCGGGGCGTTGACGGGGGAGGCGATCCGCATCGAGCATGCGGTGGAGCGTCTGGGCGAGGCGCTGAAGGCCAGGTTCGCCCAGGGTTCGAAGACCTTCGTCGAGGGTTTCGTGAGCGCCACCGTTCTCTTCATCACGGGCGCCATGACGATCGTGGGGTGCATCCAGGACGGCACGACGGGCAACCACGACACGCTCTTCCTCAAGTCCATGCTCGACGGCGTCGCGTCCATGACGCTGGCCTCGACGCTCGGGATCGGCGTGGCGTTCTCCGCCCTGAGTGTGCTCGTGGTCCAGGGCGGTCTCACGCTGCTGGCCGGCCACGTGGGCGTGCTGCAGGAGCCGGAGGTGCTGGGGTCCATTACCACCACCGGCGGCATGATCATCCTCGGCATCGGGATAAACCTCCTGGGTCTCACGTCGATCCGCGTGGGCAACCTCATCCCGGCCCTCGTCTACGCCGCCGTCTACCCGATCGTTCTCGGGCGATGAGGAGGACGCGCAGACCCGTGAGCCACGTGAGGGGGGAGACCATGGAAGGCTTCGTGGAGAGGGACGAGTCGTTCCTGCTCGTCATTGACGTCCAGGAGAGGCTCCATGCGGCCATGGACGCCTCTTCGGCCCAGGCCTACGCGAGGAACTGCGGGATCCTCGTCAGAACGGCATCGAGGCTGGGGCTCCCGGTGGTGGTCACCGAGCAGTACCCGAAGGGCCTGGGCCCGACCATCGAGAGCCTTGCAGGCGTCCTCGGCGACGAGCCGAGGATGTCCAAGCTCGCCTTCAGCTGCATGCGGGAAGAGCCCATAGCGGCGCGCATACGCTCGATAGGGAGGAAAAGGGCGATCATCGCGGGGATAGAGGCCCACGTGTGCGTTTTGCAGACTGCCGTGGACATGATGCGGGAGGGCATGCGCGTGGTGGTCGCCTCTGACGAGGTATGCTCGCGGAGGGCTTCGGACAGGGATGCCGCGCTGGATACGCTGAGGACGCTCGGGGCGCTGGTGTACCCGACCGAGACCATCGCCTTCATGCTCCTGGAAAGGGCGGGGACCGACGAGTTCAAGGACCTGGCGCCGCTGTTCAGGTAAGTACAGCATGTGGGTCTTGAAACTCGCGGATGTGTGTGGTAAAGCGCTCAACCAGCACGCACGTCCCGGTGCATGCCGGGTTCACCGGTGTCCCCTTGACGAAAGGGGATGTGGCCCGGCGGGACGGAGGAAAAACCAAGGAGGTAACCCATGTCGATCGTCACCATGAAGCAGCTCCTCGAGGCCGGCGTTCATTTCGGCCACCAGACGCCGCGGTGGAACCCCAAAATGAAACCCTACATCTTCGGTTCGCGCAACGGCATGCACATCATCGATCTCCAGAAGACGGAGAAGCTCTTTGAGAAGGCCTGCGAGGTCATCAGGGAGACCGTGGCCAACGGCGGGAAGGTCCTGTTCGTGGGCACGAAGAAACAGGCCCAGGACGCCATCGAGGAAGAGGCGGGAAGGGTGGGCGCCTTCTACGTCAACTACCGGTGGCTGGGCGGCACCCTCACGAACTTCTCCACGATCCGCAAGAGCGTGGACAAGCTCAAGTGGCTCGAGTCGATCATCGACAACGGCACCATCGAGAACTACCCGAAGAAGGAACAGATCAGCATGAAGCGCCACAAGATGAAGCTCGAGCGCTCCCTGCACGGCATCAAGGAGATGAACACCCTGCCCGACCTGCTCTACATCGTCGACCCGTCGCGGGAGTACATCGCGGTCCAGGAGGCGAGGAAGCTCAAGATCCCCATCGTGGCCATCGTCGACACCAACTGCGACCCCACGCTCATCGACTACGTGATCCCGGGCAACGACGACGCCATCAGGGCCATACGGCTCTTCACCTCCAAGGTGGCGGACGCCGTCGACCAGGGCAACCAGATCTGGCAGGAGAAGCTCTCCTCCGAGGCCAGGGAGGAAGCCCTCCCCGAGCCCGCCGCCGGGAAGGCCCCGAAGGAGGAGCAGCTCGGCAAGGGGCTCGAGGGTGAGATCGAGATCATCGTGAAGGACGCGGGTGACGAGCCGCCCGCACGCGGGAGAAGGGCCAGGGCCGCGTCCCAGGCCGAGGAAGCGACAGACGAGGAATAGTTCACCACAGCGGAGGTACGTGTGCAGATAACATCCGAAGCGGTCAAGAAGCTGAGGGACAAGACGGGCGTCGGCATGATGGACTGCAAGAAGGCCCTCGAAGAGACGGGCGGGGATTTCGACAAGGCGGTGGAGATCCTCAGGAAGAAGGGCATAGAGGTCGCGAGCAAGCGCTCCGGGAGAACGGCGAGCCAGGGGGCGGTGGCCTCGTACATCCACATGGGCGGCAAGATCGGCGTGCTCGTGGAGGTGAATTGCGAGAGCGATTTCGTGGCCAAGTCCGAGCAGTTCAACGCCTTCGTCAAGGACATAGCGATGCAGATAGCGGCGGCGAGCCCCGACTGGGTCACCCGCGAGGAAGTGCCGGCGGAGGCCCTCGAGAAGGAGAGGGAGATCCTCAGGGAGCAGGCCCTCAAGACGGGCAAGCCCGCCAACGTCGTCGAAAAGATCGTCGAGGGCAAGCTCTCCAAGTTCTATTCCGAGCGGTGCCTCCTGGACCAGCCCTTCGTGAAGGACCAGGGCAAGACCGTCCGGCAGCTTCTGGACGAGCTCATGGCCAAGACCGGCGAGAAGTGTGTCGTCAGGCGCTTCGTCAGGTTCCAGCTGGGAGAAGAGATCTAGGGGTCTTGCTTGCACTACCGGCGCATTCTTCTCAAGCTGAGCGGTGAGGCTCTGGCCGGGGAGAAGGGTTTCGGCATCGACACTCGCATCCTCGATGAGATCGTCTCCCGGGTGAAGGAAGCGACGGAATCAGGGGTAAGCGTCGCCCTCGTCATAGGCGGGGGGAACTTCTTCCGCGGGACGCAGGCCGACGAGGCGCTCGACAGGGTGACCGCGGACTCCATCGGCATGCTCGCCACGGTCATGAACGCGCTCGCGTTCAGGGCAGCGCTTGCGGGCTCGGGGGTCACCTGTTGTCTCATGAGCGCGCTCGCCATACCCGGGGTGGCCGCCCCGGTCGATATCCAGGAGGCGCGAAGGCGCCTGGACGGGGGGGAGGTGGTCATCTTCGCGGGGGGGACGGGAAACCCGTTCTTCTCCACGGACACCAACGCCGCGCTCAGGGCGCTCGAGGTGGGGGCTGACGTCCTGGTCAAGGCGACCAAGGTGGACGGCATCTATGACAGGGACCCGGTCAAGGACCCCGGCGCGGTGTTCTTCCGCGAGCTCGACTACGACGAGGTCCTCGCGGGAAGGCTGGCGGTCATGGACGCGACCGCCGTCTCGCTGTGCCGTGAAAACGGTCTGGAACTCAGGGTCATCAATATCTTCGACCCGCTCTCCTTGAAACGGCTCGTCGCCGGAGAGGAGGTGGGGACGACGGTGAGGGGGAGGAGGAAGGACCGTGGTGGATGAGATCATCAATGAGATGAAGAAAGACATGGCCAAGACCCTTGACGCCATGAAGGGCCAGCTCCAGAAGGTGAGGACCGGCAGGGCCTCCATCGGCATCCTCGACGGCATCATGGTGGACTACTACGGGACGCCGACGCCGCTCAACCAGCTCGCGACCCTGTCGGTCCCCGAGCCGAGGCTCATAACCATCCAGCCGTGGGACAAGGGTGCGCTGGGCCCCATCGAGAAGGCCATACTCAAGTCGGAGCTCGGGCTCACCCCCAACAACGACGGCAGGATCATCCGCGTCCCGATCCCTCCCCTGAACGAGGAGCGGAGGCGGGAACTCGTCAAGACGATCAAGAAGAGCGCGGAAGACTTCCGCATAGAGATCCGCAACCACAGGAGGGATGCGAACGCCCTCCTGAAGGACCTCGAGAAGGAAAAACAGATCAACAAGGACGAGCTCAAGGCGGCCCAGGACAAGGTGCAGGAGCTGACCGACGACTACATCGAGAAGATCGACGAGCTCCTTGCGGCGAAGGAAAAGGAGATCATGGAGATCTGAGCCTGCAGGAACCCGAGGGCGGACCAACCCTGCAGGCTGCACGAAGGAACGGGCGCGGCGTGAATCCGGCTTGAGCGAGGAGGACACCAGTGAACAGCGGGAACAACGGCAAGGAGACATCGCGTTTCATGATGTATTTCAGGCCGGGCAACCTGAGCGAGCTCAGGGTGATTTCGCGCATGCTCAACATAGCGATGGTCGATTTCGTGTGCGCCGCCATGGAGGCGTACATCCACAAGAGGGAAGGGGAGCTCGGCTCCCCCATACCCCAGAGGAACAAGAAGAGATACGTGGGGCCCCGCAACGACACCTCGGAAAGGCGCATCCGCTACGTCATGCGCCTCGAGAAGGATCTCGTGGAGAAGATCAGGGACATAGCCTGCCACGACAACCGGAGGTTCACCCACGTGTGCGACGAGGCGATCGCGAACTTCATCTCGTTCACCAAGGCCGCGAAGAACTTCACCAACATCTGGACCAACCGGCCGGACGTGGAGGCGGTCCGGGGAAGGAAGAGCTTCAGGTCCATCGAGGAGATAGACGCACTCCTGGATCTCTACAAGAAGACACCCGTCTCCTCCCGCTGAGCGAGGGGCATCCGGTGGCCTGTCCTGCGGTACCCTCCACCCAGGAAAGCGCGGCCCCGGCCCCCGGGCCATGGAAGGAAAGGCTGACCCTCAGCCTGGGAAGCCGGGGCTTCCCGCTCGGCTCGGGTGCGTGGCATGCCGCTTCCGCAGCCGGGCTCGTCTCTGCGGCCTGTGTGTATACCCTCTACGGGCTGTACTTCGTGCACCTGCACGCCGGCTTCCTGTCCAGGGAGGCGGCCTTCATCGCGGTCTCGGGCATGACGCCCTTGGTCCCGCCCTTCGACGCACACCTCGCGGCGTTTCCCCACCTGCTCGGAAGCGCCCTGTTCTTCGGGCTCACCCTCGGTCTTCTGTGCGGGGCGGTGTGCATGGTCCTGACCCTGCCCGCCTGGTTCTCCGGGCGCCTGGGCCCGGGCGACCTGCCGCTCTTTCTCGCCGCCTCGGGAATATGCACCTACCTCGGCTTCAGCCTCGAGAACGCGGCCGTCTCCGTCGCCGCAGGCATCCTGTGCCCGGCGGCATTTACCGCCGCCTGGGCGTTCGTTCTCGCGAAGAGATGCCACGGGCCCTCCCGCACGCGGATGTGGCCGCTGTTCCTTGCGGTTCTCTGCGCCCCCCAGCTCGTTGTCCTGGCCTCCGGCGCCTCCATGACGCACATCCGTGACGCGCTGGTCTCGAGCCCGGTGCTCTCGCGGGTGAGCGACTTCTACTACCGGCACACCCTCCTCGCAGCGGACGTCATAAAGCCTGTGGCCGCGAGGGCCCAGAACATCATCGCCGTCTCGGCGGACCTCGGGCCGAGCGGGCCGATGCCGCACGGTACCCTCTGGGTGAGGACCGCCGATCCGTGCGGGGTAAGGGCCGCAAGGCTCGTGGTCGCACCCGGGCCCTTGCCGTGCCCCTCGGTTGTCGCAAAGGGTGACGGAAGGCCCCTGAATGCGGGCGACAGGGTGCTGAGGGTGCTCGCGAGGGATGCGGACCCGAACAGGATCATGAGGGGATCGATCGGTTTCTTCCTGTTCTCCGGGCCGCTCGTCGCCCTGTTCGCGTTCGTGCTCTCCCTGGCCGCCCTGTGTCTCTCGCGGCTGGCTGCACGGGCTCCGGCGACCGCCGCGGCGCTCCTCGCTCTCTACCTCTTCGCCTGCATGCCGGCCGCGAGGTGCGCCGCGCTCAAGGTCGTGCTCGAGAACAGGCCGGAAAAGGTCTCCGAGTATGCAACGTCCGGGAGCGAAACGAGGCGTTACCTCGCGGTGACGACGTTTCCCGGGGCCGTGGCGGAAGAGACGCTGAGACGGATGCTCACGGACCCCAGCCCCCGCGTCAGGATCAACGCCCTCGTGGAAGCAGGCCGCAGGCGGGCCCGGGGCCTCCTCGACGAGGTCGTCGCCCTGACGCGCGACCCGGAGCTCAACGTGAGGACCAAGGCGTGCTGGGCGCTCGGCAGGATCGGTGCCGGGAAGGCCCTCGACGAGCTCGAGAGGATCGCGAGGGAAGACCCCGAGTGGTACGTGCGCGACTACGCGTACGCGGCGATAGGCCTCCTGAAGCCCGAGGCGAGGGAGATCCTGCTTACAGGCGGGATGGAGATCGGCCGCCGGTGAACGGGGGGATGGGGCGGTCACGGTCACTGGGCCGATGCGTGGGGGTATGCCTCGATGTTGAGATCGTTCACGTTCTGTGGTAGCAACAGGGGGTCACCCACCTCCAAAGACTCGTGAGGCTCGAGATGAAGATCAGGGAGAAGACACCGCAGAAACAGCACGCGCAGGAGATCGAGGCGCTCTCGAGGCGGCTTGAGGGTATCAGGCACATCGTCATGGTCATGAGCGGCAAGGGGGGCGTCGGCAAGACCACGGTCGCGGCGAACCTCTCGGCCGCCCTCGCGCGGGAGGGCTACTCCGTGGGGATCCTCGACGGCGACATCCACGGGCCGAACATACCCAAGATCCTCGGCGTGGAGGGCAGAACCCTCTCCGGCAACGCCGAGGGGGACATCGTGCCCGTCGAGGTCGCCAAGAACCTCAGGCTCGCGTCGGTGGGCAACCTCCTGGAAAACCAGGACCAGCCGGTCGTCTGGCGAGGACCCATGAAGCACTCCATGCTGAGGCACTTCCTGGGAGGCGTGGCCTGGGGCGAGCTCGACTTTCTCGTGGTTGACCTCCCACCCGGGACAGGGGACGAGCCGCTCTCCATAGCGCAGCTCATACGGGAGGCGAGCGTGGACAAGGTGCCGTACGCCATCGTTGTCACGACCCCCCAGGACATCGCGCTCCTCGACTCCCGCAAGAGCGTCGAGTTCGCGCGCACGCTCGACCTGAGGCTTCTCGGCATCATCGAGAACATGAGCACCTTCTCATGCCCGCACTGCGGACACGCCATCGACCTCTTCAAGGTCGGGGGGGGCGAGCGTGCGGCCAGGGATCTCGGGGTCCCCTTCCTCGGGGCGATCCCCATCGACCCGACAGTGGTCAGGGACACGGACGACGGGAGGCCGTTCATGTTCCACAACATGAGCAGCGCCGCCGGCATGGCCTTCGGGCGCATCGTGGAGAAGGTCCTCGCTGCTGTGTGAGGCTGTCCGCCCATGCACCTGAGGCTCGAATGCATACCCTGCCTCGTCCGTCACGCCTACGACATCTCGGTTCACGCAGCCTCGGACGCGGGCCGCGAGGGCTTCATCAGGGAGGTCCTTGCCCTGGTCTCGAGGATGGACTTCGCCCGGGTGCCGCCGCTGGCGGCCAGGGACATCTACGACCTGCTCGAGAAGACCACCGGCGTGCGCGACCCCTTCAAGGACGTCAAGGATGCATCCAACAGGAAGGCGCTCGAACTCTACCCCTGGCTCGAGGGTATCGTCGCGTCCTCTCCTGACCCGATCGACACCGCCCTGAGGGTGGCCCTGGCAGGCAACATGGTGGACTACGGCAGGTCGAGCGCGGATGGTATCGACATGCGCGCGTCGGTACTCAGGTATCTCGAGGCCGACTTCGCCGTGGACCACAGGCGCCGTCTCAGGGAGGCGCTTGAAGGCGCGCGTACCGTTTTGTACGTCCTGGACAACGCGGGCGAGATCGTCCTCGACAGGCTGCTAGTGGAAGTGCTCGGTGCCCGAAGGGTGGTGTGCGCCGTAAGGTCTTCCCCGATCATCAACGACGCGACCATGGATGACGCCAGGGCAGCCGGGCTTGCCGACATGTGCAGGGTCATCCCGAGCGGCTCGGGTGCATCGGGCACACCGCTGGAATCTTGTTCCGACGAGTTCAGGGAGGTCTTCTCCAAGGCGGACGTCGTGATATCCAAGGGGCAGGGCAACTTCGAGACCCTGTTCGAGGAGGACAGGGACATCTTTCACCTCTTCGTGGCCAAGTGCCCGGTGATCTCGAGAGAGATCGGGGTGGCCGAGGGGAGCGCCCTCGCCTTCTTCAACTCTGCGCTGAAACGTGAGAGGAAAGGGGATTGAGGCGTTGAGGCCTTTTGTTTCGTGATCCAAGGAGGGTTGAGATGAAGAAGATCCTGATCGTTGCCTCTCTCGTGGCGGCCCTTGTCGTGGGGATCCTCGCGGCGCTGCCTTTCGCGATAGACCTGAACAGGCACAAGGCCTCCCTCATCGCGCTCATCGCCAAGTACACGGACAGGCGCGTGGACTTCGAGCGGATCGACCTCACGGTGCTCACGGGCCTCGGCGCCCGCATAAAGGGACTGCGGGTCTCGGACGACCCGCGCTTTTCCGCAGGCGACTTTCTCTCCCTGGACGAGGTGCGCGTGAAGGTGGCGCTGCTGCCCCTTCTGAGGAAGGAGATCAGGGTCAGGGAGCTCTCGTTCGTCAGGCCCTCGGTCATGCTCGTGAGGGGCGAGGACGCCAAGCTCAACGTCTCCACCTTGGTGAAGCCGGGCCCGGGAAAGAAGGAAGAAGGGAAAGAGAGCGTGCTCGGAGGGGTCATGGCGGCGGGGCTCAAGGTGAAGGACGGAAAGCTCGTCTTCGTCGACAAGAGGCCCGGGAAGGCCGGTGGAGCAATCACCCTTTCCGACGTGGACCTGGATGTCGACACGATGGACCCGGCAAGGCCCACGGGGTTCACCCTGTCGGCGTCGCTCATGGGGACCGCCGCCCAGAATCTCAATGTCATGGGGAGCGTCGGTCCGCTTCCCGGGCGCACCGGAGCGGGACCTCTGCCGATCGACATGCAGGTCGTGATCGACCCGCTCATGCTCGGCTCGCTGCCGATCGGGAAGAACCCGCTCGCCGGCGGGGCGAAGGTCAAGGCATCGGCCAAGGGTGACCTTGCGGGCGTGGTCGATGCCCGGGTGGAAGCGGACTTCACGGGGCTCTCGTTGGCCGGTCGGAAGGGGGGGGTCGATGCCTCGTGCTCGTTCAGGGCGGCCTACGACGGGGCGCGGGGGGGGCTCCTCGTGAAGGAGGGCGCCTTCACGACGCCAGGCGGCAAGGGGAACTTCACGATCCAGCTTAAGGACATGAAGACCGACCCGTCACTGAGCCTGAACGTGTCGTCGGCCTCGTTCGCCCCGGCGCCCCTGCTCGAGGGCCTCGGCCTGGGGCGGGCCCAGGCCCTCGGAAAGGTCAAGGTGTCGGGCCCCATGGCCTTCAGGATCGAAGCCCACAGGTCAAAGGGCTCGATCAGGGTGAGGGCTTCGGTGGACATGCGCCAGGCCGCCCTTGCCTACGGGACGTTCTTCGACAAGCCGGCATCGGTCCCCATGGCCGCATCCCTGCGCATGGCAGGCACGCCGGAGACGATCTCCATCGAGTCTTTCGAGGTTGCGATCGAACGGGTCGGGATCCACGGATCGGGCAGGCTTTCCAAGGAGCAGGGGGGCAGGAGGCTCAAAATGGCGATAGCCACCGAGTCTCTCAGGCTCGCGGATGCACGGGCGCTGGTCCCCGTCCTCAAGAAGTACAGCCCCGAAGGTGTCGTCGTGGCCAAGGCCGAGATGGAGTCCGGGGCGAAGAGGCCGTTTACGCTCGGCCTCAAGGCGAGGTCCGACCGCGTGGCCCTGGTGCTCGGCGCCAAGGGGGACCGGCCCGCCCAGGGCGCGAAAGTCCTCGAGGCCCCGGCCAGGGCCGAGCTCGACTCGGTGGACCTCTCCCTGGACGCCGTCGGGCAGAAGGGCGGTCCTTCCGTAAAGGGCACGGTCCTCTCGAGGGGAGGGGTGTTTATGAAGATCCCCTACTCGAGGCTGAGCGCCGACTTCGTCATGAGGGACCAGGCGTTCACGGTGACGTCGTTCGACATGAAGACCCTTAAGGGGTCGCTCAAGGGCGGCGCGACCTATGATCTCAAGACGAGGGAGTACACGGTCAACCCCGTGTTCACGAACCTCCAGGCCTCCGACCTCATGGACTCGCTGACCGCCTTCAAGGGCGTGTTCTCAGGCGCCATGACGGGGGCGCTCGAGTTGTCCGGCAACGCCTCGAGACCCGCCATGGAGACGCTCGGCGCGAGGGGGAAGATCCAGATCGCGAACGGGCAGTGGAAGAACTTCGACCTGGCGGGCCAGGTACTCTCGAGCGTGCTCGGTGTCCCGGGCGCGGGCGAGATACTGGGTCTTGTGCGCTCCGAGGTCCAGCGCTACGAGACCACCCAGTTCGAGTCCATGGAGACGAACGTGGATCTCGATCGCAAAGTGGTCAGGATCGGCTCCATGAGACTCATGAACATCGCGAGCGGCAGGGACACGGACACCGAGTCGAACCTCAGGGGGACGATATCCATGGAGACCCAGGCCGTGGACCTCAAGGGGGTCGTGGTGCTGCCGAAGCGTTTCTCGCAGAAGGCAACGGCGCGCGCCGAGGCCTTCAGGGAGGTCATGAACGATCAGGGAAGGCTCGTGCTCCCCGTCTCCATCGGCGGGACCATCAAGAGGCCGATTCCTACCGTGGATGTCAGGAAGCTCTCCGGCGCCCTCGCGAGGTACTACACGACCAAGGCCCTGGAAAAGGGCGTGCAGAGACTCAGGGAACGAGCGCCCGTGCCGCCGGGCGCCCAGGAAGAGACGCGCAGGGCGATCGAGGAGACCATCGAGGGGCTCTTCAAGAAGAAGAAATGAAAGGCTAAGACGGCCCTCTCGCAGGGGAGAGGACCCCGCCCCATCCCGTCATGGGGCCCTTCACCGTTGGGCTCTCATGAGGGGCGGGTGGGAAAGAAAGAGGGAAAATGACCTGCAGGTTGCAACCTTGTGGGCCGGCCGCCGACATGGAGGGTGCGTTTCGCGTGGACGGGGGATCGAGGAACGGCTGTGCCTGTCGCGGGAAACGGACGTCTTGAAAGGGAGAGGCCGGGGAGCGGTCCGGGCCGGGTCGTCGCGATCGAGCCCGGCGCATGCGGGCCTTCGCCCGCGATCAGTCCGTCGGAAGGGAAAGAGGGTCATGCGTCCTTGAACAGGAAGCGGCACCCGGGCCTTCGTGGTCATGCCCGGGTGCCGCTTTCAGAACGTGTCCCGATAAGGTGCGCCTTCTGAAGGAAGCCTGTTTACCTGTGAGCAGGGGCCTTTTCGACGGTCTTTGCGTGCCTTGCGAACCTGACCGTGATGGCCACGAACGCCGCGACCCCGATGGTGATGAAGAATGTCGTCATTGGGCACCTCCCTTTCCCGTCTCCCGACGGCCCTTGTCTCGAACGTTTCCCCGTCTCAGCCGAGCAGGTTCATGATGAGCTGCCTGGCAGGGCCCGTGTTGATGCCGACCAGGGTGACGATCAGGATGAACACGGCGGTGGCCTCAACCGGGGTGAGCCCGAGTACCCGATAGGTGAACCTGATGCCTATACCGGTCATGAACAGGCAACCGAGAACTATCCACAGTGTCATCATCGTCGTACCCTCCTTGGGTTCGTTCACTTGCACCCATGGTACAGCAAGGTGCATGCCAGGGCTGGCTGGCTCATAACTCATTGATATCAGGGGCTTCGTGAACCCCTCGAGAGGGGAGTCGTGACATTTTGTCACGCGGGGGGCGTTGCGCACCGATGATGTGTACATTTTGTCACGGGACGCCTCCGCTGGTTTATGACCCGTGACAGGATGTCACAGATCGAGCCAAGGGCGGCGAAGAGGCCTCTTCTCACCGAGGCCGCACCGGGGTCAAGCCTCGGAGATCCTCACCCCGAGGTCGTGATATGCGCACATGCGGGAGTGGAAGCTGTTTCTCAGCATGGCGTTGTGGTCGAGGTAGTCGAAGATCAAGGCCTCGCGCTTGCCCTCGTGCACGCGGAGGATCCTGCCTATGTACTGCTTGACCCTGCCGGTGAACTTGATGGGCGTGGCCAAGAAGATCGACGAAAGCTGCCTGAGGTCGAAACCCTCCCCTATGAGCTGGGAGGTGGCCACCAGGACCTGCGCCTTCTCGTCGTTGAGCTCCTCCACGATCCTGGCGCGTTCCCTCACGGGCACCCCGCCGGTCAGCAGCCTCGCCTCGATGCCCCGGGAGCTGATGGCCCTGAAGAGCGTCTCGCAGTGGGAGACCCTGTCGGATATGACGAGGGATATGCCCATGCCTAGAGACGCGCGCCGATGCACGTCCTCCACGATGAGCCTGTTCCTCCTCTCGTCCGTCACGAGTGCGGCGATCATGCGCTGGTACTCGTCGGCGCTGAAGGAGAAGGCACACCCGGTCTGCCTCACGATGAGCCGTGCGCGCATGATTCTCTTGAGCGCCTGGAGCTCTTGGGGCTGGATCGTGTGGGTGTTGTCGCCGAGGTAGAAGTGGATGAGGCTCGTGAGCTTGTCCCTGCGGTACGGGGTCGCGGACAGCCCCAGCATGTAGGTCGTGTCGAAGAGGCTCACCGCGTCCGTGAAGGTGCGGGCCGGCACGTGGTGGCACTCGTCCACCACGAGGTGTCCCACCCGCTGCCGCACCTCGCTTATGACCTTGGAGAGGGAGTTGATGAGCGCCACGGTGAGCCTCCCTCCCACCCGCCTGTGGCCGTCGCCGATGAGCCCCACCTCGTCCGGGTCGATGTCGAGGTGCTCGCAGGCCCTCTTCTGCCACTGGTACATGAGTTCCTTGGTGTGCACGATCACGAGAGCGGGCTGCCTCCTTCGCGCGATTGCAGCCAGCGCGATCACCGTCTTGCCGGCCCCCGGCGGGGCCTCGAGCACCCCGAACCGTCGCGAAAGGATGTCCTTCAGGGCCTTGGCCTGGAAGGGGTGCAGGCTGCTCGTGAAGGTGAAGTCCACCTCGTCGAGGGCCCGCGTCCGGTCGACGAGCACGTGGGGTGTGCCCGAGAGCCGTTTCCTGAGGGTGTGGATGTACCCTCTCGGCATGATGAGGACGCCGTTCTTCCTCGTGTAGAACCTCAAGAACTCGCTCTGGAAATTCGGCCTCCTGCCCCTGCCGTAGGTCTGTACCTGTTCCCACTTGGGGTTCGGCAGGGTGAGGTCCGCCTCGATCGACATGATCGTCGGTTCGTCGAGGTCCGCCTCGAAGATCCGTACCGCGTTGTCGATATGGACGAGGACGTTCATCTCCCCCGGTGGGTCAGGCCAGGGCCTTGTCCAGTTCTTCCAAGAGTGAACGGGCCTCTCCTGCATTGAGGAAGGCCTTCGCGGTACCGCCGCCGGGGTGCCTGAGCGTCAGGGTCACGCCGTCTCTCTCGCGCGCGACCGAGACCTTGCCCGTGCCCGGCATCCTCACCGAGGGGGCGAGCCAGTCGTCGGCGTTGAACTCGGCGATCTGGACGAGCACGCCGAAGGCGTCCTTCGGGTGGATGAAGAGCTCTTTCCAGAGGTCCCCGTACTCGGCGTACCCGAAGTACGGGACGCCTTTTCCCTCGAGGAACCGCCTCGCCGCAGCGATGTCCGGCGTCTGCAGGGTGATGTGGTGGATCCCTCCGTTGCGTCCTTTCAGGAAGTTCTCGAGGAAGGACTGTCGGCCCGTTGGGGCGATGATCTCGAACCGGCTCAAATCCCCGAGGGAAAAGATCCGCCAGGAGTAGCCGAGCCGGTCGTCCGCCGCGGACGCGCCGGGGACGGCGCCCAGGATGTCAGTGAAGAAGCGGGATGCGCCGTCGATATCCCTGACCGCGAGAGATACATGGTCGATCCTTTCTATCATGCGTGACCCCTTGGCTGCTGGTAGTCGAGAAGAGCCTAAGCGATGAGGCCGAGACAGTCAACGGCAAACAACCCCCTGTGCAGGTGTGCATGAAGACGGCAAGGGGTGCCGGCATCGAGACCCCATCAGGAAAGCGGGAAGGTCTCGTGCGGGAAGGCGGCCTCTCGCCGGCAGCGGCCCCAGTGGATCCAGCGGCGACTGTCTCAGGCGTGTTTCCCCTTCCCGGGAAAGGCATCCATGGGTGCGGGGCGCGAGAACAAAGCGAAGGCCGGCCCTCCTTGAACGCATGAGACGGTCGGCGCACGAGCCGGTCTCCCGCCCCGGCGCACTTGGAGCACGCAAGCCGCGGCGCACGGCCGAGCCCGCAGGCTCACGCCCCGGTCTCAGGGCATGGAGACCACGCAAACGGCGTGGAGGCGCTTTGACCTTTGGGCACGGCTTGGGCCATAGGCGCCTTGGACCAGGAAAGGCGGCGACGTCAGAGCTCGATGACCATGCCGTCGAAGGCGGGCTCGAACGCGAGGCTGCCCGTACGGGCGAGCATGGTCTCGTCCATGTGCACGATCACGATCCTCTTCGCATCGATGAGGCCCTTTTTCGAGACGAGGGTGGAGTGGTCGAGGTGGTTGGCCTTCGGGCCGTGGTAGGAGAAACACTCACAGATGAAGAGGTCCGCCCCGCGTGATGCCTCGATGAGGCCGTCGTGCCACTCGGTGTCGCCCGAGTACGCGATGACCCGCGATCCTGTCTCCACCCTCAGCGAGAGGGGGTTGCTGGCGGCCGAGTGGATCGCGGGAAAGGGGAGGATCCCCACGCCGCAGAGTTCGACCGTGACGAGCGGCCTCAGTTCGACGAAGGACAGGGGAAACGTGACGATGGAGGTGCTGAACCCGGGAAAGAGCGTCTCCGCGAGCGTCGAGACGACCCTGCCGACACCTTCGGGGCCGGCTATGACGAGAGGGGCCTGGCGGGCCGAGGCGAGCTGTTCCTCGAGGAGGAAGAAGGGCACGCCCCCCAGGTGGTCGCCGTGGAGGTGGCTTATGAGGATGAGTTCGACCGTGGACGGCTCGACGCCCGATCGTCTCATGGCAGGCAGCACCGCTGGGCCGCAGTCGACGAGGAAGCCCCGTTCGCCGTCTCCCACGTGCACCGCGCTCGGCAGTCTCCCCCCGCTCCCGAAGGCATCGCCGCTACCGAGAAAGGTCACCCTCGTGGGGGATCCCGTCGTTTTCTCGAGACGCGTTCTCTCCATGGAGATCGCCTCCTCCTCTCTCATGTATTCCCCCGTCCGGCCAAGGCCGCGCACCGCTCTTTTGAAGAAGGCGTCTTGAGCACGCCGATGGCGCCCCGTCACCTAAGCCATGCGGCGGCAACCGCAGGGACGCGCGGTGTGCGGGGCCGCCCCGGCCTGTCCTGCTCGCCCCCGCGCGGGTGCGTAGGGGCCATAGGCCGCCTCTCATGCAATGCGCCGTAGGACCTCTTCACCGGGATACCCTGACCCCCACCCGGTCGCACAGGGGGAAGATGCGGCATCTCGAGCACAACGGGCTCGTGGGACGGCATATGTACTGGCCGTAGGGGACGAGGAACGAGTTGATGTCTTTCCAGTACCGCACCGGCAGGATTTCCCTGAGCCTCATCTCGGTCTGTTCCGGGGTCTTCGTCGAGACGTAACCCCACCTGTTCGTTATCCGGTGGACGTGGGTGTCCACGCATATGCCCGGTTTGTCGTAGCCGAGGGTGACCACGAGGTTGGCGGTCTTCCTCCCCACGCCCGGGAGTCGCAGGAGATCCTCGAGGGTGGAGGGGACACGCCCGCCGTGATCCCGCACGATGATCCTCGAGGTCTCCACGATGTTCTTGGCCTTGGTCTTGTAGAACCCCACGGGATAGATCGCATCTTCGATGGCGGCCACGGGGAGGGCGATCATCTCCCCAGGGGTCTTCGCCAGCGAGAAGAGCCTGGTGCACGCCTTCTCGGTGGTCTCGTCCTTGGTCCTGAGCGAGAGCATGGTGGAGACGAGGACCTTGAAGGGGTCATTATCCCTGGCCACCCTTCCCACGATCGGCTCTTTGAGGTCGTTGACCACGCTCGAGAGGATCTCGAACACGTGATCGATCTCGTGGTTCGTCATGGCATCCTTTCATCACAGCGCGGCCTGCAAGGCAAGCACGAAGGGCGCCTCCCCGGCCGCCACCCAGGCCCGCAGGCCATGGTCCCGTATGTGCTTGCACCGTCGGCCCGCCTGTGGTTGAATCGAGGACGCAAGCGGCAGGGTTCTTGCAAGATGTTCTCTCGAACGAGCGTGTTCGGACGGTTGCGCACGTGGTTGTTTCCAGAACCGTGGACAGGAGGAGGTCATGATCCGGAAGGTGTTCCTTGCGTTCGCTGTCCTGGCGGCGCTTGCCTGTGCAGGGTGCAGCGACTCGGAAGAGACTGAAGGGCTCGGTTTCATACCCAAGATCAAGCTCGCCGGCGTTTTCAACGCGAACGACCCCGAGAACGTCTATGCCACGGTCCAGTTCGCACCCGGCGACACCATGACGTTCACGGTCCGCGCCGACGACGGAGATTTCGACATGCAGACGCTCGTGTGGACCGAGTACAACGCCGACACGGACCAGATCCTGAACGGCCCGGGGGAGGTGGACCTTCCTGAACAAGAAGGCCAGATCATGACGTACAGGTACGCGTTGACCAGGACCGTGACGGGGCCAGCCGGGAACAGGAGGATGGAGCTGCAGGTCAAGGACGCGCGGGGGAACCTGAGCAACGCATACCCCATCGAGTACCTGGTGACCGATTGACCGTCCCCGCCTCGTCGGCGATTCAGTGGAAACCCACGGCACCTGCAGGGTGGTGCGAGTCGGCGTGCGCACCGTAACCGCCTCGAAGGCCCTTGCAGAAAGACCGTGCCGCCCGCCATGAGGATGTAGGAAACCGCAAAGACGCCCATCGCTCCCTAGGCGACGTCGGGCCCCCATAATGCGGCGCCCGGTCTCTCGGGAGTGCCTGCCGGGGAAGATGCAGGGCGCACGTGGGGAAGCGGCCGGGCCGGGATGGGCCCGGATCAGGGGGGCTCGGCGGTCGTGAGAGGGTGACGAAGGTGCACCCTCTCCAGGGTGCGCGCAGGCGAAGCCCGGCAGCCTGGTGCGTTGCCCTCGGGATGTGCCTGCAGGGTTCGTGTGAACGGCCCAAGAAAGGATTGCCCCGCTTCGCGAGTGCCAAAGGTCGGTTTTCCTCGCATCCCGGATGCGCGTCGAGGGAACGTGGCAGCCCGGCGGCGGCTCGAGGGGGTGGGCCCGTGGGCGAGGCAGGGCTCGACACCTGCGTTCCTCATCATGCGGCCTGAGGCTCGTGCCGGGCCACGTGGGCGTATCGGGGTGCGAGCCTCGGGACCGGCCTCCGGCGTCTGTGCGTCCCGTTCAGGGACGGCGGACCCGGCCGGGACGGGTCGAGGTGTCAGAGGGAGAACCCGAGCCTGATGATGTATCGCCTGTCGTGCTCCTGGCCGGCATAGGTGCCCCTCTCCTCTGCGTAGGTCGCCAGGTCGAGCTTCACCTTCCCGGTCGAGAGACCCACGCCGAACGTGGGGTAGCCCTGGTTGAGCCCGAGCCTGAGCTTGAGCCCGGTCTTCGGCGTGTACTCGACGCCCAGGTGTATCCGCTTGCCCACGCTGTCGTCTTCGCCTACCTCGCCGAGGATGTCCACGTAATCGAGTGCGATGACGGTGTCGTCGCCGATGCGGGATGCGAAGCCGACGTCGAGGTGTTCATCTATGTCGGCTGCGTCTCCCAGGTCATTGCCGACGAGGTTGTTCATGCTCAAGCCGGCCTGGAGTGTGCCCTGCCTGCCCGACACCTGGAATGACCCGACCTTGTAGATGAGACCGACGTCCACGAGCGCGCCCGAGCCCTCTTCCATCTCATCCTCGAGCCTGTTCTCGAAGTCGCCGGAGGTGATGTCCGACACGGTGTATTCCCGGTCGAGGCTCCTCCGAAAGAGGTACTTCACCCCCACGCCCAGGAGGAGATCCTCGCCCACGGCTGGAAGGGCATACCCTGCGCATACCGCCGCGTCCTGGACGGTCTCGACCTCGAGCACGGGGTAGACGGGGTTCTTCGATGTCAGGTCCGCCCTCGCGGAGCCAAGGATGCCGAAGGCGAAACGCGGCCTCAGGTAGGAGGGGAAGAACGACACCGCCGCGTGGCCCGTGTCCCCGAGGTTCTTGCGGAGGAAGGAACCGGTCTCCGAGGTGCTGTCGAAGTCGGTGTCGTTGAAGTCTGTGAACATGTCGAACGCCTTGTTGTTGAACTCGGCCTGGGGCAGGGGGAGGTTCACTGTTGATGACTTCACGTCGGCGAGACCGGCCGGGTTGTAGAAGAGGGCGCAGGCGTCGTCCGACAGCGCGACGAAGGCCCCGCCCATGGCCATGACCCTCGCGTCGCTGTAGAGGCGGGGCAGCTCGCCTGCCCGTGTCTCGAACGAAACGACCGTCAGTACGGCGATCGCGGCAAAGACCATTCTCCTCATCGTCTCATCCCCCGTCCTTCTCATCTGTCACCGCCCCTCGCCGAGCCGGTTCGCGAACGAGTACACTCCGCTCGAGCTGTACTCAAGGATCAGGTCTTCGGTGATGTCTTCCCCTGGTTCCACACCCAGGGCCGATCTCAGGAAGGCCTCCATGGTGTTCCTCAGGTCCGACGCGCCTGGGTAGGCCTGGGAGACGGCCCTGACCGCAAGGCGCACGTTCTCGAGGTCTTCCTGGAAGGAGGACCGCGAGCCTGCGGCCGTGTCGTCCTTGAAGTGGGAAGGGCTCACGAAGGCCCAGTTGTACTTCCAGTCGGTCGTCATGGAGGTCTTGTAGTAGCGGTATGCCTTCGTGTTGATGGGGACCGGCACGATGCCGTATTGCCAGGTGTCCGGTGAGCCGAACCGCATGGTCGGGTTGAGGGCGATGGCGGTCTGGTTGCCGATATGCAGGATGAAGTGGGCCGCTGATGCGAAGCCGAGCTGCACGAGGTCGTCCGCAGTGGCGAGGCCCGACTCGTCGAGCACGGTAAGGATGTGCTTGGCGGTCGACAGGTCCTCGAGGAGGTCCGCCTCGAAGGTGTCCTCACCCTTCTCGGTCTTCCCGTCCACGGCGTTCCCGAGGAGGTAAAGCTCGCCGTCGTCGATCGTCTCGTACGGCGAGGATATGATCTCCGCCATGACGTCGAAGGGATGGTCGGAGGACTGCGCCGGCAGCTGCTTCATGAGGAGGGTGAAGTCGATCCCGGCCCTTCCCATGTATGCGGAGGCGAGCATGCGGGAGACCTCCGCATCCAGTGCCGTCGTGGTGTAGATGAGTTCCAGGTCGTCGATGGCCGCATCGTAGTTGCGGCCGTCGAGCGAGGCCTGGGCGTCGACCACTCGTGCATCACGGCCCGATTTCTCGGAAATGCCCTCAAAGGCGCTGTCGTTGCTGCACGCACTCACGACGAGGGCCGCAAAGACCACGGCAGGAACAAGACGTATGTTCATGATCCCTCCCCTCAACGGCACCGAACGCTTGGGGTTCGATGCAGGTGACCGGCACCATGCGGTTCCTTTCTCGGGCGGCACGGATGTCTTCCAGTGCAAAACCGCAATGTTGCAATAATCACACCAGTCCGAACGGCGACTGTCAGCCGAGATTACGGTCGGCAGCACGGTCGGCCGATCGATGGTCTCTACCATAATGCCCTGCCTCGTACCGTGTCAATTCCCCGTTTGAACTCGCTGCCGCCTCCTTTCTCGCAGGCATAAGGACCGGGAAGGGGGGAGGCGGCGTCTTCCAGCAGGGGGAAAGGGTGAACCAGGGGATGTGGAGAGGGCGCCCCTCGTGCCTGGACAGAACCTTCCCCTGCCGCCATCAGGAAAGGGGCCGATGCGGGGGCGCCCCTCGTGCCTGGACAGAACCCCTGGAGACTGGCGGCGTCCACTCATTCTTCCAGGTGTACCCCTCGTGCGGGGACAAAACGGTGCATGGGCGTCGTCTCCCTTGCCCAGGCGGGAGGTGTCCCCCTCGTGCAGGGACAAGACTCCTTTCCCACTGGGTGAGGCCCTGCCCGTTGGAACAGGCCAGGCGGACGCCCGGATCCCCCGGCTTGGTGCCGGGTGAGGAACAGCGCGTCCTTGCGCCGTGTGGGACACGGGTTTGAGACTGTCTTTCGTGCCGGGGCAAAGGGTGTTTCTATCGGGAAACAACCCATACCGATGAACAAGAGCCGGTGTGCACCCGGTTTCCCTCATTTGCCCTCGTGGGGAAAGAACGGAGCGGCATTCCACCATGGAGGATGCCAACTGGTGACGCTCTCCCCTTGCCGGGGCAAGGGGCCTCCCCCATGAGATGGAACCCTTTGAGCTCGAGCAGGGCAGGTGCCCTCTCGATACCCCAGGGGGCGGGATGGCCGACACCGAAGTAATGGTAAATTATTTCATATGTGAAAAGTATTACACTTTTGGTTCCCGGTAGACCGGGGGGTGGGTGAAGATCGGGCAGTACGCATTCGACGAGTTCTCTGGTTCCCCGTGGACCGGGGGCAGGGGGTGGCGCTCGAAAGGGCATGTCGAAAGCCTTGGTGCATGCCTTCCCACGGTGTTTGGTGTTCTCACCCAGAAGTTGGGGTGTGCACCCAGAAGATGGGGTGTGCAAACCGTAAAGACGGTGTTTCCCCTGTCCCGGAGGGCTCTGCATCTCTGCATCGTGGGGGGGCGTAAAGGGCTGCCGATGGAGGGGTCATGTGAGGAAGGCCGTCCAGCCCGCCTTACCTGAGGGCGCCTCGTGAGAGGGGTTGTACACTACGCGTGACGCCAGGCGCGAAGAGCTTGCCTGTGCGAGCCCGCCGCGGCCACGTAGATCGCTCGGCTCCAGGGCCACGCGTGCCGGCCGGCGCGCAGACCTTGCCTGTGCGTGTCGAGAGGGCTAAAGAAGTGTGGCCGCGGTCGGGGAACGCGCGGCTGGATATGCCGCGCTCCATTGCCCGTCGTGGGTGACGTGCCGTTGGTGTTCCATGTGATCGCAGGTGCCGCTGAGAGGCTCGGCTGACCTCCGGTAAGGCGGGTGGATCCGCTCCTTGCGTGTGGTGCGATCGCAGAGGCCCGGCTCAATGAATGAGGCTCGTCGCCGTGGGGAAGATCATCGGCTTTGAGCCGGTGCGACCCGGTACCGGTCGCCTCTACGATGCCTAAGGCGTTTGCCCCAAGGACGCTCAAGGTGTTGTCGTCCTTTGGGAAGCTCCTGGGTGTGGTCCCAACGGATCGAGATCCTGAGAGGGTCCGTCGAGCTCCACGAGGACTTGCCCCCACCTGTGCCTGGTCTGGGGGGAGGCGGGGGTCGGGAGGGTGAAGGCCGGGGTGTGCGGGGAAGGGGGGCGATCGCGGCAGACCGATCGGGCCATGTGCACGAGCCAGGGTCCCCAGTGGGCTGTCGCCGCCTGAAGTGCAGGAACGAGGGAGGCTTGTCCTGCCATGGGCGCGATCGAGTACCCGGCTGCCTCGTACGGCCGGGGACGCCCAAGCGCTGGATACCGAGGGTCCCGGGTATCGCCAGCTGGAGACCCTCTCGAACCCGAGGGCCCAGGCGGCCGGAGCCGGAGCGGTCCATCTCGTCGAAACCCATCTCCCTAGACACTCTCCCCTTCTATCCAGAGGGATCCGAACATGCGTGATCGCGAGGCCTGGCGCCCTCGGTGATGGAAGTCGGAGAAGAGAGAGGAAAAGGTATGCGAATTGCATGTTAGTCGGTTGACACGATGGAGCGTTTTCACAATAATGAGGATTCATTACTATAGGGAGTTGATCGATCGCCCTGAAAGTACTATGATGCGTACCATGGCGAGACCAGTGAGCGTGAACCTTGCCTGCCCGGTGATCATGCACGGTGGGCCGGACCGCGAGGGAAGACAGGGTGATGGCTTCTGTGCCGCTTTCTTCCAGGGTCATGCCTTCGGCCTGGGCCGAGGCCCTTCTCCGGGGTGGACTCTCTCCGCCGGTTCTGTTGCGCTCGATGGTGCATCCATGCTCGATGGTGCATCCATGGACCAAGGCCACTTTGGACCCTGTGGCAGGGGCTTGGTGAAGGGTGCGAGGCGCGCCCGCGTTTTTGTACCGTCCCTTCCTTCAAGGCCCATGGGTCTTCGGGGAAGGCGGGCGCGGCGCATGGGCCGAGCCCTGTTCACGGTGGGTTCTCAAGGATACGAACGCGCGCGACAGGCTGCTGGCGTGCGCGAAGGAGGGTGAGCTGTGAGGATGCGCATGGGGGATCTCGGAAAGGTTGTCTTCTGTCTGGTCTTGGCGTTGACGATCGTCTCCTGCTCGGGCAGCGACGGTTCGGGAGGGAAGGCCTCGGGCGAGTCCATCTTCGACCCCGGAGCGCCGGTTCCCGCAAGGGGATTTGCGGACTCGCTCGACATCGAGCTCCTGGCCGAGACGGCGTCGGGAACGTACCAGGCCATCGAGAACGGCAGCTACGTCGAGCCCGGCGAGAGGTCGCTCGCCGTGCGCATACAGGGCGCGGCCCCTGACGTGGAGAGGGTTTTCGTGAGTGACGGGGGCGTGTACCAGGTCGAGGCCTTGCCCGGCGACGACGGGCTGTACAGGTGTTCCTTCGAACTCAAGGCGGACAGGCTATCGAAACCCCTGCTCGTCCAGGCGATCCACACGGACGGGCGGGCATCCAAGGCCAAGGTCGTGGTGAGGACCTCCACCGAGGGCAGGCAGGACGCGCTCGTCCTGGGCGGGATGGGCCTGGCGATAGGCGACGAGATTCTCGACGCATCCCGGGGGGAGGTGGAGTCCCTCCTCGCAGAGGTGCTCCGGGAGGTAACCACCTGCCTCGCCTCGGGTTCCGGCGGGGCTGTCACGGGGTTCTCCTTCGACAGGATGGTGGTGAACCTCGTGGAGTCCGCCCCTGAAGAGGTCTTCCCGGGCGCCGTCGTACACATCAACCTGACCCTGGAGGGTGTGGACCTCTCGGCGGTGGACGTCTACGGGGACGACCTCGTGGTCACCACGGACAACGACCTCACCGTGGACATGTTCGTGGCGGTCACTGACGTGAGAACGGACGGCAGCCGAGGGCTGGTCCTCGAACTCGGGAATACCGCTACCGCGAGTTTCCAGAAGGACTTCTTCCTCAGGCCGCTCGTGGAGGAGACGCTCTCGGCATCGCTCGGCCGCTTCGAGCTCTCGTGCCCTTCCGCGACGGTCGAGGAAGCCGCTTCCATGCTGAAGGAAAGGCTCCCCAAGACGCTCACCCTCGGGGACACGACGGTCGACTTGAGCGAGCTCATCTCCAACCTTGACCTGGATCTTGCGGGCTATGCGTTCTTGGACCTGTCCGGACTACCCGGTGAGGGGGGGCTCGCCTCGGCGGCATTCGAGGCGAACCTCTACATAGGACAAGGCTCCCTGCAGCCAGGGGCTGGCACCGAACCCATGATCATCGACACGGACGAACTCTTCGGGGATATCCTGGCGACGGTGGTGGACAAGGCCTTTGCAGAGACAAGGCAGAAATACGGGCTCCTCATCTCGACCCTGTCCTACGGGGACGGTGACCCCTCCACCGACGATGTGGAGATCGAATCGGTCTCCTTCTCGGGCTCGGGCACGGCCGCAAGGACCATGAGGGTGCGGTTTCGGGTCCTCGACGTCGATTTCGACGCCGTCACCCTCTTTGGGTACCCCGTCGTGAGAACCAGGAACAACGACCTCCTCGTGGACGTGTCCGTGGACCTCGCCCACACGAGGACGGGCGTGAACGACGACCTCGTCGTCTCGGTCAGGGATGTCCATGACGTTGAGTTCGAGGAGGACTACGTCGGGGATATCGTCGTGGAGGAACTCGTGAAGTCGGACATCGAGGATCTCGAGCCGTTCACCTTCGACCTCGACGCGATGCTCGAGGAGATCGTGCCGCCCGACTTCATTGCGCCGTGCATGCCGAGCGGGCCGCAGTTCCCCGACGTGGACACCCTCTTCTCGAGCTACCTGTGGGACGTCGCCCTTCCGGGCGATTCGACGGTCGTGCTCGCGATCACGCAGGACACCTTCAACCACGTGTTCTCGAAGATCTTCGTCCCCGGGTTCGAGTGGGACGTCTACAAGGTGTTGAGGCCGCTCTTCGGCGAGGGCTTCACGGGGTTCGAAGAGAGCCCCGAGGAGAATGAGCAGACGATCATGAGCATGAGCGTCCCCCCGCTGTTGGACATGCGGAACGACAGGATACGGCTCCAGCTCGACGGCGTGAGGATCCTCTACCGCAAGGACGGCTCGGACGTCTGGGAGGCCTCGATGGACATCGACCTGATCCTGAGCGCCAGGGTGGAAGGGGGCGAACTGGCGTTCTACCTGGAGACGGCGCCCGAGAACTGCCACTTCCACATCATGAAGGACAACCCCGGGAACCTCGGGGTCTTCGACCACTCGAACCTGGTGAACGACGTGGTGGAGAGGCTGCCCAAGCTCTTGGGGAACCCCCAGGGAGGCCCGGTCTTCACGGTGAGCCTCGACGATTTCGCGCCGTACGTGGAGTTCGAACAGGCGGACGAGCCCCTGAAGGTGAGGGCCTCGGGCGGGTGCCTGTACATCGAGGCCGCGGCGTCGAGGGTGGACGCAGGCTGGATACGTGACTTGTTCACGAGGGGGTGAGGGAAGCGTCCCGCGAGTCTTCGGCGCTCTGCCGGCCCGCCCTTGACCGGCAAAGAGGCGGCTGCGAGGCCCCCGCGGGCGCCCGATGAATTGTTGGGGGCATGGCCGTTGACCTGTGCCCGGGCGTCGCCGGAAGGGGGCGGCGCGGAAGAAGGCGGCCACGGTGCAAGGGGGGACATTTTCCTCTTGCAACAAGGGGGTTTCACAGGTATATTGAAAATAATGAGGTTTCATTATTAGAGTTGAATGGGGCGGATGGGTGCCGGAAGACCGAGCACCGCGATGGCTTGAGACCAGTAAGGACATGCATGCCAATACCATGGAAGAGAGTGTTGTCCCGTGATTGATAATGAGTTTTCATTATTAAAGCATTGCGAGAGCCTATACAGTGAAGGCAGGGGGTATGCGATGCACTGTGCCTGTCGGTGTGGAAGGTCTTCGCCTGAAGACGGGGTGACATCATGAGGAGGCTCATCAGGTTCAGCATCGAGCACCCGTTTGTCGTGATCGCCGCCGTCGCCCTGGTCACGGTGGCGTTCGCCACCCAGGTCCCGAAGGTGCGGATGGACCCGAGGGTCGAGATCATCCTCCAGGAGAACAACCCTGTCGAGCGTGTCTACGCCGAGAACAAGAAGGTCTTCGAGCCGTACGCGGACATCCTCGTCGGCATGATCCACGAAGACGTCTTCGAGCCCGCGACGCTCGCCAAGCTCGACAGGGTCGCCCGCGAGATCGAGGGGATAAAGGGCGTCAAGAAGGTTCAGCACCTCCTCAACGTCAAGAACATCCAGGGGTCAAACGGGGGTCTCGACGTTTCCCCCATGGTCGAAGAGGGCACGGTGCCGTCGAGCCCTGAAGAGGCTGAGCTCCTGAGGGGAAAGGTCTCCTCCTGGGAGGTCTACGAGAATACCTACATTACAAGGGATCACCGGGGGGCCGCCATCGTCGCCACCCTCGAGGACGGCGTGGAGACGGACCAGATCGTCCCCATCTACTACGCCATCGACGCCATCGTGAAGAAGTACGAGGGGCCCGAGCGTTTCTTCATATCCGGGACCAAGGTGATCGAGGCGCTCCAGGGCCACTACATGATCAAGGACCTCATCTTCCTGCCGCCCCTGGTCTGCGTGGTCCTGCTCGTTTCGCTCTTCCTCTTCTTCAGGCACTTGAGGGGCATGCTGCTCCCCCTCGTCTCGGTCGCCATCTCCGCCGTGTGGACCGTGGGCCTCATGGCCTTGTCGCACATCCCGCTCACCATCGTGACGACGGCCCTGCCGGTCGCCCTCATGGCGTGCGGATCGGCCTACGGCATCCACGTGGTGGAGAACGTCATGGCGGACTCCTTCGCGGGCATGAGGGGGAAGGGGGGAATAGACAACGCGGTCGCGAGGATCAGGATCCCGGTCTTCATGGCCGCGCTCACCACCATGGCGGCTTTCATCTCCCTGTGCACGACGCCCATCGTGCCCTTGACCCACTTCGGCCTCCTCTCGGCGTTCGGCATCTTCACGGCCATGGGCCTGGCCCTCACCTTCGTGCCCGCCATGCTCACCATCCTCGAGGCGCGGGGACGTGAGATCGTCCCCCATCACCACACGAGACGGGACCTGGTCGGCCCTCTCCTCCACTGGTTTTCCAGGGTCAGCATCAAGCACAGCAGGCTCGTGATCGTGCTGAGCTTCGTCGTGCTCGCGGTGTCGATCTTCTTCGGCAGGCACGTCAAGAGCGACCTCAACCTCATCGAGGACTTCCGGGAGCGAAGCCCCATCAGGACCGCGGACAGGATCCTCAACGAGAAGTTCGGCGGGACTTCGCTCTTCCAGGTGGTGTTCGAGACAAAGGGCCAGGACGACATCAAGGACCCTGCGGTCCTCAGGGACATGGAGAGGCTGCAGGCCCGGCTCATGGACATCGACCAGGTGGGCAAGGCCGTGTCCATCGTGGACTTCGTCAAGCGCATGAACCAGGCCATGCACGACGGCGACCCGGCCTTCTACACCATACCGGAGTCCAGGGAACTCGTGGCCCAGTACCTCCTCCTCTTCTCGTTCTCAGGCGGGGGGGAGGATCTCGACAGCTTCGTCGACTATAACTACCAGAAAGGGCAGATCCTCCTCCAGATGAAGACCCAGAGCGGGTACCTCGCAAGCGAGGTGGAGGAGGTGGTGAGGCGGTTCAACGGCTCTGAAGGCAAGGCGGAAAGGCTCGAGAACGTGTTCACCACGGGACTCGCCATGCTCGCCAAGGAGTTCAACCGCGTCGTGGTGACGAGCCAGGTGAGGAGCTTCATCTTCTCGTTCGTGCTCTGTTTCGTCATCACGGCAGGGGTATTCAGGTCTCTCAGGCTGGGGGTCTACAGCATGATGCCGCTCATCGTGCCCATCGCCCTGGACTTCGCCATCATGGGTGTCTCGGGCATCAGGCTGAACGCCGCAACCGCGACGGTCGCCAGCATCGACATCGGCATGGGGATCGACTACTCGATCCACCTCCTCAACCGCTACAGGCACGAGAGGCGTTACGGCCAAAGCGTCGAGGAGGCCCTCTCGACGGCCATCCACACCTCGGGAAGGGGCATCGTCTACAACGCCCTCGCCGTGGCCGCCGGGTTCCTTGTCCTGGCGCCTTCGCAGTTCGTGATCATCTCGCAGATGGGGATCCTGGTCGCGGTGGACATGCTCACCATCGCGGTATCGGCCCTGACCTTCCTGCCTGCCTGCATCATGCTGCTGCCTCCCAGGCTCGAGGCGGAACCCGTGACGGTGCCGACAGGCAAGCCCGTGCTCGCCCTCGTGACGAAAGGGCTTCCCAAGAGGGACCATGCCGTTGTACGCTACGACGAAGAAGAGGAAGAAGGGCCCGGCCAAGGGCAGGAAAAACTCGTACGGGAGGTTCAGCAATGATGTTCAGGGGTTTTGCGGCCGCGGTGCTCCTCGCCGTAGGTCTCGTCCTCATGTCCCAGGCATCGGCCCACGCCGCCGGGATGACCGCGTACCAGATCGTCAAGAAGTCCGAAGACCTGCTCGACCAGGCCAAGGACAGCAAGGCCGACATGTTCATGGTCCTCGTCAACAGCAAGGGTGAGAGGCGCGAACGCACCCTGAACGCGTACGTGAAGCGCTACGGGAACAACAAGTCCAAGTCCATCGTCTTCTTCCGCTCGCCGGCCGATGTCAAGGGCACCAGCTTCCTCGTGTGGACGGACGAGAACAAGAAGGACCAGCAGTGGCTCTACCTGCCGGCGTTGCAGCGGGTGAGGCAGATCAGCGCGAGCGGCAAGGGCGAGAGCTTCATGGGCACCGAGTTCACCTTCTACGACATGGGGAGCCACGACATAGACGATTACACCTACACCCTGCTGAGGGAGGAGCCCTTCGGGGGTGAGGATTGTTACGTGATCGAGGCGTTACCGAAGAAAGTCGAGTTCTACTCCAAGGTCGTGATCTGGATACGCAAGGGCAACTTCGTTCCCGCCCGGGCCGACCTGTACGACCCGAAGGGCCAGTTCGAGAAGCAGGGGATCTTCAAGGACGTGAAGAACATCCAGGGGATCAACACCCCCACCCGCATCGAGATGCACAACAAGATCAACGGGCGCAGCACCATCATCGAGCTCAAGAACATCGTGTACGACTCGGGCCTCAAGGACGACCTGTTCACCGAGAGGTACATGACGAGGGGAGGGTGATCGGCGCATCCTCAGCCCGGGCTCCTGCCATGAGCACGAGAAACGAGACGTCGCTGAACGACCGGCCGGGGCCTCAGGCACGCATCCACCCGCGAGCCTCCTCGGGGAACGACGGTGGTCGTCGCTGGCGCGGCAGAGAGAGGGTGTGGGCACGAAGGGCACGCACCGGCGTCGAACCGTCCCCTGGCCGCCTGGCCGGAGGCCCGGAAGGAAAAGAACCTGGCTCGTCGTCCCTGATCCGTGGGTGCCTTCTCGTGGTCGTGTCGGCCGCCCTGGCCGCCTTTTGGCCATGGGCCCTCGCCTTGGCCGAACCGGCGCCCTTGGCGGGAAGCGAAGAGACGGTACGCGGTGCCGCTCCCGGCGACCTCGACCCCTTCGGCGCCTCAGGCTCAGGGTGTCTCGGGCCGTCCGGGACCATTGCCCGGGTTCCGCAAGGCCGTCTCTCGAATGACAGAAGAGGCCCTGCGGGCTCTCCTGCGCCGTTCGACGGGGTGGTCCCAGCCCTGCGTCGCAGCGAGACACCCGGGACGGATGCGCGGCCCGGCACCCTCGATAGCCTTGCATGCCCGGCCGACGATGTGCCGTTCGCCGCGCCGACGACGGATGTGCAGCCCGTACCCCTCGACAGTGTCGCATGGGCATCCGCGAGTCCAGCGCAAACGGCGCCTCTCGTACTCGCACAACAGGACACGCCCCGAGCGATGGGGCAGGCGCCGTCCCCACGCGGTGCGGATACAGCCGCAGGGCCGCAAGAGGGTGCGGGGGCCGCTGAGGGCGGTCAAGGGGATGCCTCACCGGGCGAACCCCCTGCGCAAGGGCCGACGGCTGGAGAGGCCGGGGGGGATGGAGGCCGGGAAAGGTCCGCCGGGCTCGAGGAAGGCGGCCGGGCAGGGGATGGAACCTCCGGGCAACCGGTGAACGCGCCTCCTCCGGGCGTCGCGGATGCAGCCTCCACGCAGGACAGTCCCACGGGAGACGCCCAGGCCCAAGAGGAAGGGCCCATGGCTGGTGAAGGGCAGGTCCGAGGGCCCGACGAGGGAGGTACGGGAGGGGATTCAGGCGGGCAAGGTCCAACGGGGACAGCCGAGGTCGGGGAGGAGACCGAACCCCCCTCGCAGGACGCCCCGGGGGAAGAGAGCGGGTGCTCGACAAGCGGGTACATGGAGGTCAGGGGCGTCTCTGCATTGAGAAAGGAAAGTCCCGACGAGGACCCATCCTGGGAGCTCGGTCTCCAGGTCGAGGGGAAGACAGCGCCGTGGAACGCGTACAAGGTCTCGCTCGTGTCGGTCCAGGACGGCAAGGTCATCGAGCCGAGCCACGGCGGCGCCTTCCATGCCTTCAACCGCGTCTACCAGGACATGACCCCCTACATCGACATAGACGAGGCATACCTCGACGTCTACACGGGCCGGGTGGACATCAGGCTCGGGATCCAGAAGTTCGCCTGGGGGAGGCTCGACGAGATCAATCCCACCGACAACCTCAACCCCGAGGATCTCACGGAAGGCGGGACGAACGACGAGGTGGACCGCAAGATCGGCGTGCCCGCGCTCAAGGTGAACGCCTACTCGGACGCGGCGAACGTCGAGGTGGCCTTCGTGCCCTTCTATGTGCCGTACCGGTTGCCGGACCGCGAGGAACGGTGGTTCCCCAGGGTGCTCGTGCCCCCCGAGAGCGTGGACGCCGGGGCAACCGTGGGCAGGGTCCCCGTGCGGACGTATTACCGTGACATAGACCTCCCGCCAAGGACCATGCGGAACGCCGAGGCAGGTATCAGGGTCTCCAGGCTCGTCAGCGGCTGGGACCTCTCGGCCAGCTACTTCACCGGGTTCGATCCCATGCCCCTGACCGAATCCGTGGTGGACGTGGACGTGACCCTCGTCAACCCCCTCTCGCTCGAGTACACCGCGGCCTCGAGGGTCACCCTCATGCCGGCCCTCCACCGGATCCACGTCTTCGGGTTCGACTTCACGGGCACGCTGGGAGACTTCACGCTCCGGGGCGAATACGCATACTTCCACGGCAAGCGGTACAACCGCAGGCTCGAAAGCGTGCTCGACGAGCTCGTCACGAGGGAGACGATCGACGACATGTACTCGGACTTCCTCGTGGATTACTTCGCGTCCGGCGGGAGGACGACCTCGAAGAGCTTCAGGCTCGATGCCGAGGCCGTCTCCAAGATGGACTCCATGAAATACGGCTTCGGCGTCGACTACATCCACGGCGACACGAGCCTGAGCGTACAGCTGATACAGGAGTTCGTGCCGGACCACGACAACGCGCGCCCCGTCTATTTCGTGAAGGACGGCTTCGACACCCTCTCGACCTTTCTCCTCAAGCAGTTCTTCCTCCAAAACACCCTGGAGCTCAACCTCAGGGTCGCCTACGATCTCGAGTTCCACGACCACCTGGTCAAGCCCTCGGCGAGGTATCACTTCACCGACAGGCTGCAGGGGACCGTGGGCGCGATAGTGATCGGCGGCGGCAGGAAAGACTCGCTCCTCGGGCAGTTCGGGATGAACGACCAGGTCTACGCGCAGCTTCGGTGCTCTTTCTGAGCCGCCCGGTCCTAAGCCTTTCACCGGCACGTTAACAGGCGGCCCCCTGTGATGCTTGTTGTCAGACAGCCCCCGCATCGGCGAGGACAGCCTGCCCGGTACGTTTCAGAACGTCTCCCTGTGATGCCTGCCCGGCGTGAATGCAGGCATGCCGAGGCGGGCAGGGTGCGCCACCCGGGACCGCGCCGCCCGGTGTGCCGGGGATACCCCGGCCTGATCACCCTGCCCGGGTTATCGTTCTTCCTCTCCCGGGTCTGCTCAGCTCGGTGTCCCGGGGATACCCAGGTATGCCTGCGTGAAGGATCGGCCGCGCCGGGAGAGGCGCGCCCGGAACGCCTGCTTCGGCTCCTGCATGGGGCGGGGACATGCCTCAGGCGCGTCTTCGAGGATGCCCATCGTGTGTGTCGCTTGAGAAGGACCGCCCCGTGAGGAAGAACACCATGCAGAACAGGGGCGCACAAAAGTCTTGCATGGGGACGAGATCTTTGTTATAAAAATAATGAAGCTTCATTACCAACGCAGGGGCACACTGGTATCGGGAGATACAGGGGAGCAGGTGACAGGACGGTCACTCTCTTCAGCCCTCCTGCCCGGCCGGGCAGGAGGGCGTCTTGTGCCTCCTTGAAATGAACCCGGCTTACCTTTGCGTCGGGGATCTCCGCAACCAGCCCAATCGCCGCAACGAGGTCTGGCGCCACTTTGACGAACCCGGCGGACCTTCGCGCCTGGGATTAAGGCATCCAGCCAAGCGCAGCGACAAGGTCGAGCGCGCCTCTCTTTGGTGCGCTCTTGAAGTGAGGGCGCAAGCGCCTAGCCGAGGGTCATGAGGTACGAGCGGAGGTTGGTCTTTGAGTTCTTGAGCCCCAGCTTGTCGCGGATGTTGTTCCGGTGGAACTCCACGGCCCGCTCGGAGATGCCGAGCACCTCTGCGATCTGCTTGGTGGACTTCCCGTCCTTGATGAGGTCCGCCACCTGGATCTCCGTGGGCGTCAGGTTGAGGTAGTGTGAAGAGAGCTTTTTCAGGAAAGGGGAGATGATGTCGTTCAGGTTCGATTCGAGGATCTCCACGTAGGTCTTCTGCTTCTCGTCCAGGTTGCCCATCTTGAGCTTCTCCACGTAGGGCAGCACGAGTTCCTTGATGTTCGCGAGCACCTTGTCCTCGAGTTCCTGCTTGTCCTGCTCCCCCCTCTTGAGGAGGACCTTGAGCGCCGTGTTGGCCTCCTCGAGGTTCAGGGATTTCATCCGCAGCTCTTCTTCCTTCTGGAGCAGGCTCTGTTCCGCCTGCCTGCGCTCCTCGATCTCCCTCTTGAGCCTGATGTTCGCCCTGACGAGTTCCTCGGTCCGCTCCGCCACCCGCTGCTCGAGCCCCTCGTAGGCCTTCTGGAGCTTCTGCTCCGCCACGATGCGCTCGGTGATGTCCACGAAGGAGGCCATGAGGCAGATGGGCGTTCCGTCGTCGTTCTTGACCATGTTCGCGGCGAGCTGCACCACGATGAGCCTCCCGCTCTTCTTGCGCGCCGTGACCTCGCCGGTCCATGTGCCTTCCTCGATCACGGACTTCAGGATGCGCTCTGCGTCGCTCTCGTTCTCTGCGAACGATATGATCGAGCGCCCTATGACCTCGGAGGGGTCATTTCCCCCCCAGAGGTCGAGGAACGCACTGTTCACGTAGGTGATGGTGCCCGTGAGGTCGCCTATGACGATGCCGTTGATGGAGGACGCGATGGCGAAGTCCTTGATCCTGAGCTCCTCCTCCATGCGCTTTCGATCCGTGATGTCCACGAAGGAGTCCATCATGCACACGGGCTCGCCCTTGTCGTTCCTCACGAGGCTCGCCGAGAGGTGCACCGTGACGGGCGAGCCGTCCTTGCGGTAGCCCGAGACCTCCCCGGACCAGCTCCCCTCCTCGAGCACCAGGCGGTAGATCGTCAGGGCCTCTTCTTGCGACTGCGCGAGGGAAAGGACGGACGTGCCGATCACCTCCGAGGGATCCTCGGCCCCCCACATCCTGAGCGCCGCCTCGTTGACGTAGATGATGTTGCCCTCGAGGTCGCTGATGCCGATGCCGTTGATGGAGGAGGCGATGGCGAAGTCCTTGATCCTGAGCTCCTCCTCCATGCGCTTGCGCTCGGTGATGTCCACGAAGGAGTACATCATGCACACGGGCTCGCCCTTGTCGTTCCTCACGAGGCTCGCCGAGAGGTGCACCGTGACGGGCGAGCCGTCCTTGCGGCTGCCCGAGACCTCCCCGGAGAAGCTGCCGTGTTCGAGCACCGCCGTTATGACCGCCTGGGCTTCGTCCTTGGACGAGACGAGCGACATGATCGACGACCCGACGACCTCGCCGGGGTCGGATGCGCCCAACATCCTGAGCGCCGCCTCGTTGACGTAGGTGACAATGCCCTCGAGGTCGGTGATCCCGATGCCGTCGATGGAGGAGGCGATGGCGAAGTCCTTGATCCTGAGCTCCTCCTCCATGCGCTTTCGGTCCGTGATGTCCACGAAGGAGTCCATGCCGCAGACGGGCTCACCCTTCTCGTTCTTGACGAGGCTCACCGACAGGTGCACGGTGATGGGCGACCCGTCCTTGCGGTAGCCCGAGACCTCCCCCGACCAGCTGCCGTTTTCGAGCACCGACCGGTAGATCTCCATGGCCTCCTCCTGGGACCTCGCAAAGGAGAAGGCCGACCGGCCGATGACCTCCGAGGGGTCCTCGGCGCCCCACATCCTGAGGGCCGCCTCGTTGACGTAGATGACGTTGCCCTCGAGGTCCGTGATCCCGATGCCGTCGATGGAGGACGCGATGGCGAGGTCCTTGATCCTCAGTTCCTCTTCCATGCGCTTGCGTTCCGTGATGTCCAGGAACGAGTCCATGGTGCAGATGGGCTCACCCCTCTCGTTCTTCACCAGGCTCGCGGTGAGGTGCACGGTGATGAGGGACCCGTCCTTCCTCCTGCCGGAGATCTCGCCCGACCAGCCGCCCTTCTCCATGAACTCGGAGAAGACCCTGATGGCCTCCTCCTGGGACTCGGCGAACTCCAGGGCGGACCGGCCGACGACCTCCGAGGGGTCGTCGGCGCCCCACATCTTGAGCGCCGCCTCGTTGACATAGAGGATGTTGCCCTCGAGGTCGCCGATGCCGATGCCGTTGAGAGAGGAGGCGATCGCGCACTCCTTGATCCTCAGCTCGTTCTCGATCCTCTTGTGCTCCGTCACATCGATGAAGGAGCACATGAGGTGGGCCGGCTCCCCATGCTCGTCTTTCACCAGGCTCGCCGTGAGGTGCACCGTGATGGGCGCTCCGCTCATGGTCCTCCCGGTTATCTCGCCGGACCAGCTGCCTTTCTCGAGCACGATCGAGAGGATCTCTCTTGCCTCCTGTTCGGACTCGGCGAACACGGTCACGTGCCTGCCCATGATCTCCGAGGGGTCTTTGGCGCCCCACATGTCGAGGGCGGCCTTGTTCACGTAGGTGATGGTGCCGGAGGGGTCGCCTATGACGATGCCGTTGATGGAGGACGCGATCGCCGATTCCTTGACCCTGAGCTCCTCCTCCATGCGCTTGCGCTCCGTGATGTCGATGAAGGAGCACACGATGCAGACAGGCCTCCCCGCGTCGTCCTTCACGAGGCTCGCGGAGAGCAGCACGGTCACCGCCTCGCCGTTTTTCCTCCAGCCGGAGACCTCGCCCGACCACTCGCCCTTGACAAGCACCGTCTCGAGTATCCCGAGCGCCTCCTGCTCGGACTTGGCGAATATGGTCGCGCGCTTGCCGATGATGTCGGAGGGGTCGTCGGTACCGTATATGGAGAGCGCGGCCTTGTTCACGTAGGTGACGACGCCGTCCAAGTCGCCTATGGCCATCCCGTTGATGGACGAGGCGATGGCATAGTCCTTTATGTGGATGTCTTCGGCCGCACCACCGTGGGTCGTCAGGCCGTCGGACTCTGTACGGGCGGTTCTGTCCACGCCGTGCTCATCCATCGCCGTTCCTCCGCTTTGGGTCGTGTGTGCGCCTGCTGGCGGGATGTCCCATCGCAAGTCGGTGGGTCATGCGTGAGGTGCTTCTACCATACGAGGTCGCGGCTGGGCAACATGGTGCCAAAGGGGCTCTCGTCGCCGCGTCCGGCCCTCCTGGACGTGGGGCCTCATGGCCCCGGGAGCCGCTGCTCTTCTTCCACAGGGCGCCTCGGGCCTCGACGCACAGGGCGTCAGGGTCTCTGCGCGTCTCTGCGACTGCCTTCGACGGTAGGCCCCGGTCGAGATTCGCTGGGTGCGGCGGCAGGCCTCGCACCCGCACTGCATCCATACCCTTGAGAACGAGACCGAAAGGCATACTCAGGCCGTCGACGTCAGGCCCCCGGCCGTGCGAAAACCCGCATATGCATCAGAACGGGACCACGAAGCCCACCTGGATGTTCGTCACGTAGACCTCTTTGTACACGCCCACCCTCACCGGGTCCTCGTAGCTCCACTGGGAGAGGTCGGAGCCGGGGTACCAGTCCGGATTGGGCCTGGTGAACGAGACCTCCAGCACCGGGTCGAAGGCCTTCAGGTCGTACAGGGTGGTGGTCGCCTCCGCCACGAACGTGAGCCTGCCGTACACCGGCATGCTCATGCCCGCGCCCAGGTTCACCAGCAGCCCCGTGACGGATTGCGAGCGGTTGATCGCCACGCGGTACTCGGGGCCCTGGAAGTACTTCTCCTTGACGGCCTTGCTGTCGCAGTCCCTCACCGCGGTGCAGAAGCCGAGGCCGCCGGTTACGTACGCGTTGAACTTCGGGCTCTGCTTGACCTGGTAGACTGCGTTCAGTGACACGGGGAAGAGGTAGAGGTCGGTGTGGACGTCGATGCGCTCGAGCGACTCGGAGCTCGTTACCACGGCCTCTGCCTCGGCGTGGTAGCTGATGCCGAGGTTCTCGTCCGGCAGCTCCTCGGGGGTGATGACCACGCCGGGCTCCTTCACGTAGCCCGGGTAATACTCCTCGGCCGCCACGAGGATGGACTGCCTGTCACCCTTGATGGACCAGTCCCCGCTCAACACGCCCACCCCGACGGTGGCGCTCAGGGTGAGCTTGTCGCTCATGCGCTTTCTCGCGCCCATGGTGACCATGCCGCCGTAGTCTACGAACTTCTTGAAGGTCGAGTCCACAAGCGGCACGAGGACGCCCGCGGAGACGAAGGAGAACGTGTCCTTTTCTGACACGGCGGTCGCCAAGGCCTGGTGGGTCAATTCCTCTTCACCGCTCGCCTGGGCCAGCTTCACACCGCGTTGCGCCGTGCCGTCTGCGCCCGTTGGGCCCGCGGGACCGGCCGTCTCCTGGGGCTGCGCCTGCACGTTCGTGGTGTACAGGCCCAGTATGCCCGTTTTTTGGGGGACGTCTGCGAGCTCGAGGTGCGCGGGTTCGTCCTTGTCCGCGGCGGTCTCCGTCGCCTGCATGGGGGAGGGCACCCTGACGTCGGATCCCGCTGTCATGAGGGTCTCGACCGCTGTGGTCTGCCCGGATGCCGAACCGAGGATCCCGCCTGTTTGCGGGGTCGTGTCGAGTTCGGCGTGCACGATCTCGTCGCCTGGGCCTCGGTCTGCAGCCGGCTCGATGGCTGTCCTCGGCATGGAGGACGAAGAGGGCTTGGACTCAAGGCCAGGACCTGGGGCCGGGTTTTCGAGACGCGCCTCCTGCCGCCTTGTCGGTGAGAGCAGGGAGCGTATGAACCCGAGCAGGCTTTCGCTCTGGGGGGATGTCGACAGCTCCTGGTGCGTGATGCCCTCCTCCACCGGGTCTTTCACGGCCTGGGCGGTTGCGGCGCTCGGCGGCGACGAGAAGGCCTGTGAGGACAGCGACTCGTCCCCGGGCCCGTCCGCCTCGGCCGGGCCCGCCGGCGCAAGGGCGATCGCCAAGGTTGCGGCAAGAACAGCTGCGTACAGAGAGCGTCTCATGTCTGATCCCTCCCGGCGGCCTTCGTCCAGAACGGGCCGCCCCATACAATGAAAGACATCATCGGTCTCGATCCTCCAAGGTCTGCCTGCTCGACCTGCCTTGTCGGTGCCTGCGTCATAATAGAACAAAAACCCCGAACCCGTAAGGGGGCAGTTGGGTGCTTCCCAACCCGCTTCATGCATGCTCCATCTTTCTCCAGCCTTACTCCAGGGGCTCGACAGGCCGTTGCATGCCGGCATCGAGCCGTGCGCATGCTCGTGCAGCGCAGGGATCACGGCCGTCGTCACGCACGAATACCCCCTTGTTTTTGTGCAAGAAACATTCCCTTGACACCGCTCGATGGTACGTGAGTGATCTCGGGACATTGCACGGCATCTCCATGGTGCGGGATCCCAGGCGAGACCGGGTGTGTGCATTTTCAGGGCAACAAGTGAGCAACATTTTTCTCCTGCAGAGGGCGTCTTGGTGCCTGGACGTGTCACCCCTGATCGAGGGGCTGCTGTTTCTTCCGCAGGGCCTGTGCGGTCACCCTCGAAGAACCCGGGCTGTCCCCGCAGGCACGGCATCGACCTCCCTCTCCTGTGCGGTTAGGGTTCCATCAACGGCTCCCGCTGGCACGGCATCGACACCCTCCCGGACCCGGCAGGGCCTGAGGAGGTGCTTCCCGAACGGGCGATGCGTAGGCGGCGTGATGATCCTTTGAGAGGACGCCGAACGAGGCATGCCATACCTAGTACGGTTTCCATGGCGTGCTTTCGCCTCAGGCCCGACCGGGGGGCCGTAACGCGTCGAGCCCTGTGCTTTTCCGTCATTCCAGAGGAAGGAGGTGACGCCTTGAGACCGGGGAGGGACGAAGACAGCGGCAAGAAGAGCGAGCGGAGCCCTGGTTGAACAAGTACCTCGGGGAGAAATCCGAAGGATCGGGCGCAGCTCCGCTCTCGTGCGTATCCACGCCCGCGTGCCTTGGCCCGGAGATGTCGCATCGTGCGCATCTCGCAGGCCGGTTCGCAAGGTCGAGCCTGTGGCCGCCCTTGGCGTCTTGTCACTTCCCGGCCGGGTCCAGGCCGGAGCCCGCCTGCTCCCAGAAGCGCCTGAACGCCTCGAAGTTCTTCTTCGAGAAGCGGCGCTTCAGCGTGCCGGAATCACCCCGGAGAACCACGGTCACCTCCGTGGAGGAAGCCAGATCGCGCAGCAGATCCGGGGCCACGTCGTGGTAATAGGAGGTCTCCTCCACGAGCCCTATGGAGATGGGGACCCTGTGATCTTTCGAGCCTCTCCCGTTCAGCTCGACCCTCCTCCCGTCGATCTCGAGAACAAGGCTCTGCCCAGCAGCCACCTCCATGAACGACGGCCCGCGATACACGACGAACAAGGAGAACGAGGGGTTCCCTTCCTTGAGAAAGCGCTGGGCGTTGAGCTCCAGGGTCTTGAACCCGCCTGCGAGCCGGTTGCCGCTCATGCGGATGACCTCGGCCGAGGTGGAAGGGTCCGTGAAGGTGGTGACGACGGCCGAGCAGGCGGTCGCCATCAGGGTGAGGGCTGCGGCTATAAAGGCTGGAAAGATCATCCGGGTCTTCTTCGGTGTCCGTGTCGTGTTGCTCATGGTGTGTCTCCCTGCATGAACGTATTCGTTGCGCTCGGCCGACCCCCGCCCTTTGCGGGCTGCCATGCTTGTATGCAAACTCGATGCCCGGGCGTGACAGCGGGGCACACCCCGCTGCACTGTTTTTATGCAGGGGATCGCGCTCCCCCTACCTGGCCACTGTTCACGTAACGACATGCGCCAGGGAAGCGTTTCCTCTCTTCTCGTTCATGCAGTGGGTTGCGCCTGGAATGACCGAGTCAGGCGGAGGCTCGAAGGCTTTTTCACGGATCGCCCTTTCGCGGGCTGGTTGCACGCACGGCAGGTCGGTGGTATCGACGGGGCGGGCGAGCACAGGGAACGGGTGACGGAGAGCGGGCTCACCTCGCGCACGAAGGCGGGTTGTCTTTTCCCGGCATCATCGTTATCCTTGATCTCGTACTGGTCGATTGAACGGTGAAGGACGATGCAAGGAGGGAAGGACATGAAGCACAGGACACTGCGTCTCCTCGTGTTCGTCGCATGCGTGCTCGCATCCGCCTACGTGTTCCAGGGATGCTCCACGGGCGGGGACACAGAGGAAGAGGAGCCCATAGAGACCCCGGATCTCTCCGGGGTGTGGTGGGGTTTGATGAGGAGCGAACTCGTGTTCGGGGTCGTCGTCCCGCTCGAAGGCGACGACACCGGCCTGGAGTACCGGACCATGCTCGTCTCGGACGCCAGCGCCTACATCTCGCCCGTGGAGGACGTGTACGACGCCTTCCCCTATGACGCCTTGCCCTTGAGGGTGGTCCAGGAGAACGCTGCGGTCATCGGGGGCGACCTCGTGCAGTACGAAGGCGGCTCGCTCGCCTATGCCGCGGCCGTGGAGGAGAAGCTGTGGCTCAACGGCGTGGGCTACGAGAAGAGCCTCTTGGGCGGTCCTCTGCTCGGAAACGGCGCTGTCAGGTTCTACAGGAAAGACGTGGATGGGGAGCTCGAGAGCGGCAGGGTCTCCCAGTTCGTCCTGTATTACAACGACGCCTTCGAGGACGCGCCGAACGTCAGGGACCTCCAGGGGACCTGGACTCTCTCCGGCGGCTGGGCATTCGGCAACGACATGGAGCTCACCATCACCCCCTACGTGACCACGACAACGGGGGGCACCGTCTCGGGCAGGGATGCAAGGGGCAACACCATAAGCGGCACCATCGTGATCCACGCCACGGAGCCGGCCTCGAGCGTCTACGACCTGGATCTTTCCTTGAACGGCGTCCCCATGAGCGGGCTCGCAGCCAAGATCGTGTTCAGCGAGTCAGACGAGAACAAACCCTCCGGGATGAGCGAGGGGGTATACCTCGTCTTGTGCGCGGCGAGCGCCGACTTCTCCAGGATACTGGGAGGGCTGGCAGAGCCTGAGTGAGGGTGGGGCCTGTGACCACCCAGGACGATCGTACCCTCTCGTGCACGCGTTCCCTGGGGGTGGGGTGACCGCACAGGATACCTCCTCGTGGGATCCGCACGCGGGCAATGGCCCGACCTGAAAAGGCTTTTCGCGTAATCGCCGATGTCGAGGGACCTGGATGCGGGCTGGGACCCTGCTGTCTGACGAGTGACTCTTCCAGGAGACTTTGGTCCGCCTCTCGAGACCCGTCCTGTGCATGGGGGCGCTCGGTGATCCAGGATGCCGGCGAAAGGGTGAGGTATGTCAGTCGGATGTCCCGACTCTTCAATAATGCCCCCTTCTCGCTCGAGAGAAATGCCCCCGTGGGAGAGGTCTGGGAGGATGGTCTACCTGGTGTGTAAACTCAAGAGGATGGGGCACGGGAAGGCCCGCCCGGTGGATATGATGCCCAGGGTCTCGGCGGCGAACCCCAGTGTGTATACTTAAAGGTTCGGGTAGGCCCGCCTGGGGCATGTCCGGGGACCCGGTCGTACAGGGTGACCGCAGGGAGAGGGCCAGTCAGCCGGGCGAGGGGCCTTGAGAAGATATAAAAAAGGAAGCAGCCACGGGGCTGGGGTACGTCGCCCACTGCGTCGGCACGCCAGGCCATCTCGGGGAGGGTATCGGGGGAGCGGCCACGGTCCCGGTCTGGACAGGTCTCTCGCGGGCGAGGCCGTGCGCGCCTGGATGATCCGGTCTCATCCCGCGCGATAGACACCGAGGCCGCGCTGCCAGGAAACCCGAGTCCCATGGCACCGTGGATGACCCAGGTTGACCGAGCTCGTGGTATCAACCGGGGATTATTATATTGTATGTCGTGCCATGCCCATGACCAGGGGTCTCCTGGACTGGCGCGCCTACAAGGGGTGGGGCATGATGAGGCGGCACCAAAGGGTATCCCCCAGGTCCTGCTGAACGGGCCCTGAGTCATTGAAATCTTTTTCCTCTTCAGCGAGGGAAAGAACTTTCACTTTACCCATGGGTTATAAGGGTCATAGAGCATAACCTATTGAGAAATTGATGGGATTTGGGGCCTCCACCCTGTGGCATGTTTATTGCTCGATGGTCTGACGTATGACCATTCGCCACGCATCGACGAGGGCAACAGCTGACGCAGTTCCTGTTTCAGGGAGATGAATGATGAAACGGTGCAATGAAAGAGGTTTGTACACGCTTGTTGCAACCCTGGCGGCCGTGGTGTTGATCACCTGGCAGGGGGTCGGTTTGTGTGCGGAGGCGTCCGGCGCTTCTGCCGTCACCTCGCACGACTACCTCATGGACAAACAGGCGGACTACGGGTGTTCCATGGCCATGCTCGACGACAGCGAGCTGTCCGACGCCGTGGCCTCCGGTTTCTCGAAGTTCGACCTCGACACCACCACCGGGCTCGCCCGGGTGTACCTCAACGTGGATTCCCGCTCGTTCGTCGAGGTCGACTCCATCAAGATGGGGTACTACAATTCCGGCTGGGACCAGGACTGGACGAACGTGTCCTTCGGCGCCGCGGGTGACCTGCTCGAGTGCAGGGGCCTGTTCATCGAGGCCCAGTTCGCCGACATCACCGACCCGGTCAACCGGAGGCTCGAGAGCCTCAAGGTCGGGACCCCGTCCATGACCGGGCCCATCTCGGCCACGTTCAACTCCTTCAGCGGGCACATCGAGAACCCCATCGACGGGGTGCTGGTGGACGGCTACAGGTTGAACCTCGGCACGAGGACGATCCAGAGCACCAACAGCGAGTTCTACGTGAAGTTGTCAACGACCGGCGCCCAGACGGGGTGGTGGTTCTACTGGAACAACGCGACCATAACACCGTGAGGGAAAGGGACGCTTGGCGAGGGGCCGCGAGGTCGCCCGGCAAGGGCGGGCAGGCCCTGGAAGACGGGGGTTGGGAAGAAAAGGACGAGGCGGCCGACAAGAAGGGCACGTTGAAAGGTCAAGCGGCCGCCGCCGGGACAAGGAAGAGAAAGACGAGAACCTGGACGAGGCTGAGGGTTGCACAGATGGTGTTTATACAGGCACACGGGGCGCATGCGGCAATCGAGCCGGTTTCCATGATGTGCTTTCGCCTGCGGTCCTACCGGGGCCGTAACGTGTTGAGCCCTGTGCTTCTCCATAAATCCTGAGGAAGGGGGTGATGCCTGGGGACCGAGGAGAGTCGGAGACAGCGGCAATGAGCGGTAACGAAGCAAAGGTTGAACAAGCACCAGTGAAAGACAAATAACACATTGGAGGCAAAAAAGTTATGAAGAGAGTATTGACGATTCTGGCCATCCTTCTGCTGCCCCTTTCCGTCTGGGCAATGACCCCTGTGTCTGATTCCGATCTTTCGAACGTGACAGGTCAGGCCGGTGTCAACATCAACGCCGACCTCACCATGAACATCACCATCGGCACCATGGCATGGGGCGACGCTTCCGGTATCGGCACCGGGTTCGCCCAGTGGGGCTGGGGCACGGCTGACACGACAGCCGGTTATGTCGGTGTGACCGGGTTCAACATCACCAACCTCGGGATCAAGGCCCGCGAGTCTGACACCTACAACGGCTACACCACGACCCTGCTGAAGCCCATCACCATCGACGTCGGCTCCGGCTCGTCCCATGGCGGCGCCACCTTCGTGCGCTTCGGCCTCGGGTCCCTCCAGATCACCATGGACTCCATGACCCTGACCGTGGCCCTCGGCACCGCCGGTAACGACCTCACCCAGGTGCTCGGCACGGCCAACCTCGGCCCGATGGGGATCTACATCAACCCGGCGAGCTACGTTGACATCTACGCCGCGAGCGACGTCGTGGGCGTGAACTTCACGATGGACGTGATCGTCGACCAGTTCTCCATGACCTACATGTCATGGGGTGACACCGACGGCGCGGGCAGCAACGTGGGCGCCGGCGGCGTTTCCTGGTACGAGAACAGCACCGCCGGCTACATCGGGCTCGACAACCTCGTCGTGGGCGGGCCGATCTCGATAATCGGCTCCGTCAGGATCGACGTGGGTACCGTGAATACAGGGTTCTATGCAAAACACGGCCCAACCACCGTGGTCCACATGGTCTTCGGCGACAACTTCACGTTCAACGTGACCGGTCCGATCACGGCGAACGTGATGCTCGACAGCGCGGCTGCCCTCAACAGCGCGGGCGCCCATACGCTGGGTAACATCTACATCTCCAGCTTCGGCGTGTCGATCGCCAACGGCAGCTGGGTCGACATCTGGGCCCACTAATTCGTAACGCTCGAGGAGGCCGGGGTAATCCCCGGTCTCCT
>JAKPDW010000047.1 GCA_029552245.1 Deltaproteobacteria bacterium
AAGTTTCGAGGCATGAGCAAGAGTACCTTCTATCTCCATCTGAAAGAGACCGAGTTCAGGTTCAACCACCGCAACGAAGATGTGTACAAACTGCTCCTCAAAATGTTACGATCTAACCCCCTAAAGTTGTCATGAACCAAATATTTTACGTTATCCAGCCCGGTGTGCCGCCGTTCGCGGCGGCACTACCCCAAAACACGTAGGGCTTGCGTGGTGGTCTCAGGGGTGGGCCCTAACGCGCGGACGAGAGCGGCTGATCTGCTCAAGGCCGGCACGGCCGTGGGGTGACGCGGGGGATGCGACCCGAAGCGCCGCCCATCCGAGCCCAGGCGGGGAACCATCATTCAGAAGGCCCTGCCAGGGTCGGGGGCGAGGGAGGCCCTTGGCCGTCTCGACCACGGGCGCGTCGGCCCCGTCTCTCGAGACGGCTTGAACAGGCCACATGAGCGGGGCCGGCCGCGAAGACCCAGACGGGGACGGCCGTGGGCGCCGCCTGCGCCCCTGCGGCGACACCCTGAGCCGTTGCCGTTCATGAGGGTTTCGGGGTGACGCACCGGCTGCGCGCCTAGCTCTCGATGCCGGGCCTTGCGGGTACCCCCTGGGCATAGTAGTGCTTGACCTCGAGCATCTCGGTGACGAGGTCTGCTGCGTCGATCATCCTGGGGGTCGCCCCCCTGCCCGTCAGCACGAGCTCCATGCCCGTAGGCTTCCCCTCGATGACGGAGAGCACATCATCCTCGGTAACGAGCCTGAAGAGGGCCGCCGTTACCAGCTCGTCCGCGACCAGGACATCGCAGGACCTGTCCTGCATGATCTCGCGGACGCGCTCGAGGGCGGATGTGGCCCTCCTTACGTCCTCAGGGTCCGGCTCGTCGCCTATCGAGCAGAACCCAGGGTGCCCGTACTGCTCGATGGTGACGAGACCGCCCGTCATCCTCTCGGCCTCGAGTTCTCCGTAGCGCTGTCCCTTCATGAACTGGACGATGCAGGTCTTCAGCCCGTTGCCCGCGGCCCTCAAGGCGAGGCCGAGCGCGGCCGTCGTCTTGCCCTTGCCGTTCCCCGTGTAGATGTGCACGTATCCCTTCCCTATCGAGCCCATGCAACCCTCCGCCGTACCCGCCACGCCCGTGAACCCGGGCCGACCTCACCGTATCGCTTGTTCGTTTCCCGCAAAGGAATGATCCCCAAAGGGGGTGCGACTCGTCCCCGTTCAGCCGGATGCCGCGACGGCTTCCGGTAACGAGGCCCACCCCGAGCGTTTTTGCCCCTGCACCGGCGCACCCGTTCATTCCCTTGTCGCGGCCTAGCGGTGACCAGCCCCCTTAAGCGGGATCATCCGCCACTGCCCGGGGCGATCACCCCTCGCACATGCCGACCACTGCACGGTGTCCCCCATGCCCCCGGGGGCGGGGTCCTGCGGGGCGACCCCCCACCTTCCACAGCCTCCCGGGACACTCCCCCACCGCATCTCCCCGGCCCATTTCCAGCCGTTCATGCACGGCGATGACCCCGGCCCGAAACGGCCTGCAACACGGCGCCGGGCCTCGCCCGTCGACGCAGCGCCGCCCTGGGGGCTCGGGTGCCGAAGGGGCGAAGGCCGCTCTCTCGCTGCATCGTCCCCTACATGTTCCTTCGGTACCTGCCGCCCACCTCGTAGAGCGCCTGGGTGATCTGCCCGAGGCTTGCGACCCTCACCGTGTCCATGAGCTCGGCGAATATGTTGCCGCCCTCGAGCGCGGTCTTCTTGAGGCGCATGAGCGCGGCCGAGGCCTTGCGGGCATGGCGTTTCTGGAACTTCCTGCAGTTGTCGAGCTGGGCCCGCTTCTCCTCGAAAGACGCCCTGGTGAGGGGTATGCAGCAGCCGCCGACGGCGCCGCCTGCCTGCTCGTGCGCGTCCGGGTTCTCGAAGGTGTTCACCCCGATGATGGGGAGGGCCCCGGAGTGCTTGAGATGCTCGTAGTGCAGCGATTCGTCCTGGATCTTGCCCCGCTGATACTGCATCTCCATGGCGCCAAGGACCCCTCCGCGCTCGCTCAGGCGGTCGAACTCGCGCAGGACCGCGTCTTCCACCGCGTCCGTGAGCCACTCCATGAAGAACGACCCCTGCAGGGGGTTCTCGTTCATGCTCATCCCGAATTCCCTCAGGATGATCATCTGGATCGCCATCGCCCTGCGGACGGACTCCTCGGTCGGCGTGGTGATGGCCTCGTCGTAGGCGTTCGTGTGGAGCGAGTTGCAGTTGTCGTTCAGGGCCGTGAGCGCCTGTAGGGTCGTGCGGATGTCGTTGAACTGGATCTCCATGGAGTGCAACGAGCGGCCCGAGGTCTGGATGTGATACTTGAGGCGCTGGGACGACTCGTCCGCACCGTAGACGTCGCGCATGGCTATGGCCCAGATCCTGCGTGCAACCCTGCCGAGCACGCTGTATTCAGGGTCCATGCCGCTCGAGAAGAAGAACGAGAAGTTCTTCGCGAAATCGTCCACCTTCATGCCCCGCGAGAGGTAGTACTCGACGTAGGTGAAGGCGTTCGCGAGGGTGAAGGCGAGCTGCGTGATGGGGTTCGCCCCGGCCTCCGCTATGTGGTAGCCGCTGATGCTGACGGAGTAGAAGTTCTCCACGGCGTGCTCGATGAAGTATTCCTGGATGTCGCCCATCATCTTGAGGGCGAACTCCGTGGAGAAGATGCACGTGTTCTGACCTTGATCCTCCTTCAGGATGTCAGCCTGCACGGTGCCCCTCACGGTCCTGAGCACCCTCGCGACGATCTCTTCCCGCTCTTCGGGACCGGGCTTCCTGCCGCGCTCTTTCTCGAAGCGCTCCACCTGCTGGTCGATGGCCGTGTTGAAGAACATGGCGGTCATGATGGGCGCGGGCCCGTTGATGGTCATGGACACGCTCGTGTCCGGGGAGCAGAGGTCGAACCCCGCGTAGAGCTTCTTCATGTCGTCCAAGGTGCACACGCTCACCCCGCTCTCGCCCACCTTGCCGAAGATGTCGGGGCGCTCCTGCGGGTCCTCGCCGTAGAGCGTCACGCTGTCGAAGGCCGTGCTGAGCCTCTTGGCGTCGTCGTTCCTGCACAGATAGTGGAAACGCCTGTTCGTTCTCTCGGGAGACCCTTCGCCCGCGAACTGCCTCTTCGGGTCCTCCCAGTTCCTCTTGAACGGGAAGACGCCCGCGGTGAACGGAAAGGCGCCGGGGACGTTCTCCTTCCTGAGCCAGGTGTAGAGATCCCCCTTGTCCTTGAAGGAAGGCAGCGCCACCTTCGGGATCATGAGGCCCGCAAGGGACTCCCTGCTGAGCTGCACCTGGATCTTCTTGTCCCTCACGGCATACGAGAACGTCTTCGACCTGTACCTGGCGGCCTTCTCGGGCCACGTCTCGACGAGGGCGCGTTCTGATGATGGGATCTGCCTCCTGAGCTCCGCCATGCCCTTCTTCAGCGACGAGAGGGTCTTCTCGTCCGGGTTTCGCTCCGCGATCTTCTCGTAGGCGGCAAGCGTGCGGATCTTCTCCGCCGTCTCCAGGGTGGTCTCGTGGTACGACCGGACGGCCCTGGCGACCTCCGCGAGGTACTGCCTCCTCGACGACGGCACGATGCCGCCCGGGGCCTCCTCGTGCTCGTCGACCGTCTCCTCCAGGCGCCCCCAGTCTGCAAGCCCCTTGTCCACCATCGTGTTCACGATGCGCGCAAAGGCCCTCTCCATGCCGGGATCGTCATACCTGCTCGCGACCGTGCCGAAGGCGGGCATGGCCTCGAGGGGCTCATGGAAGAGCCCACGGTTCCGCTGGATCTGCTTGCGCACGTGTCTCAACGCGTCCATGGACCTTTCCTGCTCGAACTTGTTGACGATCACCACGTCGGCGAGATCGAGCATGTCGATCTTCTCGAGCTGGGAGGGGGCGCCGAACTCGGCCGTCATGACGTAGACCGACACGTCGCTTATGCGCGCAACCGCCGTATCACCCTGGCCTATGCCGCTCGTCTCCACGATCACGAGGTTGAAGCCCGCCGCCCTGACGGACGCGATCGCGTCCTCGATCGCGTCCGAGAGTTCGTGCGACGACCTCCTGGTCGCCATGGATCTCATGAAGACCCTGTTATCCTCGATGGAGTTCATGCGGATCCTGTCACCGAGGAGCGCCCCCCCGCTTCTCGACCTGGTGGGGTCCACGGAGAGGACGGCGACGGTCCTTTCCGGGTGGTGTTTCAGGAACCTCCTTATGAGCTCGTCTATGAACGAGCTCTTGCCTGAACCGCCGGTCCCGGTCACGCCGAGGACCGGTGAACGTTTCTCCATCGAGGAGAGGAAGGCCCTCATGGGTTCGAACGACCCGTCCCCCCTCGCGCGGGACCTCTCCGCCATGCTGACGAGCCTGCCCAACACCACGGGGTCCCTGGATTCGATGAGCCGGGCGTCCATGGGGACGTCGGGGATGATCACGCCGGATGCGATCCCCATCATGTGCCTGATCATCCCAGCGAGGCCCATGGCCTTGCCGTCCTCGGGGGAGTAGATCTTCGCAACCCCGTATTCCTCGAGCTCCCTGATCTCGTGGGGCACGATGACCCCGCCCCCGCCGCCGAAGACCTTGACGTAACCGCACCCCTTGTCGGCGAGCAGGTCCACGAGGTACTTGAAGAACTCGAGGTGCCCGCCCTGGTAGGAGCTGACCGCCACCGCGTGGGCCCCTTCCTGGATCGCCGCGTTCACGATCTCGAGCGCCGAACGGTTGTGACCCAGGTGTACGACCTCCGCGCCGGCGTCCTGGAGGATGCGGCGCATGATGTTGATGGATGCGTCGTGGCCGTCGAACAGCGCCGTGGCGGTCACGAAACGGAGAGGTTCCCTCGTCTTCGATCCCTTCTTCATGGTTCAGACCCCACCCTTGTCATACATGCTTACTCAACTTCCATTACCATATCGATGCAACCATTTCTATTTCCTCATGCAGGCGCGACATCGCGAGTGCATCCCGAATCACTACGCAGTCGGGACATGTCTTCCCCTTGAACGGCCGGAGGTGGTCTCCCCTGCTTTCACCAGTGCGGATCGCCCGCGACCTCGTGGGCCCACTCGAGGCATGCCCTGGAACGAAGCGGCACGACAAGGATCCTGTCGCTGAACGGCCGCACCCTCCACTTCCCCGTGCGTCAGCCCCGCCTCAGCGTGACCGCCGGCAGCCCTCGTGGATCACTCCCCACGAAGAGCCTGACGGATACATCGTCCCAAACACCATACCCCGGCGAGGCCCCCCGGCCGCCCGCGCGGGTCATTCCCCGCCCCCCGTGTTCCTGCGGTGCGACCCCTACTGGCCTGCCCCCGGTAGATGCGTGTTCAGGGCGACCCCTCTGCCCCGAGCACGGCCTTCGTGACCTTTCGTTTTCTCTTCCCCCATCCCCTTCTTGGCATTGTCACGGGCGACACGGCCCTTCACGGTCGCGGCGCACGCCTTGCGTCGCATGCCTTCCGTCGTTCTTTTCAAGAAGAAGGTCTTCAGGTGCGGGCGGGAACCTGCCCGCGCGCTCCTCAACGCTTGCCTTGCGGCTCCTGGTGCTTGACGTCGAGGTCTCCGAACCTCGTGAACTCCGGCATCCACACGAGTTCGACCGTGCCGGTGGGGCCGTTCCTGTGCTTGGCCACGATGACCTCGGCGATGCCGGTCGGCGGCATGCCCTTGTCCTTGGTGTAGAAATCTTCCCTGTAGATGAAGCAGATCACGTCCGCGTCCTGCTCTATCGCGCCGGACTCCCTCAGGTCGGACATCATGGGACGCTTGTCGTGCCTCTCTTCGACGCGCCTGTTCAGCTGGCTCACCGCTATGAGCGGGACGTTGAACTCCTTGGCTATGGCCTTGAGGGTGCGCGAGATCTCCGAGATCTCCTGCTCCCTCGAGTCCGTTCTCGCCTTGAGAGACATGAGCTGGAGGTAATCGACCACGATGAGTCGCAGGTCGACCTGGCTCATGAGCCTACGCACCTTGGACCTGATCTCCATGGGCGAGACCCCGGGCGTGTCGTCGATGTAGATGGGCGCCTCGTAGAGCTTTTCGGAAGCCTCGATGAGCTTGCTCCAGTCTTCCTTCCTGAGCCGCTGCACGCTCATGGACGACCTCACGAGCCCCTGGTCCACCCAGGCCTCCGCCGCGAGCATGCGCAGGGCGAGCTGGTCGATCCCCATCTCGAGGGAGAAGACGGCCACCGGCAGCCTCTCCCTGACGGCCACGTTCTGGGCGATGTTCAAGGCGAGCGAGGTCTTCCCCATGGAAGGCCTGCCTGCGATGATGATGAGGTCGGACCTGTGCAACCCACCCAAGAGCTGGATGTCCAAGCGCTCGAAACCGGTCGACACGATGCCCGGGTCCACCTCGCCGCTGGCCATGCGCCTGAGCTTTTCGTAGAGGTTCTGGATGGGCTGCCCTATCTTGGTGAGGCCGCGGCCGGACTGCTCGATCTCCCTGTTGATGGCGTAGACGATCTGCTCGGCCGACTCGAGGATGTCCGCGACCTCGCCCGCCTGGGACCTCGCCTGCCGGATGATCTCCGAGGCGCCGTTGATCAGGGACCTGAGGATGGACTTGTCCCTGACGATCCGTGCGTAGTACTCGATGTTCGCGGTCGTGGGGACGATGTCCGCAAGCTGCGATATGTAGGCCGCGCCGCCCACCTTGTCGAGCTTCCCCGTCCTCTCGACCGACTCGGTAAGGGACACCAGATCGATGGGCAGCCCCTTGTCCATGAGGCGCACCATCTGCTCGAACAAGATCCTGTTGCGCTCGATGTAGAAATCCTCGGCGGACACGATGGTGCACACCGAATCGAGGGCGGTGTTCTCCATGAGTATCCCGCCGAGGATGTACTCCTCCGCCTCCCTGCTGTACGGGAGGGAGAGAGACTTGTCGTCCATCTCAATCGGCCGCGTCTTCAGGCACCACCTCGACCTTCACGCTCGCCACGACACCCGGGAAGAGCCGCACGTCGACCTCGTGGGTTCCCGTGTGCCTTATGGGCTCCGCGAGGTGGATCTTCTTCTTGTCCACCTCGAAACCCTTGGCTTCCAGCTGCTCGAAGATGTCCGAGGTGGTTATGGAGCCGAAGAGCTTGCCTTCCTGACCGGTCTTCGCCTTGAACCGGAGGGTGACGGATGCGAGCTGCTCGGACAGTTTCTGGGCGTGCTCGCGCGACTTGGCCTCGGACCTGATGCGTGCCTCGATCTTGCTCTTGAAGGCCTTGATGTTCTTGTCGGTGGCGAGCAGCGCGAGACCCTTCGGGATGAGGTAGTTCCTCGCGTAGCCGTCCTTCACCTTCACTTCCTGGCCGACGCTCCCCAGGCCCTCGATGGTCTCAAGAAGCACAACGTTCATGTATATTCTCCTTTTCGGGTTGTTATCCTCGCCCTGAAATCGAACCACGCGTCGAAGAGCCCGACCGCGGCGACGACGATCACCATATATATCTGGATGAAGATTAAGATGTAAATAGCCGAGCGGATGAACGCCGGCCAACCCCTCGAGTCCATGAACACCGACGCTATGGCGAGCCCCTGGAGAAAGTACACGAAGCCGACCACGAGAAGGAGGTTGAGGCCGACGGCCGAGAGTTTCTCCCACGGGAGGACGGACAGGGTCCCCGCTGCAATGAAGCAGGCTATGAGCGCATCGGGTACCCGATACGTCCTGAGACCCACGCGGTGGGTCTTGGCGTTCGCGATGACGAGGTTGACCCAGAAGACGAACGCACAACCCGTGAGGACGAGGCCCGGGAACAGGGTGACGATCCTCGACCGGGCGGTCTCGAGCATGGCCTTGAACTCCTCGAGTTCCGCGCCGTAGAGCATCGCATCGGCAGCATCCCTGGAACCCTTCATCACCTCTTGGACCCACCTCGAGACGACATCCCCGAGGCTTGCCCCCTCTGCATGGGCGGAGACGAGCATCGCGGAGGCGATCACCGAGGCGGCGAGGACCGTCGGTGCGATCACCGCGAGTGCGGTCATTGACCTGTTCATGGAGGAATGCATGAGCATGGCCGCCACGTAGAAGAGCGCGTACACCGCGGCACCCTGGCCGGCCCACGGCAGCACCGCGAGTGCGAGCGGCGCTGCGCCCGCCAGGAAGGCTCTGCGGGTGGACGTCCCGCTTGCAAGGATGCACCAGAGGGACGGGCAGAAGAGCGCAAGCGGGATCGTCAAGGCGGGCAGGGCCACCACGAGACAACCGTAGAGCAGATAGAGCGCCGTTGCGGCGAACTCGGCGCCCCCGCCCCGGACTCTGCCGATCATGGCTTCAGTCGTGCACGGTGAACGGGAGGAGCGCCATGATCCGCGCGCGCTTGATCTGGGTGGACAGACTCTTCTGGTGCCTGGCGCAGGTACCGGTGATCCTGCGGGGAAGGATCTTCCCCCGCTCGGTTATGAAATCCTTGAGTACATGCGGGGCCTTGTAGTCGAGCGGGAGAGTCTTGTCCTCGCAAAACCTGCACGTCTTGCGGCGGTAGTACGGCTTCTGCCTCGGGTTCGATTGCGATCTCGGCGGCCTATCCTGCATTGTCTGCTCCTGTCTCTGCCTGTTCGGGAATCTCTTCCCCACCCGGTGTCTTCTCTTCGGCCTTTTCCTCCACGGACGCCGTCCGCTCGAGATCAGCCCTGGTCACGTGTTCCTCCTGGCGGACGACGACGAACCTCATGACGTTCTCGTCGATCCTGAGGAGACGCTCGATCTCGGCCACCATGGCGCCGGGGCCTTCGAGATAGGCGAGATGGTAGTGTCCTCTCGATTTCTTGTTGATCTTGTAGGCAAGCGACTTCAGGCCCTGGTCATCGATGCGGATCAAGTCGCCCTTGTTCTTGGAGATCGCGGACTTAAAGCGCGCCAGGACCTTTTCCCTTTCCTCTTCGCCCATGTCGGGGTCGAGGATGAACATGACCTCGTACAGGTTCATCGATCCCTCCTTCTGGTTTTCCAGCCCCGCGTGGCGGAGCAAGGAGTTGGAACTCCATATACCAATCCGTGTGCAAGCGCAAGGAGGAAATGCCTCACGGCCCCATGCGCCCCGTGTCGGCGATTGTCCGCGTACGGCCAGGCTCGAGGCGCTCAGACGAACCTTCTCGATACCCCCTGCCCCAGGTGTCCGCTAACGCATGAAAAAGACGCCCTGCCCACGCACGAAGCGAGCCCGCCTAGACCTGCCTCGCAGGTCCCCTGGGGGCATCATGCACGCGCCGGCCGAACTGAGGTGACAACGGGGCCGTCCACGCGCCGGGAAGAAAGCAGGCCGGTTGTCCACGAGGCCTTCCGGCGAGGCTTTCCCTTCGGGCCAGGCATTCTTCTGCTGCCGTCCACGGCTGGCGTGCCCCTCGGTGGGAACGCGCCTTTTCGCGGCACTCCCAGGTGACACGGCGCTCTCCTTCGGGCCCGAGTTGCCGCACGGCCTCGAGACATCGCCCCTCGGGGGGCAGGAAGGCACCTCGTCGTCTCCGTCCGGGCATGGGTGTCCACCAGGCGGGCGCATTCCTCGGGCATGGCCTGTCTCAGTAGTACCTGATGGAAAACGAGCGGTACTCGTCCACGGGCTCGGCCTCTTCCACGAGCACTTCCTCGACCCTTGCGCCGGGCGGGCCGGTGCGGCACCAACGGATCATCCTCTCGAGACTCTCGTCGTCGCCCTGGATGTGCGCCTCCACCGACCCGTCCTCGGCGTTACGCACCCAGCCCCTGATACCCAGGCCCTGGGCGGTCTCCCGGGCCGTGGCCCGGTACCACACCCCCTGCACCCTCCCCCTGATGGTGAGACGGAAGGCCTTCATGCTCTCAAGCCTCCTGGATCATGTTCAAGAACCGGTCCTCGTCGATGATCTCGACGCCGAGCGAACGGGCCTTGTCGACCTTCGAGCCGGGGTCCTTGCCTGCGACGAGGTAGTCGAGGTTCTTCGAGACACCGTCGAGCACCCGGGCGCCGTGCGCCTCGGCCATGGCCTTGGCCTGCGAGCGCGTCATGGACGAGAGGGTGCCGGTGAAACAGACGGACTTGCCCGCAAGCGCGCCCCCGGCGGTCCGGGGCCCGGCGGGCTCGGCAGGCGCCACCCCGCTCGCGAAGAGCCGGGTTATCTCCTTGACGTTCTCGCTGTTCTCGAAGAAGTCCCTGATGGCACGGGCGGTCTCCTCCCCCACGCCCTGTACCGAGGTGAGTTCCTGCACGCCTGCCTGCATGAACCTCTCCATGCCCTTGAACGCAAGAGCGAGGTCCCGCGAGGCGACGCTCCCCACGTTCGGGATACCGAGCGCGAAGATGAGCCTCTCGAGCGGCCTCCTCTTGCTCCTCTCGATGGCCTGGACGAGGTTTTCCGCCGAGAGCTCCGCAAAGCCCTCGAGCCCCAACAGGTCGTCTTTCGTGAGGCGGTAGAGATCCGAGACCCCCGAGACGAGGCCTCTTTCCACGAGCTGCTCCACGATCTTCTTGCCCAGCCCCTCGATGTCCATGGCGTCCTTTGAGGCGAAGTGGAAGATCCGCGCCTTGACCACGGCTGGGCACGACATGTTGGGGCAGCGGTGCAGGGCGCCGTCGCGCACGAGCGCCGAGCCGCAGACCGGGCAGTTCGGGGGCATCGTAAAAGGGGCGGCATCCTCGGGCCTGAGGGATACCACGGGCCCTACCACCTCGGGGATCACATCCCCCGCCCTCTGCACGACCACGGTGTCCCCTTCCCTGATGTCCTTTCTCCTGACCTCGTCCTCGTTGTGGAGGGTCGCCCGGCTCACCGTCACCCCACCCACCTTGACCGGCTCGAGCTCGGCCACCGGCGTCACCACCCCGGTCCTGCCCACCTGGAGAACGATGCGCTTGAGGCGGGTGAACTCCTGGCTGGGTGGGAACTTGAACGCTACCGCCCACCGGGGGGACTTGGCCTTGACGCCGAGGGCCTCCTGGTCTGCGAGCGAGTCCACCTTGATCACCACGCCGTCTATCTCGTAGGGGAGCTCCCCGCGCTTCGACTCCAGGAAGGAAGAAAACGCGAGGATCTCCTGGACCGAACGGCACCTCCTCGTATCGTCGTTGATCCTGAAGCCCATTTCCTTCAGGCGCATGAGCACCTCGTACTGGGAATCGAGACCGAGAAACGCCCTTTCCGAGACACCATAGGCGAAGAAGACCAGCGGCCTCGAGGCGGTCACCGCAGGGTCGAGCTGCCTGAGTGACCCGGCCGCCGCGTTGCGGGGGTTGGCGAACGGCGCCTCGCCGCTTGCCGTCCTCCTCCTGTTGAGCTCCTCGAAGTCCTTCCTGAAGATCACCACCTCGCCCCTGATCTCTATCAGCCCGGGTGGGGTCGCGGTCCTCAGGCGGAGCGGCACACTCCGGATGGTACGGACATTCCGGGTGACGTCCTCCCCGACGCTGCCGTCTCCGCGGGTACCGGCACGCGTCAGGACCCCCCCCTCGTAGACGAGCTCTATGGCCAGGCCGTCGAACTTCGGCTCGCAGCAGTAGACCACCTCGTCTTTCCCCAGACTCCTCGCCGTCCTCTCGTGAAAAGCGGCGACCTCGGAAGGGTCCATGGCGTTATCCATGCTCAACAGAGGCACGCGATGCACCATGGGAGCGAACTCCTCGAGGGGCGGGGCCCCCACGCGCCTGGTCGGCGAGTCATCGGTGGCGAGCTCCGGGTATTGCTCTTCGATCCGCATCAATTCGCGCATGAGCTCGTCATAGGCGGCGTCCGATATCTCCGGCGAGTCGAGCACATAGTACCGGTGGTTGTGGTACTCGATGAGGTTCCTGAGCTCCTCAGAGCGACTCCTTATGGAATCCGGGACGTTGGCCATGGATTTCACCGCGTGATCATGCACGATCGCTTTCGCTATAGAAATCGTGCTGTAACACAAAAAAGACTTGATCAAAAGATCTTTCTGATTAATATTCATGGGTGCAACGCAAACGTTGTTCACAACAAATACATCAGACAGGGGTTGGTATTGTGCCGATGAGATCTCGTCGCAAGGAGGTTGCAATGGGTAAAGTTGTGTTCAATGTACAGGACCAGTTCCTGAACCAGGCACGCAAGGAAAGGGTCCCCATTGTGGTGACCCTGATCGACAACTCCAAGGTGGACGGTTTCGTCAAGAGTTTCGACCCCTTCTGCATATTGATACAGACCGAGAGGCCCATCCTCATCTACAAGCATGCAGTGGTGAAGATCGAGCCGACCGAGGTCAACTCCAAGCTGAAGGACTTCCTGGCAGGATGACCCGCGCTTGTTCGCTTGCCTGTGCGGCGCTGATACTTGCAGCGTCGATCCTTGCGAACGGACCCCTGCTCGCTGAGACGACCGTCACCGTGACCGGCGTGGCGCCGGCTGCAGGCGGCGACACCTCTCCCGTCGAGAAGCGGGCCTTCGAGGACGCCCTTGCCAAGGCATACCTCCTGTCCGCCATCAGGCATGTACCGTCATCCTCGATCCCAGCCCTGTCGGCTGGTATCGGGGCGTTCGTCACCCAGCGTGCCGGGAAAGACGTGATCCGATACAAGGTCATATCAAAGTCACAGTCACAAGCCGCCATGATGGTCACCTATGATGTCACCATCGACGACGAGCCCCTCAAGGCGTGGCTCGCCGCCGAGAAACTCTCCACGCCGGTCTTCATGAGGCCCAAGGTGCTGCTCGCGATCACCACCAGGGGCCCGAGGCCGCAGGAACGACACGAGTGGTGGACCCAGCCCACCCCCGCCTCATACAGCCCCTTCGAGGAGGTCATGGCGAGGCGCCTGAGGTCCTCCGGGGAGAACGTGATCGGCCCGCCGGCCCAAAAGGCCTTGTCCGTCAAGACCGAGGACTGGGCGCTGGTCCTGGGGAGACAGGCAGGTGCGGACATCGTGGTCTACGGCCTCTTGACCCACACGCGCCCGGAAGGGACCACCGTCAACTCGCGCCTGGACCTCTTCGTGGCGGACGTCCGCTCGAACTCCCGCCTGGCATCCACGTCCCTCACCCTCAGGGGCTCGCTCGACGTGGAGGTCATGAACGAGCTCGTGGTCAGCGCCGTATGGGAACAGGTGAGATCGGCCATCGTCGCGCGCACGGTATCTTTCTCCCCCGCCTCCCGCGAGAAGACCCTTTGCATCCAGGGCATGCGCGACAACGAGCAGTATCAGGAGATCCTGGGGGCCATACGGTCGCTCGGTATCGTCTCGAGCGTCACCGTCTCGGGGATCTCAGGCCGGAAGCTCTGCCACACCGTGCGGACCGCAGCCGACCTCCAAGAGGTCATGAGGGGCCTCTCCCAGAGGCTCGCGATCCAGGCTGACATGGAAGTGGACGAGGACACGGCCCTGCTCAGGGTCCTCAACTGAAAAGGGGCGCCGCATCCCGCGCGGAGCCCCTCTCGTGCCGGCACTCCCGGCCCTGTCACCACGGCCTTGCAGGCTCGAGGTACCTCTTCCTCTGCACCTCGTCCCTGAGGTCTATGGGCCTTCCCAGGATGGTGACCTCGGTCGCGAGGTAGACGAGGGTTCTTGCCCTTTCGTCGAAGGCCGTCGAGCCTTTCGCAAGGACCCTCGTCCCCGCCCTCACGGCGCCCGGGGGCACCTCGCGGCCCTGCTCGTCGATCACCCGGGTCTTGATGGACCTTCCCTGTGCCTGGGTGTCCAGGATCTCTATCCTCTTCTCGTTGACCACGACGGACGACCTCGTCCTCTCCATGACGACGCCCTCGATCGTGAACGGCTCCCACGATCTCAGCGCGTTCTCGACCACGCCCGCCCGGGCCGGGGCATGCAGGGAAAGCACGAGCGCCCACGCGATCGCGCAGGAAGCAGCGACAAGACCACAGTACGTCTTCATAACCGCACCCCTTTCAGTCCACCCTCTTCAGCCAGTAGTACCTGTTGAGGCCCACGGGATCTCCGGTTTTTATGGGTTGGGTCCCCTCTTCCGTGGAGACCAACACGTACGTCCCCGCCTTCGTGACGATGACCACCGGCTCGGAAGGGATGCCCGAGCCGACATCCTTGTACCTGTCCTCCTTCGTGAGTTTCGCGGCGTTGCCGTCGAACGTGGCGAACACGGCCTCACCCGTCCTGTAGTCGACGGCGTAGATGCGGGCGATGCCCCCGCCGGTCGTTCCGCACGGGTCCTCCTCGGTGGAGGGACGGCCGGGCGTGTAGGTCGTGAAGTACACCACGCCCTTGTACACCACAGGAGAAGAGACCGCCTTCTCGCCGGGGCGCTCGAGGTCGAAGAACCACCCGTTGCCCGTGTTGGCGAGTTGGTACCTCAATGTCATCTTCTGTTCCTCGGACAGGGTCGAGGGACTCGACACGGTACCCTGCAGCTCGTCGGCGCTCACGTCCGAGAGATCGCCGTCTGTGAAGGGAGAGTCGTTGTTCCAGGTGGAAGGGAAGGTATTTCTGATGGCATAGATCCTGTTGTACCCGCCGTAGCCGCTGCCGGTCGGATCCGAGGGGTGTTCCCTGTCGCCGCTGGCGATGTAGACCCAGTCGCCCCACGTCTCCTGGACGATCGCCGGGGCGTACATGAATTTCCTGAGCCTGGAAGTGCCGCCCATGGAGTTCGACCTGAAGAGCAGCCTGCGCGTCCATGTGCCGTCGTTGACGCTACCCAGGTTCTGGTGTGCGTCGTCGAAGAGGAACAGGTCGCCCCCCACCGACGGCGCGTATATGACGTCGGTACACCCGTCGTCGTCGTTGTCGTAGGCCATCAGGTCCACCATGGAGTAACGCATCTGCGGGAAATTCTTGTGGTTGAAGTTCAGGCTGCTCACGAGGGCGCCGCTGGCCGCACCCACCGCGAAGACCGCCCTCCCCTTCGAGTCCGAGCCGCCCGGGTCGTCCCCGTCCTGGTTCGTGTCGTAGCCCCCGGTAAGGAGCAGGACATCCTGCCTGTTGGACTCGGCCGGCCCGGTTTTTATGGTCGCGAAGACGGGCGTGCACCACGACTGCCCGAGCTTCTCGTCGTCCGGGTTGCTTCCGAGTATGTCCTTCGCGATCCTCGCCACGAGCGTCGGGGTGACGTTGTCATCAGAAGCGTTCAACCTCAGGATGAAGTACTGGTTGTCGAGCTCGCCCCCGGTCTGGAGATCCTTGCCGCCCCTCCTCAGGCCGAAGGCCAGGTAGCGGGACCCTCCGCTCTTGTACAGGACCGGGGATCCATCCACGAAGTAATCGTGGTACGTGTCCCCGAGCGTACCGGCCGACGTCATGTTGTCAGAGGGCAGATACTTGAGGTTCTTCAGGAGATCGCCGGGGACATACGCCCATGCCTCCCTCACCTCGTCGTCCAGGAGCGACGGTGTTCCCCTGTCGCTGTCGATGAAGCAGTGGAGGAAGCCGTCGTTGGCACCCACGAAGATCACGTTCCTGTTCCTGTCCCTGTCGTAGAGTATGGTCGGCTGGGAGTGAATGATGTCCCCCAGGATCCAGTCCCTCTTCCACACGTCATCCCCGGTCTTCGGGTGGAACTTTCCCTGCCCCTTCACGAAGTCCAGAAGCTCGTCGCGCTCAGCATCGGTCGTGACCCCCAGGTGCGAGGGCAGGACGTTCGTGCTGTTGAGATCGACGAGCGCCAGGCTGCTCCCCAGGTTGGTCTTGAACACGCGTGAAGACTGGTCGATGAGTTTTTGTCCCGCCCCGCCCGCCTCGACATCCATACCTTCCTTCTCTCCGGATCCCAGGTCGCACCAGGCCGAGTGCGCCGATTCGAGGACCGCGCCTGTGCTGCTGGCCGCAGCATTGCCGTACTTGTCCAGGATCTCACCGGTGTCGCTCAGGCCGAACTTCTTGAGGTTGCCCTTCCACAGGCCCGGGTGTTCGCTGTCGGGCGAGAAGAGCCCGAGATAGATGGCGTTGTCCGCGTACGTCCTGTTCATCCTGTTCACGGGCACCACGGGCGAGACGAACTGGGTGTTGCGCTCGAGGATGTTCGCTATGATCGACACGAAGATGTCCTCGAGGTTCAGGCTGCCCGTGGTGGTGAAGTACTTGCCGTTGCCGTGGGTCTTGTCCGCAGTCTCGCTCAAAAGCTTGTGGTCGATGGCAAAGCCGATCGTGTAGATCTCGATGTTCTGCTTCTCGAACCCCTGCTCGTTGAAGGACATGCCGGCCTGGTCCGGTATGTCCCCCAGGAGGTCCTCGTCGTGGAGGAACTTGGCCACGTCGTCGAGGTAGTCGCTCCCGTAGTCAGCGTAGGCGATGAGGGCGCCGGTGGAGGACACCCAGTGATACTCGTCGTGGATCGCGGAGTCTTGGTCATAGTCACCTATGACCTTGCCGTTGAGGTACGTGGTCGCCCAGAGCTTGCTGTTGCGGTCCTGCGTGGACTCGCCGTCGGTCATGATGATGATGTAGTTCTTCTGGCAGCGGTACTGGATCGCCGGGTCATAGGCGGTCGCGTAGTCCACGCCCGAGTTGAACCACGACTGTTTCCGTGCATAGTAGAGGCCGGCCTCGGCGAGGGTCTCGGCCAGGGGCGTCCACGTCGTCGGGCTCAAGGCCCTGATCTGGGCGATCAGGGCCTCCTTGGCCGTCGAACTCTCTCTCGTTGCGATCGGCGCAAGGATGCGGCCGCCCTCGTTGTTGTTGAAGATCATGACACCGAAGCGGACGCCCTCGGTGGTATGGATGATGTTCGCAATGGTGTCCTTGGCGATGTCGATCTTCCTCCTGTACTCGACCGTGCCCGTCTGGAGGTAGTTCAGGTAATTCCCCGTCCTCAGGGTCCAGCTCGTCGTCACCGGAGTACACCGGTACGGGGCATTGTTGTTAATGTAGCCCGACCAGGTGCCCTTCGTGTTCAACGCCACGCGCGTGGCCTCGCAATTGATCTCGCTCTCGTCCACGTAGTAGTTGCTCCCGATGTTCACCAGGGAGACCCAGTCGCGGTAGGTCGTCCTGAACCGGTAGACCCTGTCCCTTCGATACGGACCGGAATACACGGTCGACGGGTCGTATGGCGTACTGTTGTGGATCACCTCCACCGTCTCGTCCATACTGCCGGAATTGTCGAAGATGATGAGCACGTTGGGCGGTATGTTGACGACCCCCCCGAAGAGTTCCGTGTCGTCGGCTCGAGCCTGCGTAGAGAGCAAAACGCTCGCTGCCGCGATGAAAAGGATGGCGAATGTCTTTGTGTTCCTCATGGTCTCACCTCTGAAGAACCGATATCGATCCGACAGTTCTCACTGGTCGGTGGTCTGCGGAAAGAGCTTGTACGCCCCCACCTCTATGGCCTGGTTGCCTTCCTCGTCCTCGGCGTCGACGATGTAATACCTGGCCCTGAGCGACGTGTCGCTCCCCGAGCCGACCGGCGGCTTCCCGATCCTCGCCAGGGTGACCCTCACGCGCGTCCCTTCCGGTATGGTCCCTGGGGGATAGTCGAAGGAGGCGCCGGTGCTGTCCGCAATCGACTCCAGCGCCGACGTACTCTGTACGAGCACGAGGTTGACGGCGCTCTCGAGGTTGGCGAAATCGAGTATGTACCGCCTCTCGTTGCCGGCCATCCTCGACTCGAGGGACGAGGTCCTCATCATCATGACGCCGATGACCATCGCCGCGACGAGCACGATGAGGACCAGCACGAGCACCGCCCCATCCTCGTTCCCGAGGATCCTCTCGATCGAAGGTGCCCTGTCTCTCGTCTCCATGTGCGCCGCCCCTAGTCCACCCTGTCGATGACGAACGGTAGTTCGAAGAGGTGGTTCGTCCCCTTCTCCCTCCACGTCACGGTGATCGTGACGGTCCTTGCCGCGTCACCGGACCCCGCAACGCTATCCACCCGGTAGGACACGTTGTACGGTATGTTCCTCAGCACCGTCTGCGTGGTGTCGTGCGTTCCCACACTCATGGAATCGTGCGTGAACGGGAGCCCCCTGAGGTATTCCTTCACGTTGTCCGCGGCGTTGGCCGCCTCGGTGAGCTGCATGCTGAAGTTGTTCGCCTGGACGGCCGCCTGGTGCATCTTGAGGATCCCCATGATGCCGAGGGCGAACACGAGGATCGCCACCACGAGCTCGATGAGGGTGAAGCCCTTCTCGTCCTTGCACCTCACCACGCCCGTCTCTCCTTTGCCGCTTCCCGGTGAGGACGGGTCCTTCAGCATCGTGTGTGATCCTACCCTTCTTCTCACGCCCGTGTCTCCCCCGTCGCCCCCTGGCTACAGCGCTTCGATGGCGCCGTTTCTCCTGGCTATCCACCGGGACAGGGTCCTCTGGATCGGGTTTCCGGTCTGGCTGTCGACCCTGTCCGCCTGTTTCGTGATGGTGACGTTCACGAGCCTGACCGCGCCCGCCTGAGCATCGTCGAGCGTGCCAGCGCCCGGGTCGATGTCCTGGATCACCCCTGCCGACGTGACGCCGCGGTAACGGAACTCGAGGGCCGTCACGCCGTTCGCCACGACATGCGTGACCCCTGCGTTCGGGTCGTTGCGGACGAGGTTGCCGTCGGCGTCCAGGGAGTAGACGATGATCTCGCCTGCGCTCGTGAGCGCTCCGTCTTGGTCCACGTCCATCTGGAGGGTCAGGGTGTGGGCCCCGCTCGTTCCGCCCGGTATCCCCGGGATCCTCCTGGACGGGTTCGTGCTGAGGCCGGCATGCATGATGTCGAGGGCCACGATGTCGATGGCGACGCGGATGTCGTTCTGAACCGCCGAGACATCGGTCTGTGCCCGGGCGGAGCTGTGCTGGAGCTGGAAGGTCATGTAGACGGCGCCCATGAGGAGCATGGAGAGAACGAGCACGACCATGAGCTCCACGAGCGTCACGCCGCTTTCGTTCGACAGGCAACGCATATCCCTCATGGTTCTATCCTCACCGTACCGCCTCTGCCGACCACGATCATCTTCTGCCTGGCACCCGACGGTGCAGCGGCGCTCGTCAGGGTGACCGTCACCTCGTCTGTGGTGAGGAAACCCCTGAACGTGAAGCCCGTCGTGGTCACCTCGACGGCAAGATCCATCTCGTCGGGCATGCCCTTCTCCGGAACGATGACCTCGCCTGCGGAGTCCCTGACGAGGTACGAGTCCGCGCCGTCGTCGAACACGATCGAGACCGATCTCCCCCTCGTTATGGCCTCGCTCCTCGCCCTCTGGAAATCGGTGAACACCTCGCGCGCCGTCGAATCCAGCCGCCTCTTCGCCATCCACCCCGAGAAGTTGGGGATGGCGAGGCTCGCGAGGATGCCTATGATGGCGACCACCACCATGACCTCCATGAGCGTCAGCCCCGACCGGCCGGCCAAGAAAGCCGGGATCGCGCCTCTATGCAGGGCTAGCCTCTGTTTCATCCTATTGGGTATCGGCAGGATTCCTGGCCGACTTTATCGATAAACCACGAGGACAAGATCGTAACAGGACCTCGCCGTGGATGTCCGTGCGAAATACCCTTATGTTCCTCTTTTCCAATCTCTCGAGCGCCTGGGGTGAAGGATCTCCGTGTGGATTGCCCCTGCCGCAGGAGATCACCGCCACATCCGGCCTGACGGCCTCGAGAAAGGGGTCCAGGCAGGAGTGCTTCCCGCCGTGGTGAGCCACCTTGAGCACGTCAGCCTTGAGGTCTGTCTGAAGGTGCACCTGCACGAGCTCCCCGAACATGTCCGCATCCCCCATGAAGAGACCCCTCGTTCTCCCGTCCGTGACCATGAGGACGATCGACTGCACGTTCTGGTCCACCTTTGTCGAGTGTCCCTCGAGACCGGGAAGGGGTGCAAGGACCCTCACGGAAGCGGAACCCAGGCGATATGTATCACCTCGCCGGGCCGAGTGCAACAACAGGTGTCTCTTCCGTGCAATCCCTTGTATCTCCATAAACGAGGGGTTGCCGTCCTTCCATGAGTTCACCCACACTCTGCCGACCGGGAAACGGCTCAGGATGAACGGGACGCCGCCCGCATGGTCGGGGTGCAGGTGTGTCACCACGACGAGGTCGAGCCAGACGTACCCCCTCCTCGCCAGGTGCGGGCCCACCACGTACCTCCCCGCATCGAACCCCGGCCGGGAAGGTCCAGCGTCGATGAGCATGGCATGCCGTCCCTGCGTCACGAGGATGCTGTCGCCCTGCCCCACGCTGATGAAATCGAACTGCATGGGGCTTCTGGCCCTCGACATGCTCCCGGCCAGGGGTATGGCGGCAATCACCATGCACAGCAAGGAGAGCACGAGGGTCCTGAAAGACTTTGGCCTGCCCCAGAAGGCGATGATGAAACCGGCGAAACAGGCGCACACCCAAGGCACGCTCGGGACCGGCACCGCCTGGGCCCTTCCGAGGACCTGTCCGGCCGAGACGATGAGCCCGAGGGTATCCATGGACAACCCCAGGAGGAACGACCCCAGGGGCTCGCAAACGAGGGAGGCCGCGAGCCCGGCTGCTGAACACGGCATGATGAAGAGACCGAACAGGGGCACGACGACCAGGTTCGCGGCGAAACCCACAAGGGACACGAACCCGAAAAGGCGTATGACGAGGGGCAGGGTGAAGACCCCGGGCGCGAGGCTCACGGCAAGCGACCTGAACCACAAGGGGCAGCCCTGGCTCGCACGCAATGCCGAGGCGATCCCGAAGACGGCGGAAAAGGAGAGGAGAAAGCTCGCCGACGAGAGCGAGCCCGGCCACACGACCAGGATGATCACGCCGGCCAACGCGAGCCCCTCGAGGACGTCCGTCTTCCTTTTGAGAAAGGTCGTCCCTGCCGCGACGCACACGGCCATGATACACGCGCGCATGACCGTCACCCCTGCGCCTGCGAAGACCGTATACCAGACAGCCCATGCCGCTGCCGCCAGACGGGCGATCATGGGGGTGTCGAGCGCCGGGAAAAAGATCGCGGCCATCCTCAGCAGCAAGGACGCCGAGGCGTAACCGATCATGAGCGCTATGCCGATGTGCAGGCCGGATATGGCCAGGAGATGGGAGACGCCGAGACCCTCGAACGAGTCTCTGATCCCCGGTGTGATGCCTGAACGGTCCCCGAGGACCATCGCCTTGATCAACTCGGCTTCCGGGCGCGAGAAGCCTTCCAGCATACGTATCATCCGGTTCCTGAGCCCCTCTTTTCGGCCGGTCCCTATCACCCGGGCCGACCCTCCCGGGGCCAGGCGGGCATCGAGCACCACGCCCGTCTCCAGGAGGTGCCTCCGGAGGTCGAACTCGCCCTCGTTGCCGAACCCCTTGGGCGGCATCGCGACGATGTCCGCAGTGATGACGTCGCCTTCCAGGATCTCGGGGGCATCCCCGCTCAAGAGGACCCTGGCCGACCCCCTGACACGTGCGCCGTCCACCACGAGGCGCTCGATCGTCACCCTGGGGCTGCTGCCAGGGTAATCGAGAGACGAGACCCTGCCCAAGACCCGGTGCACACCCTCTCCCACATCCAGCCATCCGGGTGCGGCAAGACAGGCGGCGAGCCCAAGTGCGACCCCGACAGCGGCGTGCACCAGTCGCGAACGGCTCAGGACCAAGGCGAGGATCGAGACCGTGAACGCGAGGCAGCCCCACTGGTGTTCGTACGCGAGGACGGCCGCCGCACTCCCCGCAAAGACCGTCACGAGGGGGTAATCGGCGCCGACATGACGCAACATGGCATCTTCCCTCCCTCCAGGCCGGAATTCAAGTCCGCCCGGCCGCACAGGAGGGCTTTCTCACAAGCACTGAAAGAGAGGCGGGTTTTGACCTCCGGCCTCAAACGTTCATGACAATGGCAGAAACACAAAAACGAGCCGGTGTTGACAGCCCGCGGGCCGTCCCCGGACGTTCGATCAGCCTTCCCTGATGCTACCCACGAGGTCTTTGACCGCCGTGATGCCTTTCCTCTCCAGGTAGGCGCGGATCCCTTCTATGACCACGGGGAAACAGAAGGGGTCCCTGAGCGAGGCGCTGCCAACCTGGACGGCGCTCGCGCCCGCGAGCATGAACTGCACGGCATCGGATGCGCTCGCGATCCCTCCAGCCGCGATGACCGGTACCGAAACCCTGCGCGAGACCTCCCAGACGATCTTGAGCGCCACGGGCTTGATGGCCGGTCCCGAGAGCCCCCCCGTCACGTTTCCCAGGACCGGTCTCATGGTCTCCTCGTCTATGGCCATGGCAGGGATCGTGTTGATGCAGGTCAGGGCGTCCGCGCCCGCCTCGACGGCCGCCTGTGCGTTTGCGCAGATGTCCGTCACCATGGGCGAGAGCTTCACGATGAGCGGCTTGGAGCAGGCCTGCCTGACCCTCGTCACCAGCAGGTTCAGGCCCTCCGGGTCTTTGCCGAACTCGATCCCCCCCCTTTTCACGTTGGGGCAGGACACGTTCATCTCGAGTGCGGCGACGCCCTCGATGTCGAGGGCCCTGGCAGCCTGCACGTATTCCTCTTCGTTGGAACCGAAGAAGTTGACGATCACGGGGACGCCGTATCCCCTGAGAAACGGCAGCTTTTCCCTGGTGAACGCGTGGATGCCGACGTTCTCGAGCCCTATGGAGTTGATCATGCCGCAGGGCGTCTCGACGATCCTGGGCAGGGGGTTGCCTCTCTTCGGCTGCATGGACAGGCCCTTGGTCACGACCGCTCCCAGGACGGACAGGTCGAAGAAGCCCGAGAACTCCTCACCGTAGGCGAAGGTTCCCGAGGCGTTCATGACAGGATTCGCGATGATGAGCCCGTCGGCCAGTCGGGTCGTCAGTTCCAACGCTCACCCCCACAAGAGGTCCTCGGCATCGAACACCGGCCCCTCCCTGCACACCCTCACGAGACCGTGCCTGGTTTCCACCACGCACCCGGCGCACACGCCGAACCCGCAGCCCATCCGCTCCTCGAGGGAGACCTCGATGCGGGCGCCCCTCTCCCTCGCAAGAGCCGCCGCCTCCTTGAGCATCCCCATGGGCCCGCACGCGTACACGGCGATCTCCTCGCCGTCAGGCGTCTCGTCCATGACCCTCCTCAGGCCGTCGGTGGCCAGGCCGATGTCCCCCGAGGAGCCGTCCTCGGTCATGACCACGAGGGCGACGCCGGGGATCGCCCCCACCCTGTCCAACAGCGCGGTCTCGGAGATCGTCTTGGCCCCGACGATGAAGACGCCGGCTTCGAGTCTCTCGGCGAGGAACACGAGGGGGGGCAGCCCGGTCCCTCCGGCCACATAGATCGTCCGGTCGCTCGCCCTCTTGGTGAACCCCCGGCCGAGCGGCCCCAGGATCCTCAGGCCCTCGCCCTGGTTCTTCTTCGCGAGCAAAGCCGTGCCCCGGCCCCGAACCCGGTAGAGGAGCTCGACCCTGCCTTTTCTCTGCGAAAGCACCGCAAGGGGTCTCCTCAGGAAGGGATCGAGCCCTTCATCCACCTGGACCATCACGAACTGGCCCGGCTCCGCCTGAGGAATGGCGCAGTCGAGCTCGAGGCGCCATGTGCCGGGCGCGACCTCCCGGTTCTCGACGATGGCGGCCTCGGCATCCGCGATGGGTCTCACCCGCAAATCCTTGACCATGATCGACGCGTCCTCGTTCGTATCCGTGTAATATCCCCTCCACGTGCTCACGTGAACGAACCCAAGCGAGGAATAGAGGGATTTCGCCGGCACGTTCGACGTCCTCACCTCGAGCACGGCGCATACCTTCCCCTTCGACGCCGAGCGCCTGAGCACCTCCTCCACGAGTCTCCTTCCCAGGCCCCTTCCCCTCCATGCGGGATGGACCGCGAGGGTGAGGATGTGGACCATCGAGGTCAGGTCGAGGGCTATGCAGTAACCGGCCAGCTCCACCCCGCTCGTCACCTTCAAGGCGATACACCGGCTGTCCTCGAGGGTGGTCTCGAAGGTGCCCCTGTCCCAGGGGGAGGAGAAAGACGCACGCTCGACCTCGAGTACCGCATCGAGGTCGTTGTGCTCTATGTGCCTTATATCAAGCTCATATACGCGATCAGCACCATGCATGCGAACCCCAGACCGAACAGCCCGACAGCGCCAGCGACGGGTTTCTCCTGGTTCACGAGCCCCGTTATGCCTGCAACGACGCACACGAAAGGTACGATGGTGAGCGCACTCGAGATAGGCCTGGGCAGCACGAGCGACGCGGCGTAGGCCGCTGAGCCGCACACCGCCACGCACAGGGCCACAGAAGCCGCAGCCATGCTGTATGCTCTCACAAGGGCCGTTCCCACCATGCGTGACACGGCCACCGTCCCAGAGGGCCCCGCCATCCGTACGAGACCTTCGTTTCGCCTCCTGAGCCACGTGTCGAGCACCCTGCCGAAGACTGCGCAGGGAAGGCAACACACGATGGACAGACCCGCAGCCTCGTGCATGGGCATCCATTGGGACGCGGCTGCTGCGACACACGCGGCAACCGCCGTGCAGAAGCTCTCGTCCTCGGGGAGGTACGCGCCCACGGGGGGGGAGTTCAGCCACAACAGCTCGAGACTTGCCCCCACGAGAAGCCCCGTTTCGAGGTTCCCCGAGGCCAGCGAGACGACGGGGCCCATGACCACGGGCCTCGACACCATCACCTGTGCGACGAAGACCCTGTCCATCCAGAGCAGTGCGCCCACCATGACCGACACGAAGAGCTGCAGGATCATGTCCATACCGCGCCGATCAACGACTTGAGATCTATGGAACGCTCACGGGGAACCGACTGCACGGTGATCTCCACCCCCTGTTCCATGATCTCGTTGACGAGACGCCTGTCCTCTTCGTCCATCCAGACGGAGTACGATATCTGGCATGCGTTCGAGGACGCCTTGTTGTTCCCGATGTTGAGCCGCTTGTAGCCGACACCCGCCGTGAGCAGGCGGTGGGCGTCCTTGATGCTGGAGACGATGACGAGGGTGCGCTTGCCGTCGAGTTCGCAGTCTTCGTCCATCCTCGCCGCTCCGTCGAACCCCACGATGCGCAGGAGGATCCTCTCGGGTATGGCCATCGACATGATGGTCTTCTGGATCTGGTCGCATGCCAGCTCGTCGTTCACGATGACCACCCCCTGGACGTTCAGGTGGGGTATCCACGACTCGAGAATCTGCCCGTGGATGAACCTGTCGTCGACCCTCACAAGCACTATGTTCATGATCCTTGTTCGGTCACGTTCGAGGAGAGGATCTCGGAGGCGATGTGTATGTTCCTCGCCCCGGATTCCTTCAGCATCACGGCGAGCTCCCCGATCGTCTTCCCGTCCCTCTTCGTGAGCGCTGTTATGACCATGGGGAGGTTGACCCCGGTGACGACCTCGATGCGTCCGGTCTCGAGGAAGGAGAGGCTGAGGTTCGACGGCGTGCCGCCGAACATGTCCGTGAGGATGACAACCCCGTCGCCATGGTTCGCCTCCTTGATCGTCGACTTCAGCCTCTTGCGCAGATCGTCGACGTCCGTGCCCTGAACGAAGGAGCAGGATCTGAAAGCCTCCGCGGGACCGACGATCATCCTTGCAGCTTCCTCGAAAGCCCGTGCGAGCTCCCCGTGCGCGACTATCACCACACCAACCATGCGGTCGACCTCCTCATGCTACATCACGATGTTTGATCCTGCTCGAGAACCCGGCGGCCTCTATGGCCTGCCTCACCTCCTCGGCCACCGCCACCGACCGGTGTCTGCCGCCCGTGCACCCGATGGCTATGTGGAGGTACGATCTCCCCTCCCTCTTGCACAGGGGCAGGATGAAGCCGATGAAGTCCTTGAGCTTCCCCACGAAGTTCACGTACGTGTCGAAGGACGAGAGGTACTCCTTCACCTCGGGATCCATGCCGGTCTTTTCCTTGAGCCCCGGGACGAAATACGGGTTCGGAAGGAACCTCACGTCGATGACGATGTCGGACTCCAGCGGCAGCCCCCTCTTGAAGGCGAAAGAGCTCACCTCGATGTGCATGTCCCTGGCCTTGTCCTCCATCGAGATGATCTCCTTGATCCTGGCCGAGAGCTCGTGCACGTTGAGCTGAGAGGTGTTCACGATGAAGTCCGCAAGACCCCTGAGCGGTGCCATGAGTTCCATCTCCGCCTCGATGGCGTCGATGAGACTGGGGTACCTGTCGCTCAACGGGTGGCGGCGCCTGGTCTCCTTGTATCTGTTCAGGAGGTTCTCCTTGCTGGATTCGAGGAAGATGACCCTCACGTTCTGCATGCACGACCTCAGCCTCCTGATCACCCCGGGGGCCTTGTCGGCGAAGGACGGGTCGCCAGACCGCATGTCCGTGCAGATACAGAGCTTGTGCATGTTGGGAGAGGCGGACTCGAAGAGTTCCAGGAACTTGTCCACGAGTTCCACCGGCACGTTGTCCATGCAGAAGAACCCCTCGTCTTCGATCACCTTGAGGGCCGTCGTCTTGCCGGAGCCGGACAGCCCGGTTATCATGAGTACCAGAACGTTTTCCATGAGACCCGCCCATCGTGACGTCTGAGATCAGGCGGCTGAGCACGGCCTCCCAGAATACAGCGTCTCCACGCGCGCCGATCCATCCGCTTCCCCCGCCTTGTCGGTTCTAGATATATCTCATTCGGAGACCTGTCAACGTGATGTTCCCGGAGAAGTCCAGAGGCGTTCACGACGGACGGGCACACGATCGCGGCCCATCGCCTCTCCTCTCTCCCGTCCTCGCCGTCACCGGCGAGGACGCATGGAGCCCGTCCTTTGCGAGCCCCTCCCACCTTCGACCCCGCCTTCGCCCGAGTCCGCGGGGAACACCGCCGACCTCGCCCTTTCGAAGGTCTCCCGAGGTGCGGCGTCCCGGCCGTATCCGCAAGGGCGGGACTGCAAGCCGACCGCATTGCATCCTCCCACGGACCTCACATCGCGATCCTCTCGATGGATATAAAGATCGAGGGAAGACTTTCCGATGTGAGCGTTAGCGAGCGTGATCAAGGACTGGAAACCAATCGCGTGGAGGAGTTCATGGAAGTCACGACGAGGATTGCCGACGACGTCACCTACGTAAAGGTCACCGGCGCGGTGGACACCCCCGCCGCGGAAGTCCTCCGGATGGAACTCAACAAGGTGGCGGCGCAGAAGCCGAAGAGGGTGATCATGGATCTCTCCATGGTCCCGACCATGGGATCGTCGGGAATCGGCAAGATTCTCATGTTCTACAAGAACCTCGACGCCGCCAGATCGAAGTTCGAGATCAAGGGCATACACGACAACCTCATCAGCATCTTCAAGGCCGTCAAGCTCGACAAGCTCTTCCCCATCTCGCAGAAATGAAGAGGATGCCAAGATCGAGGTGAGACTGGACGAGAACGGGTTCATCTCTTTCAAAGGGTGCCTCGTCGCCTCCTGCATAGAACAGGCGCACTCGGCGCTCGAGAGCATCCTCGACGAGTCGCCGCAGACGATTGTCCTCGATCTTGCGGACGTCGAGGAGATAGACATCTCGGGGCTGCAACTGCTCGTATCCATCAGGAAGACCTTCTCCGGGGAAGGCTCCGTGCGCCTGAGCGCCGTGAGCCCGGCGGTCAAGGAGGCCTTGGAGATCTCCGGTTTCGAGCCGGCGTTGAAGGAAACGGCGCCATGACCAAGAAGAAGATCCTCGTCGTGGACGACTCGGCGACCCTCAGGGCCTCGGTGGCCTATACCCTCAAGGCGGCGGGGTTCGAGACCATACAGGCTGTCAACGGGGCGGACGGGCTCGAGAAGCTCCAGCATGCCCATGCAAGCGGCGAGGCGATCGGCATGATCATAAGCGACATCAACATGCCGATCATGGACGGGATCACCTTCATACGCGAGGTAAAGAAGACGCCCTTCAAGTTCCTGCCGATACTCGTGCTCACCACCGAGTCGCAGGAAGACATGAAACTCAAGGGGAAACAGGCGGGTGCTTCGGGCTGGCTCGTCAAGCCCTTCAAGCCGGACCAGCTCGTATACGTGACCAAGAAATTCATGAGGTAGGTCAAGACCATGGATGAACTCGTGAAGATATTCCTCGAAGAGAGCGAGGACGAGATCAGGGAGCTCGAGACCGGGCTCATGAGGCTGGAGGAGGATAGCGGCGACGAGGACACCATAAACCGGGTCTTCCGCGCGGCCCACACGATCAAGGGCTCTGCCGGTCTTGTCGGTTTCGAGGAAGTGAGCAACTACACCCATACCATCGAGAGCATCCTCGACAGGATACGGAAGAAGGAACTGACGGTCACCAAGGCCCTCGTCTCCTCGCTCCTCGGCGGGGTGGACTTCTTGAAGAGGATGATCTCGGCCGAGGTCGAGGGCTCGCCCGTCGACTCGAACGAGGTGGAAGAGGCCCTCAAGCACATCAAGCGCTTCCTCGGCATGAAGGGTGTTTCCAGGGATGCGCAAGGCAAGGCGGTCGAGGCGACCGGGAAGACGCCTGAAAAGGTATACCTGATCACCATGAAGTTCAGGCCTGACATCCTGTCCACCGGGCAAGACCCCCTCATGCTCATCAGGGAACTCATGGACATGGGCGAGATCATCGAGTCCCGGGCCTTCACCGAGGACATCCCCGGTTTCTACGAGCTCCAGCCGACCACGTGCTACACGTCCTGGGAGATCGTGCTGAAGACATCCAGGCCGATCTCCGAGATCAACAACGTCTTCATCTTCGTCATGGACGAAAACGAGATATCGATCCACGACATCTCCTCCCAGTACAAGAACGGGGTGGACCTCTCCCTGGCCGAGAAACCCATCGGCGAGATCCTGGTCGAGAAAGGGATCGTGAGGGAGACGGACGTGATCGAGGCACTGAGGGAACACAAGACCACGGGCCAGGCACTTGTCGAGAAGGGCAAGGTTTCGAGGGAAACAGTGGAGAAGATGGCCCTCGCCCAGTCGGAAAGCCGGAAAGTGGCGAAGGCGACGACCATCAGGGTGGACACGGACAAGCTCGACAGGCTCATGAACCTGGTCGGCGAGATGGTGATCTCCGTGGCCCGCGTCTCCCAGTGCGCCAACGAGATAACCGACGCCTCGGTGTCGAAATCCCTCACCGCCGCGACCGCATCGCTGGAGCGCATCTCCAGGGATCTCCAGGAACAGGTCATGAGGGTTCGCATGGTGCCGGTCGAGGGGACGTTCAACAGGTTCAAGAGGGTGGTCAGGGACATGTCCTTCGAGCTCGGCAAGAAGATCGAGATCAAGATGTCGGGCACGGAGACCGAGCTCGACAAGAACGTGATCGAGCAGATCAGCGACCCCCTCAAGCACATGATCCGCAACTCGATCGACCACGGCATCGAGTCTCCCGAGGGAAGGAGAAGGAAGGGCAAGCCCGAGACGGGCACCATCTGGCTCAAGGCCTACCAGCGCGAGGGGAACATCTACATAGAGATATCCGACGACGGCAGGGGCATCGACAAGGCGAAGGTGCTCGCAAAGGCCGTAGAGAAGGGCATCGCGGAGCCGGGCAGGTCGTATACCGACAAGGAGATCTACGAGATGCTCTTCGCTCCGGGGCTCTCCACCGCAGACAGGGTGAGCGAGCTTTCCGGCAGGGGGGTCGGGATGGACGTGGTGAAGAGGAACATCGAGGAGCTGAGGGGAACCGTCGAGATCTCTTCCGAGGAGAACAAGGGCTCCACCTTCAAGGTCAAGCTGCCTCTCACGCTCGCCATCATCGACGGCATGATGATCAGGGTCGGCAGCGAGATCCTCACCATTCCCCTGGCCATGATAGACAAGTCGGTCAGGCCGTCAAGGACGGAGATAAAGACCGTCGAGGGCAAGGGCGAGCTCGTGGACATCAGGGGTGACTACCTGCCGCTGGTGCGCCTCTACGATCTCTTCAGGATCCCGTCCGAGAAGACGGATCCCACAGAGGCGCTCGTCGTGGTGCTTCACGGCGCAGAGAACCGCTTCGGCATCCTCGTGGACGACGTGCTCGGCCAGACACAGGCGGTGATCAAGAGCATCGACAAGAACTTCAAGAAGATCGAGGGCACTTCCGGGGCCACCATCCTCGGGAACGGGAGGGTGTCCCTGATCCTGGACGTCCACGGCATCGAGAAGATGGCCTTCGTGGGGTCGGCCATGTGAGAGGGTTCGAGGCGGCATACAAACACCCTGGCATATACCACAATTCGTAAAAGGAGATAACGTCATGGCGATGAGGTGGAAACTCAGAGAAAGGCTCACGGCGCTCGTACTCTGTACGGGGCTCATACCGCTCATCGTGGTCATCGTCTACACCGGCATCAGGATCAGCGGTCACCTCAAGCATCAGGCCTCTGACTACCTGAAGGTCAAGGTGGATGCGTTCGCGAGGATGGCCGAGGTCAGGAGCGCCTCGATCGAGGGCAACCTCGACATCATCAAGGAACAGCTCATGAAATCCCTCAAGAATGAGCTCATAAACGAGGCGTCGAAGGAAAGGTACTTCGAGACGGGCTACCTCACCATCTTCACCTCGGACGGCACGTGCGTCTACCACCCGAAGGCCGAGTTCCGCAACAACAAGACCCTGTACAACGAGAACGACTTCGTGAAGAAGGCCTTGAGCAAGAAACAGGGTTCTTTCCTCTACACCTTCGGCGGACAGGACAAGATCAGCTACCTGGCATACATCAAGCCCCTCGACTGGGTGATCTGGGCAGCGGTGCCTGCGAGCGAGGCCCTGAGCGAGGTGAGGATGCTCCAGGTCGAGCTCTTCGCCTTCCTCATTGTGACAGCGATCGTGGTGGCGGTCCTGGGAATCCTCTTCTCGAGCAGGATAGCCTCGAGGGCACGCCAGATCTCAAACTCGATGATGGACATAGCCCAGGGCGAGGCGGACCTCTCCAAACGGCTCCCGGTCCTGTCCACCGACGAGATCGGGGAGATCGCCTCCTGGTTCAACACGTTCGTCGAGAACCTCGAGGAGGTGATCGGCAAGGTGAAGCAGGCGGCCATGCACGTGGACACCGCGACCAGGGAGGTGGCATCCGGCGCGCAAGGGCTCTCCCAGGCGACCCAGGAGCAGGCCTCGGCCATCGAGGAGGTGGCGGCCACCATCGAGCAGATGACTTCCTCGATTAAGCACAACGCCGAGAACGCGAGCGACGGCAGGACGAAGGCCACGGAGATGGTACGCATGGCGAACGCGAGCGGTGAGGCGGCGCAGGAGCTCGTGAGGGGCATGAGCGAGATCTCGGAGGCATCGAAGAAGATCGGCGACATCATCGTCACGGTCAACGAGGTCGCGTTCCAGACGAACCTCCTCGCCCTCAACGCCGCTGTGGAGGCGGCCAGAGCCGGGGAACACGGCAAGGGGTTCGCCGTGGTCGCCGAGGAGGTGCGGGCGCTCGCACAGAGGTCGGCCGAGGCCGCGCGCGAGATCAAGGCCCTCATCGAGGACACGGTGAACAAGATCGCGGCCGGCGACACCATGGTCAAGAAGTCCGGCGAGTCCCTGGAGCAGATCATCAGGCACATCCAGGACCTCTCCCAGGTCATGGAGGAGATCGCGGCCGCATCCAGCGAACAGGCCAGCGGCGTCGACGAGCTCAACAGGGCGATCTCCCAGATCGACACGACGACACAGCAGAACGCCTCCACGGTGGAGGAACTGGCGAGCACCTCGGACAACCTCAGCATGGAGGCCAAGGAACTCGCCGAGGTCGTGGCCAGGTTCAGGGTGTCGCGGGAGATCGAGTCCTCCTCGGCCAAGAAGGGGCCGTACCGCGCCAAGGCACCCCGAGCCCTCACGCAGAAACCGGTCAAGAAGGCGGCGACCAGGGAGCCCGAGCCTCCAGAGGCCGACTTCGAGGACGACTTCGAGGAATTCTGATACGGAGGCCTGCTGATGGCGAGAGCGGTCAACACAGAGACGGCCAAGAACCTGTCCAACCAGTTCGTGACCTTCCAGCTTGGATCGGAGACCTACGGGATCCCCATCCTCAAGCTCAACGAGATCATCGCCTACCAGAACTGCACCCAGATCCCCAACGTGCCGAAGTTCATCAAGGGGGTGCTCAACCTGAGAGGGGTGGTGGTCCCTGTCTTCGACCTCAGGGAACGGTTCGGCATGGAGACCAAGGAGTACGACCAGTTCACGGTCATCATGGTGCTCGACGTATCGGGCAGGACCATGGGGCTCGTGGTGGACGCGGTGAGTGACGTCGTCACCCTGCACGACGACGACATCAAGCCGCGCCCGCACTTCTCGACGGGGATCAGCACCGAGTTCATCAAGGGCATGGGGATCAAGGACGGATCATTCATCATCATACTGGACACCGACAGGTTGCTCTCCGACGAGGAGTTGAACATGGTCGACGGGGTATGACGCCTGACCTGTGCACACGGACATACACCATCACGGACAGGGAATTCGAGCTCTTCCGGGACCTCATCTTCCGGCAGACCGGGATCCATCTCTCGGACCGCAAGAAGAACCTGGTCGTGGCCCGTCTCTCGAAGCGCCTCAGGGCGCTCGACCTGGAGAACTTCACCGAGTACTACCGGTTTCTCACAGAACGGCCGGACGCATCGAGCGAACTGGTCAACCTGGTCAACAGGGTGACCACGAACAAGACTGACTTCTTCAGGGAGAACCACCATTTCGACTTCCTGAGGGGCGATGTCCTTCCCGAGATCCTCGAGAACGCCAGCAGGGGGGGACCGAAAAAACTGAGGATCTGGTCCGCCGGGTGCTCGACAGGCGAGGAACCCTACAGCATCGCCATGACGGTGCACGATTTCTTCTCGAACGAGCGGGGTTGGGACATCAAGATCCTCGCCACCGACCTGGACACCGAGGTGCTCGGTTTCGCCTACCGCGGCGTGTACCCGAGCCAGAGGGTTGCGCCCGTGCCCGGGCCTTTCTTGACCAAATACTTCGAGAGGACCGCCGAGGGGTACTCGGTCAAGAGGCAGATCAGGGACATGGTGATCTTCAGGAGGCTGGACCTGATGGACGCGATGTTCCCCCTCAAGAGCCAGGTGGACGTCATATTCTGCAGGAACGTCATGATCTACTTCAACGACGAGACGAAGGCCTCTCTCGTGGGGAAGTTCCACAGGCACCTGAGGAACGACGGGTATCTCTTCATCGGCCACTCCGAGTCGCTCATGCATATGAAGGACCTGTTCACGTTCGTCAGGCACACGGTGTACAGGAAGGTGTAGACATGTACAGGCGATACAGCGACAAGTTCAAGCGCCCCATGGTGATCATCTACCCCGGCGAGTTCCACGTGAGCTCCAAGGAGATCGTCGCCACGGTGCTCGGTTCCTGTATTTCTGTGTGCATCAGGGACCCCGAGGCGGGCATTGGCGGCATGAACCACTTCATGCTGCCCGGAGATGTCCGGTCCGAGGAGATGTTCCTATCCGAATCCACCAAGTATGGGATGTTCGCCATGGAGCAGCTCATCAAGGCGATCACGGACAAGGGCGGGAAGCAGAGGAACTTCCAGGCGAAGGTCTTCGGCGGGGGGCACGTGCTGAACTTCAGGAAGTCGGACGGGAACGTGCCCGAGTCGAACATCGAGTTCGTGAGGGCCTTCTTGAAGATGGAGGGCATACCCATCGTGAGCGAGGACGTGGGCGGCTATGCAGGCAGGAAGATCCTCTACTTCCCGGATACGGGAAGGGTCCTGCTCAAGAGACTGAAGTCGACCATCGACTCCAGGCTGATCGAGGCCGAGGAGGCATACAAGATCAGGCTCTTCGCGCAGAAAGACCACCTGGGGACCGAGGGCGAGAAAGAGCCGGGGAAAGAATGAGGCTGCCATGGAACGTGTAAGAGTTCTCATCGTGGACGATTCGGCCCTCGTAAGGAAGGTCCTCAAGGAGATCCTCGAGTCGGACCCCGGCATAGAGGTGGCGGGGACCGCCCCGGACCCCCTCATCGCGGTGCGCAAGATCAAGGAACTCAAGCCCGACGTGCTCACCCTCGACATCGAGATGCCCAAGATGGACGGGCTCACGTTCCTCTCCCGCCTCATGCGATCGACGCCTATGCCGGTGGTCATGTTCTCTTCCCTGACCGAGGCAGGGGCCAACGCCACCATGAAGGCGCTGTCCCTGGGCGCCATCGACTTCCTGGCCAAGCCCAAGGTAAAGCTCAGCGAAGGCATCGAGGACCTGAGGTACGAGTTGTGCACCAAGGTCCGTACCGCGGCCCACGCGAAGATCAAGAAGGCGATCTCTCCGCCCAACCTCTCCGTCCCTCCCAAGCTGAGCGTGGATGCGGTGATCAAGCCCGAACGGTCGCCGAGGATCAAGGAAGGCGCCAAGGTCTTGGTGATAGGGGCATCCACGGGTGGGACCGTCGCGCTGGAGCAGATCCTCAGCAAGATGCCGGCGGACGGCCCGGCCACCCTCATCGTGCAGCACATGCCACCCGTGTTCACCTCTTCCTTCGCCAAGCGGGTGGACTCCCTCTCGGCGATGAAGGTCATCGAGGCCCGCGACAACGACGAGCTCAGGCAGGGCCAGGCGCTGATAGCGCCGGGCGGCAAACACATGATCGTGCACAAGGGGCAGAGGGGATACTTCGTGAGGGTGATGGACGGCCCGCCGGTCAACAGGCACATCCCGTCGGTGGACGTTCTCTTCAGGTCCGCCGCGAACGTGCTCGGGCCCAATGCGGTCGGGGTCATCCTCACCGGCATGGGTGACGACGGCGCCAGGGGGCTCAAGGAAATGAGGGACGCGGGCGCCTTCACCATCGCGCAGGACGAGGAGAGCTGCGTGGTGTTCGGCATGCCCAAGGTTGCCATCGAGATGGGTGGTGCGTGCAGGGTCCTGCCCCTCTCCGGCATCGCGAGCTTCGTCATGGACATGCTATCGCCTGAAGGAACGAACGACAGGACGTAACGCCGCACCGGGACACGCACATGGGGGAGATCAGGAACATTCTCATCATCGACCCTGACAAGAGATCGGGTGATCTCTCCAGAAAACTCAGGCGCAAGGGTTTCCAGGCCGCGTGGGCCAAGAACGTCGAAGATGCGCTCTCCCTCGTCATGGATGGCAAGCCCGACCTCGTGCTGTTCGGTTTGGACGGCATACCCGAGCGCTCCCTTGCCGCCATAGGCGAGATCGGCGAGCTCTCGCCCGGCACCGTGGTGGTGGCGGCGGCAGCCTCAGCAGCCGAGGCCGGCACCGCCGTCGAGTGCATGCGGAGAGGGACGATGGACCTCCTCTTCAAGCCCGTGACCCCGGGCGCGCTCCTCGAATGCATACGGCGCATAGAGAGACGACTGAACAACCTGTGCATCGGGATGACGCCGAACACCGGGTGCGTCGCCAGGGAACACAAGACCCTCGTCTTCCCCAACGAGATCGAGAACCTCCCCTACCTGATCAACCAGGCGGTGCTCAACGCCCCTGTCGTGTGCCGGGACGTCGAGACGCTGAAGATGGCGCTCTCCGAGATCCTCATCAACGCCATAGAGCACGGCAACCTCGAGATCACCATGGAGGAGAAGGCCTCTGCGGTCAAGAAGGGGGCGTTCGAGAAGCTCGTGCACAGGAGGCTTGCCGACCCGAGGCTTTCCTCGAGGAGGGTCACCCTCGAGGTCTTCATGGACGAGGACAGGCTGGAATACGTCGTGACGGACGAGGGGAGAGGGTTCGACTACCGAAAGGAGGTCGACCCCGACCCCAACGCCCACATAGGGAGCGGGCTCGGGATCCAGATAGCGAGAGCCTTCTTCCACGAGGTCAGGTACGAGGGTGAAGGCAACAGGGTCCATCTCGTCTACTACCGGGACCCCCGCCTGCATCGAGGCGGCCGGGAAACGGGCCCGGCGTCCTTGACGATGAATGCGCATCGACCTGTGGGCGGAAAGAGCGGGGCGGCCGGGGCGGGTGACCTCGGCGACGGGGTGTTCCTTACGGGCACCATGAACATAGACGTGATCGTCCAGCTTGCCGAGTCCTTCCCCATGGGGCTGCTCCTCGTCACCGACAGCGAGCGCATAGCCATGTGGAACCAGAAGGCCGAGCAGATCACCTCCATCACGTCCTCAAGCCTCGTAGGCGCGCATGTGTCCGAGGCCCCCGCCTTTGTCCGACACCTCCTCGATCAATCGAGCTCCCACGCCGACCTCGTCCTCGACGAGTTCGACACCCGCATCTACGAGAAGACCATGCATACCGTCGAACCGAGGGAGGGCAGGAGATTCTCGGTCGTGATCTTCTCCGACGTGACCTCGTCCCTACGGCAGAGGGAGGAGCTCGAGAGGCTCCTCATCGAGAGCGCGGAGACCCGGGACCTCATGGAGGAACAGGCGGCGAGGCTCGCGATCACGCTGGCGGAGATGGACGAGAAGAACGAGATCATTCGCCAGCAGAACCAGCGGATGATCGAGGAGCTCGAGATGGCCGCGAGGCTCCAGAAGAGCCTGCTCCCCGACACCTTCGAGAACCTCAACGGCGTGAGCTTCTCCTGCAAGTACATCCCGTCCATCCACATAGGTGGAGACCTCTACGACGTGGTTGACCTGGGCGGCGGACAGTCTGGTTTCATCATCGCCGACGTGTCCGGGCACGGGGTGGCGGCGGCCCTCGTCTCGGCCATGTTCAAGATGAGCTTCCACGCACTCGCATCCACCGTGGCGAGCCCCACGATCCTCATGCACATGCTCAACAAGGAGCTCAGGCCGGTCCTCGAGGAGGACTACATCACCGCCTTCTTCGTGATAACCGACCGCTACAACAAGGGCATCACGTACACGAACGCGGGGCACCCCACCCCTCTCCTCTTCAGGCGCGCGACGGGAATGATCGAGGAACTCGACACGGACGGCTTCTTCCTCGGGTCTTTCGACGACGGCGGGTACGAGGAGAAGACGGTGAGCGACATCGAGAAGGGCGATGCGCTGCTCATGTATACCGACTGCATCCTCGAGGCGGAGAACCCCGAGGGAGAGCAGTACGGCAAGGAGAGGCTCAAGGCGTGCTTCGCGCGCTGCATGGAGTCCCTGCGGGGAAACGAGGTCATCGAGGCCATCGAGGCCGATGTGCGCGCCTTCGCCGCCAAAGACAACCTCGACGACGACCTCACCGTGTTGCTCCTCGAGTTCTGGGAAGAGGTAGGCCCGGGCGAGGAGATGCCCGCGGACGGGGATACCGGCGGGTTCGTGGAGTTCTGACAGGATGCGGCCGACATGGAGGAGGCCCGGCAAGGCTGTTCACCTGTCGAGGCCCGACCGTTGCATGTTGGGACAGGCGTGGCGACCGCGCACCGAGGCCCTGAAACCCTGCCGGTAATGCGCCGCCGTCTCATGGCGCTGAGGCCGGGCTCGGGCGCCTGTTTCTCCCACGCGGCGGTCTCACTCGAGACACTGCCCAAGTCCTCCACGTCGAGGGCGGCCCCTCCTACCCCAGGTAGGGGTTGAAGTAACCGCGCCTGCAGGGGATCTCGTCCATGAGGCGCCGTATCCCTACCCCTGCAGGCAGGTTCTGGCCCAGCATCTCCAGGTATACGTCCGGGTCGAGGTTGAGGTTCCGCCACTGGATCATGTCCACCTCGTTGTCCTCGACGAAACGCCTGAGGGCCTGGGCCTCCTTGGGTGCGTCGGTGAGCCCCGGGAACACGAAGAGGTTGATGGAGACGAACCGCCCCCTCTTCTTCATCTCCCTCGCGCTCTCCGAGAGCGCATCGAAGGGGTAGGAAGGCCTGAAGTACTTCTCGTAGGTTTCCCTGCGCGCCGAGTTCATGCTGATGCGGATGCTGTCCAGCCCTGCGTCGGCAAGCCTCGCCACCATGCCGGGCATGCTCGCGTTCGTGTTGAGGTTGATGGTGCCTGCCGTGGTCTTCGACCTGACGAGCCCTATGGCCCTGCAGATGGTCTCGGCCTGGATCAGCGGCTCTCCCTCGCAGCCCTGGCCGAAGCTCACCACCGGAGAGTCGGCCGTTGCTATGTGCCTGAGCGCCACCTCGGCGATCTCCTCCGGGGTCGGCACGAACGTTATCCGCTTCTGGGGGGAGGGCGGCCTGCCCTTGACCTGGAGCGATATGCAGCCTACACAGGCGGCGTTGCAGGACGGGGACGTGGGCAGGGGGGCCTCCTCCCTCCCCTGGAAGAGATTCAAGGCCGCCGGGCACCCGTAACAGGTCGCGCACGACACGAGGTGTTCCACGAGACGGTTACCGGGCAGGTCCTGGAGCCACTGGAGGATACCCTTCTCTATCTTCTCCCTGTCGAAGGTGTTCGGGTCCTGCCTGGTGGACGGGTCCGTCCTCACCGCGGTCGTCACGAACCCGTCCTGCCAGCCCAGGGCCGTGTAGGCGAGCAGGGGCAGCTCGCACGCCCTGTGCGAACGTTCCCAGGCCGCGAGGTAGGTCTGCGTGTACGCCGCGGGGAGAAAGACGGCCACAGCCGATACGGGCGAGGACGCCTCGTACGGGTTCGACTCGAGCACGACCACCTCCCCTGTCTTGCGGTCGAGGCCCACCGGCATCCTTTCGGGGAGCACGTAGAGCTGGGAGCCCTCGGGCAGAGGGATGACCTCTTCCTTAGCCGCGGGAAGGAGGTAGTCCCCGCTCCTTGCAACCATGGCGAGATCGGGGAAATCCATGACCCTGCCCTCTGCATCCGCAAAGACGAGGCTGGGGAGATGCTCGAACATGGCGAGGATGTAGTCCATCTTTCCCTTGGACGCAAGACCTCTCACGTGCGGGGTAAACCTCCCCCGCGTTGGGGAAAGTTGCCCCATGCACCGGTTCCTGCAGCATACCGGCTGTCGATACAGCCAGTGTTTTACGGTGACTACGATCATGGCACCGATCTTGCGAAGATTTTCCCGTGAGATGAGTATATCCGCGAGGAGGTTCGCATGTGTGAGCACAACGGGAACATCTACACTCCCCGGCCGGTTACCATCGCCAGGACGCTCCCACAGATAGAACACCACCGCCTGTTCCAGCTCAGCCTGGAGGACGGGTCTTCATGGGAAGAATTCGGTCACCAGCCCGGACAGTTCATCGAGGTCTCCGTCTTCGGCAAGGGCGAGGCGCCCATCAGCATATCATCGCCGCCTACCAGGTGCGACCACCTCGAGATCTGTGTGAGGCGTGCAGGCAAGGTGACAGGGGCGATGTTCGAGATGGGCAAGGGGTCGAGGCTCTCCATCAGGGGACCGTACGGCAGAGGTTTTCCTGTCGAGACGTTCAAGGGCCACAAGCTCCTCTTCGTGGCCGGAGGTCTCGGGCTTGCGCCCCTGAGGTCGCTGCTCCTCTACGTGCTGGACAAGAGAAAGGACTTCGACGACCTCATCCTCATGTACGGCACCAACAGGCCGGACAACGTCCTCTTCAAGTACGAGCTCCTGAGCTTCTTCGACCGGGACGACATCAAGTACCTCTACAGCGTCGACCGGGACGACGAGGGCATCTGGAAACAGTACGTGGGTGTCGTGACGGGTCTCTTCGACCGCACATCCCTCTCGCCGGGCGACACCTACGCGGTCTTGTGCGGCCCGCCCGTCATGTACCGGTACGTCATCGACCGGCTCCTGAAGCTCGGGTTCGCCAAGGAACACATCTACATGTCGCTCGAGAGAATGATGAAGTGCGGCGTGGGCAAATGCGGACACTGCGCCATAGGAGACAAGTACTGCTGCACGGACGGGCCGGTCTTCAACCTCACCGAGGTGGAACATATCAAGGAGGCCATATAGCCATGGCACGGATACCCACCATATGTCCTTTCTGCGGTTGCGGCTGCTCCATGTATCTCGTGGTCGACGGCGGCAGGGTCACGGGCGTGGAGCCGAGCCCCGCGAACCCCATCAACAAGGGTATGCTCTGCGCCAAGGGGTGGAACGCCTTCGAGTTCGTCCACTCTCCCGATCGACTGACGAAACCTCTCGTAAGGAAGAACGGCGTCCTGACGGAGAGCACCTGGGACGAGGCGCTCGACCTCGTCTGCTCGAGGCTTACGGGGATACGGGACACCCACGGGCCTGACGCCCTCGGGTTCTTGTGCTCCGCCAAGTGCACGAACGAGGAGAACTATCTCCTCATGAAGCTCGCACGGTCGGCCTTCCGTACCAACAACGTGGACCACTGCGCTCGGCTCTGACACAGCGCCACGGTGGCCGGTCTGGCCGCCGCGTTCGGCTCCGGCGCGATGACCAACTCCATAGGCGAGTTCGAGGATGCCGACCTCTTCTTCGTCATCGGGTCCAACACCACGGCACAGCACCCGCTCATAGGCACCCGTATCATCAACGCGGTGGAACGGGGCGCAAAGCTCCTCCTCTTCGATCCCCGCGAGATACAGCTGGCGCCCTTCGCATCGCTCCACCTCAGGCAGAACTTCGGCACCGACGTCGCGCTCGTAAACGGCATGATGAACATCATCATCCAGGAAGACCTCTACGACCGGCCATACGTGGAGTCCCGCACCGAGGGGTTCGACGAGCTGAAGGCGCTCGTCTCGCGGTATACGCCCAAGGTCGTGGAACAGATAACGGGGGTGAGGTCCGCGGACCTCTACCGTGCCGCGGTCATGTACGCGCAAGCAGACAAGGCCATGATCGTCTACGCCATGGGCATCACGCAACACGTCACCGGCACCGACAACGTCAAGACCCTCGCCAACCTCGCGATGCTCACCGGCCACGTCGGGAGGCATTCGACCGGTGTGAACCCGCTCAGGGGGCAGAACAACGTCCAGGGGGCGTGCGACATGGGGGGGCTGCCAGGGGTGTTCACGGGCTACCAGCGGGTGAACGACCCGGCATCGGTCCAGAAGTTCGAGAAGGCATGGGAGACCACCGGGCTGAACACCAAGCCCGGGCTCACCATCACCGGCATGGTCGAGGCGGCACACTCCGGGTCCCTCAAGGCCCTCTACGTCATGGGCGAAAACCCCCTCTTGAGCGACCCCGACCTCACCCACGCGGAACACGCCCTCGGCAACCTCGACTTCCTCGTGGTGCAGGACATCTTCCTCACCGAGACGGCGGCCCTGGCGGACGTCATCCTGCCGGCGGCCTGCTTCGCAGAGAAAGACGGAACGTACACGAACACCGAGCGCCGCGTCCAGCTTTCCAGGAAGGCGGTGGAGCCGCCCGGCCAGGCGAGGGCCGACTGGGAGATCGTGTCCGAGCTCCTCTCGAGGCTCGGCTGCTGTGGGACCTACCCGGACACCGAGTCGATCATGCGCGAGATCAACGCCCTGACCCCCTCGTACGCGGGCATCACGTACCGGAGGCTTGCCTCGGGGTACGGGCTCCAGTGGCCCTGCCCCAACGAGGAACACCCGGGCACCGTATTCCTGCACCGCGACCAGTTCACGAAGGGCAAGGGGACGTTCCTGCCGTGCGAATTCCGGCCCCCCGCGGAAGCGCCGGACGAGGAGTTCGATCTCACCCTGACCACGGGGCGCATCTACTACCAGTTCCACACGGGGACCATGTCCCGGCGCATAGAGATACTCGAGCGCGAGGCCCCGCAGCCGGTGCTCGAGATCAACCCGGAAGACGCGAAGAGATACGGCATCCGCACCAACGACCTCGTGGAGGTCGAGTCCAGGAGAGGGAGCATCCGGCTGAAGGCCGAGGTGACCACGAGGGTGCCCAGAAAGGTCCTCTTCACGACGTTCCACTTCGCGGAATCGCCGGTGAACAGGCTCACCACGTCCGCCTTCGATCCCGTAAGCGAGATTCCTGAGCTCAAGGGTTGCGCGGTGAAAATCAGGAGGTGCTCATGAAGCTCATCGAGAAGACGAAGATCAAGGGCGTCCTCGCGGAGTGGTCCAAGGACTTCAACGTGTTGTGCCCCAGCCTGACGCCGAACGGCGACTGCCTGTTCGACGATTTCGACCCGCAGACCTTCACCCTGGAGTACAGGAAACCGTCGATGCCCCAGAAGCGCTCGTGCTTCCCCCAGGCGGAAAAGATCTTCGACGTCAGGGAAGGCTCGTTCGTCCCTGCATACAACCACAAGAAGACGGTCCTCTTCGGGATCAGGGCGTGCGACCACATGGGGCTCAGGCAGTCGAAGAGCTTCTTCACCAGGGACATAGTAGACCCCTTCTTCGGGTGTCGGTCGGAAGACACGGTGATCGTCGTGCACGCCTGCAGCTGGCCGCAGAACGAGACGTGCTTCTGCACGACCGTGCACAGCGGTCCATACGCAACGGCCGACTTCGACATCCAGCTCTTCGACATGGGCACCGACTTCCTGGTCGAGGCGGGATCGGACAAGGGCAGGCGGATGATCTCCTCGAGCCCGTTCAGGGATTTCGACGTGGACGACGCCCAGGAACGCCTCGAGCGCGTCAAGCACATGGCGTTCAACTCCATACCGATCGTGGAGGAGGTCGCCGAGGCGATGGATATCCTCAAGGCCGGCGGCGCGAACGAAACCGTCTGGGAACATCTCGGCAGGAAGTGCATAGCCTGCGGCGGGTGTGTCTACGTGTGCCCGACCTGCACCTGCTTCACCATCCATGACCGCGTCACCTCCAAGGACTCGGGTGAGCGCGTACGGACATGGGACACCTGCCTGTTCGAGGGCTTCACCAAGGAGGCCTCAGGTCACAACCCGAGGCCGACCCAGGCCCTGCGCCTCAAGAGGAGGCACGAGCACAAGCTCCTCCACTACAACCCCGTGGACATCCAGACGGCGCTGAGCGGTTGCGTCGGCTGCGGGAGGTGTTCAGACTCCTGCCCCGTCCACATAGGGACCCTCGAGGTGGTCAAGGCCATCACCGACCATATCTACTGACAGCGGGGGGTATCATGGCAGAGAAGAAAAGGATCCTCATCATAGACGACGACAGGGACTACGCCGACGCGCTGAAGATAGTGCTCGAGAACAACGGTTTCGACGTGGTCCACGCGCCGAACGCGGCCGAGGGAAAGTCCGCAATCGCTTCCAGCAAGCCGGATCTCATCATACTCGACGTGATGATGGAGAAGCACACCGACGGCTTCGACCTGTGTCAGGACCTCAAGAACGAGGAGTCATGCAGGATGATCCCCATCATCATGGTCACCGCGGTGACGGAGAAGACGGGGTTCAAGTTCTCGCCGCAGACCGACGGCGAGTACCTGCCGGCGGATGACTACGTGTCCAAGCCGGTCGCCGTCACGGAACTCCTGGCGCGGGTGAACAGGCTGCTTGCATCGAGGGGCTGAGGTTTCTCTCGGGCACGTGACGAGAAGGCCCCCATATCGTCACGTGCCCTATGGCCGGCCGCAGGGCTTCTCCTTCGGGGGCATCCTCTTCTCCCCCTGGGATACCCCGAGGGCCACGCTCACGGGCGACCCGGTCACCCGGCGTGCCGGCATCGCTCGAGGCGACCCGGGCAGGGGCCATCCCCGAGGCATCCCGAAAACGGCCGCATGTGTTGTTCCTGTGTCGGCCGGCCGAATGCCGGCAAGGATCCATACACCACCCACCTCGGTGATCGATGCGGCCATCGTCGTGATCGGGCGCGCGGCAGCAGTCGGGATGCGCTCCAGGAGCCGTGAGCCTTTGATCCCCGCCCCATACCTTCTCGTGCCCGGACCGCCCGGATGGTCCGAACACATGCGTGCGGCACAAAGACAAGCATCGGGTGTTTCGGGGCCTTCGGACGACGTATCCGCAGGGATTCATTGATCGAGTCCCGTCGAGATGGTATAGATGGTGAAATGAAGGCCTACTCTTCGCAGGTCATGGATGCGCATCCCCTATGAGATTGCAGATTCGGCTGGTCATAAGCTTTCTGGTCGCGACAGGCATAACAGCCGCCGTCGCTTCAAGCGTCGGGTTCATGATGATCGGCAAGACGACCCTCGACGAGGTCCAGCGCAAGGTCCAGCAGGACATAAACACCGCGAAGCTCGTGTTCCGCCACAGTCTCGAGAGGCTCGAGAACCAGCTGCAGTTCTACGCGGTGCGCTCCCCCATCCACGAGGCGATCACCAAGGGCAACCTCGAGCCCCTGGAAGACCTGCGCCTCCTGATACGCAGCGACACCTTCACGTCACCCGGCCACCTGGCGCTCGACATGCTCACCCTCGTGGACACGAGCGGCAGGGTGATCTTCAGGGCCGCGAACCCGGAGGCGAAGGGTGACGTGATCCTGTGGGACTCGGTCGTGAAGAGGTGCCTCGAGGAGAAGAGACCGGTCTCCTCGCCCATCCTGATGCCCCTGGACGTGATCGTGGCGCAGAACCCCAGGCTCGCCTCGCGGGTGGAGATCCCCATCGTCAAGACCGAGAAATCGGTAGAGATCAGGGAGAAGGTGCTGAGACAAGGCATGGTGCTCAGATCCGCGTACCCCATCCTGGACAGGGACGGGAGGCTCCTGGGCGCGCTGGTGGCAGGCATCCTCCTGAACAAGGACTACTCGATCGTGGACACCATCAAGGAGACCGTGTACCAGGCCGAACGTTACCGGGGCAAGGACATGGGCTTCTCCACCCTCTTCCTCGGGGGTGTGAGGATCGCGACGAACGTCATGACGAGGGACAACCGTCGGGCCGTGGGAACGATCGTCTCCAAGGAGGTCTACGACCGGGTGATACTTCAAGGCAGGGACTGGTACGGCAGGGCCTTCGTGGTGAACGACTGGTACATCAGCGCCTACACCCCCATCTACGACATCGACAACAAGATCATCGGCATGCTCTACACGGGGATACTCGAGGCGAAGTACCGCGACATGATGATGAGGACCGTGTTCATCTTCCTGGCGGTCACAGCGCTCGGCATGGTGATCGCCTTCATCATCTCGTTCAGGCTCGGCCAGAGCATCGTGAACAGGATCAAGATCCTCAAGCGCGCCACCGAGGCCATAGCCGCGGGCGACCTCGACTACCAGCTCCCTTCCGGTGCATCCTCGGGCTTCGACATGCTCGACGAGGCGTTCAACACCATGGCCAGATCGCTCAAGGACAGGGACGAGAGGCTCCAGAAGGCCTTCCAGCGGATCACCCAGACGGAGCGCCTCGCATCCCTGGGACAGATGGCCGCGGGCGTGGCGCACGAGATCAACAACCCCCTGGGCGGCATCCTCCTCTACAGCAATCTCGTGCTCGAGGAGATGGGGCCGGACGACCCGTCCCGGGACAACATGCAGAAGATCATCTACCAGACCGAACGGTGCAAGAAGATCGTCCAGAACCTGCTCGACTTCGCGAGAACACCCTCGGGCGACATGACCCCGCTGTCCATCAACGAGGTGATCATGACGTCGCTCAACCTCGTCAAGGATCAATCCATCTTCCACGGCATAGAGATCGTGACGGAGCTTTCGGAAGGGCTCCCCACGATCATGGGTGACCCGTCGCGGCTGGAAGAGGTCTTTCTCAACCTCTTCATCAACGCCTCGGACGCCATGTGCGGCAAGGGCAGGCTGAGGATCGCCTCGCGAGTCTCGTCGACGGGCATGGTGGTGATCACCATCAGCGACACCGGGAAGGGCATCGACAGGGCCTATCTCCCGCACATCTTCGAACCCTTCTTCACGACGAAGGAGCCGGGCCAGGGTACGGGCCTCGGCCTCTCCATAACGTATGGTATCATCCAGAAACACAACGGGATCATAGACGTGGAAAGCGAGCCCGGCAGGGGGACGACCTTCACCATCACCCTGCCCCCCACCGAGGGCGCCAGGGATGACAGGGGAGAACCCCACACCGCCGAGGAGATGAAGATTGGCTAAGAAATCGCGCCGCATACTCATCATCGACGACGAGGCGTCCATCCGGGACGGGTGCAGCCAGATCCTCGAACGCGCAGGCCACGAGGTGGAGAGCACCGGTGACGCGGAGTACGGGCTGAAGTTGGCTATGAGCGACCGTTTCGACGTCATCCTCCTCGACATCAGGCTTCCCAAGATCGAGGGCATAGAGATCCTGAGGATCCTCAAGAAGGAGCAGATGGTCCAGGCACGCATCATCGTCATAACGGGTTACGGCAGTATCCCGCTTGCAGTCGAGGCGATGAGGCTCGGCGCCGTCAACTTTCTCACCAAGCCCTTCGGGGCCGCGGAGCTGAGAGGCGCCCTGAACGAGTGCTTCGCAGAGGCCGCCGACGAGTCGTCGGAAGACTCGCTCGGGATGCTCATCGGCTCGAGCGACTACATGAGGGAACTCAAAGAGACGATCAGGCGTGTCTCGAAGACCGACTCCTCGGTGCTCATCACGGGCGAGAGCGGGACCGGCAAGGAACTTGTCGCCAGGACCATACACAACCTCAGCAGGCGCTCGGGGATGCCGTTCGTGGCAGTCGACTGTTCCTCCCTCGTGCCGAACCTCATGGAGAGCGAGCTCTTCGGCCACGTCAAGGGCGCGTTCAGCGGCGCGTACGAAAGCCGCCAGGGGCGTTTCCAGGTGGCGCACAGAGGGACCCTCTTCCTCGACGAGATCTCGAACATAAGCCTCGACATCCAGGCGAAGCTCCTGCGTGTCGTCCAGGAGCAGGAGGTGCCCAGGGTGGGCAGCTCGAAACCCGAGAAGGTGGACGTGCGCCTGATCACGGCCACGAACCGGGACCTCAGGGCCGAGGTCGAGTCAGGGAGGTTCCGCGAAGACCTCTTCTACCGGATCTCTGTCGTGCCCATGCACATAAGGCCTCTCAGGGAGCACCGCACCGACATCATGGACATCGCCCGCCACTACCTCGAGATCTACCGGGAGAGACACGGTGCAAAGGTCAGGAGGTTCTCGATCGAGGCCATCCAGTCGCTCAACAGCTACTCCTGGCCGGGTAACGTGAGGGAGCTGAAGAACACCGTGGAACGCCTCTGCGTCCTGTGCGACCACGAGGAGGTGACGCTGTCCGACATCATGTACTACGGCCAGGACCCGAGGGGCAAGGCGCCCGTGGTGGACCCGTTCTCGGGGAGGATGAGGCTCGTCGACGTGGAACGGGACCACATCGAGAAGGCCCTCAGACACTTCAACTTCCACATGAACAAGACGGCGCAGTTCCTGGGCATAGACCGCAAGACACTGCGCTTAAAGATCCGGACCTACGGCATCAAGACCCCGGGCAACAACGAAAAGGAGGAATGACGTTCGCGCCGTGAGCCCTTCAACAGGTGCGTCCGTCGCCCGGGTGCCGCAGCCTCGAGGGTCAGCTCGTACGAGACGCGACGCTCGGGATGTCGCCCTCGAGGTGAAGCCACGGGTGCGACGAATGCCGTGCTTCAAGGTTGACGGACAACCAGATGTGAACCTTGGGCGGCGGCCTCGGGCATCACCCGCCTCGGTGACAACACGAAGAGCCGCTCGCCAGGGTCCCTGTCGCCGTGCCTCATACCACCCACGGGGACAACCCATCGCCCAGGGGTCAACTTGCTCCGACATGGGGAGTTTCACCCCATTCCCCCGGGTTCTCGGGATCCCGCTTTCGCCCTATGAGCAATATATTTCAACCAGTTACACATTGGCACCCTCTTTGCTGTGTCATCAGTACGATATCCAGTTTCGAGGAGGCTTTATGGAATCCAAAAAGAAGATTCTCTTGATCGACGACGACAAGGACTTCCTCATGGCCACCAAGCTCATTCTCGAGAAGGGGGGATACGAGGTGTTCCTCGCCGAGGACGGCAAGAGCGGGCTGGAGATGGCCCGCAAGGTATCGCCCGACCTCGCGATCATCGACATGATGATGGAGACCTGGAGCGAGGGGTTCAACGTCGTCTCCCGTCTCAGGACATCCGAGACCGGCAAGCAGATCCCCCTCATCATGCTCAGCGCCGTGGATCTCCAGGGGCCGTACCAGTCCTTCGAGCCTCCCGAGAATCTCCCCACCGTGGACCTCGTCCTGCACAAGCCCATCAAGGCGGACGAGCTGCTCGGGCACATCTCCACCCTCCTGAAGAAGCAGTGACCATGGGGGACTCATCGGGGGGGCCTGCCAGCATCCTTATCATCGACGACGAGGAGACCATCCTGGACGGGTGCAGGCAGGCGCTCGAGAAATCAGGGTACACGGTGATCACGTCCTCCGACGGTCACGAGGGTGTGGGTCTGGCCCGCGTGCTCAAGCCGGACCTCGCCTTCATTGACCTGAAGATGCCGGGCAGCTCAGGCATGGACATCATAGACATGCTCTCGAGGGAGATGCCCGACATGGTGCTCATCGTGATCACCGGGTACGCCTCCATCGTCTCGGCGGTGGAGGCCATGAAGAAAGGTGCATACGATTACCTTCCGAAGCCCTTCACGCCCGACCAGATCAGGGCGGTGACCAAGCGGGGCCTCGAACACCGTTCCCTCAAGAAGGAAGCCGAGCGGTTGAGGGAGGAAAAAGAACGGATGGAGCGCAGCTTCATCACCTTCGTGAGCCACGAGATGCGCTCCCCCCTCGTGACCGTCATGCAGTACTTCGAGACGCTCAAGGCCATAGCGGGCTCAGAGCTCAGCGATGCCTCCAGGGATATCATCGAACGGTGCGAGAAGCGCCTTCAGGCGTTGCACGACCTCATCGAACACTGGCTCGACCTCTCTCGGATCCAGGACGGGTCCTTCTCCAAGGCCCAGGCGCCGCTTGTGGTCACGGACGTGGTGGAAAAGAGCATCGAGGAGCTGTCCCCCCTGTGCCAGCGCCGCGAGATCTCTCTCGAGTACACGCCGAGGCAGGATGCGCCCAGGATCCTGGGTGACGCGGAAAGCCTCACCAGGGTGTTCTCGAACATCATAGGGAACTCGACGAAGCATACCCCCCAGGGCGGGAAGATCTCCGTCGGCATTGATTTCGACGAGTTCTACGTGTACGTGAGGATCTCGGACACGGGCGAGGGTATCCCGGAAGACAAGCTCCCCTTCATCTTCGAGCCGTTCTTCAGGGTCAAGGGCAAGGAGGAACGTCAACGCGGCTCGGGCTTGGGGCTCACCTTCGTGAAGAAGATCATGGACGCTCACATGGGCAAGATCGAGGTGACGTCGAAACTGGGAGAAGGCACGACGTTCGTGCTCACGTTCCCGAGGCTCTACGAGCTCTAGGCCTCACTCGCTCTTTCCCTTCAGCCCCTCCCACGGCCTCGTGTTGTCAAGGAGAAAGGCGTCGCTGTTGCTCACCATGCATTCCCCGCACAGGTGAACCATCTTCATGCTTTCCACCTGGCGGACGACGAAGAGCCTCTGCGAGTTCTGCCTGCACAGAAAACACCGCTCGCCCGAGTCGTCCTCATGGAACTCGTAACACTGCTCGTCCATGTACACGCACTTCATGACGCCCCTTCCTGACCAGACGACGTAATCCTTTCCTGTAACACAAGTCGACGGCCCGCACAAGGCCGCAACACCCTGCCAGGTAGTCGTCGAAGGACGGGAGGTGAATCGCAGGTCACGGACAAAGGACGGCATTTCGCGGCCTCTGCACTCGAAGGCCCATTTGAGGCCTGTCCCTGCCCACCCCTTCGGCTCGGCGGGGGCGCTTGCGCCGGCACGATCGTTGGCGGTTCGCGGTGCAAGGAGCCCCTCTTTCGTGGTATAGCTCCATGGGCGGAGGATTGCCCGAGAAAACGACACGCGAGAAAGGATGCTGTCACGATGGAACACGAGTGGAACCGTATCGGCTCGAGGATCGCCTTTCGCAACAAGCTCGTCAACGTTCGCCTGGACACCTATCACTTCCTGCCCAACGACATCGTGAAAGACTTCACGGTCTTCGAGCTGGGGGACTGGGTGAACGTCATCCCCATGACGAGCCAGGGGCTCGTGGTCACCATCCGCCAGTATCGACACGGCGTCATGCGCGAGACCGTGGAGATCCCGGGCGGTCTGATCTCCAAGGAGGACGCCGGACCCATGGAGGCGGCGCTCAGGGAAATGACCGAGGAGACGGGCTACACGAGCCGGGAGGTGATCCACATAGGCACGGTGGAACCGAACCCGGCGATACAGACCAACCGGTGTTACACCTTCCTCGCCCTGGACTGCCTGCCCGATGCGACCCAGAACCTCGACCCCACGGAATCCGTCCGCCTGGAACTCGTGCACCCCGACGAGGTGTTCCGTATGATCAAGGACGGAACGATCACCCATGCGCTCGTGGTGGCCGCGTTCTGCCACCTGCTCATTCACGAGGCCGCGAGCCGGGGGGTCCCCTCCCCTCTCAATGCTTATACATGCCCTCGATGAGGTCCTTGTATTTCTCCGCCACCACCTTGCGCTTCACCTTGAGCGTAGGCGTGAGCTCGCCGGTCTCCTCGCTGAACGGGGCGCTCAGGAGCTCGAAGTACTTGACCTGCTCGTACCTGGACAGCCTCTCGTTCACGGCGTCCACCTCGGCCTTCACCAGGGAGCGGATCTCCGGCTTGGACACGAGATCGGCGTCGTCCGTGTAGGCGACCCCCCGTTCCTTGGCGTATCTTCGAATCTCCTCGAAATCAGGCACGATGAGCGCGCAGATGTACTTCCTCCCGTCTTCCACGAGGCAGGCCTGCTCGATGAAGCGCCTCGACTGGAGCTCGAGCTCGATGGGATGCGGGGCCACGTTCTTGCCTCCGGATGTCACGAAGAGGTCCTTCTTCCTGTCCGTGATGATGAGGAATCCCTCTTCGTCGAACCTCCCTATGTCCCCGGTCTTGAAGAAGCCGTCCTCCGTAAAGGCTTGGCGCGTCTCTTCCTCCATCTTCCAGTACCCCTTGAAGACCTGGGGCCCCTTCACCAGGATCTCGCCGTCGTCGGCGATCCTCTCCTCGGTCCACTTGGCCGGCCTTCCCACGGTACCCGGCTTGACGCGGAGGTTGTAGAGCACGCTCGAGTAACACAAGCCGAGCTTGAGGGCGTTTATGGGGTTTCTGTACGGCGAGACGCCTTTCGCGGGGAGTTCCACCATGAGGTCCACCGTGGTCTCGAGGACCTTGTCGCGCAACCGCCTGTACAGGGGCCCTCCCTTGGGCCCGTCGAGGATCTCCACGTCGTTGAAGTTTATGACCGGGCTCGTCTCCGTGAGGCCGTATCCCTCGTTGAGCTGTATGTTTAGGGAACGGAAGAAGGTGCACACCTCCTTGGACAGCTTGCCTCCCCCCGAAAGGGCGAGCACGAGCCTGTCCATGCCCATGAGCCGCTTGAGCGGGTCGAACACGAGCATGTTCGCCAGTCCGAACGCCGCGAGGTCCGCCTGGGAGATCCTCCTGCCGGTCGCCATGCCCTCGACGTAGACCTCCCCCTTCCTGAGCGCCCACTCGAAGACCTTTTTCCTCGCAGGCTTCATCCTCCTCGCGGACGACATGACCATGTCGTAGGTCTTCTCGAAGAAGCGGGGGATCGACACGATGACGTTCGGCCTCACCTTGAGGAGATCTTCGGCAAGGGTATCGAAGCCCCTCGCGAATACCAGGCAGCCGCCGAGATAGAGCCCGGCCACATGGTAGTCCGCGGTGCGCGAGTACACGTGACACAACGGCAGGTGCACGAGGGCCTTCAGGTGGAGATCCCTCGCCCTCTGGCGCTGCATGAGCTCCGACTGGGTGCACTGGTGGACGTTGGCCATGAAGTTGCCGTGGGTCAGCATCACCCCCTTCGACCTGCCGGTCGTTCCCGAGGTGTAGATGATAGCGGCGAGATCTTCCGGCGTGACCGCTCGAATCCGCTCCTCGATGTCAGCCAGGGGGACCTTGTCCCTGCCCATGAGCATGACCTCCAGGAAGCCGAAGACGCGGCCGGGTTTCTCTTGTTCCCAGGACTCCATGGTGACCACCGGGAGACCGGCGAGCGCCTCGTGGGTGTCTCTCAAGGCCACGAGCTCGAGCGCCTTGTCCCTCGTCGAGGAGATCATGACGGACGGCTCACTGTCCAGGACCATCTGGCCCAGTTCGACGGGATTGAGCGTCGGGTACAGCGGCACCCCGACGGCACCGCACGCCTGCACGGCCTGGTCCGCGATGACCCACTCCGGCCTGCTCTCCGAGAATATGACGCACCGGTCACCGGGCTTCACCCCGAGGGCGGCCAGTCCCCTGGCCAGGTCGAGCGCCAGCCTCCTCGCCTGGGCCCACGTTATGTTCCGGAACGTGTCCATGGGATGCCCATGCTCGTCGAACGCGCCCGAGAGAAAGACATGATCCTCGCCGTATCGTTGTGCCTGGTTGTGAAACAGTCCGCAGAGGGTATCGAACCTGTACGACATCACATTCCCCCAGAGAAAGATGATCGAAGCCGCCGGCTGCTCTCTTCCATGATTGTACCTGATCTCAAGGGGTTTGAGAAGCCCGAGGCCGGGTCCAAGCCTCTCTCCCTCTCCCTGTGGGCCGCACCCGCGCCGATTCCCTTGAGATTTCCCTGCAGAGGGGTTATAAAGACATACATTCGAGGAGGTATTCACAATGGCTGGCGAAAAGAAACTCATCGGCAAGGTCACCCACTTCTTCGGAAAGATAAGCGTCGCGGGCATTCAGCTGACCGACACCCTCAAGGTCGGCGACAGGATCTCCATCGAGGGGGCGACCACCTCGTTCGAGGAGACCATCGACTCCATGCAGATCGACAACAAGCCGGTAGACGTTGCCGGGCCGGGAGACCTCATCGGCATCAAGGTCAAGGAGAAGACACGCGTCGGTGACAGTGTTTACCTGATCACCGACTGATCCCGGCTCACCCGGGGCACCCCGGGCCGGCATCACGGAGGGCGGCCCGATGTGCCGTCACGTGCCCTTCTTCGGTGCGTCTCTCCGGGATGTGCGTTCCACCTCCACCGTCACGCGGACGGTCGGTTGCTGTTGGGCCTTGAATCTCACCCGGGACGTGGACGGTATCACCTTCACGGTGTAGGTGTGGCTGGAGGTGATGCCCGAGACATCGATCGGCTCGGTGATCACCGAGATCCTGCTCGCGGTTATGGCGAACGGCGCAAGCACCGAGACGAACTCCGGCTCCACGGTGACCTGCCTGATCTCGTATCCCTCTTCGGGCCTGCCGACCATGTCCGGCGTCACCTTCACATCGCGTGGGAAGAGCCTGTGCGCGGTGATGATGATCCTGTCCGGCCTGACCTTGAGGAGCGTCAGGTTCGACGGCACGTTGACCATGTCCGAGGTGATGACCACCACCTGCCTGCCCTCTTCGAGCGAAGAGAGGTCGATCGATATCTTGAGGCTCGACGGGTCGAACAGCCTGAAGGCCTGCGTCGACCCCATGAGCGTGACCGTGGCGTCCGTGACCCGGGACTCCTCTATCTCCCACTCCGGCGAGATCTTGCGGTACTCGATGGGGACGATGTAGTCCCGCTGGATGGATTCACGCTGGTAGCCGAACACGAACCAGAGCCCCACAGCCAGTACGAGGGCGAGCCCCTTCTCGAGGGCGTTTTTCCCGAGTCCGCCCTTGGCGTGTTTCCCGCCGTCGGTAAAGGTCTTCTCGAAGAACTGCTCGAGGACCGAGTTGAGCTCTATGGCGTTCTTGAGGGTCACGATCTCGGCGTTGCGCACGACCGAGATGGTGCCCTTTTCCTCCGATATGACGATCGCGAGGGCGTCGCACCGCTCTGACAACCCCAGTGCCGCCGTGTGGCGGAGGCCGAAGTTGGCGAGCTTCTCCGTGTTGGTCGACAGCGGGAGGTGGCAGCCGAACTTGAAGGCACGCCCGTTGCGGACCACGAGTGCACCGTCGTGCCCCTGGGAATGCGGATCGAATATGCTCATGACCAAGGGCGAGGTGAGCACGCCGTTCAGGGTGTATCCGCCGGTGATCTGCCTGTCTATGGGGTCCTCCCCCTCGATCACGATCAACGCCCCTATGCGCCTCGAGGCGAGCTCCGCCGAGCTCTCGACGATGGCGCTCACCGCCCCGTCCACGCCTTCGGCGGACTTTCTCCTGTGCCTGGCGAGGTTCCTGAGGGTGGCCAGGCGCTCGAAGAACCTCCTGATGTCTTCCTGGAAGATCACGACCAGAGCGATGATGATCACCGTGAAGAAGCTCTGGAGCACGATCGTGGTGAGGTAGAGGTGGAAGAGCCGTGCGCCGATGTAGACCACGCCGAGCAGTATCATCCCCACGAGCACGAGCTTGGACGTGGCGTGCTTGAACCAGACGATGGCGAGGTACAGGAGGAAGGAGATGATCGCGATGTCGAAAAAGTCCTGGATCCTGAAGCCGGCGAGAAACGTGAAGAACGTATCGCTCATCTGACCTTCAACCCTCCAGCATCTGAACGGGAAACGAACGCGGCACCAACCTCAAGCGGCCGGGTTTAAGATTATCCCGATCCTTGCAGGTTCGCAAGGGGCAGGTTTCTTCACGGTTCCGCCGGGCATGACCGCTCGACGGACAGGCCGTCACTCCATGCGGCGTCATCTTTCCGCCTGCTCATGGTGTCCCGCGCCCCGAGAGCGGGTTTAAAAGGCCCCATCCCGTGCGGCCGGGCAGGGCCCCCTCTCGTGAACAGGCAAGGAAGCCCGCGCGCCCGAAGGATCCATCCCGACCTCCTCGGCAAGTCGGACAGGGCCGCCCTCACCCTCCATCCATGCCGAGAAAGGCGGCATTCCTCCAAGCACGTGGCAAGGCGGACGCGCCCAGAGAGAAGCGTCCCGCCGGAAGACACCCCTCAGGACAAGCCCGCACGCGAAAGCACAGCCGGCATACCCGGACGAGGGTCATACTCCCCACATGGCGAGAGAATGGAGCACCTGGCCCGACGGTATACCGGGACGGGGGTCATGCACGTCCTGCCGTGCATGCGTCGAGCTGGACGACCCTAAACACGGACGTCTAAGAGGCCTCTTCCTCCTGGGGGCGTGCCCGTCTCGTCGGCGGGTGTCTCCCTGAGGAACCCCGAGACCCCATGACGTGGATGTACCGGCGTCACGGGGGAGAGCCGAGGCTTCGCGGCGTACGAACGGCCCTGCAAGGACGAAGTGCTCGGCCCTGGCCCGATGCCCCCCCAACGCCTGTCGACAGGGGGGCACCGCCACGGTTCCATCAGAGAACATCCCCCTCTCTTCGCTCGAAGGGACGGCCCTCACCTCGAGGCCGCCGAAAGAGCAAGCCCGTCCCCCGAGGGGCGGCCTCCAGGGAAAGGGCCGACTCCCCGGCGAGACCGATGACGGGGGTGGTTCTCAGAAGAAGCGCACCGCGGTCTTGATCGCCTGATACGACCCCTTGGACACGCTCACCTCCAGGAGTTCCCTGTACCTCGTTATGGGGAAGGTGTGGGTGAGCATGTCCTCCACGTGGACCCTCGAGGAGGCCACGAGCTCGAGAGCCCGGGAGAAGGCGTGCCTCTTCCCCGATCCGTCCTCGTTCACGGCGTGCCCGTAGCACCCCTTGAGGGTGAGGAGCTTGAGCCACAGCGGCGTGGGGTCGAAGGTCACCTTGTTGCCGATGCCCACCAGGCTCACCGTGCCGAGACCTGAGGTCGCGATGAGGGCCTGCTGGATCGTGTCCGAGTGGCCGACCGTGTCGAACACCTTGTCGAAGCCGCCCTGGAGGATATGCTCCCCGAGCATGGGCTTGTAGGCCCGTGCGCCGGCCATCTTGACGGCTGCATCCAGGATGCCGGATGCGACCACGTGGTCGGCTCCCGAGCGCCTGGCGTATTCGCGGTGAAAGGCCGACGGCTCAACCACGGTCACGCTGCAGCCGATGCCGAGGCCGCGTATGGCCTTGACCACCATGGCGCCGATGACCCCGCCGCCGATGACAAGGACCGCATCGCCGTCTTTCGGCAGGTTGTCGAGCACCGCCTGGAGCCCCACGGCGAGAGGTTCGGTCAGCACCGCGGATTCGGGGGAAACCCCGTCCGGCACCCTGAACACCTGGGATGTGTGGGCGACCATGTATTCAGCGAAGCCCCCGCCTATGTCCTTGCATATGCCGGCGAACATGCCGGGAGCGAACGCCCCCTCGGCGAACCGCTCGCAGTTGCCGGGCCTGCCCGAGGAGCACATGCGGCAGACGGGCGTGAGCCCTCTCGTGACGCAGCTCAAGGACGGGTTGACCGTGACGAGGTCGCCCACCTTGCAGTCGTGAACGTCTGCGCCCGTCTCCACCACCTCGCCCGCCAGCTCGTGCCCGAAGATGCACGGGAAGGAGGTGAAGGGGGAGGCCATGGGGGAATCCTTCACCATGAGGAGGTTGATGTCGCTGCCGCAGAGACCGCAGAGCCTCACCCTGACCTTCACCCACTCGCGCCCCGGCAGGGCCGGCTCGGGCACGTCCCTGAGGCTCACCGTGGCGAACGGGCCCTCGAAGAAATACTTCCTGTTGAGCCTGCCGAGAACCTGGAGCACGAGGTACTGGGGTACCGTTATGGAAAAGACCAGCGCCTTCACGGCTCACTCCATCTTGAGGGCCTGGTAGAACAGGGGTGTCGCCGGGCTCGTGGCAGTCGGGTCGGTCATGACGTTTACGCAGGCGGGCCTGCCTGACTCGAGGGCGCGCCTGATGGCCGGCACGATCTCCTCGTCCCTCGTCACGAACTCGCCGTGGCCCCCGAGCCCCTCGACCATCTTCTCGTACCGCCTCTCTCCCAGTTCGGCGCACTGGAGGCGGTCGCAGCCTATGGACAGCTCCTGGCTGTGCTTGATCATGCCCCAGGCCTGGTCGTTGTTCACGATGACGAGCACCGGGATGTTGTGCCTCACCATGGTATCGAACTCCATGGCGTTGAAACCGAACGACCCGTCACCGTTGAGCACCACGACCTTCTTGTCCGGCCTCGCGAGCTTGGCCGCGATGCCGAAGGGGATGCCCGTCCCCAGGCACCCGAGGAGGCCGGAGGAGGTCCCGAGGACGCCGGCCTTCTCCTTTGAGGTCAGGCCGGTGAGCCCGAAGTAGCTCGTGTCCCCCCCGTCCACCACGTAGAGGGCGTCGTCGCCTATGGCCTCCTGGATCCTTGCCACCAGCCGTATGGGATGGATCGGGTACGAGGGGCTCGAGCGAAGCCTGAGCTCGGTCTCCAAGAACGAACGGCTCGCCTTCCTGAGCATATCCACCCACTCCGAGTGGTCCGCCCTCTTGACGAGCGGCAGGAGCTGGTTGAGCACCGATTGCGCGTCTCCCACGAGCCCCACGTCCGCGGTCCTGTTGCGGTCGATCTCGGTGGGGTCGATGTCTATGCGCACGACCTTCACGTGGGGGGGGATCACCGCTCCCGACTGCAGGAGCCAGTTGAACCTCACGCCCACGGCCACGAGCACGTCCGCCTGGGTGAGCCCGAGCATCAGGCCCGTGTTCCCAACGTCCCAGAGGGAGAGCGGGTGGTTGTCCGCAAGCTCGCCCCTGCCGTTGTTCAAGAGGATGAACGGTATGCCGGTCCGTTCCACGAACTGGCCAAGCGCAACTGAGCAGCAGCTCATGCCCACCCCGCTGCCGCCCATGAGGAGGGGTTTCTTCGCCGCATTGATGACATCCGCGGCCTGCTTGAGGTCCCAGTCGTCCGGGTGGACCGTGAACTTCCTGGCCGGCGCCTTGGGCATCGGCGCCTTTTCCACCGGGACCTTCACGTTGAGGATGTCCGGGGGGAGTTCCAGGAACACCGGGCCCGGCCTTCCGCTCGAGGCGTTCCTGAACGCGGCAGCCAGGTACTCGGGAATCCTCTTCGTGTCGTAGCAGGTGGCCGCCCACTTGGTCACGGGCTTGACCATGTCTATCTGGTTCATCTCCTGGAGCGCGCCCTTGAGGTCATCCCTCAGGGGGTGCCTGCCGCACAGGACCACGACCGGCGCATTGTCGAGGAAGGCGTTCACGATCCCCGTCAGGGCGTTGGTGAAGCCGGGCCCTGCAGTGACCAGGCACACCCCGGGCCTGCCCGTGTATATGGACCAGGCGTGGGCCATCATGGCGCACGCCTGCTCGTGCCTGACGTCTATGGCACGGATCCTGTACTCGGTGAAGCTGTCGAGGATCGCCTCGATGTGCCCGCCGGAGAGGCAGAAAACCGTGTCCACCTTTTCCACCTCCCTGAGATACTTCCCCACCAGGTGACCGCCCAGGATATCGTTCATGGGTCATCCTCCCCTGTCATAGTACCTGCGAAATCGTTCATCGTAAGGGCCGCGTCCGTTCGCACGGAAGTCGCGCCGCGGCCGCGTGGGTTGCTACATCACGAGCTTCACCGCATCGTTGAACCACTGGATGTAGTAGGCCATCCCCTCCACCCTGAGCTTGCCGGAGGCCGCCGCCATGAAGGTGGCCTCGTCGCTGCCCGAGAGCATCACCTTGAAGGCCGTGGACGCGTCGCTCCAGACGAGGGCCGCGTCAAAGGCGTGATTGGCGCCCGAGGCCGAGGTCACCCTCCCCTTGTCGAAGACGAAGAGCCTGCCCCACCTGTTGTCGGAGGTCTTGATGAGGATCCTGAGCTGGATGTTGCCAATGTAGTTCCTGAACGCCTTGTTCGTCTTCGCCGCCCTGGCGAGCTTGAGGTAGAGCCCGAAAAGAAGTAACGCCAGCTTCATGGAACCCTCCCTGCACGCATTTCAAGAATGCACAGACACTCGCGGCCCCCCATGCATCAACGCTTCTGACCGCGAATGACCGACCTTGTCATACCATTATACTACCTAGGCCATGCTTGTCAAGCAAATATGAGCAAGAGCTCATATATTGATCCATGGCCTTTCTTGTGGTATGGGTGACCTACGGCGTGGTGGCCAAGCGATGCGTGTCCGAACACCCCAACAGAAGAGGAGCAGGGAGAGCAAACAACGCATCATGGAGGCCGGTCTCCGTCTCTTCGGCGAAAAGGGTCTGGCAGGGACCAGTTCCAACGAGATCGCCAGGAGAGCCGGGGTATCCATCGGGACCTTCTACAGTTACTTCAAGGACAAGCGGAGCCTCTTCCTCGCCATCCTCAAGATGCACCTAGACACGTTCGTCACAGGCATCTACCTCGTGGAACAACAAGGCGACCCATCCATCGACTCGATCATCAGGGACCACGTACAGAGGGCCTTCGCCATCTTCGACAGGCAGCTCGACTTCCACAGGCAGGCCCTCGTGATGAAGTTCACGGACCCGGAAGTCAGGAGGCTCTTCGAGGAAGTGGAGGAGAAACAGCTCTCCCTCATCACGGCACTCCTCGAGCGCCACACGAAGCCGTCGAAAAACAGGGACCTGAAGGTGGTCGCCAAGGTCATCCACGGGGCGGTTGAGAACGCGGCACACGCGGTGAAGTTCCTCGCATCGCCCTTCAAGGAAGAGCGGTTCACGGAAGAACTCACCTCGATGATCCAGAGCTACGTCGAGGGGCTCACGGAACGCGAGCGGGGATGAACGCGCCTGTCGGCGCCCGGCGCCTGCCACGCGGAGATCACCCTTCTTTACGCTGACGCCAAGCGTATGCGCCGGCCGGCCGATGCGCCGACCGGCGCCGATGAGGGAAGGGATCTCCCTGTGAAGGCGCCCTCGCAGACTTGAATCCCTCCCCACAAGAGGGGCCTATCCTCAGGGAGAAAGACGCACACGACGCTTCATCGTTCAAGCCCGCGCGAGACAAACCCCTGCGCAGGCGTGCCCGCCATGGGAGGCTCGCCTGCGAGGGCGACCGGCCACATAGTGGGAGGGACGACCGGGTCCCCAAGGGAAGGCCCCCAAGGCGTTCGTCGTCCCTGGGCCCGTTGACGATCCTGGCAAATCAGGTGTCGGAGCGACTCGTTGGAAGGCGCCCCGGGCGCCCGCAGTCCCTCCCCGAGGCCGGGCACACGTGACGCCAGCAGGACCATGACCTAGGGCACCCTTTCCTTTTCCATCGAGGGCATTATAATGAGGACCCAGGGAAGTCATTGAATCTTGGAATGCACCTGCACTGCAGTGAAGGCGGTCATGCATGTGCCTAAACGCGACGATCGGACATCCCTCGGCATGCATGCAGGAGATCCGCGTCCCCGAGGGCGTCCCTCATGCCTGGGACGAGCTCCTCGAGACCGCGAGATGCGTCCTGGGCGCATCCTCGGCCTTTATCGTACGTACCGTCGCTCCTCGACTCGAGATCGTCTCCAGCGCGTCCCCGAAGAAGGCGCAGGGGAGCTCCTTGTCGCTGGCAGCCCGGGTCAGAAGGCAGTGCGAAGAGGCGGCGGCCTCCGGCGAGGTCGTGGTCAGGACATCGAGGTCGCACAGGCGCCACGGGCGTGGATCCTCCCCCACCCTGTCGTCCACCATCTCGGCGCCCCTTTCTTGGCCGACCGGCGCCCCGTTCGGGGCCGTGTGCGTCGTGGGCGTTCAGGGATGTCCTTGCACGAAAGAAGAGCTCGCGGGCATCGTGCGGGCATTCTCGCGTCTCGCAACCCGAATCCTCGAGAACGCCCTCTTGTCGGCCGATCTCGAGGCGGCGCTCAGGGAGGTCTCCAGGCTGGCCGAGGAGAGGGAGCGTTTCCTCGGCGTGGCCGCGCACGACATGAAGAACGCCCTGAACGCCTTCCTCGGCTGCTGCAGGCACCTTCTTCCCGGAGCCGACGAGCTTGACGCGCGCAGGAGAAGGTTCCTCGAGCTGGCGCACAGCTCGGCAACGACCCTCATCCAGCTCATGGATGAACTCATGGACATCGCGAGGATCGAGAGCGCAGCGAGGGCGCCGTCGAGTTCCACCCCGGACGCCAGGGAGGTCATCCTCGAATGCATCCACATGCATCGACACCTGGCCGAGGCAAAGGGCATCATGATCGACCTCGTGCTCCCGAAGACCGACATCACGGCGCCCATCGACAGCACCCTGCTCGCGTGCGTGATGAACAACCTCCTGTCGAATGCCGTGAAGTTCTCACCGAACGGCGCCTCAGTGGTCGTCTCCGTGGAGGTCCAGCAGGGAAACGTCGTCGTGAGGGTGACCGATCATGGGCCCGGCATCCCGCGGGAGGAACAGCCTCGCCTGTTCAGGCCCTTCCAGAAGGCCAGCCCGAGACCTTCCGGCGAGGAGACGAGTACGGGGCTCGGCTTGTACATCGCCCGAAGGATCGTCGAGGGCCACGGAGGGAGCATCTGGGTCGAGAGCGAGCCGGGCAAGGGGGCCACGTTCTCCTTCACCATCTCGAGCTCGTCGTCCACCCGTCCCGCCGGTGCGGAAAAGGAGGGGACGGCCGACCCGGGCGTGCGGCCCTGACGGGCATCCTGGTCGAACCCCGCACGTCTGTGGGCGCAAAGACGCCGGCGCTCGCATGAAGCCCGGACCGAGGACATCCATACCACACCCTCCGAAAGGTGGCATGTGCCGAAAGTCTTTCGCGGTGATGGTGGCACGGGCCTTTCTCCCCATCACCCATGGCATGCCGGACGAGCCCCCTCACCCTCGAACATCCCGCCGCCTGACGCCCCTGCCGAAGGAACGGTTCGTCTCCTGGCTCGCACCCGGGCAGCCTCTTCAACGAGGCGAGGGCATCCCCTGACACGACCGGGGCCGACCTTCGAGACGCCTCATGCATGCAACCGGAAACACGCGACGGATGGCCCCTTGGCTCATGACACCGCCTGCGCGCAGACCACGAGGGGATCGCCTGCGCTATCCCTTCCCCATGCACGCAAAAGGGGCACCAGGGCGCCCTCGGGCGTCCACGAGGCGAGAGACAAGCCTGCACACGCACCGGTTGCAAACCCGTAACCCACTCTCGGTCGGGCGGATTCGTCCGAGAAGAACGTTGTGAGTGCATCACGGCACCCCACCTCAGAGCCCCGCGTGAAGGAGGGAGATCCATGAGTATCGGCAGGAAGTTCATCTCGGCAATCGGCTGCGCCTTCATCGTCTCTCTGTTTCTGTGCCCAGGCGCCTGGGCGGAACGGACCGTGACGGTGGCGCTCGGCGGAGACGTCTTCCACATGAAGGAGAAGAGTGCGAAGGGCGGCTTCGAAGGGTATGAAATCGACCTGATGAAGGCTGTGGCCCAGGAGGCGGGATTCAAGATCAAGTTCGTGGAAGTGCCCTGGAAGTCCCTGTTCGACGGCCTCAACGAGGGGAAATACGACGCGGTCATCGCATCCGTGAACATCACGTCCGGGAGGAAGGAACGTTACGAGCTCTCCGATCCGTACTTCAGCGCGGCGCAGCTCCTCGTGGTCCCCAGGTCAAAGGTCAACATGAAGCTGAGCGGCAGGAACGTGGGTGTCTTCAGGCTCTCCGCCGCCGCCGACAGGATCAGGAGATCCGGCGCCAACATCACCTACTACACCGTGCAGGAGACGCCGCAAGCATTCAAGGACCTTCAGAAGGGGACGATCGACGCCCTGCTCTGCGACAGCCCCGTGGCCATCGGCTGCACGGCGGGCTCCACGTCATCCTCCCTGTGCATAGCGAGCCTGGACATCCTCGACGCGAAAGAATGCGTGGAAGAGTACGGCATCGTCTGCAGGAAGGGCAACAGGGAGCTCGTGGAGCTCATCAACAAGGGCCTGGCGTCCGTGAAGGCGAAGAAGCTCGACAACGAGTTCGCGCTCAGGTGGTTCAAGGGGACCGCTGTCGCGTCCACATCGCAGGGCTCCGGGTCCTTCTTCGCTTCCGAGATCCAGACCGGACCCCAGAACTCTCCGGTCTCATCCAAGTAGCCCGCCTTGCCCGAGCCCGCTTAGGGCACCCCCGGGGGGCGTCCCTTGCCCCCCGTCGCGTGGCGCCCTCACCGTCACGCGCCCGGCCTGGGGGGCCTCACGCAGGCGAGCCCGTCGATGAAATGGCCGATGGCGAGCAGGGGGTGTTCGAACATCATGCGGGGCCCGGCATACCGCATGACACGCCTGACCTCTTCCCGCATGCCCCCCTGATAGCAATGGATGGGGCATGCGGCGCAGGTGGGCTTCTTCGCGCCGTAGGGGCAATTTCGCAGACGTTTCTCGGCGTACTCGCACAACTCCCGGCAGCGGGAACACAAGGCCCCTTTCGACCCGTGACGGTCCCTGCAGTACATTTCGATCATGACCCTGATGGTCTTTTCCTCGCGCAAGAGACGGCCTTTCATTCTCCTCACCACTTTCGGGCTCACCGCGGCCAACTGTCGCAGGGTCCGGTATCCTTCACGTCCCCCACCCTGTCAAGGTGCTCACGGCAACCTCCTCGCCGCCTGCACCCTGCCCCCGGCGGTCGGTCTCCTCTATGCATGCACAAGGGGCGTGAAAAGGACGGGACGATCACTTCGCGTGCGGCATCCTCCTTCATGCATGCAAACAGGGGTGTGATCCCATGCAACAAGACAAACGGCTTTGCCGCCTTCCCCGCCCCTTGTCGCGTCTTCTTCCCCGGACATGTCATGGGCGGCACCCCGCAGGCGTTTGTCTCACGCCGTGACCCGCCTCCAACGGCACGGACCGCTCCGGCACGAGGCCGTACCCGCACCGGGCATCGAGGATGAGAGACCCGTTCCGCGTGTATACAGGGCATCGGCGCACCGCTCTCGTGATGCATGGCCAAATCGTTCCAAAAGGTCTATAAGGAATGCATCAAGTACATCGCTTGCAGGTTCGATAAGAATCACGGGCGAAGATGAAGATCATCTACCTGACCGATATCCACGGCGACTTCGAGAGGATGAAGTCCGTGCTCTCGGAGACGGTCGCCAACGTGTACATCATCGGCGGAGACCTCATAGACATCCCCTTCTACAGCATGGAGACCTCTATCAGGTACCATGAGCTCCAGTCCTTCTTCCACGGCCTCCGCATGAAGATGGGCCAGGAGGACAGGCTCCTGGAGGACTTCGTGGACCAGCTCCTGGAGCAGCCCGACGTCCCGGAAGACGTCCAGGACAAGGGGACGATGTACCAGCAGTACACCATCAGGGCGCGCAGGGTCATGCAGCAGAAGTACAAGGTCCTCAAGAACCTCGTGTCCATGAAGAAGGCGTCCACGGTCTTGTTCCTGCCCGGCAACTACGACATGGACCTCAAGTACACGGCCTTGCACGACCACGACCTGCACCTCCACTGGTACGCGATCGGCGACGTGCGCATCTGCGGGTACGGCGGGGCCGAGGTGAGGACGCCGGGCATTCCCGAGCGCTATATCGTGAGATACCTCGAGGGCTTGAGCCCCAGGGGCAGAAAGAACGGGAAAAAGAACGAGATGTACTCGTTCTTCCGCGTGGTGAAGCCTCACATCATCGTGGCGCACCAGCCGGCCTACGGCATCAACGACAACACCACGGCCGGCGGGGCGTACGGGTCGCCGTCCCTCAGGACCTTCTGCGACGAGAACCCGGTGCTCCTCTGCCTCACGGGCCACGCCCACGACTCGTGGGGCGTGAAGTACTCGGGCAAGACCCTCTACCTGAACCCCTCGAACTTCGGCGAGGTGACCGGGCCGACGGGAGAGGTGAACGAGGGTGGGTTCTTCTACCAGATCGAGATGGACCAGAAGGAAGTCAAGTCCATCGTGTTCAGGAAGTTCCACGACGGCAGGATCTACGACGTCGCAGACTATACCCTCGAGAACGGGACCCTCGTCGAGAAGATCATCGACAGGGAACGGTACGCGGCGCTCGTAGACCGCAGGAACTACGACATGAAAGGCGTTCGCTACTCGCACATTCCCGAGATAAGGCTTTACAAGGAGATCAAGGACTTCTTCAGGATGTACCAGACACCGGAGGCGGAGGAGCGGGTTGACAGGATCGAGGAGGTCGCCCGGGTGCTCGAGGAAAAGACCGGGCGCGAGGTGGCCATGGATGTCATGGGCTCGGTGAACATGGGGATATCCGAACCCGACAGCGACATCGACCTCGTCCTCTACGTGAGGTGTTCGTCGACCTGCGTGGACGACGTGAACGTGTGCGAGACCTCCGCCAGGATGCAGGCCGAGGTGAAAGGGCTCCTCGGGGAATCCATCAAGGCCCACGTCATGGACTGCATAGACCTCGACCAGGTGGAACGGAGCATCAGGGAGCGGGATTACGAGTGCGAGGTGCTCCAGCGGTTCGTCGCCTACCGCTCCATCTGCAGGCCCATCAACTACCGCGTCATAGCGCCCATAGAAGACCTGCTCAACTCGGACATCAGCTTCCGCAAGGAGGTCGAGGGCAGCACGCAGAGCTACATACGCATCTTCGCGAACACCTCCGCTCACGTACGCTCGATCAAGAAGTACGAGGCGAGGCTGAACGACCTGGGCATCCGGGTCCCGGAATCGGTCAAGCGCGCGATCAAGCAGTACCTGAGGGAAGACTGACAGGGTCCGTCCCCTGGGTGTCGCACGTTCCTCCCGACATGCCGTGAGGCGGCATGACAGGCGTATTTACATTTCCGGCGAGTGGGAGTAGAGGGGGTGGAAACGGTGTATGAATGGTGCATCCAGGCGTATAAGGGGCGGTTTTTCCCATGGAATGAGGAGGGTCGGCCGGGACCGTGTACCGGCCCTTCACGCCGAGGCATTGGGGGCTTCGGGTTTCGAGGCGGTCCGCGTGTGCCGGCGCACCTGCGGGCACACTGCACACGGAGGGAAAGACACGGCGCGAGACCATTCCGGGCGTCCCGGCCCGCAGGATGTCACGCGGTGAGCAGATGAAAAACATTCTCTACAACCTCTTCATCAGGGAAGTGAGCCTCCTGTGCTACCGCACCTGCCTTGACTACGTACCGGGCGGGTCGCGCATCCTCGACGTCGGCATCGGCAACGGCGCCATGATACAGGAGTTCCACGAGACCATCCGTTCGAAGGGCATATCCATAACGGGCATCGACGTCGACCGCTGCTACCTGGACCACTGCGAGCGCCAGATCAGGAAGAACTCCCTCGAAGAGTATGTGAACGTGTTCCACGTGCCAGTCGAGCGCTTCGAGCCTGAAGAGCCCCATTCCTTCGACTTCGTCCTCTTCAGCATGAGCTTCATGCTGCTCGACGATCCCGCGCTCGTCCTGAGGCGCATACGGCGATGGGTCAGGCCCTCGGGCGGCGTCATGTTCTTCCAGACCATGTTCGCCAGGCGCTCCCTGCTCCTCGACATCGTGAAGCCGAGGCTCAGGTACCTCACCACCGTGGAATTCGGGAGGGTCGTCTACGACGACGAGTTCTTCGGGCTCCTCAGGAGGGAGGGGGTGTCCGTCGTCGAGGACGTGACCGTGGCCAAGGCATGGTTCGGCGGGAGGTACCGCTTCGTGGTGTGCAGGCCCGAGACGGCTGCAGACGTGTTCACCCTCCCGAAGGCCGAGATAGTCGGGCCCGGGGACGCACTCGACGCCCCGTACAGGACTTCCCGCGCCTCACGCACGCTCAGGCGGAACGCCTTCCGGTCGCGGTCGAGCGGCAAGGATGTGGAGAGATGACGAACCCGGGGCGTCTGGTGCACACCCATGTGGTTGCGCCGCTCAAGGCGCTCCTGAACCAGGGGATCACCCCCGGGAGACTCGCCGCGAGCATGGCATGCGGCATCACCGTCGGCGTTTCGCCCCTGGTGGGCACCACCACCGCCTTCTGCACCATGCTGGCGCTGGCCCTCCGCATGAACCTGCTCGCCATACAGCTCGGCAACTGGCTCGCCCTGCCGGTGCAGCTCGCCCTCATAGCCCCCTTCCTCATGATGGGCAATCGTCTCTTCGGCGACGGGCGCCATCACGACTGGGCATCCCTGGCGCTCTTGGTGAGGGAGGATGCGATGCTCGCCGTCCAGGCCGCGAGCAGGATGGTGATTCACGGCGCCCTTGCCTGGGCGCTGTGCGCGCCGGCCGTGTTCGCGGCCTTGTTCGCCCTCCTCCTTCCCGCATTCAGGATGCTGGGAGGCCTGAACCAACGATCCACGGGAAAGAAGGGATGAGGTCTCGAGCGCACCCCCGGGTGGAGACCCCATGAAGAAAGGCCAAGACCTCTCGCGGGGACGCGAGGAAGCCATGGACAAAGGAAGAGAACCTTGCCGCAGATCGAGGATCCTGCTCCACGTCTGCTGCGCACCGTGCGCGACGTGGCCCGTCGAGAGGCTCTCCCGAGAGGGTTACGAGGCCGTGCTCTTCTTCAGCAACTCGAACGTCCACCCCGAGGAGGAGTACACGAGGCGGCTCGACGAGGCGAGAAGGCTTGCAGGGATCCTGGGCCTCGAGCTCGTCGAGGACGTCTACGACCACGAGGCGTGGTTAGATGCGGTCAGGGGCCTGGAGGCCGAGCCGGAGCGGGGGAAGCGATGCATGAAGTGCTTCGCATACAACCTCGGTCGCGCCGCGCTGGCCATGGGACGCCTGGGGCTTTCCCGCTTCACCACCACGCTCACCGTGAGCAGGCACAAGTCGTCCAGGGACGTCTTCGCCGCCGCTCGGACCATGCCCGGATTCTTGGCCGTGGACTTCAAGAAACAGGACGGGTACCACCAAAGCGTCGTGCTCAGCAGAGGGCTCAAGCTCTACCGCCAGGGATACTGCGGGTGCGAGTTCTCCCGGCAGGCGGCGCTGCGGGACAGCCCTGCATCGGGCAAGACCTGACCCTCCTCATGCCGGTCCAAGAGCGCGTTCTGGTCCCTCGAGGGGTGGAGCCTTCGGGATGCCGCCCCAAGAGGCGTGGACGCCCGCCTGCCCCCCTCAGGCGCAGAGGTGGAAGGTTGCCTCTCCAGGAACGAGCCTTCACGTGTTCCGGCCCCCGGAGTACGCCCGCGCGCTTTTGACCACGTGCACGGCCGTTGCCTTGAACAGGGCGGTCACCTCCCTGCCCTCCTCTATGCAGAGCTCCTCGAGGGCGTTTTTCGTCACGGAGGCGACGAGCGGGAAGCCGCAATCGATGAAGACACCCTGCACGTCCCCCCTGTTCCGCACCCTGACGACGCGGCCGTGCAGGACATTCCTCGCGCTCGATTCCTCGTGAGTGCCTGGGGTGGAGAGGGTGACGCTCTCCGGCCGCACGAGGCACACCACTTCCTCGCCCCTCGGGAAGGCGCCCAGGGCGCGGATCCTCGCTCGGCCAGCCTGCACCTCGAGCACGCCACCGGCAACCCCCGTCACGACCCCCCTCACCATGTTCTCGATGCCCACGAAGGCGGCGACGGCCTCGCTGACAGGCCTGTACATCACCTCCGAGGGGGTACCCACCTGTACCACGGACCCGCCGTCCATGACCGCGATCCTGTCGGAGAGCGTCAATGCGTCCACCCGGTCGTGCGTGGCCATGACGACGCACGTTCGGCGCAGTCGGATGACCCGGGAGAGGTCCTCGACGATCGATTCCTTGGTGGGGGGATCGAGCGACGAGAACGGTTCGTCCATGAAGACGATCTCCGGCTGGGTGGCGAATGCCCGTGCCAGGCTGGTTCTCTGGGCCTCGCCCCCCGACAGCTTCCTCGCCGAGCGGTCAGAGAGGTGGGCGATCCCGAAGAGTTCCAGGTTTTCCCTCACCCTGTCTCTCGTCTCGTGTCTGCCCATGCCCCTGATCGCCAGACCCGACGCCACGTTCGCGTACACCGTGGAGTCGAAGAGCAGGGGTTCCTGGAAGACCATGGCTATCCTGCGGCGGTACTCGAGCATGCCGCGCCCGCCCGCGATCTTCACGCCGCCGAACCTGAGTTCCCCCGAGCCCAGCTCGAGGAGGCCGGCTAGGCTCAAGAGCAGCGTCGACTTGCCGGAGCCGTTCGGACCGATGACGGACAGGAATTCGCCCGGGTTCAGGGTGAACTCCCGGACGTCGAGGACAGGGGTCCCCCCCCTGCTCACCTTGAGGTCTCTCGCCTCGAGGATGGGACCGCTCACCTCGGCCTCTCCTTCTGCTGGATGGAGGTGAGCGCGGCGTTGATGCAGAAGGTGAAGAGCAGGAGGATCACGCCGAGCGCGATGGCCGTGTCGAAGTTGCCCCTTGACGTCTCCATGACCGTGGCCGTGGTGAGCACGCGCGTGTAGCCCTTGATGTTGCCGCCCACCATGATGGAGGCCCCCACCTCGGAGATGACCCCCCCGAACCCGGCCATGACCGCGGCCAAGAGCGGCAGCCTGGCCTCCTTGATGAGCATCCAGACCATCTGGGCCCTGGTCGCCCCCAGCGCCAGGATCTGGAGCCTCAAGGCCTCGGGGAGCTTCTGGATGGAGGCGAGCGAGATGCCGGCCACGATCGGCGTGGCGATGACGGCCTGGGCGATGACGATGGCCGTGGGCGTGTAGAGGAGCTCGAGGACCCCAAGGGGGCCGTTGCGCCACAGGAAGATGGTCACGAACAGGCCCACCACCACGGGCGGCACGCCCATGCCCGTGTTGATGAGGCTCACCACGAGCCCGCGCCCGGGAAAACGGCTGAGCGCCACCACGGTCCCGAGCGAGATGCCGATGATCAGGCTGATGAAGGTGGCGGTCCCGGACACCTTGAGCGACAGCCAGGTGATCCCGTACACCTCCGGGTCGAACGTGACCAGGAGGAGAATCGCTTTCCTGACGCCTTCTACGATCAGTTCCACGGTCCTGTCCTCATGGCGGCGGGGAGGGTGGGGTCATCCCCGCCCTCCCCTGTTTTGCTTACTCGTATTCGGGCTTGCCGGCATCCGGGAAGAAGAGGGGGCTGCCATAGGTGTCCATGCCGAAGTCGGCGATGATCGCCTGCGCCTCCTTGCCCACCATGAAGTCGGTGAAGGCCTTCGCTGCGGCTGCGTTCACCCTGGGGAACCTGGCGGGGTTCACCTCGATCACGTGGTAGACGTTGAGGAGCCCCTTGTCTTTCTCCACCAAGATATCCAGGCCCAGCTTCTCCTTGAGAGCCAGGTAGGTGCCGCGGTCCGTGAGGGTGTAGGCCTTCTTCTCGGCGGCAACCCAGAGCGTCTGTCCCATGCCGAGCCCGGTCTGCTGGTAGTACCTCCGGCCCTCGGGGTCGATGCCTGCCGCCTTCCAGAGGTCCGTCTCCTTGGCGTGGGTGCCCGAGCTGTCACCCCGGGAGACGAACACCATGCCCCTGGACGCGATCCGCTTGAGGGCCTCGGCGGCGGACTTCATGCCCTTGATGCCCGCAGGGTCGGCGCTCGGGCCCACGATGACGAAGTCGTTGTGCATGACGAGCTTCCGGCTCACGCCGTAGCCCTCGGCCATGAACTTCTTCTCCGCGGCCGAGGAGTGCACGAGCAGGACGTCCGCCTCGCCCTTGGAGCCCATGGCCATGGCCTGGCCCGAGCCCACGGCGATGGTCTTCACGAAGTACCCGGTCTTCTTCTCGAAGATGGGGATGAGCACGTCCAGGAGGCCCGAGTCCTGCGTGCTCGTGGTGGTGGCCAGGACGAGGTTCTTCCGGGCCGCCTCCGCGGGGGCGGCCATCGCCGTCGCAGCAAGGATCATGACCAAGATCCATGCAGGCGACGGGAAGCCTCCCCTCGGGATATGCACTCGTCTCTCGACCCCTTGCCTGCGGCCCATCATGCGCTCGTTGCCTCCCCTGTCTTCTTCCGATCCCGTCTCGTCTTCCAACCCTGTTGCATGGAACCCCTGCATGCACGAAAACACCCCGGCGCTCAGTGGGGGCTCAAGGTGTCGTGCCGTGGCGGTCTCGACCCGTCCTGCCGTGGATACATGACCCTGCCGGTGTCCCGTTCGCTGTATCCCCTCAGGGTACGGACCAGGTTCTTGAACGGTTCGCTCCTGATGAACTCCACGAAGGCCTGGACATGGCGGTCGAAGAAGTCATCCCTCTTCACGACGAGGTCGAAGCGCTCCTCGAAGATCCGGGTGAAGGGTAGCCTCGACTGGGCGGCCACGAACTCGGAGGCCACCGCGAAGTCCGCAGAGCCGTCCACGACGCGGCGTACCGCGTCGAAGTGAGTACACACCTCGGTGTCATAACCTGTGAGCCGCGCCGGGTCCACGGCCTCCTCTTCGAGGAGATGGTCCACCAGGGCCCTGATGCCCGAACCCCTCTGGCGGTTCACGAACCGCAGGTCCATCCCCAATGCGTCCTTGAACGAGGAAACGGCGACACCCCTCGATGCGAAACCGATGTTCCGGTGGAACAGGTTGATCACCACCACCTCCTGCGGGTCATGGAAATACTCGCCGAGGAAGGGGAAGGTGAAATCCCCTGCCTCGTGGTCGAAGAGATGGCACGTGGCCGCCGTGCAGAACCCGTCACCGAGCATCCTGAGCCCCTCCAGGCTCCCCACGCTCGTCGAGAACAGGAGAAGATCCGGCTCCACGCCGTGGAAGAGCCCCTGGGCCATGGCGATGACCGGGTCGTCCGAGCCGCACACGAGGATCACCTTCTTCTGAGCGAGCGACTCCCAGAAGGACTTCCTCAACGATCCCAATGCCATGCGCCTGATGTATTCCTCGAGCTCGCCCCGCGGAAAGAGCCACTTCCCGGTCGCCTTGGTGCCCGGCAGTCTCCCCTGCTTCACGAGGGCGTAGACCTTCTTCTCGTTGATCTTGAGGAGCCTGGATGCCTCTTTGACAGTCAATAACTCTTTATTTTCCATTTTCATTTTCAATGATGAAAATACTAACCAATAATGACTTATATGATGACCAGCCCCTTGTCAAGTCATGCCTGCCTGGCGTCCTGCACCTGCTGGATAGGCTCGTTCTCATGACCGTTGCGACAGGATCTTCAGCCCCAGCCTGCCAGGCCATGCCCGAGGTACGGTGTGCGGTCTGAGACCGGGAATGTCTCCCGGTCCTAAGGGGTGGTCTCGAGAAAGGGCATGCGGCCTCCCGGTACCACCTCAAGGCCGAGGCGATGTCGGCCTTTGACAATTGCATACAGGTAGATGCCTTTCCAAGAGACCTCCCGATGCTGCCACACGGCCGATGCGATGTCGGCCCTCGCGATGGGCCGTGCCGCGCTTATCGAGAGTGGTTCAGCCGGTCAGGCCAGGCGGCACCCGCTCCGAGAGGACTTCAGGGATGATCAATGTGCGAACAGCCCTTTCTCGAGGTGAGGCCATGGGGAAACCGGCTGAGAAGTATGCGTCACGGATGATCGATGTGCGAACAGCCCTTTTCACCCGAAGCGAGGAGGGTCTTCAAGGCCGTTCATGACGGCGCGAGCTCCGACCGGTCGACGATCATCTGCGGGGGCATGGCGAGAGAAAGAGCGGTCGCGACGGGGTCGTGCCTGTCGTTCGGCCCCGGACGCGGTCATAGATCCGGGTGATCGTGACGCACGATATACTGCTCGGTACTGCCGGACGATATCTCTTGGGGTCGATCCAGGCGGCGGTTGCACGGCCGGCTGCCGGATAGACCCTCCCCTTCATGCCTCGGCGTCGGGGCTTTCCGGCGCGGCACCTTCTGGGGCCTTTGCCTCCTCCTCGGCTTTGGGGGCTTTCGGTTCCTTCGGGGCCTTGGCCTTCTTCTGCTCCTTGGGCGCCTTTGCCTGTTGCTCGGGCTTGGCCTTCTTTCCCTTCTTGGGCTCCTCAGGTTCGGCCGTCTTCTTCTTTTCCTTCTTCGACTCGAGCGCGGCGAGCCTCTTCTCTTCCCTGATCCTCGCCATTTCCTTTATCTTCTCTTCCTTGGCGGCAATGGCCCGCAGCCTGGAGGCCGTCTCCCTGATCCTGGCCTTGATCTTGCGCACGACAGGGTCCTTCTGCTGGGTCGTCTCGTCAGCCCCTGCCTCCTTGAGGGACTCGATCCGCGCCTCGAGGGTTTTCTCCCAGTATGCCTTCTGGGCAAGACGTGCTTCCATGAGCTTGGATGCCATAGGAGCTCCTTTCACCTGGATACGTGTTGTGTACCGGCCTTCAAAGCACACAATGGCATGCCTTGGCAAGGTTTTCGTGTGGCTCCTGATGGCGGGCCGCGCCCCGCCCGCCGTGGTCTCGGCCCTGCCCGTCGGCCTTGTTTTCGATGGCAGCGGGCTTATTATCTTTCCTCACCTGGATGCGCCCCAGGCAGGCTCTTTGCCTCCGGGCGCAACCATCGGCGAGGAGGTGTTGTCATGAAGGCATTGGTTCTCTTCTACTCCATGTACGGCCACATCTACCAGATGGCCCAGGCGGCGGTGAAAGGGATACACGAGGTGGAGGGCGCCGAGGTACACCTCAAGCGCGTACCCGAGACCCTGCCGGACGAGGTCCTGGCGAAGATGGGCGCCCTCGAGGCCCGGAAGGCCTTCGAACACGTCGAGGTATGCACCGTCGCCGAACTCGCGGAGTACGACCTCCTCGTGTTCGGCGCCCCCACCCGCTTCGGCAACATGTGCGGCCAGATGCGGCAGTTCTTGGATGCCACAGGGGGCCTGTGGGCCAGGCGAGCCCTCGTGGGAAAGGTGGGATGCGTCTTCACGTCCACCGGCACCCAGCATGGGGGCCAGGAATCCACGATCTTGAGCTTCCACCTCACGCTCCTGCACCACGGCATGGTGGTGGTCGGCCTTCCCTATTCCTTCGAGCTGCAGTCGGATATGAGCGAGATCACGGGGTGTTCTCCCTACGGCGCATCCACCATCGCAGGGCCGGACGGCAAGAGGATGCCGAGCACCCACGAGCTCACGGGGGCCCGCTACCTCGCACGGCACGCGGCGACCATCGCCAAGAAACTCTGGGGATGAGCCCGGGGGCTCGCCCCTGAGAAATCGCCGGGGTAGGCCTTGATCGGGTGGGGTCGCCCCTCAGGCGTGTCCGGGACATGACAGAAAGAATGCTTCACGAGCCCGCGGTCCGAACGCGGGCCGCGTCGAACGGCCCGCCGAGCAGGTCGAGGGCGCCACGAGCCTGCGGGCTGGGCTCTCAGGCATCGCCAGCCAGGCCCCGTGCCGTGGGGTTGCCCCAGGGGAGTGCCTGAGCCGGAAACGGCGCGGCGGTGTCAGGGGGCCCCTCTCGATATCGGCGGTGACGCCGGGCCAGCGCCGCACCTACGAGAAATGACGGGCGGGAGACAACCCGGTTTGCACCGTCAGGCCCTGAGCCTCTTCTTGAACTCCTTGATGAGCGCAAGGCAGACCTGGTGGGCATCCGCAACGATGGCCACGTCGGCCATCTTCATCATGGCGGCCTTCGGGTTCTTGTTCACGGCGATGATGAACCCGGCGTCGACGATGCCCGCCGTGTGCTGGATCGCGCCGCTGATACCGAAGGAGAAGAGGACCTTGGGCCGTATGTGCTTGTCCGCCTGCCCGACGAGGGCATCCTCATCCGCCCACCGGGCATACACCGCCGGTCTCGTGGCGCCGACCTCCCCGCCCAGGAGCCTGGCAAGCTCGTAGAGGTTCCTGAACCTCCCCTTGCTCCCCATGCCCCTGCCCCCGCACACGACGATCTCCGCGTTCCCCAGGTGCCTCGGCACCGGCAGGGTGCGCTCGGAGGAGACGAGCCTCACCCTGTCCGGGGGCATGTCCTCAGGGAAATCGATGCGGACGATCTCCCCGGTGGCGCCGTGATCGTGGGGGATCTCCCTGAACACCCCAGGCCTGACGGTCGCCATCTGGGGCCGCTTCTGCGGTGTCACGATCCTCGTGAGGAGATTGCCGCCGAAGGCCGGTGCGGTCTGCACGAGCAGGCCGTTCTCGTCGATGTCCAGGCCGACGCAGTCGGCCGTGAGCCCCGTCTTGAGCCTCTTCGCCACCCTCGGCGCGAACTCCCTGCCGAAGGAGGTGGCGCCCACCAGGATGATCTCGGGACGGTAACGCCTGGCGAGGCGTTCCATGAGGCCGACGTAGAGGTCGCAGGAATACCGGCCGAGGCGCCTGTCCTCCACGAGGTAGACCTTCCTCGCGCCGTGGGCGATGTACTCCCCGACCCACTCGCCTGTGTCCCAGCCGAACACGGTGGCGCACACGAGAGCGCCCCTCTTCTCGGCGAGGTCGGTCGCCCGCGAGAGGAGCTGCAGGGTGACCCTGTTCTGGAAATAGTTCCGGTAGTCACCGAAGACCCAGATTTCCGGCCGCTGTGCTGGCATGGCCCTCACCTCGCGTCGCTCTTCCTGATGTCCTGCCTGATGAGCCCGCTGATCCTGGACTCGAACCGCTCGAGGAGTTCCTCCACGATCTTCTTGGGCGCACCCGTGAGCACCACGTTTTCCTTGCCGGACCTCGGCGCCGTCACGTCCACGATCCTCGTGGGCGAACCGTCCGCCCCGACGAGCGCAGGGTCGATCCCCAGGTCCGCAACGCCCACGCTCAGGATGTTCACCTCTCCGAAGGCGTCCTCGAGGCCGGAGAGCGGGACGTACCTGGGGCTCCTGTTCGTGGTGTTGACCGTGACCAGGCACGGGAGATCGATCTCGAGGGTCTCGAGGAAGCCGTCCGAGACGCGCCTGAGCCTGGCAGTGCCCCCTTCCACCGTGACCTCGTCGACGTACGCCGCCGAGGCGATGCCGAGCTCTTCGGCGAGCTGGGGCCCCACCTGGGCGGTTTCGCTGTCGGTCGTGTGGCACCCGGTCAGGATGAGATCGAAGTCCGGGCAGAAGATCTCGATGGCCCTCGCCAGGGTGAAAGAGGTCGCGTAGGTGTCGGAGCCCGCCAGCGCCGGGTCGGTTATGAGCAGGCCCCTGTGCGCCCCCATGGCTATCGCCTCCCTGAGGATCTCTTCAGCCATGGGCGGCCCCATGGTGATCGCCGTGACCTGTGCACCCTCTTTCTGCCCGAGGCCGAGCGCCAACTCCAGGGCTTGCTTGCAGGCAGGGTTCATCATGCCTTCCGCCAGGTCCCTCCTCAGGGTGCGGGTCTTCGGGTCCCACGGCAGCTCGCTCGCCATGGGCACCTGCTTCATGCAGACCACGAACTTCACGGTACGATCTCCATCTCCACCTCACATCGACTCGCTCAACACCCAGCGCGAGATGACCATCCGCTGGATCTCGCTCGTCCCCTCGTAGATCTCCGTCACCTTTGCGTCCCGGAAATACCTCTCGACGTCGTATTCCTTGCTGTACCCGTACCCCCCGTGGATCTGCACCGCCTTCGACGCGACCTCAGAGCAGATCGTGGAGGCATAGAGCTTCGCCATGGCGGCCTCCTTCCCGAATCTGCCGCCCGCGTCCCTGACCGCGCACACGCGGTAGACGAGGAGCCGAGCGGCGTCGATGGAGACCGCCATGTCGGCGATCATGTTCTGGATGGACTGGAAGGACGAGATGGGGCGCTTGAACTGCTGGCGTTCCTTGGAATACTTCACGGCCGCCTCGAATGCCGCCTGCGCGATCCCCACGGCCTGGGCCGCTATCCCGATGCGGCCCGTATCAAGGGTTGCCAGGGCGATCTTCGTGCCGTCCCCGATCCCTCCTATGAGGTTCTCGCGGGGCACCCGCACGTCCTCCAGGAAGATGGAAGAGACGGGGTTGGCCCTCATGCCGCACAGGTCCTCCATCTCGCCCACCGAGAACCCGGGCATCGTCTTCTCCACGACGAACACGCACGAGCTGCCCGTAGGGTCGGACGGGTCCGAGACGGCGAAGACGAGGGGGAGCGAACAGACGCCCCCGTTGGTGACGAAGATCTTCGTCCCGTTGAGAACGAAGCATTCCCCTGCATCCACCGCGATCGTCTCCACGCCCGAGGCGTCGGAGCCGGCGTTCGCCTCGGTGAGGCAGAACGCGCCGATAGACTCGCCTGACGCGAGCCTGGGCAGGAACCGCCTCTTCTGGTCTTCGGTCCCGAAGCGTTCGATGGGATAGGCACCGACAGAGTTGTGCACGGTGACGCACAGGCCCATGGCGCCGCTTATGCGGGAGATCTCCTCCACGGCTATGGCGTAGCTGATGCTGTCGAGCCCGGCCCCCCCGAAGTCCCTGGAGACCTGGAGACCGAAGAAGTTCAGCGGCCGCATCTTCTCCACGACCTCCCAGGGGAACCGGGCGTCCCTGTCTATGTCGTGGGCGATGGGGCCCAGCTCCGCCTCCGCGAACTCCCTGACCGCCTTGCGTACCAGCTTGTGTTTCATGCAGGGATCGAGTCTCACGCGCCTCGGCCCTTCCCTTCCTCGCTCCTCATTGCTCCGGCCCGACGAGCCTGCGGCGCACCATAACGTAAAACGGCCCAAAACTCAAGGATCCCAAGGTTCAACGGGCGGTGGTAAAAAAAAGGGTGATGTCTGGGAAACATCACCCATAGGTGCAAGTGAGGAGGTTTTGGCTTCTTTCGTCTCTGCTTATTCTGATGCGCTTTCAGGCTTTCTGGATTCCTCTCGAGACGGGCCGGAAACCTGGTGCGTAAAACCGCCTGCTTGCCGGTAAACGAGGACGCTTCCCGCATCTGCACACAAGCCCGGGCGGCATCGGGCCCATCATAAGCCTGGGGTAAAAAGCCGCGTGACGGGTTCGGCCGGGGCAGGAAGAAACAGCGGATGACACGCCATCCCGCCCGACGACACCCTCGCAAGGATGCCGCCAGGGACACGAACACCAAGGAGGATCAGCCGTCGGAGACGACCACCCGGAGCGACGGCCTCCGCTCTTCGGTATCGGGCTTGGCGGGTCGCCCCTCGCTCTCTTCCACGACCTCTTCCACAACCGACGCCTTCGTGCACTCCTTGTAGGTGCAGTAGCTGTTTCTCACCTGCTTGGCACGGTACATGGCCTCGTCGGCGTGCTTGATGATGGTATCCGCATCGTGCCCGTCGTCGGGGAAGGTGCTGATGCCTATGCTCGGGGTCACGAAGTCTATGATGATGTCGTGGAACCGGTAAGGCCTCGAGAGCGCCTTCAGCACCCTCTGCGCCACCCTCTCCGGGTCACTGCGCGTTATCCCGCCAAGGATGATCGTGAACTCGTCACCCCCGAGCCTGCTGATATAGTCCGTCTCCCTGAGGGTCTCCCTGAGCCTGGAGGCCACCTGCATCAGCAGCTTGTCCCCTATCTCGTGGCCGAACACGTCGTTGACCTGCTTGAACCTGTCGAGGTCGATGAACAGGACCGACCGCTCCACCTCGTAGCGCCTCGCGTCCCGTATGACCTCTTCCAGCTTCTCGTTGAACGCCTTCCTGTTGTGGAGACCCGTGAGTGCGTCGTGGTATGCGAGGTAAGCGAGTTCCTGCTCGGCGCGCTTGCGTTCCGTTATGTCGCGGATGATGCCGCAGAACCCGATGGGCTTGCCTTCCCTGTCCCGCAGGAGGGAGACCGAGGTCTCCACGTACATCTTCGAGCCGTCCTTGCGCCTGAGCTCCCAGTCCACCGCGGACATGGGGTTGCCTGTCAGGAAGACGTTATGGAAGGCCTCGTAGACGATCCTCGCGTTTTCCCTGTCCATGTACTGCTGGTAGTTCATGCCCATGAGCTCGTCGGGCTCGTACCCGATCTGCTTGGCCACCTGGTCGTTGAAGAAGGTGAAGTTCCCCGCGAGGTCCACCTCGAAGTACCCGTCCTCGATGGAGTCGAGGATCATCCTGAACCGCATCTCGCTCTCGATGAGGGCCTGCTCGGTCTCGAGGACGTCCGTCACGTCCTTGGCGATCCCGCCTACGCTCATCTCGCCGCCCGGCCCGGTCAACAGGAGGGTCTTGTGCTCGACGATGCGCTTGCGGCCGGCCTTCGTGAGGATCTGTATCAGGCCCTCGTCCTTCTTGTGTTCCAACACGCGTTCGATATAGTGATGGAAGTGCCTCCTGTCCTCCTCGATGAGCAGGTCCTTGACGTTCATGCGCAGGAGTTCATCCCTGCTGTAGCCCAGAAAGCCGATGAATCCCGGGCTTATCCCCAGGAAGTTGCCCTCGAGATCGTGCTCGTAGATGAACTCGTTCGCGTACAGGTAGACCTGCTTGAGGCGGGAGATATCGTCGCAGGAGCCCCGGGAGCCACCGGTGGAGACACCTTCTCCCTGCCCTCTGTTCGAGCGTGATTTCATTCTGCTCATCGTACCTTCATGCCAACCGGGCAGATCAATTTAATGAAATATCGGATAAAGACATGGCAGACATTAACATGACGGGAAGAAAGACCCCGGACAGGACCTTGAAGTGCACCCATCCATGCCATGTGCCTTCCGGACTTCAGCACTTCATGACGACCCTCTCTCAGCCCCGATCAGGGCCTCCAAGCCCGCCCGGGCAGGAGCGGAAGCCAAGCGCCCGTTCCGACGGGGCATGACGCTCAGGCCCATGCGGACACGCCGCATGTGGATGAAGTGACAGGCCCTGGGCGTCAAGTTCAGAAAGACCGTGCTCAGGCCACCGGGAAAACCCCTTCCTGATGCCCCGGCCGCAACCCCGAAGACACGACCGCCGAGAAGAGGCTTGCCCCTTGGTCGTCCAGGAGGGCTTGCCCGCGGTCATTCCAGGAGGAAATCCCTCGGAAAGGCACCCCTCGGAAAGCCCGGCCTGCAAGTGCGGCCATGTGCTCCCGGGGGGTCTTGCCGCTGTTTCGAAGGGGAGACGCCCACAGGACGGTCACATGGGGGAAGGGGACATTACTCACGAATCTTGACACAGCCGGCACGACGCCTCGACTCGCTGGCGATTCCAAGGGCGACCTTGATGGTCCTACTCGGTCTTGACACACAGCAGACACGACGCCTTGACTCTGGCGTGGCCGGTATTATCATTCAGGGCAAGCCTCGAGGCTGCATTTCGAAGGGAAAAACCCCATAGACCCTCGGTCGAAATGTCCTCGGGGCTTTTTTCAGGCAGGGACGAGGAGACCGTGCGGCCGGCCCGCGCGTGCAGACGGCAATCATCGGCGCCTCAAGGCCGGCCGTAAGCCCCCGCGCTTCGGCGCCGTGGATGCAGTGTGGGTTTTCCCATGCCCCGCCTGGGTTCCCCGTAGGCGGAAGGAATCAGCCGATCACAATCTATCCTCGGCGGCGACTGTGACGGGTTACCCGCAGGCGGAAGGAATCAGCGCCTCCTAGGTGTTGCCGGACGATCGGGCACCCATGCCCGCACGGCACAGAGGCCGGGCGTGGGCTTTGCTTCCCCTTGGCCGTCGTTCAGCCCCCCACCCGGGGTGCGCGCCGTGTCACCTTCCCCTCGGACGTCTTTTCCGGTCGGCGCCGCCTCCGCTTCCTGCCTCGCGGGGTCCGCTCGTTTCCTTGTCGCGCCTGCTCGCAGGCCTTCCGTACATCTCGTCGAGGATCTTTCTGGCCGTGGAATCCTTCTTTTTCAGGATCTTCGAGCCCCTCGTGATCTTGCAGAGGCTTATGCGATACAGCGAGGCGATGCTCCTCTGGGACGTGCCCCGGTGGAGCTCTGTGAGGAGCTTCCACCTGAGCTCGAGGTCTTTCAGTTCCCTCGGCGTGAAGATCTCCTCGCAAAAGGAAACCATCTCGTCGAAATCGGTGATGCGAGCCAGCACCCTCTGCAGGTCGAGGGAACCATTCGGCCCGGATTCCTTGTCCGCCATGGTGGAAAAGGTAGCCGACTGTACCGGTGGTGTCAAAACCTTTGTAAAAGAAGCCCACCGACAGCCCCCGGGATATCCATACCCGAACTCCCGCCGGGCTCCGTACACAAAACGAGGAACAGCCGGGTCACCCTCGCCCGGCATAGCGCTTCCCGGAGACGGCCATCGACTCCTTGAGCCGGGGCCCCCCCTGGTGTATGAGTAGTTCCACGTGCATGTCGCGAGGTGGCCATGAAGATCGTCTCTTGGAACGTCAACGGGCTCAGGGCGGCACTGAAGAACGGCTTCGCCGAGAGCGTCATGAGCATGGGCGCCGACGTTCTCTGCATCCAGGAGACCCGACTGCAGGCGCCTGAGCCGGTGAAGGGTCTCGAGGGCTACACCCCTTTCTACAACTTCGCACGAAAGAAGGGTTACTCGGGGACCGCGGTGTTCACCTCCGTCGAGCCCCTGTCCGTGTCCTACGGGATGGGGAGCGCGGAGCACGACGACGAGGGCCGCATCATCACCCTCGATTTCGGCGGGTACTACCTCGTCAACGTCTACACACCCAACGCCCAGCACGGCCTCGTGCGGCTCGACTACCGCATGCGCTGGGACGCCTGTTTCCTGGAGTATCTCCTGGAGCTCGAGCGCACCAAGCCCGTCGTCTTCTGCGGCGATCTCAACGTGGCCCACAAGGAGATCGACCTCAAGAACCCGAAGGCCAACGAGCGCAACCCGGGGTTCACGAGGGAAGAACGCGAAGGGTTCGACAGGATCTTGGCCCACGGCTTCATCGACACGTTCAGGGAGTTCAACAAGGAGCCCGGGAACTACACGTGGTGGTCGTACCGCTTCAACGCGAGGGCCAAGAATATCGGCTGGCGCATCGATTACGTGTGCATAAGCGCCTCCCTGAGGCCTTCCCTGGTGGACGCGTTCATCCTCAAGGACATCTACGGGTCAGACCACTGCCCCGTGGGCGTGGTCATGGACCTTTCCTGAGAAAAAAGCGCGGCTGGAGACGAAGGCCGTGCCCATGTCCGCCTGCGGGTGCGCCTGAGAGCCTGCCGACACGGTGCGATGCGCAGCTCCCGAGTGCACCGGCCCTTCATGACTGCGGTCGCGCCCGGCAGGACATGCACCTTTTTTCGCCTCGAGCCGGCCGCGAAGGGCCCTGTGCGACGGGCCACGGCACACGCAGGCATGCAAGGCCGCACCCGTGCACGCCGGGCAAGGCGCACGTCCGCATCGTCCCATTCCAGGAATGAGCGTGCCGTCCTGAGGTTCGAGGAGGCCGGGAAACGTCTCGGCCAGGCGCAGGCTTGCCCGGCGGCGAGGGCTATCCTTGCAGAGCGTCGCACAGGCCGGCGACGAGTTCACGGATCTCGTCCCTGATACGCCTGAAGCCTTCCAGGAGCTTGGTGTCCGTGGCAGCGTGCGCGCGCGGATCCTTCACCGCCCAGTGCTCCTGCCTCACGAGCCCGAGGAACACCGGGCATTCCCTGGCATCTGCGCTCGAGCAGACCGTGACAACCCTCGAGAAGACCTCCCTCGAACGGTAGATGTCGTACACGCTCAAGGGTTTCTCGTCCTCGAGGACAATGCCCACCTCGGCCATGACCTGTGCGGCGAGCGGGTCGACAGCGGCGCCTGGCCTTATGCCTGCGCTCGCAGCGGTGAACCCCCGGGGGCAGAGGTGTTCGAACCAGGCCCGGGCGATCCGGCTTCTCGCGGTACCCTTGAGGCTCACGAACAGGACGCGGGTCATCACGATACCTGGGCCGGCCTGGCTCCCTCCATCGCCCTGGGCCGCATCACTTCCAGCTGAACTTCTCGCGCTCGACAGCCTCGGGGTCCACGCCGAGGGTCGACAGTTCCTGGAGGACCGAGTCCATCATGGGCGGCGGGCCGCACAGGTAGAACGCCGCCTTGGGATTCACCCCGTATCGGGAAAGCACGCCTGCATCGAGCCGCCCGCTCTCGAACACCACGTTCGGGTACCCGCCCCTGAGGTGTCTCTTGGGGTCGTCTTCCCGGCTCAAGTTGTGAACCACCTTGAGGTTGAGGGCATTGCTCATCCCGGATATCTCCTCGAGGCAGAACACGTCCTCGAAGGTCTTGTTCGACCAGAACAGCATCACCTCGTTCGACGCCCCCTTGGCATGGAAGTGCCTGAGGACGCTCAGAAACGGGGTGATGCCCACACCGCCCGCGATGAGGACGACCGATGGCCTGTCGTCGATATCCCTGCAGAACGTGCCGTTCGGTCCCAAGCACTTCACCGGCGTGCCCGGCTCGATGTTCCGGACGGAACTGGTGAAGGCGCCGGCCGCCTTGATGGTGAACTGGAGATAGTCCGCCTCGGGTGCGCACGAGATGGTGAACGGGTGCGGTTCGCTCCACCCCTCGGGCCTCATCACCCTGATCACGGCGTACTGACCGGCGCGCCTGGCAGCGAACTTGGCGTCTTTCCCCTCGAGGAACATCGATGTCACATCGTGGTTCTCGGGCTGGATCCTCGACACACGCCAGATGACCTCGCCCCCCGTATCAGGACGTTCCGCAGCCATATCCCCTCCCCTCACTCGACGTGGCAGTTCAGGAACAAGGTGACATGGAGGAGGCGAGACGCCATGCACCCTGTCCTGTATCTCCCCGTTATATCCTGCAGGGGCACGAGATTCAATCAAAACCGGGAGGGCCGTCAGGCCTGCACGCCTGAGGCCATGGGTGATGTCGTGATGCCTGACCAGGGTGTTTACCGTGGCTCAAGGTCGTCAAGCATGCATGCCTGACGCCGTGTGTGACGAGAACCGGCTTGAACGGCACGGCTCGGCCGCAGGGCCGACACATCATCGACACTCATACAACGGCTCGAGAAAACCTCGGGCGCGGCACGCACATGTCCCGGCCGTATCCACGCCCGCAGGTATCCGCCATGACGCGTGTGAACACGTAGACGATAAGGGTGACCGTGCGGCACGGGCGACAACGGGGGAGGCCCTCGTCATACCCACGTGGTCTCGTTCTTCAGCCACGCTACCCGGTCTCTCGTGGACAGGCCTTCGACGGCCCGGAGGGACTTCCTTCCCCTTTCCGGCCTGCCCCCGGCCTTTTTCGGTTCGGGAAGATCCATCCAGGAGCGAAGACCGTCCCTCACCACATGCCTTGAAGGGCGGCACAACCTCCTGCGTGGCGTCGCGAACGAGGCGATTCCTCTTGTTCGGCCGCCTGAGCACGCCCTGCAAGGGCGGCACGAACCGCGTGGCGTCTCGGGCTTGACGACGCCTGCCCTGACCCATTTTGCCTCTGGCAACGACGAGGCCTCCCCCACCGGTGCGGCCTCGTCCACCTGCAGGAGATGCCTGCAGCATCATGCACCGTCGAGGTGGTGGTGTTCCCGCTCCCTGAACCACGCCTGGGGGTCCTTGAGGTATTCCTCGATGTTCTTCAGGTGCATGAAGTTCTCTCTCTCGGCACGCTCAATCTCCCTGAGCGCATCGCGGTAGGCGGGGTCCCTGACCGCCTCGTACGAGCGCGAGATGGCCCGTGCGGTCTTTCGCACGATCCGTGCTGCCACCTCGATGGCCCTGATGTCGTCGAACTTCTCCAGGGCCTTCTCCATGGCCCGGGAGAGCTTCTCCTCGTAATCGTCGTGATCGACGACCCTCACCGTGCCCACGCACCCTTGGCCGTGCACCTGCGAACCCTCTCCCCCCGTCTCGTGCGATCGCTTCAGGTCTTCGAGGCTGGAGCACAACGCCCTCCCCTTTTCGGCATAATCCATAAACACTGCCTTCCCGAGGGGGGTCTTGACCTTGCTCGCCAGGCGCCTGAAGATCGCCACTTCCCTGCGCTCTTTCTGGAGTACTTCGTCAATGATTCTGGTTGATTCCGTCCGATGCATACACACCCATCCTTTCACCGCAGAGTCATTCCAATCACGCACTGCTATCATACAATAACTCTTACCATAAGGGAAGCATCGTTTCTCAAACAAAAGGGTGAGGTGGCTGCCGGCAGGTCGCACGGTCTGAATCGGTAATGTATTGGCATATTACCGTTCACGAATCCATGACGAGGACCTTGGCGCCGCGTATGGGTCCCCTCTTGAGTTCCACGAGGGCCCGGTTCGCCTCGGACAGCGGGTAGGTCTCCACCTCGGGGACGATCCCTGCGGACGAGGCGATCCTCAGGAAGTCAGCGATGTCCGCCCTTGTCACGTTCGCAACGCTCTTGATCTCGCGTTCCATCCAGAGGTGTTCGGCATAGTTCAGGCCCAGGAGCAGCCCCTTGTCCGCGTCCTCCTTGCGGATGGCGTTTATGACGAGTCTCCCTCCAGGGGCGAGGTTGGCAAGCGCCATGACGACGGGCTTGTACGCGGGCGTCGTGTCGATGATCGCATCGAGCATCTCAGGGGCCCTCTCCGAGGTGTCCCCGGCCCAGACGGCGCCGAGCGAGAGCGCGAACTCGCGTTGCCCGGGGTCTCTCGCAAAGACGTACACCCTCACGTCTGGATAGAGGAACCTCGCAGCCTTGAGCACCAGGTGGGCCGAGGCCCCGAACCCTGTGAGGCCGAGCGCTCGGCCGTTCTCGATCCCCGCAAGCCGAAGCGACCTGAGCCCGATGGCGCCGGCGCAGAGGAGCGGGGCGGCCAAGACGTCCGACATGCCCTCCGGGATGGGCACGGCGAAATCCTCGCGCACCTTCATGTACGGTGCATACCCGCCGTCGACGTCCCTCCCGGTGGCGACGAACTCGGGACACAGATTCTCGAGCCCTTTCGAGCACCACGTGCACCTGAGGCACGCCGAGTGGATCCACCCCACCCCCACGCGCTCTCCACCGGAGAACCTCGAGACCCCCTCCCCCACAGCCGCCACCTCGGCCACCACCTGGTGGCCCGGCACCGTGGGAAAGACCGGGGGCGGGGTGCGGCCCTCTATCTCGTCCAGTTCCGTGTGACACACCCCGCAGGCCCTCACCTTGAGGAGTACCTCGCCCCCGGCCGGCTTCGGCTCCGGCAGGTCCATCGGCTCCAGGGGGTTGTCGGTCTTTGCCACGTCGCATATCCCCGTGATGGCGTACACCCTCATCTTCGTCCTCCTTTGCCCGGCCACCCGGCCCGTTCTCCTTCACCCCGACCACTGTCCCACAGAGATGAGCGTCATCCCTTCTCCACTATAACCACCTTCCCTTCCGATTGACACCCCTTGCCGTGTGCGGTTAAAGTCTTTCTCACGGATGCAGCTTCCAAAGGGCATGATCATGAACGGGAGGTGACGCGTGCACAGAACCAGCGCTTCTGAAAAAGGTACCGTAAGCCCGGCCACCCTCCGTGTCCTCAGCGTCCGCCTGCTCGTCATCCTCGCCCTCCTGCCGATGGCCGCGATATCGTGCAGCAGTGACGGCGGCGGAGGCGGGGGCGACGGCTCGAGCGCGGTACCCGACGAGCTCTCCTTCAGCATGGACCTGAGTTCCGACTTTGTGGACCCGTTGACCATCACCTCGTACACCGATTCAAACAAGTCCATAACCATTGCGAGCGTCTCTGGCCCCGTCTCAGGCACCTACAACCACGCGACCGGGGAGTACACGATCACTGAGGGCGCCTTGGTCAACGTGAGATACAGCCTCTGGGATGAACCGTACAGGACGTTCACCATCTATCTCGCCTCCGACGTGACAGGCTCGACGGGGCAAACCCCCCTTTCCGGGGCCCTCGAGGTCCGCAGCGGCACCGATACCGTGACCGTGACCATCTCGCCATCGGGCGTCCGCCTGTCCCTCGACGGCGCAGACCCCACCTCGACGATCGCCTGGCAGGATCTCTACCCCATGTACTACGACGAAGACGAGCCGGGCTGGAGAAAGGAGGCCTCGCTCGCGTGCGTGGTCCTCAAGTTCCTCGTCGAGGAGATCGCGTTCTCCGCCGACACGCTCGTCACCATCGCGCTGAACGAGGAGACCCTCGAGACAGCGGGATACCTCGAATTCGAGGGAGACCCCTTGCCACCGTCCATCGCCTTCGGCGAGAGCACGAGCGTGCTCAGGCTCACGAGCCCCTCGATCAGGGACGGGGCCACGTTCCAGTGGCTCTATGACTGGTGCTGGGACGACGACCCCTCCTCCTCCGAAGACCTCCTCTACGACGGCACGGTCCAGATGAGCGGCTATACCGAGACGGTGGACGTCTCGGGGAGCACCCGCCGGTTCACCGAGCTCGGGTTCGGCTCCGGCACGGCCCCGGGCGGGGTGTCGTACGACCGCTTCATGATCTACGTCACCGAGGAGACCTCTGGCTCCTACACCATACCGGAGGCCAGGACCCTGGTCTACGACGGGGGCTACAGCATCCTGTTCACGAGCGGGGACTGAGGCCGGGAGAACCGTGCTGCCACGCGTCTTCAGGGGACGACGGCGCTGCGTGGGCGGCCGCCTGGGCGCCGCGGCCGCGCCCTCCTTTGCCCGGGCTCTCAAAGCCGCCGTCGGGACGTGCAAAAACCGGCGAGTCGCTCCCGCATCCATGCTGCCCATGGGCCTGCACACGATGACGGCTGCATCGATGCGGGGGTAAGGGGACTGCGCCGGCGCCGCCCCCAAGCATGCGGGAGACACAACGGCCGTATTGACAACCTCGGCCCTTTCGTCTTTATGAGTGCACGGGCGCCGAAGATGCGCGTCCTGTCCCGAACAGGCGCACTGCCCAGAGGGGGTGAACTGTCATGATCCACATGGAAAAGCTCACCAAGTATTACGGTGAGGTGTGCGCGGTGGACGGCATCGACCTGGACATACGCAAGGGAGAGATCACCGGGCTCCTGGGTCCCAACGGTGCGGGCAAGACCACCACCATGCGCATGCTGACCGGCTATCTCCGCCCGAGCTCGGGCACGATCCGTGTCAGGGACCTCTCGGTGGATGCCGATCCCCTCGCCGTCAAGAAACGCATGGGGTACCTCCCCGAGTCCGCCCCCCTGTACGCGAACATGCTCGTGTACGACTACCTCCTGTTCGTGGCCCACGCGAGGGGGCTCAAGGGGGACAAGGCCCGCGGGAGGATCTTCGCCATGGTGGAGCTCTGCAGCCTCTCGGGAATCATGCACAGGCCCATAGGCGAACTCTCCAAGGGGCTCAGGCAGCGGGTGGGACTCGCCCATGCCATGATGGACGACCCGGAAATCCTCGTGCTCGACGAACCGACAAGCGGGCTCGACCCCAACCAGATCGTGGAGATCAGGGACATCATCCGGTCCTTCGGCAGGGACAAGACCATCATCCTCTCCACGCACATCCTCAGCGAGGCCCAAGCCACCTGCGACCGCATCGTCATCATAGACAAGGGCAAGATCGTCGCTGACGGGAGCACGGAGGTGCTCACCTATGGCCTGGGAGAGGGGCGGAGCCTCAGGCTCGTGCTGGCCGGCGCCGATCTCGAGGCGGCACGGTCCGTCCTCGCGCCGGTGGAGGGTGTCGTCTCGGTGGAGGGCGCACAGGATGCTGGGCCCGGCCTGACAGCACTCGAGGTCAGGTACCTGCCCGGCTCGGACCCGAGGCCGGAGATCTACCGGAGGATCAAGGCGACGGACTGGGTCATTCTCGAGATGGCGCCCAAGGGCGTATCCCTGGAAAAGGTGTTCATGGAGCTCACACGGGAGGCATGACCATGACGAGGGTGTTCGACGTCTTCGCAAGGGAATTCATGGACTACTTCACCACGCCGATCGCCTACATCGTGATCTGCGCGTTCTTGGTCGTCACGGGCTGGTTCTTCTTCGCCACCTTCTTCATCATGAACCAGGCGTCCCTGAGGACCTTCTTCTCCATGCTGCCGCTCGTCTTCCCCTTCGTGGTCCCGGCCGTCACCATGCGACTGTTCGCCGAGGAACTCCACTCGGGCAGCCTCGAGATGCTCCTGACCCTCCCCATGGACCTCTCGGACGCGGTCATCGGCAAGTTCCTCGCGAGCAGCGCCTTCGTGGCGGTGATGCTCGCGCCCACCCTGTCGTACGGGATCTGGGTCTCGTTCATGGGCGGTCTCGACTGGGGCCCGGTGGCGGGCGGGTACGCAGGGGCGGTCCTCCTGGGAGCGGCATACTGCGCCATAGGCGTCTTCGCATCGACCTTGACGAGAAACCAGATCATCTCGTTCATCCTGGGCATGGTCATCTGCCTTGCCCTGAGCCTCGTTGACAAGATGCTCTTCTTCTTCCCGCCGGACGTGCTCGCCGTGCTCCATTACCTGGGCGCCTCGTCGCACTTCGAGAACATCGCCAAGGGTGTGGTGGACACCCGGGACATCGTCTACTTCGCAAGCGTCGTTTTCCTGTCCCTCTACGGCGCGCACCTCGTCATGCAGGAAAAGAGGTGAGCCATGAGAGCACAGAGACATGGGCGCATCGTCAAGTTTCTCGTCTACCTGGCGCTCGTCATCCTCATCAATGCGGCGGCATCGACGCTCTTTTTGAGGTTCGACCTCACGGCGAACAGGATGTACTCGCTGTCGGAGGTGAGCAAGACGGTCGTCGGCTCACTCAAGGAACCCATGACCATCAACGTGTTCTTCACCCCGGATCTGCCCGCGCCCTACAACACGGTCGAGCAGTACCTGAGAGACCTGCTCTCCGAATACGCCCTCTATGCGAACAAGAGTTTCAACTACCGGTTCTACCGCGTGGGAGAAGAGGACGCTCAACAGCCGGACGTCGGGGTCGACACCAGGAGGCTCGCATCCGACTACGGCATAACCCCGGTACAGATCCAGGTCGTGGAGAAGGACGAGGTCAAGTTCAAGCGTGCATACATGGGGCTGGCGATCGTCCACGGGGACATGATCGAGCGCATCCCGGCCCTCACCACGACGGAGGGGCTGGAGTACAAGCTCACCACGTCCATGCAGAAACTCGCCAACAAGATCAGCGTGCTGTCGGGGCTCAAGGACAAGGTGGAGGTGAAGCTCTACCTTTCCTCGTCCCTCGAGGCCGTCTCGAGCCGCATGTCTCTCAAGGACCTCGACCGGGTGCCCGCCCAGGTCGAAAAGGCGGTGGGCGACCTCAACGCCCGCCTCTTCAACGCCATATCCTACAGGAGGGTGGACCTCGACGGGAGGCAGGCGATGGAGGAGGCCTCCCGCACGTACAACCTGATGATGCTCACGTGGCCCGATCTCGACGGCGGCAGGGTGAAGGCGGGTGCGGGCCTCGCGGGCATGGTGGTGGAATACGGGGGCAGGTCTTACACGATCCCGGTGATCCAGGCGTACACCATCCCCCTGTTCGGCACGCAGTACCGCCTGACGCCCGTCGAAAAGATGGCCGAGGCGCTCGAGCAGAGTATCGAGTCGCTGGTGGGGATCAACGAGACCCTGGGCTACCTCGCGGACAAGGGCACGCTCGGCCTGTACGGCCAACCGGGCTCGAGCGCCTCCCTGAACAACTTCCAGGACCTGGCGTCCCGCGTCTATACCATCAAGGAGATCACCCTCGACAAGGGGATACCCGAAGGTCTCGGGTGCCTGCTCATCGTCAGGCCCACGGAGGCCTTCACCGACTACGAGCTCTTCCAGATCGACCAGGCGCTCATGCGCGGGACCAACATCGCCGTCCTTCTCGATCCGTTCGTGGAAAGACCTGCGGATCCCAACCAGCCGATGCAGCCCGGCCAGCTGATGCCGGTGACGACCGGCATCGAAAGGCTCCTGGCCCACTACGGGGTGAAGGTGGAGATGTCCCTGGTATGCGACCTGAACAGCTTCAAGCAGCGGATGCCCGAGCAGTACGGGGGCGGCGAGCAGGCGATCTACTACGCGCCCCTCATCAAGCCATCCCAGATAAACCACGAGCCCAGGTACATGAAGAACATCAACGAGCTCATCACCTACAAGATAGCGCCCCTCTCCCTCGACACAACGCGCATGAAAGAGAACAACCTCGAGGCCACCGTGCTGTTCACCACCTCTGACAAGGCCTGGGAGTTGAAAAACCCGACGATGCTCAACCCCATGTTCGTAAGGGAACCCGGCGACCCGTCCTCCATGGGGACCAGGACCCTTGCGTGCCTCGTCCAGGGCGCTTTCCCGAGCTACTTCGCGGGGAAGGACATCCCGGCCGCACCGCCGGCCCACCAGGGGGAAGGCGCTTCGGGCGCGCAGGAAGGCGGCAAGGCCGCATCACCCGCCCTGGGCCACGGCGGGGCGGTCCTCGAGAGATCCAGGCCCGCCAAGCTCCTGGTGATAGGGTCATCGGAGATGATCACGGACAACCTCGTCACGGAAGAAGGGACGAACCCCAACGCCGTGTTCCTCATGAACCTGATCGATGTCCTGAACAACAGGGAGGAGATCGCCGTGATGCGCGCCAAGACCCAGACCATCAACCCGCTCGAGGTGACCGACGAGAACGTGAGGCTGGCGGCCAAGGCGTTCAACGTGCTCGGGCTGCCTGTGCTGGTCATCCTCTCGGGCATCGTCGTGTGGGCCGCGAGAGCCGCCAGGAAGAAGCGCATCGACGCCATGTTCTCCAGGAGGGCCGACGCATGAAGATCAGGATCTCCAAGGAGTATGTCCTTCTGGCCTTGCTCATCGCATCTTCCGTCGCCTATCTCGTCTACAAGAAGGCGGACCGTGTCCACTACCGCCTCCCGGCGCTCGAGCCGGTGAAGCAGGAAGACATCACCTCCATGACCGTCGAGAAGGGCGACGGGAAGATCGTCCTCGAGAAGGCCGGGACGGACTGGGTGATCTCCCCCGCAGGCTGGAAGGCCGACCGGGTGAAGGTGGACGAGATGAGGGAGATGCTCTCCACGCTCGTCATCACCGAGCTCGTCTCCGAGTCCGGTGATTACGGAAGGTACCAGCTCGACGAGAAGTCCCGGGCCCGCATACGCGCATACGCCGGCGACAGGCTGGTCCGCGACCTGACGGCGGGGAAGGCCGCTCCCACGTACAACCACACCTATGTGCTGCTGCCTGGCGACAGGAACATCTACCTCGCCAGGGGAGACCTGGGCCGCCTGTTTTCGGCCCCTGCCTCCGAGATGCGGGACATGCTGGTGTTCAGCATCACCCCGAAAGAGGTGACATCCGTGCAGATCGAGTACCGGGGTGAAAGCAGGACGTTCAAGCGCATGGAGAGGGGACCCGACGCGAAGGGGGCAGACAAGGCCGAAAACGCCGCGACCGATCACTCCTGGGAGGACGCTTCCGGTGACGCCTCGTCCACGGCCGTGCTCGACTCGGTCCTCGCCACCCTGTCCAAGGTCTACTGCGGAGAGTACCTGCCCGACGACCGGAAGGCCGCTCTTGGTTCCCCGGTGACGGTGATCACGATTACGGGGAGGAGCGAGGCGAGGCTCAGCATCTTCGAACGGGAGGGTGAGCAGGTCCCCGCCGTCTCCTCGCAAAACCCCTCCCCCTTCGTCATGCCGGACTACAAGCAGGAAGAGCTCGACAAGGCCCTCGCGAAGATCTTCCCCGGTCGTGCCACCGCGAAAGGGGCACAGACACCGAGGGGATGACGACAGCGACAACCTGCAGGCGCCTTGTATGCTGTGCGGTGCCTTGTCGACCAGGACAACGAGCGGGTCGTAGAGCGGGGCATACCGGCTCCTGGACGGCGCTTCGCGTCGACAGCACCCCGCGGCAGCGGCCGGGAGCCGGGCGGTGCCCATGGAGGCCCGGGTCAGAGAGACAGGGGCGTTCCCTGGGGTTTACATCACCAAGCGGCGTTCGAGGGCCCCGTGGCCCGAGGTGAGACCCGGGGCCGCTAAGGGCATGCTGCGGAGGGCACGAGGGGTTCGTATATGGAAAACACGGGCAAAGAGATTGTACCCAAGGTGTTGAGGCAGGATATCGGGGACGCGGAGCTCTCGTACCTCCTCTACGATGTCGACGGCCGGCCCATGATCATGCTCCACGCGACGGGCTTCCTCCCCTGGCTCTGGCACCCCATTGCACGGGGCCTGACGGACACGTGGAGGGTATATGCCCCCTACATCTGCGACCACCGTGTGTCCGACCCGCAGGAGGGAGGCCTCAGCTGGCTCACCGTGGCCGAGGACCTCGTCCGGTTCGTCCGGGAGCTGGGGATACACAGGCCGGCACTCGTTGGGCACTCCATGGGCGCGACGGTGGCGGCCATAGCCTGCGGCGCTTTTGGGTTGGACGCGCTGGGGCTGGTCCTCTTCGAACCGATCTTTCTGCCCGAGGAGATCTACCAGACCCCCATGAGCGTGGATCAGCATCCCCTCGCCTCTCGGGCGATAAGGCGGAAAGACACCTGGGCCGACGAAGCCGAGGCGAGGTCCTACCTGAGATCGAAACCCCTCTTCAGGAACTGGACGGACGAGATGCTCGACCTCTATGTCGAGTACGGGATGCGAAGGCTCGACGCCGGCGGCCTGGTGCTCGCGTGCTCGCCTGTGCGGGAGGCATCGATCTTCATGGGCGGCCTCAGGTTCGATCCATGGGGCGTCATCCCCAAGGTCACATGCCCGGTGCTCGTCCTCGAGGGCGAAAAGAGCGAGAACCGCGCCTTCATCGACCTCCAACAGGCGACACGGTCGTTTCCCCAGGGCACCTACCGCCTCGTCGAGGGCGCGGGCCACCTCATCCCCCAGGAGAAACCGGGCGAGTCCCTCGAGATCGTGCGCACCTTCTTCGAATCCCTGGAGTGAAGCGGGTACACACGCGCCGCCTGCGGCGCCGGGCACGGACGGGGCACAACGCCGGCACCCCGGGCACCCGCTCCCGCCCTGTCGTCGAGGGTTCACCGCTGACACGCGGAGCTAACCGCATGTGCCCGCCCCTCACGAGCGATGCCGCCGGATGACGGCGCACACCCGCCTGCAGGGACTCCCCCTGATCCACGTCCACGGGCTGAACGGCCTGCCCTGCCTCCACGCCTTACGGCCTGCAGGCAGGGCGGTCTCCCTGTCGCCTGCGCCCCTTCGACCACCCGTGGAAGCGGCCGGCCGGCGACACACGGCCTGCATGGACACGGAACGCCTCCTTGCGTGTCCCGTCGAATCTGCACGAAGGCACCTCTCAGAGGGTCTCTGGGAGGACGGGCCCACCGTCGTCCATGCGGCATCATCGAGCGCCAGGCATGCCTGGAGAACCGAGAGGGTGAACGTTGTCTGACGCACGGGACCCCCAAGCCACTACCGGCCCGGATCCTGTCGGGGGAGCCAGGGGGTCCGCCTCCCGGCACGTGCCTCTCTTCACAAACTTCCCCCTGCATGCCACTCCCCCATGAAAACGGGTGAGCCGGGCCACACTCCTGAAGACGGTTGCCGGCCTCGTGCACGATGACGATCCACCTGGGCACGAGTCGCAGAGGTTAGGCCGCGGCCCGAGAGAGGAAGGAGGCTTCGTTCTTTCGGGCCGGGGCGAACGCCCCTCGGCCGACCAGGGCCCGGCGTTCATGCAGGTTGCGAGGTGAATCTCACGGGGTGAGCCGGAAGCCCGACGTACGGACGGGGTCTATGTCCTGCGCCTCTTCCTCACGGCCGGGGTGTCGGGGAAGATGCTGAGACCTTCCCGGTTCTCCGAGCAGATCCTCTTCCACTCCCTGACGTCCGAGACCTTGTACACAACGATGGCGAGCTCCATGGTGTTCTTGTCCGTCCGCACCACGTCGCCCCAGATCACCACGTTCTCGTCCTCGAGCACCACTTCTATGGGCCTGCCCACGACCTGCGCGGAGTTGGCGGGCGTGAGGCTCGTCCTGGCCTCCATGGGCGTAGCCACGATCTTGAGGGAGAGCCCCCCTATCGAGATATCCCTGGTCTCGGCGAGGGCCACGATGTTCTGGATCCCCTTGAGGATCTTCCCGGAGTCCCTGCTCGAGAAGGAGATCTTGAGCCTGGCGGGGATGCTTGCCCTCTTCCTCTCGTGCCTTCTTCTCTCGGCCTTCTTCTGCCCGGTAAGAGACATGGTTCTCTTTTCGTCAGGAATCCGGGTTTCCTTTAGGAAAAGGCCCCTTCGATCCTGGTGTCGCACGCGGGTCATCACCGGTCTTGAGACCCGCTTTGCCGATCACACACAAGGGGTGAGGCTCGTACGATGAACCCTTCCAGCAAGTCGCCCCATGAAGCGCGACGACCGCATTCGACAACGTTGCGAACCATGGCATCCCCACCTCGGAATGGGCGCCCGAGAGCCCTGCCGCGTCGAACGCGCGGCAGGAGGTGACGCCCCACTGAACCCCGGGGACCTCTCACGGGCCGACAGGGCACGTGAGGGGAAGCCGGTCCTCCGGGGTGACTCGCCGAGCCTTGGGGCACCCTTCAGGGCCTGGGCATCGAGCTTTCCAGCCCTTCACCTCATGCCGGGCATGCAGGAGTGTTCGGGTATCTCTCGGGCAATGCCTGCTTTTCTTTTTCATGGATGTCATGTATAGCAACCTCTGGCCGTGCATGCTCCGTGCGCATGCCGCGTGTCCTGACGATATGCGTGTGCCATAGGTGGAGGGAGGAGACACGATGACACCAGGCGATGAGACCCCGGAACGCAGAAGACACCGGAGGAAGCAGGTCCACATCACGGTCCTCCTCAAGGTGGGCGTCCTGTTGAACGGCAGGGGGGTGGCAAAGGATATAAGCCCGGGAGGAATGCGCCTGGTCTCTTCCCAGATCTTCAAGGCCACGACCACGATCCAGGCCAAGGATTACGAGGGTTCGACCATGAGGGTGATGGTCCCCACCGAGGGACTGACCGTCAACGGCGTCATCGCATGGGTGGACCTCAAGAAGGGGGAAGGGGCCTTGAAGGTCCAGTCGACTTCCGACGACGCGAAGTGGGCTGCCTTGACCTCCACCGAGTGAAGTCCGCCCGCCGGGTTGACGACGACCTCCCCGCCGTCTTCGTCTTCAAGACCGCCGCGAAGGGTTCCCACTCCGGCAGCCGGCGTCATGCCGCGCCTAGCGGGCGCAAGACTTCTCGTATTCCTCGTCCACCTTGAGGTCATCCCCACGGGCCGCCCTGCGTGCGAGCTCGTCGCAGCGTTCGTTCTCCGGCTGCCCGGCGTGCCCCCTCACCCACCTGAACGACACCTTCCTGCCTTCCAGGAGCTCCAGGAGCTCTGACCAGAGGTCAGCGTTGAGGGCCCTGTGCGCCTTGTCCCTCATCCACCCGTTCGAACGCCACTTCCTGGCCCAGCCCTTCTCCACGGCGGAGACGAGGTACTGGGAATCGGTGTAGATCGTCACCCCGCCCTGGTCTCTCGCCGTCTCCTTCAGCGCCTGGATGCAGGCGTAGAGCTCCATGCGGTTGTTCGTCGTGAGCCGGAAGCCACCCGAGATCTCCTTGCACATACCGTCCCTGACGATGATAGCGGCCCACCCGCCGGGCCCAGGGTTTTCGATGCACCCGCCGTCGGTGAAGACGACCACGCCCCCCTTTTCTGCATGCGCATCGACAAGGACCCGGCCAGCCTTGTGCTTTGGCCTGCTCGACGACGATCGACCCCCCGGCGACGAGAGGAATCTCCTCGCCTCCTCGAGGGTGTCGAACCCCTTGTAGAGGGCGTCTTTGTACCCTTCCACCTGCACGAGCGCGCCAGTGGGCCCGTACCACTGGGTGTATATCCCGGGGGTCCTGCCCCTCAGCACGGCATAGTATCGCTTCTTCTTCTTTGTCACCGTGGCATCCTCGACGCCTCCCGAGCGTTCTCGTCGCGCGGCCGCGCGGGAAGACCGGGTCACGACCTCAAGCGCATCTTCTCGAGCAACTCCAGGGCGCCCTTGTGTCCCGAGGACGCCGCCTTCTGGAACCACTCGAGAGAGGCGGCCCTGTCCTTGACGGTCCCTTCCCCCCTGCCGTACATGAACCCCAGGCTGTACTGGGCGTCCGCGTCCCCCTGCTGTGCAGAGAGGAGGAACCACTTGAGCGCCTTCTCGAAGTCCTTTTCCACGCCCTCGCCGTGATAGTACATGACGCCCACGTTGTACTGGGCGTTTGCATCCCCGGCCTCGGCCTTGGCGAGGTACTTCTCGAACAGTTCCCTCTTGTCTCGGTCATGGGGTTGCCCTTCCTCTCCGCGACCGACCGTCAAGGCGCCCTCTTCGGCGAGGTCGTCGACCCGGGCGGCTTCTGGACCTGCCCCGAATGCATCCCACCGCCCTGATTCGAGGATCACGCGGGAGCGTTCGTGCCCCAGCGATGCCGCCCTCGAGTACCAGGCAAAGGCCTCCCTGTCGTTCTTGAGCACGCCGTGACCCTTTTCGTACATGGTCGCCAGGATGAACTGGGCCTCTGCATGGTCCTGGGATGCCGCCTTCGAGAACCACGCCGCCGCCTCCCTGTCGTCCCTGGGTACTGCGGTCCCCTCGTAGTAGATCTGGCCAAGCCTGAACTGGGCGTATGCGTCGCCCTTGTCCGCGAGTTCCCTGAGGCTGGAGATCTCCCCCGTGTCGATCTTTTCCGACCTGCGGTTGAGGAACCAGAAGGCGAGCAGGAACACGGCGAACACAACGAGCGCGATGAGAAGGTTGAGGGACATGTCCATGGGATCGTGCTATGCCATTTTCACCGCGAAATCAACCACACCCTGCCCACGCGAGGCTGCAAAGGGCGCACGTGGGGCGCCCGTCTCTCTCCGCGCACGGCATTCATCGGCCGCATGGGAACACGGGCTTCAGATACGGTCTATGATGCCCGCAAGTTCGCTGTCCGACAGCAGCCTCTTTGCGAACTTGATGTACTTCATCACGATGGAGCGGATGGCGAGCTGAAGGGCGTACGGCCTTACGGGTTTCTCGAGGAGGTGGCTCACGCCGGTGGCCACGCACATGTCGACCACGTCATCGCTGGCCATGCCCGAGATCATCACGGTGTCCATGGCCGCGTTGGGATACTTCTCGCTGATCGAGTCCAGGAAGGCGAACCCGTTGGACTGGCCCACGAAGACGTCCAGCACGAAAACCATCAGCCCCTTGTCCCTCCCGAGGCAGTACTCGGTGGCCGCGGCGTAGTCCTGGAACGTGACGATCTCCCCCCAAGTGTAGAACTTGCCGATGGTCTCCGCGAGCACCCCGCACACGTGGTATTCGTCGTCCACGATGACGACATCGAGTCCGTCAGACATCCTTTCCCCCCGGGATCGGTCTATGAGCAATGACTTTGCGACATGAGAATCTCAAGCCGACAACGTTATATCCCAAGACAAGCACTCTTACAATCGTTTGCTGGGCTCGGTCCCTCAATCGGGCTGGACGGGACGCAACCCGCCCTCCCCGTGCGCCCCTCGTGCACGGGCTGCCTGGGGTTTTGGGGATACTGACCGGGGGCTCCGTGGATCGTGTGCCCCTCGTGTACGGGCCGCCCGTTGAACTGCGCCGCCCTGAAGTCGTTGCCGTCAGCGTGAGCCTATCGTGTACGGGCGACCCCTTGAGGGTCGTGGGCGCGGCCCCAGGTGCGACACGGCCGGGAAAGCCCGGCGGACGGGCATCCCGACAATAGCGGGAATCGGCCGGTAGCCGGCCGACAAAAGGGGCGGCGCTTTCCGACAGGCTCCCGCGACCTCTCCCACGTCCCGGCGGAGGCAAGGTTCAGACCGCCAGGAGGAACCCGTACCACAGGCACACGAGCGCCGTGCACACACCGTCTTTCAGGCTCACCCTGGGCTCTCTCATCCTGCTCCGCACGATGCCTGGCCTGTACCCCCTCAGGGTCAGCGCGACCGCGAGATCCTCGGCGCGCCTGAAGGCGCCGTGCATGAGCGGAACCACGACGCTGACCATGGCCCTGGTCCTCCTGAAGACGTTCCCCGACTCGAGGTCCACGCCCCGCGCCTTCTGGGCGCGCGTGATCCTGTCGGCCTCCTCGAAGAGCAGGGGGATGAACCTGATGGCGAGCATGACCGCGAGCGCTATCTCCTCGGTGGGGACGTTCAGGTACTTGAGAGGCCTCATGAACCACTGCATGGCCCACACCATGTCGAGGGATGACGTGGTCAGCGTGGTGAGCGTGGACACCCACAGGGCCAGCACGAGCTGCGCACCCACCCTGATCCCGCCCTCGAGCCCCTGCCTCGTGGCAAAGGGCACGAGGGGCAGGGGGTCTCCGCCCGTCATGAAGACGTGAAGCAGGGCCGTGGCCGCAAACAGCCAGATGAACGGCTTCAGGCCCCTGTACAGGTCGCCGAACGATATCTTCGAGATGAACGTGCAGAACACGAGACCCAGGGCGAACAGGACGAGCGTGCCCGCCCTGTCCAGCCTGAAGGAGACCCCTATGCTCAGGCCCATGACGACGAGCTTGACGCGAGCGTCGAGCGCGTGCACGAGAGAGTCCCGCGGAAGGTACTGTCCCAGGGTCGTCTTCATCGCCTTGTTCGCACGTTCTTCAGTCCCTCTTGGCGGACCTCCCGGCAAGCGCCAGCTCCGCTATCTGCACGGCGTTGACGGCCGAACCCTTGCGGACGTTGTCGCAGGCGGTGAAGAACGCCACGCCGTGGTCGAACGCATCGTCCCTCCTGATTCTCCCCACCAGGCACTCGTCCAGGCCGAGCGCGTCGACCTGCGTGGGATACACGTCCTGCCCCGGGTCATCGCGAAGCTCGAGGCCCTGCTGATGAGCGAGGACCTTCTTCAAGGTCTGAGGATCCATCTCCCCATCGGTCTCCACCACCACGCTGGCCGCGTGGGCGTAGAACACCGGCACCTGCATGCAGGTCACGCTCAGGGACATGGTATCCGCCTTGAGGATCTTGCGGATTTCCGCCTCGATCGCCCTCTCCTCGAGGGTATGCCTGTCCTCGGCGAAACCCCCCACCACGGGGATGAGGTTGAACGCGATCTGGTGCGGAAAGACCCGCGAACTCGTATCCTTGAAGGTGAAGAGGTCCCTGATCTGGGAGGTGAGCTCGTCCATGGCCGATTCGCCGGACTCGGACAACGGGTGGAAGGACGTGATCACAGCGCGCTTGACCCGCGTCACGCGGTGGATGGGCGCCAGGACCATGGCCAGTTCCACCGCGGCGGGCCTGGGGGAGGCGATGACCCCCTTGTGGAACTGGATGTCCTGGCAGTTCAGCTCGGGGATCACGAGCGGGACGTCGTTCTTGAGGGCACAGTGGCCGCCGAGGTCAACGACGAGGCATCCCGACGTGCGCGCCCGCTCGATGAGCTCTGTCCCCATGGGCGTCCTCGCCGCCACGAACGCCAGGTCGACCCCGTCGAACCCAAAGCCCTCCGCAGGGGTCATGGCGACGGATTCGCCCCTGAACTCCACCGCAGACCCCGCGTACCTGCGGCCGGCCAGCGCGACGAGGCGCCCCACGGGGAAGTCCCGCTCGGCCAGCACGTGCAGGATCTCCTTCCCCACGGGCGTCGCCGGTTCGACAACCGCCACGGTCAAGCCGTCTGACATGGTCTCGATCACCTCCGTCGGTGAGTCGTATGTAGCAGAAAACGTCACCTTCAACCACAGGAAAGGATGCGGCGCGGCCATGCCGCCCGGCACGCGACAGGCGATGCCTCCGGAAAGACCCGAAACTGAATGGCCGATGCATGCAGGGGGTTGTGGGGCAGGGTTCACGAGGCGCATCCCCGGAGTGCAAGGCTCATCCCGCCCGCCCCTCGCATCGCGCTCAGGGCGCGCTCCCGGTCGACCCCCGCAGCCGACGGCCCCGCCTCGTGCACCCCGACCTTGGGCCTCCTGTGCTTCTTGAGTGCCGCTCGAGACCGGCCGAGGGCTCGAGAAACACCCCGACCTCGGCCGGTGAGGCGTCCCTGGGGTCGGTGGCCCCCTGTCCCAGGACCTCCACGGCCCGGTCCCTCAACGAGGGTGCGAAGGTCGGGCCGGCCCCCATGCGTGAGGCATATCCGACGGTTCATGGAAGATATCCATGGGTAAGAAACAGCCTACCCCCATGCGTAAGGCATATCCCTCTCTTGTGGGCGAAGAGGTCGGCCTCGAGGCAGCCTACCCCCTTGCGTGGGGCATACCCTATGGCAGGCGAAAGGGGGGAGGCGCGGCCTTCTGTCGGCCCCCTTGCGTGAGGCATATCTCCCCAGGGGAAGGCCTTCCCGAAACAGGCCCATGCGCTGTCCCCCTCTTACGTTCACGCGCAACCTTTTGACCCCACGAGGAAAACCCTCGGCCCCAAGCCCCCTCTCCCCCCGAACGGCTCTTCCCTGTCCTCCCACCTTTTGATGCTATATCCATTTATTTTCCGTATGCCGCTCAGCCCCCTTGCATGCCTGCCGGCCGCACCCGGGCGGGGCTTCACTCTCCTCTTCCATTCCGTCACGCTCTGTACTAGTCTGTAGGGAACTCGGTCCTGAAAACCGCGATTGAGGTTCCCATGCGAAACCCCCTCCACCAGGGCAGAATGGACGGCATGTGCGGCATCTACGCCGTGATGAACGGCGTGTCGGTGCTCGTGCAGAACCGCCTGTCCACCTCGGACCTGTCGGATCTCTTCAAGGAGCTGGTTTCCGCCCTCTACCGCCGCAACCACTCGAGGAGACCGCGCAAGTCCCTGCCCATCGAGTTCATCTGGGAGGGGACGAACGTGCACGAGATCTCGCTCTTGCTGCGTACGAGCAAGGCCTTCCTCGCACTCTACGACCTCGAGCTCGTCTGGTCCCGGCCGCTCCAGGGCAGGTCGAGGCCCTCCACGGTCGGACAGTACTGGGCGAGGCTCAAGAAGTGCTTCGATGACTGCGAGGGAAGGTGCGTCGCGATCCTGGACTACAACTTCGACGGCGATGAGGGCGAGGAGGGCCACTGGACCTGCGTGGAAAAGATGACCGAGAGGACCATGAGGCTGCTCGACTCCTCCTTGAGCATCCACAGCCCGAGGGGCGTCATCAGGAGAAGCGCCTGCACCCTGGGCGAGAAGACCCCGCGGAGACCCTACCGCCTCTTCCCTCACAACGTCTACCTGGTCAGGTTGCGCCAGGGTGACGAGTGAGCGGGGGGTGCGGGGATCCCCGGGGTATCAGATCCCGCCCCGCTTCCTGATGTGCTCCATGAGCCCGCCGTCGGCGATGAGCTCCTGCATGAAAGCCGGGATGGGCCTCGCCTCGAAGCTCTTCTTCGCGCTCAGGTTCGTGATGAGACCGGTGTCCGCGTCCACCTCGAGGATATCACCCTCCTTCACGCCCCTGACCGCCTCGTCGCACTCGAATATGGGCAGGCCCATGTTGAAGCTGTTCCGGAAGAAGATCCGGGCGAAGCTCGACGCGATCACGCAGCTCACCCCGGAGGCCTTGATCGCTATCGGCGCGTGCTCGCGGGAGGACCCGCAGCCGAAATTCTTGCCCGCCACGATGATATCTCCCGGGCTCACCCTGCGGGCGAACGTCGGGTCGGCATCCTCCATGCAGTGCCCGGCGAGTTCCCGCGGGTCCGACGTGTTGAGGTACCGCGCCGGGATGATGGCATCCGTGTCCACGTCGTCGCCGAATACGAACGCCCTTCCCTTGAACTTCATCCCTTCACCTCCCCGGGGTCCGTGATGACGCCGGTCACGGCGGAGGCTGCCGCCACGGCCGGCCCCGACAGGTAGACCTCGCTCGATGGGTCTCCCATCCTGCCCACGAAGTTCCGGTTCGTCGTGGCGATCGCCTTCTCGCCTCTGGCCAGGATGCCCATGTGGCCGCCGAGGCACGGTCCGCACGTGGGCGGCCCTATGATCGCCCCGGCCTCGATGAAGATGTCGAGAAGCCCCTCCTTGAGGGCCTGGCGGTAGACCTCGGGGGTCGCGGGCAGGACGAGGCAGCGCACCCCCCGGGCCACCTTGTTTCCCTTGAGGAAGCCTGCCGCCACGCGCAGGTCCTCGATGCGCCCGTTGGTGCAGGAACCGATCACCACCTGGTCGATCCTCACGTGGCCGGCCTCCCGTGCCGGGCGGACGTTCTCGGGCAGGTGGGGGAACGCCACGAGGGGCTCTATGGAGGCTGAGTCGACGGAGACGACCCGTTCGTATGCCGCGTCGTCGTCGCTCGCGAACACCCGGTAAGGCCGTGACGCCCTCTTTGACACGTATTCCTCGGTGACTGCGTCCGGCGCGATGATCCCTGCCTTGCCGCCCGCCTCGATGGCCATGTTGCACATGCTCATGCGGTCGGCCATGCACAGGCGCGATATGGTATCGCCCGTAAACTCCATGACCTTGTACAGCGAGCCGTCGACCCCTATCAAGCCTATCACGTGGAGGATCAGGTCCTTCCCTCCCACGTGGGGCCTGAGCTCCCCGGTGAACTCGAACTTCAGGCTCGGCGGAACCTTCATCCACGCCTGCCCGGTGAGCATGGCGGCAGCGAGGTCGGTGCTGCCCACACCGGTGGCGAACGCGCCGAGCGCGCCGTAGGTGCACGTGTGGCTGTCCGCGCCGATGACCAGGTCGCCGGGCAGCACGAGCCCCTTCTCGGGGAGCAGCGCGTGCTCCACACCCGCCTCTCCGCCCTCGTAGAAGTGTTTCATGCCGTGCTCAAGAGCGAAGTCGCGCACGAACTTGCACTGGTTGGCCGAGGCGATGTCCTTGGTGGGCGTGAAGTGGTCGAGGACGAACACCACCCTGTCGGGATGGGCAAGGGCCGGCCTGTCAGCCTTTCTGAACTCCTGGATGGCGATCGGCGCCGTTATGTCGTTCGCCAGGGCCACGTCCACCGTGACCCGCACGATCTCCCCCGTCCGGACCGTCTCCATGCCCGCGTGGGCCGCGATGATCTTCTCGGCGATGGTCATGCCCATGGCACCACCCTCAGAGGCTCGGGGTCTTCATGGCCTTCCTGCCCTTGAGGAACTCCATGCGGTTCATCGCGTTCACGAGGGCCTTGGCGCACGCGACGAGGATGTCCGGGTCCGAGCCCTGGCCGACCGCCGTCTTGCCCTTGTCCTCCAGCTCGATGGTCACCTCTCCCTGGGCGTCGGTCCCGCCGGTGATGGCCTTGATGGAGAAGCTCTTGAGCTCGGCGTCGAAGCCCGACATCCTGATGATCGTCTTGTACAGGGCATCCACGGGCCCGTTCCCGAAGCCGGCCTCCTGTATCACCTTGTTGTCCACGGCGAGCTGCACGGTGGCCGTCGGCACGACCGCCGTCCCGGAACTCACCACGATGTTCTTGAGCTCGTACTTGGCCGGGACGCGGTAGATCTCCTCGAGCACGATGGCCTCGATGTCCTCGTCGAAGATCTCCTTCTTCTTGTCAGCGATCTCCTTGAACCTCTTGAATACCTTCCTGACATCCTTCTCGTCGAGGTGGTACCCGAGGGCCTCGAGGCGCTTGGACAGCGCGTGCTTGCCCGAGTGCTTCCCGAGCACGAGACGGCTCATGCCGAACCCGACCGTCTCCGGGGTCATGATCTCGTAGGTGGAACGCTCCTTGAGGTAGCCGTCCTGGTGGATGCCCGACTCGTGGGCGAAGGCGTTCGCGCCCACCACGGCCTTGTTCGGCTGCACGGGTATGCCCGTGATGTGGGAAACGAGCCTGCTCGTCGGGTAGAGCAGGGTGGTGTCGATGGCGGGCACGACGCCGTAGAGGTCCTTGCGGACGTTGAAGATCATGACCACCTCCTCCAGGGAGGTGTTGCCGGCGCGCTCGCCGATGCCGTTTATGGTGCACTCGATCTGCCTCGCTCCCGCCATCACCGCGGAGACCGAGTTGGCCACCGCCATGCCGAGGTCGTTATGGCAGTGCACGCTGATCACGGCCTTCTCTATCCCCCTCACCTTGTTCCTCAGGTGGGTGATGAGGTTGTAGAACTCCTGGGGGTTCGTGTACCCCACCGTGTCGGGCACGTTGATCGTCTTGGCGCCGGCCTCGATGGCCACGGTGTAGACGTCCGCGAGGTAGTCCCAGTCGGATCTCGTGGCGTCCATGGCCGAGAACTCGACGTCGTTGCACAACGAGGAACACAGGCCGACCGAGTGCTCCACGGCCTTGAGCACTTCCTCCCTGGACATCCGGAGCTGGTACTTGAGGTGGATGTCCGAGGTGGCTATGAAGGTGTGGATGCACGGCTTCCTCGCATCCTTGACCGCTTCCCATGCGGCCTTGATGTCCTCGTCCTTCGCCCTGCACAGGCCGACGACCGACGACTTGGTGATCTCCCCGGCAATCGCCTGGACCGCGTCGAAGTCCCCGGGCGAGGATATGGGGAAACCGGCCTCTATCTTGTCCACGCCGAGCATCTCGAGCTGCTTGGCGACCAGCACCTTCTCGTGGACGTCCATGCTCGCGCCGGGCGACTGTTCCCCGTCCCTGAGCGTCGTGTCAAATATGATGATCCTGTCCTGGGATGTGCTCATGTGATCCACCCTTGAGTCCTTTCTTCTGCCTTCCGACCTGCACCGCATACGCGCCTGCGCTCCACAGCGCCCCGCCGACGACGAAGGTCATCGTCAGCACGAAGAGCATGACCGCGGGCGCAAGCGCAACCACCACGAGCAGCAGGACCCCCGCGACAAGCAGCTGGAACGGGTGCGCCTTGATGTAGCTCACGTGCTTGAAGCTCGGGTAGGGGACGCTGCTCACCATGAGGAACGAAACGATGTACACGCCGAGGAGGATCGCCAGCGAGACGGTGCCGGGCATGGGACCCACCACCTTGGCGAGTTCCTCGGTGAAGAGGTAGGTGCTCGTCACCGTGGCCGCCGCCATGGGGATCGGCAGCCCGGTGAAGTGCGTGAGGGAACCCGAGGTGTCGACGTTGAAGCGCGCCAGCCTGAGCGCCCCGCAGGCCACGTACAGGAAGGCGGCGACGAAGCCGAGCCTGCCGAAGGCGTTGAGCTGCCAGAGGTACACCATGAGCCCCGGGGCCACCCCGAAGGCGATCACGTCGGAGAGGGAGTCGTACTCCTTCCCGAACTCCGAGGTGGTTCCCGTCATGCGCGCGACCCTCCCGTCCAGCCCGTCGATGAAGCCGGATATCAGGATGAGGATCGAGGCCCAGCGGAAGTCCCCCTTGAGGGAGAACATGATGGAGTAGAACCCGCAGAACAGGCTCATCGTGGTGATGAAGTTCGGGAGAAACGGCACCCTCGGCTTGTTGTGCTCCTGCTTGTGGCCGTGCGGCCGGAAACGCCTCATGCAGACCTCCTTCCAATCACGCTCTCGCCCGCTCTCACCTTCTGTCCCCGCTCGCAGACCGCCTTGTATCCCCTCGGCATCCAGCACTCCAAGAGGGACCCGAACCTGATGAGCCCGAACCGCTCTCCCATGACGGCCTTGTCACCCGGGGAGAGCCAGCACGATATCCTCCTCGCCACGAGCCCCGCCACCTGGTCCACGCGGAACGTGCCGTGGTCCGTGTCGATGTACACCATCATGCGCTCGTTCGCCTCGGTCTTCTTCCCGAGGCTCGCGACCTCGAAGGTGCCCGGCCTGTACCGCGTCTCCCTCACCCTCCCGGAAACGGGCAGCCTGTTGACGTGGACACTGAACACGTTCATGAAGACCGCCACCTTCGTGCACGGGCCCACGATCTCTTCCTCGGTCTCGGCCACCTCGATCACCTCCCCGTCGGCGGGGGAGACCACGATCCCTTCCCCCTTCGGCACCACGCGCTCGGGGTCCCTGAAGAACCACGTGACGAAGAGGACCGGCAGGCCGGCCAGCAGCCTTGCGGCCCTGCCCCCGAAGACGAGGGCAAGGGCGAGCACCGCTGCAGCGCCCGCAACGAACGGCAACCCTTCCCTCCTGATGCGCATCTATACCCTGTCCTTCCGGCCGCACGACATCCTGGAGCGGCCCTAGTTCAGCTTCTTATCAACCTTCTTCTCCTTGGCGATCCACGGCATCATCGCCCTCAGCTTCTCGCCCACCTTCTCGATGGGGTGCTCCTCGCCCATCCTCGTCAGCGCATTGAAGCGGGGCCTGCCGGCCATGTTCTCGAGCACCCACTCCTTGGCGAACGTGCCGTCCTGGATGTCGGCCAGGATCTTGCGCATGCGTTCCCTCACCGCGCCGTCGATGATCACGGGCCCGCGGGTGAGGTCGCCGTACTGCGCGGTGTTGCTGATGGAATAGCGCATGTTGGAGATCCCGCCCTCGTAGATGAGGTCCACGATGAGCTTGAGCTCGTGCAGGCACTCGAAGTACGCCATCTCCGGCGAGTAGCCGGCCTCGACGAGCGTCTCGAAGCCCGCCTGGATCAGGGCGGTCGTGCCGCCGCAGAGGACCACCTGCTCACCGAAGAGGTCCGTCTCGGTCTCCTCCTTGAAGGTGGTCTCCAGGATCCCGGCCCTTCCACCCCCGATGGCCTTGGCGTACGAGAGCGCGAGAGCGCGCGTGTCACCCGAAGGGTCAGCGTGCACGGCGATGAGCATGGGCACGCCCCTGCCCTGCGTGAACTCGTACCTCACCATGTGGCCGGGTGACTTGGGGGCGACCATGAAGCAGTTCACGCCGTCGGGCGGCACGATCTGCCCGTAGTGGATGTTGAAGCCGTGGGCGAAGACGAGGTACTTGCCCTTGCTCATGTGGGCGGCGATCTCGCTCGAGTAGACCTTCGCCTGCAGCTCGTCGGGGATGAGCATCATGATCACGTCAGCCCACTTCGCCGCCTCGGACGGCGTCATGACCTTGAGGCCCGCCTTCTTGGCCTTGGCCGCCGAGGGGCTGCCCTTGCGAAGACCCACCACCACGTCGACCCCCGAGTCTTTCAGGTTGTTCGAGTGGGCGAAGCCCTGGGACCCGTAGCCTATGACCGCCACCTTCTTGGACCTGATGAGCTTGATGTCCGCATCCTTGTCGTAGAATACCTTCATTGATCGCTCCTTTTCCTGCTCTGCATCTCCCTTTCCATGACGATGGTCCCCGTCCGGACGAAGTCGATGATGCCCATGGGCGTGAGAAGCTCGATGAAAGCCCTGAGCTTTCCCTGGTCCCCCGTGAGCGCCAGGGTGTACGACACCGGCGACACGTCCACCACCCGGGCCCTGAATATGTCGGATATCCTGAGGACCTCGGCCCTGGTCTGCTCCTTCGCCTTGACCTTGACGAGGATCATCTCCCTCTCCACGTAATCCTTGTCGACGAAATCCACCACCTTGATCACGTTGATGAGCTTGTTGAGCTGCTTCTTTATCTGCTCGAGCACCTGCTCGTTGCCGGTGGTGGTGATGACCATCTTGGATTTCGTGGGGTCGAGCGTGGGGGCGACCGAGAGGGACTCGATGTTGAACCCCCTGCCGGAAAACAGCCCCACGACGCGAGAGAGAACCCCCGCCTGGTTGTCCACGAGTATGGAAATGGCGTGTCTTTCGTTCATCGCCGCCTCACACCAAGAGCATGTTGTTGATGGGCGCGCCTGCGGGCACCATGGGATACACGTCCTCCTCCGGCTCCACCTTGAAATCCACGAACACGCACCCCTCCATGGACAAGGCTTTCCTGACCGCGTCTTCCACGTCCCCCGGGTCCTCCACCCGTATCCCGTGCGCGCCGTAGGCCTCGGCGAGCTTCACGAAGTCGGGCGAGACGGCCATGGACGTGTGGGAATACCTGCCCTTGTAGAAGAGTGACTGCCACTGCCTCACCATGCCGAGGTACCCGTTGTTGATGATCATGACCTTGACGGGGAGCCTGTACTGGACGGCGGTCGCGAGCTCCTGGATGTTCATCTGGATCGAGCCGTCTCCGGCGATGTCTATGACCGTACGGCCGGGGAAGGCGACCTGCGCCCCGATGGCCGCAGGGAACCCGTAGCCCATGGTCCCGAGGCCGCCGGAAGTGAGGAACAGCCTCGGCGCGTTGAACTTGTAGTACTGCGCCGTCCACATCTGGTTCTGGCCCACCTCGGTGGAGATGATGGCGTCTTCGGGCGCCAGTTCGCGGATCTTCTCGATCACGTACTGGGGCTTGATGCCCGTTCCCTTGTCATACCTGAGGGGCTTGTCCCTCTTCCATTCCTCGAGGCGCTCTATCCACGGCCTCACCGTGCGCTTCAGGTCTTCTATCTCGCGCTCCATGCCCGAGAGTTCCTCGAGCATGTCGCGCATGACGTTGCCGCAGTCTCCCACCACGGGGAGGTGGACCTGGACGTTCTTGCTGATGGAGGTCGGGTCGATGTCGATGTGTATGATGCGGGCCCTGGGCGCGAACTCGTCCACCTTGCCGGTCACCCTGTCGTCGAACCGGGCGCCGATGGCTATGAGACAGTCCGTCTCGGTCACGGCCATGTTGGCGGCGTAGGTGCCGTGCATGCCGAGCATGCCCAGCCACAGCGGGTCGTCGGCCGGGAACCCCCCGAGGCCCATGAGGGTGGTCGTGACCGGTATGTTGAGGAGCCGCGCGAGCCTCGTGAGCTCCGCGGACGCGTTGGAGAGGATCACCCCGCCGCCCGCGTAGATCACCGGGTGTCTGCTCTTGAGTATGGTGGAGAGGATGCGCTTGATCTGCCCCCTGTGCCCCCGGTACGTGGGGCAGTACCCCTCCAGGTGCACCTTCTCCGGGTACCTGAACTGGACGAGCCCCCGCATCACGTCCTTGGGTATGTCCACGAGGACCGGCCCCGGCCTGCCCGTGGAGGCGATGTAGAACGCCTCCTTGATGATGCGCGGCAGGTCTTCCACGTCCTTGACCAGGTAGTTGTGCTTGGTGCATGGTCTCGTGATGCCGACCGTGTCCGCCTCCTGGAAGGCGTCGTTGCCGATGAGGCTCGTCGAGACCTGGCCGGAGAACACGACCACGGGGATCGAGTCCATGAAGGCCGTGGCTATGCCCGTCACGGTGTTCGTCGCCCCCGGCCCGGAGGTGACGAGCGCGACCCCGACCTTTCCGCTCGCCCGCGCGTACCCGTCCGCCGCATGGACCGCCCCCTGCTCGTGGCGTGTCAGCACGAACATGATGTCGTGCGCGTCCATGATGACATCGAAGATGTCCAGGACAGCCCCGCCGGGGTAACCGAACACGTGCTTGACGCCCTCGCATCTGAGCGCCTCTATGAACGCCTGTGCGCCTGTTATCTTCTTCATTGGCGTGTTTCCTGAAACCTCTCTATATCTATAGCATCACGGGTATTCCCCGCCACATCGCCGCGTCTCGGGCCAACTCCTTCTAGGCGACGGGTCTCACTTCCCGCTCCTGTACCTGCGAAGGATCTCCTCGATCCTGTCCTTGCCCTTGAGCTTGAGCTTCTGGAGCTCCTTGCGCTTCATGTCCTCCTCGGTGCTCAGGTACCTTCTCTTGCCGAGCGCCTCGAGCTTCTTCTCGTACTCGAGGTGTTCGTCCCAGAGTCTCTTGAGTTCCTCGTCCCTGGGAATGAGCTTGCGAATGAGCTGGAGATCGGCCTCTTCCATATGCTCCCCCCTCTCCGAACGATAAGGTTCATGTAGACCACATACAAGTCACTCTGTCAACAGAGGCTTCCGACAACCGCGCACCCGGCGAGGGCCTCCTGGGGCATCCGGCGTCCGCCTGCAGGAAGGCATGCAGAGGCGGGGCGGGGACACGAAAGTGCCTCCCCCGGGCGCGGCCCTGGCACGCCGTGCGCGATGAAACCATTCACGAGACGGACCCTCCCCCGGCCCGGTCTACACGAACGCCTTGAGGGGCACATGGAGCACCAAGCCCAGGGACGCGAGCAGGGCGGCTGCCCGGTGGAGGTGAATCCACCACCCCCTCGGCCGCTGGACCACGTAACGACCGAAGGCGCCGAGCGAGACGCATGCGCACAGCAGGACGAGCGTGGCCGCACCCGTCAGGGACACGATCCCGTGCAACAGGGCGTACGATACGTGGGCGAGAGCCGCTGCAAGGGCCGCGAACCCGAAAACGGGGTGCGTGCGCACCACGAGGCGGACCAGGTTCCGATACGCGGACGCGAACGAGGGCCTTCTTGCGGATATCGCCTTGACGTAGTCCCGGCTCACCTGCTTCAGCACGAAGTTCATGAGTGTCGACAGGACGGCCGCGGCCGTGCACCACCCGAGGAACGAAGCCACCCCCATGCGTCACAGGCCTCCCATACCCGCAGATTAGACAGCGGCCGTCTTCCCGTCATGTTCCTCTTCCGGTGTCATCATGCACACGATCGTGGGGCAGGGTGCATGGAGCGTTCTGGCACGAAGGCCTCCCCAAGGTCTCCACCCGTGCAAGGGGTACATGACCGGCCCGGGGGACGCCGTCTTTGCCTTACGAAACATGGGAGGGGGCGGGTATGGGAAGGATGCCGCGTGGACGACACACAGGGACGAGGCATATGCGTCAACCGATCGCCGTGAACAGTGCAGGCACGCATCATCGCGTAAGACCCCCTTCCCACGTCCATCCCCCCCTTCAGGGAGCGAGCGTACCCGTCGAGGCCCCAAGGCGGTCCTTGCCGCCGTGCGGTCTCATCCCGGCCTTGAGCACCGGGCACGCAGGCGCCGACACCCAGGCCCCCTGCCACGCCGGGAGCATGTCTCCTGGCCGATGGCGACGCGCGATCGGCCGGCCTGTCATGAAAAAACCCGAGAGTACAAGGCGATATGCGGTGCCGTAATGCCGCGAGACTCGTCGGCCGATACATGTTTTCGTGGATATTTATATTGCACGTCAGCCCATCTTTTCGCGGACCAGGAAGGTGGTCGGCTACGAGCTCCTGTTCAGGGGGGGCATGGAAAACTACTTCCCCGGCATAGACGGTGACACGGCCACTTCGCGCGTCCTGTCCGGCACCTTCTTCACCACGGGCATAGACAGGATAGCGGCGGGCCGCCAGGCGTACATCAACTTTCCCAGGAACCTGGTGCTGAGAAAGATCCCTCTCATGTTCCCGCCCGAGACCACCACCGTGGAGGTCCTCGAGAACGTGAACGCCGATGCCGAGGTCGTGGAGAGCCTGAGGGAGATCGCCTCGAAGGGGTACACGGTGGCCCTCGACGACTTCTCGTACCGAGACGGCGTGGGGCCGCTCGTCGATCTCTGCCACATCGTCAAGGTGGATTTCGTGCACTCGACCCCCGAAGAGATACGCACCATTGCCGGCGACATGCTGTCCAGGGGCAAGCGGGTGCTGGCCGAGAAGGTGGAGACGCACGCCGACTTCGAAAGAGCCATCGGCCTCGGGTTCTCGCTCTTCCAGGGCTACTTCTTCAGCAAGCCAGAGATCATCAAGGACACCGACATCCCTGCCCTCAAGATGAACCTGCTGAGGATCATGGGCGAAGCCCAGCAGAGCGATTACGATGTCGGCAGGCTGAAGTCACTCATAGAACAGGACGTGGGCGTGTCGTACAAGCTCCTGAGGTACCTCAACTCCCCGTTCTTCAGGAGGGTCTCGCCCATCACCTCCATACGCCAGGCGATCGTCATGCTCGGGGAGAAGGGCATACGGGCCTTTATCTCCATCATCCTCCTTGCCGAACTGGGGCAGGACAAACCCGACGAACTCATCAAGAGCTCGATCTTGAGGGCGCGGATGTGCGAGCTCGCAGGCAAGAAGGGTGGATCACGGGTGGACCCCTCCGAGCTCTTCATGATGGGCCTGTTCTCCCACATCGACGCCATCCTGGACTCGGACATGAAGAGCGTGCTCGAACGCCTCCCGCTGGCGGGCGAGATCAAGGATGCGCTGGGGGACCGTACAGGCCCGCTCGCACCCTACATCGAGCTCGTGGAGGGGTACGAGCGGGGTTTGTGGGAAGAGTCCGGACGGACTTCGAACGAGCTGGGCATCGACGAGGAGGATCTCCCGGCCATCTACATGGACGCCCTCACGTATGCGGACGCCCTCTTCGACTCATCCCAGTGACACAAGGCGGGCGGGTCACCCCGACCCCGAGGCTCACTCGGCTGCGTAGGCGGCGACCTTGTCCCCCACCTCTCTCGTCCCGAGCCCCATCTTCCCGGCGGCCAGGGACTGTATGTCCCTCTCGAGGGCCTTCACGATACCCTTCTCGATGCGCGCGGCAGCCCGGTTTTCGCTGAGGGTCTCGAGCATCATCTGGGCGGCTGCGATGGCGGCGAGGGGGTTGATGACGTTCATCCCGGTGTACTTGGGTGCGGAACCGCCTATGGGCTCGAACATCGAGACGCCCTCAGGGTTGATATTGCCGCCCGCCGCTATGCCCATGCCGCCCTGGGTGATGGCGCCCAGGTCGGTGATGATGTCTCCGAACATGTTCTCCGTGACGATCACGTCGAACCACTCCGGGTTCTTGACCATCCACATGCACGTGGCGTCCACGTGGTAGTACTCCCTCGTGATGTCGGGATAGTCCTTGCTCCCGATCTCGTGGAAGGCGCGCTCCCAGAGATCGAAGACGTAGGTGAGCACGTTGGTCTTCCCCACGAGGGCGAGGGTCTTCCTCCTGTTCCGCCTTCGCGTGTACTCGAACGCGTAGCGCAGGCACCTGTCGACCTGGAAGCGCGAGTAGACCATCTCCTGGACGGCCACCTCGTTCGGCGTCCCCTTCATGGTGACACCCCCGCACCCGGTATAGACGCCCCCCGAGTTCTCCCTCACCACCACGTAGTCGATGTGCTCGGGACCCTTGTCCCTAAGCGGCGTCTCCACGTTCGGGTAGAGTTTCACCGGCCTGAGGTTGATGTACTGGTCCAGCTCGAAGCGGATCCTCAGGAGGATCCCCTTCTCGAGGATCCCCGGCTTCACGTCCGGGTGGCCTATGGCGCCCAGATAGATGGCGTCGAACTTCCTGAGCTCCTCCAGCGCCGAGTCGGGCAGCGTCTCGCCGGTCTTGAGGTATCGTTCACCCCCGAAGTCGTAGGTTGTGAAATCGAAAGAGATCCCTTCCGCAGCGCCGACCGCCTCGAGGACCTTGATCCCCTCGGCCACGACCTCGGGCCCCGTCCCGTCCCCCGGGATGACGGCTATGTTGTACGACCGCGCCATGGCATATCCCCCTGGATCTTGACTTTCTTCATTCTGCACCCTGCTCGCAGACGGACGCAATGGGTATGCGCGATACACTGAAAGCTCGCCTGCAGTCAAGCCCTGATGCGCCTCGTGCGGCAGGCGTGAACCTGGATGCTGCCCGGGGGCTGCACCGTGTCTCCGGGCGATCCCGGTTTTTCATCCCCACGCGCACATGCCCGGGGAGAGGCCGCCGTCCGTCCCGGCCTTGGGGCGACCCCGCCCATGGTTCATCGCAGGCGGCCTCACCACCGCCTTGCATACCGGTCGAGGTAGCCCCTGATGTATCTCTCCACGCGCTCCCTTGGCGCGTAGATGCCGAAATGGCCCTCGCACAGAATGTCCGCGCCGAGGGCGAGCAGCGCTTCCATGGAGGCCCTCCAGGCGGTCATGTCCGAGCCGAACTCGGTGCTGAACGGGCCGTGGATGTCCTGTCCGAACAGGATGCGCGTGCCGTCGCGGTCCAGGTAGACCGAGACGGAGCCGGGCGTATGCCCGGGGGTGTGCAGGCAATGGAGTTCGGTTTCGCCCACGAGGACCACCTCGGACCCGGCGTACAGCCTCCTGTCCACCTTGACCCTCGGCAGCTTGACACCGTACCACCCGGCCGCGGTGGGCCCCGGGTCCCCCCGCTCGATGGGGTCGGCGTCGAGGTCGTGGGCCACGACCGTGCACCCGTATCTCTCGCGGAAGAACGAGACCGACCCGATGTGGTCCACGTGGCAGTGCGTGAGGATGAGCGTCTCGATGGTCCGCGGGTCCAGGCCCGCCTCCTCGATGTTCTCCACGATGGAGCAGGGGGCCATGCCGGCCCCGCAATCGATCATTGCCAGGTGTGACCCGTCCTCCACGACATAGATCGCCGCGTCCGATGGGTCGCTCAGGTCGGATCCCCCCACCTGGTAGACGCCGCGTGCAACCTTCTCGTATTCGCCCATGACACCCCCCGGCAGAGACGCTACGGTGGTCCGGGGCCAGGCCCCGATGCTCGAGAAAGCGCGGCCGCAGGCTTCAGACCCCTTCCCGGCGATGATACCCGATCAGGTTCACCCGGCGCAAGGCCCGTGGCCCCCCCGTCGCGATCGGCCGCGGTGTTCTCAAGACCGTTCCGACTTCCTCATGTCGAGGAGGAGCTTGAGCGTGAACACCGCCCCCGGGCCCGCCTGCCTTACGACCTCGAGATCCCCCCTGATCTTGACCATGGCGATGCGCGCCTCGGTGAGGCCGAGGCCGATCTTCATCGGGTCCGTGGAATAGAACGGGGAAAGGATGGTCTGCACCTTGTCCTTCACCCCTGGCCCGAAGTCGCGGACCGAGACGTACGCGTAGGCATCGTCGCGCCACACCTTCACGACCACCTTCGGCGTCGACGTCTGGAGGGCGTTCTCCAGTATCCTCACGAGCGCGGTCCGCACGTGTTCCTCGTCCCCGAGGGCCCGGACGTCCGGCTGCACGTCGACCTCCACGGGAATCCCGGCCCCCGCCTCCGCCACGGTCGAGGTCACCAGCTTCTCGAGGTCGAGGGGCACACACGCGGCATCCATGCCGACGAGCCTCTCGTACGCCTCGACCCGCTCGATCATGGCCTCGATGCGTCCTATGGAGGAGTAGATGCCCGAGAGGGCCTCGTCCCACTTCCTCTTGTCTTCCCCGGGCGATCTCACGAGCCTTCGCACGTAGGCGCCGATCACGGTGAGGGGGTTTCTCAGCTCGTGTGCGAGCCCGTTCATCATCTGGCTCAGGTCTCCGGCCTGTATGGCGAGCCTCTTCTGCATCGCCCTCAGCTCCGTGACGTCACGCCCGATGACGGACAAGGCATACGCGCGCCCCTCTTCCACGAGCGGGGTGAACAGCAGCGACAGTATCCCCACCCTGCCGGACGCAAGCGGCATCCGCACCTCGAGGCGGACGGGCGCGCACTCGTCGAACCCCCTGGCGAGGGCCTTTCCCAGCTCGCTTCTATCCTCCTCCACCGCATATCGCGTGATACTGGTCCCCACCGGCGAGGTCCCGCCGACGGCGAGGCACCGCGTGAACTTCTCGTTGCAGAAGGTGATCCTGCCGGTGCGCCCGACGATGAAGATGATATCGTTCGCGTTCTGTACGATGGCGTTGTACCGCCTGCTGTTCGCGAGCAGCTGCCTGCGGTTGTGCTTGATCTGCTGATCCTTCTCGCCGAGCGACGTGATGAGCATGTCCCCCAGTTCGAACGACTGCCTCATCTCGCGGTAGAGCTGCGCCATGGCGTTGAGCACCGAGGCGTCCTTGGGAAGCACGCCCATGACGTGGCGGGGGATCCTGGCAGGGGGGTTCCCGTCGCAGACGAGGTACATCCTCCTGCCGGAAGCGTCCCTGGCCCGCGGCGCCCTGGGGCCTTCCACGAAGACGAGATCGCCCTTTCCCGTCTGGCTCAGGGCGGTGGCGCGCGCGAAATCGACCCCTTCCGGTGGATCGTTCTTCGACAACCACCACACGTTCATGGTGTTCTGTTCGGGAATCCGCGGGTGATTCTTGACATACCGCCCACGGTTGCAGGCGGGTGGCGTTTCGGTTAGCATTCGCCCCATGAAGAGGAGTCGACCCCGCATAGGGATAGCCCTGGACAGCGGCGGTGCCATGGGCGGGGCCCACGTGGGGGTCCTGGACGTCCTCGCAGGCGAAGGGTTCCGGCCGGAGGTGATCGTGGGGTCGAGCGCCGGTGCGGCCGTGGGCGCCGTCTTCGCGGCGGGGAAACTGGACGAGTTCGCGTCGCTCATCTCGGACATGTCGTTCATCAAGTCCCTGGGCCTCTACGTCGACCCGGTGTTCCCGTACTCGGGTCTCCTCGCCGGGAACAGGGCCCGTGCGTTTTTGAGAGAACTCCTGGGGGATGCGGCCATAGAGGACCTGCCCGTGAAGTTCGCCGCGGTGGCCACGGACCTTCTCACGGGGGAGACCGTGGCCATAGACTCGGGCCCCCTGGCGGACGCGGTCATGGCGAGCATCGCCATACCCGGGATCTTCAGGCCCGTCGTCCACATGGGGAGGCTGCTCACCGACGGCGGCGTATCGGACCCGCTCCCCATCGACATCCTCAGGAATTACGCCCCGGACATCGTGATCGCGTGCAACCTCCACCCGCGCATGACCACCAGGTACTCGCAGGCGAACAGGCGCAAGATCGTGGAGGCGGAGAGAAGCGCCCGCTCCCTGGACGATGACCTCGCATCGGGCATGATCGAGCGCGTCATAGGGCTCGTCAAGTCCCAGATACCGTCCACGGGGGAGGTTCTCAAGGCGCTGCCCCGTGCCCTCGCGGAAAGGCTCACGGCCGAAAACAGGGGTGCCATCCTCAACTCCGACATCGTGAAATGGCTCAGGGAGACCATCGACGAGAAAGCGACCTTCCTCGACGGGATCAAGGAGCTCGCCACCGTGAGGCCCGCCGAGAAGTGGCGGATGAGCATCGTCGATATCATCCTGAACGTGATGAACATCCAGCAGTACCAGAAGAACCGCCTCATGCTCAAGTACGAACCCCCGGACATCCTCATCGAGCCCGACGTCGTGGACATAGCCGCGCTCGAGTTCAACAAGAGCGCGCTCGCCATGGAGGAAGGCAGGCGAAAGGCCGCAGAGGCCGTTGTCGAACTGAGGCGCCTCGTGACGCGCTGGGGCGGCCAGTCGGGCCGGTCAGACCCCAAGTGAAGGGGGAGCCGGGGCGAGGGACGACAGCCCCGCCGGAAACCGTCGGAGGCCGCCCGGCGACCCGGACGGGCCGGAAACCTGAAGTGTTGCCCCCCTGAGACGCTCCCACGCGGATCGGGGCGGCCCTTCCAGAGACATGAGGGGCTTTCGGTCTGCGGCTTCCCGAGTATAGACAAGCCTCATCTCACAGACCTGTGCCCTTCAAGAGACGTGAGGGGTTACCGTCAGCGGGGGCTATTCCCGGCGCTGCAGCGATCTGCGGGCAGGTGGCAGGGGCATGGCGAGAAGGCTTTCGGCCTGCAGGGGTGATTCCTGGAGCGATCCCAAAGAAGAACCGCCTCGGCTTGGAGACCGGGGTGTTAACGTGTCACTTCACGAGGAGGAGGTTCGCCTCCCTGAGCCTCGCTGCAAGGGTGGTGATGATGCGGTTGGCGATCTCCGGATTCTCGCTGATGATGCCCTCGATACCGCCTTCCGCCACGGGGATGACCTCGACGAGGCTCGTGCCCAGGGAACGGATCGTGGCGCTTCGGGGCTCGTTGAGGATGAAGCTCATCTCGCCGAAATACTCGCCGGGCTTGCTGATGAGCCCGATGCGGACCCCCTTCTTGAGCACCTCGAGACCACCCTCGGTCTGGTAGAGCCTGAAGATCTCGGTACCCGTCGTGCCTTCCTCGATGATGACCTCGCCGTCCTTGTACTCGCGGATGTCCAGGTTGATGGTATCCTTGTACGTGATGTTCGCCTCTGCGACCGAGGTGGTCTGTTCGAGTTGAAGGAAGGCGGACCGCATGATCATGGCGGCGAGGGCGGGCTTTTCGTAGGCGATCTCGTCGATGAGTTCCGACTCGTAGGCTGCGATGCGCGAGGTGCGGGTGGCCTTCGCCGTGGTCGTGTACGGCACACCCCTGTAGTAGTTCTCGAGGCCGAAGACATCGCGCTCGGTGAGGATGCGTATGGGCTTGTCGAGCTGCGATATCTGCACCTCGCCGGTGAGTATCGCGAAGAAGCGGTCGGAGGGGTCACCCTCCTTGACGATGATCTCACCGGGCTTGAATTCGCGAACCTCCAGCGATTCTATGGTTCGTTCATCGAGCATACCGGGCCTTTCGGCATGGCGTGCACCAAACTTGAGCCCGCGAGGTCTCAGACGGGCCAGTACCGCGCCTGTACCTCGCAGATGTCGTCGAGCTCCCTGAAGCCAGAAGGCCTCACTTTTGGGGCTTGCCCTCCCTTCATAACCTCAACCACTTCCCGGACGGAATCACGCAGTGCGTCGAGGTTGTACCCCCCCTCCAGCGAGAACACCACGGGCGCACCCGCCTGCCTTGCGTTCTCGAGGATGAGACCGGCGAGCGCGGCGAAGCCCCTCGATGAGAGCTGCATGCCCCCGATGGGATCCATGGCGTGGGCGTCGAAGCCGGCGGAGACGAGGACGAGGCCGGGCTCGAAGGCCCTCATGACCGGAAGGAGCACCCTCTCGTAGAGCGCCATGAACTCCCCGTCGCCCTTGCGGGCGCCGAGGGGACAGTTGACCGTGTACCCCCGGGCCCCTTCGGCCCCGGTTTCATGCATGCCGCCCGTGCCCGGGTAGAAGGGATACTGGTGCGAAGAGAAATAGAGCACGTCCTTCCTGGAGTAGAAACAATCCTGGGTGCCGTTGCCGTGGTGGACGTCGAAATCCACGATGAGCACACGGGTGACGCCCAGAGACGCGATCGCCTTCTCGGCCGCGACAGCCACGTTGTTGAACAGGCAGAAGCCCATCGCCTCGTTCGGGGTGGCGTGGTGACCGGGCGGCCTGACGGAGGCGAAGGCGCAATCGATCTCTCCCGCCACGGCCATCTCCACGAGCCTGATCAAGGAGCCCGCGGCCAAAAGCGCGATGTCGAACGAGTCCTTGGAGCAGACCGTGTCCGGGTCGAGGCTCACGTACCTGCCCGGGACGCATGCGCGCCTCACCCTGTCCAGGTGCCCCTTCGAGTGCACGAGCCTGATGTCCGACTCGTCCGCCCTGACCGGGTCGACCATGAGGATGCCCGGGTCTCCCGGCTCGAAGACCGTGTGCACGTAGTGCACCCTCATGGGCGACTCGGGGTGGTAACCGCCGGTGTCGTGGTTCATGAAGACGGGATCCGAGACGACTCCTACCATCACCTTCCCCTATACGACGAAGTCTATCGAGCGGCCTGGTGAGTGGGCTGCCTGTGGATAGACGCCTGAGGGAGCCTCATCGCCTTCCGGGGACACCCTGCCGAACGCCAGCTCGTGGATGACGGAGGCGAACGAGACCAAGGGGTCCATGCCCATGGTCGTGACCGGTGCCTCCTGCCTGAAGACGAGACGCGCCTCGGGCGCTCTCGACACCGCTGCAGCCCGGGATGGGGCGGACGCGACGGCGGGATCGGGCTCGTTGACGGCGAACGCCTGCCTCGTGCCTGTATACTTGAGGTACCTGAACTTCAGGAAGGGAAGTTCCAAGGAAAGGCCTTTGACGGACGGGTAGTTCGAGATGGCCTCGTCGTAGGGCATCACCCTTGTCTATAATGCCGAACGCTCTCTTTGGCAAGGCTTGATGACGACGCCCGGCGTGGTCCCGATGAACCTCCAGTCACTCTGGATAGTTGGATCTTCAGGCACAACCCGTTTCGTGCCTGCACCACGGAGATTCCATGAGCATCGGGCTCTTCGCGTTCGCCCACGGGGTGGCCCTGGAGACCGGGGGAGAAGGGTCTCCCGGGGCGGGTTCGGCCTCATTGTCCCTCATGGGCGAGGAGAAGGACTCGGGCGGCGGCCTGCGGATCCCCCGGTCTACCATTGCCCCGTACGGGCGAGGCGATGTGTCCAACCTCACCACGCTGTCCTCGGACAGCGCCCCATGCCCCTCATGGGCGAGGCGAGGAGCCTCGAGGTCGCGTCTCGTGCCTTTCCTGCGTAAGGAGGGCATCCTTGTAATAACGCTTCTTCTGCGCCAGTGCCTCCTTTCCTGCGCGAGGGGGGCATCCGGTCTCCCGTGGTAAAGAACCACTGCTTAGGATGTTCCTTTCCTGCGCGAGGGGGGCATCCTCGTGGCCTCTTCATGTGGCACACGACGGCCCCGCCTCCTTTTTTGTGCGGGGGGGCATCCTCGTGTTCGGGGGTCTCGACATGAACAGGCCGCAGGGAACCCGGTGTTCCGGGATGAACGTCGCCCCGCAAGCCCTCAGAGGCCCCGGCCGATCCCGGGAGACGAACCTGTTGATCGGGCTGGGCTCTGGTGGTAGTGTCTCTGTGGTACCCCATTTCCCGCAAGGAGGAATTGACATGAGGAGAGTTCTGAGGCTCGCGGTTGCAGCGTTTGTGCTGTCGGTCATGGCATCATGGGCATGGTCTGCGGATTTCCTGGCAGATGGCAATGCACTCTACGAGAAGGGCAAGACGTCGTACGAGGCGTACAAGGAATCCGGTGACGCCTTCGCCAAGGCGCTCGAGGCAGATCCGAAGAGCTACGAGGCCGCGTGGAAGGCGGCCCGGTCGTACAGGGAGTACGCCAACGAGGCGAAGAAGAAGAATGTCGCGAACTGGAAGAGCATCTGCAAGGAATACGGCAAGCTCGGCATGAAGTATGGCGAGAAGGCGATAGCATTGAACCCGAACGGCGTGGAGGGGAATTTCTGGTTCGGCTGTTCCGTGGGCAACTACTCTGACGCCGTGAGCGTGCTCACTGCCCTCAAGGAGGGCCTGAAGGACAAAACCCAGAAGAGCTTCGAGAAATCCTACCAGCTGAACAAGATGTACGTCGACGGCGGCCCCATGAAGGCCCTGGGTCGGTTCTGGTTCGTGCTCCCATGGCCCTTGCAGGACAAGAAGCTCTCGCTCCAGCACCTCAGGGAGTTCCAGAAGTCCTTCCCCAACGACCCCGAGGGCCAGGTGTTCCTGGCCGAGGTCCTGCTGAAGACCGGCGACAAGGACGAGGCGAAGGTCCTGCTGCAGAAGGCGTCCCAGTCCAGCGACAAGTACTTCGCGGACTGGGCCAAGAGGCTCCTCTCGGAGATGTGAACTGGCCGAAGGCGGGTGTCAGGGCTGAAAGCCGCACCCTTCTGGCCTCTGGGCCGGCCGGCGACACCTTCCTCCCGGATAGTATGCTCAAGGCCGAGACATGCACCGGGGCGTTTCCCCGAGGGAAACGTCCCGGTGTTCATGCTGGCTTTCGAGACGGCACGACCTTACCTGTCGAAGGTCGTGAGTGCGGTCGTGGTATGGCTGGGAAAGGCCCGTGTCAGAACGCTTCCATGGCCGCCCTGCTGAGGGCGAGCAGGGATGCCTGTTCCAGCTTGCGTATGGTGCTGATGAGCTTTTTTATGTCCTTGTTGTCATGGTCCGTGAACTCGATGCCCATTCCCCTTTCGGCCTCGGACCGCACGACCCTGCCCTCCACGTCGATGACCTTTCCCAGGTCGACGGCATCGAGGCTCAACCGGATCGTCTCACCGCGCTCGAGGGGTCTGGACGTCTCGATGTAGATCCCTCCCATGCTCACGTTCCTGACAATGCCCTTCAACACCGTGCCCTTCTTGTCGTGGTACCTGGCCTCGACCTTGAGCGGCTTCCGCGTGTAACGCCTCTTTTCCTTCACGGCATGTGTCCCCTTGTGCATCAGGGTGGATACAAGTCCTCACGATCCTCTTCGTCAGGTTCGAGGAGAAACTTGAGCAGGCTGCGCGCACGGGGGCGGGTCGTATGTGTCCTTGTTCAGCGGTGCCGGCGGGGGCGCAGACTGCACGCACGGGGGGCGGGTCTCGATCCGGCGCACATCCGGCGTGCATCCCGGCAAGGGCTCAAGGGGTTCTCCCCCTGCAGGGCGCAAGGAGAGCGGGAGACCTAGGCGGCGTGCAGGCGCTCCAGCCGCCGGCACCGGTACTATGGTGGAGGGCCGGATACCGCCGCCCCTGGTGCGCGCCGGTTCGCACAGGCGCCGCGATGCGATAAACAGGGTGGCCGCCTGTCGTGGGTCCGGCCAGAGAGCGGCGTCACGTCGCTCTCTGGCACCGCCTCAGGGTCTCCCGACGGCTTCCGAGCAGGAGACGGCAGGGGTCATGCTCAGGCGCTCTCCTCGAGGAGCTCCCTCGACGGCGCCGACATGCCGTGCGCATGGGGCTGCATCCTCTTCGCCTCCTCCTTGACCACGCAGGCGCGGTGATGCCTGTACGAGACGGCGAGCGCCCTCACCGCCTCCTCGGGTGACTCGAACAGGGGGACGCCGTACGTGCTCCTGTAGGAAATGGTCTTGGCCACCGCGTTCGGCGTGTAGATCGCAGCGGGCTTGCCGTACTCGTGGCACTTCTTCACGAGCTCCATGACCGCATCGATCACCATGGGGTGCCATAGGCTCGGCACGGGCAGCAGCCCGTCCACCTCGCCCGAGGACAGCAGGATGTCGAAGATCTCGAGGAAGGTCTGCATGGACAGCGCAGGCCCGAGGTCGATGGGGTTCTTCACGTTGAAGATCTGGCCGGTGCGTGCAAGGCGTTCCTGCGTCTCGGGGGAGAGGCGCGCCATGCTGAGGCCCGACTGGACGAGGAGATCCGCAGTGATCCCCCCGAAGGCGCCCGAGTTGGTGAACACGGCGATCCTCGGCCCCTTGAGCGGTGGCATGTGCGTGAAGATCTTGGGCAGGGCGTGCAGCTCGGCCACCGAGTGCACGCGGATGATTCCCGCCTGGCGGCAGGCGGCGTCGAAGATGAGGTCGTTGTTGGCCATGCCTGCGGTGTGGGACAGGGCGGCCCTGACCCCCTCCTGGGTCCTTCCGACCTTGAAGACGAGGACCGGCTTGGTGACCCTGCGCGCCGTCTCGAGAAACTTCCGGCCCTTCGTCACGTTCTCGATGTACATGCCGATCACCTTCGTCTTGGGGTCGTTCTCGAAGTACTCGAGCATGTCGGCCTCGTCGATGTCGCTCTTGTTCCCGATGCTCACGATCTTCGCGGCCTTGACCACGTCCGTCCTGAAGGATTCGAGCACGATGACCACGATGCCGCCGCTCTGGATGATGTACGACACCTCGCCTGACTCCCCGGCGAAGATCTCGAAGTCTTCCTTCTGGATACCGTAGAAGCAGCAGAACTTGTTCTCGGTGTTGAGCACGCCGAGGCAGTTGGGGCCCATGACCCTGATCCCGTAGCGCGATCGAATCCCGTCGATCTTGCCCTGGAGGGCCTTGCCCTGCTCGCCTGCCTCCGAGAACCCCGAGCTCTCGATCACGACGTGGCGGATCCCCTTTTCCCCGCACTGTTCGAGGAAGGCGGGCACGACCGCAGACGGCGCGATGACGACAGCCAGGTCCACGTTGTCCGGTATGTCGGTGACCCTCGTGAAACCTGGGCACCCGTGGACGTCCTCCCCCTTGCGGTTGACCGCGTAGACCTTCCCGGGGTACGGCGAGAATTCGTTCAAGGCCCTGCAGATGGTTGCGCCCAGGTTGAAGGGCGAGTTCGAAGCGCCTATGACGACGACCGAGGTGGGATTGAAGAACTTGTCCATGGATGCTCCTTTCTCGTTGCGTGCTCTCAATTCCCTGCCGGAAGCCTTGCTAGGTCATGCCATCACCTTTCCCGGCGAGCCTCTTTTTCCTCCGGGCCAGTTCCCCTGTGTACCTGTCCCTGAGGGTCTGAATGAGATCCACGATGGTCGAGAAGATGAAGAGGCCGTCCTCCTCTCCCCTTGCCTCGACCTCGGGCCTTATCTGCTCGAGATCCTCGAGCTGCTCCTCGAGCGAGGAGATCTCCTGCTCGAACTGCCGGACGACCTCCTCTTCGCCGAGGAACCTGAAGAAGAACGCCCTGGTGAGGAAGTCCAGCTGGTAGTCGATGGGGACGGGCGGCGCCGTGATCGCCTGGTAAAACGCCTCCCTCCCCAGGGGGGTGAGGCCGTAGACATGCATGTTCGGCTTGCCCGTCTGGATGACCACCTCTTTCTTCACGAGGTTCGCAGCCTCGAGCTTCCTGAGCGCGGGGTAGATCTGGTTCAGGCTCAGGTTATAGGCCATCATGAGCCTTCCCGTGATGTTCTTGATCTTGTAGCCGCTCTTGGGCCCCGACATGAGCAGGCCCAGGATCACCTGTTCGGTATCCATCACGCACCCCTGCGCAGGGACGAAGGCCTCGTAGTTTCGTCTACCATATTGTAGAAGAAAATATTAGAAAATCTTTGTGTTGTCAAGCATTGTCTTGCCTCCCCACGTATGATTGCCTTACACCCGGCGTACCTCTTACGGGAGGGAGGCGCGAAGGGAGTGAAGAGAGGGCACGCCCGGGGTGTGGTCCCCCCGGGATGACCCACACCCTTGCTCCGTTCTTTGTCGAGAAGATGGAGAGGATCGCTGCCCGGCGTGGTCCCCTTGGGACCACCCACACTTTCAATCCCATCAATGGTCCGGGTGTCGCCTTCGATGGTCGTGGTGTCGCCCCGGTCCCGTCGAGAAACCCGGCATGCCCTCGATCGTCGCGCCCTGGGGGGGTGCCCACCAGGCCCTTGCCTCTCTTCTCAAACTTCTCCCTCGAATACACTTCCCCATGAAAATGAATGAGCGTGGCCTCATTCCTCATGACAATTTCCGGCCTCGTTTACGATGACGATTTACACCGGCATGTCCTCCATCGTCGATAACGTAAAATATTTTTCGCACTTTCTGGTTTGTCATTGAAAAAGGTCCTCCATTCGGAGAGAAGGATTTTGGGTAAAAAACTCTAACCGAAGGAGGACCGTTGATGAGTAAGAGGAAGGGTAATGACGGGGCGTGTT
>JAKPDW010000049.1 GCA_029552245.1 Deltaproteobacteria bacterium
AAGTTTCGAGGCATGAGCAAGAGTACCTTCTATCTCCATCTGAAAGAGACCGAGTTCAGGTTCAACCACCGCAACGAAGATGTGTACAAACTGCTCCTCAAAATGTTACGATCTAACCCCCTAAAGTTGTCATGAACCAAAGAAAAACCATCGGGTCTTTGCGTACACGAACGATGCGGCCGACCCACCCACCCGGTCCTCTCCGTGCGACCGTCGCACCCTCGGATGGTCTCTGCTTCCTCTTTCTCGGATCCCCAGCGAGATGCAGGCCAGATCACGGAGATTCACCCCCTTCGTCCACCATGATACCGACCACGCAGACCACGGACGCCTAGGACCTCGTGCACCATGCCGCGTCCAGGCGACCTTCGCCCGGGACGGGACGGCCCTCTCAGGCGAGGATCTCACCGAGCTCCTCCTCGATGTAGCGCAGCCTGTCCACCTCGTCCTCCGTTATCCGGCCGAGGTAGGCAGGCTGGTCTATCTTCACCCTCAGCTGGGCCAGCCGCCTCTCCACGTCGGAGATCACGGCGAGCATGTCGGATCTCATGTCGGCGAGCCCCTCTTCCCGGGCGGGGACCTCGCTCGTGAACTCGCGCGCCTTCAGCACGAGCCTCTCCCGCCACCTGGGGACATGGGTCGCCATGCCGGTGCGTTCGGTCACGAGCCTCGCGAACGCATCGGCCACCGCCGGCTCGCCGTGGACCACGAACACGCGTGGCATGCTCTCCGCAAAGTTCGAGACCCAGGCAAGGAGGTCGTCCCGGTCGGCATGGGCGGAGAAGCCGCCGATGGTGAAGACCCTTGCCTTCACGGCCACGTCCTCGCCGAAGATCCTGACCGTCTTGTGGCCCTCAACGATCTTCCTCCCCGTGGACCCGTTGGCCTGGTATCCCACGATGACGATGCTCGCACCTTCCCGCCACAGGTTGTGCTTGAGGTGATGCCTGATCCTGCCCGCGGTGCACATGCCGTTTCCGGCTATCACTATGGCCGGGCCCTCGCGGCGGTTTATGGCCATGGAATCCTCGGTGGTCTCGCTGTAGCGCAGGTTCGGGAGCGAGAAGGGATCGGCCCCGCCGTTGACGACGGCCATGGCCTCCTCGTCGTAGTGTTCCTTGTTCCTCCTGAAGATCTCCGTGGCCTTGATGGCGAGCGGGCTGTCTATGTACACGGGCATGTCCGGCAGGATCTTGTTCCTGGCGAACTCGCTCAGGATGTAGATGAGCTCCTGGGTCCTCTCCACCGCGAACGCGGGGATGATGACCTTCTCCCTGTTGTCGTACGCGTGCCGGATCGCCTCGATGAGCTCGGCCTTACTCTCCTCGAGCGACTTGTGGAGACGGTCCCCGTAGGTCGATTCCACGAAGAGGTAGTCTGCGTTGAAGATCTCTGCAGGGTCCTTGAGGATGAGCTTGTTGGACTTCCCCAGGTCGCCCGAGAACACGATCTTGATCTCATGGTCGTTCTCCCTGACCCAGAGCTCGAGGATGGCCGATCCCAGGATGTGGCCCGCGTTGCGGAAGCGCGCCCTCATGCCGGGCGCCACGTCGACGGGCTCGTCTTCTTCCACGGTCACGAAGCATCTCAGGCTGTCCTCGGCGTCCGCGGTCGTGTACAGGGGCGCGACCCCTTCTTGCGCCCGCCTCCTGTTCTTCCTGGTCTGCCAGGCGGCGTCGACCTCCTGGATATGGGCCGCGTCCAGGAGCATGATGGAACAGAGCTCCACCGTCGGGCCTGTGGCGAGGATCCATCCCTTGAAACCGTCTCTCACGAGCTTCGGGATGCGGCCGCTGTGGTCGATGTGGGCATGGGTGAGCAAGAGGGCCGCGACCCTGTCCGGTTCGAAGTCCCACTCGCGCCAGTTGCGCATCTCCATCCGCCTGCCGCCCTGGAAGAGACCGCAGTCGACGAGGACCTTCACCCCCGAGGGGGTCTCCACGAGGAAATTCGCCCCGGTGACGCCCCCTGCAGACCCCAGGCAGGTAACCCTGACCATGATTCGCTCCTTTCGTGCTCGCACGTCTCAGGCAAAAACCGGCATCCCCTTCGCTCCCGCTTCCTTCGCCCTCCATCCACTCCATCGGAAGGGTTTCCGGTCACGTAAGCCCTTTTCCTATAACACCCCACAAATCCTTACCACAGTTTCGTGCAACCCGACACCTCGAGGGTGCACGACATCCCGCTCAGGCAACGCCGAGACCGCTCGACACCTCCGGTCTCTCGTGGCTCCAGGCCGAGACCGGCCTCTCGACGGCATTCACAGGGTCGGGCCTCACAAAGAGTCGCCGGGGTCGACATGGTCCGGCGCAGCCTTCTCCTCACAGACGGTTCAGGCCCACTGCTGGAGGTGGATCGGGGAAGACGCCCCCTCTTCGTTCCCTCCGGAAAGGCACTCTGCGGCGCCGGCCCAGTGTGCGCGTCCTCTTCTTCACTGCGCCGGGCCGACCACCTGCATCATCGAGGTCATCCTCGGCGCTTCGCACGGGTCCCCGGCATCCAGAGAGAGACCCGCAGATGAAATCCCCGCCTCGACGTTTCTCGACGCGCCTGACCTGGATGGTCGCCCACCCGGCCCACGAACCCCTTGGGCATGGATGCGACCTTTTCCGAAGCAGGCTCGGCACCCTGGACCAACCGGCAGGCGCAACGGAGCGTAAGCCTTCGCATGCAGAGCCGTTCGACAAGCATGGCAGACGGATCCACCAGGCCTTGTCAACAGCCCTGTTGACACGCCGTTGCCGTTTGCTTACATCCACCAGTGATGCCCGAGTGGCGGAACTGGCAGACGCAAGGGACTTAAAATCCCTCGGAGCTTCGCTCCATACCGGTTCGATCCCGGTCTCGGGCACTCGGCATCCCGCCTCCGTCTCTTGCAGGCTTACACCTCCCGCACATCGTACAGGTTCTCCCTGTGTGGACATCACGGATCCAGTTCTTGCCAGAGACCCGCCTGTCGAGCTCCCCGCGCCGCCGGTTCGTCTCTTGATGAACCAGGCATTCTCTGATAACATGAGAACCAGTCGATAGTATTGCGTATTGAACCCCTGGGAGGAGAGAGGAGGAATTCATGGATCGGAAAGACCCCGGAAGGCCATGCCATGCATGCAGGACACTTGTCGTGCGGGCAACCATCGTGCTTGCGGCACTTACGCTGTGCGTGTCGTTCCTTGTGGCACCCGACGCACACGCCGCCTGGAGCGACGACCCGTACGTGAACACCCTCGTGACCGGGATCGGTACGCCCTGCAGGCCCCAGGTGATCAACTCGGGCAGCGGGTTCATCGTGATATGGCGGAACGATAACGCCCCCTTGGGCATCTACGCGCAGCGCTACAACTCCCAGGGAGACCCCACGTGGGGAGAAGGGGTCACGATCACGACCTGGGATGCCTGGCAGAACGAGATGGTGCCCGACGGGCAAGGCGGCGCGGTGGTGGAGTGGACGTCGGATGACGGGATCTACGCCCAGCGCATCGACAGGGACGGGAACCTCCAGTGGGGGGAGGACGGGGTCCTGGTCCTCGAGGGCGAAGAAGACGGCTGGATAGCCCCTGACGGCGAGGGCGGCGCCTACATCATGTCCATTGACGGGCACGTCCAGCGCGTCACCGCTGACGGGAGACTTGCCTGGGAGGATCCTGTCTTCTACCCAGTTCTTGAATCCGAAGTCTGGTCAGCTCCGAAGATCGCGAGCGACGGCGAAGGCGGCGCCATCCTCGTGTGGATAGAGGGCTGGGGCAACAACCTGGCTGTCCAGCGCATCGACAGCGACGGCAACCTGCTCTGGAACGGCGGCCTCCCGGTGTACCTGGGAGAAGACGCCTACTGCCCCAGGCTGGTGACCGCCAGCGACGGCGGCGCGGTCGTCATTTGGGTAAGCACTGACAATAGCACCATCTTTGCCCAAAAGGTGGGCCTGGACGGCGAGCCTCTCTGGAACGGGGGGGATGGGTTAGTGCTTGACGCATCGATGGGGTGGATCAACGGCGCATTCATCGACCTCGCATCGGACGAGGAAGGTGGGGCCTTCGTGACCTGGTATGACTGGCCTGACGGAATGAATGGGTCCGGGTTTGCCCAGCACGTGGACGCATCCGGGGTGAAGACGTGGGGCTCCCCGGTGATGTTCACCTCTCTTGATGGTTTCAGAGAGGTATCACAGCACCCACGCAAGACCGTGGAGGACGGAAGGGGCGGGTTCATCGCCGCGTGGGAAGGCCCTGACGAGTGCATCATGGCACAGCGCGTGGACAAGCACGGCACGCTCCTGTGGGGGGATGGGGGCGTGGTCGTCTCCTATGGCGAAAGCATAGAATACGGGCCCCGCCTGGCCTCCGGGGGCCCAGGGATACCGGGGGGAGCGATCGCCGTGTGGGTCGACCCCCGGGTCACGGTCAAGGCTCCAGACTCCCAGAATGTCTACATGCAGAACATCAACGCCGACGGATCGCTGGGGGTGCTCCCTGGAGAAGAGGAGGAGGACTCCTACGAGGGCGTCTCCTCCAAGGGAGACGATGACGACAGGATCATGGGCGTCAAGTGCTTCATCGAGTCGGCTTCCCCGGGATCGCACGCGCCTGCGGTCTTGTCGGCCGTCCTCCTGCTCTCGGCGCTTATCGGCGTATCTCTCAGGAGAAAGCCTGACTGATCCCGATTGTCTCTCCAAGACGTGAAGGGGGCGGGGTTCCCGTCCCCTTCACGTCTTTCCAGCGAGAGCGGTACACTACAGACAACCTCGCTTTCAGGGTATGGTCCGGTTCCGTCTCGAGCACGCCCTTGGTGACGCGACGCTATCCCTCACCACGATCCGGGATACCAGGTGGTCCTGCCCCACAGGCCGACCCGGCCCTGGGCATGATGGCTGCGCCTGTCACCCCGGATGCCTGCACCGCAGCTCAAGGCACGAGGCCAGGGCGTGATGGGCCTTGAAGGGGCATGCCCGTCCCCCTTGTCTCCCGGTCGCGATCGGTTGTTGAAAGCAAGTCCGCCCCACGGTATGATCGCCTGTGACTCGAAAAACGCCCGAGCGTCCACCATGCAGGCGGGATACGGCCACGGGACGGCCATGGGGCGAGGCGGCATGGGGCCACGATACGGAGGTGCAGCTTGGCTTACCACAGGGAACGCCCCGCACTCACCTCTTCGTGCCCATCGTTTCCGCCGCGACCCGGCCCGAAGCGACACCATGGACGTCGCCGACATACCGAGACAAGGCATCGAGGCCTGGCCCCCACGGCAAGACCCGAGGTCTCATCAGGGGCGTTTGCCCCCGGTCTGCAGGCGATGGAGCCTGCCGCCGGGCTGGGCATGTTTGCCTCTCTCGTGTCCTCGGACTTCGGGACCCATCTGAAGCCTTGCGGTGCACTGAACGACGGGCACCAGGCAGGGTTCGGGCGCCCATGAACGGGACCGAGGCCGTCACACCGGGTTTTCGGCCATGAGCGGATGGGCGGCCCGGGGGACCGAGAGAAACCGTGGGCACGGACTGCGGGCAGGAGACGGGCCGCATCACCGAACAAGGAGGCGACGGGCCCGGCCGTGCACCGTGGAGAAGGGAGGGGGACATGGAGAGGAGAGACTTCCTGAAAGCGCTGGCCGGGGTGTCCGTTGCGGCCGCCTGCCCGCTCGGGTCGAGGGCGAGAGCTGCACGTTGCGCCCCCGACAGGCAAGCCGCCCTCAAGAAAGGCGCCGATCAGAAGGTATACCTTGCCGGGGTGAAGGCCGGGGCGTCGGATGAGGAGCTGAAGGTCGCGGTGCGCCAGGCGGCCCTTGCGGCCACCGACTTTTCCTGGCTGTCCAGGGGCGACACCGTGTTCGTCAAGCCGGCGGTCAACTCGTCGAACCCCTACCCGGCCACCACCTGCCCGGCGGCCCTGGCGGCCATGGTCGAACTCCTCAAGGACAAGGGCGCAGGCAGGGTGATCTGCGGCGACATGTCCGGGGTCGAACACGTGAGGTTCACCCGGGAAGGGATATCAGGCAGCTCGCGCAGGCTCATGGAGTCGTGCGGCATAGCCGGTGCCGCCCTCGCCGCGGGGGCGGAGCTGCATTTCTTCGAGGAGCAGGGGTGGGACGCCTTCCACGAGGAGGCCCCGGCCGAGGGTTCACACTGGAAGCACGGCCTGATGATGCCCGACATCCTCAGGGAAGTCCAGCACATCGTACTCATGCCGCGCTGCGGCAGCCACGTGCTCGCAGGGAGCACCCTGGGCATGAAGGCCGCGGTCGGGTACTGGCGGCACGATACGCGCCTCGAGTACCACCGCGACGCGGCGACGTTCCACCAGAAGACCGCGGAAGGGAACACCGTGGAAAGCCTGAGGACGAAGCAGAGGCTCGTGGTCACCTGCGGCCACAAGGTGCTCGCCACGTTCGGCCCTGACGAGGGGTATGTCATGGAGCCGCAAAACGGCCTCGTGATCGCCTCCGAGTCCATTGTCGCGCACGACATGGTGTCGCTCGCCTGGCTCCTCGAGAACAGGCGCCTCATGCCGGATTCCGAAAAGGGATCCTTCATGGACACCAGTCCCTTCGTCGCCTGGATAGGCAACCGCATGGTCGTCACCTGGCTGGGCGGGCTCGGCCAGGGCATCCTCTCCGACGGGTTCGCCAAGCAGCCCGCAGACTCCGTCTGGGACGACCCCGTCCTCGCGAGGGCCTACGAGCTCTTCGGGGGCGTTCCCGGCGTCGTGCTCGAGACGGCCAACGCCGCTGTCGATGACGGCCTGAAAAAGCGGCTCGAGGAGATGACCGCCCTGCCCTCCTGACGTGCACAGTCTTCAGGCCGGGCTCCCAGGGCGCAGGCCATGCAGGACGGCCGCCTTGCCTGGGGCGGCGCAGGCATCGGGCGGCCGCTTGCGTGGGGAACCCCTCGGCCGTGTTGACACGCAGCCGCCGCAGGGGTATCAGGGTGAAAAACGCGGAGGTCAGCCAGCCATGATCGTTTGCATGAGAAACCGAACCCTTGCCGCCCTCGTCTGTCTGCACATGGTCTTCTTGGCCACCTCCCCCGCCTTCGCCTCGCTCGTGCCCTCCGTGGACTCCCAGGGCAATACGCACCGTAGCATCGAAGACATGAAGACCATCGAGAAGGCCCTGGAGATGAAGATCGTCCAGGAAAAGCTCAGGGCGTACGGCCTGGACGCCCAGGAAGTGAAGGCCAAGCTCTCGTCCATGAGCCCCACCCAGATCCACACCCTCGCGCGCGCCTGCGACGACGTGCTCGCAGGGGGCGACAGCGGGCTCGGGGTGGTGATCGCCCTCTTGGTCATCGTGATCCTCGTCATCATCATCCTGAAACTCCTCAACAAGGAGATCATCATCAGGATGAGCGACCGTGACGGCCCTGCTGTCCATACTGGCCATCCTGTTTGCTGAGGCGCCGCAGGCCTTCGTCGACGGGGTGCCGTTCATCCGGCAGGATCCCCGCCTGTGCGGGCCCGCGGCGCTCGCCTCGGTCCTCGCCTATTACGGCCTTGCGGTCGACCAGAAGGCCATCGCGGACTTCGCCTACACGGAAAAGCTCGGGGGCGCGCTCATGACCGACCTCGAGAACTACGCGCGCAGCCTCGGGTGCCGGACGCACCTCGCGCAGGGCACCTCGGAAGACCTCATCGACGCCCTGGGGAAAGGCAGGCCGGTCGTCGCGCTCGTGGACCTCGGCTTCTGGGTGTTCTCCAGGCCGCACTACGTGGTGGTCACCGGGTGGGGCCCAGGCGGCGTCCGTGCCCATACGGGGACCGAGGCCGACAAGGTGTTCCCGAAAGAGGAGTTCGAGAGGATATGGCGGAAAAGGGGCTCCGTATACTTGCTCGTGCTGCCGCCCTCGCCCTGGCCGGGGCCTGCTGCGCCTGCACCGCCCTCGGGATCGTGACCATGGGCGACCCACTGGGCGCCCGCGAGCACCTCGACCTGGGCCTGAGCTACGAGCTCACAGGCGACCTCGCCGGGGCCCGGCGGGAGTATCTGAGGGCCGCATCGCTCGATCCATCCTGGGCGACGCCCTGGTTCAACCTCGGCAACCTCTCCTACGCGAGCGGCGACCTCGCCTCCGCAGAGAAGCACTACGAAGAGGCGCTCAGGAGGAACGCGGACGACCCGGACGTTCTCAACAACCTGGCGCTCACCAAGCACGGCCTGGGAAAAGACGAAGAGGCCCTGGCGCTGGTGCGCAGGGCGCTGTCCATGAGGGAATGCCCCGCATACCTGGATACCCTCGGCACCATCGAGCGGGCGATGAAACCCGAAGGAGGCACGCCGTGATCGGCGCGATAACCGGGGACGTCATCGGTTCGGTGTACGAGTGGAGACGCATCAAGACCAAGGATTTCCCCCTGTTCACCCCCAAGAGCCGCTTCACAGACGACACGGTGCTCACGGTTGCGCTCGCCGAGGCGATCCTGGAGGGCGCCGACTACCCCGACCTCATGCGGCGGTATTACCACCGCCACCCGAACGCGGGGTACGGCGGCATGTTCAGGCGGTGGGCGCTCGATCCCCAGGCCGCGCCCTACCACAGTTTCGGAAACGGCGCCGCCATGAGGATCGCCCCTGCAGCCTACGCCTCCCGCACGCTGGAAGAAGCGCTCGAGAAGGCCGCGCACTTCACCTCGTGCACGCACGACCACCCCGAGGGGATAAAAGGCGCGCAGGCCACCGCGGCAGCAGTGTTCATGGCCAGAAGCGGCGCGTCGAGGGAGTCCATCAAGTCGTTCGTGGAGGACACGTTCGGGTACGACCTGTCGCGGACGCTGGAGGAGATTAGGCCGCACTACCGGTTCGACCCCACCTGCCAGGGCAGCGTCCCCGAGGCGATCACGGCGTTCCTCGAGTCGACGAGCTACGAGGACGCCGTGCGGAACGCGGTCTCCCTGGGAGGGGACAGCGACACGCTGGCCTGCATGACGGGTGCCATGGCGGAGGCGTTCTACGGCGGCGTTCCGGAGGAGACGGCCCGCAGGGCCCTCGGCCTGCTCACGGACGATCTCCTCGGGGTGACGGTGCGCTTTGTCGGGGAAGTCATGGTTCCCGGCGGCCACCGGTGGTACCCGTGGCTCTTGTCCCTCCCGCGCTGAGCGCCGCAAGCGGCCCTGCGCAGCCGGTTTGAGGCGCCGGTTCCCTTCGGGGCCGCCTTCATCGGGTCCGCACGTTGGGACGGGGATCCCCCGCACCGCCATCTTCCCTGTCCCGGCGGGGATCGAGGCCGGCATGAACCCTATCCGCCGGCGCGAGGTCGCACCCGCAAGCCCGGGACTGGCACGCCCACGAGACGGGGGTGAACCCACAAGCTGCGGCGTCCCGCCCCCCATGCAGGTCATCGAGTGCCGCCAAAGGCGGCCCCGCCCCCGGCCCAGGCGATGAAGCGGCCCAAGAAGACCATGCGCGATCCTCCCCATCCCCCTTCTGGATCCTTGCATCGCCGTGGGTTCTGGGCTACTCTTTCCTCGAGCCGCTCACCTTGGGAATCCCGCACCTTTTTACAAACTTTTAGGAGGTACCGGCATGGGCATGATCAAGGAGTTCAAGGAATTCGCGATGAGGGGCAACGTGGTGGACATGGCGGTGGGCATCATCATCGGCGCCGCGTTCGGCAAGATCGTGTCATCGCTGGTGGCGGACGTCATCATGCCGCCCATCGGGGTGCTCTTAGGCGGCGTGGACTTCACCGACCTCGCCATCACCCTCAAGGCCGCATCCGACCAGGCGGCGGCTGTGACCCTGAACTACGGCAAGTTCATACAGACCGTGGTGGACTTCCTCATCATAGCCTTCGCCATCTTCCTGCTCGTCAAGGGCATCAACGCGTTCAAGCGCAAGGAAGAGGAGAAGCCCGCAGAACCCACCAAGGAAGTGGTCCTGCTCACCGAGATCAGGGACCTGCTCGGACAGCAGCGGAAATGACAGGGGATCGCAAAGGCCAGTGGGGGGGGACCCCCTCTGCCGAGCCCATGGACGCCGGGGACACCCGGGGGCGCACGGCACGGCCCCGGGGGCCTGACCGTGTGCACCTCAGAGAAGCCCCTTGGGTGAAGGGCAGGGACATGGACACGCCTTCTCGTTTTGGGGTATGGAGGGGAACATGCCCGTAACCGTGGAACCATGGCATTGGCTCGTCTTCGGCATGGCCCTGCTCATCGCGGAGCTCTTCGCGGGGAGCATGGTGCTCCTCTGGTTCGGCCTGTCAGCCCTTGTGATCGCGATCCTCGTCTTCCTGGCGCCGGCTTTGGGGCTCACGTGGCAGCTTCTGGCCTGGGCGGTGTGCTCGGGCCTGCTCACCGTGCTCTGGTTCCTCTTCCTGAGGCCCAAGATGGCGGACAGGACGAAGGCCGGGGCAGGTTACGAGGCGCTGGTGGGCGAGACGGGCATCGTGGCGAGTCTCCGTCCCGGCGAGTCGAGGGGGACCCTCCGCTTCCCTCTGCCCATCATGGGATCCGACGAGTGGCCCTTCGTCTCGGAGGCCGAGCTCTCTCCCGGGGACAGGGTCGTGGTCGTGGACGTCTCGGGCAACACCCTCGTGGTCAAGAAGGCCACCCGGCCAGGATAACAGAACAAGGAGGCCCGTATGTCGGGACTGTTCGTGGTTGCGGTCTTCGTCCTGCTCATTCTCGTCACACTCTTTCTGGGCGTGAGGATCGTGCCCCAGGGCAGCAAGCACGTGGTGCAGAGGCTCGGAAAGTACCACACAACCCTCGGACCCGGCCTGAACCTCATCATCCCCTACATCGACACGGTCGCGTACAAGGTCACCACCAAGGACATCGTCCTGGACATCCCCTCCCAGGAGGTCATCACCAAGGACAACGCGGTGATCGTGGTGAACGCCGTGGCCTACATCAACATCATCTCTCCCGAGAAGGCGGTCTACGGCGTGGAGGACTACCGCGTCGCCATCCAGAACCTGGTGCAGACATCGCTCAGGTCCATCATCGGCGAGATGAACCTGGACGACGCCCTGTCGTCGCGGGAGAAGATCAAGGCCCGGCTCAAGGAGAGCATCTCGGACGACATCGCGGACTGGGGGATCATGCTCAAGACCGTGGAGATCCAGGACATCAGCCCTTCCGACACCATGCAGAAGGCGATGGAGGAGCAGGCTGCGGCCGAGAGGGCCCGCAGGGCGACGGTGACCAGGGCCGAGGGGGAGAAGGCTGCGGCCATCCTCCAGGCCGAGGGCCGCATGGAGGCGAGCAAGCTCGACGCGCGCGCCAAGGTCGTGCTCGCCGAGGGCGACCAGATCGCCATCACCAAGATCGCCGAGGCCGTGCAGGCGAACGAGCTCCCCGTGATGTTCATCCTCGGAGGCAGGTACATCGACGCCATGAGGAACCTGTCGGAGTCGTCGAACGCGAAGTTCGTGGTGCTGCCTGCGGATATCGCATCGGCCCTCAAGGGCATGCTCGGGGGATCGCAAGGCTCATGAGCCGGGGGCCCTTCCCTCAGGCTTCCCTCCGCCAGGCGGAGGCCTCGGGACAGACGGCAAGGCGGAAGGAGGCCCTCGAGAGCCTGCAGGCCCTCTACCGGGAGATCGACCGCCTCGCCTCGAGGACGGCCTCTCTCCTGGCCGGCCGTCTCAGGTGCAGGCGGGGGTGCAGCTCGTGCTGCGTGGACGGGATCACGGTCTTCGAGGTGGAGGCTTCGACGATCGCGACGAACAACAAGGCCCTCCTCGAGGCGGGATCAGCCCACCCCCAGGGCGCATGCGCCTTTCTCGACCCTGAGGGCGCCTGCCGCATCTACCCGGACAGGCCGTACGTGTGCCGCACCCAGGGGTTGCCCCTGAGGTGGATGGAGCAGGGTCCAGACGGCTCTCTCGTGGAGATGCGGGACATCTGCCCCGTCAACGAACCCCTCGTGGACCTGACCGCGCTGGACGCGTCCCTCTGCTGGCCCATAGGCCCTGTGGAGGAGAGGCTCGCTTGCATCCAGATGTCCCTCTCCGGCCGCCATCCCACAAGGATCGGCCTGAGGTCGCTCTTCGGAAGGACCTGCCCCGTCTCGTTCGGGCCGTGCACGAAGGAGGACCTCGCCGAGGTGAAATCCCTGCTGGAGGCGGCCGGGCTCGACGCCCGGGACGTGACTGCCGGGACAATGGGCGGTTTCGTCCAGGGCCGGTCTCTCACCGGCACCCTGGTCGCCTGCGCGGGGGTCGAACCCCATGGAACGTCGGGCCTCCTCCGGTCGGTGGCCGTGCACCCCGGGTTCAGGGGGTGCGGTCACGGCGCCGGGGTGGTCCACGAGGCGGAGCGCCTCGCCGACTCCCTGGGGGTTACGCGCCTGTACCTGCTCACCACCACCGCCTCTCCATTCATGGAGCGGCTCGGTTACACGATCACCGCCAGGGACGCAGTCCCCGCCGAGATACGGTCAAGCGGCCAGTTCACCTCCCTCTGCCCGCAGTCCGCAACGTGCATGACCAAAGACCTCAAGGGAGGCAAGGATGGGTGAAGGCTCTGCAAGGGACATCGTCACCACGGCGGCGACCCTCTTCTTCATCCTCGACCCCCTGGGGAACATCCCGACCTTTCACGCCGTGCTCGCGAACGTGCCCGTACGGGCGAGGCGGCGGGTCATCCTCAGGGAGCTCTTTATCGCCCTGTTCGTCCTCGTCGTGTTCCTCGTCGCCGGGGTGAGGATCCTCGGGTACCTGGGCCTCACCCAGCCGTCTCTCGGCATCGCCGGGGGGATCATGCTCTTCGTGATCGCGCTGCGCATGGTCTTTCCCCAGGCAGGCCAGCAGGATGACGCCGCCATCGAGGACCCGTTCATCGTCCCGCTCGCGGTCCCGCTCATAGCCGGGCCCTCGGCCGTGGCCTACATCCTGCTGTTGAGCTCCTCCGGGCCGGGCAGGGTCTTCGAGTGGCTCGCATCGCTCCTCATCGCCTGGGCCGCCTCCACGCTGATCCTCACAGTCTCGCCCACCATCCTCGCCCACATGGGGGATCGGGCCCTCAGGGCGATCACGCGGCTCATGGGGATGCTCCTCATCCTCGTCGCCGTCCAGATGGCCCTCGACGGTCTCGCGCAGTACCTCAAAGACTCCCTCGGCATCGCCTAGCGCCCCCGCCTTCATCGTGCGGCCTTGATTTGTATCGAGCCCGTATCTATGTAATGAAGACAGGAGCACACCACACTTCAGCGGGAGGAGCCACGGTATGGCAGAGAAGAAGAAGGCGATCACCCCTTCCAACCTCGCACGAGAGTGGGGCGTAGGCCTCAAGGCGGTCAAGGAAGCCATAGAGAAGGCCGGCATCGAGCCCGTCTCCACCAGGGGCGCCTGCAGGTACTACTCCGAGGCCGACGCAAGGAAGATCAAGGCCATGCTGAAGAAATGAGGGTGCCTCCCGCAGGGGTTCCCTGGGCCTTCGGCACGGGTTTCGTCCGACCGGCAACCCCATGAGAGCCAGCGATCCAGGGACGCTCCCACGAAGGGCCTTCCCGGCCCCGCCCTCGAGACGCCTTCCGACTCGGGCCGTGCCATGGCGTGCATACTCGAAGGCCTGTCCCACGCCCAAGGACGCGGCGACGGTTTGAACATGGGGTGAGCCCATCCCCCGAGAGGACAACCCACCCCGGTCGAGGTCCCGGCGCATGGCAGACAGAGACCACCTGCTCCACGAGGCCTACCGCCTCACCTTCACCGGGCTCGGTGAGGCGGAGCTGGAAGAGAGGCTCTCGGGCCTGTTCCCCGGGGCTGCCAGGTACCGTCTCTGCGTGACCCTCGAGATGGCCTGGACCCTCAGGGACGTGGCCGTCTCGGTGCGCCTGAAGAAGGCCTTCGGCATCCTCGACGATGAAGACGCCCTCGAGGAGCTGAAAAGGCGCTGCCCCGGCTTTTCCGACCGGACCTATCTCGCCGCGCTCGATCTCGTCGCCGAAAAGGATGAGCAATGAGCCGGTCCGCGAGGAGGATCGTGAAGACGCCCGCCCCGATGGTCCTCGTCCTTTCGGCCGCGGTCCTCGTCTTGACGCCAGGGTGCGCCCTCATGGAGAACGGCAGGCGCTGGGGTGAGGACGCGACCGTCGCGCCAGGCTGGGACGTGGTGTCCTCCAGCGCGATCGAGAACGTGTCATCCCCGAGGTTCTTGATCCCTACATGCCTCGCCCTTGTCCTCCAGATCGACGATCTGGACGAACGCGTCTCGAGATGGGCGACGAGGCACACCCCCACGTCGGGATCCACCCGAAGGGCGGAGCGCACGAGCAGCAGCCTCAGGTCGGCCTCCATCATCCTGTACCACGCGAGCGCACTGGCGACCCCGGGCGGGCCGGAGCCGTGGCCGTGGCTTGAGTCCAAGGCCAAGGGATACGCGGTGCAGCTCGGCGCCGCGGCCTTGAACAACGAGCTGGTGTTCGTTCTCAAGGACGCCTGCCCGAGGAGGAGACCCTTGGGCGGGGACGACGAGAGCTTCCCCTCGGGCCACGCCGCGAACGCCGCCATGTTCACGACCCTCGCCTCGAGAAACGTGGCGGCCATGGGGCTGGGCCCGGCGGCGAGGACGAGCGCGGACGTCTTGCTCCTCGGCCTCGCGGTCGCCGTGGCCTGGGAGCGGGTGGAGGCGGGTGCGCACTACCCCTCGGACGTGCTCGCGGGCATGGCCATGGGTTCTCTCCTCGCCGCTTTCGCGAACGACGCGTTCATGGGGACGACCCTGAGGGTGGGGCCGCAGGCAGATTCAGGGGGGAGGATCTTCGCAGGCTTCTCCGTGGAGTTCTGACCGCCGGGCTCGAGTCCGCCCTCGGGAGGCTCGCTTCGCTCCCACCCGCAACGCCTTGCACCGTAGCGTCTCGGCCCTCGGTGTCGACACCCCCCTGACCCAGGTGCTCGTGCCTCGCGGCGGTTTCCACTGCCCTCGTCGGGCCCCCACTGGTCCAGGGGTGGATTCGACCCTGCCGGTGATCCAGGTCATAAGCCCTCGGGGGAGCGCCTCATCTCCTTGAGGATGTCCCTCTGTCCGGGGCGGCCAGTGGATCCCTGCGCCGCCTGCACGCATCGCCGCCGGCAGTGGCCGGGATGGCGGGCCCGTGCAGCCGAGGGCACGGGGCTCGTGTTTGCGGTTGAATGCGGCGGGCCAGTGGCGGGCCTGTGCAGCCTAAGGCGCTGGAGATGAATCCTGCGGTACAGGCGACTCGGTTGCACAGGGCGGCAAGGGGCACGCCGCCCGCACGACGGGTCAGGGCCCGCCTTCGAGGTCGTTCCCGGGGCTGCCGAGCTGGAAAGACTTAAAAGACAGGCCCCCAAGGCGGCCTGGCAGGGAAGGGAACGCGGGCGCGAGGCGGGCGCGCCGGCCCACAGGCGCACCCCGATGTCTTGGCCGCACTCGCCAGGATCCCTCGCTTACGCGCTTTCTGCCTCACCATGCGCCACGCGCACGTATGAAGCGCGCATAGCGCGTGAAGTGGGAGACGGCCTTCAGCCCGTCCCCGGCGTGCTCGATGAAGGAGTGGCCTGTGGCGCGGTAGTACCTCCTGGCGTACGGGCTCACCTCGCGGAACACGAGCGGGATCACGGGCTTTCGCGAGGTCCTCGCCACAGCCATCCACGACTCGTTGATGTCCATGGCGAACCTGTCCGCCTCGCCCGCGGGCGCGAACGAGAGGGTGAGGACCACGTCCACCTCCCTGTCCGCGAGAAGGGTTTCCACGATCCTGCCCATACCGCCCAAGAAGCCCGATCCGGTGACGTCCAGCGGGTTCGCCGGGGTCGCAAACGGGGGGAGGACTTCCCTGAGCGCATCCCCGGTCGCATCGCCCAAGTCCGGCAGGTCGATGCCGAGCTCGTGGCACATGTCCGCGTACAGGCCCGCCAACCCCCCGGACAAGGTGCAGATGGCCACGTTTCCTCCCTCTGGAAGGGGGTACCTGGCGAAGAGGCCGGCCGTCTCCACGAGTTCCTCTATGGTGTCCACCCTGATGATCCCGTGCTGCCTGAAGAAGGCGTCCACGACGGCGTCGTCCCCGGCCAGCGCCCCCGTGTGGGACGAGGCCGCCCGAACCCCCTTCGACGACCGGCCCACCTTCACCACCACGATGGGGATCCTCTTTACTGCGGCACGCACCGCGAGGTCCCTCATCCTGGCGGTGTCCCTGAAGCCCTCGGTGAAGGCGCATATAACCTTCGTGACCCCGTCCTCGAGGAGATACTCGATGCAGTCTTCCGTGGTGAGCATCGCCTCGTTGCCCGTGGTTACGTACAGCGAGATACCCAGGCCCTTGGCCAGGATCTTCGTCGCGATCACCTCGCTCGCCGCGCCGCTCTGTCCGATGATCCCGACCGGGCCGCCCGTGAGTTCCCCTTCCACCGACCCCCCGGCGAAGACCCCCGTGGAAGCGTTCATGTTCAAAAACCCCAGGCAGTTCGGCCCCATGAGGAGCATTCCCCGGTCCTTGCAGAAGGACACGGTCTCTTCCTGGAGCGCCTTCCCCTCCGGGCCGGTCTCGGCGAACCCCGAGGAGACGACGAGGACGTTGCGGATACCCCTCGCGTCGAGCTCCCTGAGCGCCGGCATCACCTGGGAGCTCCTGAGCACGACGGCTGCGAAGTCGACCTCATCCGGGAGCTTTGAGACGGAACTCACCGCAGGGTACCCCCAGACCTCAGAGGCACCGGGGTTCACCGGCCACAGTGTCCCGTCGAAGCCCAGCCTTCGTGCGTAGTTCGCGATGTTCGAGAACCACTGGTTCTTGGTGGATGCGCCGAGCACCGCTATCCCCCTGGGCGTGAAGAAAGACCTCAACCTTTCCGGGTCAATGGGTCGAGCCATGCAAGACATCCTTTCCTCGTGATGCGGTGGTGTCGTGCCTATCCGGCCATGCCAGGCCACGCTTGTCAAGACCAAACCCACCTCCAGAGCAAAGGCGCCGCGATATTGAGGCCTGCTCGAGGCGGTGTTGTCCACAGCCAGCGTTCAGGTGTAGGATCCGCGGTAGTAAGGCATCTCCCCCTCGAGCACGCCCAAACCCTGGCGATGCCGTGGGGGATGCCCGGACGACGAGGGGGGAACATGGGCATGGCCCGGGTCATTCTGCGTCCAGGAAGGGAGGACTCGGTCCTCAGGAGGCACCCGTGGATCTTCTCGGGCGCCGTGCAGGAGGTCAGGGGCCGGCCTTCTCCCGGGGAGACCGTCGAGGTCCTGTCCTCCTCGGGGGCATGGCTTGCGTTCGGCGCGTGGTCTCCCCACTCGCAGATACGGGTGAGGGTCTGGTCGTTCGACAGGGGAGCGCCCGTCGAGGGAGCCTTGTTCGAGGAGAGGATCCAGAGGTGCATGCTCCTGAGACGCGATATCCTGGGCGCCCGCGAGACGAATGCGTTCAGGCTCGTTCACGCGGAGTCCGACGGCATGCCCGGCCTCGTGGTGGACAGCTATGCGGGTTTCCTCGTGTGCCAGTTCTCGAGCGCGGGCGTCGAGCGCCACCGGGATGCCATCGTGGATGCGCTCGAGGCGGCCTTCTCTCCCAGGGGTGTCTACGAGCGTTCGGACACCGATGCCAGGACGAAAGAAGGGCTCCCGAAGAGGACCGGCCTCATCTCGGGGGAAGAACCCCCCGAGCGGGTGGAGATCGTGGAGCACGGCGCGAGGTTCCTCGTCGACATCAAGAGGGGCCACAAGACGGGGTTCTACCTCGACCAGCGCGAAAACAGGCTGTGTGCCAGGGCGCTCTCCTCGGGCAGGGAGGTCCTCAACTGCTTTTCGTATACCGGAGCCTTCGGTGTCGCGGCCATGCTCGGCGGGGCGAACAGCGTCCTCAACGTCGACACCTCGGCGGCCTCGTTGGAGTCCGCGCTCGACAACGCGCGCCTCAACGGGATAGACCTCTCGAGGTTCGGCGTGAAAGAGGCGGACGTGTTCTCGTGCCTGAGGGAACTCAGGGACGACGGCAGGTCTTTCGACCTCGTGGTGCTCGACCCGCCCAAGTTCGCATCCACAGCGGGGCAGGTCGCGCGTGCGGCGCGCGGCTACAAAGACATCAACATGCTCGCCTTCGAGGTCCTCAAGCCCGGGGGGCTGCTGATCACCTTCTCGTGTTCCGCACACATAGGCCCCGCGCTCTTCCAGAAGATCGTGGCCGACGCGGCGCTGGACGCGGGGAGGGAGGCCTCGATCGTGAGGTACCTCTGGCAGGCTTCCGATCACCCGGTGGGCCTCGCCTTTCCCGAGGGCCTCTACCTCAAGGGGCTCGTTTGCGCCGCATGAGGCGGGCCCTTCCCCGGCGCCGTCACCCGCGCACGGCTGCAGGGACCGGGCCCGGGGTGGGGGAACTCGAGCGCATCGCGCCGCCTGTGTCGTCACCGTCGAGATCGTCGCGAAGGGGTGGGCGGCCCGAGGTCCGCAGGGAGGACGCCCGACCGGACATGGCCGCCGCTCGAGGCTGTACATACCGGCGCGGGTGATGGTATGCCTGAGGGCACGCATGGTACGGGTAACGAACCACGGGGAAGACTACGAGCTCATTGACAGCGGGAACGGCTGGAAGCTCGAGCGGTTCGGCAGGTACGTGCTGTCGAGGCCGTGCAGCCAGGCGATCTGGCCTCCGAGGGCCCAGGCGGCCGTGTGGCAGGCGGCCCACGCCTCCTTCGAGCGCAGGCCGGGCAAGGGATGGCAGGTGCGCGTCCCCATGGAGGAGACCTGGCAGGTCACCATGGAAGGGCTCATCTTCCGGCTCAAGAGGACGGACTTCGGCCACGTGGGCGTCTTCCCGGAACAGCGCAGGCTGTGGAGATGGATCGTCAGGCGGTTGGGGTCCCTCCCTGAGCCGTGGAAGAGGGAGATCCAGGTGCTCAACCTGTTCGCGTACTCAGGCGGTGCGACGCTCGCCTGCGCAGCCTCTGGGGTGCGTGTCTGCCACCTCGACGCCTCCCGCGGCATGGTCGCCTGGGCGAGGGAGAACGCGAGGCTGAACGGTCTCGAGCATGCGCCGGTGAGATGGATCGTGGATGACGCGAACAAGTTTCTCGACAGGGAACTCAGGCGCTCGAGGCGCTACGACGCCATCATCCTCGACCCGCCGACCTACGGTCACGGCGCGAACGACGAGATCTTCAAGATCGAGGACGACCTGCAGGCCCTCATGCGCAGGTGCTGGTCGCTGCTCTCCGAGAGACCCCTGTTCGTCCTCCTCTCCTCCCACACCCCTGGATGCACGCCCAAGGCCCTCGAGAACGTGATGGTCTCCACCATGCAGAGGACGAGCGGATCGTTCGAGTCGGGCGAGATGCTCCTGGAAGGCGGCCCCGGGGTGCTGGCCGTGCCGAGCGGCTCATACTGCAGGTGGCTCCCCGGCCCCGGTCAAGGAGGTCCCTGATGGGCAAGACGGTGCGCTCCTCTTCCGCCCGTCTGTGTCCCCCTTGGGCCGTCGCGGGGAAAGAGGGCCCCTGATGGACGGCGCGGTCCGCACGGGAACTTCTTCTGCGTCTCGGCGGGGAGACCCTCCCGATATCAGGGTGCTCTACGAGGACAACCACCTCCTTGCGCTCGACAAGCCGGCAGGCCTCCTCACCCAGGCGTCCGGCCTGGGGCGCGAGAACCTGGAGGACATGGCCAGGACGTGGATCAGGTCTACCAAGGGCAAGCCCGGCAACGTCTTCCTCCACGCCGTGCACAGGCTCGACCGCCTCTCGAGCGGGATCGTCCTCTTCGCGAGGACGAGCAAGGCGCTTGCGCGGCTGAACGGCCAGATGAGGGAGCGTTCCATCCGCAAGGTCTACCTCGCCGTGGTCTCGGGTGGCCCGCACGAGGAGGAGGGCACGCTCGAGCATACGCTCAGGCACTCGCGCATGAAGGCCGTCTGCGCGACGCCGGAAGACTCGGGCGCCCACCCCTGCACCCTGCACTTCAGGGTGGTCGCGAGATCCAGGGGCCTGGCCCTCGTGGAGGTCGAGATCGTGACGGGACGCTACCACCAGATCAGGGCCCAGATGAGCGCGTCTGGGTTCCCGGTGCTCGGCGACACACGCTACGGGGGAAGGCCTGTGCAGGGCATGAAGGGGATCGCGCTGCACCACGCGCGCATGGAGTTCTCACACCCGACCACCGCCCTCCAGGTGATCATCACCTCTCCCTTGCCCGGAGACTGGCCTGTCTTTCCCGGTCACCCCACCACCCACGGCCGGCGCGCGGGGGGCGACTAGCCCGCGGGTGAGTCCCTCACTGCGGGAATGCAACGCACAGGGGCAAGGGCTCGTCACGGGATCGACATACGAAGGAGTAGACGGGTATGGAACCGAGGGAAAACCCGGGACAAGGGAGGATCGAGACCCGCAGGGGGCTTCATGCCACGGTATGGGTCCTGGGGTTCGTGAGCCTCTTCATGGACGTGTCCTCCGAGATGGTGCACAGCCTGCTGCCGGTGTTCGTCGTCACGGTTCTCCATGCGAACGTGCTTTCGCTGGGAGTGATCGAGGGCGTCTCCGAGGCGGCGGCCCTCGTCTCGAGGGCCTTCTCCGGGGCGCTCAGCGACCTCATGGGAAGGAGGAAACCGCTCGCCGTGGCGGGTTACGCGCTCTCCGCGGTCACCAAGCCCCTGTTCGCCCTCGCCTGGGGCGTCCACGTCGTCTTTGCCGCGCGTTTCGTGGACCGCATCGGCAAGGGTGTCAGGGGTGCGCCGAGGGACGCCCTCCTGGCAGAGGTCACTCAACCTGCCTCCCGCGGGGCCGCCTTCGGCCTGCGCCAGTCGCTGGACACGGTCGGCGCCATCGTTGGGCCCGCCTCTGCGAGCGTCTTGATGCTCGCGCTGTCGAACGACATCAGGGGCGTGTTCTGGATCGCGACGGCGCCTGCAGTGCTGGCGGTGGCCCTGCTCGCACTCGGGGTGAGGGAGCGCAACCCCGGCAGGAGGGAACACGAGCCCGTTGCGTTGAGGGTATCGACCCTCAGGCGGCTCCCCGGGACCTTCTGGGTCGTGACCGCCTTGGGCGCCGTCTTCACGCTCGCCCGCTTCAGCGAGGCCTTCCTGCTTCTCAGGGCCGAGGACATGGGCGTGGGGCGGTCTCTCATCCCCCTGGTCCTCGTGCTCATGAACGTGGTCTACGCGGTGAGCGCCTACCCGGCGGGCGTCATCTCGGACACCGTGGGAAGGATCGGCATGGTCGTCGTAGGCGGCCTCTTGCTGGCCGCCGCCGACGTCGCGCTCGCCTTCGCCCAATCCCCGGGTATCCTCCTGTGCGGGGTCGCGCTGTGGGGTCTGCACATGGGGCTCACCCAGGGGGTCTTCTCCACGCTCGTGGCAGAGACGTGCCCGACCGACCTCAGGGGGAGCGCCTTCGGCGTCTTCGGCCTGGCGTGCGGCATCGCCGTGCTCGGTGCGAGCACGCTCGCCGGCTGGCTGTGGGACTTCAGGGGACCGTCCGCCGCCTTCCTGGCCGGGGCATGCATCGTCGTCTTCGCGCTGGTCGGCTTCTCGGCGTTCGGCGGATACGCGAGGAAGGGCCGCATGCCCTGAGGGCGATTCTCTCCGGGCCGGGTGTCCGCCCGCCTCGGGGTGAACAGCGCCTCGAGGATTCGGACACCCGCGCCTTCCGGCTGCATTGCGCGCGCCAAAGCGGCGCATGTGTGGAGAGTCTCCTCCGTGCTTGTCCGACCCGTGAGCGCGGCAGTGGGCCACGCCCCCGCACGCACGACGGCCTCGGCGATGACAGCCCCTGGGAAGACCGTGATCGCGGCGGTGGATCCCCGTTACGCGGACACCCTCTCTGGCCTGTCTTTCCCGGTACAGACGAGCCTGCCCGTCCTGCACCCGGGACGATCGCGACGACTTGATTCGCGCGAACCACGTGTGCTATGGCAACTGGCGTCACCCGCGACCCGCGAGGGAGTGCGGGCGAGGCTCTATGGCGATACGCGACCTCATCCGAAAGGCCCCGAAGCCGGGCTCTCTGAAGAGCCCACCGTTCGCCTTCATACTGAGCTACCTGCTGGCCGTCATGGTCGGCGGCGTTCTCCTCAAGAGCCCGGCCTGCCTCGAGGAGGGCCGGCACATCTCGTGGATCGACGCCTTCTACACGGCCACCTCGGCTGTCTGTGTGACCGGGCTGACCGTGGTGGAAACCGGCCGGACCTTTTCCACGGCCGGAGAACTCGTCATCCTCGCGCTCATCCAGTTCGGGGGGTTCGGTCTCATGGCCTTCTTCGCCATGGCCTTCTTGTGGGCCGGCTCGAGGGTGAGCACGCAGCAGTCGTCGTTCATCAAGGAAAACTACTCCCAGACCATGATCTACGACGCACGGCTCATCCTGAGGATCCTCCTGGCCTACACCCTCCTGTGCGAGGCGGTGGGAGTGATTCTCCTCGTGCCGGCTTGGGACCACCCCATGACGACATGGCAACGGCTCTATTTCGGCCTGTTCCATTCCGTCTCCGCCTTCAACAATGCGGGGTTCTCCCTCTTTGCCGAGAACCTCTGCGGCTACAGGGGCGACATCCTGCTCAACCTCACGATCACCTCGCTCGTCATCCTAGGCGGGATCGGCTCCCCGGTGATACTCGACTGCTGGTCGTACCTCCACTCGCCCACGAGGTTCCGCTTCTCGCTCCACACCAAGCTCGCCGTGAGCACCACCGCCGCGCTCATAGCAGGGGGCACGGCGGCCATATGGCTCATACAGAGGCCTTCGCCGCTCTTCGAGATCCCCCTGCACGAACAGGCGCTCATCTCGTACTTCCAGGCGGTGACCGCGCGTACCGCGGGGTTCAACACCATAGACCTGCGCCAGCTCGGCACCGCCCCCATCATGATCATCATTCTCCTCATGTTCGTGGGTGCGTCGCCGGGGTCCTGCGGCGGCGGGATCAAGACGACCAGCCTGGCCACCCTGCTCGTGGTGCTCTGGAACAGGATAAAGGGGCGAAGCGTCAACAACGTGTTCAGGACGACGCTCCCGACCAAGGTGGTGAACAGGACCATCTCCATCTTCATCCTCGCCTCGATCTTCGTGATCGTCGTCCTGACCGCCCTGCTCATCACCCAGGTGGGCGAGCTCCCGCACGACAAGAGCGGCGGGATGTTCATCGAGTACCTCTTCGAGACCATATCGGCCTTCGGCACCGTCGGGCTGTCCCTTGGGGCGACGGCGAAGATGGACGGAGTCGGAAAGATCCTCATCATGCTCACCATGCTCGTCGGCAGGGTGGGGATCATGACCATCGCGTACCTCTTCACGAGCAGGGAGTCCACCGCGCGCTACCAGTTCGTCGAGGAAGACGTGATGATAGGATGACCGTGAAAGGACCGTATCCATGAAGAGAAAGTACGTGGTCATTGGACTGGGCAACTTCGGGTTCTGGGTCGCAAAGACCCTGTTCGAGGCCCACCAGGAAACGATCGCCATCGACATGAACAAGGAGGCGGTGCAGCGGGTCAACAAGTTCTCGAACATGGCGGTGATAGCGGACGTCACGAACAAGGAGACGCTCGTGGGCCTCGGCATAGCGGACTGCGACGCGGCGGTCGTGAGCCTGGGGGATCACCCGGCCGCATCCACCCTGGTGACGCTCTACCTCCACGAGATGGGCGTGAAGCAGATCCTCGTCAAGGCCATCGACGAGAACCACGCGAAGATCCTCAGGAAGGTGGGGGCCACCGACATCATCTTCCCGGAGAAGGACATGGGCATCAAGGTGGCGAAGACCCTCGTCAGCCCGAACATCCTGGATTTCATCGAGATGACCGAGGACTACGAGATAACGCAGATCGGCCCGCCTGCTTCGTTCATAGGCAAGACCCTCATGGAGCTCGAGCTGCCGAGCAGGTTCGGGCTCCAGGTGATAGCGGTGCGCGAGCTCATCCCGGAGAACTTCATCCCCGCGCCGAGGGCCGACTTCGTGATCAAGGACAGCGACATCCTCTATATCCTCGGCAGGAAGAAGGACATCGAGCGCATAAAGGCGTTGTGACCCCCGGGAGTAGGGCGAAGGGAACCCCGGCGGTCGGTCTCGGCGCCCGTTGGGAAAACCCCGGGAAAGGGTGTCCCGCCCCATGGATACAGCCTCTGCGCTTCGTCTTGCGTCCCCCTCGCACTGAAGAGACCGCCCGGTGGACGCCCTTGCTCGAAGGCGCCTCCCCGGGCGCTGCAAACGCCCGCACCCGGATTACGAAGACGACCGGGCTCGGTGGCCGTATCCCCTGTTCACCCTGGCGTAACACCCTTGGATCACCCTTGTATTCCTCACAGGCAGTGATATCATGGAGACGAGCACTCGAGGCGGAGGTTGCGGAGAAAACCCCCATGATGATCACACGTCTTCTCGGCATCGCACAGGCGGCGTTCGTGATTTCGTCCCTGGCCTTAGGCCTCCAGGCCCGCGCGGCAGGCGCCGCCGACCAGGGTACGGAACTCAGGTACGCGGTGACCAAGGTCGCCAAGGCCCTCTTGCCCTCGGTGGTCCACATCGAGATCTCCCAGGAAAGGGCCAAGGACCCGACGGCCGCCCAGGGGCTCTTCCAGGAGTCTGCGCCGGCCGAGGAGCAGGAGACCGCGCTCAAGTTCAAACAAGAAGTGACCGCGCTCGCGAGCGGCATCATCCTGGACGACAAGGGGTACATCATCACGAACAACCACGTGGTCGAAGGTGCATCCTCCATCGAGGTGACCCTCTGGTCCGGCCGGAGGTACCCAGCCCGTCTCGAAGGGGCCGACCCGAAGACCGATATCGCCGTGATCAAGATCGAACCCGACACGACGCTCTCTCCGGCCGTGTTCGGAGACTCGGACAGGGTCGAGATCGGCGAGTGGGTCGTCGCCATAGGCAACCCGCGCGGCCTCGACCTGACGGTCACCCAGGGCATCATCAGCGCGAAGGACAGGAGACGCATCTTGGACCCGTCCTCGTACCTTTCCTTCCTCCAGACAGACGCGGCCATCAACCCGGGCAACAGCGGGGGGCCCCTCATCAACCTCGAAGGGAAGGTCATCGGCATCAACTCGGTCATCGCATCCGAGTCGGGGGGCTTCGAGGGTATCGGGTTCGCCATACCCGGCAACATCGCACTGTCGACGGCCAGGTCACTGATAGCGCACGGCAGGGTCAAGCGAGGGTGGATAGGCGCCTCCGTGGACGACCTGGACGAGGCGAAGGCCAGGGAACTGGACCTTCCCTCCCCCAAGGGGGTCCTCGTGATCGACGTGATCAAGGACGGGCCTGCCGACAAGGCAGGGATCAAGACGGGCGACGTCATCACGGCGGCTGCCGGCAGGGAGCTCCTGGACGCGGCCATGTTCAGGAACATCATCGCCCTCTTCGAGCCGGAGACGGACCTGCCCCTGGAGATACTCAGGGCAGGTTCGTCGGAAAGCAGAAAGGTCAGGCTTGTCGACCTCGAGTCCTCGCTCAGGCTCATCGCCTCCACCGTCAAGGCCCGCATGGGAGTGGAAGCGAGAAGCCTCAAGCAGCAGGAGAAGGAAACCTTCGGCATCGAGACAGGTGTCGCGGTCTCCTGGCTCGACCCTGCAGGCCCCCTGGCCAAGGCGGGGTTCGAGGCGGGCGACATCATCCTCGAGATGGACGGCCAGATGATCAGGAACGTGCACGACTTCGCATCGATCGCGGCCACGATCCTTCCCCGGCAGGTGACGATCCTGCTCGCCATCGACCATCGAAGCGGCGAGAGCGCCTACGTCCAGGTGAAGGCCCGCTGAAGGCTCACCGCGAGCCACCATCCACCTCCCGCTCCTCTCCCGTGGCACACGGCACCGGCACGCATCGTCCCCGGCGGTCTATCTTAAAGCTTGAATCTAACCTTTGACATGATCGAGAGAACCGTTTACCCTGTATCCCCAAGAGAGGAGGAGACCCGCAATGACAACAGCATACAACTTCTACAAGGTGGAGAAGAAGGGCAGCGTGGCATGGGTGTTTCTGAACAGGCCGGAGAAGAAGAACGCCATGGGTCCGGACGCCTGGAAGGAGATCATCCCCATCTTCGCGGACATCGACGCTGACGACGCCATCAGGGTGGCCGTCATCGCGGGCGAGGGCAAGGATTTCAGCGCCGGTATCGACCTCATGGGGATGGCGCCCATGATCCCGACCATGAAGAACTGGGACATGAGCGCGAGGGGCAAGGTGCGCCTGTTCAAGGACATATTCCCGCTCCAGGACGCCATGTCGTGCGTGGAGAAGTGTTCCAAGCCGGTGATATGCTGTTTCCACGGCTACAGCATAGGCGCGGCGCTCGATCTCGGGAGCGCGTGCGACATCCGGCTGGCATCCGAGGACGCGCGGATCTCGCTCAGGGAAGCGGCGGTGTCCTTCATCGCGGACGTGGGCGTACTCCAGCGCCTTCCGCTCATCGTGGGCCAGGGCGTCACGCGCGAGCTCGCGTTCACGGCCAAGTTCATCGACGCGAGGCGCGCCAAGGAGGTCAACCTCGTCAACGAGGTCTACCCGGACAAGGACGCGCTCCTCAAGGGCGCGGAGGAAATGGCCCTGGAGATCTCGAACTGCGCCCCCCTCGCAGTCCAGGGGGCAAAAGAGGTCCTCAACTTCTGCCGCGGCAAGAGCATAGCCGACGGGCTCGAGTACGTGGCGGCGAGGAGCGCGATGATCCTGCCCTCCGAGGATATCGCGGAGACCATGGCCGCCTTCATGGAAAAGCGCTCGCCCGTCTACAAGGGCAACTGAGCCCTTCAGGCCGCCTCGCACTCGGGGACGCAGACGGGTTTTTGTACCCCCCTGCGGGAATCGAGAGAGGGCGCTAGAGGGGGCCGCGACACGGGAGCCCTTGGGATGCCGCAGGATATCCCCGGGCTCCTGCCTTTTTCCCGTCGGCGGCCGTTTCCGTGTCTACCCGGCATCCAGGCACCCCGGGACACCGCCTTAATACCCGTTCTTCCCAGCCACGCACGATCGCCCGAGGAGGCCGGCCGGGTCACCGAGCCGCAGGACACCCGCGGGCTCCCGGTTTCCCTCCCCAGGGCCGCCGGGGTCTCGGCGCCTCTCCCGCGCAGCTTCCTCCCCACTAGCAAGGCGAGGACCCTGCCTTTTCCTTCCCTGGCGGGCGCCTCCCTGTCCCCTCGTTCCCCTGGTCCCCACGCCCGCCCTCCTGGGCCCCGGGTATCCTGCAGGGAAAGACAGGTCCTGCCTGTCCTTGCCTGCAGGCATGGGGTCGAGCGGGCGCCCCACCGGGCGCGCAGGCCGCCCTTGGCATGCCGAACACCGATCACGTGAGACAATCACGGACGGCGGGACCACTCATTGCCGCACAGGGGGGCTTCACGGGAACACGGTGTCCAATCGCCTCCCACCCGTTCGTGCCACCCCGGCCGTCCAGGCGGATCCATCGTGCGGGCCTGGGGCGCCGCCTGCGGCCAGCGGTCCTCCTGCCACCTAAAGTTTTCCATCAGGGCATTCCGAATAAGCGATTGATGGAGAAGAGGGAGAGCAAGCGCAAGAAGACCCGGTCGTGGGACGACGTGCACGCGAAGGCCCTGATCTGCGGCAGGACGTTCTCGTACCCGGTCGTGGACATCGCCATAGGCGGCATAGGCGTGCTCGTCAGCGAGGGTTACTCCCTCCTGCGGCAGGGCGAGCCCGTCGTGATCAAGACGCTCGAGAAGAAAGGCACGGTGATAGCGACGGACATCCACGGCAGGATCGCCCATGTGGGCACGGGCGTACCCTCCCGGGTGGGCATAGACTTCTCGCCCGCCGACACGCCCATCGAGGCCTACACGAAGCTCAACGAGACCGTCCCCGACACGGGGAGGATCATCGCCGACAGGGACGAGATCGTGCGTATCTTCGAAAACGTGCAGAAGCTTTCGAGGGGCTTCGGCGACATGCTCATGATCCACCGTTCCAAGGCCATCCCCGCGGAGTTCTTTTACCTGAGGCCGGAACAGGACAACATGGTGCTCAGGATCGTGCGCATCTCGGACCTCAGGCTCCCGTTCCAGCCTGCAGTGGACATGGTGTACCCCTTCTACCTCTTCAGGGGGACGGACGTGATGCTCTTCACGGCCCGGGTGCTGGACATGGTGAAGAACATCCTCGAGGTCTCCTGGCCGGATACCCTGCGCCACATGAGCAGGAGAACCGTCCTGCGCTACCTGGTGACAGGCGAATCGCCCTTGACCGCGACTCTCGTTCACCCCATGAACTCGCAGAGGGTCAAGGTCCTCGTCTGGGACATCAGCATCGAGGGCATGGGCGTCGAGATCCTGAGCGATAGCCCCCCCTTCATCGAGGGCATGAACCTCCCGTCGGTCGTGATCCACCTGGGCGGGACGCTGCTGAAGGCCACGGGCGTGGTACGCTCGGTGAGGGCGGATGCCGTCTTGGAAAAGACCCAGGTGGGCATCGAGTTCACGGGTGGCGCGCCACAGTACCAGGACAAGATCCTCTCGTACATACTCGAGATGAACCTTCCCGCGGAGACGCTCATCCCGAAGGTCAATCACGCCCGGTAATAGCCCAGGTACCAGCTCACGAACCTCGCCACGCCTTCCTCGACGCTCACGCCGGGCCTGAACCCGACGGCACGTTCCAGGTCGTCCGCGTCGGCCCACGTCTGCCTGACGTCGCCCTTCTGCAGCGGCAGCAGGTTCTTCTCAGCCTTCCTCCCCAGCGCATCCTCGAGCACCTCGATGAACCTCATGAGGTCCACCGGCCTCGAGCCGCCGATGTTGTAGATGCGGTACGGCGCGAAACTGGTCCCGGGATCGGCCTCGGCGGCGTTCCACGCAGGGTTCGGGGAAGGCACGAGGTGCATGACGCGCACGAGCCCCTCCACGATGTCGTCGATGTACGTGAAGTCGCGCTTCATGTCACCGAAGTTGTAGACGTCGATGGGCCTGCCTTCGAGTATGGCCTTGGTGAAGGTGAACAGCGCCATGTCTGGCCTGCCCCAAGGCCCGTAGACGGTGAAGAACCTCAGCCCGGTGCACGGCAGGCCGTACAGCGCGGCGTACGTGTGGGCCATGAGCTCGTTCGCCTTCTTGGTGGCCGCATACAGGGAGACCGGGTGATCCACGTTGTCGTGCACGGAGAAGGGCATCTTCACGTTTGCGCCGTAGACCGACGACGAGGACGCGAACACCAGGTGGGAGACGGATGCGTGCCTGCAGCCCTCGAGCACATGGAGGAAGCCCGTGATGTTCGCGTCTATGTAGGCGTGAGGGTTCTCGAGGCTGTAGCGTACCCCGGCCTGTGCCGCGAGGTGCACCACGACGTCAAAGGGTCCACCCTCGAAGAGCCCCTCCATGGCCCTTCGGTCCGCGCAATCCATGAACCTGAAGGTGAAGCCCTCCCTGGGGGTGAGCATCTCGAGCCTCGCCCTCTTGAGGGAAGGGTCGTAGTACGGGTTCAGGTTGTCGATCCCGACCACCTCGCGGCCCTCGTCGAGCAGGCGGCCGGCAAGGTGAAAGCCGATGAACCCGGCGACGCCGGTCACGAGCACGCGCATCAAGACACCTCCTCGCCGTTCAATTGCACCCTAGGCGCTCAACGACACGAGGTATCTCATAAATGGTGGAAATGCTCAAGGACCTGGATCCCGCGCGCCCCTCATCCGATGGTGCGTGAGACGCCCCTTCCAGGAGGGAAGGGGAACCGTCCATGGACGTGGTCACGGCCAGCCCGCCTCCCACCTTGACCCCGTGCATACCCAGCTCGAGGGCGGTCCTCACGTTCGCCTCGCTGTCGTCCACGACCAGGCACCGCCCGGGCTCGGCCGCGAAGAGGTGCATGGCCTTGAGGTAGCCCCACGAAAGAGGCTTGGGGACGAAGTCCATGTACTCGATGGAGAACACCTCCGCGAGGATGTCATCGACGCCCAGCGCCTTCAGGATGCGCCGGGCATACTCGTACGACCCGTTCGTGAACGCAGCCATCCGGCAGCCCGTCCGCCCGAGCGCCTCTCGAAGCCTGGGGTCGGGCTTCAGGATCTCCTCCACGGGCACGTCGTGGACCTTCTTCAGGTAGTGCACCGGGTCGCATCCGTGCTCGTGCATGAGCCCCTGGAGGGTCGAGCCGTACGAGCAGATGTAGGTGCGCCTGAGCGAGCGGGCGGCATCCAGGTCCATGCCGCACATGTCCATCACGTACAGGTCTATGTTGTGGTTGACCAGGGCGAACGGGCCCCTCCCCTTGGGGTAGAGGGTGTCGTCCACATCGATGAGGGCCACCAAGTCAACCACGACGGTCTCCATCACGGGGCCTCCCCGTCGGCCCCTCGTTCTCGAGCGTGACGCAGGATCAGCACGCACACGGCCGTTGCGTCCCGCGAGCCATTCCCCTCCAGCGGGGCCCTCGGTCCCGTGCCCGGGATGTCCCGCAGCGCGTCTTCTCCCAAGATTCCTGGTCCGCCGACCCCGTTGCGGCCCGCACGACCCGGCGGGGAGCCATGCAGAGCGCACCCTCGCCCTGCACCTGCCGCGGCCGTCGCAGGGCGTCTCGGGACCTTGAGCGCACCCGCCTCCCGTGCGGCGCCGCCGGTCTCTCGTGCCGGCACATCGAGTCCGCCCCTCGCCCGCCCACCCGCTCCCTTCCGGGAACACGGCGGGTTTGGGTGCAGGCGAGGGCCTACTCCTCGAACAGGTTCGACTGGCCTGGGTGCGGGGTCCGCCCCACGACCCTGTACCCGCTCGCGCACACCTGCCTGCCGCGGGGAGTCCGCTTGATGTAGCCCCGCTGTATGAGGAAGGGTTCGTAGACGTCCTCGATGGTGTCCTTGTCCTCGCCGATGGAGGCCGCAAGGGCGTCTATGCCCACGGGCCCGCCGGAGAACGTCTGCACCATGGTCTCGATGATCCTGCGGTCCATCCTGTCGAGGCCTGCCTTGTCGATGTCGAGCCTCGACAGGGCCAGGTCCGCGACCTCGGGCGTTATCCGGCCCTCGGCCAGCACCTCGGCGAAATCCCTGACCCTCCTGAGCAGGCGGTTCGCTATGCGGGGCGTCCCCCGCGAGCGGCGGGCGATCTCCCTGAGGCCGTCCTCGTGGGCGGCCACCCCGAGGATCCTCGAGGTGCGCCTGAGGATGGTCGTCAGCTCGTCCTCGGAGTAGAACTCGAGGTGGGCGATGATGCCGAAGCGGTCCCTCAGCGGCGAGGTGATCATGCCCGCCCGTGTGGTCGCCCCCACGAGCGTGAAGGGATTGAGGTCGATGCGGATGGACCGGGCAGAAGGCCCCTGTCCTATCACGATGTCCAGCTTGTGCTCTTCCATGGCGGGGTAGAGGATCTCCTCCACCACGCTCGAGAGGCGGTGGATCTCGTCGATGAAGAGGACATCCTTGGGCTCGAGGTTCGTGAGGATGGCCGCCAGGTCGCCCGATTTCTCGATGGCGGGCCCGCTCGTGATCCTGAGGCCCACGTCGAGCTCGTGGGCTATGATGTGGGCGAGCGTCGTCTTTCCGAGACCCGGCGGTCCGTAGAACAGGCAGTGGTCGAGCGCCTCGCCCCTCTTGCGGGCGGCGGCGATGAAGACCCGCAGGTTTTCCTTGAGGGCGTCCTGGCCCACGTAGTCTTCCAGGGTGCGCGGCCTGATCGCCGCCTCGTAGGCCCGTTCGTCCTCTCCCAGACAACCCTGGCCGATGAATTCCCTCATACGAGCTCCTTGAGCGCCTTGCGCACGAGGTCTTCGACCGTCTCGGCGCTCACCGCCCCCACGGCCCTCCTGGCCTGCGTCTCGGAGTACCCGAGCGTGACCAGGGCAGCCACGGCGTCGGAGGCTATGTTCCGGTCCACGTTGGCCGACCTCGGTCGATGGTGCTTGGCGATGCGTTCCTTGAGTTCCAGGACGATCCTCTGTGCGCTCTTGGACCCGATGCCGGGAAGCGAGGTGAGGTACGCGAGGTTCTCGCACACCACCTCGTCGAGGAACCTGTTGGGATCGACCTGGGAGAGGATGTTCATGGCGGTCTTGGGCCCGATGCCCGTCACGTTCAACAGCAGCGAGAAGATCTCGCGCTGCCTCTGGTCCACAAACCCGTAGAGGTCCATCCCGTCGGGTCTCACGATGAGCATGGTGTACAGGGTCACCTCGCCGTCCTGGCCGGAGGGCAAGTGCGTTCCCAGGGGCACGTTCACGAGGTATCCCACGCCCCCCACCATGATCACCGCCTGGCTCCCAGACACGTTCTGTACGCGGCCCCTGAGAAGGCTGATCACCCGAGGACCCCCTTCAGCTTCCTGGCCGATGCGTGGCACAGGCCCACCGCCAGGGCATCGGAGGCGTCCATGGAGGAGACCGCGGTCTTGGGGATGTTCAGCACGGTGCAGACCATGGCGTGTATCTGGTCTTTCCCGGCGTGACCGTACCCGCAGGCGGCCTTCTTGATCTCGGTGGGGGTGTACTCGAACACCGGGATGTCCAGGAGAGCGGCGGCGAGCACCACCGCACCCCGCGCCTGGCCGAGCTTCAGTGCGCTCTGGGCGTTCATGGCATGAAAGGTCGTCTCCACCGCCACCTCCGATGGGCCGTACTGCCTCACGAGGTCCGAAAGCCCGTCGAAGATCTCCCTCAGCCTGCCGGCCATGTCGCATGCCCTGGGCCGTATGGTCCCATGACACACGTGCACTATGCGGTGGGGTCTCGAAAACAGCTCGAGGATACCGTAGCCGGTCACCCTCGTACCAGGATCGACGCCCAAGATCCGCATTATGCCTGGAGCCCGGCCATCTCCTCGTCGCTGATGTCGAAGTTCGAGGACACCGCCTGCACGTCGTCCAGGTCCTCCAGCGCCTCCAGCAGCTTGAGCGTCTGTTCCGCGGGCTTCCCGGTGAGCGTGACGTTGGTCTGCGGGATCATCTGCACCTCGAGCTGGTTGTACTTGATCCCCTTCGCGTCCAGGGCAGCCCTCAGGTCCTCGATGTTCTCGGGCGCCGTGAGGATCTCGTAGGTGTCTCCCGTGTCGGTGATGTCCTCCGCCCCCACCCCGAGCGCGAGTTCGTAGAGCGCGTCCTCGTCGACCTGTGACTTGTCGATGGACGCGTAGCCCTTCTTGTCGAACATCCAGTTCACGCACCCGGTCTCGCCCAGGTTGCCGTTGTACTTCGAGAAGAGGTGCCGTATCTCCGCCACGGCCCGGTTCTTGTTGTCCGTCAAGACCTTGACGAGCACCGCAACACCGCCGGGCCCGTACCCTTCGTAGGTAATCTCCTCGTAGGCAGCCCCTTCGAGCTCGCCCGTCCCCTTCTTGATGGCCCTCTCGATGTTCTCCTTGGGCATGTTCGCGGCCTTGGCCGAGTTCACCGCAGCCCTGAGCCTGGGGTTGCCGTCTATATCCCCGCCCCCCATGCGGGCCGCCACGGTAATCTCCTTGATGAGCTTGGAGAAGAGCTTGCCGCGTTTTGCGTCCGCCGCGCCCTTCTTGTGCTTGATGGTGGACCATTTGTTGTGACCGGACATCGAGGACCCTCCCCCCTTTCCAGCATGCCTTGGGTGAACCCCGTATTTAGCACAGTGATGGGTGCAAGACAAGCGGACCGGCTTCCGAAAGGCCGGTCCGCATCTTCCCCCGTCGAGGTGTTGCCACGTCAGATCAGGGCGGCCTCGGGGCACGGGCGACACCGGCACCGGTTCGGGCCTGCCGTCTCCTCGCGCAGTCTCGCGGATCGTTCACCCTCGTCCGTGGGCGCCGAGCCCTGTCCATGGCCATCCAGGCCCAACGATGCCGGACAGAGGCAAACCCTGCCGCTTCATCGTCTCGATGAGAGAAGGCCGGGATGGAGGGGCCCGTCGCGACGAGACCTCACCGCCATCAAGGGCCTTCCCCGTGTGCCCTAGGCGCCGTCCGACGCCATGTTCACACCGCCTTCACCCTTGCTTTTTCTCTCCTCCCGTATGGGACAGGGGGAACCCCAGCCGGGGACAGCGATACCGGTGGTCTCAGGCGGCTCTTTTCAGGGTGGGCCTCGGGATCACGGCCGTGGTCATCCGCTTTCACCCAGGTAATCACCCATGATCCTCGCTATGTAGGTGCGGGTCTCCCGGGGGAGCCTGCCGGGGTTTCTCTCCAGGTTTCCCGGTCCCCAGTTGTAGGCTGCGAGCGCCTTCTCGACATCTCCCTCATACCTCTCGAGGAGATCCTTGAGAAAGCGGGTGCCCGCCATGACGTTCTCTTCGGGATCGTAGGCGTCCTTCACACCGAGGGCCCTCGCCGTCTCGGGCATGAGCTGCATCAGCCCCATGGCACCTTTCGGGGAGGTGGCCTTCGGGTCGAAGCCGCTCTCGGCACGGATCACCGAGACGATGAGGCGCCTGTCAACGCCGTAGGTCGCGGAGGCCTTGTCGACGATACCCTCGAGATCGATGCCCTTGGCGGGCATGTCATCCATCCCGCGGGACCGTTCGTCTTTTGACTCTCCAGGGGAGAGACCGGTTATCCCAAGGTCGGCAGGCGGCAAGGGGATCCCAGCCAGGGACGGTTCGCCATCGCCGTCAGAGCCGGACAGGGCGTCCATAACAGACCGGCTCATCCCGATGGTGATCAGCTCCAGGAGGACGGCAAGCTTCTGTCTCTGTGCCTCGTCGGCCTGCCCTGCTGCGGTCTTCACCCTTGCCGCCGATTCCATGAGCTCGTGAAAGGTGTCGGCTCCGGCGGCTTTCACAGGGGGGGCCTGGCCGCTCGCCGACGGGAGTTCCCTGATCATTCGTTCCAGTATCAAAGCGGGTGGGACCCTCATCGCCACTCCCTTGCAAGAGTATGCCCTTAAGCTTACAAAACCCGTGCCACATCCGGCCTCTTCACGGTGGAGAGTCCCATGAAGACCTTCCGTCCCGCTCTCGACATCGAGGGGGGCGTCCGGGATCGCCTTCCGCCGAACGTTCACCACGGGCGCGCCCGCTGTCTTCGCACGGGGGAGGCGGCCGAGGCGGGGCCTCGACGGGGATCCTGCGTGCATGGCCGCGAGAGGTTCAAAGCCCCTCGGGTTCCTGGGCGAGCCTTGCGGCCTTGATCTTCATGAGCCTCGTCGTGTTGGAGCGCTCCATCTCGTCGAGCTTGCCGGTGATGAACCGGATGGTTTCGGTCATGCGCGGGATGAAGGTGTGTTCCAGGGCGTTCACCCGCCTCCTCGTCCGCTCGATCTCGATGCAGAGGAGGCGCACCGTCTCCTCCAGTTGGGCCATGGCCACGAGCTTGGGGAGGAAGCCCCTGAGGCGCTCGATCGCACCGTCCAGCTCCGGGGGCGTCAGGACCAGGGAGTACAAGCCCTCGGGCTCGCCCATGGTCACGTTCAATGCGGGTACCGCTACCCCCATGATCCTCTTTTGCCCTGGCTCCACCTCGAGACTTCTCCGGCAGCCCTCGAGAGCATCCTCCACGATCCTGCTCGAAGACGCGGCCTGGGCGAGCACGAAGAGCTTGAGCACCCCCGGCAACTCGTCGTCCACTTCCCTGCGAGACCGCCTATAGAGCTCCGCCACCCCCCTGAACTCGCGCGTGAGCCCCTCGAGCTTGTCCTTGAGGAGCTTGTGGCCCCGCACCGCGACGGCGAGCTTCCTCCGCAGCTTGAGGAGCTCCATCCGGGTGGGGTTGACTGCGAGTTTCCCGGCCATACCCCGTCACCTCGGCAGGTACTTGTCCACGTATTCATCCCTGACGCGCTTGAGCTCGCCCCGCGGTATGAGCGTGAGCAGCTCCCACCCGATGCGCAGGCTCTCCTCGATGGGCCTGTCCTCGTCTTCACCCTGCCTCACGAAACGATCCTCGAACGCATCGGCGAAGGCGACGAAGGCGAGATCCACGTCAGTGAGCGCACCCTCGCCGAGTATCACGGCGAGCTCCTTGGCGTTCTTTCCCCTGGCGTAGGCGGCATAGAGCTGGTTCATGAGATCCGCGTGGTCCTCCCTGGTCTTTCCCGCACCGATCCCCTTGTCCTTGAGCCTGGACAAAGAGGGCAACACGTCCACCGGCGGGTAGACGCCCTGGGTATGGAGCCCCCTGTTGATGATGATCTGTCCCTCGGTGATGTACCCGGTGAGGTCCGGCACCGGGTGGGTCTTGTCGTCCTCCGGCATGGTGAGCACCGGTATCTGCGTGATGGACCCCTTTCTCCCCTTGATCCTGCCCGCCCTCTCGTAGATGGTCGCCAGGTCGGTGTAGAGGTAGCCGGGATAGCCCCTCCTTCCCGGCACCTCCCGGCGGGCCGCCGAGATCTCTCTCAGCGCCTCGCAGTAGTTCGTCATGTCGATGAGGATGACGAGCACGTTCATCTCCCTCTCGTAGGCGAGGTACTCCGCCGCGGTGAGCGCCATGCGGGGCAACGCGATGCGCTCGATCGGCGGGTCGTCGGCCAGGTTGACGAAGAGGACGGTGCGTTCTATGGCGCCGGTACGCCTGAAGTCGGTCACGAAGAACTGCGACTCTTCGAAGGTGATCCCCATGGCGGCGAAGACCACGGCAAACCCCTCGCCGCTCGCCCTGACCGTCGCCTGGCGCGCGATCTGTGCGGCAAGACGCGTATGGGGGAGACCCGACCCCGAGAATATCGGCAGCTTCTGCCCCCTGACGAGCGTGTTGAGCAGGTCGATGGTCGAGATCCCCGTCTGGATGAACTCGTTCGGGTAATCCCTCGAGAACGGGTTCATGGGCGTGCCGTTCACGTTCTGGTAACGCTCGGGGATGATGGGCGGGCCGTCGTCCTTGACCCGGCCGAACCCGTCGAACACCCTGCCGAGCATGTCCGGGGAGACACCGAGCTCCATACCCTTGCCGAGGAACTTCACCTTCACGTCGCTGGGGGAGATCCCGCTCGTTCCTTCGAAGACCTGGACGAGCGCCTTGGCGCCGCTCACCTCGAGGACCCGACCCCTGCGCATGGAGCCGTCCGAGAGGAGGATTTCCGCTATCTCACCGTAGGTGATGCCGTCGAGGCCGTCCACCAGCATGAGCGGGCCCACGACCTGCCTCACGGTCCTGTATTCCCTGGCTGCATCAGGTATGCCCAGTTTCATGGCCGTTCCTCTCCCTTTTCTCTCCCCCGATACCCCTCACCCCGCCAGTGCGCCGACGGCCTCGACCGCCTGGCGCTCTATCAGGTCGAACCTCTCGAGGTCATCCTCCGGCACGAGTTTCGCGCGCGCGATATCCTCGAGGACAGCGAGCCCGAGGATGTCTTCCAGGAGCGCACCCTTGGCGAGGGCTTCTTTCGCCTCGTCGTAGAACCTGAGGATCACCCTGAGGATCGCGAACTGCTTGGGGATGGAGGTGTAGGTGTCCCTCTCGTCGAACGCGTTCTGGTGGAGGAAGTCCTCTCGGATCATCTTCGCCGCCTGCATGAGGAGCCTGTCTTCCATCGCCAGGGCGTCGACGCCCACGAGGCGGACGAGTTCCTCGAGCTCGGCCTCGCGCTTCAGGATGGCCATGGCGCGCTTCCTGTTCTCCGACCACTTGCCGGAGGTGAGGGCGTCCGCGGACTCGTCCACGGCCTCCTGGTAGAGCGAGTACGAGCTCAACCAGTTGATCGCCGGGAAGTGCCGGGAGAAGGCGAGCTTGTCGTCCAGCCCCCAGAACACCTTGACCACCCGCAGGGTCGCCTGCACCACCGGCTCCGAGAAATCGCCGCCCGGCGGCGAGACGGCGCCGATGATGGAGACCGCCCCGGTCCGCTCGCCTCCGCCCAGGCACACCGCGTAACCACCCCTCTCGTAGAAGGCCGCTATGCGCGAACCGAGATAGGCGGGATACCCCTCCTCGCCCGGCATCTCCTCGAGCCTCCCGGATATCTCGCGCATGGCCTCCGCCCACCTGCTCGTCGAGTCGGCCATGAGGGCAACCGAATACCCCATGTCCCTGAAGTACTCGGCGATCGTGATGCCCGTGAACACGCTCGCCTCCCTCGCCGCGACAGGCATGTTCGACGTGTTCGCGACGAGCACGGTCCGCTCCATGAGGGGCTTGCCCGAGGCGGGGTCCATGAGCCTCGGAAACTCCATGAGGACGTCGGTCATCTCGTTGCCCCGCTCGCCGCACCCGACGTAGACCACGATCCTCGCATCCGCCCATTTCGCGAGCTGATGCTGAACCACCGTCTTCCCGCTGCCGAAGGGCCCGGGGACGCAGGCGGTGCCTCCCTTCACGATGGGGAAGAACATGTCGATGATCCTCTGGCCCGTGACCAGCTGCTCCTTGGGGTGAAGCTTGCGCCTGACGGGCCGCGGCACGCGCACGGGCCATTTCTGGAGCATGGTCACGCCGAACGGCCCCTCCGGCCCCTCAATGACGGCAACCTGCGTATCGACCGTTCCGACCACCGGCCCGATCTCCTTGACGACGCCCGACCTGCCCGGCGGGACCATGATCTTGTGGCTTATGAGCTCCGTCTCCTGCACCTCGCCCAGGATGTCGCCCGGTTCCACCTTGTCCCCGGCCCTGGCAGCCGGCACGAAGGACCACTTCCTCGAACGGTCGAGCGCCGGCCTCTCGGCGCCCCTGACAATGAAGTCGCCGAAATCCCTCGCCAGGACGTCCAGGGGCCTCTGGATGCCGTCGTAGATCGACCTGAGGAGGCCGGGACCGAGCTCCACGGAAAGGGGCTCGCCGGTCCTGAGCACCGGCTGGCCGGGCCCCAAGCCCTCCGTTTCCTCGTAGACCTGTATCGAGTACTCGTCCCCCCGGATCGCGATGATCTCGCCGAAGAGACGGTACTGGCCCACGCGCACCACCTCGTACATGCGCCCACCGTCCAGGCCCTTGGCGACTACAAGGGGCCCGGACACCTTCACGATCCTGCCCTCGCGTTCATCCATGTGCATGTTCCCTTCCTGACCACCACATCGCTTCAGCCACGCCCCCGCGGCCCCCTGTATGCACCCCTCGAGCCCACCTACGAGGGGGTCATGCCCCTCCCAGGAGGTCTATGCCGAGGGAGGACTCGACGAGTCTCCTCGTCTCTTCGTATCCCGTTCCCGTGGCGCCCTCGTGCGTGGGGAGGGCGCAGATCACCGCGCGGCTCCTCTTCCTGAACTCCTCGATCGCAGCCGGCGCCTTCCCCGCTAGGACCTCGCTCACGAGCACGAGGGAGACGTCCCGTTGCCCGGCTATGGCCAAGAGGGCCTTCAGGAGGTCCTCGGGTTCTTCGACCTGCACGGACTCGAAGCCCACCCCCCTGAACGGAGCGACCCAGGCCCTTGGCCCCACCGCGACCGTCTTAGCCATGGGCGCCCCCGATCCTTCGCCTCAGGCCGTCGCGATCGACCCCGCCGAGCCTGCCTGTCACGACGAGCGTGAGAAGCCTCAGTTGGTGCTCGAACCCGGCCATGAACGAGAAGACCGCCTCGGGCCCAGAGGTCTGCATCCCTCCCAGTGCCGCAACAGACAACAGCCTGTCGTCCACCTTGGAGGCGAACTCGGGAACCCGGTCAACCGATCCCCACTCCTGCACCTCCGCCAGGACGTCCCCGATCTCGCCCCCCACGAGGGCGGCCCAGGCCTGGGGGTTTGACTGGAGCGCGAGATCCTCCACGAGGCCCGTGAGCTCACCCAGGGGTTGGAGGTGGTTCTCCACCCTCTTCAGGGGTATCCCCAGGGCATGCGCCCTCCAGAGAAGGGTCACCACCTTCGCCTTGACACGCTCGCGCACGCATGCCCTGATGAAGTCTGACCCGATCCCCTCGGCGGCGTGGAGGAGATACCTGAGGTATGCGCCGTCGAGGAGGATGTCAAGGTCCAGGGGGGCAAGGTGCTGGATCTCGGACGTGGACCATCCGGGCCACTCCTTGAGGCTCTCCGGTGCCTCCGGCAGCTCCCCCTTCGCCAAGGCCACGAGCTGATCCTCGGGAAAGACCACGAAGGGGTAGGGAAACGAGGTGTTCTGCGCCAGCGAGGTCTTCAGGTTCATGAAGTCGTACGGGGCCACGAACACGTCGACGGGCCCGCTCGACGGGCACATCGAGCGCACGGCCAGGGCCGTGTCGTAGAAGCACCGCTTGGCGATCTCCGTGAAGTCCTCCCACTCGGCCCCGGGCGTGAGGTATTCCCTGAGGACGGTGTCCTGGAGGTGGGGGATCATGTCCCCGACCTCTTCGAGCGCAAGGAGGCCCATGAAGAAATCCCTGTCCCTGAACCGTTCCTCGAGGACGGCGATGCCCCCGCACACGAAGCCCCACCCTCGGACGTATCCGGGAACCGGCTGGACCGCAAGCCCTGTCATGAAAAGAGCTCCCGCGCTATCTCGGGGGCCATCTCCAGCTCGAGCACCCCGATGAGGGTTTCGATTCTCATGTCCACCTCGTAGGAAGAACCCACGAACACGAACCCGCCCCGCTGTCTGAGCCGATCGACGCCGTCCACGTCGATCCTCCCGGAGGCGGCCCTCCCGGCGTTCACCCGCTCGAGGAGCGCCCTGAACACGTCCTCGTCGTCGGGGTGGACGATGAGGCGCCCGGGGGCTCCACCAGAGGCCTTCTCCACCAAGCGCTCCATCAGCGACTCGTACCTGGCCCTCGGCCAGGAAAGGATTTCCGCCTTCGCGGTTTCGAACACCCTCCTCACGAGCTCGTTTTTCTTCGCGAGCACGCGTTTCCCGGCCTCCCCCCTGAACAGGGCGAGTTCCCGCTCGAGCCTTGCGTCCACCTCCCTGGCCTTTGCGGAGAACTCGAGATCGAACGTTCTCGTGATCTTGTCCTTCTCACTTTGAACCCGTTCAAAGGCGGCCTTCTTCGCAGCCTCGACGATGCGGCCGGCCTCGGTTTCGGCCTCCGCGAGGATGGCGGACCTGATCCGATCTATCCCGTTCACGGTCGAACCCTCATCCCCTCATGATAGGCCTATGTACTCGAGGGCGACGCCCTGGGTGAGGAACGTGATGAACAGGATGGTCGCGAGCAGGGCGACCACCGCGTACGTCTCCACGAATGCGGGGAAGAGGATGGCCCTGCCCGCAGCCTCGGGCCTCCTCGCTATGAGCGAGATGCCGGCGGCCGAGGCCTCCCCCTGCTTCATCGCCGAGACCATGAGCGCGAGCCCGCTTGCGAGCCCTATGAAGAAGAAGGCGATGCCGGTGCCGGGCGTTATCCTGAGCTCGGCCCCCCCTATGAGACCCGTCTGGGTCATCATGAGCACGGCGATGATGAACCCGTAGAAACCCTGGGTGCCGGGCAGGGCGATCATGACGAGCATCCTGCCGAACAGCTCAGGCTTCTCCCTCATCACGCCCGCGGCCTGGTGGGACGCCGTGGCGATCCCCCAGGCGGACCCGCTCCCGCCGAGCCCGAACGCGAGCCCGGCACCCGCATAGCAGAGGCCCCTGCCTATCTCGATCATGTCAGGTGTCATACTCCCTCCTCCTCTCCCCGATTCGGGTACGCATCTCTATGCCTCTTCGGCGTCCTTCCTCAGGACGCACCATGGGGTGTCGAACCCGAGAGGCCTGAACGGACGGCCTCCGGCTTCGTAGAATCTCCCGAAGAACTCGACGTACACGAGCCTCATGGAATGAACGAAGGCCCCGAGCACGCTTATGGCGAAGTTGAAGACGTGGCCGACGGCGAGAACCGCCACGAAGAGCAACGCCCCGACGTAGGGGATGTCCCTGAGCATGCCGGCCATGAGGTTGAAGGCCATGGCCACGATCGAGGTCGTGAGCCCCAGCGCAAGCAGCCTGCAATGGGAAAGCACGTCCCCGGCGAACGAGGTCAGCCCGTAACTCCCCACGATGCCGTACAGGCTCACGATCCCCACGGCGATCCTCTTGAGCGGGTTTTCGACACCCCTGCCCTGGGTCAGGACCAGGCAGACGGAGCTCACCGCCAACAGCCACACGCCTATCCTCGCGATGTCATGCGGAACATCCGCGAACACCCCGGCCACGACCACGAGGACCCCGCAGAGCGCGCCGATCCAGCAGACCCCGTCGGAGAAGGCGCCGAGCCAGTCTCCCCGCCTCAGCTGGCCGTACATCCTAAGCGTGATCCCGTAGAACTGGTTCACCACCCCTATGGCGAGCACCACCAGGAGCGCGAGCACCGTCTTGGCCATGGGGTCGATGACCATGAGCGCATCCCTTGTCCTCAGGAGAAGGTTGCCCTCTCCCAGGTACTCCGGGCGGTAGAGGTCGCCGAACCACGAGCCCATGAGCGCGCCGAAGACGATGCTCGATATCCCGCCGAAGAACAGGATCTCAACGAACCGGTTCACGCCGCTGGATGCCTTGGTCCTCGCCCTCAAAAACGCGCTTACCGCCGTGAGCATGACCCCGTAGAAGACATCCGAGAAGCAGATGCCGAAGAAGACGTAGAAATTGAACATGAGGAAAGGGGTGGGGTCGAACGAGCGGTAGGGGGGCAGGCCGAACATCTCCACGAGCAGGCTCAACGGCCTGGAGGGCTTCTTCTCGTGAAGGCTCACCGGGACGTCATCCCCGGGGCCGGGGTCCTCGAGCACGAGCATGGACTCGGGGAATTCACGCTCGACGAGGGCTGTCAAGCGCGGGATATCCCTCAGCCTGACGTACCCGGATACCACGTGCACCCAGCGGCCCACGAGGCCCTTCTGCAGCGCGAGCGAACGATCCCTGACGTTCTGCCAGTAGGCCCTCAGGATCTTGAGCGGCCTTCGGCCCTCACCCTCGCGCCTGCCCTTCGTGAAGTCCTGTATGCGCTCGAGGGCATCGCCCGTCTTTTCCTTGTACATCTCGACGGTGTCACGAAGCTCGTCGATCCTCTCCCTCGCCGTTGTCTTCAAGCGGGGCAGCGGGATCTCCTCGAAGCCGGCGCCCCTGAGAGCCGCCTGGATCTCGGCGGCCTCCTCCTTCAGCGCAACCAGGACGACCCTCGCCATGTCCCGGCCTGCATGAAGGGGCATGGTCGCCTCGGGCGGGAGCTCTTCCCATGCACACAGACCCCATACCCCTTGTCCGTCTGCGAGCAGTGACAGGGCCTCCCTCGGCAGGCGGCCGAAGATGACCGTGGTCCTCTTGAGGTCCAGAACCTCCGCGGGTGTGAACTCGAGGTCGGCCAGGGCCGAGAGCGACTCGATCTCCGTCTCCATCTCCTGGATGACCCTCTCCGAAGTCCTGCAGGTCTCGTCGAGGTCCTTTGCCCACAGGAAGGTCTTCTGGAGGTCGTACGAAGAAAGGATCCTGGAGAGTTCCTCGTTCGTGGTCACGATGGGCATGGGCGCCAGTCCCTCGATCAGCCCGACGCGTTCGGGAGCGTGGCCGTCCAAGAGGTTCAGTATGAAGTCGACCTGGTGTATCTTCTCGTCAGCCTCGTCCGTGGATGCATGGCACCTGTCGAGGAGGCCGCCGGCGTTGTCCGGCGCGAGGTCCACGACCTCCATCACGCCGAGGCGGTTTATCTCCCTCAAGAGGCGCAGGCTGTTCTTACGGCAGACCGTGACGGTGACCTTCCTGATGGGGTCGATCGCCATCCTCAGGTGCCCTCCAGACGCTCGACGACCTTCTTTGCCAGAGAAGCGATCCTTTCCTCGGGGATGGCCTCCAGCCTTAAGAGTTCTTCCTCGAGCTCACGCCTCGCACCAAGGAGGAGGTCTGCCTGCCTCGCCATTGCCTGGGCCTCGTAGGAGTCGATCCTCGATGCGAGATCCTTGAGCGCACCCGCGCGGAAGGCGTCGATCTCGCTCAGCGCCTCGCGCTCTCTGTCGGCGGCCTTCCGGTGGGCGGCCTCTATGATGGCATCCGCCTCTCTCTCGACCTCGACTATGCGCCTGACGACCTCGGACACGGGTTCCTCCTTGTTCGGAACAACCCTCGAACCGGGACACGAGCACCGACTGCCGGTCGCTCTCCACCATCCAGCGAGGGTCTTCTTCCCGTCACCTCCCGGTGACCATAAAAGGGCACGCACAGCCCCGGTGGGCCTCAGGATGAATACCATAACAAAACGAAAACCGCATGCGCCACAGGAAAGTGATCCGCCTGGACATCCGAAGGCGAGGGCCCCGTGTACCGCGGGGGACACGGGTCTTTCTCGACGACCACCCCGGTGGCAACCTGCCGGCGTCGTCCCCTCACGGCACAAGGACACGCACGCGCGGCATCACAGACCCTCCCCGATCCAGACAGGCTTCACATGCCACGACCTCTCGTTCTCCCTCATCTTCACCAACCCCTCCAGGGGGCAGGGCGTTGACCGGCATGCACGGCCGCACAGGCTCACCGGCCATGACAGGAGCCGCACAAGGGGGCTTGTCCCCATGGTCATCCGGAGAAACGGGTTTTCCTCCCTGTTCATCTTTTTCGGGGCCCTTCAGAAAGGCGCACTGAAGAAGACTTGCCGGCCACATGCGGCCCTGTCCCCCCGAGAGGGTCTCTCCCCTTCGCGATAGGAGTAGCGTCTTGGTTTCCATCTTAGGATCCCGGGCGGGAACTCTGTCACCTTCGCGATCGGTATACGCAGCCGAAACCGACATGCGGGAAGGGTGCATCTTGAACGGTTTGAACAGGGTGGCTGGCGCTCGCAAGTCTTCTCAAGGAAGGCCGGTACCGGTGCAGTCATTGACGAACGCCTCACTGCGTTGAGAAGGGCGGCGCACTCGAGTCTTCGCAAGGGAGGCCCGTTCGCTTGACTTCCGGCGATCCGCGGTTATCAACCCTTACCACGAGGTCGCGATCTCCCGGGACTTCGACGTAAAAGGGCCGATCGCGCCCTGGAACAACACGAAAGACACGTCTTCATAACGAGAAGGGGGGGGGAAGCAATGAAGAGAACATCTGTCGCCGTGTTGGTGGTGGTCTTGGTGCTCATGGGCGTCACCGGGGCTTTTGCCGGAGGCCCCTGCAGCAAGGAGGAGGTGAAGAAGGCGGTGGAATACGCCGTTGACCTCATCGACGCCAAAGGGGAGGCGGCCTTCGTCGAGCTGGAGAAGTTCCGCTTCTGCGGCGGGGAAGGTTACGTCTGGGTGAACGATTTCGATGGGGTGGTGCTCATGCACCCCATCTCCAAGAAGCTGGAGGGCGTCAACCAGGTCAACATCCAGGACCCGACGGGCAAGTACTTCTATGCCGAGTTCCTCGGCAAGGTCAAGAAAGACGGCGAGGGCTGGGTCAGCTACAAGTGGCTCCACCCCAAGACGAACACGCTTGAGAACAAGTGCTCGTACGCGAAGGCCGCGCGTGTTGCCGTCAAGGGAAAGAAGGTGTGGTGCGCAGCGGGTGTGTACGGCATCAGCGAGGCCGATTGCAAGTAGCTTCGTCAGCAGCTGGGACTTGCGGCATCCCTGCGCCGGAGCCGGACGTCCTCGGGGCGGCGCCGTCCGCCCTTCTTAAGGCCTCGCCCCGGAGGGTATGGGTCAGGCGCGTCGCGAAGGCGGGGATCAGGAGAATCCATGTCCAACGACTATGGCGGTCATGACGAAGGGTTTCATGCACATGACGCCGCCATCGTCTTCCGGGATATGGGCGTGAACAGGAGGCGCTCCTCCGAAGGACAGAGACCTGGATCAAAAGTGCGAAACAATCTTGACACCACCCAAAGCTTCTCTCGTAGTGCCCGGCACGGGTGTACTGCCGGTTGGCGCTCCGCTCATAACGGCCAGCTCCTACCAGTTGCTCCGCTTCTGCATCCAGAAGCCCATTGAGCATCTCTTCCACCGTGCCACGCACCATCTTGTCCAGATGCCCCTTTATCTGCGCCTCGTCGATCTGGACGATTTGACCTTGACTTGAACACGCCCCGTCATTACCCTTCCTCTTACTCATCAACGGTCCTCCTTCGGTTAGAGTTTTTTACCCAAAATC
>JAKPDW010000062.1 GCA_029552245.1 Deltaproteobacteria bacterium
GGCGGATATCACGCAGGAGATCACCTCGTTCGTCTTCGAGGACAACGAGGAGGAACTCGACGTGTTGGAGCTCGCGGTCACCGACCGGAACCTCCAGTTCGTCGACGATCCCCTGTTCCAGGAAGGCAACGAGATCGTCGCCCGTTTCGGATATGTCGGCAACCTCTCGCCGCGGAAGAAGGCGGTCATCAAGGATATCGACTATGACTTTCCGGAGGACGGTGACCCGACCATCCATATCAAGGCCTACGACAAAGGCTTCAAGCTGGCCGGAAAGGAGAACCAGAAGGTCTGGCAGAAGCCCGCTCCCGGCATTCTCTATTCCGAGATCGCCGAGGAGATCGCAGGGGCCAACGGCCTCACTCCGGTGGTCACGGCCACGAAAGCCCGTCATCTGCGCGTAACCCAGAGTAACGTTTCCGACGCACAGTTCCTCAAGGAACTGGCCGGAAAGGCGCGCGACAAGGACGGCGACGGCGTCACCGGATACGTCTTCTACATCCAGGACGACGAGCTGCATTTCCATCCCCGCGATCTGGACAAGAAGCCCGCCGCGACCCTCGAGTACTTCACCGACCGCAAGGGCGTTCTGCGTTCCTTCCGTCCCTCGACGCAATCACAGGGGGCCAAGGGAGCGGGCGTCGAGACCAAGGCCGTGGGCGTAGACCCTCGCAAGAAGGAGCCGGTCGAGCACAAGGCCAACAACGAGACCACCCCGGAGCGGACCTCGCTGGGGAAACGGACCTACCTGGTGGACGGGAACACCGGCGAGGGCACTTACAAGGAGCAGGAGTCCGGGCAGGTGGTCCCCACCTTTGACCGTTCCGAGGGCTTCCACGAGGAGCCGCGACAGGAACCGGCACAGGACCTCTCCGAGGGGAAGTTCCGCGAGGCCGAGCTCCGCCAGGTGGAAGCCGACGCGGTGACCATCGGCATCCCCGCGCTGCGCGCCAAGCAGAACGTGGAGGTCAAAGGCGTGGGCCGCAAATTCTCGGGCGTCTACTACTGCCATTCGGTCCGCCATGTTTTCGGCGAGGGCGGATATCACTGCGAACTGAAACTCAAGAAAAACGCCCTGGGCAAAGGGGC
>JAKPDW010000053.1 GCA_029552245.1 Deltaproteobacteria bacterium
GCTCAGGGGCACGCTCAAGTGCGCGGCCGTGAAGGCGCCCGGGTTCGGTGACCGCCGCAAGGCCATGCTCGAGGACATCGCCATCCTGACCGGCGGCCAGGTGATCTCCGAGGAGCTGGGCCGCAAGCTCGAGAGCGCGTCTCTGGCCGATATGGGGACGGCCAAGCGGATCATTATCGACAAGGACAACACGACGATCGTGGAAGGCGCGGGCAAGAAGGCCGCCATCCAGGGCCGCATCACCCAGATCAAGGCGCAGATCGAGGAGACGACCTCGGACTACGACCGTGAGAAGCTGCAGGAGCGGCTGGCGAAGCTCGCTGGCGGCGTGGCGGTGATCAAGGTGGGCGCTGCGACCGAGCCCGAGATGAAGGAGAAGAAGGCGAGGGTCGAGGACGCCCTGCACGCCACCAGGGCGGCCGTCGAGGAGGGTTTCATCGTGGGCGGCGGCGTGGCGCTGCTGCGCTGCATCGACAGGCTGAAGAAGCTCGAAGACCTTCCCGGCGACCAGAAGTTCGGGGTGAAGATCGTGCAGAAGGCGCTCGAGGAGCCTCTCAGGCAGATCGCGGTGAACGCCGGCCTCGAGGGCGGGATCGTGGTCGAGAAGGTGAAGTCCCTGAAGGGCAATAACGGCTTCAACGCGGATACCGAGGTGTACGAGGACCTCGTGAAGGCGGGCGTCATAGACCCCACCAAGGTGACGCGCTCCGCGCTCCAGAACGCGGCATCCGTGGCCGGGCTCTTGCTCACCACCGAGGTCATGGTCGCCGAGATCCCGGAGGAGAAACCGGCTCAGGGTATGCCCGGCGGCGGAGGAATGCCGGATATGGGCGGCATGATGTAAGCCGTCGCTGAACACCCCATACCCTGCACGCACGAACAAAGACGGGGGAAGCATCTTGCCTCCCCCGTCTCCATCTTCATGGGAAGTCCCGCGTACCTGCGGCCTGTACTCGAAGACCGGGGGTCTCTCGTGCGATACGTTTCCATGGCTGTGACCCGGACGCTGCCGCTCGTGTCCCGTGAGGGGGAGTCCCAACTGGCGAGACGGCTTCCCGTCGGGCGACGGGGGATAAGCGGCAGCCGAGCGGAACACCCTGGAGGCAGAGCGATGTAGAGGTCTCATCCATGTGCCGTCGGCACGGAGGGAAATCCTGTTTCTGGCGGAAGCTACGGCCTCTTCTCGGAACCGGGCTCTTCCCTCGGTGTCCTGACGACGTTCTTGGAGAGGAGCTCGAAGATGTCGCCCATGATGTCCTTTTTCTTGATGGAGTCCCTCTGGTGGAGCATCACGATGACGCTTCGCAGGATGATCTCGTTGAGCATGCCGGCGAGGATGTAGGGATGCACGTCCACGACGAAGCCGTCGACCTGGGCCTGCCTGATCATGTCCACCAGCTTGGATTCGATCTTCCTGTAGGCGCTGATGTTCTTGAGGGTGTAGGCCGAGAGGTGGCGTCTCTTCTTGATCTCGTTCGTCTCGTACTCCGACATGAAGATGTTGAGGAGGTGGGCGTTGTCGATGTAGAGATCGAGGAGCTTGAGCACGAGGATTCTCAGCCTCTCCAGCGACGAGACCTCCTCGGATGCGACCTCGCCGAAGACCGCCTCGATGTCCGAGAGTATGCCCGAGATGAGAGCGGCGAAGATGTCTTCCTTGTTCTTGAAGTGATTGTAGATGGTCCGCCTGTCGAACCCCGAGTGCTTGGCGATATCCTCCATGGAGGTTCCGTAGAAGCCCCTCTTGTGGAAGAGCTCGCGGGCGGACTTGAGGATCGTCGTCCTGTTTCGCTGGATCTGTCTCTCTCGCCTGATCTTCTTCTGCATGGCTCGTCCCGGTGAGGCCCGCGATCACCAAATCACTCTTCTCTCTTTCAAGTCAATAGAAAAGTATCCCTCATGAAACAGGCCGACAATTCACAAGCTGCGGAGAAAGAATGCCCCGATGTACAACGTACGCGAAATGGGGTATGAGAAGATTCCGGAAATACGGGAGGTTCGAGCGTGACGTCAGGGGGGAACGACAGGGGGTCGAGACCGCCGGTAAGGGTCGTGAAGTGTCCTGGCTGCGGCAGGGAAGTGCCCTACGAGGGGAATCCGTACCGGCCTTTCTGTTCGAGGGGATGCAAGGGCCTGGACCTTGTCCACTGGGTGAGCGGGGAATACAGGATCCCCTCGAAACCCGAGGAAGAGTCGCCGAGAGATGGAAGAGACGACGAGCCCAGTCATTCTTGACCGGTCGGCACACCCCATCTCCCGAAGGGATATCGACCCCGACGCGCTGAAGGTCCTCTACCGCCTGAGCAGGCACGGGTTCAAGGCCTATCTCGTCGGCGGAGCCGTGAGGGACCTCCTCCTCGGCAAGAAGCCGAAGGATTTCGACGTCGCCACGGACGCGCGGCCGGGGCAGGTCAAGAAACTCTTCTCCAACTGCTTCCTCGTGGGCCGGAGATTCAGGCTGGCGCACATCAGGTTCAGGGGAAACAAGATCATCGAGGTGGCCACGTTCAGGAGGGACCCCGACCCTGAGCACGACTCCCCGACCGACATCCACAACACCTTCGGCACGCCTGTCCAGGACGCCCTCAGGAGGGACATCACCATGAACGCCCTGTTCTACGACATCGAGACCTTCTCGGTGATCGACTTCGTGGGCGGGCTCGAGGACATCGCGAACCGCAGAGTGAGGGTCATCGGGGACCCGCCCGGCCGTTTCTCGGAGGACCCGGTGCGCATGTGGCGGGTGTTGAGACACGCCTCGAGGCTCGGGTTCGCAGTGGACGAGCATGCCGCACGGGCCATCCGCGATCAGCGCGGGTTGCTCGCCGGATGCTCGGGCGCGAGACTCTACGAGGAACTCAACAAGGACTTGAGCTACGGCAAGGCCCGGGAGACCTTTTCGCTCCTCATGGAATACGGCCTCCTCTCCATCCTTCTCGGCGCCGTCGGGGAACGGCTGGAACAGGACGCATCGCTTGCCGGCGCCTTTCTTGATCTCATGGGGGCGCATGACAGGATGCTCGCCTCTGGCGGAAAGTTCGAGGCGACCGTGGCATACAGCCTCCTCCTGTGGCCCTGGGCGTGTGCTACCTTGATGTCGGGTTCGGCCCCCGGCACGGACAGGGCGAGGCTCCTCGCTGAGGAGATCGAGCGCGCCGGCATGATCGTGACGATCCCCAAGGGGCTGCGCTCCAGCGCCGTCCACGTCATACTCGCGGTGAACGCCATGATGCGGTCCCTCGAGACGGGAAGGCTCAAGACCTCGCTCATGGGCCGCTCCGACTACGGGACCGCCCTCAGGGTGTTCGCCCTCGTGTCAGGTATCCCCGTGTCCGATGGGAAAGACCCGTTCCTCGAGCTCTTTCGCGCGCGCTACCCGGGCGTGAGAGAGAGGCGCGCCCGAAAGAGGAGGAGGCGCCGTCGCAGGCGTCCCCAGGGGAACGAGCCGAGCGACACGGCGTGACCTGGCGGCCCTGAACGGGGAATGCACGAGGTACACGGTTCGTGTGGTCTGAGGGCCATGCATGCAACATCACGGTATTAAAGGAGATATTCCCTCCCGCACTGATCCGTGATTCAGTGGCTATTGCATATTTCCCACAGAGTGTTCCCCAGGGGTGACCCTGCCCGCTCCTAACAGCAATGAATCACGTCAAAAATCCCATCCCTCCTCTTTGGCACGGTAGATGCATAAAAAGCGGGAACAAGACGGGGAATGGACATGAACAGGAAAGGGAATCTCGACATCATTCTGAAGAACATGGATACTTCGAGGGCGACCAAGGTTCTTGCCAAGAGCCTGTACAAGGAACTTGTCCGCAACGGGTTCACCCATAAAGACATCATTGACTTCTCGCGCGAGATGATCGACTACGTGGCCCATGAGATGCGCAGGGAGGCCACGATGGAGGAAGCCGGCCGCAAGGACCGCCTCCTAATCGGCTAACGCCTGTCTTACCATCGAGAGTATCTTGACCACCACCTCTTCCTGCGTGAGGTGTGTCGTGTCCACCACAAACGCGTTTTCCGGCACCCTGAGAGGCGAGTGGCGCCTCGACCCGTCTTGTTCGTCCCGTCTTCTCATGGATTCGAAGACCTCCGACGGGTCTGCATCCATCCCCTTCCGGGCGAACTCCGCATGCCTGCGGCGGGCGCGCTCGGCTATGTCCGCGTCGAGGAAGATCTTGAGATCCGCGCCGGGGAAGACCACCGAGCCCGTGTCCCGGCCCTCCGCGACGATGGATTCGCGGTCGGCCAACTCCCTCTGCAGGGCGGTGAGGCGTTTCCTCACGTCGGCATGGACGGCTATGGCGGAGGCCGCCTCGGCGACGCCGGGCGACCTTATGTCGGAGCTCACGTCTCTCCCGTCCAGGTACACCTTGTCCTCATGCAGGGATATCTCGGCCTTGTCGATCACCGAGGCGCATGCGACACCGTCTCTGGCATCGACCCCCGACGAGATCACGGCCAGTGCGGCGGCCCGGTACAAGGCGCCGGTGTCCAGGTAGGTGAAGCCCAGCCGGCGGGCGACCTCGCGGGCGACCGTCGATTTTCCGCTTCCTGCAGGGCCGTCGATGGTGATGATGCGGTGTTTCATGCGAGGGAGTCCATGTCCTCGAAGAACCTCGGGTATGATATCCTGACGCAGGAGGGGTCGTCGATGCCGATCTCGGTGTCCGACGCCCTTGCCAACACGGCGAAGGACATGGCTATCCTGTGGTCGGAGAAGGTCCTCACGGATGCGGGGGACAACCGTGCCGGCCCGTTGACGATGAGGCCGTCCTCGAGCTCCTCCACCGTCGCCCCCAGCCGCGTGAGGCCTTCGACCATGGCGCTTATGCGGTCGGTCTCCTTGACCCTGAGTTCCCGTGCACCGGTGATGACCGTGGTGCCCTCGGCGAGGGCGGCGGCCACGACGAGCGCAGGGATCTCGTCGATGAGCGAGGGCACTTCCTCTGCCGTAATCGTGACCGCCTTGAGGTGCGATCCCTTCACGACGAGGTCGCCCACCGGCTCCCCGGCCTGGAGCTTCTCGTTCTCGATCGCTATGCACGCACCCATCCGCTCGAGGACCCTGAGGAACCCCGTCCTCGTCGGATTCAGGCAGACTCCCCTTATGAGCACCGACGATCCCGGCGTCGCGGCGGCCCACACGACCGGGAAGGCGGCGGACGAAGGGTCTCCCGGCACGGTTATCTCCCGTGCGGTGAGCTGCTGCGGCCCGGTGACGCTCACCGATTTCGATCTCACCTCCACCGTCGCCCCGAACCCCGCGAGCATCCTCTCGGTGTGATCCCGGCTCGTGGATGGCTCGTTCACCGTCGTGGTGCCCTCGGCGAAGAGGCCTGCCAGGAGCAGCGCCGACTTGACCTGGGCGGATGCCACCTCCATGGGGTGAAAGATCCCCCTGAGTTTCCCCCCCCTGACCGCCATGGGCAAGAATGAGCCCGACCTCGCCATGAACCTCGCGCCCATGAGCTCCAGGGGCTTTATGACGCGTGCCATGGGCCTCTTGATGAGGGATTCGTCGCCGGTCATGACGGTGATGCCCTCGATCCCCGAGACGATGCCCGAGACGAGCCTCGCCGTGGTGCCCGAGTTGCCCGCGTCTACGACGTGTGTCGGTTCCCTCAGGGTTGACCCGTCCACGAGGTAGGAGTCGCCGTCTTTGCGGATCGACGCGCCCAGGGCCGCGAGCGCCTTGCGGGTGCTCGCGATGTCCTCGGACTCCAGGGCGTTTCGTATCACCGTGGTCCCGTGCGCGAGAGAGCCGATCATGAAGCACCGGTGCGTGATCGACTTGTCCGGCGGGGGCGTTATCTCACCGTGGGCTTTCATAGAGCGCCCTCCTGATCTGTGCAAAGCGGGAAAGCTCCGTTTCGAGTTCCGTTGCGCGGTCCTCTTCGACGAGCGTCTTCAGCCGATGCAGCTCCTCGATGTATGCCTCCACGAGGGGCAGGACGTTGTCCCTGTTGTCCATGAGGATGTCCTTCCACATGAGGGGGTCGGATGCGGCGATGCGGGTGAAGTCCCTGAACCCTGCGCCCAGGAGCTGCCTGTGGATGTGCACGTCCTCCGCGAGCCCCATGGACGCGTAGCTCAGCAGGTGGGGGAGGTGGCTGATCTTTGCCATGAGCCTGTCGTGGGATGCGGGGTCCATGATGTGGGTGGTGGATCCGCAAGCCTCCCAGAGCCTCTTGACCTCGGCGATGCGGTCGGGGCTGGTGGTCTCGGAAGGGGTGATGATGGCCGCCGCCCCCACGAACAGGTCCCTGTCGCTCGCATCGTAGCCGGGCCTCTCCTTGCCCGCTATCGGGTGCGAACCCACGAACGAGCCCGTGATCTTGTCCATCTCGCCGACGATGCGCGCCTTGGTGGAGCCGGTGTCGGTGATGGTCGTCCGCTCGCCCACAAACGGGAGCACCTTCCTTGCCGCGTCCACGATGCTCCCAACGGGCAAGGCGAGCACGACCATGTCGCACCCGGCCAGGTCCCGCAGGTCGGCGCAGCCTCGCAAGACAACCCCTTCCTCCTCCGCGCGCCTCACGACCGAGGGGTTGGCGTCCATGCCCAGGACCTCGGCCTTGCCGGCCAAGGCCCTGGCAAGGGAGGCGCCGATGAGACCGAGACCGATGACAGCGACCCTCATAACACCTCGCCCAGGGCCTCGATGAAGGCGTCGATCTCTCCGGGCGTGCCCGCGCTCACCCTCAGGTGCTCCGGCAGGCCGAAGCCCGCCATGTGCCTCGTGATGATCCCCCGAGAGAGCAGGGCCTCGTAGACGCGCCCTGCGTCCTTGCCGATGTGCACCATGACGAAGTTCGTCTGTGAGGGCTCGTACGGGAGGCCGAGCCTCGTGAAGGCGTCCTCGAGCCTGTCCAGCGCGTTCCACGTGGTCTCGAGGGTCCTGGCGAGGAACTCCCGGTCCTTAAGCGCCGCCGCCCCCGCCTTCTGCGCCAGCACGTTCACGTTGAACGGCGGCTTGATGCGGAGCAGGTGCTCCCTGAGCGCGGGCGAGGCGACCGCGAACCCCACGCGCACGCCTGCCAGCCCGTGCGACTTCGACAGGGTGTGCACGCACACCACGTTCGGGTGAGCCTCGATCATCCCCACCGAGCTCGAGAAGCCCTCCCTGCGCACGAATGCCGCGTACGCCTCGTCCACGAGGACGACGCAGTCGGGCGGGACCCTCTCTATGAGCCGGAGGATCTCGTGTTTCATGAGGCAGCTTCCCGTGGGGTTGTTGGGGTTGGCCACGAAGACCATCTTCGTGCCCGGCACCGCGAGATCGGCTGTGGCCTCGGGGTCTATGCCGTTGCCGCGCATGGGCGCCTTCCTCACCACGGCCCCGCACGCCCTGGATGCGATCGTGTAGTAGCTGAAGGTGCACCCGGGGATCACGACGGCGTCGCCCGGCTTCAAAAAGGCCCTGCACACGAGGTCGATGATCTCGTCCGAGCCGTTGCCGGCGACCACGCTGTCCGGGCTGCACCCGAGGTATTCCGCCGCAGCCTCGCACAGCTCGCGCGCCTGGGGGTCGGGGTAGAGGTGGCAGCACGTGAGCGCCTCCCGCATCGCGGCCACTGCCATGGGCGACGGCCCGAGGGGGTTCTCGTTCGAGGCGAGCTTGATGGGAGAGCTCACCCCGTAGGCCCGGGCGATCTCCTCCTTGGATCTCCCCGGCACGTAGGCGGGGATCCCCATGACCCAGGGGCAGGGCTCGGGCACCTTCACGTGAGGGTCCTCCCCTCAGGGTAGGAGCCGAGTACGATCAGGTCCCTGGTTGCGGACCTGAGCTCTTCCATGGCCTCGGCCACGTTTGTGTCCGCAAGGTTCCCCTGGAAGTCGATGAAGAAGATGTATTCCCAGGGATTCTTCTTGGACGGCCTCGATTCTATCTTCGTCAGGTTTATCGACGAGCGGGCGAACACGCCGAGCGCCCCGTAGAGGGCCCCGGGCTTGTTCTCGAGGGTCACGATCACCGAGGTCTTCGCGTGGCCCGCCACGGGCAGGGCGGCCTTCGAGATCACCCAGAACCTCGTGATGTTCTCGCTGAGGTCGTTGATGTTGTCCGCGACGATCGACAGGCCGTAGATCTCCGCAGCCATGGGGGACGCCACGGCGGCCGCGTCGTCGTGGGAGCGGGCCGCCATGGCGGCCTCTGAGGTGCTCGCGGTCTCGATGATGGAGGCGCCGGGCAGGTTCGAGGACAGCCAGGTCCTGCACTGCGCTATGGCCTGCGGGTGGGAGAAGACCCTCCGGATCTTCTCCTTGGGGATGGAGGCGAGCAGGCAGTTCCTGATGGGCAGCAAGAACTCGTGGATGACGGACAGGCGCGTGGAGGCCATGACGTCGAGGGTCTGGCTGATCATGCCCTCGGTGGAGTTCTCGACCGGCACCACCCCGAGATCGACCTGGGCCGAGGCCACGGCCTGGACCACCGACTCGATGTCCCTGAAGGGAACGAGATCCCCGTCCTCGGAGAAGACCCTGAATGCGCCCTGGTGCGAGAAACTCCCCTCCGGGCCCAGGTAGGCCACCCTCTGCCGCCTCTGGAGCGACCTGGACGCGCTGAAGATCTCCCGGAAGATGCCCTCCACCATGAACCTCGTCATGGGTTCCCTGCATCTCTCGGTGAGGCGGTTCAGGATCTCCTCCTCCCTCGAGGGATCGAAGACCAGCATGTTGCGCGAACGCTTGATCTTCCCCATCTCGACCGAGAGCCGGGAGCGCTCGACGAGGAGGTCGAGGATCCTGTCGTCTATGGCGTCGATGGCGGATCTGATGTCTTCGATCGTTCTCATTGTGAAAGGCCTTGCCGCCCTCCTCGATCACGTATGCCGGGACACGGCCAGAAACAGGGGGCGCGTCCCCTGGGACCTGCCCTGGTGCATGCCCCGATGAGAGCGAAACACTACCAGAACGGTGGGCCTTTATCAAGGCCGTGAGCCTTGCCGATGGATCTGGATGTGAGGGATGGAGGCGGAGCGAGGATGCGAGGTTGACACGCACGATGGGTATATGACATAACCCGAGGCAATAACAGTGAAATGATGGATCGAATCCCCATAGAGGATTACGCAGGGCCTTTCAAGCGGCGCACCAGGAGGTTCAGGCTCCGCTACCTGCTGTTGCCCCTTGTGCTCCTGGGCGTCATCTTCCTCTTCATGCCGGACGGCAAGAGCGGCTCGGAGATGATCCCCCCCAGGGGAAAGCCCCTGGGCAGTCGCGACCTCGTCCATATCGACGAGAACGTGATCCGCAGCCATGGCCTCACCATCGATCCCGACCTCCAGCGTTTCGTTGCCGAGACCGCCTCGAAGTACAAGCTGCACTACGGCGCCATGGTGGTCATGGACGCCCACTCGGGCGCGATCCTCGCCATGTACGGCAAGGATGTCCACGGTGAGGACTGCAGGGTCTGCCTCAAGGCGAACCACGCCGCGAGCGTGTTCAAGATCGTGACGGCGCTGGCGGCCCTCGAGAACGGCTTTTCGCCAGGGAGCGTCTTCACGTACACGGGCGGGGCGCACACCCTGTACAAGAACCAGCTCGTCGAGAGGAGGGACCGCTGGACTGCGGACATCACCTTGGCCGACGCCTTCGCGAAGTCCAACAACGTGGTTTTCGGAAAGATCGGCATGCACCGCCTCGGTGAATCCCCGATCCTGCTTGCGGCGATGAAGCTGGGGTTCTGGAAGTCGTCTCTCCCCGAGGTGGACGCCGAACCGAGCACGCTCTACCTCCCGGAGGACCCCTACGCCCTTGCAGAACTCGCCAGCGGGTTCAACCGGAAGACAAAGATCACCCCCCTCCACGCCGCCCAGATGGCCGCAGCCGCGGTCAACGGGGGACGCCTGGTGACCCCGCGGCTCGTACGGGGCAGCCAGCCCGAGGCGGCTCAGGTCATGAGCCCGAAGACGGCGAGCATGCTCGCCGACCTCATGCAGGAGACCGTAAGGAGCGGCACGCTTGCGAGCGAGTTCAGGTCCGCCCGGTCCGACCGGGTCCTCAAAGACATCACGATCGGCGCAAAGAGCGGGAGCATCGACGGCGACGATCCCCCCGGCAGGCGCAACTGGTTCGTGGGTTTCGCCCTGGACGAGGACACCGGGAACGCCATCTCCATCGGATGCCTGCTCGTGCTCAACGAGAGGTTCTGGATCCAGGCCGACACGTTCTCCCGTCTCGTCATGCACTACTACTTCTCCCGCTCGAGGGTGCAGCAGGCCAGGTCGTGAGGCGTCGAAGCGCGACCTTGACACCCGAAAGACTCGTGTGTTAGCAAGGGTGGCGGCTTCGGGACGTGGCGCAGCCTGGTAGCGCACCTGAATGGGGTTCAGGGGGTCGGAGGTTCAAATCCTCTCGTCCCGACCAACACTTCCAAGACCCCGCCTCACGGCTTGCTTTATCAAGGGGTGTCCAGCCCTTGCTCTCTCTCGATCCCGCAGTGTCCGGTGGGCTTGCATCGCGCCCCTCCATGAGCGTGGGAGCCGTCAACGGGGCGGCCCGTTCCCGCGGCCGAGCCGGGGCATGGATGCTTGGGGGGCTCGTGAAGTTCCTCAGGGTGTCAGCCGAGCGCCCGTGACGCTGAACTCGAAGCTGAAGGTGCGTCTCCGGCCCGGCTCCACGGTCGTGTCCCACCGCAGGAAGCCGTTGTGGTCCGGCTCTGCCTTCGGGGTGGCAGCCGTGAGCCGCACCTCGACTGACTCGTCGTCAGAGACGGGGATCTGGTCCATGACCACGGCGTGAACGGCCGAGCCCCTCCTGTTCTCCACCTCGATGGTGTATGCGTAGGTCGTGCGGTCCTTCCCCGTGATGGTCCTCTCGTGGAAGGCCTTTTCCTCGGTGCGCCTGACGAGGATGCCCTCCTGCACGCCGAAATCGACCGTCATCTTCTGGCCGGGTGCGAACCGTCCCATCATGCCGCTTCCCGCATACACGCCGTCCACGAAGGCGGCGTAGGGTCCCTCGACGACAGGGATTGCACCCGCGAGCGTGGTCTCCCCCCTCAGGTATGCCCTCTGGTCGAGCCTGGGCACGACGATGGCCGTAAAGGCCGCATCCAGGCGGATTCCAGCGACCGCAGCGGTGACGGGCGTGCCGTCCCCCGGGAGCCTGACGTCCTTCGCGACGCCGATGACGGTGGTCACGGTCGTGGGTTCCGTATCGGGCGTGAGCGCCCCGGCCGGGGCCGGTGCGGTCAACGGCGAGATGTCCTGCGCCTCGGCCGAGGCCTTGCCGAAGACCCTCTTTGCGCTTCCCACGTGCCATGGCACGGGCTCGGGCGCATGGATGCCGTGGGAGGGCCTTCCCGTAGCCACGAGGAGCTCGCCGACCTCCCAGTCCATGCCGGTGGCCTGGCTGATCGTGGCGAGGTAGTCGATGGAGAGGGAGGATGAGTCGGGCAGCGCGTGTATCCTGTACTCGGGCTTGAAGGTTGCCTGCAGCACCGCGTAGCTCACGTTCACCCGGCCGGAGCCGGTGATCCTGATGACCCATCCCGGCCCGTCGCCCAGCGAGGCGAGTCGCTCCTTGAGGTCTTTGGCGCGTGTCTCGAGCTCTGCGATGGCGGACTGGGTCTCGACCGCCTTCTTGTTCAATGCCCGCACGCGCTCATCCACGAAACCGAGGACCTCGAGGAGGCGCCTGGTGTCCCCCGGGTTCGCGTCCTTGGAGGCGAGCACCTGGAAGATCGTGTCGATCTGCCTGTCCGTGCTCGTCAGCTCGCGTTTCTTGAGCGAGAGGGCCGTCTGGACCACCGCGAGTTCCTCCCTGAGGGACCTGGCTGCGCCGGACTCCACACGCGCGGGTGTAAGGGATGCGGATTCCACCCGCGCACCATCGAGGGGCCTCACGACGAGGGACCCGGCCACGACGCACGCCGGCGCCTCGATGTCCAGGGTTCCCTTGATCGCCTGGGTGAAGGATATGACGGCCTGGTCGTCGTAGATCACCGCCCTGTCGATCCGGGCGGCCTGCGCAGCCCACGAGGAGCACACGATGCATGCGGCCACGAACACAGCCATACGGCCACTACCCATGCCTGAAGACCTCCGTAGGGGATTGAGGAGCATGTCTGCTCGATGTGATCATCCTACATGCTCTGCGCGTCGTCCACAACGACAACTCTGGCGCACGGACCCGGTGAGCCGCGGGGGGATACCGGGAGGAGAGGGCGTGAGGAGGCGGGTACGTGGGAAAGCGGCACGCAAGAGCCTGGAAAGGGTATGCCGGGGTGGGGGACACCGGGTCGTCTCTCTTGCGCCCACCGGCGCCTTGCCGTGGTGCCGCTACCCCTGACGTCCAACCGCGCACAGGCTGCGAGCCCGCCTGTGCGATGGCCTCGTGCCTGCCCGGCAGAAAGAGCCATGACCCCAGGTCGTAGACGACATCGCTGGATACCTGCATGCTGCGGAGCTTCTTCAGCCCGCCCAACAAAACGGAGGAAGGGGGGAGAAAAGTGTGTCACGAGTGCCCAAGGGCCTGCCCCGCCATATTGACTCTCCGCTTGAATGCAGGTAAGGTGGTGCCGGGATTACGAGAATGTTATTCCACCAGGCAGTCTAGGGGGGAATGTATGGGGAGGACTGCGAAAGGCCTGTACGCCTCGTTTATCCTGGGTATCGTCTGTGCACTCTGTCTCCTCCCGGCGCCTTCGATGGCAACCGACGACGACGACAACGCCGTGCTCAGGGAGAACCTCCTGCCCGCCCAGCAGGGAGACGCGAAGGCCCAGGTCTTCGTTGGCTACCTCTACGAGACCGGCCAGGGTGTCAGGCAGGACTATGCCAAGGCTGCGAAGTGGTACGAGAAGGCCGCCTGGCAGGGTAACGCAACGGCCCAGATGCAGCTGGGGGACATGTACCTGAAGGGGAAGGGGGTGCCGCAGAACTACGTGATGGCCTACATGTGGCTGGAGCTCGCCTCCCTCCAGGGCAGCACCCAGGCCTCGACCCTCAGGAAGGACGTCTCGTCGAGGATGACCCCTGTACAGCTCGCAGAGGCCAAGAAACTCGTCAGGAACTGGAAGGCGAAAAAGTAGGCGAGGGCTGGGTCTTGCCGGTCATCCCGGCAACCGGGCCGCCTGTTGACGCCCTTGGCGGACGCGATTCGTCCTCGTTCTTCCGGGCCGTGTTTCTCCGCATGTTCACCGTAACCCTCGAACGACCTGTCTCGAGCGTGTCTCAGGGCCGAGACATCCTCGATCCCCGGCATTCAGGGTTGCAGGCGCTCGAGGACCTCGCGGCGGTCGGCGCCATGTTTGAGCGCCTCCTCGAGGCAGGCGGCCATTCGCGCCGTCTCGCCCCTGTCCCGGTACACATCCGCCTGGAGGAGGAAGGCGGAGGCGCATGAAGGGTCCAGGCGTACGGCCGACTCGGCCATGCGCATGGCGAGGTTGTTCTCGCCCATCTCCCTCAGCCTGAGGCCGACAGCCAGGCAGAGCTCGGCGCACTCCTCCAGGGATTCGATCTCGTGGTCGGGGAATGCGGTGGATGTTCTTGTCATGAGTCGTTCCAGGGCATGAAAGAACGAGTCGACGTCGTTCATCCCTATGCTCGTGGCCAAGAGGCCCACCAGGGCCTCGCCGTGCGACGGGTCGTCCCTGAGGACCTCTGTGTAGAGGTCATGGGCCGAGGGTTCGTCCCTCATGTACTCGTGGATTCGTGCGAGGCTCACCCACAAGGGGGCGTCCACACGAGCCGATAGCGCTTTGGCCTCCCTGAGGTGGCCGAGGGAGGCCTGCACGTCACCCCGCTTGAGGAGCGCCATGCCGAGGGCCTGGTGGGCGGCCTTGGGGTCGGCGCCTGATGCAAGAGCGAGCCTGTATGTCTCGATCGCCTCGGCCGTCTTTCCGGCCTTCTCGAGGGCGTTGCCGCACAACACGAGCGCCAGAGGCCCGAGAGTAGGGGGGCTCGGGTAGGAATCCTCGATTGCGGGCAGGGTGGAGGCCTTCCTGAAGGCGGTCGCGGCCTCCCCGTACATGCCGGCCTCCATGTACGAGCGGCCGAGGGAGAACGTGAGCAGCGCGCTCGACGGGAAGAGGCCGAGGCCGCTCTTGATCTCGGCCTGGGCGTCAGCGGGGCGGCCCAGCCTGAGCAGGCACTCCGCCGACACGGTGAACGAGAAGTGGAGCCAGTCCTCGTCGTTGCGCAACGCCCTCGCCCTGTGGATGTGTTCCAGGCACTCCTCGTATTCCTTCAGGGTGATGCAGGCCATGGCCATGAAGAAGTGCGCGTTCGCCGTCTCCATGCCGTCGGAGATCTCGCTTCTGAGGATGTCCAGGTTTCGTCTCGCCTTGGTGATGCGGGCCTGTTCGTCGTGGTAGCCCGTGTGCCGTATGGTTATGCCGGTCTGCTCGACGCGGATGCCCAGGCGCCTCAGGGAGGGGAGGATCTGCTCGTGTACCCTGCCCTCGAAACGCACGCCGGGCCTGTTCGGCACGATCCTCGTCTGGTGGAACAGGGTGTCCGGCGTGTCGCTGGAACACCCGAGGACCCTGAGCGTGTATGCGCGGTCACGTTCCTTCCGCAGGCGCTTCTTCAGTGCGGAAAGGGCGGTTCGGTCGGTATCGTCGATCCTGTCGTCCGCGTCCAGCCAGATGAGGTAGTCGGAACCAGCATGCTCGATGGACCGGTTGCGGGCCGCGGAGAAGTCATCGCACCATGGGAAGTGGTGGACATGTGCGCCATGGGCCTCCGCCAGCGCCACCGTGCGGTCGGTGGAACCCGTGTCCACGATGCAGATCTCGTCCACCACGCCCTGGATGTCCGAGAGGATGCCAGGCAGGGAGAGTTCCTCGTTCTTCACGATCATCACCGCGCCCAGGGTCACGGGTTCACGCCCGCCGTTCATGCTCACCCCCTCGCGGCCTGCTGCCCGCCAGCTCTGTCGGCCGTCTTCTTGTCGTACCCCTCCAGTACGCGTCTGGTCTCGGGCTGGAGCAGGTCGACACTGGCGCCTGCCTCCAGCGCGTCTGTGAGGTTCGAGAGCGCATGCTCGTCGTCCGGCTTGATCGCGAGAGCTGCCTGGAAGCTCATGACGGCGGAGTCCACCTCCCCGAGCTGCCAGAGGGCCACGCCGATGTTGTTCAGGGTCTCGGTGTTCTTCGGGTCTATGGCGGCGGCGCGCTCGAATATCTTGAGGGCCCTCAGGACGTCACCCTCCTGAAACGCCGCCTCCCCCCACCGGTTGAGGAGGGAAACCTGGGCGGCCTTGTCCAGGTGCAGCCGGTAGACGTCATCGCTCACGAGGCTGACGACCCCTTCCCACTTCTTCAGGAAGTACGCGAGATTGGCATCCATGGTGCGCCTGTGGTCGAGGGAGTTCACCTTGAACGTCATGGATCCGTAGTGGTGGACGAACACGTCGTGTGCGATGAGGTTCTTGTAGCCGGCCGCCACGGACCTGATGCAGAGGTCGTCGTCCTCGTAGTTGCCCGTGAGATACCCTTCGTCGAGGCCGCCGATGATGTCGAGCACCTCTTTCTTGACGAGGAGGCAGAAACCCACGAGCCTCATGAAGGGTTCCGCCCTGTGTGCGTTCCTCTTCCTGACCTGTGAGGCGAACTCGTGCATCCGCTGCATGTCCCGGCCATAGGACGCACCGTGGACGAGCTGCCTGCCCGAGACGGAGTTGGAGACCGGGCCCACCATGCCCACGTCCTTGTCTCTTTCCATGTGCCGGATCATCCCCCGGAGCCAGCCCTCGGTCACGACCACGTCGTTGTTGAGCAGCACCACGTAGTCGCCCTCGGCCAGCCGGATGGCCTGGTTGTTGCCCGCGGCATACCCGAGATTTTCCTCGTTCAGGACGAGCCTGACATGCTCGTGGGTCTTGGCGAACTCCTCCAGGAAAGCCCTCGTCCCGTCGGTGGATCCATTGTCCACGAGAATGATCTCGTGCGGCTCGGGCGTGAACGCCTCCACGCTCTCGAGGCACTGCCTGGTGTAATCCAGGCCGTTGAAGCACAGTACGATGATGGAGGTGAGGCCCGTGGGCAGAGGCTCCTCCTGGTCGTCCACGGGCCGTCCGTCGTCGTCCCCGATGTGGGACGGACTGCCTGGGACGGGCTCGTCGCCGAAGGAGCAGAAGAGATCACCGGCCGCATGAGTGGACTGCAAGGCGAGCGTCGAGCCGGCAGCGGCCTTCAGGGTTTCCTCGGAAAGGCCCCACTTCTCGGAGAAGTATCTCCAGTCGGATTCGGCCTGTGTGCCGGGGGTCGCGCCTTCGCTCGCGGCGGTCTGGGCCGCTTCTTCCTGCGGCTCCTTCGGGCACGCGGCCTGGAGCCCCCGCTCGGAGGCTCGCATGACGTAATCGCACCACGCGAGGTGGTCGTCGTGGATCCTGGAGTCGAGGCCGCCCACCGCCTCGAAGGCCGTGTGGCGCACGATCATGAAGGGGAGGGGCCTTGTCGCCCGGCCTGCGGCGCCGGGAAAGGCGGGGGAATCCTCGAGCCGTGGCATGCGGGGCGTGACGACGTCCGCCTGGGGGTGTTCGAGGGCGTAGGAGACCAGCGAGCGGATCACCTTCGCATCCGCCGGGTCGAGGCGGCGGCAAAGGACGGCGAGCTCGCCCTCGCACACGGCCATGGCCCTGTTCCACAGCTTGACGCTGCGGTCCCCCCTTGTCGCCAGTACCTTTACCTTCCTTGGCCTGAGAGGGTCGTGCTGCATCTCGAGCAGGGCCATGGATGTGCCCTCGTGGAGATCGCTCGCGACCACCACGGTGTCGCCGGGTGCGTCTATGAACGAATCCAGCGCATCGAGGGCCTCGCGTATGTGCGTGTTGGGGAGCGAGCCCATGAGCACGGCCGAGACGTGCCCCCCGGTGAACCCCTTCATGTGAAGGAGCGAGGATTCTATCCTCTTCTGGATGGCGGAGGGGGACCACCTCTGTTCGACGTGCTTCTTTCCGTTTTTCGAGAGACGCGTCCACGAATCCCGGTCGAGGTAGAGCTCGATGACCTTCCTGGCGAATTCCTTCGGGTCGTCGGCTATCATGGCGGTTACGCCGTCTTCGAGGTCCATGCCCTCGGCCCCTATCGTGGTGGTCACCACGGGAAGCCCCCAGGACAACGCCTCGCCCACCTTTCCCTTCATGCCCGCACCATAGGTGAGGGGGCTGATGGAGATGCGGGCGTCTTTCAGGTAGGGTTCGAGGTCCTCGACATACCCCGTCACGATGAAGTCCTCGCTGTTGAGGCGCCGGATCTGGGCGGGAGGGTTGTTCCCCACGATGTACACCCTGACGCCGGGGAGACCCTTCCTGATGACGGGGAAGATCTTCTTGTGGAGGAACAGGACCGCGTCGATGTTGGGCTTGTGGTTGAAGTTGCCCACGAAGAGCAGGTCCTTGGTCTGCTCGAACTCCTTGGTCCACGGAACCTCCTTGTGGATGTTCGGGACGACGTCGATGGGCTTGTTCACGAGCCCCTGGATGACCTTCTTGTCGTCCTCGGTCACGACCCAGATCCTGTCTCCCTCCTGGTAGACGGCGAGCTCTTGTTCCTTGTTTTTCAGCGCCTTCTCCAAGAGCGCCCTGTCCCTCTTCATCTCGGCCTCCCTGATCTCCCTGAGGAAGTGGATGTCCACCGTGTCGATGATGACGCGCGAAGACGGGCTGAACTACCTCACGAGGGGGAGGTAGTGCCTGGCGATGTGCCAGAAGGAGAGGATCACGTAGTCGAAGCGCCTCGACTTCAGTATCTTCTCCACGTCGAGATGAGGGGCCAATACGTCCGGCCAGAATTCCTGGAGCGCCAGGGGGTCTCCCGCGTAGACCTCGACGCCCATCTTCTGCAGGAGCGGCACGTACTCATCGGCGTGGTCCGGGCTGCGGGCTATGTAGGTCAGATGAAACCCCATCCTTTGAAGCGCCTTCATGATCTCGAAGAGCCTGAGAGAGCCGGATGCCCTGTCGTACATGGGCAGCAAGGGATCCACGATGAGCACGTGCCCCCGGCAAGAGACCGTGGGCGGCGTCTTGCCCCATGCACGGCTCAGGTGGACGATGTCCTTTCCCAGGTCTTTGCGGGGATGCCCGGAACAGGGCGTCGTGCCGGGGGCGTCGCCGGCCGAGGCCTGCATCTCCTCCACGACCCCCTTGATCTTGAGCGCGTTGAACGTCCACCTATAGAGCATGCCGAGCTCATCCAAGAGCTCTTTTCGCCGCTCGGGCTTCACCCCTTCGTCCAGCACCCTCTCGATGTCCTTGACCCGCTGGATCCTGTCATCGATGCCGAGCCTGGCGAAGGCCCACATGCGCTCGGCGTCCTCCACCATGCAGTACTTCCGGATGACGGGGTCGGGGTGCATCCTGCTGAAGTGGTACTGGGACCTGCCCTGCTTGATGCACCGCTGGCAGAACTGCTCGTAGGTAAGCGGCCTGATCATGTAGCTCTTCGCGTTCTTGTTGTAGATGACCGTGAGGCCGTGTTTGGACAGGCGGTAGCCGAGCTCGATGTCCTCGGACCCGAAACGGAAGAGCTGGTTGAAGACGCCGTGCCTCGTCAGGAAGGATTTCTTGCACGAGGACCTGCCGCCCCAGAAATAGGTGAAGTCCAGGATCTGGCCGTGTTCGAGGTTTCCGTACGAGAACAGGAAGCCCCCTATGTCGGTCACGAAATGCATGAGGCGGTTCACCTCGAGCGAGGGGTGCCAGGTGGTGTACCCGAGCACGGCCACGTTCTCTTGGGGGTGTCGGGCGTGGGTGCGGACGTGTTCCTCGAGCAGGCGGGGATCGGCCACGTCGTCGTCGTCGAAGAAGAAGACGATCGGCGCCCTCGACATGAAGACGCCCATGTTCTTGGCCGCCGAGATACCGGAGTTTTCCTGGCGCTGGTAGCGAAGCGTCAGCCTGTCCGCGAAGCCTTCGCATACCTCCCTGGTGTTGTCGGGCGACCCGTCGTCGATGACGATGACCTCGAACCGGCCTTTCGGGAGACTCTGGGCGGTCAGGCTCTCGAGGGACTTCTCGAGCAGCTCCGCCCGGTTGTACGTGGGGATGACGACGCTGATGAGTGGCTTGTCTTCAGGTTTCATACCCGCTCCTCTGCGATGAGGTGTGCCTCGAGGACCGTGAAGCAGTCTTCGAGCGCAAGGTGGGGGTTGCCGGCGAGGTAGGCGTTCCTCTGCTCGTCCGCCTGGGACCAGTCATAATTGGCCACCGGCTTGCGGATGCTGTGGTCCACGCACACCGCGTCGATGATGCCCATCTTCAGGCCCCGCGTGAGGACCTCGCGGGCCCACACGTTCTCGTAGCCCCACCCCATGGGCGAGGTGAGGTCGAAGGGGAACACGAAGTCGAAGGACGATCTGTGGAAGCTCACCACCGGGCCGATCTCCACGAACAGGGTCTGGCGCGCGTGGACCCCGATGTGCTGCTGGACGATGGGGTGGTCGATGTAGGAGTTCAGCGTGCGGGCCGGCTGCGCGACGGCGAAGCCGAGCCTTTCCTGCAGGCCGACGAACGAGTCCACGAACCCCTCGGGCAGGACCACGTCGTCGTCGCACAGGATGACGTAGTCGTATCCTTTCAGGTCCTCCCCGGCCAGGAGGTCGTTTACGATCTGGAACTTGGGGAACCTCCCGGTGAGCTCCCTCACCGTCACCCGGGCCGTCGCGGCATCCGGGGCGGGCCCGTTCAGGGCCACCCACTTCTGCGTCACGTCGTGGAAGCGGGAGCGGCTGAACACCCCCACGAGGTCGGTCACGGTGTTCAGGGTGTTCGCCAGGTAGATGCCCAGGACGAGCACCCTCCTCCGTCCTGACCCGGATACCGCCTGGAGGATCCCGGGTGCGAGCTCCCTCGGCCTCAGGGAGGCCAGCCTCCCCGGGGCGAGAGACAGTGATGCGGGTTCCTGTGCGCGGGAGGAAACCCCGTCGTTCGCAACGAGGACGCACTGGGGCTGGTAGAGGATGCCGAACCCTCGCGAGACCATCCTGAGCCCGAGGTCCACCAGGGCGCACCCCAGGTGCTCGAGGCCCTCATCGAGGCCGTCCATGTCGTCCCAGGCCCGCCTGGACACGAGCATGGCGTACCGGGACCCCGAGCTCGCGAGGCAGGAGAAGGAGTATGCGGGGTCGTGCAGGACAGAGCCTTCGCCCCTTCCTTCAAGCCAGTCTTTGCCCGGCGACGAGGAGCCGGCCTCCACGATCAGGCCGTCCACGGTGACGGTCTTGCCCACCAGGGCGTCAAAGCCGTCCGACTCGTCGATGGCCTTCATGATCTCCGGAAGCCAGGTCTTGCTGAAGAGCACCGAGTCGTCCGTCAGGGCGAGGAACCTGCCGGAGGCCTTCTTCGCCGCCGTGACGCAGCGGTTGACCTCGGTGCATGGCCCCTCGGGAATGACCAGGGTGAGGCCATCGTTTTGAAGCCTTTCCAACCTGTCGGAGGCTTGGCCGCCTCCGGCTGGGGCCGCCACGATGAGTTCCACCCCGTGCCTGGGGAGGCCCCTGAGGAGGGACTTGACGCTGCGCACGGCACGGTCAGCGTCTTCACTCACGCACATGACGATGGAGAGCGTGCATGGGGTGCGGACGGCTTCAGGCGCGTCCCCACCCGGCTTCCCCTTTGCCTCCCCGTGCTCGAAGGCCGCCTGCCCGCTTCCGGGAAGACACCCGGCACCGTAGATGGCCGGTGGGTTCTTCCGCCCCTTCGACTCATCCATGAAATCCGGGTTCTCCACCACCACGGTCTTGTCCGGGTCGTAGCCCGGCTCCTTCACGACCACGGAGAAGCAGTCGTTCAGCACGTCGCCGCCCCAGGCGAGGATTTCCTGGGACACGCACTTCAGGCCCGCCTCCAGGCAGAAGTCCCTGAACAGTTTCGCCGACATGTCCTCGCCCCGCCAGTGATCGTTCTTCACGGTGAGTTTGCCGGTGGTCGGGTCCAGGAACGCGCCCATGTTGGAGTGGTGGAGGAAGGCCGCGCCACCGGGCTTGAGCTTGGCCGAGAGCTCGTGGAGGTAGGAGCGCATGACGTCTTTCTCCACGTGGACCAGGGAGTCCCAGCTGAAGGCGAAGTCGATGGAGTCGTCTTCCAGCATGTCCAGGGACTTGCCGTCGTTCACGAAGCAGCGGATGTGGGAGTGGGCCTGGAAACGCTTCCTGCACGCCTCGATGCACTTCTCCGTGAGGTCCACGAGCGTGAGCTCGGAGCACTCCGGGACGAGGTACTGGGTGCACCTCCCGAACCCCGGGGCGATCTCCAGGATGTGCCCCGACGGCAGGAAGGAGGAGATGCGGGGCTTGATCGTCCTCTCCCAGAGCTGCCCTGTGCCCCCCCAGCATGCCGACCACTCGTCGCCTGCCTCGGTCCACTCGTAGTTCGACCACTGTTCCCTGTTCTTCCTGATGGAGTTCGGGGTGTCCTCGCAGGTGTTCGCTGTGTCTTGGATCGCGCCGTTGCCGACAGGTGCCCCACCCTCGATGCCGCCGTTGATCACAGCCCACAGGCGACCCGCCTCCTCGTCGGCCGGATGGAGCGATATCAGCGTGCTGCAGGTTGCGCGCGCGTCATCAGGCCTACCCATCTCCATGAAGAGCTCGGTGAGGTTCTTGAGCGAGGGGGCGTATGTGGGGTCGAGGTCGAGGGCCTTCTCGAAGCATGCACGGGCTTTTGACGCCTCGCCGGATGCGTGGTACATCGCCCCCAGGTCGTTGTGAAGCACGGCGTTATCCGGGTCATTGGCAACGGCGCGCTCCATGGCGGCGATGGCCTCTGCCAGCATGCCCTGCTCGAAGAGCCTGAGCGCCTCCTGACCGGGCGCCTCGGTTGATCCCGGGGTATGTTCGTTAAAGACGAGCAGATCGCCGAAGAAGACTCGGGATGTGTCCCGCTTGGCGAGTTCATGTTCCACGATGCCCTGCAGGGTGCGCAGGGCATCCTCATCGGGCGGGTCGAAGATGTTCTGCCAGGGGTAGGGCCCGCGGATACGCTGGAACGAGGCCTTGAACCCCCTGGACAGGGCGAGATCGATGAATGCCGGGATGGACCTGTAGTTCTCGCGCATCACCGTCATGTTCAGGGTTATGGAATCGAATTTCTCCCGGTTCTTTTCGATGAGGGCAAGGCTTTCCAGGAGGTCTTCCCAGACACCGCCCCTGCGGATCGTCTCGTAGGTCTTCTTGTCAGCGGCATCGATGGAGACCAGGAGATCGCCGAAGTTCTGATGGCGGATGCGGTCCCAGAATCGGGGAAGGAGCAGGGCGTTGGTGATGAGATCGAACTTCAGGTGGCCGAGCTCTTCGTCCATGAGCAGGGCGCGTGTGTCCGGCCGGGCGAGGGGGTCTCCGAAACCGGACATGACGATCCTCCGTGCAGCGGGAAGGTGTCTCCGCAGGTCGTCCGTGGTCTTCGCGAGCATCACGGGATCCTCGCGATGGAGGAACCGGGAACACATGATGCACGAGAGGTTGCAGATCTGGGAGTTGTCCAGCTTGAACACGAGCGGGGTGGAGTCCAGTCGCGTTCTACCCTGCCTGATCTCCTCGGCCAGCTGCGCGGTGACGAGATCGCCCGCCTCGAGCTCATCGTAGCGATGAAGTCTTCCGGTCTTCTCATGGGTGATCACGTGGGGGCAGAACCAGTTGCAGATCTCCTCCCACTTCCCCTCGTACATCTTGGCCCGGATCCATCGGGCCTGCTCGCTGTTCCAGGTGTCCGCGATGGTGGAGGCCCCAAGATCCCCGATCTTCATCTTGATCCAGTCCGGACAGGCGCAGTTGTACACCCCCAGGAACGAGAGGGTCATGGTGGTGAACGGCATCAGGCACATGACGCCTTCGGGTCTCTGCCGGGAGAAGGTTCGTGCACGTGCGTGCGCAGAGGAATGAGAAAGATCGGGTTCTTCAGTCTCACCGAGCTCCTTTCGGACCGTGTTCCACAGCGATGACGCCTCCGCGTCGTCTGGATGGATCGACAGCAGTCTCTGGCATGTCTCGCTGGCCTTCCCGATCTGACCGCTCTCCAAGAGGACCTCGGTGAGGTTCTTCAGGGCGGGTGCGTATTCGGGGTCGGCCTCGAGGGCCTTCTCGAGGCTCTCGATGGCCTTCTCTGTATCGCCCAGGGCATGGAGCACCGCGGCGAGGTCGTTGTGGTACTCGGGGTTGGAGGGGTCGGCCTCGAGCGCCTGGACGAGCCTGTCTCTCGCATCCGCAGGTTTTCCCTGGCTGAAGAGGAAGGACCCGTAGTGGTGGAGGGTGGCGGGCGAGTGCGGGTCGTGGGACAGTGCGGCCTCGAAGAGCTTCCGGGCGAAGTCGGCCTCGCCCTTGTCGGCAGCCTTCAGGGCCTTCTTCGTGAGGCTCTCGCAGAGCCTTGCGGGGTCATCCTCGTCGCGCGCCACGCGCCGCGTCGTCTCCAGGTAGGCCGTGCCGTGCTTGAGGTCCGGTTCGAGGTGGTTGCCCTCCGCCCACTCGTTCCAGGCGTTGATGAACACGATCCTCTCTTCGGGGGCGTTGGCGCACGCCTTGCGGACCGCGGACTCCAGCCACTTCCCGTAGAGTTCCGGGGTCGACCCGTGGAGGACGACCCCGTCCTTTCCCCGTCTCGGCGTGTTGTCCCAGGACGGGGTCACGCACGGGAAGCGCAGGTATCCGGGCTGGGGCTTGCTCATCATCCTTTGCACGACGTCCCCGTAGTCGTAGACGTGGAGGTCAGGGTACGTGTCGTCCTTCAGGCCCAGCATCGACCAGTCTGGCTGGAACTCCACCGCCGCGTCGAAGCCGAGCTCCGCAGGCGGCGTCTGCTCGTCGGCGAAGCTCTCCACCCTGCAGAGGTACAGGTCGGGAAACCCGGCCCTCTTGGCCTCCTTCCTCCACAGGGCGGCCGTTCTCGACGGGTCAGGCAGGCCTCCCGCCCGGTAGACGAGAAAGAGCGGCCTGCCGTGTATCTTGATGTACCTGGGGTCCTTGAACGCAGCGAGGAGCCACCTGATGTGAGCAAGGTCGTCCTCCTCGCCGTAGTCCTGCCTCATGAGGATCTTCTTGTCCCCGCCGTCCCAGACCCTGGTCCAGTTCTCGTTGGCCCAGCACAGGCAGAAGGGGAAGTCCGGCCTGCCCGAGGCGAGCACCTCGTCGAAGACCCTGTTCAGGAGGCGCCTGCCCTTGAACCAGTAGTGGTAGTAGCAGAAGCCCGAGATGCCGTGGCTGCGCGCGAGCTCGGCCTGGGCTTCCCTGGTCTCCGCGAGTCTGAGGTCGTAGAACCCGAGGTCTGCCGGGATATGTGGCTGGTAGTGGCCTTCGAACAGCGGCCTTGCCTTGGCCACGTTGGTCCATTCCGTGAATCCCTTGCCCCACCAGCGATCGTTTTCGGGGATCGGATGGTACTGGGGGAGGTAGAAGGCGAGGAATCGAACGGCCCGGTCTGCGGGCGCCGGCTGGTCTTTTCGGGGTTTCTCCATCGAAGTGCTCTCCGTGGTTTCTGGTGTGGCGACTGGGCGTCGTTTTCCCAATGTCTTCGATGCATCCTGCGTTTCCGGCAGTGCGCTGCGCCCGTCCTGCAGGAGATCCATGGCTGGTGTCATGAGGGCGTTGGTGCATGCCCGGGTATTACGGAACCTGTTCTGGATCAGGTCATCCGAAGACTCTGAACCTGTGTGTGCACAGTGGATGGGTGATGGGGATGAGTCCTTCGCGACGCCTTTGATGCGCTCGAGGGCCTCCTGGGCATCGGTGTCGCCGGGGTTCTGCCGCAGGACTTCGGTATACTGTCTTTCAGCTTCCTTCAAGCGTCCCTGCGCCGCCAGGAGGTCCGCGAGGTTTCTGCGCGCGTCCAGCAGGGTGCGATCGAGATTGACCGCCCTGTAAAAGAGGGTGACGGCCCTGTCATGGTCGCCGTTCAGGTAGCAGAGCGTGCCGAGGTCATTGGTCAGTTCGGCGTCGCCCGGCGCCAGGGCGACGGCCTTCTGCAGGAGTTCCACGGCCTGCCTGAGGTCTCCCTGCCGGTGCCTGAGCAGGGCGAGCTGGTGGAGTGCACGGGGGTCCGCAGGGTCCCGGGACAGGGCCTTGTCCAGAAGTCCTTGAGCATCTTCCAGGCGCCCTTCTGCAAGGGCAGATCGGGCCTGTAATACGTATGCTTTCCCGGGCTTCTTTCCTGCAACGGATGGCGATCGTTTTCTGCGGGTCGTGAGCATCCTTGCCATCCGGACCTTCCTCTTTCCCGACACATGGGCATAGAGGTCACGATAGGTTTCCAGGAGAGCATCGATCTCTTCATCCAGACCGGGTATCTGCGTCTGCATCGCTCCCCGCGCGAGGTCGTCCACGAGGGAAGGGGTGTTGATCAGATCGAGCATCTTTCCGGCGAGTGCATCGGCGTCACCCACGGGGATCCGGAACCCGTTGATGCCGTCCTGGACGATGAATGCACCGAAGAAGTCGGTGGCGATGACAGGCACACCCAAGTAGATGAACTCCCTGAGTACCCGGTTGTAGGTATCGAAATAGGAGGGGACGATGCAGACGTCTATGGCTGCGGCAATGGAGGGGAGATCGCCATCGGTGAAGGCCCCTTGATAGATGAATGACTCAGGGTGTGCCGACTGGAGGCGATCCAGCCATTGTTGGTACTCGGGGTTGACGATCTGGCCGTACACGTGGAAGACGAAGCCGCCTCTGCCGCAGACCCGTTCGAAGGCGCGCAGGGCTACGTCGATCCCCTTGCTGAACATGATGTTGCCGACAAAGGCGAAGTGAAGGATCCCGCCGGGACGGCTGTTCCGTGCCGTGGGCCTGGGAAATGCGAAATCGAACCCCCGGGGGATCACCCGTGTTTTCTCGTGGGGGATGGGTATGAAACGGGTAAAGTAGTCCCTGAACGGCTCGGAGGTGAAGACGACCATGTCCACGGCATCCCGGTACAGCCTCCGGACATAGGCGAAGCGGTCCTCGATCTTTTTCCCCACCGGGTGGGACTGGTTTTGGGGCGCGAGGTTGCGCAGGGCGGCTTCAGGGAGCGTTGCGAGGCAGTCGGCGCACGTGCCCGGGTTCTTCGGTCCCAAGCAGAGCCTTCCGTCCAGACCCGAGGAGAGGACCGGGTAGTCCTGGTGGCACAGTTCCTCGCAGTTGCACACGTTCCTGACAACGATGCATCCTCTTCTGGCAAAGATCTCCACGATCTCCGCCGGCATGTACACGTAGTCGTTGACCTGCACGACTTGCGGACAGAAGTCGTCGATGACGTCCTCGATGATTTTTCGATACCAGGCGGTTGCATCCTCACCGGGCGCTGCGCAATAGGCATCGAATTTGTTCATGGCAGGGACCCTGTACAGGGTGAACCCCTCGCGGGGCTCCCTGCTGAAGTTGTCCTCGAGCTCGGGCGCCGGTATGAGAACCGCCGTCTCCACGCCCCTTCGAGCCATGCCCAGGGCGTGATGCAGGGTGGAAAGGGGGGTGCCGGAGCGCTCGATGGGGTACACGTTGTGGTTCACGTACAGCACCCTTGTCACCTGCCGGACGTCCTCGCGGGAGGCATCGTCCAGGGAGGTGTAGGGCTCGTCATGCGGCGAACGGTAGAGCACCTCGTCGATGAGTTTGAGGTTGTACCTCTTCATGCCGGCGACCCTGGCGACAAAGGTTTCCTGGCAGCGTCCCGGTGGGAGCGTCTTGTAGCCGCCCACGAGCCTGTACAGGTCTTTCCTGACGAGGAGCATGTCCGTGGGGATGCACAGGCCGACCGCCATGGCATCCGCCAGGTCGTCTTTCCTGGCGTACCAGTCCTTGAACAGGACCATCCCGGGTTCTTTCGCAGGGTCATGCACGGCAAGCTTGTGGCTGTAGAGGATGTCCGCATCGAAGTGGTCATCGATGGTGCTCTTGAGGATTCTTATGGCCTCGGGGTCGACGAGTTCGACGCCTGGACTGATCCACAGGATATACCTGCCCCGGGCTTGTCCGACGGCCTGGTCCAGCACGGAGGCGTCCTCCCCGGGCGCATGCTCGAATGTGCGGACGGCGAATGCGGGGTTGGCAGCGATCCATTCCTTCACCGCATCCCTCGTGTCCCCCTCGCCCGGGTATGCAAGGACCAATTCGACGCCGGAGACATCCTGGCAGCCCAGGCTTGCCAGAGTTCTCATGGCCTGCCTATGGTCGGGGCCGACGGTGACGACCAGGGAAATGGCGGGTACATCTTGGCCGGCCGTTGCGTCTCCCCTCCTGATGAGGAGGTCGTCCCTGCCGATGTTGAGCCGGTAGTTTTTCATGGTCTCGTCCCAGAGGGGGTATTTCCTCCTGAGCCGTTCGAAGGATAGGGCCTGCTTGGCGAGCTTGTTCTCGAGATGGGCCTCGTCTGTGACATAGTCGTGGTAAATGACCGGGGCAGGGGAGTAGATCTGCTTTCTCTTGTCCGGGTCGATGCTCAGCAGGCGGAAAGAGAGCTCGAGCCCGCCCCCCCCGAACCGGATCTCGTCGTCCCAGCCCCCGGCCTGGAAGAAGACGTCGGCGCGGTAGGTGGTGTTCCCCTCCACGTGGGCAAAGGTGGGGTATTCCGTATCTCCCACGTAGTAGTGGCCCTGCTGGTTGTTCAGGGGGTTGTCGGTCTTGGGCACGTAGAGTCCCCTGCAGGCGATGATGTCGTACTTGTCGAACAATTCCAGGTGGGCCCTGATGAGATTCTTCTCGGGTATCCCGTCATCCTCGAGGAAGAGGAGGATCGGTGCCCTGGAAAACGCTGCCCCGATGTTGCGGGCCAGGTATGCACCGGTGTTCTCGTTCAGGCGCACCAAGGTGTCAATGAAGGGTTCGAGACAGGTGAATTCCCCCGGCTGTCCGCCGTTGTCCACGAAGATCAGCTCGAAGTTCTCCGAGCGTTGCTCCTGAAGGATCTGGAAGCTCCTGAGGTTGTCCGGGTGCAGCCGCCAGGAGATGACGATGACGGAGATCGTGGGATCCGTGACGCGCCTCAGTTCTCTCACGTGTTCGAAATACCGTGCATAGATGTCATATTTGTGTGACCAGCCCTTCCGATCCAGAGCGTCTCTGAGCCTGTGCCCCTGTCGCCTGCGGGCATTGTCGTCGGTGGCGTCGAGGTCGGATGGAGAGACGTCGAAGGGTTTGTCAGTCTGTGGGTTCCTTGCGAACGTGTCGGTTCCACCGAGGACATGAGGGGAAGTGCATGTTCCTCCATGGCCCTCCGATACACCCTGTTGCGGGTCCAATTTGAACTTCTCGGCATGATCCTGCGGCCAATGGTTGCCGGGTCGTATCGTAAGGTTTCTTTGTCTTGCATACTCCACGAACCGCTGTGCTGCAGCCGCAATCTCTTTGCTGATGCGATCCCGTATGTGCAGATCGACATCCACCACGATGTCTCTCACCCTTGCCGAATCGCAGAGATCCAGAAACGGCTCCGCATCGTTGATGTTCCCCTCCTGCAGGATGAGCTTCACCGTGATGTTGCCTGACGTTTCCGAGGCATACTTCCTGATGTTCCTCCAGACCCGGTGGAAGTAATCCCTCCCCTTGATCTTCAGGTAGGAGTCCCGTGTGCCGGCATCGGGGGTGAGGATCAGCCTCAGCTTTCCGGCATTCACTCCGGCGGCATAGATGTCCTTGTATACCGTGCCGTTGGACTGGACCACGACAGAATAGTTTCTGTCCAGCAGGAAAGCGATCAGGTCGTCCATGTCGGCATTGATGGAGGGCTCACCGTTCCCGATGTAGAACTCGGCGCCCGGCTCCAACAACCCTCCCTCTTGCAGGGTGGCCACGGCATCCATGATCGACTCTTTGGAAGTCGGCTGGTGTCTCCCGACCTTCTCCACGTATCCGCAGTGGAGACATTTCAGGTTGCACGCAAGCAAATGATTGAGATTCACGTGGGAGATGGAGATATCCCAGTTCCGGCGCCACCTCTTTTTCACGAACCGTGGACAGCCTGCACAGCCGCCGAACTCTTTGTTCATCCTCCTTCGGATGATCTCTCTCTTCCTCGCAATGATGTCAGCCGTGTTCAACGGGCCGCGGGAAAGGTCCGCAAGGATTCCCTCGTCTTGGATGTAGCCCGGATAACAGCATGTGTAGACGAGGTTGTCGTAATAGAAGGCGATGGCGTTCTCTATGTAGGTGCAGCTCATGTATTCACCATCCGGAGGGACGTCGGATAAACGGGCCGCCCCGGTTTTACCGGATTGTCCGGCGGTGAGATGGGCTGCCGATGAAGCTGTTGCCGCGGTGGAATGGATTACCTGACGCGCAGGGGTCATGAGTGACCGCAATCGCTCCTGTGATGCCTGGTCGACGATATCCGTGAAGTTGCTGAAGATGTCTTCTACAATATCATCATATGCCTTCCCGGTTCTTGCGGCTATTTCCTGGAGCGTTCGCGTGAAATGCATAATCACCTGGTCACGAAAATAGTCGGCATGGTGCGTCTCGCCGATCCTCTTGTAATAACGGTGCATCCAAGCCCGGGTCACTCCATTGTGGTAGATCTGGCGGACCGGGTCCAAGCTCGACCAGATGGAATCCGAATGCTTCCGGTACACGGCGTCCGTGATATCGTCCATGTACTTGCCTTTGCCGTGCCTGCCCAGCAGAGAGGTGAAGAACTTGTCCCCGTTGTACACCTTGAACAGCTCTTCCGGGATCTCCTTGACGATGTTGCGGAAGCAAAGGGTCAGAGTGAGGATCATGGCGCCCCTGATCAATTCCTCGGCGGACAGATCCCGCTTCAGGTCATCAGGCAGCTTGGATGCACTCACCAGTGCACCGTATTCGTCGACTATCCTGGCGTTGTGGTAACACAAGACATAGTCGGGGTTGGCTTCCAGGAAATCCACCTGCTTCTGGAGCTTGGCAGGATCGGTCCAGTAGTCGTCACCCTCGCACAGGGCGATATAGGTTCCCCGTGCCCGCGGTAACACGAACTCGATGAAGGGTTTCCTTCCTTTCGAGTACTGGTTCTCCGCCTGAAAGATGGGAACGATCAGGCCGGGGTGGTTCTCGGCATACTCCCGTATGATCCGGGGGGTGTTGTCCGTGGAGGCGTCATCATTGATGATGATCTCGACGGGGAAGGTCGTCCTCTGTTCCAGGAAGGCATCGATGGTCTGACCGATGTACTTCTCGTGGTTGTAAGTTGTGCAGGCAATAGTCACGAGAGGTCTTTCCATATCAGCTTCCCTGTCCCTCAAGTGGGTTTGCAGAGCTCCATGCCCGGCTCATGGAACGATCTCGTGGCCATTCGTCATCAACCACCCATGGATAAAGACATATAGAGCTGTCGTGCATCATGGGCCTGCCTTTGTCTGCAATTTTTAGCAAGATACATGCCCGCCAATGCCCTTAAAAATGCATAATAATATCGATGGGATGGAAATCGTCGCGGGGGGTATTTGTCAATAAATTGACGGGCAGCCCTGCGCAACGTTGTCGTGAGCCCGGTAAACAACAATGAACAACAAAAGGAAGGTCCGGACCTGGCGTCTGATGGAGCAGGGGTGTTTTGCCGCTTCCCGGTGCCTACCCGAGGACAGAATATAGAGGCGCGCAAGAAAAATGCTAAAGTTAACAAACGGAGTGACGATAAGAGAGACTGTATGACCAAAAAAACCTAAAAAGGAGGTGAGGAAACAGGAGGTCTGATCAGTACCGAAAAACTGATCACAAATGAACACCCCGGCCACGGATGGTCGGAACCAAACAAAAATCAAGGAGGATTGAATCATGGCACTTCGCATCAACACCAACGTAGCGGCAATCAACGCACACCGTCAGCTCCTCGTCACCGAAGCCGGCATGAACAAGAGCATGGAGCGGCTCTCCAGCGGCTACCGCATCAACAAGGCGGCCGACGACGCCGCGGGCCTCGCCATCGCCAACAGGCTCCGCGCCAACGTCAAGTCGCTCACGGTCGCATCCCGCAACGTGACAGAGGGCAAGGCGCTGCTGCAGATCGCCGAGGGTTCGGCCAACCAGATCGAGAGCATCCTCGAGAGGATGAAGGAACTCGCCGTCCAGGCATCCTCGGCGAACGCGGGCACCGACCGCGACAAGCTGGATGCAGAGTTCCAGTCGCTCATCGATGAGATCGACCGCATCGTGGACGACACGAATTACCAGGGCACCAAGCTCCTCGACGGCAACTTCGACGGCACGTTCCAGGTCGGCGCCATGAACGCGGCCGACTCGAGCGGGAGCTCCCAGATCAACATCGCCATCAGCGGCCTTGACACAACGACCCTCGGTATCTCGACAGCGGCGGTCGACTCCGCGGCGCATGCCGACTCCGCCATCGGGCTCATCGACGATGCCATCAACACCCTGGCAGGCGTCCTCGGCGACATCGGCGCGACCATGAACCGCCTCGACTACACCTACTCCAACCTCCAGGTGCAGATCGAGAACTTCTCGGCTGCCGAGTCCGTCATCAGGGACGTGGACATGGCCTCGGAGATGGTGACCTTCACCAAGAGCCAGATCCTGCTCCAGGCCGGCACCGCCATGCTCGCGCAGGCCAACATGTCGAGCCAGGTCGTCCTGAGTCTCTTCGGGTAATGACTGAGAACGCGCGGGTCACGGGGTGACGCCCCGTGACCCGCAGCGTGAGAGGCGGGTATGGCCATGAAGATCGAGAGCTTGACCGTGATGCCGGGCGACAGGCTCAGCCGGGATGGCCCGGTTCCTCAGCCAGTGGCCGTGTCGAAGCCCAGGATCCCGGACAGCGACAGCGATTCGCAGGCGGCGACGAAACCCCTCCAGAAAGACGATCGGTCCGCCGATGAGATGAAGAAGGACATCGAGGCGATCAACGAGCAGCTTGCGGTCTTGAACCAGTCCCTGCAGTTCAGGATAGACGAGGAGTCGAAGGACGTGGTGATCAGGATCGTGGACAAGGACAGCGGTGAGGTGATCAAGCAGATCCCTCCCGAGGAGATCATGAACCTCAGGCGCCGCCTGAGGGAGATGTCTTCGCTGTTCGTGGAGCGGACCGTGTAGGGAGAGACAAGGCCCGCTCCCGTTGGACGCGGGGGCGGGGCCGATCTTTCGGGGGAAGAGGGGGAACCCATGGCAACGTACATCTCGGGGCTCACTTCGGGGCTCGACTGGCAGTCCGTGATCTCTGACCTCATGGCCATCGAGCGCAGGCCCATCACGCTCCTCGAAGAGAGGAAGACCGCGCTCGAGGCCCAGAAGTCGGCGTGGCGAGAGGTCAACACGAAGCTCAACTCGCTCATGTCGGCCGCCCAGGCCCTCTCCTCGAGCGACGACTTCGAGGTCTACAGCGGGCAGGCGGCCATAAGCGGATCGAGCAAGTCGGTGAGCGACATCCTCGACTACGCGGTGGGGACCAACGCGAGCCAAGGCTCGTACTCGATCACCGTCAACAGGCTGGCCCAGGCGCAGAAGTTCGCAAGCGCCGCGTTCGCTTCCGACGACACGGAGCTCGGGATCTCCGGCACGGTCACGCTCAACGGCAGGGACCTGACGATCGACGCGACGGACACGCTCGAAGACATCCGGGACAAGATCAACGCCCTGAACTCCGGGGATGACCCGGCAGGTGTGACCGCCTCGATCATCAAGGTCGCAGACGACGAATACCGGCTCACCGTGGCCTCCAAGGAGACGGGCGCATCCGGCATCGACATCGTCGACGGCTCGGGCGTGTTCTCCTCGGGCCTTGGCATGAACGAGACCGTCTCCGGCCAGGACGCGGAGATCGTGGTCGAGGGGTTCACGATCACGAGGAGTTCCAACCTGATAAGCGACGTCATCGCAGGCGTGACCCTGAACCTCAAGGGTGCGGACGAGAGCGCCACGATCACGCTCACGGTAAGCCGCGACAACTCGGGCGTAAAGGACAAGATAGAGAGTTTCGTGAGCGCCTACAACGACCTCATGTCTTACATAGACGACCAGAACACGCCCGCGGGCGACACCGAGAAACCCCTCTATGCGGATTCCTCGCTCGCCCAGCTGAAGAAGACGATCCGCAACGCCATCCTCTCCGGTGTGGACGGTCTCTCGTCCACGCTCGATCACCTGAGCCTCATAGGAGTGAACATCGACAAGTACGGCAAGCTGTCCATCGACGACGACACGCTGGAAGGGTACCTCGAGACGAACTTCGAGGACGTGGTGAGCCTGTTCAGCGCGGACGGCCTCACCTATGAGACCACCGGCGTCGCCTCGAGGCTTGAAGAGGCCATAGACGCCATGACCGACAGCATCGACGGGTACGTGGTGACCAGGCAGGAATCCCTCCAGTCGCAGATGGACAAGCTCGACAGGAAGATCGAGGACATGGAGGAGCGTCTCGAGAGGAAACAGAAGGCGCTCGAGAGCAAGTTCGTGGCCATGGAGACCATGCTGAGCACGCTGCAGGCGCAACAGGACTGGCTCTCCAGCCAGATCAGCACGCTCGTATCGAAGTGACCTGAGGGCGTCTCAAGGGCGGGGATCGGAACCATCGACGGAAACAAGAACAACCGGGCGGCTTCCCTGAAAGCCGCCCGGTTGTTTCTGTATGGCCCGCTTGCCGCTCTTTCTGCCGTGCCGTTACTGGCAGCCCGCCTCCGATATGCCGAACGCGGCGGCGTAGACGATCACCTTGGTGCCCGCCATGTTCGCTGTCTTGAAGAAGGCGCATTTCAGATCTGGTGCGTTGTTCTTCTTCGGGTTGGGCCACCAGTACGACGTCCAGCCCGAGCCGTACTTCTCCGCCTTGCCCTTCATCTCCGCGCCGAAGAACTTGCCTTTTGCGTCCTTGATCTGCGTGCAGTCCTTGTTGAGCAGCTCGGGCGCGACAGGGTGCATGATCACCACTGCCCCCATGTCCGTGACGTAGACGTAGTTGCCTTCGCCGAAACGGTATTTCTTCAGCTCGTCCAAGGCGGCCTTGCCCTTCGCCTCGATGACGCCGACGGCGTAATTGACGGCGCTCACGAGCTCTTTCTTCGCCGCCTCGTCGTCGGCCTTCGCCGCCTGGGGCAAGAACCCAACAACCAGTACACAGACAAGGAGACAGACGGACAACCAAAGGAGTCTTCTCATGATACACCTCCGGGGTAAGTTTCCCGTGTATATCGGATGAATGAGGCCGAATATCAATACCGAATAATGAACGTGATAACGTATGGATATGATGGGTGATGGTTCACTCGGCAGGGCAGATGGGGTGGGGCTTGCCCGCGATGGTGAGGACGATCGAGCCGTCTAGCTCCTCCATCATGAGGGCCAGGCTGTAGTACGCCTGTCTCGAGAAGCGCACCTTCATGCCGTCGGGCAGCGTGTAGTACAGGACGTTTGCATCCCCTATGGACAGGCGGCTCGGGTCCAGGGGATACGTCTCGAGGTTGTTGAGCCTGAGGAAGAGCCCTGTGTCGGGCTCCCCCCTGATGCACGAGACCACCAGGGGCGTGTCCTCCACCTCCACATAGCAGATCTCCGGCTCGATGACGAGGCAGTACCTCCCGTGATCATCCCTCGTCAGCGCGTTGAAGAAGGTCCTGAGGACCATGGGGTTGACGATCTCCGCGTCGTTGTAGTACCAGCGGCCTTCCCTGTCTATCCGGATCCTCGCGGATGCCGTCACGTCTCTCAAGCCGTCTTTCATGTCGTCTCCGTTCGTGAATCCGCTCGATGGTGTTCCATGAGATGATAGCACGTGGACGCGGGAAATGCATCCCCTGCCGCAGGGGCGGGCTCCGGCGTGACCCGCGCCTTCCATGCTGCAGCCCGGCAGGGGCTGTCCAGCCTTAAAACCCCGCCCTGCAAGGGTGACCTTCTCGTCGTGGACGGAAATCGACCAGGTTTGTGGAAGGATCGGGTCAGCTCCGCGCCGAACAGGTATACGACCCCGCAGACAGGGTCGTCTTGAACCGAGCCGGGTCGTGGACGCGCGAGAGGCAGCGGTCTTTGGAGACAACCCTCCCGGTTGCCGGGTCGAGAGCGGCCCGACGCAACCTACAGGCAGCCTGCGGGTCGAGGCTCTCGATCCGCGAGTCGATTCCGGGCTTGACGAGGCGCGAGCATCCAAGGCAGAATACTTGGCACCATACCGAGATCGAAGGGTTGTCTATGGCTCGAAACATGAAGCAGGCGATGATCATCGACGCGGCCCTGGAGGTCTTCCGCGAGAAGGGGTACGCGAACGCGCGCATGGCGGACATCGCGCGCCGCGCCGGCGTGTCCTACGGCCTCGTGTACCACTACTTCGGGAGCAAGGAGGTGCTGTTCGACATCATCGTGGAATCCTGGTGGAACGACCTCTACGCCATGATGGAGCGGGAGATCGCGTCGGATGCGCCCACGAGGGACAAGCTCGTCCATATCATCGCCTTCTTCCTCGACACCTACGGCAGCAAGCCGAACCTCATGTCCATCTTCGTCAGCGAGGTATGCAGGAGCTCGGTGTACCACACCAAGGAAGGGCTCTCGAGGTTCCTCAAGTTCTTCAACCTCTGCGAGCAGATCATGCTCCAGGGGCAGGAGAGCGGGTTCTTGAGCAAGGAAATCCCGCCGCACCACCTCACGTACATCTTCTACGGCGCCATCGAGACCTTCATCTCGGTCATGGTGCTCGGCAAGGAGCCCATGACGAAGAAGCGTCACGAGCGCGCCATGAACGCCATCCTCAGGGTCTTCACCGATGGTGCCAGTTCCAGGGCGCACTAGGCCTTTTTGGCCGGGAGGGGCCGTCCACCCCTTCAGGTCATCGAGGGGGGCGGCCGAAGAGGAATGCCATGGCTGAAAACAAGGAAAAGGTGATCATATGCGCCGCCCTCGCAGGCGCCCTGACCTTCAAGCACCAGAACCCGGCGGTGCCCTACACGCCCGAGGAATTCGCCCGGGAGGCGGCAAGGTGTTTCGCAGCGGGGGCCGCCATGGTGCACGTCCATGCGCGGGACGACTCCGGCATGCCTACCCACGACATCGACCGCGTGAGGGCGATCCACGACGCCATCAAGGAGAAGACCCCGGAGCTCATCGTGAACCTCACCTCGGCCGTGGGGGTGGGGGTGAAGGCCGAGGAGAGGATCGCCCAGATCCTTGCGGTGAAGCCCGCCATGGCATCGCTCAACACCAACACCATGAACTTCAGCCTCGTCGACCGGTCGACCGGCGCGATCCTCTACGACGCGGTCTTCGAGAACACCTTCACCATGCTCCAGGACTTCGGCAGGGCCATGGAGGAGAACGACATCAAGCCCGAGATCGAATGCTACGACATGGGCGGTATAGACAACACGCTCTTGGTCGCGAAGCAGGGGTTCTTCTCCAAGCCGATGAACTTCAACTTCGTCTGGGGCGTGGCGGGCGGCCAGCGTTTCAGGCCCGAGGCGTTCATAGCGATGGTGCACGCCCTTCCTGAAGGCTCGACCTTCACGACCTGCGGGGTGGGGATCGACCAGTTCCCGGCCGTCACCATGAGCTGCCTCATGGGGGGGCACATGCGCGTGGGCCTGGAGGACAACATACGGCTTCCCAACGGCGAACTCGCGAAGGGCAGCTGGGAGCAGGTCCTGTGGGCGGTCAAGATCGCGTCCGCGCTCGGCAGGGAGCCTGCAGGACCCGACGAGGCCCGGCGCATCCTGGGCATCAGGCAGAAGTGAGCGCTCATGCGGAGGATCTTCTTGCGGCTCGGCTCTCGGACGGCGGCCCCATGGGCAGAGGGAGGATGTGCGGGGTCGCCGACACGGGTCTTTGGCGGGGTCGCGCGTATCCGGCAATGGACGAGGTGGAGTGATATGCGGACACGGCCGACGGTGACAGCGGCGTTCATCCTGGCGACCCTCGTGACGGTGGTCTTCTCCGTGCAGGGGGTGCAGGCCCACGAGATCCCCCACACGGTCAGGCCGGGCGACACGCTGGCATCGATCGCCGCCTCGTACGTAGAGCTCGCGGATGCGTACACGAAGAAAGAGTTCATCGAGGAGATCAAGCGGGTCAACAACCTCGGTGACAGGGGGCTCAGCGTGGGCATGACCCTGGCCATACCGGTGGTCCGCAGTGAGCCGCTCAGGCCGTCGAGCGTCAAGAAGCCACGGGACTTCGTGGCCAAGGGCGCATACATCAACCAGTTCACGGCCGGAACGAGGCAGGTCTTCACCGTCGCCAGGAGGCTCAAGGCGTGCGGCGGCAACACCATCGTGTTCGACGCCAAGGAGGTGGAGGGGCTCCCCACCTACCGGAGCGCCGTCCCGAGGGAACACCTGGGGCTGTCATCCTACGCATACACCATAGAAGACATCCACAAGCTGGTGGAGTACCTCCACGCCATGGGGATGCACGTGGTGGCACGCGTGTGCATGTTCCGGGATTTCTACAACTCCACGAACAGGGCTGCATGGAGGTTCGCTGACGAGTGGGTGAACCCCGCGAACCCGGCGGTGCAGGAGTACAACCTCGCCATCGTCAGGGAACTGCTGGACTCGGGCGTCGACGAGATACAGGTGGACTACTTCCGCTACCCTGCGGACGGCAAGACACAGACGGGCCTGGAAGGAAAGTCGCGCAGCGACGTGCTCTGCGACTTCGCCAGGCGACTTCGCGGCCTCACCCAGGCCAAGGGCGTCGTGCTGTCTCTCGACATGTTCGGGATCGTGATCTGGCAGAAGAAAGAAGACATACTCATCCTCGGCCAGGACGTGGTGCGGTTCAAGGACCACTTCGACGTGATCTCGCCCATGCTCTACCCGTCGCACTTCGTCAAGAACTTCTCCGGGGTGGCCAACCCCGCTGACGAGCCGTACCTGTTCGTGAACAGGGGGGTCAAACGGATGAAGGCCCTGGTGGGGGATGCGGTGGTCATCAGGCCGTGGCTGCAGTCGTTCCCGCTGAGGGTGAAGATCGGGTACAACGCCGCGTACGTGAGAAACCAGATACATGCCACGTGCGACGCAGGCGGGACGGGATGGCTCCTCTGGAGCCCGAAGAACCGCTACGAAGAGGCGTTCAGGGCCATGGAGGGGCTCGACTCCAAGGTCTGCAGGCCGGCCGTGCAAAGAGTCGGCCCTGCGAGACGGGCCAAGGAGAACCTTGGAAGCCCCAGGAAGAACGGCCGGCTCACCCTCAACTGAAGGACCGAGGCCGAGGGGGCGATGCCGGGCCAGCCTCGAGCGCTCCCTTGTGACCCCGGGCCAGGAACCCTGAAGAGACACTCGAGACGAGAATCGCTGGATGCCCTCACGGCCCGCCTGCCGGGTGCCCGCATCGAACATGTGCCGCGAAGGGCGGCGCGCCCACCGGGAATGCCTTCACCCGGCAAGGGGTGCGGCTTGTGCGCTGAAGGTCCGCGCTGATCTCCGCGCCGTTTAGCCCACCTTGCTGCAACGGCCGCGCCTTGATGAGGAGCTACGCACCCGGCCCCGAGAGCCTGCCTTTCAGGTGCGGCCTCATGGCCTCCTCGACGGCCAGGCGCTGCCTCTCGAACTCATCACGGTCCGTCGTGGGCGCGAGGCTCATCATGTCCAGAAAGACCAGCCGCACACGCGCAAACGGCTTGGGCAGCATGAAGTTGTCCCAGCTGTCGAAGAACCAGGCGCTCGAGGCCTCGGTGAAGAAGGGTACGACGCAGGCCTCCGCCTCGTGGGCCATCCGGATGAGCCCCGGCTTGACCCTGCCTGCAGGGCCGCGTGGGCCGTCCACCACGTGGCCTGCCAGGCCGTTCTTCCTGACAGACCCGATCATCTCCTTCAGCGCCTCGGCGCCGCCTTTGGAGGACGACCCGGCCACCGTGTGCCACCCGCACCTTCTCGCCACGCCCGCGATGATGGAACCGTCCATGCTCTTGCTGATCATGAGGGAAGGCCTGAAGCGTTCGTAGTTCTTGAAGTGGGAGATGGCCGTGAAGAACTGCTGGTGCCACGTGCACAGGATGACCCTGCCGCCTGCGGCCACGTGTTCCATCCAGGCCTTCTCGTTCGTCACCGACAGGCTGAACGTGGCGCTGTAGGCGCGGACGAACCGGTAGAGAACGTCGTGGAAGGCGCTCGACGTGAGTATGCGTCTCATCGACTTGGAGACACCCAAGGTGTTCACCTCCATGCAAGGGGACGCTGGGTGACGCGAGGGGACCACCCTCGCGGACCCTCGTCTTGCCATCTATGATCGAATGCCTCGTGGAAGTCAAAGGGGGAAAGGGTCAGAAAGCACCCTGACACAGTTCTTTGACCGTCCACGGTGGCCCCGGTCTCACAGTCCACGGGCACACTCGATCTCTTCCGCCGTCCGCACCCCACCGCCCCCGCTCGCGCCAGGCCTTTCCTCGATGTACCCCCGGCATGCCCTCCTCTTGCCTGGGTCACGGCCGAACCCGGTGGCCGGGGCCTCTCGCCCGCCTTCTCCCAGGGCGAGGCCCGGGGCCAGGCCCGGGTGTCTCGTGGGTCCATCGAGAACGGTCCGGCACTTCTTTCGGGAGGGATGCCCCCTCATGCAAGGGCGGCGCGTGGACCATGCGACACGACCAACGTTCTCGTCCGTTCACCGCCGACTCGTTTCCCGCCTGCCCGACCCTGTCAGAGCAACCGGGTCGGTGCTTAGGGCCGTGGGCGGCGCGGGACCGGGCCCTTGACGTGCCCTGCACGCTCGGGCTCAGGCGGCGAAGGGGCGGCCTCCCGGGCAATTCAGCTTGAGGGATCGTCTGCTGGATGTCCCCCATGACACCGACAGCACAGGCACCTAGCCCGCTCCCGGCCCCATGCAGCTCGAGGGATCGTCTGCGGGGGTAGGCCGTGCCCCTCGGCAGGCGTCCTGCCGTGCGGGGCGCCCATGGGAAGCGGGGGAGGGGGCTCTGGTGGGTGCCCCTTCCCCCGGCTGCTGGCCCCGGCTTGACATCGCGGGCGGGCCGAAGGTGGAATCAGTCGTCCATGAGGTTTCGCGGGCCGAAGAGGATGGCCTCCATGAGCGGCATGTACAGGTAGAACAGGGGGTTCGCCGACAGCCCCAGGGAGCGGATCGTGCCCGAGATGGGGTGATCACCGAGTTCCAGCCGTGCCGCCCTGGGGTTCATGGACCTGGCGAACTCTCGGGGGTTCATGTGGATGTTCGCAGCGAGCGGCACCCCGTCCTTGACGGAGTAGGTCTTGAACCGGTTGACCTTTTCCGGTGCCGTCTTGAGCTTCCTGCCCCTGAGGGTGAGGATGTTCTTGCCCCTCTCGTCGAGCCTGCAGGCGAGCATGTCTCGCTCGTCGGAGAAGGTTATGTCAGCGAGGAACTTGGGGTACCCGTACATCTCGACCCCGCCGATACGTGCGCGTTCGGTCGTCACGGGGAGCTGCCACACGTAGGCGGTGAAATACCTCCTCGCCATCATGGAGAGGGCGGTAAGCCCCGGTATGCCCTTCTTCCCGAAGGTGATGGGGAACGAGATGGAGAACTCGTTGTACGGGTCGATGTCAGTCGACCGGTACTCGAATGCGGTGAAGGCGACCAGCGCCTTGCCCCTGACGATCTCCACCGGGTGCATGTCCGCCCTCGGCAGCAGCCGCCTCACCATGGCCGTGGGCGCGGTGTAGGTGACCGTCATGCTCGTGTTGTCGTAGTAGAAGACCGGCAGCTTGCCCGAAAACCCCAGTTTCTCGTTGGTGAGTTCCCATTGCACGATCCCTTCGAAGAACGAAGCCCTGTTCATAGATCCTCCCTTTCGATCCCCCGGGGGTCTGGCCCCGGGTCATAGTCGTCTCGAGCCTGGACACGTTTCCCCTCGATGACCCAATGCCCTCCCTGCAGCCTAACCGGTATTTCCATCCCCTGTGCAGGCGTACTTGCGGGCCATGTACCTGCTGAAGGCGGAACACAGTCTCAGAGCCGTCACGGGAAAGAGCCTCGTGAGCATATCCAGGACCAAGGCGTCCGTCCCGACGAGGATGCGGCGCCGGTCCCTCTTGATGCCGGCGATGATGACGCGGGCGGCCTCGCCGGCATCCATCCTGAAGAGCTCCTTCTCGTAGAGGCTCACGGCCCCCTCCTTCGTCAGGGAGCACAACCCGCGGTTGAACTTGGCGTGGCGGGCGATCCCCGTCCTGATGCCCCCCGGGTGTACGCAGCTCACGCGTATGTTCGTGCCCTCGAGTTCCTGGGCGAGGGTCTCGGTGTATCCCTTGACCGCGAACTTGGATGCACAGTACGGGCCGTTGTTGGGATTGGGCAGGATCCCGTTGATGCTGGACACGTTCACGATGTGACCCTCGGGCCTCAGCCTCAGGTGGGGGAGAAACGCCATGGTCCCGTGGACCACGCCCCAGAAGTTCACGGCCATGATCCACTCGAAGTCCTCTATCGGGACGGTCTCTAAAAGGTCGCCGAGGGCGACGCCCGCGTTGTTGATGACGAGGTCCACCGAACCATGCAGGCTCACGGCATCCTGCGCGAACGCGAAGACCCGCTCCCTCCTGGAGACGTCCACCACGTGCGTGGTGACCCTCACCCGGCCGTCTACGAGGGCCGCGGTCTGCTCGAGACCCCCGTGGTCGATGTCCGCCAGCGCGAGCGAACACCCCTCGCGGGCGAGGTTCACGGCAAGCATCCGGCCGATGCCGGACGCCGCCCCGGTGATCGCTGCTGTCTTGCCCGCGAGGTTCTTCACGGCATGCCCCCCTGGCCCAGACTCGCCGTCTTTACGGCCGGCCCCACGAGCGAGAGCTTCTTCAAGGGGTGAGACCCGAAGACGGCCGAGGCCTGGTGGGCGTCGCGGTAGCGCTTCTCCTGGCCGTAATCCTTCATGTAGCCGTAGCCGCCCAGCACCTGGATGCCGTCGGACACGACGCCGCAGGCGAGGGAGTGCACCGTCAGCGCAGCCGACGCCGCGTACTCCATGGACGAGGCGTCGCCGTCGAGGGCGAGCCGCGACGCCTGGGCGAGGGCGAGCCCGGACGACCTGACGGCGATGAGCATGTCGGCGAGCATCATGGTCACCTCGCTCCAGCGCGCGATCTCCCTGCCGCCCTGACGCCTTTGTACCGCGTATGCCAGTGCGCACTCGTACGAACCCCTCATGATGCCGGCCGATATGGCGGCCGAGGCCACGAGGAGCGCCGCATAGACCGACCCGAAGGCCTCGCTCCCCTTGTCAGGGCTACAGAGGCGCAGGGCCGGAACCCTGTCAAGGGTCACGTCGGCCGCAGGGCATGCGTGGAAGCCCAGGGTGAGGACGGGCCCGCTTTTGGTCACCTCGTCCCTGTCGAGGTCGACCAGGAAGAAGGAGACATCGTCACCGTGGGCGCCTCGAGCGGGCACGACCGCCCTCGTCGCGACGGTGGCGAGGCTCAACAGGGGCACGGTGCCGCTGAGGACCTCCTGGCCGCCCGGCGAGAGTTCGGCCCTTGGGAGGGTCTCCGCCTCGATGACCGGGTGGAGGTAGCACGGGAACGCAAGGATGGCTTCCCGCACCGAGGCGGCCCCCGACATGAGTGCGCCTGCGGCCTTCACTCCGGCGCAGGCGCCTGCCGTGAGCTGGGCGCAGGCGTTGGTGAACACGGCCGCCCCCAGAGACGCATCCACGCTCGAGATCTCCTCGAGGAGGACGCACAGCGTCTCGAGGTCCCCGCCTGCCCCGCCCAGCTCCTCGGGGATGACGACCCCGAAGAACCCCGCCTCGTAGGCCTTCTCGAGGGTGTCCATGAACAACGGCGCGAACGGGTGACGGTCGTGCTCGCGGATGTTCGGGGCGAGCTCCTTGGCGGAGAACGCCCTCGCCAGTTCCTTCATGGGTGTGAGTTCCTTCTTGAATACGGTCCCCATGAAACCTCCCATACGTTCACTCGTCGAACATGCGCGCTTTGGGGAAGGATGGCGCGATGAGGCACTTGAAGAGGTTGAGCCTGTTGAGCTGGTTGGTCCCCTCGTAGATCTGGAGGAGCTTGATGTCGCGGAGCAGCTTCTCGGCCCCCAGGTCGTGCCTGAGCCCGGCGGCGCCCATGATCTCCAGGGCCGCGCGGCAGTTGGCCAGGCCCAGGTCCGTCCCCGTGATCTTGGCGAGAGAGGCCCAACCGGAACAGCACCTGATGTCTTCCTGCTTCGCCCAGTCGAACGATACCCTGCCCATGAGGTTCGTGGTGATCCTCTTGTCGAGGGTGGGAGATATCACCCTCTTGAAGTAGGCGTCCGGCATGAGGAGGAAGTAGTAGTAGAGGGGCTTGAACTGGAGCAGCCTGTAGAGGCCCCTGAGGCTGTTCGCGTGGTTGGCCTCCTGGTAGGCGAGCCTTCCAAGGGCGACGTTGGCGTACATCTGGGCGAGCCTGCTCTGCACCCACTCGTGATCGATGAGCGGCCTCCCGTTCAGCTGCGTCTTCGATGCGTAGTCGAGCGCCTTCTCGAGGGCGCCCCTGGCCGCCCCCACACCGAAGGCGCAGACGCCCGGCCTGGTCGCGGAGACGACGTAATCGATGTAGGTCTGTGCCAGGGTGCGCCTCGGCTTCTTGGAGAACGCCCGAGCGTGGCCCTCGTCGAACAGGACCAGCTCGTCCGGGACGAAGCAGTCCTCGAACACGAGCTCGCTCGCAGGGCATGCCCTCTGGCCCATCTTGTCCTCGTGGGAACCCAGGGAGAACCCCTTCATGCCGGTCTTCACCATGAGGCCCACGGTCGATTCGGCCGGGTGGCGGAGGTCCGTGTAGGCGTACAGGACGGTCCATGTCGAGAGGTGACCCATGGAGATGAACACCTTGGTGCCGTTGACCACGTAACCACCCTTGACCTTGCGCGCGTGGCAGGAGACGCTGCCCTTGTCGAGGAGCTCCACCTCCTCCACGTCGGTGCCCGCGCCGGGCTCGGTCACCGCGAGCGAGATCAGGCACGGCCACCCCGAGCGCTCTCCCTCCGCCACCTCCGAGAGGACACGCTTGGCCAGGCGCGTGTTCGCAGACGATATGACGCCGGCGACGCCCAGGTAATGGACGCCGATCACGTTCATGATGCCCAGGCAGGCTGACGCGACCTCTTCGGAGAAGTAGGACATGGACGGGAGGTTGTAGCCCTTGCCGCCGAACATCCTCGGTATCCACATGGTGTAGAAGCCCCACCTGTTGGCGGTCTCCACCAGTTCGCGCGGCATGTACGAGGGGTCTTCCTGCGTCTTCCGGTCGATCTCGAGGGAGAGAGGCCTGGCGACCTGTTCGTTGAACGCGCGCGCAATGGAGACGACCTCGCGGATCTGCTTCACCATGTGGCGGGGCATGCGCACCCCGTAGGAAAGCCCCACGCTCGCGTCGTCGAACGGGGGAAAGTTCGACAGCCGCGCCCTGATTTCAGCCCTGGATACCATGTTCACCTCCTTGCAAAGCTGTTGGGAAAGGCGCTCGTGCAGCGTCTTGTATGGACGCTGCGCCCCGAACTCACAGGGGTGGTTCAGGGAGACCCGCCCGGCATGCCTGATCGGCCATCATGCCCGAAAGCTCCTTTTTGCCTTTTTCCGTGAGGTACCACGAGACCATGGCATACGTCGCCGCCATGAGGGTCTCGATGGCCTCGGTACGCGAAAACCGCCTGGTCTTCAGGTAGCTCAAGGCCACGTGGAGGCACATGCCGGTTATGATGTGCCCCATGAGGGGTGCGTTGACCCCGGAAATGAAGCCCAGGTCCTCCCACTTGCGGAAGTCGTCCGCGATGTCCGTGGCAAAGGCGTCGAAGAACTCCCACGCGAGATCCTCGTCGTAATCCATGCCGAGCCCCCCCCTCACCATGAGGAGGATCTGGTCCGGGTGTTCTTCCACGTAGTCGAAGAACGCCGTGAACGCGGGCCTCCACATGCTCACGCGCTCGCGGACGTCACCGGGCGTCTTCGTTTGGCTCAGTTCCTTGAGCTTGTTCCTGAGCGACTCGAGGTTCTCCCTGAGGATCTGCTCGTAGAGGTCGCGCTTGTCCCTGAAGTGGGCGTAGATGCTCCCGGTAGAGATGCCTGCCTCGCGAACGATGTCCGCTACCTGGGCCTTGTGGTACCCCTTCTCGCTGAACACCTTGCACCCGGCCCTGATGATCATCTCGCGGGTTTCGGCTTTGCGGTCTTCGAACGATGGCACGAGGCCTCCTGCAAAAATATATCGTAAAAAAATAGAATCAACGTTTCTAAACTATAATACTCCTCGTTCGATTGTCAAGTCGAACCAGGCATGAGACAATGCGGGATACACCCGGGGCATGGATTCCCGCTCGGAGCGCTCCTCGTCGAGACGACAGGCGACCTGGTCTAGAAGCACCCAGGGTTGGACTCCCACGCCGGCCTCTTCGCGGCCGACGACCACCCGTCAATCGATTCCTGACGGCCGCGGGGGTGGAGGCAGGACCGCCTCCGGCCCCGCTTCCCCGTCCATCGTCCCCTGGCGGCCGCGGGGGTGGAGTGCGAATCCCTGGGTGCCTGCATGCCGGGCTTCGCCTCACGGGATAGAGGCCGCTCGAGAGGCCGGGCAGTGCGTTTTTTTTGGGTCCCTCAGGATTCCCTGAACCGCTTGTACTCGTACATGCGCGCGCAGGCCTTCACGGCGCGTTCGGGTGTCTGGTAGAACACGGGCTTGCTCGTGAACCCCTCCACCGTGTAGACGGTCTTGCTCTTTTCGTCGGTCATGAGGCTCACGCCGAACACCGGCTTTCCGTACGTGTCCATGAGCCTCGCAATGAGCCTCAGGTAGTCCTCCTCGAAGGTGTGCATGTACCTGACCGCGTTCTCCAGGAACTCCTGCGTGTAGGAAGGGTCGGCCCGCCTCACCGCGTCGGCCATCTTCCTGAAGTACAGGGCCCTGCCCATGATGCCGAGGTTGATGATGGCGTCGCATCCGTCCCACTGCATGAGCTCCTCCATGACCGTCGTCATGATGCTGTTGCTCGGCTCGCCCACGAGGTCCACAGGGTTGGACCTGCTCCAGAAGGGGGGGAGGATCTCGTCGAGCTTCTCCACGAGCCGGGGAGAAAGCGCCGGGACCTCGAGCCCGTACTGGGCGCACAGGTCGGCCGTGATCACGCCCCACCCACCGCCCAGGGTCATGACCGCGACCCTGTTGCCGCCGGGCAGGGGAAGGGAGGAGAACGCGGCCGCCAGGTCCAACAGGTCCATGGACTGCTCGACCTTCACGATGCCTGCCTGCCTGCACACCGCGTCGAACACCCTGGCGTCAGACGTCATGGCGCCGGTGTGGCTGGATGCCGCCCTGTTGCCGGCCTCGCTCTGGCCCCCCTTGAGGAGGACTATGGGCTTCTTCCTGGACAGCTTCCTCGCGCTCTCGAAGAACCGGCCCCCGTCGCGGACGCCCTCGATGTAGAGCATGACGATCGTGGTGGTCTCGTCGAGGGCGAACCCCTCGATGAAATCCTCCACCGTTATCATGGCCTCGTTGCCCGAGCCGCAGAACCCCCTGATACCGATCCCCTGCTCCTCGGCGAACCCCAAGAGTTGCACCCCCATGTTGCCCGACTGCGCCACGACCGCTGTCCCGCCCGCCCTCGGCCGCACCGGGGACCCCGTGCAGTAGAGGTTGATGTGGGGGTTCGCGATCCCCATGGTGTTGGGCCCGAGAATGACGAGGCCGAGCCTCTTGGCCGCCTCCACGAGCTCTTCCTGGAGCCGCCTGCCGGCATCCCCTGTCTCGGCGAAACCGGACGAGATGAGCAGTACGCTCCGGATGCCCTTTGCGGCCAGCCGCGGCAGGAGGTCCATGACACCCCTGGCGGGGATGGTGACGACCGCGAGGTCAACCTTGCCGGGCACTTCCATGATGTCTTTGTATACGTGCCTGCCCGCGATCGTGCCGCCCTTGTCGTTCACGAGGTATATCTCGCCCGGGAACCCGCCGCTGACGGTATGGCAGAAGAGCATGTGCCCCCACTTGCCGATCTTCGATGACGCGCCGATGAACGCGATGGATCTCGGGTGGAAGAGGTTCCCCACGGCCCTGGGTTCCACGTGCCCGGGTGCGGCCTTGCGTTTTTGCCCGCCTGACAGGGCGACGAGGGCGTCCACGGCCACGATCTTCCCCTCCGGGGTCACGAGCAGGGGGTTCACGTCCACCTCGCCCACCTCGGGGTGCTCGCACGCGAGCCTCGAGATGCCGACGAGGGCCTTCGCGAGCGCGTCGGTGTCCGCGGCGGCCTCACCCCTGAACGGAGCGAGGAGCCTCCTTGCGCGTATCTCCGAGATCATGGCGAGGGCGTCTTGCTGGTTCAGGGGGGCGAGCCTGAGCGAGAAGTCGGCCATGGCCTCGGTGAAGACCCCGCCCAGGCCGAACATGACGACAGGCCCGAAGATCGGGTCTCTGGTTATCCCCATGACGAACTCCCGCCTGCCCTTGATCTGGGGCTGGACGAGAATGCCTTCCAGATCGGACGACGCCTCCCGGGAGATCGCCTCCGCCGCGCGGATTACGTCTTCCGGCGTGTCCAGGCCGAGGTGCACGAGCCCTCGCTCGGTCTTGTGGAGCAACTTGGATCCGAGGCCCTTGAGGACAACGGGGAAGCCGATGTCGCATGCGGCTGCAACCGCCTCGTGAGGGTCCCTCGACACCACCTCCTTCACCACGGGGACGCCGTAGGACTCGAGCACCTTCTTGGCCTCGTGCTCGTCCAGCGATCTTCTGCCCGATTCCAGCGCGAGCCGGATGATCTCTGCCGCTTCCATGACACCTCCTCTCGACCTCAAGGAATGGAACCCCGTGCACTGCGCCCTGTGAGAGCAGACCGTGCACCCTTGTATCACTCTAGGCTGTGAAGCGAAAAAGTCAACCGCACGGTATCGGCGCCCCACGTCCGGCCAGCCTGTAGAGGGCACGGACGGCGGCGGTTTCTCATCCACAACCGCCCGGGCCGCACGGCCCGCCCGCAGAGGGCAGGGACGCACCCGGGAGGAGGCCGAGGAGGATCGGGCGAGGGAGACGGCACATGCCAGGTCTGTTCACGTGGCGTGCCGGGACGTTACAGGGAGGCAGGCCGGGTGAAGGCTTGATCGTCGGTGCGGGTCTTCCCGGCCTCCTGGTATGCCCGGTATCGCTCTCATGTGCGGGCGTCGTCATCAGGTTGTCCGGGGTGGGAGGCCCTCTCTCCCCACGCCTGTCTCGGCACCCGGAGGCCTCCTGGCCGAGGTGCCGGCAGGACCGACCCGTGCACAGACGGGGCATGGCCGGACCTGTTGACAGACAAGCGGGCGCCGTTTATACCTTCTTCGTTGAGGAAAAGACCGAGGACTTGCGGGCGGCTCCCCGGAAGGAGGGTGCTTCGCTCATGAAAAGGCTCCAGGAAAGATCGTACCCGAAAGGCGGCAGCGAGAGGATCGAAGGGCGTCGCTCTCACGGGGTGCCTGCCTCCCCTGTGCCCGGCGATCTCCTCGAGAACATCCTCGACTCGGCCAATTTCGGGCTCATTGCGGCGGACAGGACGGGGAGGGTGATCTTCGTCAACAGCCTGGCGCGCTCCATTCTCGACATCATGGACGACCTCCTTGATCGTCGGCTGTTCGTGGGGGAGATCGACCCGGACATGTGGGAGAGCTACCGGGAGATCATGGCCACGGGCAAGCCCCAGGTGAACCTTCCCGTCGTTTTCCGGGACATCCCCCTCGTGAGCCACAGGCTGCCGATCGTCAGGAACGGGGAGATCATCGGCGCCATGAGCATCTTCAAAGAGCGCGAGGCCTACGAGGAGCTGGCCAACGACGTCTTCAGGCTCAAGGAGTACGCAAGGGAGATCGAGGCGATCATCGAGTCATCCTACGACGGCATCTACGTCACCGACGGCGAGGCGAACACCATCCGGGTGAACTCGGTCTACGAGAAGATAACGGGGATCAAGGCCTCGGAGGTCATCGGCAGGAACATGGAAGAGCTCGTGAGGGAGGGCTACTTCGACGAGAGCGTGAGCCTCAGGGTCTTGAAGGAGAGAAGACCGGTCACTATCATGCAGACCCTCAAGTCGGGAAAGAGCATCCTGGTGACGGGCAACCCCATCTTCGACGAAGGCGGGAACGTCAGGATGATCGTCACGAACGTGCGCGACATGACCGACCTCGTGGAACTCGAGCAGCAGCTCGAGTACACCAAGGGGATGACGAGCGCCTACAGGGACGCGCTCAAGTCGCTCCAGAAGGCCAACATCCGCGACAACGACATCATCATGGTCTCCGAGCCCATGCTCCACATCCAGGAACTGCTCGAGAGGGTGTCCAAGACGGATTCGACGGTCCTCATCTACGGCGAGACGGGCGTCGGCAAGGACAGGATCGCGGAGGAGATCCACGAGAGGTCCCACCGCGCCGAGACGGGGATCTTCGTCAAGATCAACTGCGGCGCCATTCCCGAGACCCTCTTGGAGAGCGAGCTCTTCGGGTACGAGAGGGGCGCCTTCACCGGGGCCCGCAAGGAGGGGAAGTCCGGGCTCTTCGAGGTGGCGAACAGGGGGACCCTCTTCTTGGACGAGGTGGAGTCGATGCCCATGGTCCTCCAGTCGAAGCTCCTGCGGGTGCTCCAGAGCTTCGAGTTCACGAGGGTGGGGGGGACGAGGCCCATCAAGGTGGACGTGAGGATCATCTGCGCGTCGAACCAGGACCTCAAGGAACTCATCGCGAAGAAACAGTTCAGGGCGGACCTCTACTACCGCCTGAACGTGATACCCATCTACGTGCCGCCGCTGCGCGAGAGGAGGGACGACATCCCCTACCTCGTGCATTTCTTCCTGAACCGGTTCAACAAGAAGCACGGGACAAGGAAGAAGATCTCCAAGGAGGCCATGGACCACTTGGTCGCCTACCCGTGGCCAGGCAACGTCCGCGAGGTGGCGAACGTCATCGAGCGCCTCGTGGTGATCTCCCACAACGACTACATCGTTCCCGCCAACCTTCCCCGGGAGATCTTCGAGAAGGGGGTGAAGGACTTCTTCGAGAGCGGCCTCACGCTGAAGGAGCAGATGGGACGGATCGAGGTCTCCATCATCAAGAAGGCGATCGAGAAGTTCGGCAGCGCCCGCAAGGCCGCCCCTCACCTGGGGATAGACGCCAGCACGCTCACCAGGAAGCTCAAGAAGCTCTAGTCGACACAGTGGCCGGAGCACACGCGAAGACACGCACACAAACGCCGCAAGGAGATGCCGGTCGAGACGGGCGTGCGCGTGCGGCATCGCGGGATGCAGGTCCCGTGGGCCTTGCCTGCCTCCCGAAGGGGATGGATCTTGCCGTTCGCCGTGAGCATGCCCGATGGCTCAAGGTGGCGACTGGGGCCTGGGCAGGAGATGGACCTCTCCGCGCGAAGGCGTCGATGAGCTTGGCGCGGTGTCCCGTCGCCGTCAGGGTTCAGGAGAGCTCGATCTCCCCCGAGAGCACGCGTTTCCTCTGGCCGCCCGGGCACAAGACGACGAGGGCCCCCTGGCTGTCGACGCCCAGGGAGACGCCCTCCAGGTGGAGTCCGCCGGCATGCCTCACGAGCACCCTCTTGCCTGTCATGGCCGACATCGAGTTCCACCTCCCTCGGAAGGCATCGAACCCGGTTGCGAGGAATTCCCGGTACCCCCGGTAGAACGCTTCGAGAAAAGCGGCGACGAAGGACGCGGAGCCGTCCTTCCCGCCCGCCTCCAAGCGGATGGACGTCGCCTTGTCCCTTATTTCCGGGGGAAAATCGTGGGCTTCATGGTCCAGGTTCACGCCGACGCCTACCACGAGGTGATCCAGTTCGTCGCCCGTGATCGATATCTCGGTGAGGATCCCGGCCAGTTTCTTCCCCCTCGCGAGGATGTCGTTCGGCCACTTAATGCAGGCATGGATGCCGCAGTCATCCCTCAGGGCCTGAGCGAGGCATACAGCCGTCACCAAAGTGATGCCCGACATCCTGGCCGCACGCATGGCGGGCTTGAGGATCACCGAGAGGTAGAGCCCCTTGCCTTCGGCCGAGTGCCACGAGCGACCGAACTGACCGCGGCCCGCGGTCTGGGAGTCGGCGATGACGACCGTCCCTTCCGGGTGACCCAGGCGTGCGAGGCTGTGGGCCAGGCTGTTGGTCGACAAGGTCTCCCGGACGTGGATGACAGGGGCTTTCACTCCCTGCCCCGCAAGGGCGAGCCTCACCCTCCGGGCGAGGTCCGTGTCCCTGCCGCCGTCCTCCCCCTCGGGTGCACGCGGGTTCGGCTGCGCCTCGGCCTGAAGGGGGATGAGCCCGGGGGCCTCAGGTGCGTTCTGCATGGCATACGTCGCGTCGCTCATGATGCGATCTCACGCAAGCAAGAAAGATGCCGCCGTGCCGAGTGGTCCGGGCCAGGTCTGAGAAAGTGACATGGACAAGGGCTGGGACACGGGTGATCGCCCCACAGATGGGCTCCCAGGGATCTTGACAGGAAACGGCAAGGCATGAGAAGGGGGTGAAGACCTGAATGATAACCTTGATTCACCTGTTGCAACCATGCATCCCATTGCAACAATGCACCGATGATCTATCGCATTGACAATGCAACGCAACAGGAACCCACCATGGCATTCTGATGCAATCGTGCAACGGATCCTTCGTGCTCGACACTCCTCGAGGCGACCAGGCGCGCATGGATGTGCCTTGCATCGCGAGCCCGCAGGCGTCCATGGCGACCATGGCACTTTCTTTGCTGAGAGATGAACGATCTCGAATCGGGTCAGTCCAGGGCCGCCGGGGGGTGCCAGGGTGTTTCCGCGGGGTATGAGGATGTCTGTCTGTTCGAGAGAAGAGGTGGATGCGGTCCGCAACGCGAGACGTGAGCGGTGCGGGCGCGGGAAGCCGTCTTCCTCGAGGGTGCCTTTCGGCCGGATGGGGTCTTCATCGATGATCTTGGTGCATGACGAGCGCATCCGGCCGGAAAAATACCGCAGGATGTGGACCCAAGCCGGCAGCGACGCGGGCACGTCCGGTGCCGGATCCTTGCCTGCCGACCGAGGGCCCGCGGAACGCCTCGGTCTCGGCCTCATCCAGGTGCACCCGAGCCCGGCCAAAGACGCAGCCCCGGTGGACGATACAGGGTAGACTGCCCGCGCACCTCGTGCGGGGGGAAGAAGGGTCTTGTGCAGAGGCCAGACAAGGAGGGGAGTATGAAGGTGGATCTCAATGTGGACATGGGCGAGAGCTTCGGGATGTACACCATGGGCGACGACGAGAACTTCATGCCCTACATCACGAGCGCCAACGTCGCCTGCGGATTCCATGCGGGTGACCCGTGCGTGATGAAGAAGACCGTGGCCCTCGCGAAGAAGTACGGCGTACAGGTGGGTGCTCATCCGGGGCTTCCGGACCTCCAGGGATTCGGGAGGAGGGTCATGGAAGTGTCCATGGAGGAGCTCTACTGCGACCTCATGTACCAGGTGGGCGCGCTCAAGGCCTTCCTGGACGCAGCCGGGATGAGGCTCCATCACGTGAAGCCGCACGGCAAGCTCTATGGGATGGCGCACACGAGAGAAGAGGTCGCCAAGACGATCTGCGAGGCCATCAGGGATATCGATGCAAGCCTGTACCTCTACTGCATGAAGAAGGGCGTCCTCGGCCAGGTCGCACAGAGCTACGGCATCAGGCCGGTGTTCGAGGTGTACTCCGACCTCGATTACGACAAGGACGGCAACCTCGTCATCACCAGGCATCACGAGGCGCACAGCCCTGAGGACGTCGCCGCAAAGGTCATCGGGATGGTGAGAGACGGCAAGGTCAAGACCACCTCGGGCACCGAGATCGCGATCGAGGGGTCTTCCGTCTGCGTCCACTCGGACAGCCCGGGCGCGATCGAGATCGTGAAAGCGGTCAGGAAGGTCCTCACGGACAACGGTTACACCATCGAGTCGCCCGGGATCTAGCACGCGCCCGTCGTCATGAACCCCGGGCAGGGTGGGCTGACCTTGAGGTAGGGAAAGAAGAGAAGAGGTCCGGTCAATCGATCAAACGAAGGGAGGATAGAGGATGGAAGAACGAAAGTACGACGTCATTCTGGCGACGTTGCCTGCGACGAAGACGCGCCTCGAGGTGCTGTTCCGCCAGGCAGGGGATGGATTCCTACAGGTCGAGTACGGGAGGGTCCAGAGGGCCAACCTGCTCGACTCCTTCAGGATCCAGACGATCGACGCGAAGATCAGGCAGGCGGCCCCCAAGGGGTTCATCGAAACCCTGCCCGGGATAAGGACGAACATGATCCACTTCGATCCCGAGCAGCTCGACGTCATGAAGCTGATCGACATGATCAAGGGGTTCGAGGAGGAGCTGGAGGACGTTGACCACATCGTCATGCCGTCGAGGGTCATCCACCTCCCCATCGCGTTCGAGGACAGCGAGACCAAGAAGGCTGTCGAGAAGTACGTGAAAGAAGTACGGCCCGACGCCCCGAACGTGATCAACGGCTACAATCTCGAATACATCGCCCTGTGCAACGGGATAACCGTCCCCGAGGTGAAGCAGAAGCTCTTGGGTACGCAGTGGTACAACTCCGGAGGCGGGTTCTGGCCGGGCGGCGCCTTCCTCTGGCCCATGGACCCGAGATGCGCGATCGTCGTCCCCAAATACAACCCGCCGCGTACGTGGACCCCGGAAGGCACCGTGGGCATCGGCGGGCCCTGCGTCTTCACGTACACCACCCCCACGGGGGGAGGTTACCAGCTCTTCGGCCGCACCATTCCGGTATTCCAGTTCGCCCAGAAACACCCCCTCTTCAAGGACTCGCCCTTCCTCTACAGGAACGGCGACCGCGTCCAGTTCCACGAGGTGACGGAGAAGGAGGTCCTCGACATCTTCGAGCACGTCCACAACAAGACGGACTACGTCTACCAGATCGAGGACGGCGAGATCGTGGTCAAGGACTACATCGCCTTCATCAACTCACCCGAGGTGGTCAAGGGCACAGCCGAGTTCCAGGCCAAGCAGGCCGAGGGTATCAAGAAGGCCCCTCGTCTCTAAGAGCACAAGGAGGACAGCACATATGTTGAAGATCATAAAGCCCGGCATAGAAACCATCGTGGAAGACTGGCCCGGAAGGCTCGGTTACTTGAGCAAGGGGATGTCGGCATCCGGCGCCATGGATAACGTGTCCCTCCAGTTCGCCAATCTCCTCGTCGGCAACCCCACGGGAGAGGCGGGTCTCGAGGTCGCAGGGGGCTACTTCGAGGCCGAGTTCATGGAGAACACGGTGATCAGCATCTGCGGGACGGACATGAAGCCGACGATCAACGGGAATCCCATACCCATGTGGGAGGCGGTCCCCGTGAAGAAGGGCGACGTCCTGAACCTCGGCGTGTTCGGCGAGTTCGGCTTCAGGTCGTACGTGGCCGTTGCAGGCGGCATCGATGTGCCGCCGTATCTCGGGAGCAAGTCCACCTGCATATTCGGCAGCTACGGCGGGTTCGAGGGGAGGAAGCTCGCCCCCGGCGACGTCCTGAAGTTCGGCAAGCCGGCCCGCGCGCTCGATACGCTTGCAGGCAGGAAGCTCAAGAAAGGGGTCAAACCCGAGTTCGCTCGGACCTGGGAACTCAGGGCCATCCCGGGGCCGAACACCTGCCCGGACTACGTCACCAAGGAGGGCATGGATTATCTCTACGAGAACGAGCACAAGATACAGCACACGTCGAACCGCTCGGCGTACCGCATCGAGCCGGTGCCCGAATACTTCTTCGCACGCGCGGACGGCGGTGTGGGCGGGTCGCACCCCTCGAACATCGTCGACCACGGCTACGCCATCCGCGGGACCATGAACGTGTGCGGAAACACGCCGATCCTCCTCATAGCAGACGGCCCGACGCTCGGCGGTTACATCAACGTGCTCCACGTCATAAACGCCGACCTCTGGAAGATCGGGCAGGGGACCCCCGCGAGAGACAAGTTCACGTTCGTCTACTGCACGAGGGAACAGGCCATCGAGGAGCGGAAAAAGCAGCGCGCGCTCTTCACGGAGGACAACGTCACCAAGTGACGCAGCGACAGACCAGCACAAGGAGGACATATGGATCACAAGGTTACTGCTACCATGCCCGGCCTCGTGGCCCGGGTGGTCGTGAACGTGGGTGAGAAGGTGGCGGAGGGACAGGAGGTCGCGGTGATCAACTGCATGAAGACCGAGATAAGCGTCAAGGCGGACAAGCCCGGCGCGGTCAAGGAGATCCTCGTCAAGGAGTGGGACGAGATGCAGGTGGGAGACCCCATGGTCGTCCTCGAGATCTGATTCCCCTGCCTGGATGATGACGAAAGGACGGACAGGAGACCGGTCATGCGGGCGGCGCTGAGACCTGAGGATGGAGGGATGCGGGGGAGAACCCTCGATCTCTGTCCCCGGGACCTCCGTCTGCCCCGTGACCTCATATACCGACAGGAGGTGCGTTCATGTCAGATGGAAAAGATGTCAACGTCACTATAAAGATCGCCGATGCAGGGCCTGGCGGTTGGATAGCCTACTCCATCGCCACGTGGATCGCCTGGGCATTCCTCTGCGGTTTCGTCGGGCCGAAGGCGCTCCTTCTCATGGCCTGCATATCGCTTGCGTGCACGATCCCGTATCTCGGAGCGGCCATTACCCAGCTCAAGCTCGGGAACGTGGCGGGTGGCGTCACCTGGTTGTACTTCGGGGCGTTCTTCGCCTTTTGCTCGGCCCTTACCTATTTTGTCAGTTATTTCGCCCCGATATACGGGTGGGAGCTGGATGCGAAGGTGCTCGGGTTCGAGTGGGCGGTACTCGGCGTGACCCTCATACTCACCACCCCGATCTTCCTGAAGTACGCGCCGGCATCCGCGTCGATCTCGGTCATAGGAGCCGATGTGGGCATCGCGTTCCTCGTGCTCATCTATTTCGGCTATGCGTCGCCTGCGGTCATGCAGATCAGCGGGTGGGGGTTCTTCGTGGCCGGGCTGTTCGGCATCGTGATGACGGTGGGAGGAATTCTCTGTGCAGCAGGCATGAAGTTCCCCATGGGTGCGCCGCTCATCAAATGACCGGGACCGACAGGAGACTCGAGGTTCATGCCTGGGTGCATGGGGGCAGGGTGCTCGCTGGACGCCACGGAAGCACGGAAGGCCGCAATCCTTGTCCCCTTGTCCCCTTCATGAGCGGACAGGGCACGAGATTCCAGAAACGAGAGAGGACCACACCATGAAGAAAGTGCTCATAGCCAATCGTGGGGAGATCGTGCTTCGGGTTATCAGGGCGGCCAGGGAACTCGGCCTGAAGACGGTGGCCGTGTACTCCGACGCCGACGAGAACGCGATGCACGTGAGAGAGGCGGACGAGGCGTACCACATCGGGAAATCACCGCCCCCCATGAGCTACCTGAACATCGCCAACATTCTCGATGCAGTGAAACGGTCGGGAGCCGACGCCGTCCATCCGGGCTACGGGTTCCTCTCCGAAAACGCGGACTTCGCGAAGGCGGTGGTGGAGAGCGGGACCACGTGGGTGGGACCGTCGCCCCAGGTGCTCCACAGCATTGAGTCGAAGTCGTACTGCAGGAAGCTCGGCCGGAAACTGGGGGTGCCTATCACACCCGGCACGGCCGACAACGTCGATGACGTGGAGACGATCGTAAGGCTGTTCAGGGAACTCGGCCCGCCGCTCCTTCTGAAGCTGGACAAGGGAGGCGGAGGGAAAGGCATTCAGCCCATCTGCACCGAGGACCAAATCGTCCCGGTCTTCGAGTCGTCGAAGAGCATCGGGAAGATGGCCTTCGGTTCACCCGAGTGCTATGTCGAGAAGCGCATCGCCAACCCACGCCACATAGAGGTTCAGTGCCTGGGTGACAACGAGGGAAACTACGTGGCCCTGGGCGAGCGCGAGTGCTCCGTCCAACGCAAGTACCAGAAGGTCGTCGAGGAGGGTCCTTCTCCCGTGGTCTCGGTCGAGGACCGGCAAAAGCTCCAGTCCTGGGCCGTGAGCATACTCAGGGAGATGGGGTACAACAACGCCGGCACGGTGGAGTTCTTGCGGGACGAGAACGGCAATTTCTACTTCATGGAAGTGAATGCACGGATCCAGGTGGAACACCCGGTCACCGAGATGATAACCGGGATGGACCTGGTCAAGACCCAGCTCTTGATCGCCATGGGCGAGAGGCTCGGCATCCGCCAGGAAGACGTGAACATACGGGGGAACGCCATAGAGCTGCGTATCTATGCCGAGGACCCCTTTACCTTCGTGCCGTCTCCGGGCACCGTGACCGAGATCGCGTTCCCCCGGCTGTCGAACGGCGTGAGGCTCGACCACGCGCTCGAGCCGGGCCTCAAGGTCTCCCCCTTCTACGACCCCATGCTGGCCAAGCTCATCGTCCACGCAGCCGACAGGCGCGGGGCCATCGAGCTCATGAAGGAGAGCCTGAGGGCCTTCCGCATCGAGGGGGTCAAGACGACCATACCGCTCGGGCTCCTGATCATGGAGTCGGACGCCTTCGTGGAAGGCAGCTTCACTACCGACACGCTGGCGGGGCTCATAGAGGCGGCGACAACGAGGTGACGGGACGCTCCCTTGTCGTGGCCGGGTAAGAGCCGCCGAGAAAGAGGTGGGGTCACGATCCGGCCCGAGAGCGTGGTGCGAACACCCCTCCGGTGACGCACCCGCGAGCGGAGAGAACGGGTGGACGCCACGCGGATATGGGAGCGATGGAACACGGCCGGTCTCTCAGGCACAAGCCTGGCTCGGCTGCAAGACCCGGTCGGGACGATGACGGTCGTCTCCGGCGGTCCGTCCGGCGTGGTGCGGGTCACATCATGCCGGGCGAGTGGAGAAGATAGCGTTCGAAGGAACCGAACGGCCTGGAGGAGAGGAGCACGTAGGGGACATCGGGCCTGAACCCGAGGGAGACCGCGGTCTTCAGGGCACGCCTGTTCGACGTGGGCACCATGAGGGAGAGGGTGGGTGCAACCCCGGCCGCTTGGGCCGTGGCCGCACGCAGGGCCCTCTCGAGCGAGTCCTCGTCGAGGGCGCAGGCGGGCCCGATGCGGCCGTCCGCGAAGTGGTAGGCGTACGCGGCCGGGGTTGTGCCTCTCAAGACCGTCGTGCACCCGGCCCCTTCGAGACCCAGCAGGAACCGGTGCTGTGATCCCCTCGAGAACCCCAGGGTCTCGGCGTCCAGGAACTCCAGGACAGGGACCTCGGGACGCGTCTCGTGAACACCCCCCGCGTCCTCGTTCGTGACCCCGTCCGGCGCGGGCCGTCCGTGCATCTTCATGAGCAGCACTGCCGTGACCGTGAGCATGCCTGTTCCCAGGTACAGTCCCACGGATACGGGGTTGAACGCCATGGTGACCACCGCCTCGATGTCGGCGCCCGACTCCCCGGCGTGTGTCCTCGCGAGTTCCAGCAGGGTGCCCCCGATGCCACGCCTCTGCATATGCGGCCTGACGAACAGGTGGGAGAGGAACCACAACCGGCCTCTCGCCCACCCCAGCGAGGCCCCCACGATCTCTCCTTCCTCTTCCGCGACGAAAAACCCGCCCGGCTCGCTTTCCAGGCAGAATGCATGGAACGGGTTCACCTTGCCGTGGATGTGAGGCGGGTCGAACCCGTGACGCACGTAGACGTCCTCGAGAGACTCCCTGTAGACGTCAAAGACCGCCTCGAGGTCCTGCGTGCGGGCCGGGCGAAAGGATAGTGCCATCCGAACCCCCCTGGTTTTCGTCCCCGCGTGGACGCGGCGCCCCTTCCTGCTTTCTTATACAGGTTCACAGGCGGTGTCTACACGATGCACGCCTCACGCCGCATCCTCACGCGGGGATGCCTTCCAGCGCCTGAGCGAGATCGCCTATGAGGTCCTCCACGTCCTCTATGCCCACCGAGTACCTGACGAGGCCCTCGGGTATGCCCATCGCAAAGCGCTCCTCGGGTGTGCACTCGACATGGCTCGTCGTGGCCGGGGGCCCTGCGATCGTCTCCACGGCGCCGAGGTTCGCCGCCCTGTGCGCGAGCTTGAGCCTGGGCAGGAAGACCTTCACCGCCTCGATGTCGCCTGCGAGCGAGAAGCTCAACACCCCCCCGAACCCCTTCATCTGGGACGCGGCGATCGAGTGGCCGGGATGGGTCTCGAGCCCTGGATAGAAGACCTCGCGAACAGCCCGGTGCCCTGTGAGCCACCTGGCGATAGCCAGCGCGCTCTCGTTCTGCCTCGCCACCCTCAGGTGCAACGTCTTCATGCCCCTGAGCAGCAGGTAGGCGGCCATGGGATCGAGGGCGGCGCCGTTTATCTCCCTGAAGTGGAAGATCTCCTTCACGAGGGCCCTCGGCCCGCAGACCACCCCTCCCAGCGCGTCCGCATGGCCGCCCAGGAACTTGGTGGCGCTGTGGATGACGAGGTCCGCCCCCAACTCCAGGGGCCTCTGGTTGATGGGTGTCGCGAAGGTGTTGTCCACGACCACGACGGCCCCGCACTCGTGCGCCGAGGAAGCCAGGCGCGCTATGTCGATCACCTTGAGGGTCGGGTTGGTGGGCGACTCGAGGTAGAGCAGCCTGCAACCCCTCTTGAGCTCTCCCTCGATCATCGCGTGATCGGTGGTATCGCACAAGACCGCCTCTATGCCGAACCGCGGGAGGAACTCCATGAAGAGCTTGCTGGTCCCGCCGTAGCTGTCCTTCACGGACACCACGCGATCCCCCGGCGAGAGGAGGGTGAACAGGGTGTTGCTGATCGCGGCCATGCCGCTGCCGAACGCGGTAGCAGCCTCTGCGCCCTCGAGGGCGCGCACCTTCTCCTCGAATGCCTCAACCGTCGGGTTCGTGTTCCTCGAGTAGATGTGGCCTGGCTCGACGCCTCTGCCGACCCTCATCCAGGCGTCCATGTCGTCGTACCCGAAGGAAACCGACTGCACGATGGGTATCTGGGTGGGTGCGCCACCTGAAGATCGTCCCTCTCCCGCCCACACGGACATGGTCCCCCGGCCCTGTCTCCTCTCACCCATGCATGATCTCCTTTCTCTCCGGACATTCTCGCGGGCGACGTGCGATACGGCGTATACCCACCCGCCCGATCACGATTTCCTTTTCCTGTCTTAAGTCTTTCTTTGAAAGATGATCCAGGCGGCAAGGGCGACCATGGCGGCCCCCATGACCATGCTCACTGCGTCATGGCGGTACAGGCCGTAGGCCAAGTCCGCCGCCCCGAGGACGATGAAGAGCGCTGGAAGCGCCAGGTTCATGTCGATGCGCATGCTCGTTCCTCCCGTGGCTCGCGCCTCCGGTGCCGGGTGTGCCGGGAACGGTCCTCCAGGCGGGTGACCGGTGCGCCGGCCCGCCCGGCGACGTGAAACGGCCCGGAGATCGCACGGCCGGGGTTGTCCATGCAAAGACCCCTGCCCGTCCTCCCGCGGCTTGCATCCCTGCTCGAGGACCTGCAGTGCCGCGCGCCGGGCCGACCTGACGTCGCTGCACCCCCATGCCGTGTGCGGGACGGGGCAGCCGCCCTCGTGCCCGGCATGGCCTTCCCGGTGGAGCGCTCCTTCGTGGGTCGTGCAGCCACCCGCCTTTTTGGCACCCGGCGTGGGGCACCCGTCTCGAGGGCCCGAGTATACACGAACGCGATCCCCGCGTCTCTCCCCGACCTCAATACCCCGATCTCTTGCCCGTGAGCTCCTCGATCTCGACGGCGATGACCGTGACCTTCCCGGTGGCGCCCTCTGGAAGCGGGGTCGCCTCGTGCGCGTACCGTCCGGTGATGACCTCCAGGGCACGCCTCTTTTCGGCCTCGTCCGTGACGATCCGTGCGGTTCCCTTCCCGACGACACTCTCGTACCGCATGGTGAACGAGCATGCCCTGTCGGAGGGGACCACCTCGCAGGTGGACTCGACGCCGAAGCAGACCTTCGGGTTCTTCCTGATGAGGTCGATCTTCCTGCCCTCTGGCGCGCTGTGGAGGTAGAGGCGCCGCCCGTCGTAGCCGAAGCACAGGGGCACCACGTACGGGACACCCCCGTCGCACACGGCCAGGTGGCACACGAGCGCCGATTCGATGATGCCGTCGATCGCGGCTTTGTCAGTGATCTCTTTGTCCTTTCTCCTCATCGTGGCTCTCCGTTCTCGATCCCGGTGCTTGTCCGTGAGACGCGGTAGCCGTGACCACGCCGTCGTTCGTACGCATTCGGCCGCGTGCCCGAGGGGATGCCCCCTTCAAGGGGTCACCTGCAGCCGGGTGTGCTCTCGGGGGCCTCGTCCGGCTTGAGCATCACGCAGATCGACCTCCTGCCGTCCACCTTGATGGTGAGGGGGCTCGCGAGCCGCGCGTGGCGCAGGTGGGGGGTCTCGGCCTCGACCGGCAGCGACTTCATCCAATCCCAGTCGATGAAGTCGTCCGTCTTCTCGGTGATGGTCACGTACGGGATGCCGAGCGAGGTGATGTTCAGGAAGAAGTGGGATCCCTGCGACGGGTCGGCCTTGATGAGCCCGCCCCTGAGCTCGACGATGGCGCCCACCCCCGATATGTGTTTCCACTGGACCGGCACGCCGAGCCACCTGTCGAACGAGCCCCACCTTCCTGGACCGACGAGGAGGTAGGGCCTGGCCTGTGAGAGCAGCGAACCGTTTATCCTTCCCACCTCCTCCGCGATCTGGGGCGTGGCCTCCAAACGGAAGTCTTCTGGCTTCACGAAGACGATGTCCGAGATGTCCCTCCTCGTCCCGTTGCCGAGCGCCAGGTGGGAGAGGCAGAAGGCGCCCGCCTTGTCCCGCTGGGTTATCTCGACCTCGATGCCCACCTCTTCCGTCGCCATGGGCCTGACCTGGAGGAGGTAGAACGCGCAGAAATCAGGCCGTTCCTCGAAGAGGTTCACGGCGAACTCCATCTCGACCGCCAGCCCCATGCCCCTCGACGCGACGTCGAGGAGGTCCGAGATGATCTCCGGCAGGGGGACCGACCGGTACTTGAGGATGTGCGCGAAGGTGACCACCTTGCCCCCCGGTCCGTATCCCGTGTCCACGATCCGGTGCTCCGACGGGTCGTACGTGCTCGTGCACGCGACGACGGGGAACTCGTCGGTCGCATCGTAGATCTCCCGCCTCTCGAGGAAGAGGCGGTCCAGCCCGTTCTGCACATCCGCCCGTCCTTTCATCCTCAGCGCGTAGAAGAACCTCTGGGAGTTGGAGAGGATGTCGTCCACGGTCGAGAACTGGGGGAGGATCTCTGGATAGCGGGGAGAAAACCTCAGGGATTGACCGCCTTCCACGACGGTCTTGCCGAAGCCCACGGCCATGTGCACGATCCCGTCTTCCGGCCGCATGGGATGGATGGGGTAGTAGTTATGCGAGAGGGCCACGCCGGATATCGCCGGGTAGAAGAAGTCGCCGTAGGGCCTCCCGACCAGCTCCTGGACGATCACCCCCATCGCCTCGTCCTTCGCCTGGCTCGCCGTGCTCTTCGTGAACGCCTTGGGCCCCTCGAAGTAGGTCGACGCGTAGACGAGCTTTATGGCCGCCTCGAGGGATGCCAGCCTGTGTTTCGGGGACGGGTCGTTGTTGGGGATCATGTAGGTGGCGTAGAGGCCCGCATACGGCTGGAACTGGGCGTCCTCGAGCAGGCTTGAGGATCTGACGGAGAGGGGGCAGGTGACCTGGGAGAGGTAGGTCTCGAGATCCTCGAGCACCCCTTCGTCCAGCCTGCACTCGAGGAAGGCGCGGGCCACCTCGCCGTCGGGGCGATCCTCGGAAGCGTACCGCTTGAGATCGTTCCTCTCCACGAATTCCTCGAAGACGTCGGTGGCGAGCACGACGCTTCGGGGGATCCGGATCTCCGCGTTGCGGTACTTTTCCAGGAGGTCCATGTTCTCCTGCAGCATCGAGGACATGAACGCCAGTCCTCTCGCCTTCCCGCCGAGCGACCCCTTCCCGATCTTCGCGAACTGGAGGAGATCCGCGTCGAACTCCTTCCTGTTGAACTGGACGACCACGCCCTTCTGCCTGAGCCTCCTCACCGATCGGACGAGCTTGACCACGTGGCTTCGCAACTGGGACGCGGACGGGAACGAGGAGCACGACAGTGCCCGTATGGCCTTTGCGAGCGGTATCTCGGAACGCATCATGATCCAGTTGGCCATGTCCTTCTGCTCGATGTGCAGCATGAGCGATTCCTCGGGGATCGTCTGGAGCCGCTCCTCGAGCTCCCTGAGCTTGGCCGCCCTGCCCACCTCTTTCCCGTCCGGCAGCCTGAACACGAACTCGCCGAACCCGAGGCGCCTCAGGAAAAACCCCCGGATCTGCTCGATGACGTCAGGTGAGTTCTTGTCTATGAAGTCAGCCGGTATGAGACGGGCCTTCGTCTTGTTTTCGCCCTCCGAGCTCATGAGGAGCAGGGGGAGGTGAGGCAGCTCCCTGCGCGCCCTCGAGAGCAGCTCGACGCCGGCGTCCGTGTGCATCCTGCACTCTCTCGGGAAGCGGGTGTCCGATATGATGCCGAGGAGGTTCTGCTTGTACTTCTCGAAGAGTTCCTGTGCCTCTTCGTAGGTCCGCGCCCAGAGGATCTTGGGCCTGGTCCTCATGATGAGGAGACGTTCCTCCGCGTTGACGCCGAGCTCGAGCACGGCTTGTATCTGCCTCACCACCTCCTTGTAGAAGATGGGCAGGAGCCTCGAGTAGTACAGGGGCGAGTCCTCCACGAGGATGAGCACGCACACGTCCGCGTGCGCCGTGTCGTACTCGGCGTTCATGGCGTCTTCCGTGCTCTTGACGATGGCGAGCAGCAGCTCGGCGTCACCGGACCAGATGAACACCTTGTCGACCCCTTCGTGGGAGACGAGCTCGCCGGAGGTCTGGAGCCCCCTGAGGCTGTGCGCGAGCAGGTACACGGGCAGGGCCGGGTCTTTCTCCTTGATCTTTCTGCCCAGCGAGAAGGCATCCATGTCCTCGAGGTTGGGCATGGTGATGACGAGGTCGAACTGCCGCTCTTGGAGGAGGTCGAGCGCCCTCTTGGCCGAGGACGTCCTGGTGACCCTGGGGGGCTGGGACAGGTTGAGGCCGCTGTACTCGGTGACGATACGGGAAGCAAGCGTGACGTCTTCCTCGATGACGAAGGCGTCGTAGCGGCTCGATACGAGGAGGATCTCCCTGATCTTCCTGGCCATGAGCTCCAGGAAGACCTTGAAGTCGAGCCTGAACATCGCCTGGAGTTCCCGCTCGCCGAGGTCGGTGAGGTCGTCTCGCGTCACAACTGGCATAATACCCCGTCAAACGGGTCTTGCAAGGGCCGGCGTACGCCCGAACCCGCCGGTGTCACCAGGAAACCGGCGACCTGCGGTGGTGGTGTGGAGGCCCCGCATGGGGGCGCAGGCACCCTTGCGAGTGTCTGGGACGCCGCCCCCATGCGGGTCTGTCGACTCTGCAGCCTTACACGATCCCCTGCGCCATCATGGCGTCCGCCACCTTGACGAAACCGGCGATGTTCGCGCCGTTCACGTAGTTGTGCGGCGTGCCGTACGTCTCGGCTGCCTGTACGCATGCGGTGTGGATCGCCTTCATGATCATGCGCAGCCTGTTGTCGACCTCTTCCCTGGTCCAGGAGAGGCGCATGCTGTTCTGGGTCATCTCGAGACCCGAGGTTGCCACCCCGCCCGCATTGGCCGCCTTGCCGGGGCCGTAGAGGATCTTGCTGTCCACGAAGAGGTCCACGCCCTCGGGCACCGTGGGCATGTTCGCGCCCTCGGCCACCACGTAGACGCCGTTCTTGAGCAGGTTGGCGGCGTCCTTCGCGTTGATCTCGTTCTGGGTGGCCGACGGGAAGGCGCACTGGGCCTTGTGGTCCCACAGGGGGTTGTAGTCCAGCGCCGGGTCCACCGGCACGTAGACGACGCCCTTGTACTTGTCCGCGTATTCCTTGATCCGCCCCCTGCGGACGTTCTTGAGCTCCATCACGAAGGCCAGTTTCTCGGCGTCGATGCCCTGCTCGTCGTAGATGTAGCCGTTGGAGTCGGACAGGGTCACCACCTTGGCGCCGAGCTCGATGAGCTTCTGGGTGGTGAACTGCGCCACGTTCCCTGAGCCCGAGACCAGGCATACCTTGCCCTCGAGAGTCTCACCCCTGGTGGCGAGCATCTCGGCCGCGAAATACACGGCGCCGTAACCCGTGGCCTCCGGCCTGATGAGGCTCCCGCCGTAGGTGAGCCCTTTCCCTGTGAGCACGCCCACGAACTCGTTCCGGATCCTCTTGTACTGGCCGAACAGGTAGCCGATCTCGCGGGCTCCCACGCCGATGTCACCCGCCGGGACGTCGACGAACTGCCCGATGTGGCGCTGCATCTCGGTCATGAAGCTCTGGCAGAACCTCATGACCTCGTTGTCGGACTTCCCCTTGGGGTCGAAGTTCGATCCCCCCTTGCCTCCGCCCATGGGCAGGGTGGTCAGCGCGTTCTTGAACACCTGTTCGAAGGCGAGGAACTTCAGGATGGAGAGGTTCACCGACGGGTGGAACCTGAACCCGCCCTTGTAGGGGCCGATGGCGCTGTTCATCTGTATCCGGTACCCACGGTTGACCTGGACCTCTCCCCGGTCGTCAACCCACGGCACCCTGAAGATGACCACCCGCTCCGGCTCCACCATGCGTTCCAGGATTTTTTCCTTTCTATACTCGGGATGCTTGTCCAGCACGGGCTTCACCGACTTGACCACCTCCGAGACCGCCTGGAGGAATTCCCTCTCTCCAGGGTTGCACTCTTCGCACCGCTTCAAGAAATCTTCCATGTCCACTTCCTCCTTGTCCTTGTCGTGGGGATCCGGTCTCATTCACGGCACACCCCTACCTCTGCGGGATGGCTGGTACCGCAAGATCCCGAGGTGTCGGCCCTCTACCGGATCGCCCTGTGTCTGTTTCTCTCCGAGCCTTCGCCCATCACCGCGCCGTTGGAAAAGCCCCTGATCGATCCATCCACCACAAGGCCGTGGATGGATCGACAAGGGTGGGTGGGGGGGCTGTGAGCGTTTTCCATCGGCATGTGCCTTTCCATGGGTCTCAGATTCCCAGGTAGGCCTCCTTGATGTCGGGGTTCTCGAGGAGATCCTTCCCGCTGCCTTCGAGCACGATGCGGCCGTGTTCGAGGACATAGCCCCTGTCGGAAAGGCTCAAGGAGTGCTGTACGTCCTGTTCCACCAGCAAGACCGTCGTCCCCTGATCGGCGATCTGCCTGATGGTGGTGAAGATCTCCTTGATGAGAACCGGGGCCAGGCCCAGGGAAGGTTCGTCCATCATGAGGATCCTCGGCCTCGCCATCATGGCCCTGCCTATGGCCACCATCTGCTGTTCACCCCCGGAGAGCGTTATGGCGAGCTGGTTCTCGCGTTCTTCCAGGCGCGGCAGGAGCTTGTAGACCTCCTTGAGGGTCTGGGCAAGGTGAGGATAGGCCCTGGAGTTGTATGCCCCGACCTCGAGGTTCTCTCGCACGGTCATGAGGCTGAAGAGTCTCCTGCCTTCGGGTACCTGGATGATCCCCCGTTCCACGATCTGCTCGGGCCTCAAGTCGTGCACCGGCTCGTTCTCGAAGAGAATCTCGCCTGATCTCGGTTTCATGAGGCCGGAGACCGTCCTGAGCAGGGTGGACTTTCCGGCGCCGTTGGCGCCGATGAGGCTGATGACCTCGCCCTCGTCGACGTGCATGGAAACGCCGAAGATGACCTGCACGTCACCGTAGAAGCAGTCGATGTTCCTGATCTCAAGCAGCGCCATAGCTCTCCCCCAGGTATGCTTTGATGACCCGCTCGTCGTTCGCCACCTCCTGCGGCGTCCCGTCCATGATCTTCTTGCCGAACTGGATCACCGTGATCCTGTCGGAGACGGTCATGATGGCCCTCATGATGTGCTCGATCATGAAGATGGTCACGCCGCTGTCCCGTATCTTCCTGATCTCGTCGAGGGTCTCGTCGACCTCGTTCGGCCTGAGGCCGGCCATGCTCTCGTCGAGGAGGAGGACGTCCGGCTCGGTCGCCATGGCCCTGGCTATCTCGAGTCGCTTGCGGTCGGCTATGGTGAGGTTTCCCGCCAGGATGTTCCACTTGTCGGCGAGGTTGAAGCGCTTGAGGACCTCCATGGCCCTGTCCCGGGCTTCTGACGGGTTCGAGGTCTTGAGGAAAGAACCCACCATGACGTTGTAGAGGACCGTCCTCTTCTGGAACGGCTTGACGATCTGGAAGGTGCGCGCGAGCCCCTTCCTGCAGACGTTCCATGGCTTCCACCCCGTGATGTCCTCGCCGTCGTAGATGACCTTGCCCGAGGTGGGGGGGTACAGGCCGGCAACGCAGTTGAACAAGGTCGACTTCCCCGCGCCGTTGGGGCCTATCAGGCCGTAGATCTGGCCCTTCTCGATGGATATGCTCACCTGGTCAACCGCCTTGAGCCCGCCGAAGTGCTTGGATATGTCCTTGATCTCGATGAGCGCCATGGGAGCATCACCTCTCTTTCTTCTTCTCGCCGCTCAACGCGTCGAGCATCCTGTCGTAGAACCGTGACAGGGGCCTTACCAGTCCGAAGGGCTGGTAGATCATGACCAGGATGAGGATGGCCCCGAAGATCACCAGGTGCAGTCCAGGCAGCACGGAGCTCAGGTATATCCTCGTGAACTCGCTCACAGGCCTCAGGAGAAGGGCCCCGATGACCGGCCCAGCTATGGTGCCCCGTCCGCCTATGAGGGCGATGAAGGCGAGTTCGAAGGAGAAGTCGAGTCCCAGGATTTGCTTGGGGTAGAAGTACAGTGTCAGCTGGGCGAGGAAGGTGCCACCGAGCGCCGTCATGAAGCAGCTGAGCGCCATGGCCCAGACCTTGTACTTGGAGACGTTCACGCCGAGCGCCTCGGCCGCCTCGGGTTCCTCGCCGCCTGCGGCAAGGTAGTACCCAGGCCTGATCCTGCTGATGTGCCAGGTGATGAAGAGGGCGATGCACAGCATGATCAGGATGATGTAGTAGTAGGGTGTCTTGCTCACGAACTGGAAGAGCGCCAGGTTGTTCCCCGGCACGAGCGGGAGGCAGATCCCCTGGGGTCCACCCACCACGCAGGGCCCCACCTTCACGGTGTTCTCGGCGAGAACCCTCACCCCCTCGCCGAAGGCCATGGTGGACAGGGCGAAGTACGCCCCCCTGAGCTTGAGGGTAGGTATGCCTATGATGGTCCCCACCACGGCGGCGATGAACGCCCCGACCCACATGCCCAGCCACGGGCTCACCCCCCAGGTGATCCACAGGATGGTCGAGGTGTAGGCGCCGATGCCCACGTACGCCGAGTGACCGAGCGGAAGGACCCCGGCGAACCCGCCCACGAGGTTCCACGACGTGGTCAGGTAGGCGTACAGGAGCATGAAGATGAGGATCTGCATGTAGGTCGGGTTCTTGATCCACAGGGGAAGCGTGAAGACCAAGACGGCCAGTGCGACCTTGAGGACCGTGTCTATGGTTTTTCTTCTCGACCCGGAATTCATCGCTGCACTCCTTTCTCACCAATCCCGCTTCTCGCCGAACAACCCGGCGGGCCTTATGAAGAGCACGGCCAGGAAGACCACGTAGACGATCAGCTCGGTCCAGGTGGAGGCGATGAACTGGGCGAAGATAGACTCGATGAGGCCGATGATCGCGCCCCCGACAAGGGCTCCGGGTATGCTCCCCAGACCCCCCAGGACCACGATGATGAAGCACTTCACGTCGAAGACCACGCCAACCGTGGGAAAGACGTAGTAGAATGGAATGAGGACGCACCCCACGATGCCGGCGATCGCGGCCCCGATGCCGAAGGCGATGTTGTAGACGCGGTACTGGTTGATCCCCATGAGGCTCGCGGCGTCTCGGTCGAGGGAGGCGGCCCTGATCGCCTTGCCCATCTTCGTGTACTTGAGGAACCACACGAGGAGGAACGAGGTCGCGGCCGTTATGATGAAGCCGTAGAGCTGGGGCTTGGGGAAGATGTAGTCGCCGAGCATGAATATCTGCCCCGAGACGCTCGTCTGGACCACCCTGTACTCGGCCCCGAAGAGCATGAGGGCGAGGTTGTCGAGGATGTACCACACGCCCGTGGTCACGATGATGACCTCGGTGGGCTCGCGCACGTCCCTCTGGGCGATGAGGACAGGCTTGATGAGGAACCCCTGGAGACCGTAGCCGAAGAGGAACAAGAGCGGCACGACCACCAGCAGGGCCGCGTACGGGTTCCACCCCGTGAGCTTGACGATCCAGTAAGCCGTGAACATGCCCACCATGAGCAGAGATCCGTGGGCGAAGTTGATGACCTTGATGACCCCGAAGATGAGGGTCAGCCCCAGGGCGGCGAGGCCGTAGTAGGATCCCGTGAGGAGCCCGTTGATGATTGCCTGAAGGATGATGTCGAAGTCCATGGTAACCTCGGATCTGGTCGGATTGGGGATGCCGGGCCGGGCCCGGCACCCCTCATGTGTCCTGTTATCCCGCTCCTTTCATACCCTCAGGGCATGGGGAAGACGGCCTTGAAGCCCGGGCGCGCCACCTTTGTCGGGAACACGGTGACCCTCTCCATGGTGCCCTTGACGTCCCTGAACTGCACGAGCACGATCCCTGCGTGCTTGTTCTGGCCCGTTTTGTCGAACTCGATGCAGTCGTAGGAGAGGATGTCGATGCCGAGCTTGCCCTGACCGACGCAGAGCTTCGTCGCGGCGAGCGCGTCCCTGATCTTCTTGGGGTCGGTGGACTTGGCGCGCTCGAGCGCGTCTGCGATCACGTAGACCGACGCGAAGGCGTCCACGGACTCACCGGCCAGGTCGTACCCGTAGCGCTTCTTGAACTCGGCGTTCAAGGCCGGGATCTGGGGCCTGCCGAGATCCGTCTCCCATTCCACCACGTCGAACATGTACTCGCAGTTCTTGCCGGTGTTCTTCCTGAACGCCGGGTCCGCGTGCCCGCCGCCGGTCCCGATGATGGCCTTTGCCTTGACCTTCATGGTCGCCATGGTGTTGGTGAGCAGGATGGCGTCAGCGGCGTTCGACGTGAGCAGGATGACGTCGGGCTTCTTGGTCTTGATCTTCATGACGACCGGGGTCAGGTCTGACGCGGTGCTCGGGTACGCCTCGTCGAGGACGACCTTGTAGCCGAACTTCTTCGCCCGCTCGTGCCACTGTTTGGCCATGCCGGTGCCCCAGTCCCCGTTCTCGTACACGAAGGCCATGGTCTCGATCTTCGTGCCGGTGAGCTTTTTCTGTTCCTCGAGGAACTTGAACTGGTAGTCGGTCCACCAGCTGTCCTTGGCGGCGATGCGGAAGGTGTACTTGAACCCGCGCTCGGTGATCTTGTCAGCCACGGAGACGGGCACCACGTACGGGACCTGGTAACGCTCCGCCACCTGTGTGGAAGGGTAGGTCACCGCCGAGTTCCATGCGCCCGAGATGAGGACCACCTTTTCCGTGTTGATGAGCTGCTCCGCCGCGGTGACGCCGACGTTCGGGTCCCCCTTGCTGTCGGTGAACACGTTCACCAGCTTGGCGCCGCCCAGAGACTTGATGCCGCCCGCCGCGTTGATCTTCTCCGTGGCGAGCTCGACGGCCTGCTTGTTCTGGAGGCCCACCGATGCGGACGGCCCGGACAGCGGCAGGATGTTGCCGATCTTGATCTCTTTCGGGCCGGCGGCCTTCGAGGCCTGTCCCGCGGACAGCACCAGGAGAACCGAGAGCCCGAAGACCACGACACCCTTCAGGGTATGCCGGAAAACCCTCTTCATAACGCTTACCCCCCTTCATTGATTTGTGTTGGCCCCCACGGGGGCCGCTCTGACACCGAAGACATCCATGCGTTCAGGGTTCCGGGACGGGGGGAGTACCCCCGCCCCCCTGAGCCGCTCCATGACACACAGGGCAAGGTGGAGACGACATGCCCGATGCGTTCTTCCCTTTTCCTTTCGCGACCCCCATGTGTCCCCTATTTCTTCTTCTTCAATGACGCGAACGCCTCGTCCAGGATGGAGACACCCTTTGCCAGCTGCTCGTCGGTTATGACGAGCGGCATCATGGTGCGGATCACGTTGCTGTACTGGCCGCAGGACAGGATGTTGAGCCCCTTTTCGAAGGCGTACTTGACGACGGATGCCGTCTCCTCGGGCGCCGGTTCCTTGGTCTTCCGGTCCTTGACGAGCTCGAGGGCGAGCATCGGGCCCAATCCTCTGACGTCGCCGATGACCTCGTGCTTCTTCATGAGCTCGTTGAAGTACTTCCTGACCTTCTTGCCCAGCTTCTCGCTCTTTTCGAGCAGGTTCTCCTCTTCGTAGACATCAAGCACGGCCATGGCGGCGGCGCAGCACACCGGGTTCCCGCCGTAGGTGCCGCCGATGCCGCCCGGGTGGACGGAGTCCATGATCTCCTGCTTCCCGACCACGGCGGAAAGGGGCATGCCCGCTGCAAGGCTCTTGGCCACGGTCATGAGGTCAGGTTCCACACCCCAGTATTCGATGGCGAACATCCTGCCGCCGGTCCGCGCCATGCCGGACTGGATCTCGTCCGCCACGAAGAGTATGCCGTTGTCGCTGCATATCTTGGCGAGCTTGGGGAAGTATTCCTTGGGCGGGGTAATGAACCCCCCCTCGCCCTGGACCGGCTCGACGACGAGCGCGGCGATCATGTCGGGCGCTATCTTCCCGAAGAAGTCCTTCAGGTAGTCCGCGCAGGCGCACTCGCACTTGGGGTAGGTCAGCCCGAAGGGGCAGCGGTAGCAGTAGGCGTTCGGAATGCGGTAAACCTCCGGGGCGAACGGACCGAAGCCCCACTTGTACGGCTTCACCTTGCTGGTCATGGTCATGCAGAGCAGGGTCCTCCCGTGGAAGGCGTGGTCCAGGACCACGATCCCCTGCTTCTTGGTGTAGTACCTGGAGATCTTGACCGCGTTCTCGACGGCCTCGGCGCCGCTGTTGATCAGCACCGCCTTCTTTGGGCTCTTGCCCGGGGCTATCTTGCAGAGCCGTTCCCCGAGCTTCACCGCCACCTCGTACGGCGTGACCATGAAACAGGTGTGGGTGAACTTGGCGGCCTGGTCCTGGATGGCCTTGACCACCTTCGGGTTCGAATGCCCCACGTTCATCACCGCTATCCCGCCGCCGAAGTCGATGTATTCCTTCCCCTCCACGTCGTAGAGGAGCGCTCCCTTCGCCGATTCGATGTACACGGGTTTCCCGCTGGCGAAACCCTTGGCCATCACCCGCGATCTCACCTCGCCGATCTTCTCGTTCCTGTTCTTCATGTGGTCGTTCCCTCCTCGGTTCTCTTCAGTCCGCTTGGGGCCTCCTGCCTACAGGGCAGCCCTGTAGATGCGCTCGGCGTCCTTGAGCGTGAGCGTGCGTGGATTGTTCGCCAGGAGCCTGGTCACCTTCATGACCCCTTCGGCAAGTCTCGATATGTCGTTCTCCTTTACGCCGAAATCCGCGAGATGGCGCGGCACCTGCAGGTCGTCAGCCAAGCGGTCGATCGCTGCCACCACCTTGTCGACGACCGCGAGATCGTCGAGGCCCTCCACGGGGATGCCGAATGGTTTCGCGAGCTGGGCGAACTTCTCGAGGTTCCCGAGCACGTTGAAGCGGATCACGTGCGGGAGCATGAGGTTGTTCGCGACGCCGTGGGGGATGTGGAACTCTGCGCCTATGGGGTAGGCGAAGGCGTGCACCGCGGTGACCCCGGCGTTCGCGAAGCCTATGCCGGCGAGGAGTGCGCCTTCCATCATGGCGGTGCGGGCCTCGATGTTGTCACCCTTGGCGAAGGCGGTGCGGATGTTCTTGTAGATGAGCTCGATCGCCTTCACGCAGTACATGTCGGTGATGGTCGTCGCATTGATGGACGTGTAGGCCTCGATCGCGTGGATGAGGGCGTCCATGCCGGTCGCCGCCGTCACCGCGGGCGGCAGGCCGATGGTGAGCTCAGGGTCGAGGATCCCCACGGAGGGGTAGAGGTACGGGCTCACGATGCCCTTCTTAAGCTTCTCCCCCTCGTCGGAAAGGATGGCGATCGGGGTCACCTCGCTGCCGGTGCCCGCCGTGGTGGGGATCAGGATCGTGGGGATCCCCGGTTTCGGGACGAGGTCGATGCCGAAGTATGCGCCGATGGGGCCCTTGTTGGTGATCATGACCGCCGCGGTCTTCGTGATGTCCATGGGACTGCCGCCGCCGAGCCCGATGAGCATCTGCGCGCGGGCCTGCCTGGCGGTCTCGACGCAGCCGGCCACGATCTCGTAGCGGGGATCCGGTTCGACCTTGTCGAACACCTGGAACTTGATCTTCGATGCCTTCAGTGAGTCCTCGATCGGCTTCAGGAGACCCGCCTGGATGACCCCCTTGTCCGTCACCACGAGCACGCGGGTCGCACCCCGCTTCCTCACCTCCGCGCCCAGGGTCTTCACCGAAGAGGGTCCCATGACGATCCTGGGTGTGGTGCTGAACACTCTCACCATGTCCGTATCCTCCCTCAGTATTCTCTTCCCCGCTCGGGGCGAGGTTCTATACCTTCCGGTTGTAGATGCGCTGGAACTCCCTCTTGAGATCCGACCTGAAGTCCGGGTGGGCGATCGATATGAGCGCCTTCGCCCTCTCCGGCACCGACTTTCCGCGAAGGTCCGCGATGCCGTACTCGGTCACCACGAAGTGGATGTCCGTGCGGGTGGTGGTGACCACCGCTCCCTCGTCCAGGTGGGGGACGATCCTCGATATCTTTCCCCCCGACGCGGTGGAGTGGAACGCGAGGATCGACCTGCCGCCCTTGGACCAAGCGGCCCCGCGGATGAAGTCCGCCTGGCCGCCGGTCCCGCTGAACTGCTTGTACCCGATGGACTCGGATGCGGCTTGCCCGGTCAGGTCCACCTGGAGGGTGGAGTTGATGGAGACCATGTTGTCGTTCTTCGCGACGATGGCAGGGTTGTTCGTGATGTGGACCGGGTACATCTGGACCATGGGGTTGTTGTGCACGAACCTGTAGAGCTTCTCGGTGCCCATGAAGAACGTGGCGACCATCTTGCCCGGGTTGAAGTTCTTGCGGCTGCAGGTGACCACGCCGGCCTCCACGAGGTCCACCACGCCGTCGGAGAACATCTCGGTATGGATGCCGAGGTCCTTCTTGTCCTTGAGAAAACCGAGGATGGAGTCCGGGACGGCGCCTATGCAGAGCTGGAGGCAGTCCCCGTCCTTGATGAGCTCTGCGCAGTACCCGCCGATCTTCTCGTCGATGTCCGTTATCCTCGGGGGGTTGAGCACAATGGGCCTGGAATCGCACTCCACGATGAAGTCTATGTCCGAGACGTGGATGAACGCATCACCGAGCGTTCTCGGCATGTGAGGGGTCACCTCGGCGATCACCAGCCGGGAACTCTCCGCCGCGGGCTTCGTGTAGTCCACCGACACCCCGAAGGAGCAGTAACCGTGCTCGTCCGGGGTGGAGAGCATGCACAGCGTCACGTCCACGGGAAGGATCCTCTCCACGAACAGCCTCGGGATCTGGCTGAAGTGCGAGGCCGTGTAGAAGGCCCTCCCGTCGTGGATCGCCTTCCTCGATGATGCGCCGGCGAAAAGGGAATTGTGCACGAAGTGCCGTTCCATGCCCGGCTGGCAGTACTCGGTGACCCCCATCGAGACCATGTGGACGATCTCGACATCCTTGTAGGCCTTGCGGTTTTCCACCATGGCCTTCAGCAGGACCTCCGGTGAGCCGCTCGCGTGGCCCACGACCACCCTGTCCCCGCTCTTGATGTTGCTGACCGCTTCCTCGGCGCTGACCAATTTGCTCTTGTAGATGTCGTGCCAGTCTCTCACCGGACTTACCTCCCCCGTGCCTGTATGCGGCCGATCTCGGCCTGTATGTTCTCGAGCACCTCCCTGATCCAGTGCTCCGCGTCCTCTTCGCTCGTGACGAACCGAACCGCCCGGCCCCTGATCTGGTCGATGCTCGTACAGGCGCTTTTGCAACCGCTCACGAACAGGACCATCTCGGCCTCCGGGTCGTCCGGGCCGACGAAATCGACCGCTCCGGCCACGTCGTTCTTCAGTCTGTTCACGAGCGCCACCCTGTCGTACCCAGCTCTGCAACCACCGCAGTACTTGATCCCGACCTTCATGCCCCGCTGCTGTCGATGCCGCACAGGAACCTGGCCATCTTCTGCTTCTGCTTCATGTTCACGAGCCTCGCGATCATGATCCTCTGGGCCTGCGGGGAGCCCGCCCCGTGCATGGACTCGGTGAGGTAGCCGACGGCGGCGGTGCCCATGGTGATGTTCTCGATGAGCCTGAGGATCCTGAGCCTGTGCTCAGTGGGCACGTCGGGCTTCGTCTTGAGGTACTTTTCCACCCACTTGCCCACCTCCGGGCTTGCGAGGTCCGCCGCGGACGGGCACGTCACGACGAGGCCTCCCGCGATGTCCTGCGCGAGCCTCGCGATCTCATAGGGGAAGCGCGTGATGTTCTGCTTGTGCACATTCGCGAGCAGCACGTCCACCAGGTACGTCCCGCTCGGCTCGCGGTGCCCCTCTGCCGCGCACGCGATGCAGCCGCAGAAGAGTGTCTCGTTGAGGTGGTTCATCTCGATGATCTTGTCCTTGACGTGGGAGGCGCGCTCGGTGCCGTTGAACTCGGCTATGGTCTGCGTGGCGCCGATGAGGACGTCGCCCACGCCCACCTTGCAGGCGTAGCTCTGCCGGTGGTAGGCCGCGAAGTTCTCGACCAGCTGCGTCGTGAACTCGTACTCCTTGTACATGAACACGCGTTCCCACGGCACGAACACCTTGTCGAACACCACGAGGGCCTCGTGGCCTCCGTAGTGCATGTTGCCCCTGTCGAAGGTCATGCCCTCGAGCTTCCTCGTGTCGCAGGACTGGCGCCCCATGATGTAGGTGATCCCCTCGGTGTCGCTCGGCAGCGCGAACGATATCGCATAGTCCTTGTCTTCCTCGCGCATGGTGATGGTGGGCATCACGATGATCTCGTGGGAGTTGACCGCGCCCGTCTGGTGCGCCTTGGCGCCGCTCACGACGATGCCGTCCGGCCTTTCCTCGACCACGTGCATGAAGAGGTCCGGGTCGAACTGCTTCGAGGGGGCGAGCGAGCGGTCGCCCTTCGGGTCGGTCATGGCGCCGTCGCAGACGAGGTCGTTTTCCTGGACGTACTCGAGGTACTTGAGGAACCTCTTGTAGTATTCCGTGTTGTACTTGGCGTCTATCGCATGGGTGGTGATGGAAAGGGCGTTGAGGGCATCCATGCCCACGCACCTCTGGAAGCAGCAGGCGGTGAGCGACCCCAGCAGCCTGCCCATCTTGCTCTTCTTCACGAGGTCATCCACGCTCTGGTGGATGTGGGTGAACCGGTTGATCTTCTTGCCGGTGATGTGCGACTTCGCGGTCATGATATCTTCGTATTCCGGCCGGTGCGCGAACTCGTAGGTGGCGGCGACCGCGTTCATGGACGGCCTGATGATGGGGTCATCGACCGGGTTTTCCACTTTCCTGCCGAACATGTACACGTTCAACTTCAGTTTCCTCAGGCTCTCCTCGTACTCTTTCGCGTTCATGAGCTTTCCCATAACGTCCTCCGCTCGTCAGTGATCTTTCCGGCGTCTCGATGCCAGATGCGGGATATACCAGAGACCCCCGTTTCCTCCCTTACCGAACAACCACCCAATCAATATGCATGCCACAGGCACAAGCATACGGGTCATGCAGAGAAAAGCCATTGGCTTCAAGTGACTACGAGGCATAAGCCGCCGCCGGCGCCGGGCTTTCCCGGGACGCCTCAGCGGGGAACCGATGCACACGCGCAACGCATTTTTCGGTGAGATGGTGTAACATGTTAATATCAAGCGCGGTATCGAACATCACGGGGCCGATGCACGATTGCAATATTCCCGTGCGACCCGGACGTCCGTAATCTATAACCTCAGGAAATAATTCTCCGAACACGGCCGAGGACGGTTTGTGTTGCACCGATGCAACGGCGCTCGTACATCCCCCAACAGCCCGCGCCGAACCTGTGAAAGCCGCCTGGGCTGCCAAGACATATCCGCCAGGAGGAAGGCGAGGTCATCCCATGAAGATGACCCTTCCCGCATGAGTCCTTGCTGCAGAGGCCCGGTGGCTCGATGGGCGGTCCTTGGGGTGTTGCCCGTCGAGCACGAAAACCTTTGGTCTTTGCCCTCGGTCGCGCAGGTGGTAAGGTGGTCTCTGTATGCACCCTTGTTCGGGGAGACCGAAGGGCCGAGCCGCCATGACGAGGACCTGCCGGGGTTTTTCCCCGGGAGCGGTGGAGGGTCAAAGGGCGTGATCTGGGAGGTGGTGAAGGGATGACCATGAGACCGGGAGGCCTCTTTTTGCGGCTCTCGAGCCTTACGCTCACCCGGGTGCTCCTCCTGTGGTTGGCCTTCTTGTGCGTCGTGGCCACGATCGTACCCCAGGACCCGTATCCCAGCCTCGACGGAGTGTCTTTCCCCGTGAGGATCATCAGGCTCTTGAGCCTCAGGGACGTGTTCCACTCGGTGTGGTTTTTGGGCGGCGCCGTGCTCCTTGCGGCCAACCTGTCGGCGTGCCTTTTTTCCCGCATGTCGAGAAGGGCCGCGTCCTCTTTGCACAAGATGCCCTCAGACTTCCAGGAGGCGATGCTTGGGCAGGGGGGGGATCCGGTGAAGGTCTCCGTGTCCATCAGGAGCGCTTTGTCCGGCTTCGGAGACACCCGCCTCGTCGAGGGTTCCCGGGTCGTGGTCGTAAGCGAGAAGGGCTCCCTTCGCAGGCTGGGCCCCGTGATCGCCCACGCGGGTGTCTTTTTCGTCCTCCTGGGCTCGGCCTTCGCCTTTGCCGGCTTCAAGGGAACGATCGAGATCCCCGAGGGTGAGACGCGTAATGTCGTAACCCTCATGGACGGCTCGTCCAGGAGGCTCGGCTTCTCGGTCACGTGCGAGCGGTTCTCGTTGGAACGATACCCGAACGGCATGCCCAAGGAGTACAGGTCTGAGGTGGTCTTCACCAGTCAGGACGGCGCCATCGAGAAGCGGCGGATCCTCGTGAACCACCCGGCGGTCTACGGCGGCATGCTGTTTTCGCAGAGCGGGTACGAAAGGCGGCCCATAGCCCGGATCACGGTCAGGTGGCCGGGTGGCGGCGCGGGATTCTCCGCAGCCGAGGGAGACGTGATCGACCTCGGCGACGGCATCCACAAGGTCAGGGTCGGCGCGGTCTCCGAGGACATGATGCGCATGGGGCCGGGGGCGAGGCTCGTGGTCTCCGCGGGGGAAGAGGCCAGGGACCTCTGGCTCTTCGGTGACATCGAGGGGATCGCCTCGCGGTATCCGGGCATCACCAGGCAGGTCCCCCAATTCGATCCCGCAGGCGTGCCGCCTTTCGTCTTCTCGCTGGATGGGGTGTCCTGGAAGGTCTCCACGGTCCTCTTCGTGAACAGGGACCCCGGCGTCTGGTTCGCAGGCTTCGGCGCCGTTTTCTTCATTGCGGGCGTCATGCTCGTGTTCTTCGTTCCCCACGAGCAGGTCTGGGCGGTGCTCGAGCCTGAGGGCGGCCGTCTCAGGCTCAAGGTGGCCATGAGGAGAAACGGCAGGGCCGTGGAGGTCCCCGGGGAACTGCTGGAAAGGGTCACGGCCGCAGGGGGTGGCAGGTGAGCGCCACGGTCTTCTCCGTTGTCACCCTCGCATACCTCGCGTCCTTCGTCCTGTTCGCCATCAGGGCGTCTTCAGAAAAGGACACATGGCACCGCGCGGCAACCATGGTGGCGCTTGCTGGTCTCGCAGGGCACACGGGGGGGATCGTGCTGAGGTGGGTCGAGTCGTACCGGCAGGGCATGGCGCATGTCCCCCTGTCGAACTTCTACGAGTCGCTCGTGTTCTTCTCCTGGTCGGTCACCCTGTTCTTCGCCCTGACCGCGAGGTCGAGGGCGAGGTCGCGGGTTGGCGCGTTCGCCATGCCCATCGCCTTTTTGCTGCTTGCCTATGCGTCGTTCTCGCCCGGGGTGGACCCGAGCATCAGGCCGCTCGTGCCGGCCCTCAAGAGCGACTGGCTCGTCATGCACGTCGTCACCTGCTTTCTCGGGTATGCCGCGCTCCTTCTGGCCTCCCTCACGGGGATCCTGGCACTCCGTGAAAAGGCGGTGCAGAAAGGCGAACCTTCCGCTTCCGGGGAGGTCGAGCCTGCACCCGGCCCCCGTAACGGCCTGCAACCGGCCGGGCGCAAAGACACGGATCCCGGGCTCGAGACCTTCGACGTCTTCTTGAGATCGGGCTACATCCTCTTCACCTTGGGCATCGTCACCGGCTCGGTCTGGGGGCACATGGCGTGGGGGCGGTACTGGGGGTGGGACCCCAAGGAGACCTGGGCGCTCATCACATGGCTCGTCTACACCTGTGTGCTCCACGCACGGGCAGGCCGGGCCCTGCCGAGGAGGAAGCACGTGATCGTCCTTCTGGCGGTCGGGCTTGTCTGCATCCTCTTTACCTACTTCGGGGTGAACTACCTGCCCGGGCTCCACAGCTACGCCTGAGACGGACACCCCTCGCGCCACCGCCTGGCGCCCTGGCGCACGACCCGCCCTGGATACGCCACGCCGGGGAGTCCCTGCCCCCTCTTCCTCTCCTGCGCCGACAGGGGGCGGCTCTTTGAGCCCGTCATCCGCCGCCTCGTCGACATCCGGATCATCCCTCAGCCCCCTGTTTTCGAATGGGGGATGCCCGCGAACACCATCCCCACGGGAACAGCGCCTCACCTGGATGCATGCCCCGGAGAGGGGGTGTCCCTGTGTCGCCCATCGTCTCGACGGTGGAGGGTGGTCTTTCTCGACAGGGCAGCGCCGGGCTTCCCGGTATCCGCCCTATCCGGACAGGGTGCGTAAACCGCAAACCAGACGGGATCCAGGCGACCGTCGCGAGGCAAGCACCCATCTCGGTCATGACACCCACCCATTCGATGGTGTGTGAGAACCGAGTGACCGTTGCTGGATGAGATGATGAGTGATGTGAAAGGGTTTTGGCGGAAGCGCATGGGAATCGAACCCACCCGGGACGCTCGTCGCACCCCACAGCCGGATTTGAAGTCCGGGGGGCCCACCAGGACCCGTCCGCTTCCGCCGGAGACCATACCACATTGACCCGTTGCCGATCAACGCGTCACGTGGGTCTCTTCTTTTTCATGCGCCATCCCCCTTAGGCCCTCTCCCCGTATTTCGGGACGGGGTGTCCACATGGGTGCTGAGGGGAGGGATGGCGATGCCCACTCACCGCATGTCGGGACGTGGTCCGCTTCCTGCTCATGCACCGTCTGAATGCACGGTATGCATACCCCTTGTGAATCGACGAGCGTTGTGCATGCAGACCGTGTGACACCTTCGGTCACCCTGGCCCCACCATGCGCCGGATCCAGGTTCCGGGGGATCGGGAGGGCGAAAAAGCCGACCTGGCCGCATCACCGCCATGCCCGTTAGTCGTCTTCGTGCATGGCGTACCCTCTTGGCATGGAACCTTTTCTCTCTTGACACCCGGGCGGCCTCGTGGATTTGATGTGGCCATGTCCTCGAGGATGATCGTGAGCCTGTCCGTCTCCGCCTTGCTCCATGGGCTGATCCTCGCGCAGCCCATCGTGATCTTCGCAAAGAAGGTCCTGGAAGAGGCGCCGCCTGTGAGGGTCAGGCTCGTGAGCATCCCCCAGGAGTTCCTCGCGGTACCCAAAGACGGGGGGGCACGGCCCGAGAGAGACCAGGAACCCGCCCTGGAGGAAGGGGTGAGCTTCACCGCCGAGGGCGGTGTCGCCACCGGTTACCTGGACCGGCTCAAGATAAAGATCTTCAAGGTATGGGAATACCCCGAAGAGGCGATCCTGAGGGGTGAGGAAGGCAAGGTGAGCATCGAGTTCGTCTTGAACGAGAAAGGCGAGCTTGTGGATATCGGCGTCGTGAAGAGCTCGGGCTCGCCCAGGCTCGACAAGGCCGCGCTCGAGGCCGTCGCGGAGGCGCAGCCCTTCGGCCCCCTCGAAGAGACCGGCGTCGGGAAAACCCTCAAGGTTACCGGGCTGTTCGCCTACGTCCTCGATTGAGACCGTTCGGCCGGTTTCCCTTTCGTGACGGCGCGCTCATGCTCTCGCCATTGGCCGCAACGGCAAAACGCAACCACGAAAGACTTCCCCAGCCTGACGTTCAGGCCGGGCGGTAAGGTGCGTTCTGGAGGGCGTGGCCCGGGAGCAGGCGCTTCCCCCCCCCCCCCCCCCCCCCC
>JAKPDW010000015.1 GCA_029552245.1 Deltaproteobacteria bacterium
ACGAAGGCAGCGACGACCACTACCGCTATGACACCTTCACGGCCGTGACGACGGGTACCTGGCTCAATACCCAAAAATACCTCGAGCTGATGGGTTCCGAGGCCGGGCGGGCGATCCTGGACGGCCTGGGCTATCCCACCGAGGAGGTCGCCCTCGCCGAGGTCTCCCGAAACCTGACGGGGGCGTTGGCCAGCAAGCCGGACCAGGCGGTCACGGTCAACGGCTTCCGCATTTTCTCGACGGGAAATAATGACTTAATTAATATCTTTGCCTCCACGGGCGTCACCTCCCAGGCGGCCTTCGCGACGGAAGCCCTCTACCCCGTGACGGGCGAGAGCACCGATTTACCCGTTTTCGGTGTCATGAGGGGTCAATACGAGAATACGGAAGATTCACGCTGGCTCGGTTCCCTGGAAGGCTTCGGTGTCTTCAAAAAGGCCGACGACACGGTCTTCCAGGGCCACTTCAGCGGCGTCGCGGCGGGCACCTACACCGACGGGACGGGCTTCTCCGGCACGGCCCAGGGCGAGGTCTTCGAATCGACCCTCCTCAGCCGCCTTGACACCCAGCTGAGATACTACCAATACGCAAGCGGCACCTGGAGCGAAGTAGAAACAGGGTCTATCGATGGTCTTTTGGGTTCCTTCAACCCCACCGCCTGGCGTGAGGGTGGTTCCTATCCCGCCGCTCTGGAGCTGGCCATGTTCGGCGTTTGGCACGGCGGCAACAACCCCGTCCACAGGGGCCACATCTTCCGCACGGAGAGCTACCCCACCAACTACACCGACGGCACCACCACGACGACGACGGGCCACTCCTACTGGGGCTACCTGGCGGGCATCCACCAGGTCACAGGCGGTACCCAGGACGGCATCGAGGCGCTCCTGACGGGGATTTTCCTGGACAAGAAGAAGAAGGTGGGCTTCATGACGGGCCAGATCGGCGGCCCCGAGGCGTGGAGCGACCCATACGGCTGGGGCTTCGACTGGTCCCGCCAGACCTTCGCGGCCTTCCCCAAAGAAACGGGCACCCTCCTTACCGAGATCGCCTCCGCCGCCACCGTAACGGCCCCGTCTCTCAAGGACAGCATCCTACAGACGGATTACGCCTATCGCGGCGGAGTCATGGGGGGAGGCGAGGACGTCTTGGGCCGGTTCTTCGACGCCGATAACCAGGTCGTCGGCAACCCCATCACCATGGCGGCCGTGGGCACGGCGACGGCGGCGACGGTGGACGATACGAACATCAAGGGCAAGCTCGGCGTCTGGTCCACGGAGCTCTACGGCAGTTACGGCGGCGACCTCCCGAAACACGACCACTGGATCGGCATGACCCAGACCCCCGCCTCCGACGAACCGATTAAACTAACGGGGGCCAACATCTACGGCGAACCCTGGCAGAACGGCCGGGTCGCGGGCCATGTCCTGGGTCACTGGGCGAGCCTGGAGGGTGCCTCTGGTATCACCTTCGGCAGACTCCTCGGGACCTTCGACCCGTCCAACTACAC
>JAKPDW010000025.1 GCA_029552245.1 Deltaproteobacteria bacterium
CGTCGCCTCAAGATCCATGGAAAAATACCTCACAATAAGACGAAAAACCCTCTCGGAAATGTGCGAACGATGACAGTACCTGTTAACCTTGTCCATAAGCCAACTTATAGCACTTTTCACGTGCCAAAGTTGTCATGAACCATAAATAAAATACCCGATATTACTTTCTCATCTTAATCAATCTTGCAGGAACACCAGCTACCACAGCCCATTCAGGAACGTCTTTAGTAACAACTGATCCTGCGCCGATGACAGCATGGTTCCCAATTTTCAATCCGGGCATTATTATGACCCGCTGACCAATCCAGACATCATCACCAATTACCACAGGACGTAGTTCTGAACCTCCTTGCTGGTTCATGGGTACATCGAGTCTATCAAACCTATGAGAAACGGACCATATGATGACTTCCGGTCCCATGATCACATCTTTGCCGATCACGGTGTATGCACCAACATATGCTCTTTCTCCAATCTGCGAGTTATCACCTATCCTGATGCCTGTACCCTTCCCGAAATTTGCATACTGTTTTATGATTATAATATGGCCGCATGACTCAAAAATATGCCTGACAAGCATTCTCCTTATGCAATAACCTACCTTATAGCCAGGAAATGGCCGTGTAGGGAAACGTTTTGCTATGAGGTAATATATTATTAATGAGAAATATCTAAGAAAAGTTCTCACTCTTAGCTGCTCCAGCCAGATTCGATGCATATCTACTCCCCTCCCCACGTGTAACAGGTGAGCGGCTGTAGAGTGTGTAGATCTGGTGTGAAAAAGGTACTCAGGGATAACGAGTTGTCATCGAACTGAAAATATTTTCCTTGAAGGAGTCCATGCTTGTGCATCTCCACAGAAGGAGATGGATGATGAACTCCGATCGTATCATGTTTTCTTCCTGCCGATGGGCTTGGGGCCGGTTCACGATTGCCGCAAGTACGTAAACCGCTACAAAGGCAGCGACAAGATCAAGAGCTTCTCCAAGAGCTTCTCCAGCTGGGATCCGTTCCTCTGCAGGGCCTTTGCGCTGCCGACGTACCGGGAAAGCTCGAGAGACATCGAGGCATGCCTCACAGCGTCTCAGGCCAAGCTGTATCACCTGGGCATCCGTGGCAGGGCTCACGGAACACCCTAGCCAATGCCAACCAGGTATGGGTCTGGCAGATCTATTTAGACGTCGCCCACTTCTTGATTGCCAAGGCAAGAAAGCTCTACGCCGGCGTATCCTTCAGCATGGAACCGGATCAGCGGGTGTGCGAACTGGACGCCACGATCATCGATCCCTGTCTCTCGCTCTTTCCCGGGGATCAATTCAGGAAGGACAAGGGTGCGATCAAGCTCCATACTCTTCTCGAGCAGAGATGGAGGATACCCACAGTAGCGATTGTCACCCGCGGTACAGTACATGAGGTGAACATCCTCGGCCAACCCATGAGAGAGGCAGGGGCCCCTATATCTCGGGAAAGGGGGTCATGAGCGCTAGAATTTTTTGATTGTTCGCGCTTGCAGGTCCATAAGAACCAGTATACGTGACTGTTCCGGTAACCATACCTTTGTCGTCAACACCGCTTCATCGTTTTCTCAGTATAAGGATCCTGTTTCCCCTCCGTTAGGGTCATAATATGTTCCTCTCAAAGTACCGCCGATGATCTCAAAGACAAAATCTCGTCCGCGTGAATCAGTGCCTTGGTAACTGTTTCCAACCCGAGTGCCCGATATAGTATAAGTATCACTTCCTCCTTCGTGAGTATATTTAACTCTATAAAAATACCCCGCAAAGGTCGTGTCGGTTTGCGTGAATGTCATAGTGTAGATGCCATAATCACCGTCAGTTTCTTCCCACGATCCCGAATAAGTATATTCATATTGATCATGTTGCTTGTAATAGACTTCATTGAATGTGTACCAGCTACCACCTTCATGACTGCAAAAGATGCCAGATGCCTCAATGTGAAGCTCTGTTAAATTATCCTCAAGCCATCCGGTACCTGTGACGCTCCAGTTTGCACAATCAGGGTCCCCCGGGTCAGGATTGGATGCAGTATAGGTCCAAAGTCCACCTGATACTGTACCTGTTAAAACACTACCACCCGGTGGGAAGACACCAACTAACTGGTTACCGTTAATCGTTATAATCAGAGGGTTTGTTTCTGAAACACCTTCTCCTGTGGACCATGTTCCGACAAAATCATACATGGTCGCAGTGGTGTCGTCGTTTTCATTTTCTCCAAGAGTATCCTTGAGATGGTTTTGAGCTTCCAGAGGTGAAACTAATGTGTGTCCAATTGATGTGAATAAGCCTTGAACGGCTTCACTATTCACGAAAGCGCTCGTACTTTGATGAAAATCAATAGCAATCCCCTCCATGGCAGTTCTAACCGCATCGGTAATAACAATACCATTATAAGGATTGCTGTCGTTATCAAGCGACTGCAAGAGAATGCAAATGTTCGTGACTGTTGGGTCCGCTGCGCCAATCGCTCCCGGCACCAAGTCAATAGGAGTCATGAACGATTTTGCCGTAACAGCCTGCCCTAAAACAACCCCTCCAATTTTGAATGTGATCGTCTCTCCTTCATAATATTTGAAATGACCATTTGAATCAGTCAGGCCAGAGATTGAATTTGTTTGATACATTAATCCCACTACAGGGCTATCCACAAAGGTGCCTTCCTTGTAGGTAGTACCTTCGGCGCTCCCATTTCCCCCACCATTATCACAGTTGCCAAGAAGCAAAAAGACGGCGAGAACTGATACGGTCCATGTGATCCTAACTAATAGTATCTTTTTCATGAGTCTCTCTCCCTTCTGGTTCTTATCTGAACCCCACATCTTTTGATTTTCCTAACAAATGACCACCCCGCGCTCATGTAATAGGGTATATTATTCATGAGATAGCATCAGCACCTTGCGCCTAAGCAAATTAGTGATGAATGTTCAAAGGATATGAGATGCAGAGCTGGATTTCAGATAGGATAGCCTACAATGGACCGGTTACGAATCCCCTGATGGACTTGAACAGCTCCACATCCCTGCCCCTGAGCTCGCCCTTGGTGCATCGGAGCTCAGCTTCCAACGTGATCTCATCGCTGCAGGCGAGAAGATTCATGATGAGATTCCTTCCCGTAACTCCGAACAGGCCAGATGCCAACTGTGAGAGAGTTTCCCGGTATATGTCTCTGTCCCTGTTGGTTTATCGCACATAACCATAGTGGGGCGCCTCATGAGCCCTCTATCACCCTATTTTCAATTTTCGTTGTGCACACGTGTGGGCATGAAGGTTGGTCCGTGTTTCCGGAACAACTTCTAGAACGGTGCGGCGGATGAAGCGACGTTATGGATGGCATTAAGCTCTGGTGTTTTTAAGGTCGGCTTCATCCGCCGCCCAAAGGGAAGCAAAATTCCCCATCATGACACCGAACCCCATTGTACTATCAAATGGGGCTCACGAACCTTCTCCTTATGCCAAAGATACCGAGAAGGCCAGATCCGAGGAGGAGGAACCCTGCGGGAATGGGAACTATCGTCAACTCGGCATAAGTGATGTCACCCCATGAGGAAAAATCAACCTTGCTGCCCCCTGTCATGGTGGCATTTGCACGATAGGACATGGTGTAACCAGGATATTCATTTATTACACCCTGACCTACGTAAGTGATGTTCGTTGACCCTATATACATATTGAGATTGTGATATGGGGTGTAGTACCAGGCTCGGTACGAAAGGGTTTCCGCCGCGGTCGATGTAAAGGCATCTCCAAACAGATCAATCTCCCAATCCCTGGAGGTCAGGACGACAACGTCACAGTAGTAATATGAGCCGAAAGGCTGAAAACCAGAGAAAGAGACGCCTTCTATGCGGTACCCGTCAGCAGACCACTGGCCGCCAGAACTTGTTGCTGTCCCATGGCTTCCCAGAAAATAGGGGAAATCTCCGGCATATGTCTCCAGCCAGGTGCCCAGTTCTATACGGTCTTCGCCTGAATTTGAATACCATGTCCCGTTGTGCAGAGATGCTTGAGCACTCGATGCACATACACACACGGCAATCAGTGCAAAGACCATGCTTTTTATATTTCTCATACTGACTACCCTCCTTTTCTTTTTCATATGCTCATCCTCATGACAACGTAACGCGTACTGACTCAGAGCGGGGCTACGGATAAAACAGTACAGTCCATATGATCAGCATGGCGCAATGGCAAAAGGTAAACAAGGGGTATCTCCTTGAAAGGTAAGCCTCGCAGAATAGAGTGGAGCCACTTGTAAAACGTTTTGGCCGGTGATGGGGTGCAAGAATGATCCAATTGTGAGACTCATTGACGATCATGGGGCCTCTTCCTTGTGGGTTGGATTGAGTTCATCACAAAGTTTGCAGCTAGTTAGCGGCAGGGATATCCCTTGCCGGCCTATTGTGCACTCCGAAAGCAACCGGGTTTGGTGTGCTTTCAATCATCAACAGAGGAGAACGAACAGATGATTTGCCGTGATGACGATGAGGCCGAACATCGGATGAGCCGTAACCCTGGTTGCACCCCGGACATGGACATGACCCCCTCCATGATTGACCTTCAACTATGCGATCACCCACTCTGCCGATCTCCCTTGGTCGAACCTGGCCTTCTTCGCCGTGTGAAGAGGGATCTTCTCCCCGCGCCTCGGGTTCGGGTCGATGACCGGCACATGAGAGAGCTTCACGCTGGACCCCCTGATCTGCGAAGCATCATAGGCCTCATTCATACGAACGTGCAGGCTTGCCACCCCGCTCAAAGGTCATCCGAGAGAAAGCGGCATCGCAGTCTGGGGATCATGCAGTGATGTAAAATCGGCATGGTAAACTTGGCCAGAAATCGTCATCAGGAACGAGGCCACGCTCTTTCATTTTCATGGGGAAGTGTATTCAAGGGGTAAGTCTGAGATGAGGGGCTTGGGCTGGCTTTCTGCTCTTGATAAAATTGGCTCGAAACGGCTAAGAATTGTTCTCACTCTTACCTGCTCCGGCTAGATACAATACATAACCTATAAAAATGACTATCTGAGATATGATGGTGCCAAATGCTGCACCATAGACACCATGATTGCTAATCAGCGGATAGGCTAAAATGGCCATAAAGAAAAGGGATGCACTCTTTGCAAAAAAACCCACATTAGGTTTCTTTCTTGCGTAGAGCACTATCTGGAGAAGCCGGTTGAAGTAGCTGAAGATGTAGTATACGCAACAGATGACAAGGAGAACCCCATAGCCTGCATAATTCTGTTTATAGACGAGGACCAGGATCTCCTCCGAGAAGATCATAGTAATTGAATAAAATCCTAGAATTGGCACTGCCGAGAGAATGCCCGCCTTTATCATCAGATTCGACAGGGCAGTGCTTCCTCCGTCCGCATACTTCTTCGAGGCCACAGGCGTAACGATGTTCGTCAGGCTCAGGATGAGAATATTCGTTGCATTCAGGATATTCTGTGATGCGCCTAGTGCAGCCGTCTCCCTGGCTCCGATAATGAAAGCTGTAAGATAAATATAACCTTGTACGGATAGAACATATGGCAACATCTCGGCCATGACCCATCTACCGAAACGCCAGCTCTCGGTGATATCCAGCCAGAGGCCTTCTCGGCGAAGCCTAATTGTCATATGCGATCTGTTGTATACCAGCAGTGCCCCGACGAGAGAGCCGAAACCTATGATGAACAGGCTCGAGACAGTGTCCAGTATGCCCATGAAATAGAGGGAAAAAAGCCCCCCGAGACGGATTGTGCTGGCGACAAGGTCAGTGAAAAGGGTGTCTTTGAGATTGAGGTTGATAATGAGCAGTCTTCTGAAGAACTCCTGTCCAAGAAGAGACAGGCAGGAGAAGGTGGCTGCCGCGATGAGTGAAAAATGGGAGGAAACGGTAAAGGATGCTGGCGATACACCATACACCATCATGCCAGCGGTTATGATGACGATGCAGATCCCGATGCACAGAAACACTTGGGCAAGGAGCATCGATCCCCAGTATGATGTATTCTCTTTTCTTTGTATCCCGATGACAGACATGGGTGTGCAGATAAGGGCATTCTGAATGGCCAGCGCGATCATAATGGTGGTCCAGACAATGACGAACAGGCCATATTCTTCCGGTGCTGCAAAACGCCCCAGCAGCACGCAGGTGATGAAATTGCCCACAGAGACGACCGCTTGGTCGACGACACCCACATACCCCTTCCTTGCCATATCTCCAGAAAGCAAGGAATATCCTTTTGAGATGATCGGCCTGTGCATTATCGGGAGGTCGGCATTCCGATCGAATGAGAACCATTTGGTCAAACTCGGGTACACTTTATTCGTTGCAGAGTATGGAGTTTTATAAAACCTATCCAAAAGATATCGCAACTAAACTAGATCATGGAAATATTTTCCTGGCTCCGCCCTCCCGGGTGCAAACACCTTCTGACTCGGGCTCGCCTATTGTTTGCAGGGACAGATCAGCAAACGAAGAATCAGTCCCCGGATTCATCACGTAATTTCATGATCAGCATGAAAGAATGGGTATAAAAAAGTAACACAATGAAGAGTTTCTCCTAACATATTTCCTTGTATTCCATAATATAGTATCTGCCTCGCCAATGCGGGCGTTGTTTTTGTTATGCGGTTATTCTACAGATGTTCTCAAGATATGGTGGGGCTGATGGTGATAAAGATGAATGGAAATCTTTGAGGGGCTGTTTCTTCGAAGTGTTTCCTTAATTATAAATGCTAAATGCCAATGCAAAAACAATTTCAATTTTTATCACGTCACAGCTAACATGAATTAGTCCATAATGTGCCTCCTTCAAAAGAATAAACCGTAGAAATTTTACCATACAATATGTCAACTCAAAAAGTCAACCCCTTTTTGAAGAGTGTCAAGACTCGTTAGAAATGTCCCCTTGTTTTAAACTCGTTAAAATCACTCCTGTCTCAATGTTGGTAGAATAAAGACAACTGGTTGCCGCGCATGAATATTCAAACCGAGCTGTTTGATGCGTGAGTGTTTTTAGAATGGGCATCTTCTCGAACGAGAGGATACTGAGAAATTATAGAATTGTGTTGAGGCCGCTGTCGATTTTCAGGGGATTTTTTCGCGATCGCCACGAGGATAATCACCGAGATGACTGTCCAGATCTGTGTCTCTATCACGGTATCGGTTGTACCAGTGATCGCCTCGATACGTAAATGTTGCTTGATCCATTTGAATTGAAGCAGAGTCTGATCATCCACCGGCAGAGATATGGCTTGGTCTGTGCCGCTCTCAGGCATTCAGGGATGTCTCTCGAGCTTTCCCGGCATATCGGCTGGGCAAAGGTCATGCAGAACAACGGGTTCCAACTGGAGACGCTCTTGATCTTATTGTTGTCTTTGCAGCGGTTTGCGCACTTGCTACAATCGAGAACCGGCCCCAAGCTCATCGGCAGGAAGAAAACATGATACGATCGGAGTTCATCATCCATCTCCCTCTGTGGAGATGCACAAGCATGGCCTCCTTCAAGGAAAGTATTTTCAGATCGATGACAACTCGTTATCCTGAGTACCTTCTTCACACCTGATCTACACACTGTACAGCCGCTCACCTGTTACACGTTGGGACAGGAGTGAGTAAAAGGAGACATTATGAGAGAGCTGTCACTGTCAGACCTCGAAAATCATCACCACACATTGGTGAAGAAGTGGATAGAGGATAAAAGTTATATAGAAATAAGGTATCAAGCGGTGAGAAGCTGGATCAGTTCTCACGGCAATTGATCAAAGACGACCAGAGAATGAAAATAAGAGAAGTGCATCATCTAAATAGCCAGTGAAATTTGATATTGCAATAATTCTGATAGGTTTAGGGCAGAATGGCAAGATATGAAACGCATAACACAATCATGAAAAATATATTGTAAATGATGCTGGCCAGATAATGCAGCTGTCTTGATGAGGCATACGGAGTACAACCAATGAAATACCTGTCCGATATATTGGTAGACACAAGCTTTCTATCCAAGAAGAATGAGAAAGAATATCTTTATATCAGTGCCCCCGGCAAGGATCGAACTTGCGACACCGGGATTAGGAATCCCGTGCTCTATCCTCTGAGCTACGGGGGCATGCGGTGTTCTTAATAGCAGGGTCGGCTCCAGTCAAGGGGAAAATCCCGGGGCATACCGGGGATGTCCCTGTGGCACCGAGCGGTTGGTTCTTGAGGGGAGACGGTGGCTGCGCTATAGGATGGAAGGCGGTGGTACAGGGATGCAGTGTCTCGGGACCAGGGCGGGGCGTTTTACGATGTGGACTCCTTCGCCCAGGGACGATGAGGACAACGAGAGGCGTTGAGGGGTTCCGGCCGGCGTCTCTCGGGATTGCCTGCAGGCTTTCCATGAGGGGTTCTTTCGTCAATAAAGGGGAAGGGTGGCTCCCGGTGAGGAGCCCAGTGGGCGCGAGTCGTAAGGCTTCAGGAACAAGCACGCTACCGGAGCAGGATCCCTCGATGCGCCTGAAAGGGCGCCTGCCCGAGCACGGCGCGTGATACAGCCGACACAATACCACGATGCCAGGGAAGGGCGATCCGGATAGGGTTTGCAAGAAGACGGGGAAACCGCGGACAGCGGCCCTCGCAAGCCGGGGCCGGCGCCTGAGGACCGAGCCGGGATGCGTGAGGTTCCACGGCTTAAGGCTCGTACTTCTCGTGGACAGGACGGTGACGGTCTTCGCATGAAGGGCTTGGGTCGGCATTGCGCCGAGGCCTGGTGATCTCGTCGAATGCCCCGGGGTTCCCGGCCATCCTCAACCCGGCACCCGCATCTGTACTGCAGCACTGTGTGGTCTCATCGAGGGCCCGGTGGGATCCTCTTGCGGTGGTGTCGCGGGGCCGCTATGCTCCCGGTATGGGGAAGGATGGTGTTCCTGAGCCCCACACCCTGATCTGAGGCGCTCAGGGCTCGCGAAGACGCAACCATGCGGTGAGCGAGGCGAAAGGGGGCCGCGGTGCGCATGGACACGGGACAAGACGGCCATGCACGGAAATCCCCGGTGTGTGACGGCCGGGGGCGAAGGGAGAAACAGGGAGAATCTTCGGTGAACCATGGGAAGAGGACATCGCGGTTGCTTGACGGCCTGAACGAGGAACAGGCAAGGGCGGTTCTGCACACCGAGGGGCCCCTGCTTGTCTTTGCCGGAGCGGGCTCGGGGAAGACCAGGGTCATTGTCCACAGGGTCGCCTACCTGGTGGAATGCGGGGCAGAGCCCTCGGGGATCCTCTGCCTCACCTTCACGAACAAGGCGGCCCAGGAATTGAAGGAGCGCATCAGACAGCTGCTGGGGGCCGAATCGATCCCGGTATGGGCAGGGACCTTCCATGCTTTCGGCGCTTGGATGCTCAGGCGCGAGGCGCACCGCATCGGTTTTCCGCCGTCTTTCGCCATCTATGACGAGGCGGACCAGAGATCGCTTCTTTCCAGGTGTCTCAAGGAGATCGGCGTGGAGAAGACTCGCGGCCTTGTTGGAAGGCTGGCATGGCTGGTGAACATGAGCAAGGACACGATGCGGCCAGTACACTCCTTTCCGTTCGAGTACACGATAGACCCGCAGACCGTATTGAGCCTGTACGAAGAGAAGAAGAAGGCCTCTTCCGCCTTCGACTTCGCCGACCTCATCAGTGTGCCGGTGGGCATGCTCGCGACGGACGACATGCTCAGGAACAAGTACAGGGCGAGGTTCTCCCACATCCTCGTGGACGAGTACCAGGACACGAACACCGCCCAGTACAGGCTCCTCATGGAGCTCGTGGGGCCTTCGAGGAACATCTGCGTGGTGGGCGACGACGACCAGTCCATCTACGGGTGGCGTGGCGCCGACGTAGGGAACATCCTCCGTTTCCGGGACGATTTCCCTGATGCCGAGGTCGTGGTGCTGGAGAGGAACTACCGCTCCTCGGAGGAGATCCTGAAGGCGGCCTCGACCCTGATCGCCAACAACACGGTGCGCGCCCCCAAGACCCTCAGGGCCGCCAGAGGCGCGGGCAGCGAGGTGGTGGTCGTTGAGGCGCAAGACGACTCCGAGGAGGCGGATCTCATAGCCTACCAGGTCATGCTGTTGTTGGACGGCGGGGCAAGCCCTACGGACATCGCCGTTTTCTACAGGGTGAACGCGCTGTCCCGGACGCTGGAGGAGGCGTTCGTGAGGCGCTCGATACCCTATGCGGTCTATGGCGGCATCAGGTTCTATGAGCGGAGGGAGGTCAAGGACCTGCTTTCTTTCCTCAGGGTCGCTGCGAACCCTGGGGACGAAGAGGCCCTCCTGAGGATCGTCAATGTCCCGCCCAGGGGCATAGGAGACAGGGCGTTGCACGTGATCCGCGAGATCGCTGGGTCGGAAGGCCTGAGCCTCATGGAGGCCATGCAAGCGGCCCGGGCAAGGAAGACGCTCAAGGGAGCCGCCAGAAAAGGGCTGGAGGCCTTCTGCTCCCTGATGGAGGACCTTCAGCGGAACATCCACGGCATGGACATAGCCGGCATGCTGTTGTACCTGATAGACAAGACAGGGTACCGGGATTACCTCCTCCAGGAAACTGACGGAGTGGACCGGGTGCTCAACGTCCAGGAGCTCGTCTCGAGCGCGCAGGGGCAGAACGACCTCGTCTCATACCTCCAGGAAAAGGCCCTCCTCACGACTGCTGACGCGGCCCAGGGTACGAAGGCCGTGAGCCTCATGACGCTTCACATGTCGAAGGGGCTCGAGTTCGACCACGTCTTCATCGCGGGTTGCGAGGAGGGGCTCCTGCCCCACGCGCTGTCATGCGAGGACTCCTCCCAGGTAGAGGAGGAACGACGCCTCCTGTATGTGGGCATGACCCGGGCCCGCAGGCGCCTGGTGCTCTCTTGGGCCCGCGTCCGTGGGATCTACGGGAGGCAGACCTACCAGGTGCCCTCGGGGTTCCTGCAGGAGATCGAGGCAGGTTAGAACCTGACCTTGGGCGTCTCCTTCTCCGCCTCCGGTATATCGAAGTATTGGGCCTCGCTTACCCCGGCCCACCTTGCGAAGACCATGCCCGGGAAGGTCTTGACGTAGGAGTTGAGGTCCCGCACGAGGTCGTTGTACCTCTTGCGTTCAACCGAGATGCGGTTCTCGGTGCCCTCCAGAGAGTCCTGGAGTTTCAGGAAGTTCTCGTTCGACTTGAGCTCGGGGTATCTTTCCTGCAGCAGGAGGAGCCTCGAGAGGGCGGTTTCGAGCACGCCGGCGGCCCTTGCCCTCCCGGCCACGTCTTGTGCCTGGAAGTAGGCCTTCCTGGCCTCCGCTATGCCCAGAAAAACGCTCTTTTCCTGGGCCGCGTATCCCTTGACCGTCTCCACGAGGTTGGGGATGAGGTCGTAGCGCCTCTTGAGCTGGTTTTCAACCTGGGCCCACTGGGCGTTCACCGCCTCGTTCATGCGCCGCGCCTTGTTGAATCCCGATACGGCGAACACCACTGCGAGGATGACGACGAACGCCACGCCCACGATCACCCGCGCCGTTTTCCCCATGGTACCCCCCCGTGCTTGTGAGATGGGTTGCAACCGGTTCTATACCCGATGCCGAGGCTCACGCACAAGCATCAAGAGGCATCGCGGCTCTTCGATCAGGCCGTACGACAGATGGCGGTGATTGGCAGAAAAGCGGCAATCGGCAGTAACGCTTGACACCAAGCCGAACGACACATGGACAAGGTGAAGAGGGGAGGCCGAAAAGCGGCAAGCCCCCTGGGCGGCGACAGTCTCGCCCTGGGTGCCAGACGGTGGGCTTGGGCTGTCGTCGTTCCTCTTGCCCTGCCCGGCGTATGAGCAATCCCGGACGCTGGAGATCGTCATCGTCAACGAGGCCGGAAATCGTCATCAGGAAGGAGGTCACGCTCATTCGTTTTCATGGGGGAGGGTATTCGAGGGAGAAGTATGAGAAGAGAGGCCCGGGCCCGGGGGGCAGCCCCACAACAACGGCCGCCCTCGAAGGCGGCTCTCACCAGCCTCCAGACGCCCCGCCGCCCCCGAACGAACCCCCGCCCCCGAACGACCCGAAGCCCCCGCCGCCGAAGGAACCGAACCCGCCGCCTGTGCCCCTGTGGCCTGCGCCTCTGAGGATGGACCCGATGACGAGCGCGTCGGCGATGCCCCCCCTGCGGTGCGGTCCCGACAGGGCGGCGAGGATGACGGCGATGGCGAAGAAGGTGAGCAGGGGGGCGACGGGGAAGCCCGCTCGTTTCTTTGCCTGCGTGGGCTCTTCCATGCCGGTGATCTTCACCCCCCGGGATCGGGCGATCGTGGCGGAGATGACCCTTGCTGCATCCAGGATGCCTTGCGAATAGTCCCCCCTCTTGAACGAGGGGACCAGGTATCTCCTGCCGACGCTTCCGAGAAGGCTGTCAGGAAGGACCTGTTCCAGCCCGTAGCCGGTCTCGAAACGGTATTTCCGGTCCTCGACCGCTATGAGCAGGAGAAGGCCGTCGTCCACGTCCTTGCGGCCAAGGCGCATGGACTGTGCCTTCTCGAGCGAAAACTGCTCGATGGGCACGCCCCCCGTGGTCTTCACCGTGAGGACCACGAACTGGGCCCCGGTCTTTTGCTCGAGCTCCGAGAGAAGGGCCGTCACCGCTGTGCGGGTAGGGGCGTTTATCACGCCCGCCGTGTCCTGCACGTAGAAGTTCTCTTGAGAACGTGCGCTCGAGGTCCAGAGCGTACACGCCAGGATCAGGCAGAGAGCAGCAGGGACTCGCATGCGGGGGATCGAGCGCCTTTGACGGGTGAGATCGAGAGGGCGGGCGCTCATGCGGCCACGTTCACTCCCGGGTGCACATGCGATCGATCGTGGTCGACAGGTCATGGGTGATACCGTGGAGTTCCTGGAACAACGTCTTCAGCCTCGACCAGTCGCGCAGGCGAAAGCCGGCGACCCTGATCTCCATGAGCTCCCGCAACGTGTCGAGAGAGAGGCCGAACGCCTCCTCGACCGCACGTAGCACCTCTTTTTTGGGCCCCGGGATCCCCTCCTCGGCTCTGACGAGGAAGAGCATGGCCCTGAGCAGGGGGAAGTACCCGGGCAAGGCCTCCTGGAGGAGGGCCGAGAGATCCCTGGTTGATCCCGCGCACGAGAGATATCCCCTCGAGAGGTTCACGAGCTTGGCCTTGAGGTCGCGCTCGCATTGGAGCCTCAAGGCGCCTCTGTCGACGGCGAGCCCTGAGAAAGGGTCGGTGCCCGCGATGGTCGCGTGGAAGAGCTTCATGTCGAGGAATTCCACAGGAAACGCATCCAGCGACCTCTCGATGTACTCGACGGTCATCACGAGAGGCGGGCTGATCCTCTTCTTTGCGTGCGCGGCGCGTATCCCGGCCAAGACGTCGAGGTCATCGACATCCGTCGATGCCATGACGAAAACCGAGTTGATGTCCGAGACAGAGCTGACGAAATCGCCCGTCAGACAGCTGCCGATCACGCAGAGGGCGTGGATCCTGTCCGGGAATCTCCGGAGCGCCTCCTCGGCGAAAGGCCTGAAGACAGACCCTGCATCGGCCGGCAACCTACTCAGGTCGAGCGTTCCCATCGATCGAACCCCCAGGCCATGCATGGTACCATGTGGGCGTTTTCTGTCCAAGGGTTTTCGCGTGGATGCGTACAGGCACACTGTAGGACACGAAACGCGGGCAAAAAAAAGAGCCAGAAGAAGTTTGGGTAAGGACAAAGCACGAGAGGATTTGTCCCCTCTTCTGGCGTAAAGGAGGTCAGAACAACACTTGTTGTGATTGTCATAATGACATACTTGTCAAGCGCCGTGAAGGGTAAAAGTGCTGAATGTTGAATGAGAAAATTTCCGGCATGCATGTAGGAATTGTCCTACAGCTTGCCGGCGGAAGGCGCTCTTTTCCCGGCCATGCCCTCTGCCGTGGGTCGCGATCACCTGTCCACGGTATCGGCAGGGGGGATCTGTCCCTCGTCAATGAGGCCGTTCTTCAGGGCATAGAGGACGAGAGCCGCATTGGTGGAGACACCCAGCTTCTCGAAGACCCTGCCCCGGTAGGTGCTCACGGTCTTTATGGACAGGCACAGTTCTGCCGCTATCTCCTTGATGGACTTGCCTGAAGCCATCAAGCGCATGACCTGGTGCTCGCGGTCCGAGAGCTGTTCGTGCAGCGGCTTCGAGAAGTCCCTGTCGAGTTCGTAGGTGAGGCGTTCCGCCGCCTTGGGGCTCAGGTACCTGCCGCCGGATGCCACCTTCCTGATCGCCGCGATGAGCTCGTCGGGTGCGCTCGCCTTGGCGACGTACCCGGCCGCCCCTGCCCTCAGGACCCGCACAGCGTAGTGTTCTTCCGGGTAAATGCTCAGGATGAGCACCGGTGTTTTCGGCCTTGCGGATTTCAGCTCCTTCAGCGTCTCGAGACCGTCGCGCCCGGGCATGGAGATGTCCAGGATCACGACGTCGTAAGCGTTCTTGAGCACGAGATCGAGCGCTTCCTTGCCCGTCGATGCCTCGTCCGAGACAATGATGTCCTCGGTCTCGGAAAGGATCTGCTTGACCCCCTCGCGCACGATGGGGTGATCATCCGCCACCAACACCCGTATCATGATCCTTGCCTGTCTTTGAGAGAGGAACCCTGAGCGTCACCCGGGTGCCTTTCCCGTGACGCCCGGCCGATATCTCGAACGCACCGCTGCAGAACAGTGCGCGTTCCTTCATCCCCATTAGACCAAAGGAGGTGGGATCTTCAATCTCGTTTTGCGTTATCCCCCTGCCGTTGTCGTTTATGGTGAGTATGAGGGTGTTCTGGTCAATGCTCATGGAGACGCTCACCTCGGTCGCTTCCGCGTGTCGGGCGACATTGGTGAGCGCCTCCTGGAGGATGCGGAACACGGTGGTGGCCACCTCCCTGTCAATGTCTATGTCCGTGTGCGATACGCTCAGGGTGCACGCGATCCCGGTCCTCCTCTCGAACTCGCCTATCTGCCACTCGATCGCCGGGACCAACCCGAGGTGGTCGAGAAGGCCGGGCCTGAGCTCCATGATGATCCTCCTCACCGAGTCGATGCTCGCGTCAATGGATCTGCTCATGGAGGAGATTTTCGCGTGGAGGTGCTCCAGGTCCGGATGCAGGCGCCTGGCGAGGTAGGACAGGTCCATCTTCAGCGCAGTGAGCACCTGGCCAAGCTCGTCGTGGATTTCCCTGGCCACGTTCGCGCGTTCGCGCTCCCTGAGCTCCTGCGTGTGTATGTGGAGTTTCCGGAGCTGTTCCCGTGAGGCCTTGAGCCTCTCCTGCGCCTCGATCATGTCGGTGATGTCCAGGAGCGAGACGACCCTCATGGAGGTACCGGGTATGAGCGTCGAACTGGCGGTCACCATGTGCGTCCGACCCCAGCGGTCGACGAAGCGGAAGTCGTAGTTGCACCTGGTGCTCGCCTGGTCGTTTGCGCCCGACGGGGTGCTCTTCGCCACCCGGTCCCTGTCCTGGACGTCTATGAAGTCCGTCCACGACATCTTTCCCTCGATATCGTGCCTGAAGTAACCGGAAAGCCTCTCGAACTCGCCGTTCGCGAGGGAAATGACATCGTCATGACGCACGATGGCCATGGCGTTGCCTGTGGTCTCGAAGATGGTCCTGTAGCGTTCCTCGCTGAGTCGCAGGGACTCCTGGGCGAGTTTCCTCTCCGTGATATCCCTGGTGATGCCCAGGAACCCCACGTGGTTGCCCTCGTCGTCGAGGAGGATGTTCGCAATGACCTCGGTCCATTTCGTACTGCCGTCCTTGCAGAATTGCTCGAGCTCCATCTTGAGGGTGTTCTGAGGGTCGATCCTCTCGCCCTTGGCGAGCAGAGACTTCACTGAGCTCGTCAGCTTGATGATCTTCCTGCGCGAATCCTTCGTGAAGACCTGGTCTATGGGCATCCGCATGGCCTCTTCCGGCGTGTAGCCCCTGAGCAGGTACACGGAAGGGCTGATGTACACGTAGTTCAGGTCCCTGTCCAGGACCCACAGGACGTCACGAACGTTTTCCGCGTACAGCCTGTAGCGACGCTCGCTCGAGGCCAGCTCCTCCTGTGTCTTCTTGTGGCCGGTAATGTCTATCCCGGCCAGGACGTACATGCAGCCAGGCTGGGGACCGTCGTGCAGCCTTCGGGCATGCCAGGTCACGTGATATGCCTGCCCGCGGGCGTTGACGACGCCGCATTCGAACGAAACCGTCTCGTCCGTGCGCGCGGCCTCGCGCAGGTTTTCCATGAAACGGTCGCGATGGCACTCGGGGATGAAGGCGGGCAGCAGAACACGTGGAAGGGAGGGTGTCGCTCCCATGGTTTCGCTCATGTTCAGGATGCCGCGCATGGCCTGGTTCATTGCCACCACGTATCCATCGCCGTCCAGGACGACGAAGAGGTCAGGGGAGACGCCCATGAACGCCTCCGCATAGGCGGTCTCGCGGTCAGCCTCGCGCCTCGACGCCCCCCGCATGCCGATCGCCAGGTACAGGGCCGCGGATCCCGCCGCCAGGGCGAGGGATAGGATCGACGCCGATGCAAGGAGGGCCGTCCGGCCGTGAGAAGCCGTGTTCACAATCCACGTAATCAGGAATGCGCACAGGAGGGTCGATGCCCACACCGAGGCGAACACGAACCCTGCCGTTGGGAGTCCGTGCCGGAAGGTGGAGCGTCTCTTCCCTTGAAAACACAGCCTGTCGCCCATGGTCTCCCCAGGGGCCCCTCGCTCTGCTCGGGGCGTCGTGGTCTCACGGCCCATGCAGGGCGCCCTGCACCGCTTCCGTGCATCGAGACGCGTTGAACCGGTAGCCGGCAGGGATTATATGTCCATGGTTCGTGATGTACAAGCCGGTTTCCCGTGCCTTTCTCATGACGTCACCCAGAGAATCCGAGACCGGGCGGCTCACGTTTCGGCAGAGAGGCATGCATCCGAAAGGTGATGAGACACGGGGGCCGCCTGTCTGGACACCCACCCGGCAGGGGTCTCGTTTCTGAGATGGAGAGTGGATCCTTGCCCTTGCGCAGCGATGCAGGCTCAATGACGGGCACAAGAGGCACGAAAGGCCAAGGGGCCCCTGGTCGCCCCCGGTTGCGCTCGGCAATGGCGGGCGGCCTCTCTCCATGGAGACAACGCTGGGCACGCAAGGAGACGTTCCGCAGGGTGGAAGGAGCCGAACAGGGCGGTTTCGACGGGTTCCCGGATTCCAGGATTCCCCGTGTCGCTCCAGGTGACGGCAGTCTCCCGTGCGAGCGGTTGGGCCTTCACGAGATGCGGGCCCTGTTCAGCCTGAGCGCGTTGCCGATGACCGAGACGGAGCTGAAGCTCATTGCCGCCGCTGCGACTGCGGGAGACATGACGATACCCAGGAGGGGGTAGAGGACCCCGGCTGCCACGGGGATGCACAGCGCGTTGTAGACAAAGGCCAGGAACAGGTTTTGAGCGATGTTTCGCATGGTGAGCCGGCTCAGGCGCACGGCCTTGACGAGGTATCTCAGGTCCGGCCGCACGAGCGCCACCTGGGCGCTCTCGATCGCTATGTCCGTGCCGTTGCCCATGGCGATGCCCACGTCGGCGGCAGCCAGTGCCGGTGCGTCGTTGATCCCGTCACCGACCATGGCGACCACCCTGCCTTGGGCCTTCAACCCGGCGATCACCGTCGCCTTGTCCGCCGGCAGGACGCCGGCCCTCACATCCTGGATGCCCAGTTCCCCGGCGATTCGCTCGGCCGTCTCCCTCCTGTCCCCCGTGAGCATCACCACGGCAAACCCCTCTTCTGAGAGGGCCCGTATCGCATCGAGGGAGGTGCCGCTTATGGGGTCTTTGAACCTGAACAGCCCCGTGAGCTTTTTGTCGAGGGCCGTAAACAGGGTCGATTCGCCCCGGGAGGCGGCATCGAGGGCCTCCTGCGCGAAGGCCCCGGCATCGATGTTCAGCCTTGCCAGCAGGGCCTCGTTGCCCATGGCCACCTCGTGCCCACCGACTTTGGCCGTCACGCCCATGCCGGGGATCGTCACGATCGACGAAGGAGGCTCGGGCGTGATACCCCTGGCGGTCGCCTCCTCGAGCACGGCCTTGCTCAGGGGGTGATCGCTCGCGAGGGCAAGGCTCGATGCATACCTCAAGATCGTCTCCTCGTCCGTGTCGTCGGAGGCGGCGATGCCCGAGACACGCGGCCTGCCCTCGGTCAGGGTGCCGGTCTTGTCCATGACGAAGGTGTCCACCTTTCTCAGGGTCTCGACCCCCGATGCGTCCTTGAACAGGATCCCCATTCTCGCGGCCTTTCCTGAGGCCACCATGATGGACATGGGGGTCGCGAGCCCGAGGGCACAGGGGCACGCGATGACGAGAACCGACACGGCCGAGACGACGGCGTTTGCCAGCCTCGGTTCGGGCCCGTAGAACACCCACGCAAGGAAGGTCAGCGCTGCGGTCGCCACGACCGCAGGGACGAAGATCCCCGACACCGAGTCCGCAAGCCTCTGTACAGGGGCCTTGCTCCTGGCCGCTTCCATCGTAACCCGCACGATGGATGAGAGGAGCGTGTCCGCCCCGACCCGTCGTGCCTCCATGGTGAAGGATCCGTGAGTGTTCAGAGTCCCGCCGGTCACCCAGTCGCCCGGGCCCTTGTCGCTGGGGAGAGGTTCCCCGGTGATCATCGATTCGTCGACGACCCCCCTTCCCTCGATGATGGTGCCGTCCGCGGGGATCTTTTCCCCGTGCCTCACGCGCAGGCGGTCGCCCGGGACGATGGCGTCGAGCGGCACGTCGATCTCCATGCCGCCTTCCTCGATCCTGCGCGCGGTCTTCGGGGCGAGCGACACGAGGGAGCGTATCGCGTCCTGGGTGCGGGATCTCGCCTTGAGTTCCAGCACCTGTCCGAGAAGGACGAGGGTCACGATCATCGCGGACGACTCGAAGTACAGGCCCACTCCCCCGCCCCCCGGTCTGGCCGACTCGGGGAAGAGCCAGGGCGCTACGACTGCCGTAGCGCTGTACCCGTACGACACGAGCACGCCTCCGCCTATGAGCGTGAACATGTTGAGGTTGAGGGTCTTCAGGGAAAGCCATGCCCTCGCGAGGAAGGGCCACCCGGCCCACACCACCACCGGCGTCGCGATCGCGAACTCTACCCACCCCCTGAGCCCCGAACTCAAGGCCTGTATTTCCCTCACCCCGGGGATCATGTGCCCCATGGCCACGGCCATGAGGACAACGCTGAGAGCGAGGCTCACCTTGAAGCGGCCGAGCATGTCCTCGTATTCGGGGTCAGGGCCCTCGTCGAGCGAAGGGGCGACCGGCTCGAGGGCCATCCCGCACTTCGGGCAGACGCCCGGGTGATCGAGGACCACCTCCGGGTGCATGGGACACGTGTATGTCCCGTGTCCCGCGGGCGTCCCCTGGACGGGCCGCGCATCCCGAGCGTTTCGCTTCTCCGTGTAGGCTCTAGGATCTTTCTGGAACTTCTCCAGGCAGGCCCTGCAACAGAAGTGGTACGTCACGCCGGCGTGTTCGTAGGGGATGAACGCCTCGCCGTCTTGGGTGCTCATACCGCACACCGGGTCGGTATACGGGCCGGAAGGCTGACCTCCCCCGCGCGCGCAGCACGGGCTCGACCCGTGAGCTTCCTTCGCCGTCTTCTCTTGGATCTGCAAGAATTTCTTTTTCTCTTCCACAAGGCCGCCTTTTCGATCTGGGGTATGTGGTTTAGTAGGTCACGCGAGGGATGAAGGCAAGGGCCTCACGCAGGTTCTCGTCTCCAGCCGGCGTCACGGTTCGTGCAGGGCTCGTGGAGGAAAGAGGGGAACGGGGCGGGAGAGGCCCGTGCTTTCTTCCCGAATGCATGGCCGTGGCCCAAGGCTCATCGGTTCACGGCTGCACGCGGGGCCTGGACAGCAGCCGTGTTTCGGTCATGGCGAACGCCTCCTCTTGCGCCCGGGGACCAGGGGCGCACAGTGAAAGACCCCGTCGTGCGCCTGCAGGCGCCTCTCGACCCCCTGACAGCTGCCCTGGCGAGCGTAAGGGTGTCGTATCGGCCCACGGTGTGCAGGCGTTGGAACCCCCTTGCCCGGTGTCAGCCGGCGGGATCGCCCCTGAAGTGCGTCTCGGTCTTGACGATCTCGTGGGGCGCTATGGAGTCGGGGGAAAAGGCGTCAAGGACGGCGAGGGGGGAGATGGTCCTGCCCTCGATGAAGGCTATACGGAGGGTGTCCTGTCCGACATGCTCCAGGAAATCCCACACCTTGAGCTCTGTGCCCGCCTTGGTGATCGTTGCGCCCGGTCCCGCCTCCAGGGTGAAGGGCCTGGCTGTCCGGTAGGTGCAGGCGACAACCCGCTCCAGGCGGCCCTGCCTGGCGGAAAAGACCCTTGCTCCTTCGGGCAGCTGGTCATTGATGCGCTCCGTGATGGACGCCGGGTCCTCCCGTTCTTTCAGGTGCACCTGGAAGTACTCGCTCAGCGACGAGACGGCGTACGGCGGTGGAGGGGTCATGCTGAGCTTCATGACCGGGCTGAACCCGCTGGTGTATTCCGCCTGGATGCCCGCCCTCCTTATGGCCCTGCGGATCGTCTCCTGGAATTCCCTGGGCGAGAGGAACCGCATCCCCGCCTCCTTCGTGATGCCGAACACGTACGTGAGAGAAGGCTCGGGTTTCGACGGCTCGAAGAGCAGGAAGGCGGGCTCGGCAGGCCTCACGGTGTTCTTTGCGCCGTCCCTGCATGAGCCGCACGCCGGGCATGCCCCATCCCTGCAGTCCGGGGTGTGCAAGCCCTGCCTGGCCAGAGCACGCTCCCTCAGGAGGAAGTCCCTCGTGATCCCCATGTCGATGAAATCCCAGGCCAAATCGGCATCCAGCGATCTGCCTGCAAGGTACTCTCCGGGGTCGATCCCACGGGACGCAAAGGCGTCCTGCCACGCCCCTTCCTTGAGAGTGTCACCCCAGCCGTCGAGGTAGGCCCCCCTGGCCCTCGCCTCGAGGAGGACCTCGAAGAGGCTGGCGTCGCCCCGGGAGAAGACGCCTTCCAGGAAAGACAGGCGCGGGTCGTGCCACTTGAGCGTGATGTTCCTGCCCCTGAGCCTGGACTGCAGGTGGGATATCACGGCGTTATATCTCTGTTGCGATGCCTGCGGTTCCCACTGGAAAGGGGTGAAGGCCTTGGGAACGAAACAGGACACGCTGACCGTGACGTTTCCCCTGAACTCCCTTCCCACGTCGCGCGCGAGCCTGCATATCGCCTCGATGTCCTCGTCCTCCTCCGTCGGGAGACCCACCATGAAGTAGAGCTTGAGAGACCTCCACCCGAGCGCCTTGATGATCCTGATGCTCCTGAAGAGGTCCTCCTCGGTGTTCCCCTTGTTTATCACCGAGCGCAGCCTCTGGGTGGCAGCCTCGGGCGCCATGGTGAATCCCGGTTTTCTGACGGATGCGAGTATGCGGGCCACCTCGTCGGTGATGCCCTCCACCCTGAGCGAAGGGATGCTCACCGAGACTTCCCTGGAGGGGCAGTGCATGGCGTTCATGAGCTCGTTCAGGTAACTGAGGTCAGTCGTGGACAGGGCCATCATCGCGATGTTGTCGTAGCCCGTCCGCGAGAGTCCCTCCCTGAACGAGGCGAGCACGGTGTCTAAGGACCGCTCTCTGTAGGGCCTGTAGATCATGCCGGCCTGGCAGAACCTGCACCCCCTGGTGCACCCCCTGGCCACCTCGACCCCTATGCGGTCGTGCACGATCGTGATGTGTGGGACGACCGTCGCTCCCGGGAAGGGGAAACGGTCGAGGTCTTCGAGAACCCTTCTTTTCGGCCTCGCTCCTGACCCACAGCGGTACACGCCGGGTATGGACGAAAACGCCTCGAGGCGTTCTGAGCGGTCTCTCGTTTCCAGGCAGATCTTCGCCATTTCCTGGACGATTTCTTCCCCGTCCCCTATGACGACGAGGTCGAGGGCTTCCAAGACAGGGCACGGGTTGGCCGCGAAGGTGCCGCCTGCCACGATCAAGGGGTGATCGGGCCCCCTCTCCGACGCCCTCAGGGGGATGCCCGCGAGCTCGAGCATGCCCAGCATGGTCGTGTACGAGAGCTCGTACAACAGGGAAAAGCCCACGACATCGAAGGCGCCCAGGGGCAGACCCTCTTCCAGGCTCGTCAGGGGGACGCCGCGCCTGCGGAGCTCCTCGGCCATGTCGTGCCAAGGGGCGAAGACCCGCTGGGCCCACACCCCTTCCATCGAGTTGAGAACGTGGTAGAGGATCTTGATGCCGGCGTGGGACATGCCGATTTCGTAGACATCGGGGAAGGCCAGCGCGAAGCGGACCTTCACCTCGTGTCGGGGCTTGACGATCTCGTTGACCTCTCCCCCGATGTAGCGTCCGGGCCTGGTCACACGGTCGAGGATGTCGGCGGCCTTCTTCATGGCTTAAGGATCGCTCGGTCTCCTTCCTTCAAACGCAAGAAAGAAGCATTGGCACAGACAACCCGTGGAGTCAACCGTCACGGCGAGGGGAAAGACCCCGGCGTCCGCGGCATCGTGGTCCTGTCCCCCGAGGCCGCCCCCCTTGCCCCGGCCGGTCACACGATCCGTTTCGTCTCCCGCAAACGGTCTTCCTTGCCTCGAGTCAAGCGGCATGATATTGATCACGTCAGGAGGATGCATGCCCCAGGAAGGACAGACCCTCGGGGAATATTTCAGGAGCGAGAGAGAGAAGAGGGGGCTCGATCTCAAGGAGATCGAAGAGAGGACGAAGATCTCGGCCCAGACGCTCATCTTCCTCGAGGAAGACAGGTTGGACATGCTGCCGCCCAGGACCTTTCTCAGAGGGTTCCTCCGGGTCATCAGCAAGGAGTTCCAGTTCGACGAGGAGGAACTCCTCGCCAAACTGGAGGATACGCTTGCCCAGTACGATCACCAGGCGAAGAAGGCGGCTGTCCCCGGCAGGCTCGATCACCGGAAGTCGGCGGTGATCGGCGCCCTCATCGCGGCCCTCGTTGTGCTGGTCCTCCTGGTGGCCTCCCTCAGGTATTGCACGCGGCATGAGGGTCGAGGGCCTGCCGACGGCCCCGCCGGGGGCGTGTCTTCTCTTGTCGAGAGCGGCACGGCCCCGTCCTGACAGAAAATCCCTGGAAGGCCCGGATCCCCGGGCAGAGCCTGGCATGCCCCACTACACGAGCGAGGCTATCATCTTAAGCGCTTCTGATTTCATGGAGTCGGACAGGATCGTGCACGCCCTGACCCGGGAGCAGGGCCTCGTGTGCGCCATAGCGAAGGGCGCCCACAAGAGCCGGAGACGCTTCCCGGGGGCGCTGGAACCCTTCAGCGAGGTGCTGATGCACGTGCACCGGGGAAGGGGTTCCGGCCTCCAGCGCATCGAGCAGGCCCGGCTTTTGAACGCCCACATGCCCTTGAGGCAGGATATCCACCTCATGGGGTATGCTTGCGTGCTCCTCGAGATCGCGAAGGAGAACCTCGGCCAGCAGGACCCGGCGCCCGAGGTCTACGCGTGCCTCAAGAATGCGCTCGACGGGCTTTCGGGCTCGACCAGGTGGTTCAACCTCTGGTGTACCTCCCTGATGGACATGCTCAGGCACATAGGGTACGGGCTGAGGCCCGATTCCTTCGCGCCGGCAGGAATGCAGGAGGGCCTCGCCTCTTCGCTCTCGGTCGGCCCCGAGGCCAGGTCGTTTATGGAGCGGGCGCCCGGCCTCACCGGGGAGGTGCTTTCGAGGATCAGCCTGAGCGCCCGGGCGAAGACCGAGATCACGCTGTTCCTTCTGGACGTGTGCTCGAGGGTGACGCCGAGGCCGCTCTCCACAGCCGTTTTCCTGGCGAAGCTGCTTGACCTCGATATGAAGCAATGATACAGGAAAGGCCATGGATTTTCAGGAGTTGATTTTGCGTTTGCACGAGTTCTGGTCCGAGAGGGGCTGTCTCATCGCTCAGCCTTACGACCTGGAGGTGGGGGCGGGGACCTTCAACCCGGCCACCTTCCTCAGGGCGCTGGGGCCCGACCCCTGGAGGGTGGCGTACGTGGAACCCTCGAGACGCCCCACGGACGGGCGGTACGGGGAGAACCCGAACCGCCTCCAGCACTACTACCAGTACCAGGTGATCCTCAAGCCGTCGCCCCTCGACGTCCAGGAGATCTACCTCGACAGTCTCAGGCGCTTGGGGATCGATACCCTGGAGCACGACATCAGGTTCGTCGAGGATGATTGGGAATCCCCCACCCTCGGCGCCTGGGGGCTGGGATGGGAGGTCTGGCTCGACGGCATGGAGATCACCCAGTTCACCTACTTCCAGCAGGTGGGCGGCTTCGACCTCGACCCCGTGTGCACCGAGATCACTTACGGCCTGGAGAGGATAGCCATGTATCTCCAGAACAAGGACTCGGTGTTCGACATCCAGTGGAAGGACCGTTGGACCTACGGTTACGTGCACCACGAGGGCGAGGTGCAGTGGTCGAAGTACAACTTCGAGCTGGCGGACATCGCCATGCTCCTCGAACTCTTCAACCTCTTCGAGAAAGAGGGCAAGCGTATAGCCGAGAAGGGGCTCTGTCTGCCGGTCTACGATATGTGCCTGAAATGCTCACACATCTTCAACCTCCTCAACGCGAGAGGTGCGATATCGACCACGGAGCGCCAGTCCTACGTCCTCAGGGTCAGGGAGCTGGCAAGGCTTGCGGCCAAGCTCTACCTCGACTCGGCGGCCGCAGGCGGGGGGGAGGGCTGATGACCGAGACCCTGCTCTTCGAGATCGGGACGGAAGAGATCCCGAGCGCCTTCATCGACCCGGCGGTGGAGTTCATGAGGGCGTACCTGGCCAAGGCCCTCGACGGCCTGAGGCTCTCCCACGGCGAGATGAAGGCGTTCTCCACCCCGAGGAGGCTCGCCATCCTGGTGAGGGACGTGCCGGACACCATGCCGGACACCGTGGAGACGAAGATGGGTCCGCCCAAGGCGGTGGCCTTCGACAAGGACGGGAAGCCCACGAAGGCCGGCCTGGGATTCGCCGCAAACTGCGGGGTGGACATCGGCGATGTCACCGTGACCACGACCCCCAAGGGGGAATACCTCTGCGTCACGAAGACGACCCCTGGGCGGCCCGCCCGCGAGGTGCTGCCCGGCATCCTCGAGGACATGATCCAGAAGATCCCCTTCCCGAAGACCATGCGGTGGTCGAACCCGGGCGTGCGCTTCGCCAGGCCCGTTCACTGGATCCTCGCGATCTTCGGGGCGGAGGTCCTGCCCGTCTCCTTCGGATCGGTCTCGTCGGGACGCTTCACCTACGGGAACCGCTTCATGGCGAACGTTCCCATCGCCGTCGACCACCCAGACGCTTACGAGGAGACCCTCGAGAAGGCCTACGTGATAGCCGATCCCGCAAGGCGCAAGAGGATCGTCTGGGAGTCCCTCGAGCGGAGCGCCGCCGCCGTCGGGGCCGTCGTGAAGGACGAAGATCTCGTGGAAGAGGTCGCAAACCTCCTCGAATACCCGCACCCCATCGTGGGGACCTTCGACGAGGGGTACCTCGAGCTCCCGAAAGAGGTGCTCGTCACGGTCATGAAGCACCACCAGCGCTACTTCCCCATGTACGACGCGAACGACGGCTCGAGGATCAAGAATGCGTTCGGGACCTTCAGCAACATCGTCCCCAAGAGCGACGATGTGGTCCGCTCGGGCAACGAGCGTGTTCTCAAGGCCCGCCTGGACGACGGAAAGTACTTCTTCTCCGAGGACCTCAAGGTCCCCTTGAGCGTATATGCCGACCGTCTCAGGGAGGTGATCTTCCACAAGGACCTCGGCACCTCGTGGGAAAAGGTGGAGCGGTTCACGAGGGTCGCCCTGGCCTTGGCCGAAAGACTGGCTCCCGAGAAGAAGGAGCAGGTGAGAGAGGCTGCGTACCTGTGCAAGGCCGACCTCAACAGCCTCATGGTGGGCGAGCTGCCCGAGCTCCAGGGGATCATGGGGCGGGAGTACGCCGTCCGCCAGGGGATCGACCCTGAGGTGGCCGCAGCGATCAGGGAACACTACCTTCCCGCATCCGCGGACGACGTCCTGCCCTCGGGCATCCTCGGGGACATCGTGGGCATGGCGGACCGGATCGACACCATATGCGGCTGTTTCGGCGTCGGCATGGTCCCCACCGGGACGTCTGACCCCTATGCCTTGCGCAGGCAGACCATAGCCATCGAAAACGTGCTGTTGGGCAAGGGGTACCGGGTGTCCGTCGGGTGGCTGGTGGATGTCGCCCTGGAGCAGCTGGCCGGCAAGCTCAAGAGGGACGTGTCGGAAGTCAAGGCCGAGGTCGTCGCCTTCTTCGCCAACAGGTTCGCTTCGATCCTCCAGTCTCGGGGGATCGAGGGAGACGTCATAGAATCAGTCCTCACCACGTTCGACGACCCCGTGGACACCTTCATGAGGGCGCAGGCGCTCTCCGAGGTGCTCGGCGAGCCCTGGTTCGTCTCTATATGTGCAGCGAGCAAGCGGGTGGAGAACATCCTCAAGAAGGTGGAGGCGTGCCGCGACGTGGATCCTTCCCTGTTCGCACAGGAGGAGGAACGCTCTCTCCACCGTGCATACGAGTCCGTGCGCGGGGCGTTCCTCGCAAAAACCCGGGACGGGGCGTATGCAGACGCACTGAAGATGTTGGCGGGCCTCAAGGAGCCGATAGACACCTTCTTCGACAAGGTGCTCGTGATGAGCGAGGACGAGAAGGTGCGCAACAACCGTATCGCCCTGCTCGCGAACCTCCTCGACCTCTTCGGTGCCATGGCCTCGTTCTCGAAGATATCGACCTGAGATGGGACGATCCCTTCCCGCCCAAGGCGTCAGGCGGAGGCACGAGGAGGCCGTGAAGGCCGACATGAGGGACGCGTTCTCCATCGACGTGGACAGGATCCTGCACTCCCAGGCCTACACCTCCTACATCGACAAGACCCAGGTCTTCTATCTCGTCGGGCACCAGGGCATCTCCCACAGGGTCATCCACGTGCAGCTCCTTTCGCGGATAGCGCGAACCATCGGCAGGAAGCTCGGGCTCAACGACGACCTCATCGAGGCCATCGCCATCGGTCACGACATAGGCCACCCCCCGTTCGGCCACGACGGCGAGACCTATCTCAGCGAGCTCTGCACGAAGGCGAACATCGGGCCGTTCAGGCACAACGTTCAGGCCATCCAGGCCCTCGAACGCATAGAAAAGGCCGGCCGGGGCCTCAACCTGACCCTCCAGGTCCTCGACGGCATCCTCTGCCACAACGGCGAGGTCACCGAGCAGAGGCTCTCGCCCGACGGGGGCGTGACGTTCAGGGACTTCGACGCGAAGATGAGGGCTGCCCTCGCAGGGGCCAGCCCACTGCCCATGACCATGGAGGGGTGCCTGGTCCGCATGGCGGATACCGTCAGCTACATTGGGAGGGACATCGAGGACGCCATCGCCATCGGCATCATACGACGCACGGATCTCCCGAGAGAGGTGGTAAAGACCCTCGGCGACACGAACGGCAAGATCGTCTACAGGCTTGTCGAGGATCTGATCGGGCACTCGGACGGGACATCCATCGGCTACTCGGACGAGGTGTTCGGCGCCCTGTGCCGGCTCAAGGAGTTCAACTACGAGAGGATATACACGAACAAGGCGGTAAAGCGTGAGTCGGACAAGATCAGGAACATGTACGGCCTCGTGTTCGCGCGCCTCGTGCAGGACATCGAGGAGCGGGAGAGGTCCTCGCCCGTGTACACCGCCTTTCTCGACCGCCTCCATGAAAGGTACCTCAACACCCACAATCCGTTCGAGATGGCCAGGGATTATGTGGCGGGACTCACGGACTCCGCCTTCCTGAGGTTGTTCCACGACCTGTTCGTGCCGAGGATAGCCTAGCGGGCTCGGCTCCGGCGCCGGTCGAGGGACGCCGCTCGCGGCCCATGTGGGCGGATCCCCAGGGCCTGACGGCAACCGGCCAACGTCCCCATGATGCCCGTTTTCAACAGATGAGGAAGCGCCCGGTGTCGTCCTGGGTGTGAGCGATGCGGGGAGACGTGGGAGGGTGTGCCACACCCCCCGGACATACCGTTCGTCCGACCCGTCCGGGGCTCATGCCCCTCGTGGGGGCGGACATGGTGTGCACGCCTCGGGGGAAACCCCTTCCGCGCCTTGTTGTGCGCCCATCGCCTGTGGGCGGGCCTACACCCCTCAGGTCCCCCCGTAGCCGACCTTTACGTGGCCGCCCTCGACGATGACGGGCACCACGCGCCTTCCGCCCGAGAGCTTGAGCATTTCCTCGAGCCTGCCAGGGTCCTGCTTCACGTCGTAGTAGACCGCCTTGTCCTTGTAGGCCGACCTGGCCTGGGATGTGTACGGTCAGCCGGCCTTGCCGTAGATGATGACAGGGTTGTCCGCCATGGGAGGCCTCCTGGACCTGTGTCTCTCCGCGTTCGGCTCTAGTCTATCAGAATGAAACGCCATGTTCATGCAGAAAATGCATGGATGTGCCGGCGCCGCGGGTGCATGGAGGGCCCAGGCCCGCCCCTGGGGATGCGCTCATGCGTTGCATGGTCTTCCTGTTCCCGCTCGCCGTGTCCTCTTGGGCGGGAATGCGTGCGTGGGCGGCCCTTTCGGGATCGGGATACCTCACGGCTGACGGGGGGTGCCACAGGGGCGTCTTCACGAGCGCCGGTCGTTGGCAAGGGGTTTGATCCTGCTGTACGTCTGCACGGAGGACGTGCACGCGAAAGCACACAGTGAGATCAGCAGGACCGGCCCTCGGCCGCGTTGTCCTTGTGCGCCCCGACAGGAGAGAGGGTCGTGCAAGGGCGTTTTCGGGGGCTCACGGCCCGGCCACGGCCCCCTCCAGGGCAAGGTCGGCGCGTTTTCGATGCTCATGGGGGCTCACGGGTTCAGGTCCGCCGGGTGTGTGGTCCTGCGCGCGTCTTCGATCCGCATGGGGGCTCACGGGTGCGTCGGGGGCTTTGCCATGCCTCAACGGATGCACAACCCCGGGCGTCTCACTCCCAGGTGCGTTCGTCCAGAAGCGGCTTCGCGTCGGCCGCCAGGGTCCCCGGCTCGACGAGTTCCAGCCTGTCGAGCCGCACCGTGCAGACCTCCTGGAAGGCCTTTTCGAAGCGCTCGGCCAGCCCGGTTGATGCCGGGCCCGCTCCCGACGCGTCGATCCTCGCCGTGAGGACGTCCCTCGTGCCCGACCTGCTCACGACGAGTTGGACCACGATCCCGGGAAACATGTCCGTAAGGCGCTTGACCTGGCTCGGCGCCACGAACATGCCCCTGACCTTGACGGCCTCTCCGACCCGCCCGGCGATACCTTCGAGCCTCAAGGACGTCCTGCCGCACGGGCACGGCGCATCCGTCAGCCTCGAGAGGTCTCCGGTGCCGAAGCGGAACAGGAAGAAGATGGGGTTGAGCCTGGTGACCACGACCTCGCCGAGCTCGCCCGGGCCCAGGGGCTTGCCGGTCTCGGGGTCCACGATCTCCACGATGACCTCCTCGCAGAGGTGCCAGCCGTTCTTCTCCCGGCACTCGTACGCCACGTCGCCCACCTCCGTGGCGCCGTACATCTGGTAGGTGTCTATGCCGAAGTCGCGCTCGAATCTCCCGCGGAGCGAGGGCTGCAGGGGCTCGGCCGCAAAGGCCGCCCTCCTCAGGGAGAAGTCGCGGGCGAAGTCGTACCCCATCTCGTTCGCCTTGTCGATGATGGCCATGAGGAAGCTCGGGGTGCCCGTGTAACCCGTCACCTTGAGGTCCTTGATGAGCTGGACCTGCTGGTGGGCGGGCGAAGTGCCGGACGGCACCACGGTTGCGCCCACGCGGACCAGGCCGCCGTGGAACGTGAGGCCGGCGGCCACCATGTGGTACGAGAAGGCGTTCAGCACGATGTCTCCGGGCCCGAACCCCGCCGCCTTGTACGCACGAGCCCACAGGGGGTCGTCGGAGTTCAGGTGGGGCTCGTAGACCGGTCCCGGCGAGGTGAAGATGCGCTCGATGCGCGCCGATACGTCCGCGAGCCCGCCGTACGGGGGTTCTTCCTCCTCCATCCGGACGATCCGTTCGCGGTTGATCACGGGGAGCCTTTCCAGGTCGGAGACGGAACGAATATCGGCAGGCGAAAGACCCGACTCGTCGAAGATCGCCCTCACCCTGTGTGACCGCTCGTAGCCGCGACGGACCATGTCGGCCAAGAGGCGTGACTGCCTCTCCGCCCGCATCTGCATCGACTGCGTTTCGAGATCGTCGAGATACCTTCCCATGCACAGCTCCTTTCCCCAGTGGTCCAGGCATGTCGTGCATGCAGCGCCCCTGGGCTTTCACGAAGGGTTACAACCAGCGCTTTCTCCTCTTGTACGACTTCACCTCGCGATACGAGCGGGAGGCGCCCCCTGCGCTCACGCCCAGGTAGAACTCCTTCACGTCGGGATTCCCCCTCAGGTAGCCGGAATCCCCCTCCATGACCACCCGGCCGTTTTCCATGACGTACCCGTAGTGGGCTATCCTCAGGGCCATGTTCGCGTTCTGTTCGACGAGCACGATGGTCGTCTTCTGTTCCTCGTTGATTCGCTTGATGATCCGGAATATCTCCCGCACCACCAGGGGGGCGAGCCCCAGGGAGGGCTCGTCCAGGAGGAGGAGCCTCGGGTGGGCCATGAGCGCGCGGCCCATGACCAGCATCTGGGTCTCCCCGCCGCTCAGGTACCCGGCGAGCGTCTTTCTCCTCTGAACGAGGGAGGGGAAGTAGTGGTAGACGAGATCGAGGTCTTGCCGGTAGGGCTTCATCCACCTGGTTGCGGTCCCGACCCTCAGGTTCTCTTCCACGGTCAGGTACTTGAAGGGCTGCCTGCCTTCCAGGACCTGGATGATGCCGAGACGGGTGATCTCCTCTGGCGAGAGGTTGTGGATCTTCTCGCCGTCGAAGACGATCTCCCCGTCGGTGACCCGGCCGTTTTCCGGCTTCAGCAGCCCGGAGACGGCCTTCAGCGTGGTAGTCTTTCCCGCGCCGTTGCTCCCCAGCAGGGACACGATCCTGCCCCGTGGCACCTTCAGGGACACCCCCTTGATCACCTGGATCACGTCCGAGTACACGACCGATATGTTGTTGATCACGAGGAGGCTCTCGTTGCTCGCACCCATGGTCGCACCTCAATAGGAAAAAGGCCACAGCCTGAAGGACGAGCGGACGATCCTCCAGATCTCGGCGAGCCCCTTGGGCTCGAACAGGATGAAGACGACGATGGCCAGGCCGAACGCGAACTCCCGGAGGCTGGCGAGGTTGAGCCCGAATCCGCTCGATATCCCCATGTTCATCATGGCGTCGGTCAGGTACCTGAGGATCTCGTTGAGACCAGTTATGAACACGGCGCCGAACAGGGAACCGGGTATGCTGCCGAGCCCGCCTATGATCACCATGGCGAGGTATTCGACGGAGAGGCCCAGCGTGAAGGGCTCAGTGGAGATGCTCCTCATGTAGTACGCCCAGAGGCCGCCTGCCACCCCCGCGTAGAACGAGCTCATGGCGAACGACAACAGCTTGTAGCCGAAGACGGGGATGCCCATGCCCTCGGCTGCCCGGTCGTTGTCCCTGATGGCCACGAAGGCCCTTCCGTAGCTCGTGCGCATGACGTTCGACGCCATGAGCGTCATGGCCACGAGGACCCCGAAGATCAGGAGGAAGAAGGCCCTGTCCGAGGAGACCGGGAGGCCGAAGAGATGCGCCTGCGGGAGCACGATGCCCATGCTCCCCTGGGTCAGGGATTCCCAGTGCACCAGCACGTACTCGATGATGAACTGGCCTGCGAGGGTGGCGATCGTCAGGTAGAGCCCCTTGAGCCTGCCCGAGGGGATGCCGAACACCAAGCCCACGAGCGCCGTGACGATACCCGCTGCGGGTACACAAACCCAGAAGGGCATCTGCAAACGGGTGGCGAGGACGGCGGCCGAGTACGCGCCCACGCCGAAGAAAGCGCCGTGGCCGAGGGATATCTGCCCGGTGAACCCGACGAGGATGTTCAGTCCCAGCGCTGCTATGGCCGCTATGCCGGTGATGTTGAGCACGTAGATGAGGTATGGCGGGCTTGCGAGGGGCAGGACGACGAAGAGCAGGAAGAGGCCCGCGAGGGTGCAGGCCCTCCCGAAGTCCGTCTCGAACAGAAAGAGCTGTTCCAGCCGGTCTTCCTTGTAATTTCCGCACGGGTGAAAGCGCAGCCTTCGCATCTTGTCTCCTAGACCCGTTCTATCTCCACCAGGCCGAAGAGGCCGTAGGGTTTGACGAGGAGGATCGCGACCAGCACGATGTACGGGATCACGTCCCTCAGGGATGGGGAGATGTAGCCGCTCGTGAAGGTTTCCAAGAGCCCGATGATCATGCCGCCGATGATGGCGCCCCCGATGCTGTCGAGGCCGCCCAGGATCACGACGGGGAAGACCTTGAGCCCGATGGAGGATATCTCGTGCACGTTGATGCCGTTGATGATGCCGAGCATGACCCCGCTCATGGAAGCGACCATCGCTGCGATCGCCCACGAGAGGGCGAACACCTTCTTCACGTGGACACCGAGGGACAGGGCCGCCGTCTGGTTGTCGGCGACCGACCTCATGAAGATGCCCTGGGGCGAGTACTTGAAAAAGAGCCCGAAGAGCACGAGGAACACGATCCCCAGCAGGGAGGACGCCACGTACACGGGGGGGATGTACACGCTGCCCGCCTGCACGGCGAGCCACCCGGGCAGGAAGTCCGGGTAGGTCTGGAGGTTGCCCCCGAAGAAGAGGAGCAGGATCCCCTTGAGCATGGAGGCGAGACCCACGGTCAGCATGATGACGAAGATGAGGGACTCGCCTATGAGCGGCCTCAAGAAGACGCGCTCCACGGCGAAGCCGAGGGCGAAACTCCCGCACAGCGTGACGAGGAAGGCGAGGGCCACGGGGAGCTTCAACCACGACACGAGGACGAGGAAGGCGAAGGCGCCGATCGCGAGCAGCTGCCCGTGGGCGAAGTTGAGCACCGAGGATGACTTGAAGATCATGACGAACCCGAGGGCCGAGACCCCGTAGAGCAATCCCACGCTGAGACCGTTGATGAACAGATGAATGAAGAAGTCCATGTTCCTTGTCCCCGCCTTTCAAGCCTCAGAAGACCGTAATGACCCGGGAAGTCGTCTCGATCATGCCCACGGTGCCGTCCCGGTAGCGGATCTTCCCCTTCACCGCCACCTCCGCGAGCCCCTGGTACATGGCCTCTATGAGGTTCAGGTACAAACCGTAGACGAATCTCCTCCTCACCTTCCCCGTCCTGGTAAGCTCCTCGTCGTCGGCGTCGAGCAGCTTGTACAGCAGGATGAACCGCTTCACCTGCATGGGCGGCGGCAACTGGGCGTTCACCTTCCTCACCTCGTCGAGGATGAGGTGCTCCACCTCCGGGCGCTGCGAAAGGTCCGTGTAGGTGGTGTAGGGGATCATCCGCTCCTCGGCCCAGTTGCCCGTGTTTCCCTGGTCGACGTTGATGAGGGCGGTGATGAAAGGCCTGCCCTCCCCGAAGACCACCGCCTCCTTGATGTAGAGCGAGAACTTGAGGCGGGTCTCGATGAAGTCCGGGGAAAAGGCGTTCCCGTGCTTGTCCCTGATGATATCCTGCTTGCGGCCGATGATCACGAGGTGACCGTCGTCGTCGAGGTACCCCGCGTCCCCGGTCTTGAACCAGCCGTTCTCGAAGGCCTCGTCGGTCGCCTCGAAGTCGTTGTAGTAACCGGTGAAGACAGATTCCCCGAGGACCATGACCTCCTGGTCCGGGGAGATCTTCACGGAGGTCTTCGGCAGGGTCTTTCCCACGGTCTCGGGCTTCACCTCGTCGTCCGGCTGCACCTGGAAGATGCCGCAGGTCTCGGTCATGCCGTAGCACTGCTTGAGGTTGAGCCCGCAGGCCCTGAAGAAGCGTATCACGTCGGGGCTTATGGGGTGGCCTCCGGTGTAGGCGGCAAGGAGCCTCGAGCACCCCACCCTGTCGAGCAGGGGGTTGAAGACGAGCGTCCTCGCGATGCGGTGGAGAACCCTGAGGCCGGCCGGGGGCCCGCCCTGACGGGAGTCCCGCTCGACGCACGCCCTTCCTATGCGTTCGGCGACCGTGAACGCCGCCTTGTTGATGGCGGACGAGTCGTCTATCTTCACCCGGATCCTGCTGGCGAGGTCCTCCCAGAACCTCGACGAGGTGATGAGGAGCTCCGGGCCGATCTCCCGGAAGTCCTCGGTCACGGTCTCGGGGGTCTCCGGGAAGTTCATGGTCATGCCGCCCATGAGCGCCACGCCGAAGGCCCACATCTGGTCGACGATCCAGGCGGGCGGGGTCATGGAGAGCCAGTTGCCGCCCCTGGTTACAGGCGCGGTCTCGATCCATTGCCTGGCCATGGCGGTGTAGTTGCGGTGCGACAACATGGCGAGCTTCGAGACCCCGGTGGTGCCCGAGGTGAGGATCATGTGCGCCGTCTCGCTCGGCTTTCCCTTGGAGACCTCCTCGACGAAGAGCCCGGGATGCCTGAGTTCGTGTTTCTTCCCGAGCTCGAGGAGGTCTTTGTAGCTGACGAGGAGCCTGTTTCCCGCGTACCCGCGCATACCCGTGGGGTCCACGTAGACGAGCGCCTCGAGGTGAGGCAGGTTCGACGACTGTTCGAGGATCTTGTCGGTCTGCTCCTGGTCTTGCACGATCACTATCCTGGCGTTGACCCGCTTCAGCGTGGAGGCGATCTCGCTCGCCACGGCCGACGTGAAGAGGTTGAGCGTGACGGCGCCCATGGCCTGGGACCCGAGCTGGCAGAACAGCCACTCGGGGTGGTTGTTCACGACCATGGCCACATTGTCGTGACGCTTGAGGCCCAACGCCTTGAGGCCGTACGCGGTGAGCCTCACGTAGTCGAGGTAGTCCTGCCAGGTGTATGTCTGCCAGATCCCGTAGGCCTTTTCCCTGATCGCCGGCGGATCGCTCCCGAAGGCCTGCGCCTGGTGGATGAGCACCTGCGGCAGGGTCATGGTCTCGAGCCTGTCGAGAACATCCGCGTGCATCTTGATGCCGCTCGCTTTCACCCGGGACATCGCCTCCCCCCTACTCCCCCGAGGGGAGATCGTGTTCCAGGTCAGAGGTCTCCCCGAGGTATGCTCGGATGACGTCCGGGTGGTCCTGGATCTCGTCCGGTCGACCCTCGGCGAGCTTCTCGCCGAAGTTGAGCACGAAGACGCGCTCGGAAATGCTCATGACGATGGACATGTCGTGTTCCACGAGGATCATGGTCTGGCCCCAGCCGTCGTGAAGCTCCAGGAGGAAGCGGACCATGTCTTCCTTTTCCTCGAGGGTCATCCCCGCGAAGGGTTCGTCGAGGACGAGCAGGCTGGGTTCCAGGGCGAGGGCCCTGCCGAGCTCCACGCGCTTTCGGAGGCCGTAGGGAAGCGAGCCCACGAGCTCCTTCCTGATCGACTGGATCTCGAGGAAGTCGATGATCTCTTCCAGGATTTCCCGGTGCATGACTTCCTCCCTCTTGACCGAGCGGAGGAACAGGCATGCGGAGGCGAAGGAGTACGTCGCCTTGGTGTGGCGGGCGAGGAGCAGGTTGTCGAGCACGGTCATGCCGGGGAAGAGCTCGATGTTCTGGAACGTCCTGCCGATGCCGAGCGAGGTGAGCCTGTGCGACGGCAGGGACGTTATGACCCTGCCGTTGAACAGGATGCTGCCTGATGAGGGTTTGTAGAAGCCGGTGATGCAGTTCATGAGGCTCGTCTTCCCGGCGCCGTTCGGGCCTATCACGGCCACGAGTTCCCCGGTGCGCACGGAGAGGGATACCTCCCTGAGGGCCTGGATGCCGCCGAATGACAGCGAGAGGTCTCGTATGTCGAGATCCGCCCTCTTGGCGGACATCTTCTCGTGGGTGAAGATTCGTGGTTGCCCTCGGTATGCCCTCACAATGCTCTCCCGCGCGTTCCCTCGCTATTTCGTCTTGGTGCCTACGAGCTTGATCTTTCCCTTGCCCGGGGTGAAGAACTCCGTGAGCGGGGTGAACGTGCCGTTCTCGTGGATCTGGACGATCCTCCCGGTGAACGACGCCTCGTGGTCGGTGCCGGAATAGGTGACGGCGGGCACGAGGCCGCCGAAATCCTCGTTCTTGAACGATTCGAGGGCCTTGTTCACGTTTATGGGGTTGACCTCGCCGAACTTCTCCTTCGCCCAAAGGAAGGCGCGTTCCATGATCATGCCGACCACGATCCCCTCCCAGTATGCGGTGTCAAAGGAGTCGACGGTCTTGTACCGCTTCCAGATGGTTTCCATGAGCTTCACGCCGGGCGTCCTGTCCGAGGGAAGCCCGCCGCAGAAGTGCATTTTCACCCGGTTTCTGATGAGGCCCTGGCCGTTCTTGAAGAAATCGGGATCGGTGGACGTCCAGGTCCCGATGAACACGGGGTTGTAGCCGATCCGGTCTGCGGCCTTGAGCGTGCTGATGATGGCCGCCGGCAACATCTGCATGAAGACGTACTCCGCGCCGCTCTGCTTGAGGCGGAGAAGCTCGGTGGTGAGATCGACGGTCTGCGGGGGGAACTCCTCGATGGAGACGATCTCGATGTTTTTCCCCTTTGCGAACTCCTTGCTCGGCTCGTGGATGGACCTGCCGTAGGCATTGTTGTAGGTGAGGAGCCCCACCTTGGCCGGGGACTTGCCCTTGTGCACGGCGGAGATGTACTCCATGACCGCGGCGCAGTCGAGCCTGTAGCTGCCGAACGGCAGGTACATGAAGTCAACGGGCGGCTGGAGGATCTCCCACGCCGTCGAATAGTTGATCGCAGGGATCTTGTATTCCTGGAGGAGCGGCTTTGCCTGCAGCCCCTCGCCTGCGCTCCAGGTGGCGATCATGTCGACCTTCTCCTGCATGGCGAACTTCCTCACCGCGGCGACCGCCTCTGCGGGTTTGTATGCCGTGTCGACGGTGATCAGGGAGATCTTGTCCCCCTTCACGCCGCCCTTGACCTCGTTCACGTAGCGGAAGTAGTCCTGGGTGCCCTTGGCATGGTACTGTCCCCAGGTGGAAGCGGGACCCGTGAGGTTGATCGCCGCCCCGACCTTGATGTCCTTGGCATGAAGCGCCGAGGAGATCGTCAAGCAGACGAACAGGGCGATACCTCCCACCATCAAAGCACGTCTCACGTTCACCATTGCATGTCCTCCTTGTCTTTTGCGTTAACTTCCTCGGCACGACGTACCTGCTCGTGGTGCCGCCGGGATCTCTGTGCATACAAAAAAGCCGCAGGTCGACGTACAAGGTCCACCTGCGGCTTTTTTTGACTAGGTCTCGGAGCTACAAGCGCAGGCAGACCTAATCAAAAAAGAAGAACCCGAACATGGTGCCTGGTCTCGCAATTGCCATAGGATAGAGGCATTAAGGAAATATCGGGGAGAAGTCAAGGAAAAAGTCGCCTCAGATGACCGAGGGGACCGAACGGTAGTGCCTGATCCTCTGTTCTTCGGGAAGGGAGAGGAACGAATCGATGACCTCGAGCATCCCGTCCTTGTGGAGGTCGATGCGCCCTTCCACCTGGATATAGTTGTTCGCGTGGTCGCAGGTGAGCACCATGGGCGAGGGCTCGAGCTCCGCGAGGATGCTCCTGAGCTCGAGCACCGTTCCCTCGGGGGTCTGTTCGGTGAATCGCCCCGACCGGATCTCTTCCCCGAGCCTTGACATGGGGTGGATCCAGAGCCTCCTGATGCGGGCGAAGTGGGGCTTGACTTCGTTGAGCACGCGGGCCGACTCCTTGGCGTGCTCCTCCCAGAGCTCGACGCCCCCGAGCCCGAGGAGGACGTAGTAGCTCAATTCCATCCCCGAGGACATGGCCTTGTGCCCGGCGTCGATGAGTTGTGCCTGCGTCGTCCCCTTCATGTGGAACCTCAAGACCTTGTCGGAGCCGCTCTCCATCCCCACGTGGACCCTGTCGAGCCCCGCCTTGCGTATCGAGACGAGTTCCTCCCGGGTCTTCTTCGCCAGAGATGACGCCCGGGCGTACGAGGTGACCCGTTCGAGCCGTGGGAAGGTCTTGCGCAGGTGCTCGAGCACCTGAACGAGGAAGTCCGTCTTGAGGTGCAGGGGGTTTGCGTCGCCCAAGAACGCGGTCTTGAAGATGTCGCCGTAGATGGCGCGCAGGGCGTCGATGTCCTCGATGACCTCCTCCAGGGAGCGCTCGGAAAAGGGCGTGTCGAAGAAGTCGTAGATCCCGCAGAAGGCGCACCTGTTCCAGTTGCACCCTCTCACGAGGCGGACGAGCAGGCTTCTGGCCTCGCTCGGTGGTCTGATCACCAGATGTTCCGGGGGTCTCATGATCTCCATATAAGCACTCGCTCTCCTCTGGTCAAGGAATCGCAAGGGTGCTCGCAAAGCCGCCCCCCTTGTCTCCGTGCGGTTCATGCCCTATGAGAAGAGGAGGCGAGGAACAGCCGCCATCGACAGATCCTCGCGCAGTACGAGGAGGCGCGGCAAGACACCCGGCACAACGAGCGTTCTGGGAGATTTCGGTCAATGGGACGGAATGTTCTGGGATCGAGTCGTGTGGGCGTTAGAAGTACGTCGTTCGAGCCTGAGGCACGTGGAACCTTTTCATCCCTCGGCCTCCCTGCGGCCTTCGCGGGAGAGGCCAAGGCCCGCCTGTCGCCCGCCCGGGGCGCGACACACACAGACGCATCCTCGGTTCTTGATGGTCGTGGATCGCCTCGGTCAGGCAAGGGGAATCCATGCCCCCCGACCGTGCTGGATGGCGAGCCGGGGCCTTTCGAGGGATCGGACAGGAGGAGAGCATGACGCAGATGATATCGCCGCAGCGCCCGATGAAGATAGCGTTGATAGGGAACTTCCAGCCGCGACAGTGCGGCATCGCCACCTTCACCACGGACCTCCACACGGCCCTCGAGCAGGAAAACCGGGGAGGCCAGTGCCTGGCCGTCGTCATGAACGATGTCCCGGAGGGGTATCCCTACCCGCCCCAGGTAAGGTTCGAGATCAACCAGCGGGTGCTCAGGGATTATCTCATGGCTGCGGAGTTCTTGAACATCAGCGGCGTGGATGTGGCCTGCCTCCAGCACGAGTACGGGATCTTCGGTGGTGATTACGGCGTGTATATCCTCGACCTCTTGGAGAATCTCCGCATGCCCGTCGTGAGCACGCTCCACACGGTGCTCAAGGAGCCGAACCCCTGGCAGCTCGCCGTGGTCAAGCGTTTGGCCCAGCTCTCGGACCGCCTGGTGGTCATGAGCAACAAGGCCCGCCAGATCCTGAGAGAAGTCTACGCGGTGCCAGAGCACAAGACGGTCATGATCCACCACGGTATCCCGGACGTCCCGTTCGTGGACCCGAACTATTACAAGGACCAGTACGGCGTCGAGGGCCGCAAGGTGATCCTCACCTTCGGCCTCCTCTCCCCGGGAAAGGGGATAGAGACCATGATCGAGGCCCTTCCGCTCGTGGTGAAGAACCATCCCGACGCCGTGTACATCGTGCTGGGAGCGACCCACCCCCACGTGCGCAGGGATCAGGGGGAATCCTACAGGCTGTCGCTGCAGCGACTGGCGAGGGGGCTCGGGGTGGGCGATCACGTGATCTTCCACAACCGTTTCGTGGACCTGCAGGAACTGTGCGAGTTCCTGGGTGCGGCGGATGTGTACGTGACCCCGTACCTCCAGAAGGAGCAGATCACCTCCGGTACGCTTGCCTACGCGCTCGGGAGCGGGAAGGCGACGGTGTCGACCCCTTACTGGTATGCCGAAGAGATGCTGGCCGACGGCAGGGGCAGGTTGGTGCCGTTTAAGGACCCGGCTGCGCTCGCGGAGAGGGTGAACGACCTGTTGTCGAACGAGGTGGAGAGGCACGCGATGCGCAAGCGCGCGTACACCTTCTGCCGCGAGATGGTCTGGAAAGAGGTGGCGCGGAGGTATCTCGAGGTCTTCGCGGAGGTGAAACAGGAGCGGGAACGATCGCCGAAACCCGTGTACTATGCCAAGACGGTGGGGGCCTCGCCCAGCGAGATACCGCAGCCGAAGCTCGACCACATCGTTCGCCTCACCGACGATGTCGGTATCCTCCAGCACGCGAAATACATCGTCCCGGACCGGTTCCACGGGTACTGCACCGACGACAACGCCCGGGCGCTCATCGCGGTGCTCATGGCAAGGGAGATGATACCAGAGGACGAACAGGCGTCCCTCATGGTCCCCACCTATCTCGCCTTCCTCTTTCATGCCTTCAACGAGGAAAACTCGCGGTTCAGAAACTTCATGGGGTACGATCGGAGGTGGCTCGAAGACAAAGGTTCCGAGGACAGCCATGCCAGGGCCCTGTGGGCGCTCGGCGAGGCGGTGGCTCTCGCGTGGACCGACGACATCCGCGCCGTGGCCAAGCACCTGTTCGAGAAGGCCCTGCCGGTGGTGACGGACTTTTCCTCGCCCAGGGCATGGGCCTTCGCGCTCATCGGCATCGCCTCCTACCTGCGTATGTTCGCGGGCGACAGCGAGGTGCGACGCGTGCGGGAGCGCCTCGCGGAGATGCTGCTCGGGCTCTACAGGCAAACGGCCTGCGACGACTGGCCCTGGATAGAGGACAGGCTCGCCTACGCCAACGGCAAGATCCCCCAGGCGCTCATCCTGACCGGGCGCTCGCTCGAAAACGACGAGATGCTCCAGGCGGGGATCGAGAGCCTCGACTGGCTCTACAGGGAACAGACGGACCCCAAAGGCCATTTCGTGCCCGTCGGGAACAACGGTTGGTACGAGAAGGGAGGGGTCAAGGCCAGGTTCGACCAGCAACCCGTCGAGGTGTATCACATGATCGAGGCCTGCAGGGAGGCGTACTCGGCCACCGGTGACGAGATCTGGGTCACCAGGGCCCAGTGCTGTCTCGAGTGGTTCCTCGGCCGCAACGACCTGAACGTGCCCCTGTACGACCACAAGACCGGGGGATGCTGTGACGGGCTGCAGGCGGGAGGGCCGAACCGCAACCAGGGGGCCGAGTCGACCCTCGCATGCTTCCTGTCCCTCCTGAGCATCAACCGCTTCGGCAGCCTCGGCCTCGAGCTCGCCCGGAACGGATCACGCGAAGAAAGACCGACGGAGTGAGACCCCCATGGCGAGAAAACCAATCGTAATGGTGAGCTCCTACCCCCCGCGACTCTGCGGCATCGCCACCTTCTGCGAGGAGGCGCGGGAGTTCATCCAAAAGGCGAACCCTGACAGGGACGTGCTCGTGATCAGCCACCACGACGGTTCCGGCGATGGGGTGTTCCCGGTCATCGACACGAGCAGGCCCGACTGGTGGAGGACGGTGGCGAAGACGATCGAGAGGCTCGACCCCTACGTGGTCCACATCGAACACGAGTACGGTCTCTACGAGTACCGGGACGAGCGTGGAATGGGCGACGGGAACGACGGGTTTCTCGACCTGCTCGAGGCCATTGCGCCGTACCCCGTCGTCGTGGAACCGCACACCGTCCACGGCAGGCTCAGCGACTTCGAGGCGGACTTCATCTTCAGGCTCTGCCAGAGGGCGCACGTGGTCCTGTTCAAGTGCCACTACCAGAAGTGGAGGCTGGACTGGACCTTCCACACGAGGGGCTGGGCCACGCCGAGGAACATCATGGTGGTCCCCCACGGCGCGAGACCCGACAAGAGGTGGGGCGTCCACGAGATCCCGGAATTGAGGAAGGAGTTCGGCTTGGACGACATGGGGCTTGCCGGGCACCTCGTCGGGATGGTCGGCTGGATACAGTCCAACAAGCGGTGGGACATCCTCCTCTCCATGTGGGAGGACATCCACCACGAGATCCTCAGGCGCACGGGCCAGGAGTGGGACCTCCTGGCCGCCGGCACCATGAGGGACGCGCATCACAGGAAGGACTACGAGGAGTGGAAGAGCGATCTCGTGGCGCTCAAGGCAAAGGGCATCGCGCACTACCACGAGTTCGTCCCCCGCGGGGACGATTACTACAAGATCATGGCCCTGTGCGATTTCATCGTCCTTCCGTCGACGGACGAGACGCAGTCGGGGACGCTGGCAAGGATCATCGCCCTGAACAAGCCCTACATCACAACGGCCCCCATGGAAGGGCTGACCGCGCAGACGCTCGAGAGCGAGGGCGGCCTGCTCTTCACGACGAAGGAAATGCTCCGCCAAAAGGTGATCAAGCTCGCATGCGACGAGAACCTGAGGCTGGAGCTCGGGCAGAACCTGAAGAGATACCTGGACGAGGTGGTGAGTTGGGAGGTCGTCGCGGCCCAGTACAACGAGGCATACAGGCTCGCCAGATGGTCGTCGAGAACGGGCAGGCCGGTGGTCATGGAACTCGAATTCTGACCTCGGCAAGGGGCCGGCCCCGGCGGCCCATGGCTTCGCCCTTGCCCGTTGTCCGTGCGGCGCCGGTCAGGGCGCTTCTTCAGCGGGGGAAGAGGGCGGTCCGTGTGATCCCTGGGGCGGCTTGACGTCCGCCACGCTCGTCCGGCCGGCAACAGGACACAGGAGGAGACGGCATGGAAGTCTTTACGAGGTATGAGGGGAACCCGATCCTGACGGTGAAGGACATCCCGTACCCTGCCAACTCGGTCTTCAACGCGGCAGCCTGCGTCTTTGGCTCACAGACGCTCCTGCTCATGCGCGTGGAGGACAAGAGGGGCATCTCCCACCTCACGGTGGCCACAAGCGACGACGGCGTCACGGGTTGGCGGGTGGAGCCGGGCCCGGCCCTCGAGCCGGACCCCGTGAAGCACCCCGAGGAGATCTGGGGTATCGAGGACCCCAGAATCACGCGCATCGATGATCTCGATCTCTGGGCCGTACTGTTCACGGCCTACTCCAGGGGCGGCCCCCTCGTCTCGCTTGCGACCACGAGGGACTTCAGGGTGTTCGAGCGCAAGGGGGTGGTCATGCCCCCGGAGGACAAGGACGCGGCGCTCTTTCCCGTGCGTTTCGGCGGACGCTGGGCCATGGTGCACAGGCCCGCGTCCTCGGTCGAGCACACCGGCGCACACATCTGGATCTCGTTCAGTCCCGACATGAAGCACTGGGGCGACCACCAGGTCCTCCTGCCCGCACGGAAGGGGGCGTGGTGGGACGCGAACAAGATCGGCCTCAGCCCCCCTCCCATGGAGACGGACAAGGGGTGGCTCGTGCTCTACCACGGGGTGCGCGCCACGGCCAGCGGGTGCATCTACCGGCTGGGGCTCGCGCTGCTCGACCGGCAGGATCCGACCAGGGTGCTCATGAGGTCCGACGAGTGGGTGTTCGGGCCTCAGGAGGATTACGAGGTGGTCGGCGACGTGGACAAGGTGGTTTTCCCCTGCGGGTGGGTGAGGCACGGCGACGAGGTGAGGCTCTACTACGGGGCGGCGGATCGATGCATCGGTCTCGCCTTCACGACGGTGGGCAAGCTGCTTTCGTGGCTCGAGGAGCACCACGACCGCGACAGGAGGGCCTGGCCGTGATGAGGGTGGCCGTGCTCTCGCCCATAGCGTGGCGGACGCCCCCCAGGCATTACGGTCCCTGGGAGCAGGTGGCGTCGCTCCTTGCCGAGGGGCTCGTCAGGCGAGGCTTCGACGTGACCCTCTTCGCCACAGGCGATTCCGTTACGAGCGCGAGGCTCGTGTCCGTGTGTCCCCGCGGCTACGAGGAGGACAAGACGCTCATCCCCAAGGTCTGGGAGGCCCTTCACATAGCGGCCCTCTTCGAGCGCGCACATGAGTTCGACCTGATACACAACCACTTCGACTTCCTCCCCCTGACGTACCTGTGCGCCACGAAGACCCCGGTGCTCACCACCATACACGGGTTCTCCTCGGAAGGGATTCTTCCGGTCTACCGGGCGTACAACGGAAGGGCTCACTACGTGTCCATCAGCAATGCCGACCGCAGGGAGGGGCTCGATTACCTCGCGACCGTCTATCACGGTATCGATCTCGGCCAGTTCACCTTCAGGCAGGCTCACGGCGGGTACCTCCTCTTCTTCGGCAGGATCCACCACGACAAGGGCGCGCGGGAATGCATCGAAGCGGCCTCGAGGGCGGGCATGAAGCTCGTGATGGCCGGCATCGTCCAGGACCGGGAATACTTCGAGAGGCACGTCAAGCCGCACGTCGACGGAAGGAGGGTCGTGTTCGTGGGGAGCGCGGACCCGCGCACGCGCGACGAGCTCCTGGGAAAGGCCTACGCCCTCCTCCATCCCATCAACTTCGACGAACCCTTCGGCCTCTCCGTGGTGGAGGCCATGGCGTGCGGGACGCCGGTCATAGCGTTCAACCGTGGAAGCATGCCGGAGATTGTGCGGCACGGCGTGACAGGCTTCTTGGTGAGGGACGTCGATGCCATGGTGGACGCGGTCCCGCGGGTGCGCGACCTCGACAGGGCCCAGGCGCGGCGTTGGGTCGAGGAACGTTTCAGCGCCGAGCGCATGGTGGACGACTATGCCAGGCTGTACGAGCTCATCGTGAGCCGAGGGAGGTGAGCCGTGGGGAAGGAGAGGAGGTCCATCGTCGAGCGGTATCCCGGCAACCCGATCTTGACCAAGGACGATGTCCCGTACCCGGTCGAGACCGTGCACAACGCGGCCGTGGTGAAGCATGCGGGCGGGTACACGATGCTGTTCAGGTCCCACCTCAAAAACGGCCGCTCGGTGATAGGCATCGCGGACAGCCGCGACGGGTACGCGTTCACCGTCAGGGACAGGCCGTTTGTCACCCCGGCGACCGAGGGGCCTTTCGCGCAGGTCGAGGAGTTCGGCGTGGAGGACCCCAGGATCACCTTGGTCGAGGGCGAGTACCTTGTCACCTACAGCGCGTACTCGCGCTTCGGCGTGAGGGTGGTCCTCGCGAGGACCGCCGACTTCGAGGCGGTCGAGCGCATCGCCGTGATCACGCAGGCGGACTGCCGCAACGTGGTTCTTTTCCCCGAAAGGATCGGGGGGAGGTACGTGAGGCTCGACCGGCCGCACTCGGAGATCATGCCGTGGTCCATCTGGATGTCCTCTTCCCCGGATCTCGTGCACTGGGGGGAGTCGAAACCGTTGATCTCGCCCATGACCTACCACTGGGACGAGATGAAGGTCGGGCCCGGGTCTCCCCCTGTCAAGACCGAGCGGGGCTGGCTCCATGTCTTCCACGGCGTGTTCAAGACCATGGACGGCGCCGTATACCGGCTGGGGACGGCCCTGCACGACCTCGCCGATCCCTCGCGCGTCATAGGCGTCGCCGACGAATGGATCCTGCAGCCCGAAGACCCGTGGGAGGTGACGGGGTACGTACACAACGTGGTCTTCTGCTGCGCCATGGTCCCCGAAGACGACCGGACCGCGAAGATCTACTGGGGGGGCGCCGATACGGTGGTGTGCGCGGGTACGGTCGACATGGAGGAGTTGGTGAGACTGTGCATCGACAGGCCGAGGCCGCCCCTGTGAAGGACCGCCTTTGCACGACGACGGGGGTTCCCAAGGCGCACCCGTTGGGGTAGAAGAGCCCCATGGAGATCTCGTTCAAGCCCATAGGGGTGATGCACTCCCCCCTGAAGGACGCCGAGACCGCCCCCAGGTTCTACACGGAGTCGGACGTCAAGGGGGTCATAGAGGTCTATCCCGAGTACGAGGCGGGGCTCTCCAACCTCTCGGACTACACGCACATCGTCGTGGTGTTCTATTTCCACAAGTCGAGGGGGTACGAGCTGTTGCAGAGGCGAAGGGGGGTGGGCGAGCTGCGCGGGGTGTTCAGCCTGTGCTCCCCCAACCGGCCCAACCCCATCGGGATCTCCGTGCTGAGGCTCCTCCTTGTCGAGGGGAACATGCTCCACGTGGACAACGTCGACATCCTGGACGACACCCCCATCCTCGACATCAAGCCCTACAAGCCCTTCGACTACCCCCAAGGCGGCTGAGGCCGGTTCTCCCCGGTGCCGGATCAACAGGCGGCGTGATTGCCTTGGAGGGTCGGCCGGGAGGAAAAGTGCATTGAATTTTTCCCTCTGATATGGTTGGTTGTGCACTGGCAAGGAGAGGGGTCGAGGTGCGCGCACACGAGCCGGAGGTGTCCTCGAGACCATCTCGGGAGGCCCCCGGCGCGCTCTCGAGGCCCCTCGAGGCCTGGATACAGGCTGCAAGCGAGGTGTGCCGGGAGGACAAACAACCATGGAATACGACATGCCGCTGTTCAGGCCGCCGTCCGAGGCGCGCTCCCTCATCTTCCAGGTGACGCTCGGCTGTTCCTGGAACAGGTGCGTGTTCTGCGCGATGTACAAGACGAAGAAGTTCAGGGTGAGACCTTTCGAAGAGGTTGAGAAGGACGTCATCGAGATGTCGTGGCTCTACCCGGGGACGGAGAAGATCTTCCTGGCCGACGGAGACCCCCTGGCCGCGCCGACCGGGTACCTGATCGACGTCCTCGACCTCATGAACCAGAGGTTCCCCAACCTGAAAAGGATAAGCGCGTACGCCGGTCCCACGAACCTCCTCGAGAAGTCCGTCGACGAGCTCAGGGAACTGAGGAAGAGAAAGCTCGACGTGCTGTACCTGGGCATCGAGACCGGCAACGACGCACTCCTGAAGCGGATCAGGAAGGGGGCGACCGCCGCCGGGATCATCCAGGGGTGCCGGAAGGCCGTGGAGGCCGGGCTTCGCATGTCGACCTTCATCATCCTCGGTCTCGGAGGCGTGGACGGGAGCTACGTCCATGCCAAGGACTCGGCGAGGGTGGCCAACGCCATCGACCCGCACTTCCTCGCCACGCTCACGCTCATGCTCGGGCCGTATGAGCGCGTCTACGAGGAAAAGATCATGGGAGGCGGCTTCAAGCTCATCGACAAGCGCCAGTCGCTCCAGGAGCTCAGGTGGTTCGTGGAGGACCTGGAGGTCTCCGACTGCAAGTTCGGGTCGGAACACGCGTCGAACTACCTTCCCATAAGCGGGTACCTGCCCCGCGACAAGGAAGAGATCCTGCGGCTCATCGACACCGCCCTGTCGGATGCGTCCTCGGGGCTTCTCAGGCCGGAGTGGGCTCGGGGGCTCTGATGGACATCCGGGCTGTACGGGGCATGAACGACATCCTCCCCGAGGAGGCCGTCCTGTGGAGGTTCGTCGAGGAAGAGGCCAGGAGGATCTTCGCGCTCTACGGGTTCGAGGAGCTCAGGCCGCCCCTCTTGGAGCGCACGGAACTCTTCTTGAGGGGCATCGGCGACGAGACCGACGTGGTGGAGAAGCAGATGTACACCTTCACGGACAAGGGCGGCGATTCGGTCACGCTCAGGCCCGAGGCCACCGCGTGCGTGCTCAGGGCGGTGATCGAGCACGGCATCCTGAACAAGGACCCCGTCGCCAAGCTCTACACCATAGGCCCCATGTTCCGCTACGAGAGACCACAGAAAGGCCGCTTCCGGCAATTCCACCAGATAAACGCGGAGCGGCTCGGCGAGGACGGTCCCCTGGCCGACGCCGAGACGCTGGCCATGGCCTACGATATCGTGAGGAGCGTACTGGGGGGCGAGGGGCTGGTCATGGAGGTGAACTCCCTGGGATGCAAGCAGTGCAGGCCGGCGTTCACGGAGGCGCTCAAGGCCTTTCTCGCGGCCAGGGAGGACCTCTTGTGCTCGGACTGCAGGCGCAGGATGGTATCGAACCCGCTACGGGTGCTGGACTGCAAGGTCCCGACCTGCAAAGAAGCCGTGATGGATGCGCCCACCTTGGATGCGACGCTGTGCGGCGGATGCAGGGAGCACCACGAGTGCGTCAAGGAGGGGCTCGATGCGCTCGGCGTGCGTTACGAGCAGAACGTGCACCTGGTTCGTGGGCTCGATTACTACACACGGACGACATTCGAGATCGTCTCGGCGTCCCTGGGGTCGAACAGCGCAGTGGCGGGAGGCGGGAGGTACGACGACCTGTTGGGCCTGCTGGGGGGGCCGCCTGTGGGAGGGATCGGCTTCGCGATAGGGATGGAGCGGCTCGTCATGCTCGCGCCCGAAGGGCTCGCGAAGAAGGGGGAAGGGTGCTTCGTGGCCGCCCAGAACACGCACGAGGCACGGCTTGAGGCGCTCAGGCTGATGATGGAATTGCGCGGGAACGGGATCCCGGCCGACTCCGCCCTCGGCAGGAGCTTCAAGGCGCAGATGCGAAGGGCCGACAAGGGCGGACACCCCGTGTGCGTCATCGTGGGCGAAGAGGAACTGAGGACCGGGACCGTGAGCCTCAGGGACATGCGGACGGGTTCCCAGGAGACGGTCCCGAGGGCGGACCTCGTCTCGAGGATCCTCTCCGTTCTGGACAAGGGAAAAGGAGAAAAGGCGTGAAGACTGTTTCGGCAGGCATGGCAAGGACCCACTACTGCGGCGAGATCGGGGACGCGCCGGAGGGGAGCCGGGTGACGCTGTACGGGTGGGTGCAGCGGAGAAGGGACTTGGGCGGCCTCATTTTCATAGACCTCAGGGACCGCACCGGCATAGCCCAGGTGGTCTGCAACCCGCAGGACGAGCCCAAGGCGCACGCGGTGGCGAGGACCCTCAAGCAGGAGTACTGCATCTCGGTGACGGGCACGCTGTCGAGGAGGCCCGAGGAGATGCGCAACCCCGCCATGGCGACCGGCGAGGTAGAGGTGCTGGCGAGCGGGATAGAGGTCTTCAACGAGGCGGAGACGCCGCCGTTCGTCATCGACGACTCCGCCGAGGTGACGGACACGCTCAGGCTGCGGTACCGCTACCTGGACCTCAGGAGGCCGTCGCTCCAGCGCAACCTGTTCCTCAGGCACCAGGCGGCGTCCTCCACGAGACGCTTCCTCGACGAGCACGGTTTCGTGGAGGTGGAGACCCCTGTCCTCACCAAGAGCACGCCCGAAGGGGCGCGGGACTACCTCGTGCCGAGCAGGATCTTCCCGGGAAAGGTCTTCGCCCTCCCGCAGTCGCCCCAGTTGTTCAAGCAGCTCCTCATGGTGAGCGGTTTCGACAGGTACTACCAGATCGTGAGGTGCTTCCGCGACGAGGATCTCCGGGCGGACAGGCAGCCCGAGTTCACCCAGATAGACATCGAGATGTCTTTCGTGGCCATGGAGGATGTCCTTTCGCTCACCGAGGAGATGATCGCCGTCATGTTCCGGGATACCATCGGCGTGGAGCTCGCCAGGCCCTTCCCCAGGCTCACGTACGACCAGGCCATGGAGACGTACGGCACAGACAGGCCGGACATGCGTTTCGGGATGAGGCTCGTCGACGTGACGGACATCGCCGCCACATCCGAGTTCAGGGTGTTCAGGCAGACCGCGGAGAACGGGGGCGTGGTGAAGGCCATCGCCGTCAAGGCCCCCCACGACTTGAGCAGGAAGGACCTCGATTCGCTGCACCAGGCCGTGGCGGAGCACGGGGCGAAGGGTGTTCTCTGGGCCCGCCTCGAAGAGGACGGGTGGAAGTCAACGCTGGCCAAGTTCTTCAGCGACGCACAGTGGGCCGGTATCATGATGAGGCTCGAGATGGCGCCCGGCGACGTGGCGCTCTTCGTCGCGGACAGGAGGGAGGTGGTCGACGCGAGCCTCTCGGCGCTCAGGCTCCACCTCGCCCAGAGGCTCGGGCTGGTGCAGAAGGAGGCGTACGCGCCGCTGTGGGTCACCGGCTTCCCCCTCTTCGAGTACAGCGAGGAGGAACAGAGGCTCGTGTCGGTCCACCACCCGTTCACGGCGCCGCTGCCCGAGGACGAGGCGTTGCTCGGTGCCGAACCCGAAAGGGTCAGGGCACAGGCGTACGACATGGTCATCAACGGTTACGAGGTCGGCGGCGGGAGCATAAGGATTCACAAGAGGGACATCCAGCAGAAGGTGTTCGGGGTGCTCGGGCTGAGCGATGAGCAGGCAAAGACCAAGTTCGGGTTTCTCCTGGAGGCGCTCGGCTACGGCGCGCCTCCCCACGGCGGCATAGCCTTCGGGTTCGACAGGCTCGTGATGCTGCTCTCCGGGGCATCGAGCATAAGGGACGTGATAGCCTTCCCCAAGACCCAGAAGGCGGCCTGCCTCATGACGGAAGCCCCTTCGGACGCCGACCCCGCCCAGCTCGCCCAGCTGGGGCTGAAACTCGCCGAGGAGGCGTGATGAGAAAGTTCGTGGTCTGCTGCATCGTGGCGATGATGCTCGCGGGCTGTGCGGGACGCCTTCCCGTGAAGGAGGAGGCCGACCCGGGCAGGCAGGCGATGAGACAGGCCGTCTCCGATCTGAGGGCCGGCCTCGAGGCCCTGGAGGACGAAGACGACGACGCGGCGTGGGCTGCGTTCGCCAGGGCCTTCAGGGCGTTCGACGAGGCGTCGAGACCCTCGGACGAGCCCCTGAAGGACGCCTCCGTCAAGCTCGTCAAGGTGGTGGAGACGGGCGGGTTCGAGTATGCAAGGCGTCAAGCCCTTTCCCTCCTCCTGCTGTACATCGACATGCAGAAGGCCTATGCCGACAGGGACGGCCGGTCCGCAGACGAGCTTCTGCAGAGGTTCGACTCCGTCTACCGCGAGACCGTGCAGGTCACCCTCCAGGAGAAGCAGCGCCGCATGGAGGAACTGAACGCCGAGATAGCCTCGCGCAAGGAGGAACTGTTGAAGACCTCAGAACCCTCGCTGCTCGAGACCTTCCCTTCCTCCTACACGGTGCGCAAGGGTGACACGCTGCCGGGGATCGCCTCCAGGCGGGAGATCTACAACGACTCCTTCATGTGGCCGCTCATCTACAAGGCGAACAGGGACCAGATCAAGGACCCGAAGGTGCTCTACGAAGGGCAGGATCTCAAGATCCCGAGGGAGATGGCGGTCGAGGAGATCGTCGAGGCCAGGAGGGAGGCCGGTGCGCCCGAGCCCGAGAAGATCCCCAAGGACGCGTACACGCCGAGGAGGAAGAAATAGCATGGCAAGGTGGGATCCGCACAAGAGGGTGTTCTACTACACGCCGGGAAGGAACTACCCTGAGGGGGTGGACGAAAAGCCCTCGGGGAACTATTTCAAGGCGCTCTTTCCCTACGACGAGGTGCCCCTGATAGATTTCGACATGCGCTACGTGCCCATAGATCCTGCAGAGGACATCTTCATCACCGACACCACCTTCAGGGACGGCCAGCAGTCCATGGCCCCCTTCACCGTGGAGCAGATAGAGCGCATCTACAAGTACCTCCACAGAATCGGCGGGTCGAACGGCCTCATACGGGCCAGCGAGTTCTTCATCTACACGAAGAAGGACAGGGCGGCCCTCGAGGCCTGCCTTGCCCTGGGGTACAACTTCCCCCGGGTGACTTCTTGGATCCGCGCCCACAAGGAGGACCTCGCGCTGGTCAAGTCAATGGGCATCGACGAGACGGGCATCCTCACCTCTGTCTCCGATTACCACATATTCCTCAAGCTCGGGACCACCAGGCGCAAGGCGATGAACGATTACCTGGCCATCGTGAGCGAGGCTCTCGCCATGGGGATCACGCCGAGGTGCCACTTCGAGGACGTGACCAGGGCGGACATCTACGGGTTCTGCATCCCGTTCGCCCGAGAGCTCATGAGACTCTCCGAAGAGGCGGGGATGGACGTGAAGATTCGGCTCTGTGACACGCTGGGGTTCGGTGTCACCTTCCCCGGGGCGGCCCTGCCCAGGTCCGTCGACAAGCTCGTGCGGGCCTTCATAGACGACGCAGGGGTGCCCCCGCGCCTCCTCGAGTGGCACGGCCACAACGACTTCCACAAGGTCGTGGTGAACGCCACCCACGCCTGGCTGTACGGGTGCGGGGGGGTGAACGCGGCGATCTTCGGGTTCGGGGAAAGGACCGGGAACACCCCCCTCGAGGCCATGGTCTTCGAGTACCTCTCGCTGCGGGGCCCGGACGACTCGATCGACACCAGGGCCATCACGGAGCTTGCCGAGTACGTCAGGAACGAGATGGGCTACCACATCCCCCACAACTTCCCGTTCGTGGGGAAGAACTTCAACGTCACCAGGGCGGGCATCCATGCCGACGGGCTGGTGAAGAACGAGGAGATCTACAACATCTTCGACACCGAGAAGATCCTCGGCCGTCCCATCGAGATCGCTATCACGGACAAGTCGGGCAAGGCCGGCCTGGTGCACTGGATAAACTCCCGGTTCGGGCTCGAGGGACAGCGGGCCATAGACAAGAAGCACCCCGGCGTCACCCGGATGTACAGGCACATCGTGAAGGAATACGAGGAGGGCAGAAACACCTCCATGTCGGTCGAGGAGCTCGAGAAGCTCGCCACCCGGTACGTGCCGCACCTCTTCCTGTCAGGGTTCGACCTCATCAAGCACGAGGCGCAGGAGTACGCCGCGCAGCTCATCGAGCGGCTCCTGGAGAACGAGGCCATGAAGTCCATGGACCCCAGGAAGCAGGAGGAGGTGATGGCCGAGTTCATGAAGGAGTTCCCGTTCGTCCAGTTCGCATACGTCACGGACATGAGGGGCGTAAAGATCACCAAGAACATCACCCAGCCGGAGTTCAGGGGCCAGTTCCTCCACAAGATGAGGCAGGACGAGGACTGCTCGGACCGCGACTGGTTCACCAAGGCCGTCCAGACGGGCGACATCTACGTGAGCGGGGTCACCACCTCGCGCATCACCGGCGCCCTCATCATCACCGTGAGCTCGCCGATCGTTGGGGAGAACGAGGAGATGGTGGGGGTGTTGGGGCTCGACATCCGGTTCGAGGACGTGATCAAGGCGATCCAGAGCATGTACGAGTCCTGGGGGATCGGCATGAGCCCGAAAGACCTCCAGCTCTACCAGAGGCTCCTCTGGGAGGAGCTCCACAGGGAACACGGCACCACGTGAGCGAGGGAAGGATCAGGACATGGAAGGCTGCAAGATAACGTTTGACGGAAGCAGGCTCCTCGTCGGGGACGAACCGGTGATCCCCTTCATCGAGGGCGACGGCGTGGGCCCGGACATCTGGGCGGCGGCACGGCCGGTGTTCGATGCCGCCGTGAAGAAGGCGTACGGGGGCAGGCGCCGCGTCGTCTGGAAAGAGATCTACGCAGGCGAGAAGGCGATGGCGATGTTCGGCACGGCCCTGCCCGACGAGACCATCGCGGCCCTGAGGGAATACATCGTGGGCATCAAGGGGCCGTTGACCACGCCGGTGGGCGGCGGCATCAGGAGCCTGAACGTGGCTCTCAGGCAGATCCTCGACCTGTTCGCGTGCATTCGGCCCGTGAGATACTACGCGGGCACCCCCGCCCCCGTGAAGAGGCCGGACCTCGTGGACATCACGGTGTTCAGGGAGAACACCGAGGACCTCTACGCCGGGATCGAGTGGAAGGAGGGGACGAAAGAGGCCTCGCGCGTGATCGCCTTTTTGAAGGACGAGATGGGTGTCTCCCTGAGGGAGGATTCGGGCATCGGGATCAAGCCCATTTCCAAGACCGGGACGAGGCGTCTGGTACGCATGGCGATACAGTACGCCCTCGAGAGGGGAAAGAAGACCGTGACGCTCGTGCACAAGGGCAACATCATGAAGTTCACGGAGGGGGCGTTCAGGGATTGGGGGTACGAGCTCGCCCGCGAGGAGTTCGGCGACGTGACCGTCACCGAGGAGGAGTTGTCGACACGCTACGGCGGCCGACTGCCAGACGGCAAGATCCTCGTGAACGACCGCATAGCCGACTCCATGTTCCAGCAGGTGCTCCTGAGACCCGCCGAGTACGATGTCCTCGCCGTGCCGAACCTCATCGGCGACTTCATCTCGGACGCGCTCGCCGCCCAGGTGGGGGGGCTCGGCATGGCGCCGGGCGCGAACATCGGGATCCCGTACGCGGTCTTCGAGGCGACACACGGGACCGCGCCCAAGTACGCCGGCCAGGACAAGATCAACCCGGGCTCGCTCATCCTTTCGGGCGCGATGATGTTCGACTACCTGGGATGGACGGAGGCGGGGGCGTTGATCAGGTCCGGTCTCGAGAGGACGATCGAGGACAAGCTTGTCACCTATGACCTCGAGCGGCAGATGGAGGGGGCGACGCTCGTGTCCTGCTCGGGGTTCGCCTCCGCGATCGTCGAGAGGATGTGACGGTACGGGCCTTGGGCGTTTCCTGAGCGCGCCGTCTCTCAGGCCTTCTTCTTGCCGAGGAGGTAACCGAAGGCGAGGCCGATCGCGAAGGTGGATCCGACCACGATCCACTTGGGCGCGGAGAGCAGGGTCCAGAACAGGAACTGGAACGAGGTCTGCTCGAAGTTCTGGAGGATGAAGATGAAGCCGAGCGCGCAGGCCACGGCAATGCCGATGAGCTTGGAGTTCGCCTTGAACCCTTCGGTATCCATGCCCAGCCCCTCTTGGCGATGATCCTGAACTATGGCATGCGCCCGGGTGCGTGTCAACATGCATTCGCCCCGCTCAAGGGCCGCTGGCCCGTCTTGTGGAAGAACACCCCGTGCGGGGTCTCAACAAGACAGGGTCCCTGCCCGAGGAGACGCATGCCGGCAGGGGGTGCCCGGAGACCGTGAGGTGTATGCCCGCGGCCGGCCCTTTTGCCAGGCCCACGGTGCGTGTGGTATCATGGAACGATGATCAACGAGGTGATCGTCGTATCGAGGGACTTGAAAGTGGTGGCGGCCTCCGACGGCGCTGCGTCCATACTCGGCACGGCGAAGGTGTCCGAGGGCGAGAGGATCGACGCTCGTCACCCCCTCCTCGCACCCCTCTTCGAAGGCAGGCATGAGGTCGTTCTCGACGGCGCAAAGGCGAGGCTTGCCGGTACGGGGGAGACGTACGTGATCGTGCTTTCGGCCCCTCCCGGGGTTGCAAGGGGGAACTCGACGGCTTCGCTGGACGCCGGGCTTCTCGAGAAGATCGTCGAGGATGCGCCCATAGGCATCATCATCGCGGACGAAAGCGGCAGGATCGAGTACCTGAACAGGAAACAGGAACAGAACAGCCGGAGGAGGCGCGAGGACCTCTACCACCGGGACCTCAGGGACGTCTACCGCAGGTCATACGAACACCCGGAGGTCGTGAGGATGTACGAGAACCTCAGGTCCGGGGCCGAGGAGGACCAGAAGGCGATCATCGATCACTACAACCCCCAGTTCTACAAGCGGGACATGACCATCAAGTTCCTCGGCAAGAGGCTCAAGGATTACGGCAAGGTGGCGATCTTCGTCGAGATAGAGGAGGAACTCTACAGGCAGAAGCGCAAGGCTGAGAAGGCCGGCGAGGAACTGAGGCTTTCGAGGACGTACCTGACGAGACTCTTGGACGCCTCCCCGAACATGGTCGTCTCCATCGACAAGAACAGGACCATCCTCAGCTTCAACAAGACGGCGGAACGACTTCTGGGCTGTATGGCTGAGGAGGTGTACGGCACGAAGGTGGACCGGTTCTTTCCCAAAGAAGAACTGCCGAAGCTGTTCCTCGCCGTGGATGCGCGCATTCCCTGGTTCGGGACCACGCACCTCATTCACGCGGACGGAACCGGGTTCCCTGTCGAGCTCTCCTCCACCAAGATCGTCGACGAGATCACGGGCAAGGAGATAGCGACGCTGCTCATCGCGGTGGACATCAGGGAGCGAAACAGGCTCAGGAAGAACCTCATCCAGTCGCAGAAGATGACCTTCATAGGCGAGCTCGTCAGCGGGCTCGCGCACCAGCTCAACAACCCCCTCGTGGGCGTGGTGAACATCGCCGAGGTGCTCATGCACGCCATGGAACGGGGAGACCCGCGGGCCGAGTATGTGCGCATGATCAAGGACGCGGGCGAGCATTGCAGGGAGGTGATCGCCCGGCTCCTGAGGTTCTCGCGCAGGCACGACACCACCACCCACGTCGACGTCGACGTGGTCGCCGTGATGGGCGCGAGCATAGAGCTCCTCTCGAGACACCCGCGTTTCGGCAAGATCAAGGTGGAACGAGACCTCGGCGTGGTCCCCTGTGTCAGGGGGGACCCGGTCCTCCTCCAGCAGGCCTTCATGAACATCCTCATGAACAGCGCCGAGGCGGTGGGCGACGACGGGGTCATCCGGGTGGGGTGCTCCCTGCAGAACGGCACCGTGCCTCAGGTGGAGGTGACCATAGCGGACAACGGCAGGGGGATCCCCGAGGAACACATCCCGAGGATCTTCGAGCCGTTCTACAGCACCAAGGCGGACGACGAGGGAACGGGCATAGGGCTGAGCCTCGCGTACTGGATCGTGCAGGACCACGGCGGGAGGATAGACGTGGAGAGCACCCCCGGGAAAGGCACCTGCTTCGTCGTGATGCTGCCGGCAAAGGAGTGAACGGGGCGTGGAAGGGAACAAGCCCGGCATACTCGTCGTCGACGACGAGGAATACACGAGGGCCTTCTTCAAGGGCATCCTGCCGCCTGACAGATACCGCCTGGCGCTCGCGAAAGACGGGGCGGAAGCCCTGCGACTGTGGTCGGAGGGAGGGGTCGACCTCGTCATCATGGACATCCGCATGCCCGTCCTGGACGGGATGGAGGCGCTGCGCAGGATAAGGGCCACCGATCAGGACACCATGGTCATCATGATCTCCGCCTACGGCGACATGGACTCGGTCATCGAGGCCATGCGGCTGGGCGCGAACGATTTCTTCACCAAGCCGTTCGCGAGCATCGACAAGATCCTCCTCGATATCCGGAACTGCCTCGAGAGACGCTCGCTCATGAGGGAGAACGCCACGCTCAGGAGGCAGGTGGAGGCGGAGCTGACGAGGCACGACTTGGTGTTCGTCTCCAAGGCGATGGAGCGGATAGTGGCGATGGCGGCGAGGGCGGCCGAGCTCGACATGCCGGTGCTCCTGCTCGGGGAGTCCGGAACGGGCAAAGAGGTCCTGGCCCGCCTGATCCATGCCAGGAGCCCCAGGTCGAAGGCGCAGTTCTTCGCGGTGAACTGCGGGGCCCTCACGGATACCCTCTTGGAATCGACGCTCTTCGGGTACGAGAAGGGGGCGTTCACGGGCGCCGCCGCCACGACCCCGGGATACTTCGAGGCCGCCCGCGGAGGGACCATCTTTCTCGACGAGATAGGAGAGACCCCTCCGGCGTTCCAGGTCAAGCTCCTGCGCGTCCTCCAGGAGGGCGAGATCATGCGCGTGGGCGGGACGAAGCCCATACGCGTGGACTTCCGCCTCGTGTCGGCCACCAACACCGACCTGGCCGATCTCGTGGCCAGGGGGGCCTTCCGCAGGGACCTCTACTACCGCATCAACGTGGTGAGGATCGAGATCCCGCCTTTGAGGGAAAGGCCCGAGGATGTCCCGGTTCTGCTCGAGCACTTCATGGAGCGGGTGTGCCGGCGCAACAACCTGAAGCCCAGGCGCTTTTCGAGGGAGGCGCTCGATGTGCTCGTGAGACAGGGGTGGGAGGGGAACGTGAGGGAGCTCGCGAACCTCGTGGAGCGCCTCATGGTGTCCACGGGCAGGGGTCCCGTCTCCGTCGAAGACCTGCCCCCGGAGTACCGGGAACCTTCCCCCTGCGCAAGCCGAAGCGGGCTCGAGCTCGACTACCAGAAGGCGCGTGACGCGTTCGAGCGCGCCTACTTCTCGCGGCTGGTCGAAGCGGCGGGGGGTGACCTCAGGAGGGCCTCCGAGCTCTCCGGGCTCGACCTCTCCACCCTCTACCGAAAGAAGAAGAGGGTCTCGCCCCTGGATATGCACGATCGCAAAGGCCGTTTGCACTCGCGCGAATAACCCATCTCCCTGGAATCTTTGGTCAAATAAGCCGGCGCCTGAATCCTTTCTTGCGGTCCTGCAACGCGTGTACGTGCAACTGCCTGTCCATGTGTGTGCGTGGAGTGAAATATCCTCAAGAATCATAATCTAGTATGCATGGGGACGCGCGGTGGCACGGGTATTGCTGTTATAATGTGAGTCAATATTATAATCTAAGATCCGCGCCCGTCTCCCGTTGGGGCGGGCATCAACGCAAAAGGGAGGTTGACATGCCGGTCTTCAAGAACACGGAACACCTGTACGAGACGCTGGGGGGATTCTGGAAGGCCCTGTACGAAAGGCAGGATTTTTCGCAGGCCGTCAAGTCCGCGGGGATACAGATCAAGTTCGAGATCACGGATCCCCAGGCGGTCATCTGGGTCGGCCCGGACGGTGTGGAGTTCGGTGAGCAGAACCTCAAGCCCGACGTCACCATGCAGCTCGCGGGCGACACCTGCCATGCCTTCTGGAAGAAGGAGGTGAGCCTTCCGGTTGCCCTCGCAAAGAGACAGATAAAGTCCAAGGGAAACATAGCCAAGGTCATGAAGCTGCTGCCCTTGGTGAAGCCGGCCTACGATATGTACCCCGAGTACATGAAGAAGCACGGCCTCTAGGGGGAATCCGCCGCGCCCCCGCGAAGAGCGGGGCGAGCACATCACGAAGAGGGGGTCCAACCATGTCCGAGCAATCCGTCGCTGGCCTGTTGTATGATGAACTGCTCCAGAAGGTGGAGAAGAAGCCCGACTTCCCCATCCTCACCTTCGAGAACGGCGAGGGTCTCGCCGACGAGGTCCTGACCTACGAGGACATCTACCGGGGGGCCTGCAAGGTGGCCTCTGCCCTCAGGAAGGCGGGCATCGGCAAGGGGGACAGGTTCAGCCTCGTCATGCGGAACCACCCCGAGTTCCTCTATGCGATGATAGCCGCCTCCATGACCGGAGCGGTCGTGGTGCCCATCGATCCCCGTTCGAAGGGGAGCAAGCTGAGCTACCAGATCAGGGATTCGTCCTCCAAGGGCGTGATCTTTACGGCCGAGTTCGCCCCGGAGGTCCTCGCGAGCCTTTCCGAGCTCAAGGATGTCAAGGTCATCGGGGTGTGCTACAAGGAGGGCTTCGGCGAGGAGGTCGTCAAGGGCTACCCCTCGCTCAACGAGATCCTCGAGGGACCTGACGCATCCCTCCCGGACGACGCGAACAAGGATCTGAACATCCCGCTCGAGGTCATCTACACGTCCGGCACCACCGGGGACCCCAAGGGCGTGGTCATCAAGGGAAACCGCCTCCCCATGTTCACCATGCTCGCGCAGTTCGTGTGGCAGTACACCGAGCAGGACAAGCTGTACACGGGGCTTTCGCTGACCCACGGCAACGCCCAGGCCGTGACCCTAGTCCCTTCGCTCATGCTCTCGATCCCCGCGGTGATCAGCAGAAAGTTCACCAAGAGCAGGCTGTGGGACATCTGCAGGAAGCACGGATGCACCACGTTCTCGCTCCTGGGAGGAATGATGATGGGGCTCTACAGCGAGCCCAGGAGGCCGGACGACGCGGACAACCCCGTGAGGGTCGTTCTCAGCGCAGGGACCCCCAGGAGCATCTGGGAGGATTTCGAGAAGCGTTTCAACGTGAAGATCCACGAGTGGTACGGCGCGGTCGAGGGGGGATTCGCCCACAACCCGCCTGGTGTGGGGCCCATCGGGTCTTTCGGGAAGCCCATCGAGGGGATCATGGAGATGAAGGTGGTCCGGGAGGACGACACCGAGTGTGCCCCCGGGGAGATCGGCGAGCTCATCGTCGTCCCCAAGCAGGGAAAAGCGGAGGTCGAGTACCTGGGCAAGAAGAAGGCTTCGGAGGAAAAGACCAGGGGTGGGGTCTTGAGGACCGGGGACATGTGTCACAGGGACGAGAATGGCTGGTTCTACTTCGACTTCCGCAAGGGAGGCGGTCTCAGGCGCCACGGCGATTTCATCCTGCCCGAGTACGTGGAGAAGGCGCTGGCCGAACTCCCCGAGGTGTCCGACGTGTGCGTTTACGGCATCCCCGCCGAGACGGGCGCGCCGGGCGAGAGCGACATCGTCGCGGCCGTCGTGCTCGTCCCCGGGGTGGCGCTCGACCTCGGCAAGGTACGGTCGGCCCTCGAGAAGAGCCTGGAGAAGAACTCCATCCCCCAGTTCCTGCAGGTCGTGGAGGAGATCCCCAAGTCTGCCTCGGAGAAGAATCTCGACCGGCTTCTCAAGGAGGAGTTCCGAAAGGACGCACCGAACGTTTACAGGCTGTGACAGGTTCGCAGTTTGACAATCGCTGAAGGAGGAGAAACAGATGGCTTACGATTACCTCGACCTGCAGTGCGCAGACCAGATCGTCCTGAACGACGATCACGAGGCCCTCAAGAAACAGGTGAGGAAGTTCGTCAACGAGGTGGTGAAACCCGCATCCATCGAGCTCGACAAGATGAGCGCCCTCGACGTGATCAAGGAGGGGTCGCCCTACTGGACGGTCATGCGCAAGATGCACGAGCTGGGCTACCACACCATCTTCATACCCGAGGAACTGGGAGGCATAGGGCTCGACCCGCTGGGGCTCCACATCTTCTTCGAGGAGATGGCGGCGGGCAGCATAGGGCTGGCGGTCGCCTGCGGCGTGGACGTGTTCCCCTCGTTCTTCACCTCGCTCATCCTGCCCGACTACCCGGAGCTCGAGGAGCTCATCATACAACCCTACGTGGCCGACAGGGACTGTTCCCTGCTGGGATGCTGGGCGATCACCGAGCCCGAGCACGGCTCCGACATCCTCACGCCCTACCAGGACCACTTCCATAACCCCAGGATCACCCACCAGCTCGTGGGCAAGCCCGATGGCGACGACTGGATCCTGAACGGCCAGAAGGCCGCATGGGTCTCGAACGGGACCACGGCGACCATGGCCCTGTTGTTTTTCGGCACGGACCCGTCCAAGGGTCTTGCAGGCGGGGGGATAGCGATCGCCGACCTGACCGTCCCGGGCGTGTCCAGGGGCAAGGCGCTCGAGAAGATCGGCCAGAGAGATCTGCCGCAGGGGGAGATCTACTTCGACGACGTGAGGGTGCCGAAGGAACGCATCGTCTGCACCGCGGACGCCTACGAGCAGATGACCGACCTCGTGCTGGGGGCGGCGAACGCCCACATGGCGGTCATGTGCCTGGGAGGAGCCAGGGCCGCGTTCGAGGAGACGCTCACCTACACGAGGGAACGTGTCCAGGGCGGCAAGCCGCTGTGCGAGCACCAGGACATCCAGAGGCGCCTCGCGGAGATGTTCATCGAGATCGAGGCCGCCAGGCAACTCTCCAGGAACGTCCTGAACTACAACCTCTGGAGCTTCCCGCCGCACACCACGTACTCGATGGTGTCCAAGATCTTCTGCTCGCGCACAGCCTTCGACGTCGCCCAGAACGCGCTGCAGATCTTCGGAGGGAACGGGCTCTCCAAGGAATACCACATCGAGAAGCTCTTCAGGGACATCACGTCCACGAGGATCGAGGACGGATCCAACGAGACCCTGACGCTTGCCGTGGGGCACGAGATCCTCTTCGGCGAGCGGCCGTACTGAGACACATGGGGAGCCGGGTTGCAGGCACAGGAGACACTTTCATCGCCAGGAGGCATCCATGAGTGACGTGTACATCATCGGCGTGGGCATGATCAGGTTCGGCAAGTACCTCGACGGATCCGTGAGGGGCATGGCGAAGGAGGCCTTCGACCTCGTCCTGAAGGACGCGGGGATACCCAAAGAGGCCATCGAGGCGGCCTACGTCTCGAACACGTTCTGGGGCATGTTTTCCAACCAGCATTCCATCAAGGGCGAGGTCATGCTCTGGGACATCGACATGAACGGCATCCCCATTGTCAACTGCGAGAACGCCTGCGCCGGGGCCTCCACCGCCGTGCACCTCGGCTACACCGCGATCAAGGCGGGGATGTACGACGTGGTGCTCGCGCTCGGCTCCGAGAAGATTACACACCAGAACAAGGCCCTCTCTCTCAGCGCCTACGCGACGTGCATGGACGTCGAGAACCTCGAGAGTCACATCAACATGTTCATGGAGCTCACCAAGAAGCTCGATTTCCGGCTGCCGGACGGGGAGACGCCCCCCGGAGAGGGCAGGAGCATCTTCATGGATGCCTATGCGATGGGTGCACGGTGGCACATGAAGAAGTACGGATCCACGAAACGGCAGCTCGCGGTGATCTGCTCGAAGAACCACTTCCACGGATCGCTCAACCCCAAGGCCCAGTACCAGGAACCCATGACCGTGGACGAGGTCATGAACGCCAGGCCCGTCACCTACCCCTTGACGGTGCCGATGTGCGCCCCTGTGGGTGACGGTGCTGCGGCTGCGATCCTGTGCTCCGAGAGGTTCCTGAGAAAGCTCTCCGGCGCGCGCCCGGTGAGGATCAGGGCCTCGGTGCTCGGATCCGGGACGCACCGTGACCTCGACGGCGAGGACATAGGAGAAAGGCTCTCCAAGAAGGCCTACGAGATCGCCGGCGTCGGGCCGTCGGACATCGACGTGGCGGAGCTCCACGACGCCACGTCATACGGGGAGCTCCACCAGTACGAGGCCATGGGGTTCTGCAAGCCGGGCGAGGGCGGGATCCTCGCCGAGTCGGGTGCCACGACGCTCGGCGGAAGGATACCAGTGAACACGAGCGGCGGCCTCGAGTGCAGGGGACACCCCATCGGCGCCTCCGGCCTCGCGCAGATTCACGAGATCGTGGAGCAGCTCAGGGGAGAGGCCGGCAAGCGCCAGGTCGAAGGCGCACGCATCGGGCTCACCGAGAACGGCGGGGGAAACCTCGGCGTGGAAGAGGCCGCCATGTGCATCCATATTCTGGAGAAGGCCTGAGACAAAGTGCATGGGGGGCCCGGAAGGCGCAAGATGCGCCTTTTCGGGCCCGATGACACAGGAAAGGAAAGGGGACGCGTATGGGAGGATCTTTCCAGCCGAAGAAGTTCAGGTACCTGAGCGATCCGCCGGTGGAAACGAGGCCGTTTTCCATCGAGGTCGACCAGGAGAAGTGCACGGGATGCGGCATGTGCGTGAGGCAGTGTCCGACGCAGTCCATCGAGCTCGTGGACAAGAAGCCCCGCTTTACGGGTCTCCCCTACTTCGGGAAGATCTGCATCGCCTGCCACAACTGCGAGGCGGTCTGCCCCACGGGGGCCCTCGTCTTCAACCACTTCTACCGGGTGGACAAGGGCAGGTGGGCCTATGACTTCGACTACCCGGAGGGCCACGGGGACGGCATGCCGAACCCGCTCATGACGGAGAGGCCAGCGGACTTCTCCGCTCTCGAGGACAAGCTCACCCCCGTGGAGAAGGTGATCTACACGAGGAGATCCGTCCGCGTGTACAAGGACAAGCCCGTCCCCAAGGAACTCATCCACCGGGTGCTTGAGGCCGGGAGGTTCGCGCCGTCGGCCGGCAACTGCCAGGGATGGAAGTTCACGGTGGTGACGAACAAGGAACTGTTGAACCAGATCAGCGCCTCCACGCTGAAGTTCCTGAACCTCTTCACGAAGCTCTACCAAGGCAAAGGCCCCGTGAGGACCTTCCTCAAGAAGACGCTCGCCATCGTGAAGCCCGAGGGGATAGACCAGAGGCCCATGGTGGCCATACAGGCCCTGCTCACGCCGAAGTTCAAGAAGCAGCCCCTGAGCGTGTTCTTCGACGCGCCGTGCGCCATCTTCCTCATTGCACACCACATGCACATCTCCGATGCCTCGCTGGACATCGGCATCTGTGCGCAGAACATGGTCCTGGCGGCGCACTCGCTCGGCCTCGGGACGTGTTACGTGGGGTTCGTCTCCACCGCCCTCAAGATGGACCCGGCGACGAAGAAGTTCTGGCCTGCGCTGGGAATCGGGTGGCCGTACGACAACCCCTGCACCGTGTTGACGCTGGGCTACCCCGCGACCAGGGTGGACAAGGCCGTGGACAGGGAGAAGCCGAGGGTCATGTGGGTGGAGTGAGCCGCCCGGGGACCCGCATGGGACAGGTCGGCCTTCGTCGACAAGGAGCGGGCGGGTTCAGGGTCATGGGCGGCTGCGACCCAGGCCCTGCGGGCGGCCGCTTCTCGATGGGCCCGTCGCCTCTCGGGCCCCATGGGGAAAGACACCGCCCCGTCCCCGTTCTCTCCGCGTTGCGTTAGGGGCCGTGCATGAAGAATGTTCTCGTCACCGGCGTGTCGGGGTACTTCGGCAAAAAGCTCGTGGAACGCCTTGCTGCCGAGACCTGCGTCGAGAGCATCACCGGCGTCGACATCCGGCGGCCCGGGTTCTCTTCGCCCAGGCTCGAGTTCCTGGCCAGGGACGTGAGGGACCCGCTGGACCCTGTCTTCGAGGGGAGGAACATAGACACCGTTGTACACGCCGCCTACATCCTGCCACCCATCCACGACACGGCCCTCATGGAAGACATCAACGTGAACGGCACGAAGAACGTCTTTCAGACCGCCGTGCGCCATAACGTGGAGCAGGTCGTCGAGTGCTCGTCGGCCACCGCCTACGGGTTTCACCCCGACAACCCGCCGGTCCTGACCGAGGAAAGCCCGCTCAAGGGAAACGAGGACTTCACCTACGCGAAGAACAAGCGCGAGATCGAGGAGTGGCTTGAGGGGTTCTCAGCCGAGCACCCGGAAACGCTCTTCACGGTCATAAGGCCCTGTTTCGTGGTGGGCCCGGGGTTTGCGAACCCGCTCGCCAGGCACCTCTGCAGGAAGATCTGCATGCTGCCCGACAAGACGGCCCCCTTCCAGTTCATCCACGAGGACGATCTCGTGGAGATCATCTTCCTGCTCGCGAAAAACAGGAAGGGGGGGGTCTACAACCTCGCCGCAGACGGGACCATGACGTTCGACGAGATGCTCGCGATGCTCGGCTCCATCCCCCTGAGGCTCCCTCTATGGCTCCTGGGGCCGCTCAACGAGATCGCCTGGAAGCTCAGGATGAGGTTCCTCACGGAGTTCCCCAGCTCCAGCCTGAAGCTCACCATATACCCGTGGATCGTGAGCAACGAAAAGGTCAAGCGGGAGCTGGGATACGCGTTCAGGTACACCACGAGGGAGGCGTTCGAGGATTTCGTGCGCTCCGTGAAGGGGCGCTGACATGCGAGGAGGTGACATGGATCCCAAGGGCAGGCATGTGCTGGTGACGGGCGCGGCCATGGGTATCGGCCGCGCGCTGGCTTCCCGGTTCGCGGAGAGGGGGGCGAACCTGGTTTTGGTGGATCTCTCCGCCCAGGAGGCGGCCCTTTCGGAGTTCGCAGCCCGGCTTGCGGCCAGGCACGGGACGAGGACCCTGAAGTGCCTGTGCGACCTCACGGAGGACGACGGGCCTGAACGTGTGTATCAAAGCGTGGCTGCGGCAGGGATCGAGGTGAGCATCCTGGTGAACAACGCAGGCGTGTGCTGGTACGGAAGGTTCGGGGACATGCCGCCGGAGCGCCTGGAGTCGGTAATCCTGCTCAACTGCATGGCGTACGCGAAGATGTGCAGGCTCTTTCTCCCCCCCATGATCGCGAGGGACGAGGGGGGTGTCCTCAACGTATCCTCGGTCTCCGCCTTCCAGCCCGTGCCGATGCTCGCCCTCTACGCGGCGACGAAGGCCTTCACCCAGAGCCTCACCGAGGCCGTACGCCTGGAGCTCCCACCGAGGAGCAAGGTGGTCGTCGCGACGCTCAACCCGCCCTTCACCAGGACGCATCTCATCGAGGATGCAGGCGTGCCGTCGGACTACGTCCCCGTGAAGATGTCCCTCATGGACGCAGACAAGGTGGCGTCTTTGGGGGTGGACGCCTTTCTCGGCGGACGTCCGCGCTACGTCCCGGGGGTGTTCAACAAGGTCCTCTACCTCTCGCTCGTCCGCATCACGCCCAGGCGCGTCATGGACCTCCTCCTGCGCGTCCTCACGAAGAGGCTCTCCGAGATCTTCCCCAAGAATGCCGCCGCGTTGTTGTCAGGTGGTGAAGGGGCAAAGGGGCAGGGCACACGGGCGAAGTGAAAGGGGTGCACGCGAGCCCCTTGTCGCGTCGTCGATGAACATCGGGCATGTCTCGGTCCCCTCGGGGAGGTCCCCCGGCGGCCCCTGGTGAGATGCGCCAGAGGCCGTATTTTCCCCTTTTCTTTTCTCGAGGATTTGGATAAAAAACTGCTTTCCCGTGGGCGACGGTAAAGCCGCCCGCGGCGGACGTTGTACCGAGAGCTGTGCCGCAAGGGGTGCGAACCCATGGAACATGCCATTCAGAGGGCGAAGGTCCTGGTGGAAGCGCTGCCTTACATCAGGGATTTGTGGGGCAGGAGGGTCGTGGTCAAGTACGGCGGCCACGCCATGGTGGACCCGGAGCTCAAGAGGCTCTTCGCCCGCCAGATCGTCCTGTTCCAGCACATCGGCATCCAGGTGGTCGTCGTCCACGGAGGCGGGCCCCAGATCACCTCCATGCTCGACATGATGGGCATCGAGACGCGGTTCGTCGAGGGCAAGCGCGTCACCGACGCCAAGACCATGGACGTGGTGGAGATGGTGCTCGCCGGTGGGATCAACAAGGAGATCGTCCACCTCATAAACGCCGAGGGGGGGAGGGCCGTGGGGCTGTCGGGCAAGGACGGGCGGCTCATCAGGGCGAGGAAGCTCTACTCCAGCCGCACCCACCCCGACGGGACGGTGACGAGGGACCTGGACATCGGCCACGTGGGAGAGGTCGAGGAGATAGACCCGTCGGTTATCGACGCGGTCGAGAAGGCCGGGTACGTCGCGGTGATCGCGCCCTCCGGGGTGGGTTCCGACGGGCTCACCTACAACATCAACGCGGACACCGTCGCCTCGGGCATCGCGGCGCGCCTGAAGGTGGAGAAGCTCGTCATCCTCACCGACGAGGCCGGGGTGCTGGATGCGGACGGGCGGCTCATCTCGAGTCTCACCACGTCCGAGATCCCGGCGCTGGTCAAACGCGGCGTGGTCACGGGAGGGATGATCCCCAAGCTGGAGTGCTGCGTCGAGGCGCTGGAGGCGGGCGTCGTCAAGGCGCACATCGTGGACGGCCGCGTGCCGTACTCCATCATGCTCGAGCTCTTCACCGACTCGGGCATAGGCACGCAGGTCGTGAAGGGGTGAGAACCGTGGAACACGTGATGGGGACCTACGCCAGGCAGCCCGTCAGGTTCGTGAGGGGCCAGGGCTGCAGGCTCTACGACGAAAGCGGCAGAGGGTACCTCGACCTCGTCTCGGGCATCGCGGTGTGCAACCTCGGACATGCGCACCCTGAAGTGGTCGCGGCGGTCAAGGACCAGGCGGAGAAGCTCTTCCACTGCTCGAACCTCTACGAGATCCCCCTTCAGGAGACGGTCGCGAAGATGTTGGCCGACAACGCCTTCGAGGCGAAGGTCTTCTTCTGCAACTCGGGAGCCGAGGCCAACGAGGGGGCGATCAAGCTCGTGAGGAGGGCGGCGCGCTCCAGGGGCAAGCCCAAGCCCCGCATCATCACCGCGCGGGAATCCTTCCACGGCAGGACGTTGGCGACGCTCGCAGCCACTGGACAGGAAAAGTACCGGCAAGGGTTCGACCCGATCCCCGAAGGGTTCTCGACCGTCCCCTACGGGGACATCGAGGCGCTGGAGGCCTCCATCGACGGCGATGTGGGCGGCGTCATGCTCGAGCCCATCCAGGGAGAGGGCGGCATCAGGGTGCCGCCGGGGGGGTATTTCGAGAAGGTCCGCAGGATATGCGACGCCGCGGGGATACTCCTCGTGCTCGACGAGGTGCAGACGGGCATGGGCCGCACGGGCAGGTTCTTCGCGCATCAGCACGAGGGGATCACGCCCGACGTCATGACCCTCGCAAAGGCTCTCGGGAACGGGTTCCCCGTCGGGGCCGTCCTCGCGAGGCCCGAGCTCGCAGACGTGATGACGCCCGGTTCGCATGCATCGACCTTCGGCGGGAACCCGCTGGCCATGGCGGCCGCGCACGCGACGCTTTCGGTCATGCTCAGAGAAGACATCCCCGCGAGGGCTCATGAGCTCGGGGAGTATCTCATGGAGCGCCTGAACGGCCTCGCGCCGTCGCACCCGTCGATCGTAGAGGTCAGGGGCAGGGGGCTCATGACCGGGGTGGAGTTTTCGTGCGACGTTTCGTTCCTGCCGGCCGAGGGGCTCAGGCACGGGGTTCTCCTCAACGTCATCCAAGGCAGGGTGCTCAGGCTGACCCCGCCGCTGGTGGTGAGCCGGGAAGAGATAGACAAGGGCGTCGAGGCCATAGACGCCATCCTCGGAGAGAAGGGCTTGTGATGGAACACAGGGATTTTCTCACCATAAGGGACCTCCAGGCGGAGGAGATCGGGGAGATTTTCGACCGGGCGCGCAGGTTCAGGGACGCGATCCCTGCGGGGAGACTCTCCGGCAGGTCGGTGGTGCTCGTCTTCGAAAAGGCGTCGACACGGACCAGGGTGTCCTTCGAGGTCGGTGTGGCGAGGATGGGCGGACACCCCGTGGTGCTCGGGGTCGAGGGGTCGCAGATCGCCAGGGGGGAGCCCCTCAGCGACACGGCGAGGATCCTCTCCGGTTACTGCGACGCCATCGTCATGCGCACCTACGGGCACGACCGCATCGAGGAAATGGCTAGGTGGGCCTCGGTGCCCGTGGTCAATGCGCTCACCGACCGGTTCCACCCCTGCCAGGTCCTGTCGGACTGCTTCACGCTCGAGGGGCGTTTCGGCGGTATCAGGGGCAGGAAGGTGGCCTGGATAGGTGACGGCAACAACATGGCGAACTCGTGGATAAACGCCGCCGCCGTGCTGGGATTCGAGCTTGTGCTCGCCTGTCCCGAGGGGTACGATCCGGACGCGTACGTGGTGAGTTCGGCCGTCTCGGACGGCGCGAAGGTGCGTATCGTGAGAGACCCCATGGAGGCGGCCGAAGGGGCGATCGCGGTGAACACGGACGTCTGGGCGAGCATGGGCAGGGAGGACGAGGCGCAAACAAGGGCACGGGTGTTCGAGCCCTTCCGCGTGGACGAACGGGTCATGTCCCGGGCCGATCCACGGGCCGTGTTCATGCACTGTCTGCCGGCGCACAGGGGCGAGGAGGTCACGGATGAGGTTCTCGAGGGCGGGCGTTCCATCGTGTGGGAGCAGGCCCTGAACAGGCTGTATGTCCAGGAAGCGATACTCGATTTCTTACTCAACGGCTGAGGGGGCGAGACATGAAGAAGAACGGCAGGAAGGTGGTGCTGGCATACTCCGGTGGGCTGGACACGTCGGTCATCCTCAAGTGGCTTGTCGACGAGTTCGGCTACGAGGTGATCTGCTTCGTGGCCGACCTCGGCCAGGCCGAGGAGCTCGAGGGCATCGAGGAGAAGGCGAAGAAGACCGGCGCCAGGAAGGTCTACGTCGAGGACCTGAGAGAGGAGTTCGTGCGGGATTACGTGTTTCCCGCCTACAGGGCGGACGTGGCGTACGAGGGGACCTACCTCCTCGGGACGTCCCTGGCCAGGCCTCTCATAGCCAAGAGGCTCGTGGAGATCGCCAGGAAGGAAAAGGCCTTCGCGGTTGCACACGGGGCGACGGGCAAGGGCAACGACCAGGTGCGGTTCGAGCTCGGCGTCTGGGCGCTCGAGCCGGATCTCAAGGTCATTGCGCCGTGGAAGATGGACGAGTGGACGCTCAGGTCCAGGGAGAAGATGATCGATTACGCCAAGAAGCACGGCATAGAGGTCCCTGTCACGAAGAAGAAGCCTTACAGCATGGACCGCAACCTGCTGCACATAAGCTTCGAGGGGGGGGTGCTCGAGGACCTCTGGAACGAGCCCGCCGAGGACATGTTCGTGCTGACCCGCTCGCCCGAGAAGGCTCCCGACAGGCCGACCACCCTCGTCGTCTCCTTCAAGGACGGAGACCCGGTGGCCGTCGACGGGAAGAAGATGAGCCCAGCGAGGCTCCTGGCGCATCTCAACGCCGTGGGCGGGGCCAACGGCGTGGGCCGCGTGGACATCGTGGAGAACCGTTACGTGGGCATGAAGTCCAGGGGCGTGTACGAGACACCCGGCGGGACCATCCTCAAGGTCGCGCACCGCGGGATCGAGCAGATCACCATGGACAGGGAGGTCATGCACCTGCGCGACGAGCTCATGCCCCGCTACGCAACCCTGGTGTACAATGGGTACTGGTTCTCGCCGGAGAGGGAGGTGCTCCAGAAGCTCATCGACGAGACCCAGAAGGGGGTCACGGGAGACGTCCGCGTCAAGCTCTACAAGGGCTCCTGCATGGTGACCGGGAGGAGGGCGAAGGTCTCACTCTACGACCCGGAGATCGCCACGTTCGGCGAGGACGAGGTGTACGACCAGAAGGACGCGGGAGGGTTCATCAGGATCAACGCGCTCAGGCTCAAGGTGAGGGCGAAGGTGAGAAAATGAAGGGGAAACCCTGGTCCGGCCGCTTCTCCCAGGAGACCGAGAAGCTTGTCGAGAGGTTCACGTCTTCGGTGGACGTGGACGCAAGGCTCTACCTCGAGGACATCGAGGCGAGCAAGGCGCACGCGAGGATGCTCGGCCGCCGCGGCATTCTCGGTGAGGCCGAGGTGGAGGCCATCCTCGGCGGGCTCGACGCCATCAGGCAGGACATAGAGAGCGGCTCGTTCGTCTTCGATCCCGGCCTCGAGGACGTGCACATGAACATCGAGGTCGAGCTGACCAGGAGGATCGGGGAGGCGGGGAAGAAACTCCACACAGCGCGCAGCAGGAACGACCAGGTGGTCACCGATCTCAGGCTCTACACGCGCAAGGCGCTGGAAAGGATCGCATCGGGACTGGAGTCGTTCATGGACGCGGTCCTCGACAAGGCCGCAGAACACGTGGACACGATCATCCCGGGGATGACCCACCTGCAGCATGCGCAGCCCGTGAGCCTCGCCCATCACCTGCTGGCGTACTTCGAGATGGCGCTCAGGGACCGCGAGCGGGTGAGCCAGGTCATGGAGAGGGTCAACGTGATGCCGCTGGGCAGCGCTGCGCTGGCCGGCACACCCCATGGTATAGACAGGCTCTCGACCGCGTACGATCTCGGGTTCACGGCTGTGGCACGGAACTCGATCGATGCCGTGAGCGACAGGGACTTCGCCCTGGAGGCGACCTTTTTGTGCGCCGTGATCATGATGCACTTGAGCAGGCTCGCGGAGGAGATCGTCATCTGGAACTCCCAGCCCTTCTCCTTCGTGGAGCTGCCGGACGCCTACTGTACGGGCAGCTCCATCATGCCCCAGAAGAAGAACCCTGACGTGGCCGAGCTCGTCAGGGGCAAGACGGGCACCGTGTACGGAGATCTCGTGGCGCTGCTCACCATGATGAAAGGCCTTCCCCTGGCCTACAACCGGGACATGCAGGAGGACAAGGGGCCGCTCTTCAGGAGCCTCGACACCACCTGTGCGTGCCTCGACGTGATGGCCGGGCTCGTCAGGGGCATGGAGCCGAACGGGCCGGGCATCGAGCGGTCCCTGAAAGAGGGCTTCATCACGGCCACCGACCTCGCCGATTACCTGGCCTCGAGGGGGATGCCCTTCAGGGATGCGCACAGGGTGACGGGGGAGATCGTCTCGCACTGTCTGCGAACCTCCAAGGTGTTCTCCGACCTCACCCTGGAGGATCTCAAGGCGTTCTCCCCCCTCTTCGAGCCGGGCGTGTTCGAGGTGATCGACCCTCGGGTCTCGGTCGACAGGAGGACGAGCATGGGCGGGACGGCGAGGCCCAACGTCCGGGCGGCCCTCGACGAAGCCCGCGCGATCCTCGAGGGGATCCGTCGTGGCGCGTGAGGCCGTACTCGTCGTCTTGGCGATCTCGATCCTCGTTGCCTGCACCGGCTGCGGCAGGAAGCTCCCCCCCTTGCCCCCCGAACAGGTGGAGCCGGCCCGCATCTCGGATGCGTGGTACGAACGAGGCGAGGTCGTGGTGCGCGTCACGTGCACCGTGGCCGGGAAGGTGACCCTTCTCGGCAAGGCCGTGGGGGACTGCCCCCAATGCCTGGAGGGCCTGGCGCCAAAGGACGAGCAGACGGTCGATGCGCCGCGGTCGGTCGAGCTCAGGGACAGGGAACCGGCCGCCGGCCCCATGGTGTACAGGGTCAGGGTGGTCGCCGCTGGGGGAGCCTGGACGGGGCCGCCCCGTATCGTGGAGGGGCCCAGGGCGAATCCGTAGGAGGAAAGGGGAACGTCGTTCATGCATGACTTCGAGTACAACGCCTCGGGAGAGCTGTGCTGCGGTGCGTTGCCTCTTCGAGCGATAGCAGAAGAGGTCGGCACCCCGTTCTACTGCTACAGCCTGCCGACGCTCAAGAGGCACATACGGGCCTTCGAGGAGCCTCTCGCCGGCATCGATCACCAGACGTGCTTCGCCATGAAGGCCAACTCGAACATGGCCGTGCTCGCCCTCATGGCGAAGGAGGGGCTCGGCGCCGATGTGGTCTCGGGCGGGGAGCTCTTCCGCGCGCTCAAGGCCGGGATCCCCGCAACGAAGATCGTGTACTCCGGGGTGGGCAAGACGACCGAGGAGATCGACATGGCGATCTCCTCGGGCATCATGATGTTCAACATAGAGAGCTCCGAGGAGCTCTCTGTCATCAACGAGCGGGCGGGCGTCCTGGGGAGAAAGGCGCCCGTCTCCATCAGGGTGAACCCTGACGTGGATCCGCAGACCCACCCGTACATCTCCACCGGCCTGAAGAAGAACAAGTTCGGCATAGACATCGAGGCATCCGTGAGGCAGTACCAGGCGGCCAGCCGCATGGCCAACATAGAGATCGTGGGCATAGACTGTCACATCGGCAGCCAGCTCACGGATATCGCACCCTTCATCGACGCCATAGAGCGCCTCAAGACCCTCATAAGCGACTTGAGGCGCCTCGGGATAGGGTTTTCCTACCTCGACCTGGGCGGCGGGCTCGGCATAACGTACTCGACGGAGCAGCCTCCGCACCCGCGGGAATACGGCGCCGCGGTGATCGAGGCGGTGAAGGGGCTGGACCTGAAGCTCGTGTTCGAGCCCGGCAGGGTGATCGTCGGCAACGCGGGCGTTCTCGTCACGCGCGTGCTGTACCGGAAGGAGACCGCTGAAAAGACCTTCATCATTGTCGATGCAGGAATGAACGACCTCATCAGGCCCGCGCTCTACAACGCCTGGCACGAGATCGTCCCCCTCGAGAAGAAGTCCGGTCCCAAGGAGAGGGTCGACGTGGTGGGGCCCATATGCGAGTCGAGCGATTTCCTGGCGAAAGACAGGGATCTCGTGCGGCTCGGCCGCGGGGACCTCATCGCGGTCATGAGCGCGGGGGCCTACGGATTCACCATGGCGTCGAACTACAACTCGAGGCCCAAGCCGCCCGAGGTTCTGGTGGATGGCGAGAGATCATGTGTGGTAGTAAGGAGGCAGTCTTACGAGGATCTCGTCGCCGGAGAGGTCATCCCGGACGAGATGTTCGAGAGGGGGGAAACTCGATGTTCTCAGGTGCGATAGTCGCCATCGTCACGCCCTTTGACGGCGGCGGGATAGACGAGCCTGCGTACGCGCGTCTGATAGAGGACGTGATCGCAGGCGGCGTCAGCGGGATAGTGCCGTGCGGGACCACCGGGGAGTCGGCGACGCTGACTCACGAGGAGCACGAACGCCTCATCGATCTCACGGTGGATCTCGTGGCGGGCCGCGTGAAGGTGATCGCGGGTACGGGCTCCAACTCGACGGACGAGGCCGTGAGGCTGACGAGGCACGCGATGAAGGCCGGGGCCGATGCCGCCCTCCTGATCACGCCCTACTACAACAAGCCCACCCAGAAGGGGCTCTACGAGCACTACAAGCAGGTGGCGGCGTCCTGCGACATCCCCCTGATCCTCTACAACGTGCCCGGTCGGACGGGTGTGAACCTCGCCGCGGAGACGACGATCGAGCTCTCGAAGATAGACACCATAGTCGGCATCAAGGAGGCGAGCGGCGACCTGGTGAAGTGTTCGCAGATCGTGCGCGACACCCCTGGAGACTTCGCCGTGCTCTCGGGCGACGACGCGCTCAACTACCCCATCCTCTGCCTGGGGGGCAAGGGCGCGATATCCGTGACCGCGAACGTGCTGCCCTCGAAGGTCTCGACGCTCTGCGACGCCTGGCTGAAGGGGGACGCCGAGACGGCGCGCACGATCCACCTCGATCTGCTGGAGATCAACCAGGCACTGTTCATCGAGACCAACCCGATCCCCGTGAAGACCGCCCTGGCGATGATGGGAAAGGTCAGGGAGGAGTTCAGGCTCCCCCTGTGCCCCATGTCCGGGGCGAACCGCGAGAGGCTCGCGTCCGTGCTCGCCCGGTACGGATGCATCTGAAGGGGAAGGCCCGGAGAGACCCATGACGAGGATAGGCGTGGTCGGCATAGGCGGGAGGATGGGCTCCGCCGTCGGGAGGCTCGTTCTGGCCGAGCGTGACCTGGAACTTGCAGGCGCTCTCGAGGCGCCGTCCCACCCCTTCGTGGGCAGGGACGCGGGAGAGGTCCTCGGCGTGGGGGCCGTGGGCGTGAGGGTGAGCGGTCAGGTGGACGAGGCGTTCGGCCCGTGCGATTGCATCGTGGACTTCTCGTTGCCGGCCGTGACCCTCGGCGTTGCCCGGTACGCCAGCGGCGCGAGAAAGGCGATGGTCATCGGGACCACGGGGTTCACGGACGAGGAGAAAAGGGTCCTGGAGGCCTGCGCGCAGAGGGTCCCCATCGTGCTGTCCCCCAACATGAGCGTCGGGGTGAACGTCCTGTTGAGGGTCGTGGAGGAACTCGGCCGGGTGCTCGACGACACCTACGACGCGGAGATCGTGGAGGCCCACCACAGGATGAAGAAGGACGCACCCTCGGGGACGGCGCTGGCGCTGGCACAGGCCCTGGCACAGGGCAGGGGCGTGGAACTCTCGCAGAGGGCCCGGTTTTCCCGCCAGGGGATCATCGGGGAGAGGCCGGTGGGAGAGATCGGCATCCAGACGGTTCGGGCCGGCGACATCGTGGGCGATCACACCGTGATCTTTGCAGGCCCGGGCGAGCGCATCGAGATCACCCACAGGGCGCACACCCGCGAAAACTTCGCGCGCGGGGCCGTCAGGGCCGCCCTGTGGATCACGTCCAGGCCCGCCGGGCTGTATACCATGAAGGACGTACTGGGTTTCGAGCATGGTCGTCGGTAGGTGCATCACCAGGACGGGGGAGAGGGCCTGGTTCTGCTCGGAAGACAGGGTGACCTTCCGTCGGTGGGACCCGGAGACCTTCGACAAGGGGGGGGAGCTCGCCGTGGAGAGGCTCCTGGCCCCTGTCGAGCCCGGGAAGATCGTGGCCGTGGGGCTCAATTACCGTGACCACGCAAGGGAACTGGGCCTGAGCCTCCCGGATGAGCCCATCCTCTTCATGAAGCCGTCCACGAGCGTCATCGGCCCCGGGGACGCGATCGTCCACCCGCCCATGGCAGGCCGGCTCGACTACGAGGCGGAGCTCGCGATCGTCATCAAGAAGCGGTGCAGAAACGTGGACAGATCCAGCGCACCCGAGTACATCCTCGGGTACACGTGCTTCAACGACGTCACCGCGCGCGACCTCCAGGCAAAGGACGGCCAGTGGACACGCGCCAAGTCCTTCGACACGTTCGCACCCATCGGGCCGTGGGTGGATCTCTCGGTAGGGGATCCGCACGGTCTCGCCATCACGGCGAGCCTGAACGGGAGGGTCGTGCAGGAGTCGAACACCAAGAACCTCGTGTTCGACTGTTTCGAGCTCGTGGCGTTCGTCTCGTCCGTCATGACGCTCATGCCCTTCGACGTGATCGCGACCGGCACGCCCTCGGGGATCGGCCCCATGAACAAGGGCGACGAGATCTGCGTCACTGTCGAACACATAGGCACGCTGAGAAACCACGTGGAATGATAAGAGGATACCTCGGCATCGGTTCCAACGAGGGCGACAGGGCCCTGCATCTCGCCCTTGCGAGAGAGGAGCTTCAGGCCAGGGGAGTGACCATCGGCCGCGTCTCGAGGGTGTACGAGACCGTGCCGGTTGAGGTGCCGGGCCCCCAGCGTCCATACTACAACATGGTTGCGGAATTCACGTTTCGGGGAGGGCCGCTGGGACTCCTCGACGTGTGCCTGGAGGTGGAGAGGGCCCTGGGAAGGCGCAGGCCCTACAAGAACGCGCCGAGGACCGTGGACATCGACATCCTGTTCATAGAGGGCAGGCGCATCAAGGGGCCCCGCCTCGAGGTCCCTCACCCGAGGATGGAAAAGCGGGCGTTCGTCGTCCATCCCCTTGCAGAGATCGCACCGGGCTTTATCCTTCCCAGTGGGAAGAAGGCCGAGGAGGTGAGGGACGAGCTCGGGGGGGCGGACATTGTCCGGGTGATCGGCGCCTAGTCCGGGAAAGACATGGAAGGTCAAACGACCAGAAAGTGGAAGATCCTGTTCGCGGACGACAACCGCGAGCTGAACGACGCCATGCGGCAGATCTTCGGCGAGCACGGCTTCGACGTGGTGCAGGCCTTCGACGGTGACGAGGCGTTCGAAGTCTACTGTTCGGAGAGGCCCGACCTGGTGTTCCTCGATTACCTCATGCCCAAGATGGACGGGGTGGACGTGCTCGAAGAGATCATGGCCGTTGACCCCCATGCCCTCGTCGTGTTCATCACGGGAGAGGGTTCCGAGGACACGGCGGTCCAGGCCATGAAGGCCGGGGCGAAGGATTACGTGACAAAGCCGTTCTCCATTCAGTACCTGATCCACATCGCCAGGAAGTTCATCAGGGAACACGAGCTCGTGATGGAGAACGCCAGGCTCAGGGAGAAGGCCGAATCCTACCGGGACAGCCTGGTCACCATCACGGAGACCATGGGTGAGGCGGTCATCACCATCGACGCCCAGGGTAGGATCCAGTTCATGAACCTCATGGCCAAGAAGCTCTGGGGGCCTTCTGAAGAAATGCAGGGAAAGCCCGTCGACGTGCTGGTGCCTGACCCGAACGTGAACCTCTATGCCGAGATCAAGGAGTCGACGGGCGCGCAGGAAGGCCACTACCAGAACGAGTACACCTTCAGGAAGGCCGACGGCGGGATCTTCCTGGGTCTCTTGAGCGCCTCGTCGCTCAAGGGGGCGGGCGGCATGGGGGACATCGTGCTCGTGATAAGGGATCTCACCGACATCGAGATGATGCGCAGGCAGGTGATCAACGCGGAGAAGCTCGCTTCTCTGGGCAAGGTGGTGGAAGGCGTCGCGCACGAAATCAGGAACTCCCTGACGTCCCTGGGAGGGTTTTCACGCCGCCTGAGCCGTTCCGTGGACGAGAACTCGGCCGAGAAGGTCTACGTGGACTACATCATCGAGGACGTCAAGAGGCTGGAATCCATGATCCTGGACATCGAGGAATACGTCAACTACACGAAGATCCACCGTCCGAACTACGCGCCCACACACATTGAGGACGTGATCGAGAACGCACTCATAAAGACCTTCGGTTCCGGGAAGTTCAGCCAGGTGACCTACACCGTGAACATAGCCCCCGGCATTGAGGACATTTACGCCGACCACGACTTCCTGGTGGAGGCCTTCTGGCATCTCTTCGTGAACGCGTGCGAGTCGATGGACGGGAAGGGGACGCTGAAGGTGGACGTGACCTCGCATCCCAACTACGTGATCGTTGACGTCATCGACACCGGCAAGGGGATACCCAGCAGCGAGATCAAGGAGATCTTCAACCCGTTCTACACGAGCAAGGCAAGGGGCGCCGGGCTCGGGCTGTCGAAGGTGTACATGATCATCGAGGAACACGGCGGGTTCATAACGGTGAACAGCGTCGTCAACGAGGGCACGAGGATGAGGGTGTTCCTCTCGAAGCGCCGGGGACACGGGCCCGTGATCCCCAAGGGGGCCTGAGGGGACTCGGGTATGGGTACGATATTGAAATATTCAAAAAAATGCCCCCTGATGACGATATACCATGGTATGCAGAGGCTTAAGGTTTTCTTGGTGTGCATGGTTGCAGCCGCGACGTTGTATCCAGGGGCCGCCGAGGCGGACATTTACATGAGGCGGGGCCCGGACGGGACCCTTCACTTCAGCAACTGCCCCATGGGGACGGATTGGAAGCTCTACGCCCGGGAGAACAAGAAGCAGTACCGGTACGCCTCCTACCCTTCCCGAACGAGGAACCCGTACCCGCCCGCCGGGTACGAGGAGCTCATCACCAGCGCTGCAAGGACCTACGGGCTCAACCCGAGGATCATCAGGAGCGTCATCGAGGTGGAGTCGGGGTTCAATCCCTTTGCTCGATCGCCCAAGGGCGCGATGGGTCTCATGCAGATCATGCCGCAGACGGCCTACGACCTCGGCTTGAACGACCCCTGGGACCCGGCGGAGAACATAGCCGCGGGCACGAGGTACCTTTCGTGGCTGCTGAGGAAGTACAACGGGAACCTCCAGCTCGCTCTCGCGGCGTACAACGCGGGTCCGTCGGCCGTGGACGCATACGGCGGAATTCCTCCCTACCAGGAAACCACGGAGTATGTTAAGAACGTCCTCGCGAGAATCTTCGAGGGGGGAAGTTCCTTTCAATGAACATATCGAATGCCTTGACCGTGTCCAGGATCGCGATGGTCCCGGTCATTGCGCTGGCCCTTGTACGTGACGATCCCATCCTGTCGTTCTTCGCGGCCGCCGTCTTCTCCGTGGCCATGGTCACCGACTACCTCGACGGCTTTTTCGCCAGGAAGCTCCACATAGAGTCGGATCTCGGCAAGCTCCTCGACCCCCTTGCAGACAAGTTCCTGATCGTCACGGTCCTCATCATGCTCATCCAGCTGGGGAGAGTGCCTGCGTGGATGGTCGCGGTGATCGTGGGCCGTGAGCTCGCGGTGACCGGGCTCAGGAGCATCGCCGCGGAGAAGCACATCGTCATCCCGGCGGACTGGCTGGGCAAGTACAAGACCGCCTTCCAGTGCGTCGCCCTCATCCCCCTGCTCGTGCATCACCCCATCCCCCTGCCTGTGCTCTCGAGGCTCCAGTTCCAGGAGGCGGGGGAGTTCTTCCTGTGGGTGGCCATGTTCTTCTCGATCTGGTCCGGCGTGGAGTACTTCGTCGGGTACGCGCGAGCAGGCTCGTAGGCCTGCCTGTCTCCGCGCTCAGCCCTCGGTGTCGGACGCTCTCTTCTCGAGGATGATCTCGACGGTCATGCGGGCGACCTCCCCGACCACGTCCGAGCACGTGTTCAGCATCCCGGCCTTGAAGGCGGCCTCGAGTTCCGCCGGCTCGTAGAGGTTGTAGAACCTGCCGAAGAACTTCTGCTGGAGATCGCGGCACCTCACCGTGCCGTATCTCTCCACGAACCGGTCGCGCAGCTTCTTGGCCAAGAGGTTGGCCTCCACGAGTCTCATGATGTCCGCAAAATCCTTCTTTTCCCTTCCGTAGAGATAGCCGATCGCGAGGGTGCCGCCCGAGAGCGCACCGCAATGGCCGTCGCCGGTGAGCCCGACGCCGTCCGCAAGGGCAGTGGCCGCCTTGAACACCGCCTCGTCCTCGATCCCCAGCACCTCGAACACGGCCGCGAGCGTGCACTGTGGGCAGCCCCCGTTCGCCATCTCGTAGTTCTTCCCCAGCTCGAATGCCCTGTCCAGACTCTCTCGACGTCTCTCTTCCATGGCCCCCTCCCTTTGCCGCTCGCACCGTGAAGGCGCAATCCTTCTCCCAGCGTCTCCCGCGAAGACAGGGATCCCGCCGCGCCGTGACGGGCCCCGCCACAGGCCGGGCGCGTCATCCCCCTCGACCCAGCCACCCCCTTGCACAACTGTACCACAGGAAAGATAGGCCATGAAGACCGGGCTTCGGCACCGGTTTCCATGGGGAAGCAAGCGGCGGTCTCTCCTCCGGGATTGCACGAAGCCAGGGCGTACGTCCTTGGGCAGAGGTGCCGTGCGGACACCCTCGGACAAGCGGGGAAGGTCCCTTCAGCCGTGACGGCGGGGATGCACGGACTTGGCGCGCGCAGGATACACCCGGGCCCACGACGGCCGAACCTGGCCCCACAAGGGCACGCGCACCATGCTTTGTCCTACCCGTACAGCATGGCCCGCGGTCTTGTCCCAGAGAGGGGGTACAGGAAGCGCCCCACCCTCCAGGCGTCCTGCCCGCCTTCGCCGCCTGTGTCCTCGTGACAGACCGAATCCCCTCCCGTCGCCACAGCACCGGGAGGCGCCGGGCAAGGAGCGAGCCGGGCACTTCCCCGGCCCCTTTGGGCCGTGATTTACCCGGGCGGGCCTCGTTGCCGCGGGATGCGCCGACGACCCGATCGGTGCATCCCGCTTCGCCACGGGCTCCTCGGTGCACGCCGGGTACAGGCCTTGCTTCTGTCACGATCGCCGTTATTTCAGAGGTGGAGGCGAGACATCCGCACGGTACCGCGCCTCCACCCTTCACGGACGCGACAGGCAGGGAAAGGATCATGATCTTCGACTGGAACGAGACCTACAGGAAGCGCCTGACCGACGCGAGGACCGCCCTTTCCAGGATCAGGCGGGGCGCGCGCATATTCATCGGGTCGGCCTGCGGCGAACCCCAGCTCCTGGTCAAGACCCTCATAGAGGTCGCCTCAGACCTCGCCGACACCGAGGTCATCCACTTCCTCGACCTCGGGATCGAGCCCTACACGGACGAGAAGTTCACCGGCAGCTTCCGTCACAACGCCCTGTTCATCGGCGCCAGCTCCCGCGCGGCCATCAGGGAAGGCAGGGCGGACTATACGCCCGTCTTCCTGTCCGAGATCCCGCTGCTCATGCAGCGCGGCAGCATGCCGGTGGACGTGGCCCTCATCACGGTCTCGCCCCCGGACACCAACGGTTACGTGAGCCTGGGGATCTCAGTGGACATCACCAAGACCGCGGCCGAGGTGGCGGACTACGTGGTGGCCGAGGTGAACCCGAACATGCCCCGGACCTTGGGCGACAGCTTCCTTCACGTCAGCGAGATCGACGCGTTCGTGGAGAACGACGTTCCGCTTTTGGAGTTCGTGCAGAAGCCCTCGGGCGACATCGCCAAGGCCATAGGGGAGCAGATAGCCGACCTCATCGAGAACGAGGCCACCATCCAGACCGGGGTGGGCAGGATACCGAGCGCGATGATGCACTATCTCGCCGGCAAGAGGGACTTGGGCATCCACACGGAGACCTTCACGGACGACATCATCGACCTCGTCGAGGCGGGCGTCGTCACGTGCAGGAAGAAGACCCTGCACCCAGGGAAGATCGTCGCGTCTTTCTGCATGGGGACCAGGCGCCTGTACGACTACGTGAACAACAATCCGCTGTTCGAGTTCAGGCCGTGCCAGTACGTGAACGACCCCTACGTCATCGCGCAGAACGACAAGATGGTATCCATCAACTCGGCCCTCACGATCGACATTACCGGCCAGGTCTGTTCCGACTCCATCGGGTTCACGTTCTACAGCGGCATCGGAGGGCAGGTGGACTTCGTCCGTGGGGCTTCCCTGTCGAGGAGGGGCAAGTCGATCATGGTGCTGCCGTCCACCACGGACGACGGGAAGAAATCCCGGATCGTCGCGTTCCACGAGCCGGGCAGCGGGATCGTGGTGACGAGGGGGTCCATCCACTACGTGGTCACGGAGTTCGGGGTGGCGTACGTCCACGGCAAGTCCATCCGCGACCGGGCGATGGCCCTCATCTCCATCGCCCACCCGAAGTTCCGCGACGAGCTGCTGGAGGCGGCCAAGGAACAGGGATACGTCTACAAGGACCAGATCCTGCCCGTGGTTCTGTACCCGAAGGAATACGAAACCTACTGGACCGACAAGAAGGGGACGGAGATCTTCTTCAGGCCGGTGAAGCCCACCGACGAGCGGGCCATCCAGGACATGATCTACGCCCTGCCCGATCAGGATATCCAGACGAGGTTCTTCCATTCCCTCAAGTCCTTCCCCCACAAGGTCGCCATGCCCCTTGCGGCCATCGACTACAACGACAGGATGGCCATCGCAGCGGTGATCGGCAAGGAGGAACCTGAGAGCAGGGAGCAGATCGTGGCCGTGGGCAGGTATATCCGAGACCCCCGCTCCAATCTCGCGGAAGTCGCCTTCACCACGCACCAGGATTGGCAGAACCGAGGTATCGGCACGTTTCTTCTCCGGTACCTGATGCGCATCGCAAGGGAGAAGAACATCAAGGGGTTCACGGCCGATGTCCTGGCCAGGAACACGCCCATGATGAAGGTCTTTGCCAAGACCGGCTGCCCCATGAAAACCCGCCTGGAATACGGCGTTTATGAGCTCGAGATCGAGTTCGGCGAGGTGGAACAAGGAAAGGGGTGAGGGCGCATCGGCCCTTCTCGGAGAAAGACCCCTGCCCGATCCGCGGAACCCATCGGGAGATCCTGTGCGCCCGTCCGACACGTCGCGGGTGACGGCACCGGCGGTCCTGCCATGTCGTGCCCGGTCCGTTCGCGAGGCGTTCGGACACGAGGCGCCCCAGAGTGGGGCGTGATGCCTGCGGCGCGCAGGACCCCGGCCCGGCTCACCTCATGCCGCTTCCTGTTCTCTCGATGCACCGGTCCCGGGAGGCGGGGGAGTTCTTCCTGTGGGCGGCCATGGTCTTTCCGATCTCACCCGGCGTGGGGTGCTCTCGTATGTGGGCCTTTCCTCACGCTCGGCCCTTGTCATGTGCGGCCCTCTCTCAAGAGTGACACGACCACCGGCTCGGAACGATTGCGAGAAAGAACGACAGCCCTCGGCATGGGCGGCCCTCTCGAGAGGGGCCAAGAGCTGCCGCTGACAGGTTCACCGGGGCTGATGCGAGCCGGAGAAGACGATCGGGGCCGGAAGGATCGAGGCCGTGCCCACGGCGCCCGTTCGACCCGAAGAGGGTGTCACCTGCAAGCCCGCTTTTGTTGAGCCTTGTTCGAGCGGCGACGCGGCTGCGGCCGATCCTGGGAAACACGGAAGGGCCCCTGCCGGGTACGGTCCCCTCGAGGGGGCTTGCAGTCGAGACTGCACCTCGAGGGGGAGGCTCGAAGAGCCGTGAGGATTCCTACTTGCGGCCTCAGACCTTTTTGCGCTCTTCCTTCACGGTGCTGATGCCGAGCTCCGTGTAGAGCGAGCACACGCCTGATGCGGCGCTCGAGAGCAGCATTCCCCCCACGAGCAGGGACATGGCCGTCAGGAGAGGTACCTTGCCCCGCATCGTCAGGAATATGAGAATGCCCAGTGCAATCAACACGCGATTGACCCTGTCTATGGTCCCGACGTTCTGCTCTATGGGTTCCATGGGTGACCTCCACTGCTCTGTCGCCACCATGATGTCCGAAAAGCGTCGTTCTGTCAACACGCTGAGGGCTCACCGAGGGTGGGCCTCTTGGGTGCTGACGGCATGAGCCGAGCGGCGGTGCGGGTGCGTTCTCGTGGCGTCATGCACGTTCTCGTGGCGTCATGCACATTCGGGGCCCTGGCTGCACGTACCAGCGAGCCGTGTGTGCCTGGCCGGTTGCGTGCACACCGCCTGCGCCCGGAGCGACGGGGTGCCGCGCTCTACCGAGTGAACGGGGACCGCACCGGCCTTGAAACGCCCGATCATCGGCCTTATGGTGTATGCAAGACAAGGAGGATCCATGAAGAAATCGGTCATGATGTTCACCCTGAGTACCTGCAGTCATTGCAAGGCGGCCAAGAGGTTCTTGAACGAGCACAACGTGGAGTTTTCCTTCAAGGATGTGGACCTGCTCGAGGCCGGGGAGAGGGAAGAAGCGCTCGACGAGGTGAGGGGATACAACCCCAAGCTGACCTTTCCCACCATCGTCATCGACGGTCGGCAGGTGATCGTCGGGTTCCAGGACAGGGAGATCAAGGAGGCGCTCGGGCTATGACCGAGGCCGAGAAGCTCTACGCGACGCTCAAGCCCGTGCAGGAGGCCAGGGGTTACGAGTTCAACGCGGATACCACCCTCGTCATGGAGCTTTTGGAAGGGCTCCTCTTCAACAAGAGGCGCTATGGATACATGAGCTGCCCGTGCAGGCTCGCCTCCGGCGACAGAGGGAGGGACCGGGACATCGAGTGTCCGTGCGCCTACCGGGAGCAGGATGTGAGGGAATACGGGAGCTGCTATTGCGGTCTTTACGTCTCGAGGCAGTGGAACGAGGGCAAGATCCCCCGTCTCTACGTCCCGGAGCGAAGGCCCGTCCAGGAGACGGGGTGAGACAAGCGGCCGGGTTCCTCCTCAGAAGTTGAGGAGGGAGGAGATGTCCTCGTCGTTGGCGTACGTGAACTGGATCGCCATCCCGCTCTCGTCGGTGCGCACCACGAGCCCTTGCACATAGACGGGTTTCCCGAGGTAACGCTCCGTGTGGATCCTCATGGTGACGTAGGAGTCCTTTTCCAGGGTCTCGTCGGTGAACATGTAGATGCCCCCGCCGCTGATATCGCCCACGAGACCCTTCGGGGCGTTCTTGAGGGCGTCGCAGTAGGTGACGGTGGCCCCCACCTTCTCTGGGATACGAACCCTTCGCTGCCTTCGGCGGTTCTTCATGAGAACGTCCTCCCAGACTGTTTTTCCGCGACGAGCGGGGATCTCGCTTCTGCCCCGAATGCCGGATTTCATCACACCGAAGCGCGTCTCGAGAAGACTTAGGGACGGCCGAACCGAGAATCGTCGCAGCATATCATTATAGCATGTCGTCCGGAGATGTCAATCGACAATCAACGGGTCCCCCACGGCCGACGTGGTTGACCGGAAAAAGGCTTCGGCCTCTCACTCTGGCCGGGGTGAAGCCTCGAAGGTGCGCGGGCCTTTCATCACCCTCCACCAGGCTATGCCGTGGATGCCGTCGTGGAGGAGCTGCATGTCCTTCACGTCGAAGGGCAGGGGGACGGCGGGGCCCACACCCTCAAGCGGTATGACGCGAGGTGCCTTGCGAAGGTCCACGAGCGCTTCCCTGGTGAGGAAGAGATCCCTGCCCACTGCATAGGCCGGGTAGGCACTATCCAGGAGGTCCTTGCCCATGGTGTGATAGGCGAACCCCTTGGGTGCCGTGAGCTCGACGACCGTCGGGACCACGTCGATGTGGCAGCCGGGTGTATGTATGACGTGGGGTGTGTCTCTGGGAAGGCACCGCCCGTACATGACGAACGGGATGAGGTGCCGCTCGAGGGGGTCCGGGTTCTCGGCGAGCCATCTCCTCCCGGGATGGTCGGCGGTCACGATGAACAAGCTTTCCTCGTACCGGGATGACGCCTCCTTGCAAAAGAGCAGGATGCATCTGTCCGCGTACCAGATATGCCCGAGAAACCGCGCGTCATCGTCGTCGATGGGTATCCCGTCGATCGAGGAGGGGAGTCTTTCCCGATGGAACCCCTTGGATGGGAGGTCCACGGTGTACGGGGGGTGGAGACTCGTGGTGAGGATGAGATTGAAGCTCGGCACCTCGTCTTTCACGGTCTTCAGCACGAAGGAGAAGATGTGCTCGTCGTCCACCCCCCACTCGTTCGCGGACAACCAGCTGCCCATCTCGCCGCCTCCGTAGACCTCGTCGAACCCCTGGTCCTTGAGAAAATCGCCCACGCGCTGCCACGTCAGGTATCCCCCGTAGAACGCCCTGGTCCGGTAGCCAAGGCGTTCGAAGATGGTCGTGATCGATGTGGGGTAGGGCCTCTTGGAGCTCATGCGGTAGTTGGTCTGGATGTCGGCGTCGGGCAGGCCCGTCACGATGGTGTTGAGGCTCGACATGGTCCCCTGGGTGGAGGCTACGAAGGGGCGGCAGGAGATGCCCTCGTGTGCCAGCTCCTTGAGCCCGTCCGCCACGTGGAGGGAGGCATACTTCTCTTCGAGCGGCCACGCGCTGTAGCTCTCGGCCACGATCCAGAAGATGTGCGCCGGTGGTCGGGCAGAGGCGCCCTTTGCCGTCCTGAGGAGGCTCGCGTCGATGTCCCCGGGTACCGCCCGAGGGCCGTACACGCGCCTCAAGGCCTTGGCCACGTCGCCGTCGGGGAGGTACTCCCGGACCCCCTTCTCCCTCGAGATCTTGATGTGTCGCTGGATGGCGTAGCGCAGCGAGGAATAGGGGTTCAAAACGGTCTTGTTCAGGAAGTCGTCCGTGGTTATCCCGGCATGCCGCTCCCGGGCCGGCATGGCGCCGATGGACCCTCGTAACCCGAACACGATGGCCGCCACGATGAGGACGGTCACGGTTCTACGCAGGGCCGGGCGTGAGGCGATACGATCGCTGACGCCCTGCTCGAGCAGGGGGGTTTGAAGAACACGCCTGAGGAGGATGCCTGCGAGGGTGACCGTGACGATGAAGACGACGAGGTGCGTGGAGGCATGGTAGGTCGAGAGGATCGTCTTGAAGATAGCCGCCCTGTCGTCGTAGATCAGGCCGAAAAGGTAGTGGTTGAACTGGTCGTTGTACTCCCGGAAATACTCGATGGTGATCAGGCACAACGCGCTCGACAGGCACACGAAGACCAGCCCTGTGGCCGCTCGGACCCTGCCGGCGAGCACGCGCACGTTTTTGAAGATACAGGCCGTGCTGAAGCAGAATGGGACGAGCATGAAGGTGGTGGAAACCTTTGCGTCGTAACGCATGCCGTTCAAGAAGGCCGACAGGATGGTCGCGAAGGTGCTTGTCGGTTCCATCCGGTGGCGGAAGACGACGAGGAAGGCGATCCTGAAGCACGCGAAAAAGGCCATGCAGAAGACCCAGAGCACGAGGTCTTTCTGCCAGCTTTGAAAGAAGCGGGACCATCTCTCCATCGCCGACCTTCACGTGTGTTTCCCGCGATCGACCGGCACTCGCCAAGAGCGCCTGTCGGTCGATCCCGACGTATCGTTAGTATGGCCTGTGCATACGGGTCAAGGGGTCAATGGGGTGACGTCGACAGGGGGGGGCGGTGAGGGATGCCGGGTCCCGGCGACAAGGCGCTGTCCGTCTTCGACGGGGAAACGGTGCCCCATCCTGCAATCGCCGCGACGGATCGCGCTGTCGGTGACCGCACCCTGAGGCTTTCCGTGGGCCGCCGGGCACGCGCAGGCTCGTGCGGCTTCAAAAGAGGGCCGCTTTCATGCTACTTGCACACGGGTTTCGACCCCGGCGCCAGGGTTGCCAGCAGCCCCGCCGCAGCCTGTATGTCCTCCGTGCCGAGGCTTGCGCCCTTCGCCACCATCCGCTTGATGGTCCGCTCCCAACCGGCGGCGTCCCTCGTGCCGAGCGCCCTGCACACCCGGGCCGTGTCGTGGCACGCCGAGCAGGACCTCATGACCGTGGTCATCGTGTCCTTCGTGGCCGGAGCCTGCTGTGCTTGTGCGAACGAAAAGGCCAGGATCGTGCAGGCCAGGATCACTGCCCCGAACGAGATCCACGTGGTACGCAACCTCTCCTCTTTCTTGCCCATGCGGCGCCTCCTCCAGGCGGTGTTGCGATATCCTCTTCATATAGCGGCGTCCTGGAGGACTTGCAAACGACGGGAAGGGATTCCCCGTGCACGAGCATGCCGCCCTGCGTTTCCGCCCCTGTCAGGCTGCATGGGTGCCGGGGGTGACGTGCGGGACGGGACGGCGGCCTCAGTGGGTATCGTGGGATCAAGGTCGAGACGATGCGCCCTCGAGTCTTACCGTGACGCAGGAGACGAAACGACTGTCCAGCGTCCGGGTGTCGAGGATCCCACCGAGCTCGTCCTCGATCCTCAGGCAGAGGGCCCGGGTCACGAGTTCCCGGATGCGCCGCTCTGCATCGGGCAAGAGTGAGGCCAGATAGACGCCGAGGTCTCGCTCGAAACGGTTTTTCACGGTCCTCTTGCCCCCGCGCACGTGCGTGGCCGAGGCGACAAAGGCGAGGAACTCGTCCTTTGTTAGCGGCCGGAACCCGGTTTCCCCGGTCACCGCGTTGAGGGCTGCGGCCGTGAGGATGACCGTCTCCAGGTCGAGGGCCGTACCCGTGTTGGTCCCGCCGAGAGAGGGTATGGCCCTCTCCCATTCGAGGGTGTCCGACACGGATGCCATGGCCTCCAGGGTGTCCAGGACCCCGGTCACCTCGTCTATGTCCTCGGGGGAAGCGAATTCCCTGTCCTTGTACAGCGGCCTCTTCCTGAGGAGACCTTCCACGATCCCGTTCATGCGGGTCGGTATCATGGAGCGCTCCACGGAGTCGAGGATGCGCTTGAGACGATGCTGGAGCTGAAGGGCCTCGTTGTAGCCGATCGAGAAGAGGGTCTCGGCGTTGACGGTCTCGAGGATGACATGAGCAGGAAGCCCTTTCTCCCTCATCGCGACCTTCAGCCCCAGGGTGCACAGACAGCCCGCCTTGTCCATGCCCGCCCTCAGCTCGTCGCTGTCGTTGAGGGGCTTGTAGTCGGCCATGAGGATCTTGTTGGAGAGGTAAACCATCTCGTACACGAAGCGGTCGCGGGTGGCATCGCTGGCGCGTCCGAGGGCCTTCGCCAGGAGGCTTGTGCCTCCCGGGAAACTCTCGAGGTACTCTGCCGGCAGCATGTGGAGATGCCTGGTCAAAAGCGGCGTCTTGTCCCTGTGGATCCCCAGGGACAAGAGCCTGTCGATGCTTGCGCGGCGGTATATCTCAACGGATTCTTCAGGGCTCGGGAAGCCCATCTCGACGAGCCTCAAGGTCCTTTTCTCGTACGACGCCTCCTCGAGCGAGCTCTTGAGCTCGTACATGATCGCTTCGAGGAGGGTGACGTAGAGGTCGTGCCTCTGGGTGAACAGGGTGCTCAACACCTCCTTGAGGAACTGGGCGTGATCCTCGTCGCCCGTGATCCTGTAGAAGTAGACGTTGTCAATGCTCTCGAACCCCTCGTCGATGAGGTCCTGGATGTTTTCGTCGGTCGGCCTGGTGTGGACCACCTCGAAGCACTGCTGGAAGATCAAGACCAGGATCTCCATGTCGAGGGCCTCCACGGCCTGGAGGAAGGTTTCGGGGGAGGAGAGGGACAGTTCCTGGAGCCATTCCATGGCGGAGTCGACGGAGAAGGAGTCCCTCTGCCAGCAGTCGAGATCGATGAATCGGCAGACGGTCTCGGGTGGTACGTACTGGAGCAGGATCTGGCTGTCCATCCCCCAGGATTCCTTCATGATGAGGTACGCCTCCTGGGGAGGGAGCTGCTCGAGTATCTGCCTGGTGTACGGCGACTCGATGATGCCCCTGGCCCGCTGGGCCGGAGTACATGCCAGCACCCGGGCGATCTCGGCCTTCAGGGTGGGTCTCTGTGCCATGGCGGTGTGGTTAGCACACCTGTGAGGGGCCTGCAACAAGCGGCGGGCTCCCTTTGCCAGGGGGATACAACCTGTCCGGTGCTTCGCTAGAGGGTGCCCATCGATGCGAGCAGCGATGCCATGGCCTTGGCCTGGTCAGCCCTCGCGGAGATGAGATTGTTGCGGGCCTGAGCGAGCAGCGTTTCAGCCCTGAGAACGTCCGTCGAGGTGGAAACCTGGAACGAGTAGCGTTCTTTCTCTATCCTGAAGTTTTCCTGGGCCTGGTCTATCGCCCTTTCCGCCACCTTGAGCCGGGCCTGCGCCTCGAGCGTGTTCAGGTATGCGCTCTTGACCTCGAGGGTGACCATGTTCTTCAGGGACTCGAGGAGATATTCCGCCTTCGCTCTCGTGTAGGAGGCCTTGTTGTAGCCCCAGACACCCGCTCCACCCTCGAACAGGTTCCAGCTCAGGCCCAGGCCCACCTTCCAGGAATCCTCCTCCACGTCGGGGTCCTCGCCGGACCTGGTGTATGTGTAGGTGGCGGCGACGTTGGGCATGAACCGCGACCTCGCGATGGTCACGCCCTTGTGCGCACTGTCGAGCTGTGTCTTGGCCACCCTGATCTCCTGTCTGTTCTCGAACGCCTGTTCGATGGCCTGTTCGAGAGTCATGTCCACCTTTGCGACCGGGATTTCCTCCGCAATGGAAACCTCCTCGGAAGGGGCCCTCGCCAGGAGGAGGTTGAAGCCTGTCTCTGCGATCCGGACAGCGTTTTCCGCCGTTATGAGGCCCTGCTCCGTCTCCGCGTAGCGCACCTGCGCCTCGAGCAGGTTGTTCTTGGGGATCATCCCCTGGTCGAAGAATGCCTGTGACATGTCGAGCAGGGACTTGACGGACGCCATGCTCGATTTCGCCACCTCGAGCATCTGCCGCGCCTTGATCACGCCGTAATAGGCGTCTATGACCTGGAGCTTGAGCTGCCGGGAGGCCCGTTCCCTTTCGATCATGGAGGCATGGCGTTCGTTCTTCGACACGAGATAGGCGTTGTAGAGGGCGCCTCCCGCGAACAGCACCTGCTTCGCCTGGAGGCTGAGCTCGTAGTTGTCCTTCGTCCCCATGGGTATGGTGAGCGGTTCGGCCAGGGGGACGGTTATGCTCGGCGCCTCGTTCAGGCGCACGTAGCCGTACGACACGTCCGCGCTCGGGAGCATGCGGGCAAGCTGAGAGCGCTCCTCCATCTCCTTGATCGAAACCTCCTGGTCCTGGGCCTTTATCTGCGGGTTGTTCTCCAAGGCCACCCGCAGTGCATCCTCGAGGGTCATCGAGCCGGCCTTGCAGTCCACCGGCGCCATGATCAAGACAGAGACGGCGAGGGCGATCGCTGAACGTATGGTATTTCTCATGTGCCTCTCCTCATGTCGGGATACACGCTTCCATGACATGGCACAGCCTTCGATGGTTCTCTTCGGGCTTGCTCGCAAAGAGGATATGACAAAGCGGTGCGCGAGTCAAATGAACACGATCGCGACCAGGTCAAGCGTGTCGTGTCGTTCGTGCCCCGGGTCTCGTGACACGCCCTTCGTGCACGGCCCGGGATGAGGGCCCGGCGGGAGAGAAAAGCCTGTGCAGACCCCTATCCCTCCCGCCCAGGGGACCTTTCCTCGATCACGATCGAGGGCAACGGGCGTGGCGCCCGAGAACCCCGTGGCGCCGTGAACCAGGACACCCCGTGCAGGAGGTCTCTACCCGATCGAATGGAAGACGAGACCCGTTGGTACCTTGGGGTAGAAGTACGTCGAGTTGTGGGGCATCCTGAGGCCTGCCTCCGCGATCTCGAACACCTCCTCGATCGACGGCGGGTTGAGCAGAAAGGCTATGTCCGCCTGGCCCTTGCTCACCATGTCGAGGGCCTCCTCCGCCTTGCTCGTGTAAGAAATGCGCCTGTTCTCTATGTTCGCGTTGATGCCGAGGACCGGTTCGATGACGCAATCGTGGAGTATGGTGACATCGTTTTTCCTCAGCTGGTGGGGTATGTGCTGAGGCATCATCCTTTCGAGGTCTTCCTCGTGTGCGAGCTGCAGGAGGTAAAACCGGGGGATCCCCTTGACGAACAGCCCCACCGCCCCCTTGCCTGCCTTGTTGAGCGCGGAGATGAACCCCTTGCGGTTGTCGTAGGGGATCATGTTGTAGATCTCCTTGATACGGTACTCGAGGTCCACGAGGCCGACCCCCATGCTGTCGAGGATGACACGATGCATGGGAAGGATCTTGACCCCCTCATCCACGTTCACGAGGTACATCTGTATGTAGTCGAAGTTCTGGTTGCCGTCCGACTTGCCTGTGGCCGCCCTCATCCTGTCCCTGTATATCTTGGCTGTTTCGTAGCGGTGTTGTCCGTCCGCCAGGACGATCTTCTTGTTCTGCATCAGGCGGGAGACCTTGTCTACGAGGGCGGTCTCGTCGATCACCCAGAGCCGGTGCGTCTCGTCGCGGAAGGTGAACTCGACGTGCGGGTCCCCGAGCCTCGGTTTCACCTGGGTCTCGATGATCTTCTTGCTGTCTGCGTAGAGGCCGAGCACGCTGCTGAAGTTCATTCTCACCTCGTTCATGAGGCGGAGCCTGTCCAGCTTGGGACTCTTGACCGTGTGCTCGTGCGGCCTGATCACCTTCTTGTCGTCGTCGTCCAGGCGCACGGACGCGATGAACCCCTTTCGCGTGTAGGTCTTGTCGCCGAGCGTGAAGGTGTGCTCGTGGTAGTAGATCGCCGGCTTCTCGTCCTCGATGAGGACCCCCTCGGAGAGCCACTGGTGGAAGTAGTCCCTCGCCCGGGTATACCGGTTGTTGTCCTTGTCGTCCTTGGGGTGCTGCTTGCCCAGGACGAGCCTCACGGCATTGTAGGGGCTCCTTGCATAGAGCTCCTCAAGTTGCTGATTGGTGATGACGTCGTACGGCGGACAGATGACGCTGTCGAGGCCGATACGTTCTGGGTTGTACCTGATGCCCCGAAAGGAGCGGATCTTGGGCATGTCCTGCACCTCTCACGGTAGGTCAGACTCGTAGATACAGAATGCGCTATATATATGCGGTCTTGACAAATTTCAACAGGGAAATGCCGCCGTTGTTGTTCCCGCCTGCCGTTGTCCCTGGAAATGGGCACCGGCAGGCCGCTCTGCCGTATGGGCGGTCACGGCCCGGCCTTGCCGTGTATCGTGGTCGGCGCGATCGCCGGATGCCCTGGAGCTTGCCCCGCTCGAGGATGCCCGGGGGGTGAGGTCGCATGGCCTCAGGGATTGCTATACAGTACCTGAAGGGGTATACGTGGTGCATGAGGTATGCAGGGCTGGCACTCTCGATGGGCGTGCTCCTGGCGTTCATCGTGTTCCTCGTGAACAATTCCCAGGAGTTCAGGCTCGGGTTCATGGGGTACGAACTCGAGGCGCCTCTTGCGCTCTGGATCCTCATGCTCGTGTTCTTCGCCGCGGGGACATTGCCTGTGCTCGCAACGGAGGTCTTCAGGTCCGTCCGCACGAGGGTGAGAAGGCGAGTCCTCGAGGCGGAGATCCGGTCTCTCGAGGAGGAACTCTCGAGCGGCTCAGGGCCTGCGAAGGATTCCCGAGAGCCATCCCCGGACAAACCGTAAGACCCGCGGGGGTATCCACAGCCTGCTGAGCGTCCTGCCCAGCGCATGTGCACGGCGTTCCCCGGGCCTTATGAGAGCGGGGTTCACCTTCGCCTTGAGCTTTGCCAGACCCATGAGATCGATGTGCCTGAGGAGCCTCCAGAGGAGCCCCTTGTTCGGCAGGTAGAGGCTCGAGGCGAAATCGACGAGGTACGGCCTGCCCATATCGTCGATCCCGTAGTTCCTGCGGTTTCTCAGGTCAAGGTGGATCACCCCTCGCTCGTGGACGGCGTCGATGAGTCTCTCGAGCTCGTCGAAGTATCGACTGTCCGGCGTCCGGCGAGCACGGGCCCTGAGGTTGCCGCCGCCCATGAAGGTTGTCGTTATGGTGTACCTGTCCGGGCTCGTGGCGAGCACCGGGATGCCTGGGATCCCGGAGAGCTTGGAATAGACGAAGGTCTCCCACCGTATGAGGAGACGTCCCGCGACCCTGACCGGAAGAGGTCTGTCGCGGTAGGTTTTCTCGACGAGGAGGATGCCGTCTTTCTCGATGAGGCGGACATCCGGGCCGTAGATACGTCTCCTCTTGAGGAAGATCTCCCCTTCAGAATGGTTCGGCGATGCCACGGGTTCCATCATTGCATGATTCTCGGGGCGGATGGTAGGGTTTTCTCGCGATGAGAAGGGCTTCGAAGACCAGCATGAAGGGCAGGCTCGCCTGGAACCCGAGGGGATACGCCTTCGTCGACGTGGACGGAATGGACACCGGCGTCTACGTGCCCCGTTCGGGACTGGGCGGCGCCCTGCCGGGGGATCTCGTGGAGGTCCAGGCCTGGCCTGGGAGGCTGGGTCTTCGGGGCAGGGTGACCTCGGTGGTGGAACGTGAATCGATCGTGGTGACCGGGCGTTACACGAGCCGGGTGGGGTTCGGCGTGCTCGAGCCGCACCAGGCGTTCCCCTACACGATCATCATCCCTGAGGGCGCCCACGGGAGCGCAAGAAGCGGCGACACGGTGAGCGCCCTCGTGGATCCGCCCCGGCGCCCTGGCCGCGTGGACGCAGTGACGGCGAGGGTGCTGAAGCCCATACGGTTTCCCGAAGGCATAGGGGAGGACCTCAGGCTCGTCTCTTCGAAGTACGCCCTGTCGTGGGCTTTCCCCCGGGAGGTGGAGCGCGAGGCGCGGGAGGTCTCCCTGATCGACATGGGCCGTGAGCTCTCCCGCAGGAGAGACCTGAGGGAGCGCATCCTGTTCACCATAGACCCCCCGGATGCGAGGGACCACGACGACGCCCTGGGCATCGAGGAAATGGGGGACGGGACCCTGCTCTTGACCGTCGCGATCGCGGATGTCGCGCATGTGGTGAAGAGAGGGGGCGCCCTGGACAGGGAGGCGAGGAAGCGGGGATTCAGCGTGTATTTCCCGGGGGCGTGCATACCCATGCTCCCCGAGGTGCTCAGCTCCGACGCCATGAGCCTGAGCCCCGGCCAGGACAGGCTCGCCGTGTGCGTCGAGCTCGTCTTCGCCGAGAACGCGGAGCCCGTCTCGTGCCGGATATTCGAGGCGGTGGTGCGCTCGAGGGCGAGGCTCTCCTACGACGAGGTGGGCCCTTTCCTCGAGGGTGCACGGGGAGGTGACGAACGGTTCGGCCAGGAGGTCGCCTCGAGGCTGACAGCCCTGGACCGCATCTGCAGGAGGATCAGGGAGAAGAGGCTCGCTCTCGGGGGGCTCGACCTCGAGATCGCCGACATCGCCGTCGGCCTGGCGCCTTCAGGGTGCGTCTCGACGCTGGAGAGGGCGTCGCAGAATGCGGCCCACAGGCTCGTGGAAGAGGCCATGCTCCTTGCGAACAGGGCGGTCTGCAGGTTTTTAACGGAAAAGAAGAGGCACGCCCTCTTCAGGGTACACGAGCAGCCGGGACGCAAGGATCTCATGGATCTCGCGGAGGTGCTGGCGGAGATCCCCGGCATGCTGGGCCCCGCAAACCTCGTCATGCGCGGTGCCTCTTCCGGATCGAGGGTACGGGAGGCCCTCCAGGCGGCCTTGGACGCCGCGCGTTCCACCCCGCTCGAGTCCTTCGTCGCCAGGCAGGTCGTCAAGGCGCTCAAGAGGGCTCGATACAGCCCTGACGACATCGGGCACTTCGGCCTTGCCTTCGATGGATACCTCCACTTCACCTCGCCCATCAGGAGGTACCCCGACCTGGTGGTCCACAGGATCCTCAAGGGGGTGCTCCGGGGCGAGGGGGGCAGGCCGGAAAGGACCGACCGGAAAACGCTGGAGAGGCTGGCCCAGGAGATGTCCATGCGCGAGGAGCTCACGGACAATGCGATGAGGGAGGCGTTGAGGCTCAAGGCTGCATCCTTCATGGCGCAGCGGATGGGTGAGGATTTCGATGCGGTGGTTACCGCCCTCAGGCCCGGGGGGCTTTTCGTGGAGGTCCTCGACATCCCCGTCGAGGGCGTGGTGCGGGGGGACTCGTTCGACGGCGGGGGTCGTGCCGTGCGCAGAAGGAGAGCTCGGCCTGGCCTCGGCGTGGGGGATGTCGCGCGGGTGCGCCTCGTGCGGGCCGACACCACGAGCGGACAGCTCGATTTCGTCCTCGTTCCGCCCGAAGGTCGAGACGCAGCCGAGGCCGGGATCGACGCGCGGCCGAGGCGAAGCGCGCGAGGAAGGCCCGGCCGGGGACGGAAAGACCGCTGAAGCCCGTTGAGGGGCTTGACAAACAGGAGGCGCTTTCCTATAAAAATCGCTGGCGCGGGAATAACTCAGTGGTAGAGTGTAACCTTGCCAAGGTTAAAGTCGCGGGTTCGAATCCCGTTTCCCGCTCCAGCACTCATCCATGTGCATCGTCAAGAGGCGTCCCCCACTGGTCGTGGGGGACGCCTTCGTTTCGGTCGGGCGACCGGCCGAGAGGGTCGGCGAGGGCTTCGAGGCCTCACGGGTAGGCCCTATACAGCATCCTCGGGAACGGTATGGTCTCGCGGACGTGCTTGAGGCCGCAGATCCAGGCGAGCGTCCGCTCGATGCCGAGCCCGAAGCCTGAGTGAGGGACGCTTCCGTACTTCCTCAGGTCGAAGTACCACCCGTAACGCTCCGGGTCGAGCCCGTTGTCGAGGATCGCCTTCATGAGGATCTCCGGGTCGTCCTCCCTTTCGGACCCCCCGATGATCTCGCCGTAGCCCTCAGGCGCCAGAAGGTCGGCGCACAGGACGAGCTCCGGGCGCTCGGGGTGCTGCTTCATGTAGAACGCCTTGGCCTTCCTCGGGTAGCACTCGATGAAGACAGGCTTGTCGTAGAGCTGTGTCAGGATGGTCTCGTCGTCGCCGCCCAGATCGTCCCCCCACACGATGTCCGAACCGTTCTTCCGGAGGACCTCGACGGCCTCGTCGTAGCTGAGCCTGTGGAACGGAGGCTCTATCTTCTTGAGGGGCTCGGTGTCCCTCTGGAGTTTCGCTAGCTCGGGGGAGCACTCTCGCACGGTGTTCTGCACGATGTACGACACGAAGTTCTCCTGGAGCTCGAGATTGTCCTGGTGCCTGGAGAACGCCGCCTCCGCCTCCACCATCCAGAACTCGGTCAGGTGGCGCCTCGTCTTGGATCTCTCGGCCCGGAAGGTGGGGCCGAGGCAGAAGACCTTGCCCAGTGCGAAGATCGCTGCCTCGAGGTACAGCTGGCCCGTCTGGGAAAGGTACGTCCTGCCCAGGTCGAAGTATTCGACCGAGAAGAGGTTCGACGAGTCCTCGCCGACGGTGGTCGTGAAGATGGGGGTGTCGATGAGGGTGAAGCCGTTTTCGTGGAAGAAGTTTCTGACGTGACGGACCAGCGCGTCGCGGATCCTGAGGATGGCGACCTGCCTCGGGGAGCGGATCCAGAGGTGGCGCAGCCCCAGGAGGAAGTCCGGGCCGTGTTCCTTCTTGCCGATCGGGAACTCCTCCGACTTCTGGAAGATCTTGATGCCGCTCGCGTGGAGCTCGACCCCCCCCTCGGACCTCGGTTCGGCGACCACGGTGCCCGTGAGTTCCACCGAGGATTCGAGCGGGAGCTTCCTCACCTCTTCGTAGTCCTCGCCCAGCGCCTCCCGCTCGACGACGGCCTGGCAGAAACCGGATCCGTCGCGGATGATGAGGAACGAGATCTTCCCGCTCGACCTGCGGTTCGCAACCCAGCCCCTGATGGTCACCTGCTCTCCAACATGGGCGCCCATTTCAGAAACGAGGCAGACGTTCATTGCACGCTCCATGGATGTGGGATCGGTCAAGACCATAGCTCATCACACCCTTGGTGGGCAACTCCCATGATGCGCACGGGTCGGGCGGCTTGGGAGTGCCCCCACGTCCGGCCCAGCACTCGGCGATACCGGGTATCGAGCGCCGTGACCCCTCGGCGACCCTCCCTCCCCGCCGGGCCGGCACCCCCCGGGAAGGCCACGCTCACCCTTTGGATCCAAGCGTCTCCTTGAGCTCCCGCTTGAGGATCTTGCCCGATGGGTTTTTGGGGAGCCTGTCCGTGATGACCACCCTCTTGGGGCACTTGAAGCCGGCCAGGCGCTCCTTGCAATGGGCGATGACATCCTTCTCGGTGAAGGATGCGCCCTGCTTCGGGACGATCACCGCCGTGACGATCTCGATCCACTTGGGATCCGGCAGGCCGATGACAGCCGCCTCCTCGACCCCCTCGAACTGGGAGAGGACCTCCTCTACCTCCCTCGACGCGACGTTCTCACCGCCGGTCTTGATCATGTCCTTCTTGCGGTCGACCACGTAGAGGTAGCCGTCTTCGTCGAACCTGCCGAGATCCCCGCTGTGAAACCACCCGTAGGCGAAGGCCTCCGCCGTTTTCTCGGGGTCGTCAAGATACCCGCTCATGACGTGACCTGACCGGTGCACGATCTCCCCCACCGTCCCGAGGGGTACGAAGCGGCCCTCGTCGTCCATGATCCTCGTCTCCACGTTGAGGACGGGCTTGCCTGCGGAACCCGGCTTGAGGAGCTGGTCCTCGGGTTTCAGGATGGTGGCCACCGGCCCCATCTCGGTCTGCCCGTAGTAGTTCCAGAGCTCTAGCCCCCTGAAGGCCACGCAGAGCTGCTTGATGATCTCCACGGGCATTATGCTGGCGCCGTATGCGGCCTTCTTGAGGCTCCTGAGATTGTGTTTCTTGAAGTCTGGGTGGTTGAGGATGCCGATCCACACCGTGGGGGGGGCGAACATGTGCGTGATCTGGTATTTCTCGATGTTCCTGATCATCTCGACGGGGTCTGCCTTGTGCATGATGACGTTCGTCGCGCCCACGTAGAGGTAGGGCATGAGGAAGCAGTGGAGTTGCGCGCAGTGGAACAAGGGGAGCGCATGGAGGCTCACGTCGTAGGTGTCGTACCTCCCGTCGAAGATGCAGCTGTGGTACTGGGACATGAGGGCCCGGTGGGAGAGCATGGCCCCCTTCGGTCTCGACTCCGTGCCGCTCGTGTACGGGATCTGGACGATGTCCTCGGCCTCGACATCCACGTGCGGCTCTTCGTGCGGCATCCGTTTCATCTCGGACATGAGGTCGAAGAAGCCGTCCGGGACCATGGAGTCCCCGAGCGGGATGAACCCCCACCGCTGGACCGAGGGGAAAGACGCCTGGTGGCGTGCTATGACCGGGTAGAGGGAGTCTTCCACGATGAAGATCTTCGACCTCGAGTGGTTGACGATGTAGGCGATCTCCTCCGCGTTGAGCATGTAGTTGATGGGGACCTGCACCGCACCGATCTTCGCCAGGCCGAGCAGCTTATGGGGTAGTAGTGCGAGTTGTAGGCGTAGATGGCCACCCGGTCACCCTTCCTGATGCCGTAGGAGCTCATGAGATGGGCGAAGCGCCTTGACTCGCGTTCCAGGTCGTAGAAAGAGAGCTGCACGTCACGGAAGATGATCGCCGTCTTGTCGCCGTACTTGGTCGCCGCCCTCCTCGCCATGTCGCCGACGGTGTCCCGGTTGATGATGTTGCTCATCGCTGGTTCCTCCCCTGGTGTTTCGCTCGCGGCCGCGGCGCGGCCGGGTTGCGCATGGACAGCATACCAAACATCGACTGAGATATCAATGTCGGCGATTCCGGGGGCCGACGTGTTCGGCGGGATCCTGCCTGGTGCAGGCATCCGGCGGAGTAGGCCTCCTTCCTTTCACTCCCGCCGGTGCCGAGGCGTTTCCCCGGGGTAACGCTCGGCGATGGTCATGGGGTGGCGGCCGGGTATGCGGCAAGGAGCCGGCGGTGGGGAGTGTCGCCCTGGCTGCTGTTTTCATGGCAGGGCATTGACTGCGCCGGGTGAGCCTCTTATTGAGAAGATACCGAGATGCTTTGCCTTGTCCTCGGCTGGCGCGAGCGGACAAGGCCGCTTCATCCGCGACAAGATATGCGAACGGGGGTGCTCGCTTGAGGCTGTTCGTTGCGTGGGCGGTGTGTGTGACGGTGTGTGCTCTTTCGCCTCTCGCGGCGTTGGCCGCAGAAAAGGGCACCTGTGCAGCCTGCCACACGAACCCCGAGACCCTCAGGGCCCTCGTTGTCGCACCGAAACTCCAGGTCGAGGGGGAGGGGTGAGCGGGTTCGCCCCCGCCGGTCCGGGCGGAGGAATATTACAAGGGGTATCTCGTTGACCCATCCATCCTGGGCTCTGACCCGCACCTCTCGAAGGGATGCGTGTTCTGCCACAAAGGCGACGGCACGGCAACGGAACGTGAGAGAGCCCATGCTTCCATGGTAAAGAGACCGTCGGACAACCCCCTTTCCTGTGCACCGTGCCATGCGGGTATCGCTGCAGACTATGCGAAATCTCTCCACTTCACCTCGGCCGGACAGCGCCACGGGGTGATCCCCAGGTTCTCGGCCAAAGAGGTCGCTTTGTTCGACAAGAAGGTGTTCGAGCAGTCGTGCAGGAGTTGCCACGCATCCTGCGGATCGTGCCATGTCAAGTCTCCGCCCGTCATGGGGATCAGCCTCGGGCTCATCAAGGGCCACGCGTTCGTCAAGAAAGACGAAGGCAAGACGTGTGCATTCTGCCACGGGGGGAGGGTATACCCGGAATATACGGGAGAGTACAGCGGGGTAACTGATGTCCATTACCAGAAGGGCATGATGTGCGTTGACTGCCACACGAAGACCGAGATGCACGGTGACGGCAGGCGATACCTCACCAAGCAGGACGTTCGGCAGAGACCGACGTGCACCACGTGCCACAAGGACATCTCGTCCGGCAAGAAGCTTCGCGTATCAGTGGCCCACGAGGAACACCGGGGCAAGGTGAGTTGCTACGGGTGCCATGCCGCCGGGCAATACAGGAACTGTTCGGACTGCCACGGCGGCGAGGCGAAGGCAAGCCCGGGGTTCATCCTGGGGAAGAACCCCAGGAACACGAAGGAGATAACCACCCTCAGGCTCATCCCGACCGTGAGGGACACGTTCGCCAAGGCGGGGATCGTGCAGGAGAGGTATGACAGGGTGCCCAACTACTGGAACACGCCTGCGCACACCATCAGAAAACGCACGGACAGGACGCAATCGTGCGATGCGTGCCATACCGAAAAGAAGTACTTCCTCACCGTCGAGGGCTTGCCGAAGGACGGATCCAGGGCAAACAGGGGCTTGATCCATGCCCCCGGTCCCATAACGAAATAACCGAGGAGGAGCTTATGGAAAGAACAGTCAGGATGGTGGTGTTGGCGGTCCTGGTGATCGGCCTGTCGATCCCCGTAACGCTGATGGCTCAGGACATCGGCCCCGTTGTCTCTGTGGATTGGCTCGAACAGAACCTGTCGAACCCGAAACTCGTCGTGGTGGACATCCGCAAGGTCGAGGAATACCGCTCGGGGCACATACCTGGTGCCGTCAACGTGTTCTACAACATCCTCGCCCCTTCGAAGGGGGAACTGAAGAACGAGTTGCCTGGAGACCAGGATCTTCGCGATACCCTGGGCGATGCCGGCATCTCGGCCGATTCGTGGGTCGTGGTGGCGGGCGTCAACGACACACCCGCCGACAGGTTCAGCATGACCCGCATAGCCATGACGCTCGCCTATGCGGGGGTGAAGAACGTCGCCGTGCTCGACGGCGGCACCACGTTGTGGGCCGCGAAGGGAAAGGCCCTGTCGACCGACGTTGTAAGGCCCAAGGCCGTGCAGTTCAAGGGCGTCTTCAACAAGGCGTTCATCGTGAAGAAGGACGAGCTCGCCCAGAAGCTGGGCAAGGCCGTGCTCGTCGACGTTCGTGAGCCCGAGTACTTCTCGGGGGCGAAGAAGCTCGATTTCGTCGCCCGGGCGGGTCACATCAAGGGGGCGGTCAACCTGCCGGCGGCCTCCCTGCTCTTCACCCCGGAAGGAACCTACAAGCCGATGGACGAGCTCAAGGCCTTGGCCCTCAAGGCGGTGGGAGAGAACAAGGACGCCCAGATCGTCGTCTACTGTGACACGGGCAAGGTGGCGAGTGCATGGTGGATGCTGCTCAGGGCATTCGGCTACATGAACGTCGGCCTGTACGACGGTTCGAGCCAAGACTGGGCCGCAGACCCCAACCTGCCCATGGAATGATGGGACGGCAAGCCTTCGGGATCCCTGCTGCGCCAGGGTCCCGGCGGCTGTAACAAGGGTGACCCGGGCATGCACATGACCATCGTGCGGGCGTTTCTGGCATGGTTTACGGCCTTGGTTGCGGTGGCCGGCGGGGCCGCCGCGGCCAAGTCCGTGCCCGAGTCCGTCCACATCGACGTGTGGATGAGAAACGAGAGCGGGCACGTCATCACCCCATGGGACAACGCCACGGACCCGTACAGCCCTCGAAGGACATGCGGTGCGTGCCACAACTACCCTACGGTCGTCAGTGGTGACCATTTCCAGCGGGGAGCCGCACCGGAGGGGAAGCCCGCACCATTGAACCGTTTCCCGAAGGAAGGCGTTCTGGGATCGATAAGACCCGAGCCCTACGGCGGCAGGCATGCGTACGACTGGATCGCGCTCAACGCCCATCATCACCCGGGCGGCGGCCCGATGGAACAGCTGGCTATCGGGGGACAGGGATCATCCCGTCCCATGAGCTACGTGGATGCCGAGGTCGTCGCCGCGAACCCGAGGAACCCCCACTTCGCATCGAGGCTCACACCAAACGGGCACAGCCATTTCAGGGCGAGCGGAGCCCTGGAAGCGGACTGTCTCATGTGCCACAAGAACACCTACCACCTGGAGGCCCGCAACCGGCAGATCCTGTACAGGAACTACCGGTGGGCGCCCGTGGCCGGCGCCGGCCTCGGCGATGTACAGGGGAAGGTCTTCGACCCCGGGCCCAGTGGCGGGCAATGGAACTTCACGCATTACCCCACCGTGGCATACAGGTGGAAAGACCCTGTCTTCACATCCGACGGAAAGCTCTCGGGGCGCGTCATCAGGGGCAGGGTGGCTGACGCCGCCTGCCTCATGTGCCACAGGGACGACATGGCCGCACGAACCGGGGCGTTCTGTGTCCCGGGTTTCGATGTTCATGCACGCGGGGGCGTAAGGTGCGCGGACTGTCACGCGCCTTCTCCCGGTGCGAGGGGTGGCAGGCTCGCCCACATGATCGGGCGGGACACCGGTGGGCCTGGGCGGCCACCGGGTGGACAGGCGGTGTGCGTGAGCTGTCACATGGGGGGTGTTCCCATCGGGGCCGACCCGCGCGTCCGGGCCCGGGCGAAAGACCCGAGCGCCATGCACCTTTCGGTGTTCGCGGGGGCCACGTTCCACCTGAGGCTCATTGCCTGCACCGCGTGCCACATCACCCGCCTGCCCGCGATGGGGGCCCACCTCCTGGACGTCTCCACAGGCAAGGCGAGGTGGTTCTCCTCGGACCTCGATCGCCTTCTCCCGTCGTGGGTGGATGCATCCATGCCTTCATCCAGAAAGTGGAGCCCGTGGATCGACAGGGTGAACCTCGGCAAGGGATACGGAGAAAGGTACGTCCCCGTCTCCTTGACGACGGCCCAGTGGTTTGCCGCACAAGGCCCGGGGGGCGCGCTCGAACCCTTGGATGGCGGGGTCGTGGCCAGGGCGGCAAAGTCGGTGGTGGGCCTCGGCACGGTCGAGGTGGTCACGGTGGGCGGGGGGAAGACGCGAATACGTACGGTTGCGGAAGACAAGGATATCGCTGCGATGATCAGGGCGCTCGGCGCACCGGGGGGTATACGACCCGTGTTCATCTCCGACTCGGTCTACGAGCTCGAGGGCGGGCGTCTTGCGGCGAGAGCCCTCCCCTTCCCGAATACCGTCGTCCGTCCCGTCTGGCACGGGGTGTCACCTGTGGGGGTAGGTCGGACATACGGCGCGTCGGGGTGCACGGATTGCCATAGCCCGCGCTCGGTGTTTTTCACCGCCTGGAGGATACGATCGGTGGGGAAATTCATAAAGGTGGACGGGTTCGAACACAAGCCGCCCAATTCTTTCCCCCAGATGACCTTGTGGGGGTTCGACGAGGTCCCCTCCCATGAATAGGTTCCTGGGAACGCCGAGCACGGTCCTGTTGGCCCTCGCCCTTTTCTGCCTGGTGCAGGCGCAGCCTGCCCAATCACGTCAGGGGTGGAGGTTCGTGTCCCCGGACACGCTCGAGGGGTGGATGAGGACGGATCAGGTAACCTTGGTGAACGTGATGAGCCGCATCGAGTGCCTGGATCACCGTATCGCTCGTTCGGTCTGCATCGCGTGCGAGCAGTTTGCAAGCTCCATGGAGACTCTCCGCAAGGATGTGAAGCTGGTCCTCTATTGCGAAAGCGAGATGTGCCACAGAAGCTGCCTCGCCGCGGACGAGGCGGTGAAGGCCGGGTTCAGGGAGGTCTATGTTCTCAACGGCGGTCTGCCCGCGTGGAAGAGGGCGGGATACGCCACGGAGTCGGTGCAGAGGGTGAAGCGACGACCCATCCCGGCCGTCAAGGCGGAGGAGCTCAAGCGGTGGCTCATGCGGCACGGCCAGTACGCGGTGCTGGACATACGGTCGAGAGAACAGTACCGGCGGGAACACCTTGACGGTGCGGTGAACATCCCGTTTTCCGAACTCCACGAACGCTATCACGAGCTCGCGAGGGACCGGGGGTACCTCGTGGTGGACGACCAAGGGTTCAGATCCTTTTTGGCATCGTGTTATTTGGCTGAGAAAGGCTTCCAGGTGGTCAGGCTGTACGGCGGGATGGCCAAGTGGCGTTCATACAAGCAGGCGCAGGAGAAGAGGAGATGAGCCGAGCAAGGACATGCCTGGCTTTTTTCCTGGTCGTGGCCTCGGCCTGGGCGGTCGAGGCCGGGATCTTCCGGGTGGATCTGTGGGCGCAGCAGGACCAGGGGTGTGAACGCTGCCACTACGATCAGACCTACACGACGGGCTTCGCCGCCTCGGTGCACGCACGGAACTCATGCGCCAGCTGCCATGGGTTCATCAAAGATCTCGGCTCCCACATGAGAGGCGCAGACAGACCGAAACCGGTCGACTGCACGACCTGCCACGAGAGGATCTCCCGGGAATACCTGCAGAACTTTCACTACCTGCAGGAGGATTTCAGGTGCGTTGACTGTCACGGAGACATCCACACGAGAACGGCGTCGAAGGTGCCGGTGAAGATCCGGGCCGTGAAGGCATGCACGAGATGCCATCTCAACGAGGAGTACGTGGCGTCCGGTCACGCAGAGGCTTTGCTCAGGGGGAACATGGACGCCGCCTCGTGCATGGACTGTCACGGCCTGCACGACACGCGCGTCTACCACACGGCTCTCCGGACGTACCCGGAAGAAGCCCGCATGTTCTACAACACCAGGTGCATAGCCTGCCACAGCGATGCGGCCATGATGGGACGCAACGCCCTCTCGGCGAAGATCGTCGAGTATTACGAGGAAACCTATCACGGCAAGGTGCAGGACGTCGGGTTCGCCACCCTGGTGGCCGGGTGCGCGGATTGCCACACCACCCACAACATCCTTCCCAAGACCGACCCAAGGTCCAGCATTCACCCCGACAACCTCGTGACCAACTGCGGCAGGTGCCATACGGGGTTCCACCCGCGTTTCGTGCTCTACAAGGCTCACCCCGACTACAGAGACCGTCAGAACTATCCTGCCCTGTATTGGACCTTTGTCTTCATGTCCTCGCTCTTGGTCGTGACGTTCTTGTTCTTCTGGGTCCACACGGCGCTCTGGTGGAGAAAGAGCTACTGGGAAAAGCACAGGCGCGAGAAGGAAGGCATCGTGGAGGAGGGTTGCTTGATCACCGAAGGCGGACATGTCCACGTGGAGCGGTTTTCGAGGTCCGAGCGCCTCATGCACCTGGTCCTCATCTGCTCCTTCTTTACCCTCGTCACCACGGGGTTCCCTTTGAAGTACCACCGGGAACCATGGGCGCCCCTCTTCCTCGATTTCTGGGGGGGTGCCCACATGGCGGGCGTAGCCCACCGCATCGCGGCGGCGGTCCTCATCCTGCTCTTCTCCATCGTGGCCTGGCGCTCCGTCCGGTTCGTGGTCGCTCCAGGTGCGGGATGGAAAGGGTGGAAGGAACGCCTTTTCGGCCCTGACTCGCTGTTCCCCAGATGGAAGGACTGGGAGGACCTGAAGGGCATGGTGCTGTGGTTTTTCGATCGAGGGGAGAAGCCCAGGTTCGATAGATGGACATACTGGGAAAAGTTCGATTTCTGGGCCGTCTTCTGGGGGATGTTCGCCATCGGGGGCTCGGGCGTCCTGCTGTGGAGCCCCGAGCTCTCTTCCTACATCGTGCCCGGGTGGGTGCTCAACGTCGCGTCCCTCGTCCACTCCGAGGAGGCGCTCCTTGCAGCCCTGTTCATCTTCACGGTCCATTTCTTCAACACGCACTTCGTGCCGGACAAGTTCCCCATGGACCGCCTCATATTCACGGGCACCTACTCCATCGACGAGCTCAAGAGGCACAGGCCCCAGGAGTACGAGAGGCTTGCGTCCCAGGGAAAGCTGGACGAGCTCAAGAGGCCCCACCCCGGCATCCCCCTCAAGCTGGCGGCCGCCGTCGTCGGGCTGGCGAGCCTGCTTTTCGGGTCGCTGCTCACGGTCCTGTTCATCGTGGCCCTTGTCGGACGGTGAGCGGCATGGCGCTGCCGCTGTGGCTTCGGGGTTGCGGTTGCATGCGTCATTCCCTTGCGAGAGGGCCCGCGTCGCCTCCGCGCGGTGCGTGATCGCGAGAAGAGGGGCACTGTTCACCGGGGCTCTTGCCCGACAAGGCGTCGTCAAGGCGTGCACGTCTCCTCCCGAGGCGCCATGCCCTCAGGAACAAGGCCCAAGAGAGCCACAGGCACACCACGGCGAAGGGTACTGCCAGAAGTTTCGGCCAGACGAGGACGGCGGCCGCCAGGGCCAGGAGCACAACTCCGGAGGCGAGGGTGATGGTCGTCTCCACCGATCCCAGGGCGCGTCTCCCGCTGATCGCCGCCTCCACGACATTGCCGAGCCTCATGACCCCAACGCCTGCCTTGCCTAGGGACCCCCGTCGCCTGCCCCTGATGCCCGCTCCGCCCAGCCTCCGGCGGGTGGGCCGTCGGCCTGCCAGGCAGACTTTCCTGCCCCCGGAGAGAACCACCTCGGTGGATCGCGACAGGTCCTCCACGTACATGCGCTCCATCGCCTGGGCGAAGGCCTCGTTCTCGACCGCGACATCGAGCTCGTAGTTGCCCACCCAGCTCGACACGTTGAGGTTCGACGACCCGATCCTCGCCCACCGGCCGTCCGCAACGGCGGTCTTCGCGTGGAGCATGGGGCCGTTCCACTCGAACACGCGCACCCCCGCCTCCAGGAGTGTCTGGTACCCCGCCCGGGAGAGGGCCCGAACGACTGGGATGTCCGTGGTGCCGGGGACGAGAAGCCTCACGTCCACACCGTCCATGGCCGCGGCCTTGAGCGCCTGGACGTAAGGGGGCAGGCCCAGGAAGTAGGCGTCGGTCAGCCACAGGGTCGAGCGCGCAAGAGCCGCCACGAGCTGGTCCAGCCTGTAGAGTCCCGTGGTGTACGGTGCGGTGGCGATGACCTGCAGGGTGACCTCTCCCGTGGGGTGGATGGACGCCGGGTCGGGGATCTCCTCGTCGGGAAGGGGCGGCCCCATGGTCGCCCACACGTCGGCGAAGGCCTGGTCGATGTCCGCGACCGCCGGGCCGGTTATGGCGACGCCGGTGTCCCTCCATGGCTCTATGGCTCGAGACGGGTCACCCTGCCATGCGCTGCCGATGCACAGGCCCGAGACGAACCCTATGCGGCCGTCGACGGAGAGCGACTTGCGGTGGTTGCGGACGACCCAGCCGAAGGGTTCGTCCAGGCGCGGCGGGTTGAAACACCGGACATCGACGCCCGCCTTTCTGAGGGTGTCCCAGAACCTGCCGGAAGCCCTTCCGAACGATCCCATCCAGTCGTAGACGAGGCGGACCTTCACCCCCTGCCTTGCCTTGTCGGCCATGACCTCCGCGAACATCCTGCCCGCGGCGTCGTCCGTGATGAAGTAGTTCTCGAAGTGAACCCACAGGGATGCCGATGCAATGGCATCGATCCATGCAGGGTAGTTCTGCGTCGCGTCCTTGAGGAGGCGGATGCTGTTGCCCTCGACGAGTTGCGCGCCCGCCGCGCGCGAGAAGGCCTGCTCGGCCATGGCCCTCACCGAGGTGCTCGTCGAGGGGAAGGCGCGCAGGGGAAAGTGATGGCTCATGGTGGCGAGTCTACCAGCACCGGCGAGGTCGCGTCTACAGGTTCAAACGGCGAGGGATCCCGGGGCCGAAGGCGCGTCTCGGCCAGCTGCATGGATGCGACCTGTCGCGCGCGGCTCGATGGGGTGATGAAGGGGTGGTATGAACACGTGTTCTCCATGCCGACGAAGTGGATACGAGATCGTGACCTGCGAAGAGGGGGATCAAGGCCTGCTCGAGAGCCCTGAGCGGGAAGACCGAGGCGGACGAGAGCGTTAAAAGCGGGTGTCGATGCCTCACCTCATGCCCCATGCCGCCTCCCCTTTCGAACCACGCCATGGGGCCATCGTCACCCCGAAGGGGTTTCCCTGGGGGTCCGACAACGTGGTCCCCTCACGAGCCCATGCACAGGGTTCAGCTTCGGGGCGTCGATCAACCGTGATCGTCCGGTGTATTTCCCCCACCCGTTTTTCGATGGGCAGGGTTCACCTGGGGGGCTCGCCTTGATCCCCGGCATCCGGCGGTCCTTCCCGTGGGTCGCCGGGCGCTTCCCCGCCTTCGGGCTCTCCGTCTCGGGCTGCATCCTGTTCGCTTGGGCTGTCGAGCCCTGGTTCCTCCGTCGACCGGTCGGGAGAGGCCGCTCCCTGGGTGTCTTCCAGGGTGGGCTCGGCAAGGGGCTCCGGTTCTTGGGGTGCGGACATGACCTCCACGTACTCGGGGATCACGATACCCCGCGCGAGCATGATCCTGTATATCCTCCGGGCCCTGTTCTCCACGAAGCGCGAGCTCCCGGTGGGGCTGTATCTGATCGGATTCGGAAGCACCGCTGCGAGGCGTGCCGCCTCCATCGGCGTTATGCTCGAGGCCGGTTTCCCGAAATACCTTCTCGATGCGGCCTCGATCCCGAAGATGCCCGGCCCCCACTCTGCGTAATTGAGGTAGAGCTCCACGATGCGCCGCTTCTTGAGGGTGCGTTCCAGGCGCCAGGTGTATATGGCCTCCCGTATCTTCCGTACCGGGTTCTTGGAAGGCGACAGGAAGAGGTTCTTTGCGAGCTGCTGGCTTATGGTCGACCCCCCTGCCTTGAGCCTGCGTTCCCGGATATCCTTCTCGAGGGCGTTCTGCATGGCCTCGAAGTCGAACCCCTCGTGTCTCCAGAACTTGTCGTCTTCGGCGATGATCACCGCCTTGACGACATAGGGCGATATGGCCCTCAGGGGCACGTAGGTGTGCCTGATCTTCACGTCCACGCCCTGGCGCCGCCACTGGCGTTGCCTGTATTCCATGAAGGCGCTCTTTTCGGGGTGTCTCTTGGCGAGGGCTCCCACATCAGGGTACACGAAGGCGGAAAGGATATAGAGGATGGTGATGAGAAAGGCCGCGAGGACGAGCTTGAACAGTCTGGTCGTCATGAAACACAGCTCCCCGAGGCAGGGTCTCGGCCTGCCGGACCTTACGAGTCATAGATCATGGCCTGCTCCCATGACAAGGAAATCTTTCGAGGAGGCTCGCCATGGGGCCCCCTGTACATCCACGTGCATGCCCCTTTGGGTCTGTTCACTGCCTCTGCCTGCACGCCCCGGGGGTTCGATGACGTCGGCGGGGCGCGGCCAAGGGGAGCTCGAAGGCCCTTCCCGCCACGATCCCCGGGTGCCCGGCGGCGGCCCGGTCCCCATCGCACCGGATGTATGCCGAGCTCGGTGCAAGAGGGCGGGCTCGGCATCGACGTCCCTCCACCCCTCGGGGGCCTGAGTGCACGTGCAGCCGTGTTGTCAGGCACGGCCATGCCCGGGTCTCGTCTCTCCGCTGAGGTGGCGTCCGAGATCGGGGATCGAGAGGGGCAGGTCGGGTGGGCTCAGGTGCGCCGGCGGTGTGCCCGGGAGAGGATTGTCCGCTCCGGGTGTCAGCGTATGAGGGCTGCCAGGTATCCCACCACGGACGAGTTGTCCCCGGTCACGTGCCCCGAGTGGGCGTACCTGAGCACCCGAGATGTGGTCCTGCCCAGGAGTTTTGCATAGATCATGGCCGTAAGAATCGGCCCGCCGCCGCAGGCCTCGACCTCCGAGCGATCGAGCGCCTTGGAAAGGCTGGTGATGTCGAACGACTCTAGGTACTTGGCAACGGCGAGATCCATGCGCTCGGCCGTGGCCGATCGATGGAAGTGGGAAAGGTCAGAGCTTGCGACCACCAGGGTGTCCTCGGGGGAAAGGACGGCCTCGTGCAGCGCCCTTGCCACGGATTCGCACACGTCTGCGTCCTGGCTGCCCATGATGAGCGGGCAGAGCTTGAAGCTGCCGAGCGTGACCTGGAGAAAGGGAAGCTGTATTTCGAGTGCGTGCTCCCGTGCGTGCGGCCGGGTGTCGTCGGTGAACACCGGCCATTCGAGCAGTTCGGAGCAGAGGGCCTCGTCCACCTCTATCCTCCCGAGCGGCGTCTCGTAGGCCCCGCTCGGCCACACCGACACCGAGGGGAACGCCACCCTGTGCGAGGGGCTTATGACCACCACCGTAGTGTAGGAAAGGCCTTCCACCGCCTTGTAGGCAAAGGCGGCGACCGGCCCGGAGTAGAGGTATCCCGCATGGGGCGACACGAGCGCGACCGGCTTGCCTTCGGGCGGCTCGACGCACGCGCTGTCGAGGTAGCGCCTGATGTCCCTCCTCAGGGACTCGGGATCGCCGGGGTACCAGCTCCCCGCGATCACGGCTTTCCGAACCGGTCCCTCCATGGTGCGCCTCCGAGAGGCCGGGCCCTCGCAAGCAATCCCCGTTGTCGTGGGGCGTTCCTCAGGCCCCCGAATCGCCGTTGGTCCTCCTTGCGGAGCCTGGGCCCGTGATAGGTTGTGCCAGGAACATTAAGGGTAGAGGGGAAGCGAGTCAAGGCCCAAGGTCTCCTCGAGGCCGAACATGAGGTTCATGCACTGTACGGCCTGGCCCGAGGCCCCCTTGGTCAGGTTGTCGATGACGCTCACGATGGTGGCGCGGGGTCTGGACGGGTGCTTTGCGACGAAGATGAGACACCGGTTCGTGCCCCGCACGTCCTTGGTGGACGGAGGCTCGTCCACGACACTGACGAACGGCGACCCCAGGTAGAAACGCTCGAGGCAGCCCTTCAGCTCGGCTTCGTCCGCCGTCGTGCCCACGTAGATCGTGGAGAGCATCCCCCTGCTCATGGGCACGAGGTGCGGGGTGAACTCGATGGTCACCGGGGCGCCCGCGGCCATGGCCAGCTCCTGCTCTATCTCGGGGATGTGGCGGTGTGAGCGGCCCACCTTGTAGGCGGAGAACGATTCGCCGACCTCGCAGATGTGCGACCTGAGGCTCAGGCCCCTGCCGGCGCCGGACACCCCGCTCTTGCTGTCGACCACGATGCCGTCCTTGTCTATGAGACCTTCCCGCAAGAGGGGCACCAGGGGCAAAAGGACGCTCGTGGGGTAGCAACCCGGGTTCGCCACCAGACCTGCGTGCCTGATGAGATCCCGGTATATCTCGCAGAGGCCGTAGACGGCCTTTCCGAGGAGCTCGGGACAGGAATGCTCCTGGTACCATGCCCGGTAGACCGACACGTCTCTCAACCTGAAATCGGCGCTCAGATCCACGACCTTCACGAACGGCGCGATCCCGGCCACGAACTCCATGCTCGCGCCGTGAGGCAGGCAGCTGAACACGATGTCGCAGCGGTTCCTTACCGTTTCCTCGTCGAACTCCTCGAGAGGGATGTCGAGAGAGCCCCTGAAGAAGGTGAGGACGTCCGCAAGGGCTTTCCCGTTGTACTGCCTCGACGAGCAGTAGACGATCCTTGCCTGCGGGTGCAGGTAAAGGATCCTCAGGAGTTCCGCACCGGTATATCCCGTTGCCCCCAGGATTCCGACGGAAAGAGACAAGGAAGCGCTACCTCTTGGAGAACTGCGGTCTTTTGCGCGCCTTGTGGAGGCCGTACATCTTGCGTTCCACCATGCGGGGATCGCGGGTGAGGAAACCCGCGGCCTTGAGCTTGGGACGGAACCTGTCTATGTCGAACGCCGCGAGCGCCCGCGAGATCCCGTGGCGGATGGCTTCCGCCTGGCCGGAGATCCCTCCTCCGCTCACGGTGGCGTAGACGTCGAACTGGTCGACGGTGTCCGTGATCTCGAAGGGTTTCCTGATGTTGAGTTCCAGCGTCTTCCTGGTGAAATACTCGTCCACGGGCTTCCCGTTGACGATCATCTCGCCCTTGCCGAGAGAGAGCCAGACCCTGGCTGTTGCGTTCTTCCTGCGGCCTGTTGCGTAGGACTTCTCTGCCATGGCGACCCCCCTCAGAGCGTGATCTGCCGAGGCTTCTGCGCCTCGTGCGGGTGTTCGGCGCCCGCGTAGACCTTGAGCTTCTTGAACATGGCCCTGCCGAGGTTGTTCTTGGGGAGCATGCCCCTCACCGCGTGCTTCACCACGTCTTCCGGCTTCTTCTGGAGGAGCTCTCGGGCCGTGGTGCTCTTGAGCCCTCCCATGTACCCGCTGTGCCGGTAGTACCGCTTCTGGTCCTGCTTGTTGCCGGTGAGCCTGACCTTGTCGGCGTTGATGATGATGACGAAGTCACCGACATCGCTGTGCATCGTGAACTCCGGCTTCGTCTTTCCCCTGAGGATGGATGCCGCTTTGACCGCGAGCTTTCCGAGCACCGCGTCCTTCGCGTCTATGAGCACCCACTCCCTTTCTATCTCGCCCTTCTTCGCCTGAAAGGTTCCCATTGAACGCAACTCCTTGGGTCGTCAAATAGGGCTCGGATATATCCGAAGACTTTCTCGATGTCAAGGGCCGATGCTGACGACCGTGAAGACCGGGCGAAGGGCGTACCGGAGAAGACGGTATCGCTTGACATGGTTGAGTGTTTTCAGTTCATTGTGTTCGTATGGTCATAGATGCGGTCGTGGTCGCGGGGGACGGCAAGGCCGCCCGCACGGTCTTCAAGAAGAACAAGGCCCTCCTGGATGTGGGCGGGAGGCCCATTCTCCGTCACATCGTGGAGACCTTGAAGTCGTGCCGCGCCATTAGGCGCATCGTCGTGGTCGGGCCGAAGGATGCGTTCGACCCGATCATCGGCGACACGGGGGTCTTGGTGGTCCCCCAGAAGAGGAGCCTCGCAGAGAACGGGTGGGAGGGGTTCCTCCACACCTTGCCAGGCTATGCTTCCAAGCTCGATATCAGCGCCGAGCTCGTGGAGAGAAACTTCCACAAACAGGTCCTCTTCCTTTCAGGGGACATTCCCCTCCTCTGCAAGGAGGAGATAGAGGAGTTCCTCTCAGGGTGCGACTTCGAACGGTACGACTACCTGGCGGGCATCACGTCGGAAGAGAGCCTGGAGGCGTTCGGGCCACGCAAGGGCAAACCGGGCATCAAGATGGCGACCTTCCACACGCGTGACGGGAACTTCAGGCAGAACAACCTGCACGTGGCAAGGCCGTTCGTTCTCCTCAACAGCATAGACCTCGTACTCAAGGCCTACGAGTACAGGTATCAGAAAAAGCTCGGCAACATCCTGCGCGCCCTCGTGGAGATCCTGCGCCTCGGCCCGGGGAAGGTGGGGGCCACGCTGCTGTTGTACCTGGTGCTCCAGCTGTCGGCGCTCTTTGGCGCCCTCGGGATGAACCGGGCCGCCCGGTGGGCGAGTTACCCCGTCACGAGGAATCAGATTGAAAGGGTCGTCTCCTCCCTCCTCGACGCCAGGTTCAAGCTCGTGGAGACGACCATCGGCGGTGCGGCCCTCGATGTAGACAACGAGAAGGATTACATGACGCTCTCGGTCATGTACCGGGACTGGGTGAACCTCATAAGGCAGAGGGCTCACCAGCGGGCGAAGTGATCCTCGGCGAACCCGGGGCAGCCCGTTATGTCTATCGTTTCCCCTTGAGCGCTCGTGACGGTTCCAGAGAACGTCCCCACGAGCTGCGTGAACCGTGAGGCGACGAAGAAGGCGTTGACCTTCTCCCCCCTCTTGCCTTCGGGGAGGAACGAGAGGCGTACCCTGCCGTCGGACGAGCTGATTTCCCAGGGGGCCATGACGTCGTCGGGGTCGTACACGAAATCGACCGTGTCGACCTTGGTCATGGCGCCGTCTATCCAGAAGGCGTTCTCGGTGAAGCTCGTCTCGTTGACCCCGCATGAGAGGTTCATGCCGTAGCTCCGCCCGTCGGGCAGGGTCCACGCGGTGGAAGCCCAGTTCCAGCACGTCTCCCTCCTCATGTAGCCGCACGTCCAGTCCTGGAGCGCGAGGCTCGACGGCGAGGAGAGCTCCGTGGTGCGACCCCCGAGCCTCAGCGTCCCCTTGACCCTCAGCGGGCTCGTCTTCTGGGTGTAGACCCACCTCGTGTAGCCCGCTCTGGTGCATATGCGCAGGGGAGCCGCGTGGGACGCTTCCAGTGAGAGCTCCACCTGGATGGCCCTGCTCGCGGCCTCGAACCTGTCCCGCGAGAGCCCTATGGACAGCCTGCCCGATGCATACCTGCTCGATGGGCTCTCAGGCGTGGGAGAGATGGACGCCCTCCGTGCACAACCGGGCGCGATGTCGCTCACCTCAACGAGTTCGTGGGTGCGCCTGTCGAAGACGTAGAGGAAGGCGCTCTCGAGGTACTTCAAGTCAACCACAGCCGCCGCCACGATGACCGACGGGTCGATCACGCCGAGGAAGTGGAACTGGTTCGCGATGAGACGCCTCAAGGGTCGTGGAATACGGAGGCCCATGGGTGTGCGCAGGTCATAGTCGAGGTAGTTGACCTCCTCGACCGGTTCAGCATAGATCCCCCACTGTATCCGGCCGTTGCCGTAGACGAGCCTCTCCATCTTCCGGACCTCCCCTCACGTGATCCCGGCGAGCACGGTACGCCCTCGGTGTCAGGTACCGAAACGCCGGTGAGCGACGCCCTTTCCCATCAATACGCGATGATGACCCGAGGATCAACCGGTTTGAAGAGCCCGGCCGGGCGGTCCAGCCTCATGCGACACGGGGGGTCGAGGCCTTTCGCGGGTGGTGAGGAGAAGCTCCGGGAAGGCCCACTTCCTGCCCTGATCCTTCCTGAAGCCCTGCACTCGTTCTGGGCTGCAGCCGAGTGCGCGGCAAGGCGCGCCGCGGCCGACTGTCACTTGTCGGTCAGGTCCTCGAAGCCGGGGGTGAGGGTGCCGTCGGTGTCCCTCTGTCCCTTGGGGGATGGCTGGTTTCCAGGCTTTTTGCCGCTGGTTGAGTCCTCGAGGAAATCCTCGAAGCCCGGCTTGTCATGATGCGGCAGGACCCCGGCCGACCGTTCCCCTCGATCGCTCCGGGAGGGCTTGTCTTCCAGGTAGTCCTCGAACCCGGGTATCTGGTCGAACGACACGGACTTCGCCTCTGGAGAAAGCACGGGACCTGACCGAGTGCTCGGGGGGCTCTCGAACCCGGCCTCGTCATGGACGGAGGCGGTCTCGCCCGGATGCTGCTGCCTGCCCTGGGCCGCACCCTGGGATGCCCTGAGGTCGAGCATCTTCTCGTTCCTTGCATACGTCGTGTCGATCACGTCGGAGATCTCGAGCATCCGTTTCACGACGTTCTTGATGGTTATGACCTCGTGCTTGATCTCCGCCAGGGACCTCTTCACCGGCTCGGGGACCTGGCGCTCTCCCATGAGCATGTCGAGCTTGAGGAGGATGGTGGTCAGCGGCGAGTTGATCTCGTGGTTCGCGGCGATGGCGGCCTTGGTCACCGCGGCGAGACGCTGGGATTTCATGTGCTTCGATATGAGCATGGCGCGGTGGATCGCCTGGGAGGATACCTCTGCGATGGTCCTCAGGAGGAGGCCCTTCTGGGATACCTCGTCAGGGGCCACGGCCTCCTTGAGGAGCACCTCGAGTGCGCCGATGGTCTTCCCGTCCACCCTCAGCGGGGCCATGACCACGCCTGGCAGCCTGGGGAAGACGCCCTGGGTCCTGTCGAGCAGTTCCTTGGTCGCGCTGGCGATGCCCGACTTCGTCTGGGGCGAGTCGCCCATCATGAACGCCTCGGTCACCATGATGCGGAGGTTGTTGAGCCTGATGAGGCATCTCGTCTTCTTTGCATCGAGGATGGAGAGCATGTGGGAGACGATGGTGTTGGTTATCTCCGAGAGCTTCATCGAGGACTGGAGGTCGGAGCTCATCTGGTTGAGGCTCGCGAGCTCCATGGTCCTGCGCTCGAGGGCCATCTTCTTCTGCTCGAGGTCGAGGCTGAGCCTGCCGAGCTGGGCGTTGGCCGACTGGAGCACCTCGAAATACGTCTTCGGTTCAGCCCTGGGTATGCCGAGCTCGTCGCTGATGCCGGATATGTTGTCCTTCAGGGACAGGGAGATGTCCTGGATATCCTGGCTGGTGAGCCCCAATTCGCCCAAGAGGGAAGGGTCGATGAACCCCGCCTGGGACCTGTAGACCCCGAGACCCAGGTGGTTGGAGATCATGTCCGCCACGTGGATGATGGAGCAGAGCTTCTTGGTCTGGGGTTCGTCGGTGAAATCCACGAGACTGTGGTGGTACCCCACGGCCTTGCCGAGGTGAGACGGCAGGTTCCAGCGCTCGAGGAGAAACATGCCGATGGAGGCGTGGTCGATCCCGATGATCTCCTGTTCGACCTCCGTTATGTCCCTGCAGGCGGTGTTCATGGTCTCGAGCACCTCTGCATAGCCGCCCTCAGGGCAGATGATCTGGTCCGCTATCACCTTGCCGAGGTCGTGGAGAAGCCCGGCCACGAAGGCGTCCTCGGCGGACGCGGGTATGACGCGCGAGGCGATGGTCTTGGCGCATACCGCGCAGGCGATGCCGTGCTGCCAGAAGGAGTAGAAGTCGAGCGCGCCCTTGTCCTTCTTGTTGAACAGGTTGATCACGCTGATGCTGAGCACGATGCTCTTGAGAACGTTGAAACCCAGGAGCACCACGGCGCTCCTGATCGTGGAGATCTCCTTGATCCTCCGGTAGAAGGGGGAGTTCGCCACCTTGAGCACCTTGAGGGCGAGGGCCTGGTCCTTTTCCACCAGGTCGGCCACCTGCTTGGCGTTCGCGTTCGGGTCGAGCGTCTTCTCCATGATGGCGGTGGCGATCGAGGGCAGCGTCGGCAGTTCTCCGATGTTGTTCAGGAGGGATTGAATGTAGTCATGTGACAGCTTCGCCATCTCTAGCCTTATCGATCGAATCTCTTCCATTCTTGAGTAGGGTTCCCCTCCTGTGATAGTCATGCGGAATGGCCCTCCACAGGGAGAAAACGCGAAGGATCCAGGTGGGTGCGTGTGCCGTGGGCGGGGGGGCCCCGGTGAGCCTCCAGTCCATGACCAACACGGTGACCAGGGATGTCGAGGCGACGGTCTCCCAGATCGAGGCGCTCGCCAGGGCAGGGTGCGACATCGTCCGCGTGAGCGTGCCTGACATGGACAGCGCCGTTGCTTTCGGGGAGATCAAGAGGCGCTCGATGGTGCCCCTAGTGGCCGACATCCACTTCGACCACCGCCTTGCCATCGAGTCGATCGAGAGGGGCGCGGACGCGGTGAGGATCAACCCCGGCAACATCGGCTCGAGACAGGCGCTGAGGTCCGTCGCGATCGCGGCCCGCGAGAGGGGCGTCCCAATAAGGGTCGGGGTCAACCTCGGGTCGGTGAAACGGTCCGTGCTCGGTCGTCACGGGGACGACCACGTGGGCGCGATAGTGAAGAGCGCCGCGGATTACGTGCACATGCTCGAGGACATGGGGCTCGACGCCATCAAGGTCTCGCTCAAGTCGTCTGACGTGCTGCAGACCATCGACGCATACCGCCGCTTCTCGAAAATCTCCCTCTGGCCGCTCCATCTGGGGGTGACCGAGGCGGGGCCCCTCCAGTCGGGCCTGGTGCGCTCGAGTGTGGGGATAGGCGTCCTCCTGGAGGAGGGTATTGGCGACACCATCAGGGTCTCCCTCTCGGCCGACCCTGTCCAGGAGGTCTTTGCGGGCAGGGTCCTGCTCGAGTGCCTCGGCCTGAGGGCCGAGGGGGTCAGGGTGATCGCGTGCCCGACATGCGCCAGGGCCTGCGCGGACGTCGCCGCCATCTCCTCAGAGCTCGAGGAGTCCCTCAGGGATGTGCGGAGGCACGCCGTGGTCGCTGTCATGGGCTGCGTGGTGAACGGCCCCGGGGAGGCGCGGATAGCCGACATCGGGGTGGCCTGCGACCGGAAGGGGGCGCTGCTCTTCAGGCACGGCAAGCCGGTGCGACGAATAAGGACTGACGAGATAGTGACCGTCATTCGAGAAGAACTCGACAAGGAGACGCCCGCATGAAGATGACCTCGTTCTTCCTCCAAACCCTCAAGGAAGACCCGCGCGACGCCGAGGTGGCGAGCCACAGGCTCATGCTCCGTTCCGGCATGATCAAGAAACTGGCTTCAGGGATCTACTCGTACCTCCCCCTCGGGCTGAAGGCCATCAGGAAGGTGGAGAGGATCATCCGAGAGGAGATGGACGCCGCCGGCGCCCAGGAGTGCCTCATGCCGAGCGTGCAGCCCGCCGAGATCTGGAAGGAGAGCGGGAGATGGGAGGTGTACGGGAAGGAGCTCCTCAGGTTCGTGGATCGCAAGGGGGCCCAGTTCGCCCTCGGCCCCACGCACGAGGAGGTCATCACGGACATCGTGCGGGACGCGGTGCATTCCTACAAGGACCTGCCCCTCAACCTCTACCAGATCCAGACCAAGTTCAGGGACGAGATCAGGCCCCGTTTCGGTGTGATGAGGGCGAGGGAATTCATCATGAAGGACGCCTACTCCTTCGACCGCGACGAAGAGGGGGCCCAGAAGAGCTACCTGGCCATGTACGACGCCTACGAGAGGATCTTCGCCAGGTGCGGTCTCAGGTTCAAGGCCGTCGAGGCCGACTCCGGGCCCATAGGCGGGAACTTCTCCCACGAGTTCATGGTGCTGGCCGAGACCGGGGAGGACCTCATCCTCAGCTGCACGTCGTGCTCGTACGCGGCCAACCAGGAGCGTGCGGAGATCGGCGGTGCGGGCGGCGACTTTCCGGCCCCGCCCGTGGGAGCCCCCGAGAAGGTGCACACTCCCGGCATCAGGACCGTGGAAGAGGTGTGCGCCTTCCTGGGGGTTCAGCCTTCCAGCCTCATCAAGACGCTGATCTACTCCACGGATATCGGCCCGGTCGCGGCCCTGGTGAGGGGCGACCACGAGATCAGCGACGCCAAGCTCAGGAGGGCGCTGGGTTGCGAGGTGGTGGAGCTCGCCGACGAGGACCTCATCCGGAAGGTCACCTCCGCGCCGAGGGGTTTCGCCGGTCCCGTCGGCCTGAACGTGAAAAAGGTGGCCGATGCGGCCCTCGCGGCCTCCGGCCCGTACGTGACGGGCGCGAATTGCGAGGACTACCACGTGACGAACGTGTGGTTCGGAAGGGACGTCACTGTCGACATGGTCGCGGACATACGGGTCGCCGCCGGGGGTGAAGCGTGCCCGCGCTGTGGGAAAGGGGTCCTCGAGGTGATCCGGGGGATCGAGGTCGGGCACATCTTCAAGCTCGGACACAAGTACTCGAAGGCCATGAACGCGCTCTTCCTCGACGAGGACGGGACACTCAAGCCCCTGGTCATGGGGTGTTACGGGATAGGGGTCGGCAGGACGGTCGCGGCCGCCATAGAGCAGAACCACGACGCGAACGGCATCGTGTTCCCGGCCTCCATCGCGCCGTTCCATGTCGTGGTGCTCCCGATCACCGTGAGCGACTCGGTGATCATGGACAAGGCCCAGGAGCTCTACCGCGCCCTGACGGCGCTCGGTTTCGACGTGCTCCTGGATGACCGGGACGTGAGGCCGGGCGTGAAGTTCAAGGATGCCGACCTGATAGGGGTGCCGCTCAGGATAACGGTGGGGGCGAAGGACCTCGCGAACAACGTCGTCGAGGTGAAGATGCGCAAGGGTTCGGGCGTCGAGAAGGTGGGCGTGGGACAGGCGGTGTCCCACTGCGTCGGGCTGCTCGAATCCGAGGGTGTGAGCGTTGCCCGTACGGATCAATGACATCATAGACGAGATATCCACCTACGTGCCTGACTCGGGGCTCAGGCTCGTCGAGAAGGCCTATGTCTTTTCCGCCAGGGTTCACCAGGGGCAGACGCGTCTCAACGGCGAACCATACCTCAACCACCCCCTGGAGGTGGCGTACATCGTGGCCCAGATGCGCCTGGACGTCGTGTCGGTCGCGGCGGCGCTCCTCCACGACACCATCGAGGACAGCCTCACCAAGAGGGAGGACATCAAGGCGGAGTTCGGCGAGGAGGTCGCCTCGGTGGTGGACGGCCTCACCAAGATAAGCCGGATCGACTTTCGGTCGGAGGAAGAGAAACAGGCAGAGAATTTCAGGAAGATGATCCTCGCGATGAGCAAGGACCTCAGGGTTCTGCTCATCAAGCTCATAGACCGCCTTCACAACATGAGGACGCTCGCGTTCCACACCAGGCAGAACCAGTTGCGGATAGCGAGGGAGACGCTGGACATCTACGCGCCGCTCGCGAACAGGCTCGGCATACACTGGCTCCAGACCGAGCTCGAGAACCTGAGCTTCATGTATCTCGAGCCCGAGGATTACCGGATCCTCAAGGCGAAGATGGACTCCATTGCCAGGGAGAAGGAGGATTACCTGAGGAACTTCATGGCAAGGGTCAGGCTCAAGCTGGAGGAGGCGGGGATAAAGTCGGACATCAAGAGCCGGATCAAACACATATACAGCGTCTACCAGAAGTTGAAGCGCCAGAACATATCGCTGTCCAACGTCTACGACGTGCTCGGGATCAGGATCATAGTGGATACGGAGGCCGAGTGCTACGCGGCCCTGGGTGTCATTCACGGTTCATGGAAGCCGATACAGCAACGGATAAAAGACTTCATAGCCCAGCCCAAGCCGAACGGGTACAAGTCGCTGCACACCACCGTGATAGGGCCCGGGGGCGACAGGATCGAGATCCAGATCAGGACCAGAGAAATGGACTCCGTGGCCAATGACGGCATCGCGGCGCACTGGCTGTACAAGGACTACGCGAAGACCCACGACGATGCGAAGTTCGACCCGAGCAAGGAAACGCACGAACTTTCGTGGCTCAGGAGGCTCCTCGAAAGCCACAGGGAGCTCAAGAACCCGAGGGATTTCCTCCGGAGCGTAAAGCTCGACCTGTACCCCGAGGAGGTGTTCGTGTTCACCCCCAAGGGGGAGGTGTTCCAATTCCCGGTGGGCGCAACCCCCCTCGATTTCGCCTACAGCGTCCATACCCAGCTGGGACACCAGTGCATCGGCGCGAAGGTGAACGGCCAGATCGTCAAGCTCAACTACGAGCTCAAGAGCGGGGATGTGGTGGAGATCCTGCGCTCCTCCAAGCAGCACCCGAGCAAGGATTGGCTCAGGATCGCAAAGACGTCGAGGGCGAAGAACAAGATCCAGGCGTGGCTGAGGGCGCAGGAAAGGGAGCAGGGCATAGCGCTCGGGAGGGAGATGGTGGAAAAGAAGCTCAAGGCCGTGCATCCCGAGCAGGATGTAGACCTCGAGTCGATCGCGAAGGTGTTCGCCTACAAGAGTACGGACGATTTCCTGGCAGCCATAGGCTTCGGGAGGCTGTCGGTGAACCACGTCTTGAACAAGCTCTATCCCGATTACCAGAAAAAGAAGGCCAGGTCTCAGGCGGCGGAGAAGAAGGCGGAGGGGGCCAGCGTGGTCGTCAAGGGCGTGGACAACCTCCTCATCCGCTTCGCGAAGTGCTGCAGGCCGATACCCGGCGACGACATCGTGGGATTCATCACGAGGGGCAAGGGGATCACCGTGCACAGATCCACCTGCCAGTACGCCTCGGAGATCGATTCTCAGCGGATGATCCCCGTCGAGTGGGACATGGGCGTGAATGAAAGTCACGAGGTCGAGATGTCGGTCGTGTGCGAGGACAGGCCCGGGATGCTCGGATCCATCACCGCTGCCATCGGGGCGAAGAACGTCAACATCTCGAGGCTCAAGGCGCTGCCGCTCGCGGACGGCAATTCCGCCTGCCAGTTTTTCGTCGCGATAAAGAACTTGGCCGAGTTGGAAAGGCTCACGGCGGACCTCAAAAGAATAAAAGGCGTGATCAGGGTGGAGAGGCGCTAGGGACGCCTCGGACACGCGTGAGGCGGGTCCGTCACGACCCCAGGTTGATCAGCCCTTCATGGTGTTCCCGGGTGTTCAGATGGACTTCCTGATGTCCTCGAGGATCTCCCGCTCGAGGACGCCCTTGGATCTGCAGGGATGCCATTTCTTGGTCGCGTTCGAGTCGTACGCCTCGATGTTGACCTTGATCTTCACCTGGGTGCTCATGTCGTTGACGGCCGTGAGCTTGACGGTGACCGCGTACCCCACCTGGGAGTAGAGGGCGAGCCGGATGTCGGGCCTGTCGGCGATCTTGTCGAGGTCGTGGTGCGCCTTCGGTCCTACGGAGAAGTTCGTGAACTTCGTGGAAATGGTCCCGTTCTCCTTGTCGATCTCCTTCAGCTCGAGAGATCTCCGCTCCAGTGTCTTGATGGTGACCTCCCATATCCTGTCGTACCTGCCGAGGAAGAACGAGGTGTCGCCCGCCGTTGGGCCTTGTGGTTTGGTCGTGGCGCATCCGTGCAGGGCAAAGATGGATGCGGCAAGAACAAGGATACTTCTCTTCATGGGCATCTCCTCAGTGGACGAATGCATTCCATTCAATACTTGGGCAATCCCTTTAACACGTATTTGCCAGGACGTGAACACGAAAAAACACCTTGAAGCCCCGGTCGGGGATTCAAGGCGTCCGGATATGGTCGATGTGTCGTCGCTTCGTGCAGCCAGGGCGTATCTTCAGGCCACGTGCTTGGTCACCTTGTTGGACCTGATGCATTGGGTGCATACCCTCATGCTGGTAACACCCTGGGGTGTCTTCACCTTGATCTTCTGGAGGTTCGGAAGCCAGACCTTGACGGTCTTGTTCTGGGCGTGTGAGACGTTGTGCCCCACCTGCCTGCCCTTGCCACAGATCTCGCACCTTCTCGACATGACTCGTTTCCCTTTCGTGATGAAGACGCACAATGAGTTCGTCTGGTGCCGAAGCCGGGATTTGAACCCGGACGGGAGTTACCCACCACCCCCTCAAGATGGCGTGTCTGCCAATTCCACCACTTCGGCGTTATGACGGAAGATCTATCTAGCAACGCGGCTCGGTGCTGTCAATATGAAAAAAGGGGGGCGGGGTGTGCGGGGGGAACGCGGTTCCGACATGGACGTCGAGCGGGAAGCCCTCCCGAACCACCCCATGGAACACGCAGACGGGCAAGGGGCGCCTTGATGGCAGGTGGCGCCATCCCCTGGGTCGGAAACGATTCTTGTCCCCAGTCGATCCGAATCAAATCGTGGGATCCTGACGTCCGCGGCGAAATCCCCTGGGTCGGAAGCCATTCTTGTCCGGTTCTACCCTGTTGATCGGCCCGCCCCGATCTCGGCTTGGCTTTCTCCGCTTCAGGGAAAAGTACGGGGGGTGGCCTTTGCTCTTGACATGTGACGCAGGATAACATAGTAATGATTATCGATACTGATAAAGGAGGCGATCATGACGGCAAGGCTCGAGGTGTACAAGTGCGAAGTTTGCGGAAACATTGTGGAAGTGCTGCACGAGGGAAAGGGCGAGCTCGTGTGTTGCGGTGAACCCATGAGACGTCTCGAGGAGAACACCGTCGATGCGGCGCGCGAGAAGCATGTCCCGGTGATCGAGAAGGCCCCAGGGGGGTATGTGGTGAAGGTGGGGTCGGTTGCGCACCCCATGGAGGAAAGGCACTATATCGAGTGGATAGAGCTCGTGGCCGACGGCGTGGCGCTCAGGAAGTTCCTGAGGCCCGGCGATGAGCCCGTCGCTCGGTTCCACACCGATGCAGAGAGCGTCCACGCCCGGGAGTACTGCAATCTCCACGGGTTGTGGAAGGCGTGAAAGGGAGGGTGACGCCATGCTCAGCGAACGGCTTGAGGAGGCATTGAACAGGCAGATCAACGCGGAACTCTACTCGGCGTACCTCTACCTGTCCATGGAAGCGTACTTCCGCTCGGTGAACCTCGAGGGGTTCGCCCGGTGGATGAGGGCCCAGGCTCTCGAGGAGATGACGCATGCGGACAGGTTCGCGAAGTACATCTCGAACCGGCAGGGCAGGGTCGTTCTCGACGGCATAGCCCGCCCTCCGGTGGACTGGGATTCCCCCCGGGATGTCTTCGAGAAGGTCCTCGAGCACGAGAGGAAGGTGACCGCGCTCATCTTCGATCTCGTGGCGCTCGCCGAGAAAGAGAAGGACTACTCGACAGGCTCCATGCTCCAGTGGTTCGTGAACGAGCAGGTGGAGGAAGAGGCGACCGCAGAGGGGATCCTCGGGCAGCTCAAGCTCGTGGGCGACAACGGGAACGGCCTGCTCATGATCGACCGGGAGCTCGGCACCCGCGTGTTTGCACCGGAGCCCCCGGCAGGCCGGTAAGCTTGCGGGCAGGCCCTTGCCCCCTGACCGGAAACATGAGGCGGGCATGACCGAGGGGTCCGAGGAGCACTCCCGTCGTCTCTCGTGTTCCGGGAGGGGCCGGGTACAGGGCGGCACCCCGTGATCCCCGGGAAAAGGGTGGCGGCTCTGCCGTCTTTGGGTATCCCCTCGCGACTGAGACGAATCGGCGCGCGGTCGAACATGTTCGGCCGTCCACCCCTGGAGGCAGAGGGAACCAGGGGGATTCCGAGAGCGAGGCAGGCGTCAAAGGCAGGGCCCTGTCTCGTCGAACCTGTCCGCCGAGGCCTCGCCGCAAGCGGGCACAGGGGCGGCAGGTGGTGTCGCTACCGGGGAAAAGACATCCCATGTATGGCGTCATGAGGCAGGGGGAAGCCCGGGAGGCAGACGGGAGGCCGCTACGAGATGCGTTCTCTCATACGGGAAGGCGGGTGTGAAAGGTGGATTACCGTGCGTCCTTTTCATGCATGAAGCGGGCCTGGATTGACAATGAGCATCCAGCTGTGGGACACTCCATGAGATCGATGCGCGGGGATCCGGTTCGTCTGAACAGCCGATGTATTCGGGGAGGTGATCATGACTGACACGTTCAAACCCATACGGGTAAGCGACAAGGTGTACTGGGTGGGTGCCGTCGATTGGACCATACGTGATTTTCACGGGTACACCACGAAGAGGGGGAGCACCTACAACGCGTACCTGATCCTCGCGGACAAGGTGACCCTCGTCGATACGGTCAAGGCGCCCTTCTTGCACGAGATGATGGCCCGCATCTCGAACCTCATCGATCCCAGGGACATCGACATCATCATCTCCAACCACTCGGAGATGGACCATTCCGGGTCGCTCAGGGAGGTGGTGGCCCAGGTGGCTCCCGAGCAGGTGATCGCCTCGGTCATGGGTGCCAAGGCGCTCAAGGAGCACCACCTGGCAGGCGACGGGATCGTCCCTGTCAAGGACGGCCAGGACTTGAGCCTCGGGAACATGCGGGTAAGGTTCATGGAGACGAGGATGCTCCACTGGCCGGACAGCATGTTCACCTACCTGGAGGACGAGCGGATCCTGTTCTCGCAGGATGCCTTCGGCATGCACCTCGCGACCGGGGAACGGTTCGCCGACGAGATCGACCGTGACATCCTGAGATACGAGGCGGCCACGTACTATGCCAATATCCTGCTCCCCTACTCGGGCCTCGTCCTCAAGCTGCTCGACCGGGTTGCGGCATCGGGCATGGACGTCTCCGTGATCGCGCCCGACCACGGGCCCATCTGGCGCACAGGCATCGATGCCGTGATCGGCTGGTACCGTGCGTGGGCCCAGCAGAAGCCCACCGACAAGGCGGTGGTCGTCTATGGAACCATGTGGCACAGCACCGAGCTCATGGCCCGCGCCATCGAGGAGGGGCTCCTGGCGGGCGGCGCCAGGGTCAAGGTGATGTCCATGGAGGCCTTCCACAGGAGCGATGTGGCCTACGAGGTTCTCGACGCAGGGGCGCTGTTCGCCGGGTCCTCCACGTTGAACAACAACATGCTGCCCGCCATGGCCGACGTGCTCACCTACCTCAAGGGCCTGAGGCCCGCGAACCTCGTGGGAGCGGCGTTCGGCTCGTACGGGTGGAGCGGCGAGGCCGCAGGACATGTACAGGACATCCTCGCCGAGATGAAGGTCGAGCTCGTGGCCGAACCTGTGAAGTCCCTCTACGTGCCTGACGACCATGTCCTGAGGGAGTGCTTCGACCTGGGCATGAAGGCCGCGCAGATCGTCAGGCAAAAAAGCGGGCGGCACGGGTGACCACCGGGTCCTGCCGGGGATTCAGGGTCTTGTGTAAAGGACTGCATGATCAGAATGGAGGGCATGATGAAGAGATATGTGTGCGGTGTGTGCGGTTACATCTACGACCCCGAAAAGGGCGACCCCGAGGGGAACATCCCGGCCGGAACCCCCTTCGAGAAGCTCCCTGATGACTGGACGTGCCCTGTCTGCGGCGCCGAAAAGAGCGAGTTCTCGCCCGAGTGACGCCTGCACCGGGTGCGGCCGGGTGAGGCCCGTGGCGCGTCCTCGAGGTGGAGCCCGCCGTCAAGAGCGGACCACAAGGCGGTATCCGTGCGTCCCCGTTGCGTAGGGGCCAACAAGGGCGTCGTGCGGGAATACCCCCTGAGATCGAGCCCTCCTGGACCTGAGCTGGGCTCGCTCCTGGAAGAGGTCTACGGGGTCTATCACAGGCCCGAATACATACACCCCGATCCCCTCGAGTTCCCCCGCATGTTCGACGACCCCCTCGACAGGGAGATTGCGGCGCTGGTGTCGTCCTCGCTCGCATACGGGAATGTCAGGGCGATCCGTTCGAGCCTTTCCGCGGTGTTCTGCCGGATGGGCTCCTCCCCGCGCCGTTTCGTGGAGTTTTCCTCGCGGGGCGGGCTCGAGGGTGCGTTTTCGGGATTCAGGCATCGCTTCACGGGCGATGCCGAGCTCGTCGACTTCCTGTGGGCCCTCGGCAGGGTGGTGGAGGGGTTCGGGTCACTGAAGGCCTGTTTCCTCGAGGGCTTCAACCCTGCCGACCCCGACGTGTTCAGTGCGCTCGGCGCGTTCACCTCGAAGATCGCCGCTTTCATGCGGGCCGGCAAGAACAGCCTGCTCCCATGCCCCGGGTCCCCAAGCGCCTGCAAGAGGCTCAACCTCTTCCTCAGGTGGATGGTGCGGCACGACGAGATAGACCCCGGCGGGTGGCCGGAGGTCCCCAAATCGAGCCTCGTGGTGCCTTTGGATGTGCACATGCACGCCATAGGGCTCCGCCTGGGCCTGATCCGCAGGCGAAGCGCCGATAGGAAGGCCGCGCTCGAGATGACGGATGCACTCAGGAACATAGACCCGAACGATCCGGTCCGGTTCGATTTCTCGCTCACCCGCATCGGCATGAGAAGGCTTCTGGGTCGCCTGACGGACGCACCATGCGGGACGGGCCGACATGATGAAGACATACCTGTTGGAGGGTTTTGACATGGACGAGAGGATCAAGGAAGCGATCCATCAGGCGTTCACGGGCGAGGCGAAGGCCCACCTGAGGCTCAAGGTCTACGCGGAGAAGGCCGAGGAGGAGGGGTTCCCCCAGCTGGCGAAGCTCTTCCGCGTGATCGCGTTCTCGGAAGAGCTCCATGGGAAGAGGGCCCTGAGGCTCCTCAAGGAGATCAAATCCACCCAGGACAACCTCGCGGAGAGCTTCGAGTCGGAGACGAAGGTCGCCGGGGTGGCCTATGACGCCTTCGTGAGGCTGGCCGAAGAGCTTGGCGACAGGGCGGCATCGCTCTACTTCAGCCAATCGAAGGACGCCGAAGAGATCCATGCGAAGCTCTACAAGGAGGCCATGGATCACGTGCTCGAGGAGAGGGACACCACGTACTACGTCTGCACCGTGTGCGGATACGTGTCCGACGGCGTCCTACCGGAAGAGTGCCCGATCTGCGGCGCGAAGAAGGACGTGTTCGTCACGTTCTCCTGATCGAGAAACCCCCATGCTGCCGGGCCGGTGAGACGCTTGCGGCGCGGCATGCATCGCTGCGACGCGTCGATGAAGGGCCGGCAGGGAGACGGCCGGCCGAGGGCCGGGTCACGACGTGGGCATGGTGGTGAACACGCCCCTCGGATCCACCTCTGTCCTGAGCAGCTTGAGGATGTCCTCCGGGATGACCTCGGTCTGCGGGATGTCTCCCTCGGGCCTCATGAGCTCGAACCCGGTGAACAGCTGCGCGAAGTCGAAGGTCCACCCGGGCATGAGGGATTTCACCCTCATGCGCTTCGAGACGGGCTCGAAGTCGAAGACCCCGCACTGGGAAACGACGGCGACCGGGCCCTTCCCGAGCAGACCGGCCTCCTTGCGTGTCTCCCCGCCCCTGAGGTGTCCCACAGAGGTGATGAAATCCACCTCCTTGACGAACTTCTCGGGTGTCTGGAGACCCACGAGGACCACCTCCTCGGCGAGCGAAGAGAGGTCGTTGTTCCCCCCCGATCCGGTCATGCGCACCGTCGGGTTCAGGAGATCCTTGCCAATCTGGTGGGTGTTCACGTTCCCATACATGTCCACCTGTGCGAAGCCCAGAAAGGCGATGTCCACATACCCGTTGTAACACTGGGCGAAAGAGTAGGCCATCTCCATGACCACCGGGGATTTCCTCCAGGTGAACGGGCACCCCACCGACCAGGGCATGTCTCCCGGCAGGGGGTCCTGGCCGCCCGATTCGTAGACCATGGTGATATTGGGTGCATGGGTCTTCTTCGCCAGGATCCCGGCGATCATGGGGAGCCCGGTCCCCACGTAGACCACCTTGTGATCGTGGATCTGGCTCGCGAGGATGTACGCGAGCATCTCGAGCGGGTTCGCGGGTGCGTTTATATCTCTCATGTGCCCTCCCGTCTCAGTAGTAGAGCCCGGAATCGTGTGTCCGGGTGTATTCTTCGTACGTGAAGTCGATGTCCTCGTGGTCGCCCTCGGCCGCCTTGGTCTGGATCCTCGCCTCTGCGATCCACTTCGCGCCGCCCAGCTTGTCCACGAACTCGAACTGGTCCTTGACGCCGAACACCCACTCGTCGAAGAACTTCTTGAGGTTCTCGTCGCTGGTGCAGCCGAGCCTGATGAGCTTTTCCCACCACTGTCTCGACCAGTAGTAGTAGCCAGGCATGTTCCCCGGGACGGCGCCGAAAGGCAGCTCGACCACCGCATCCACGTAGAAGAAGGGGATGACCGTTCCCTGCCTGTTCCTGATGTCAGACTCGGGCACGATCTCCTCGGCCGTGATGATGACCTTGCGGGCTGCGGCGGCCGTGGCGAGATCGTTCACCGTCGGGCCGTAGATGTAGGCGTTCCCGTACTTGTCGGCGAGCTGGCAGTGGATGATCGTGACGTCCGGGTACAGGGCCGGTATGAAGACCACCGGGTCGGGGTCGTCCCTCATGGGGTTCTGCATGACCTTCAGGTACGGGTTGTACTTGAGGATGTCCGAGCCGAGCATCTGCTTGCTGAAGACGCCCGGCGTCCCCAGCTGCGCGGCCTTGAGACCCAGCGCGACCCCGCCGTGGCTCCACTCGGAGAGGATCTTCACGCGGCCGGCCCTCAGCATGCGGTCGTAGTTCCTGTCTATGCCCCGCATCTCCACGCCCACATACGAGTTGTGGGAGTAATCGACGTTGTTGTTGAAGATGAGGAAACTATGGTTGGTGTTGGGGGCGCCGATGCACTGCAGGCGCTTCTTGTCCTGGCGCATGATCTCCCAGTACGCCTGGTGGGGTGTGCGTACGTACGCGAATCCGGCGTCCGTCATCACGTCGCCGTCCTCCACGTACGTGGCGATAGCCTCCTTGAGGCTCATGCGTTTGTCCACCTTCGCCCGTTCCTTTTTCAGGTGCACAAGGCGTGCGGACTCAAAGTCGATGAGCCTGTCGAGAATGCTCGGATCCTCTATCTTGAGGTTTGCGAGGGCCTCCTGGTTGTACTGATACGTTGCCATCGATGCTCTCCTTGCACGAATTCGACGCGATGGCAGGTAGTTCAGCAAGAGACGTGCCATAGGGAAGCTATCGTCCACACGTTGTGTATTTATTCGATACCACCCGGGATTTCCCCGGCCAAGGGTCTTCGAGGGGGATCTCGTGCCGCGAAGTTCCCGGGTGAACCAGGGGTTCTTCCGCCATAGTATGGTGAAAACACCATATCTTCGCGACCAGGCGGCCTCGGGCTGGGTGAGGGCTCTGGCAAAAAAGGGTGCAAACACCACAGCCCTGTCTTCGTGCACGGCTTGCGGCAGGCACGGTGAATTCGAGACCGAGCCCATGATCCACGGGCCCTTTGCCTTCCCGGCTCTCGGGAGCCGGACCTTCGGGCCTGAGGCTCGGCCTCTTCACCTGGCCGTGCAGGGTATCTCTCGCATGACCTCGGTGACGAGACCTCGCGTGCACGGACACCGATCACGCTCGCCAGCGGCATCGCCCTCTTCCTGGGACGAGACCTCGCGTGCACGGACACCGACCCGGTAACGTCTGACGGCGCGACCCCGTAGGAGACGGTTCCTCGCGTGCGCGGACACCGAGCTGCGGGCGAGAGGGTTACACCCTGGCTGGTCACGACGATCCCTCGCGTGCACGGACATCGACGCCGATCCTGTGCGCCTCCGCGTGTCTTCGGGGCCCGCGTTCATGAACGGCCTGCTGCATGCCACGGGTGGGGTGGCGGTCTCGTTCTTTAGCCGGGAGGCGCACTGCGGGGTGAATGCTCGACGCGCACACCGGGTATCCCTGGCCCCACGCGTTTCCCGGAGGAAGCGGGGATCTGGAGAGATGGATGCTCGACGCGCACACCGTGGACCCCAAAGCGGAGAGAGAGAGGCGGCTCCCCATCATGGCGCAGACCAAGGCGCGCGCCCGAGGGGATCCGGCCGATACCCTCGCGGCAGGGGGGCCTCAGTTCACGCCTTCGGCTTGCTCCTTAGGGCGCGGGGTCCCTATGAGGCCGCCCAAAAAGCCCCACCGCCGACCCCTTAAGGTCTGCTCGTGCGAGACGAGGAAGGAGAACCACCATCTGCTGTATGCAGGGGAGGTTTTCACGGACAACGTCTTCCACAGGATGTCCCATTCCACGCCCTCAGGCCCCGAGGACCCCTTGGCCAGGGTCAAGACCTCCCCCCACGACGACATGAACGGCTCGTCGTGAAAGAGCGGGACGATCGCCGGGAAGAACCAGCGGCTGCGTGTCCCATCCCGAGAGAAGTGAAAGAGAGGCCACAGGGTGAGGGATCTCGAGCGGACCCCCTCGGGCCCCCTGGTGGTTGTGTACCTGTTGAGAATGAGCACCGACGAGGCCGTTTTGGCAACCTCCCCTTCGGCGGACGATGAGGACGACCACAAGGGCCACGCGACTGACAGGTACCTGTATGAGGGGCCCTCTTCTTTGGCCCAGAAGAGCGGGAACAACCGTGTCTCCTCGTAGCCTCCCGACGCGAAGCGGACCAGGGGCCAGGGTGCGTCGACGCTCGTGTGGCCTGCCGCATCGTCACGGCTGTAAGAGAAGAGAGGCCAGACGATTGACAGGTTCCCGTGCGAAGGCCCGGTCTCGTACCTGAAGAGGGGAAGGGCGGCCAGCATCAGTCTTTCTGGGCTCCTCTCCAGGTGAAAGACGGGCCAGAGGGCGAAGGTCCTCGTGGTGTCCTTCTCGGTCTCCCTGCCGAAGAGCGGGAACACCCTGAACATGCCAGAGTCGCTCCAGGAGAACACGGGCCAGAAAACGGCGCGGGTCGAGACGCCCGCCGTGGTGGTCCTCGAGTAGAGGGGCCACAGGAAGAACTCGGCCTCGTCGAAGCCGAGCCTGTGCTCCATGCGGCCGTAGAGCGGGAACACCCCCGAGTAAGGCCTGTTTCGGTAGGTGCCCGAGAAGTACGGGAAGAGGTCGAACGTGCGATGATCGTCGCTGGTGCCGCTCCTCATGATGGGTACGAAATACGAGCCCTCGGGCGTCGATTTGCCGAGGGGGTAGAGAAAGGTCGTGACGTCCTTCGTCCTGTCCCTGGTGAAGAGGGGGCGGACGGCAAAGAAGCCCTCGTCGTATGCGACCAGGGGGCCGAACAGGCTCGTCGATGTGCGGCCGTGCTCTGTCGAGACGGTGATCAGGGGCGGGAAGATGATGTCCTGGGAGGCGATCCCCTCGCCCGGTGCAGACCCCAGGGAGACGACGATCACGCACAGGAACGGTACGGCACTCTTCCCCATGCCCTACCACACGATGCCGAGAACCGTTCCCATGACCGTTATCGGTGTCTGTTCCTCGATCCCCTTCATGGCCTTGTTCGCGCTCGCCAGGGCGTCTTTCATCTCGTCGTAGATCTCGTCGTCCGTCATGAGCCTGCCGATGGTGCCCTTGCCCGAGGCCATCGCGTCAGTTATGGTACGCAGGTTTTCTGCCGTCTTGGAAAGATCCTCATACAGGGAGGTGTCGCTCAGGAGGAGACCCAGGGAACTGTCGCCGTTCATCTTCTCCAGGAGTTCAGAGGCCTGCTCGGTGAAGGTGACCAGGGATGCGTAGAGCTCCTCGTCCTTGACAAGCCTTCCGAGGGTCCCCTGGCCCGAGTTCACGGTCCGGGTGATCTCGCCGAGATCCCTGCTCGAGCTCGCGAGGTTTTCCGAGACGGTCACGAACTCGTCCGTGATCCTGTGCGTGTTGGAGATGATGGCCTCCAGGTCGTCCTTGTTTTCCCTGGCCAGGGTGGACGCCACCTCGCTCAAGTCGCGGATGTTCGTCACGATCTCCCTCATGGCCTGGCCGTCTCCCAAGGACTGGTTCAGGGATTCGCTGAGCTCGGTGAGGTTCTGCGCGAGTTCCCCCACCTGGGTGAGGAGTGTTTCCAGTGACGGCGGCACCGTCGTCCTTGCCAGGTTGCCCCCGGGTTCGAGGTAGGAACGGGACACGCCCGGCGTGATCTGGATGATCTTGTCGCCGAGCACGCCCTTGGTGGCGATGGTCGCACTCGAGTCCACCGGGAGCTTCACGTCCTCGTTGATCTCCGCCCTCACGACCGCCGTGAAATCCTTGTTCAAGGTAATGCCGCTCACCTTCCCCACCTCCACCCCCGCGAGTTCGAGGGGGGATGAAACCTTGAGACCCTCGACGGTGGAGAACACCATGGTGACGGGATAGGTCTTCTTCTTGTTGAAGCTCAGCTCGCCGATCTTCATGGAGAGCACCACGAAGACGGCGAAGACCACGACCACGAAGATTCCTACACGGGCTTCGTTGCTCACGGTATCGACCTCTCCTGGGTGGATGTGCCTTGCATCCTGTCCTGCCTGAGGAAATCGATGATCTTGTCCTTGAGATCCTTGGTCGTCGAACGGCTGAGGATGGACGATTTCAGGTAGTAGTCCAACGCCTTGTCCATGCGGCCCAATGCCTTCAGGATGTCGCCCATGTGCTCGTTGACCGTGGGGTCGTCCCCGATCTTCTCGAGAGACCTGGTGATGTAGCCTAAGGCCTCCTCGTTGCGGCCGAGCCGGTGGAGCACCCATGCCATGGAGTCGAGGATGTACGGGTCGTCGGGCTTTGCCGAGAGGGCCTCCTTGATCATCCGGTAGGCGTCGTCGAGGTTCACGCCGCGGTCAGCCCAGACATACCCCACGAAATTGAGCGCGATGGGGTCTTTCCCGTCCTTCTCCAGGAGCTCCATGGCAATGCGCAGCCCGTCATCCCTCCTCCCCGCCGTGTCGAGCTCGGTCGCCAGCTGGTAGCCGATCTCGTTGCACGTGCCGGTCTGGCCGTACTCCTTCCAGGCCGATTCCAGCACGGCGATGGATTCCTCGTCCCTGTTCATGCTCTTCAGGACGGATGAGGCGAGCATGGCGGTCTCGCACCCCAGCCTCCCCGAGACGGAGATCTCGTTGAGCGTGTTGAGCGCCTCTTCGTAACGCTCGAGCCCGGCGTAGGTGAGCGCGAGATAGTACTTGTCGTCCTCGGTCATGTCTTTGATATCCCTGATATGGGCCAGGGCTTTCTCGAACAACCCCTCCTGCAGTTCGAGGACGACGAGCTTTCTCAGTACCTGCGCCTGGGGGTTGAGCTCGTAGAACGTCTCGAGGTGGTCGACCGCCTCCCGGTATCTCTTCTGCTGGATGTAGTGGTCAACCAGGGCGAGGTGGGCCTCGCTGGAGAGGGGATCGACATCGAGGAGCCTCAGGTAGGTGGCCTCCGCCTGCGCCGTTTCGCCCAGCAGGGTGTGTATGCGGGCCAGGTCGAGATAGGCCGGGACGAAGTCGGACTTGGCTTCAATCGACTTGTTCAGCTCCTCCTTGGAGCATGCGAAATCACGTTCACCCAGGCAGGCCTTCGCCATGGTGTAGTGCACGAGGGCGTCGTCGGCCTTCCCGATCAGCCCCTTGAGCACCGTCTTGGCGCGCTCGAAGTCTTGCGTGATGATGCACAGGTTGGCCAGGTTCATCTGTATCTGCACGTTCTCCGGGTGCTTGCGCGCGATCTCCAGCATGTCCTGCATGGCCAGAGGCCAGTTCCCGCCGCGTGCGTGTATCCGTATCCGCTGCTCGAGAGCCTCCTGGGTGTACGTGCCCTCGTCGATGACCTTCTGCAGGGAGGCGAGCGCGGCGACGCTGTCATCCATCATGAAGTAGACCCTGGCCTTGGCCAGCTCCGCGTACGGATCACCCACCCGCGCATAGAGGTAGAGGGCGTTCACCAGGTTCCCCCTGTTCTCCTCGAGCCTTGCGAGCATCATGAGCAGCCGCGGGTTGTCGGGCTCTTCCGTCTGCCGTACCGGCACCTGGAAGTGGCTGCATGCCGACACCGTCAGCGCCGCGAGCAGCGCCGCGAGGAGACGCACCCTGGATGCGGTCTCCCTCGGACCGACCGGGGAGCCTGCCCGTGCACCCCGGCTTTCACTCATGTTTTGCACTCGAAGAGGCAATGGCGAGCATCTCCCTTACCGTTGTGGCGGGGTCATCGGTGTGGAAAACGCTCGACCCCGCGACGACATTGTCTACACCCAACCGTACGAGCCTGCCAATATTCTCCTTCGTGACGCCGCCGTCCACCTGGAGCTGGATGGCCCGCGTGCCGATCATCTCCCTTGCCTGGGCGATCTTGCGGTACATCGCCTCTATGAAGGTCTGGCCCCCGAACCCGGGGTTGACGGTCATGACGAGGAGCAGGTCGATGACGTCCAGGCAGTACGCCACGGTGTCGAGGCTCGTCGAGGGGTTGAGGGACACCCCCGAGACGAGACCCCTCTCCTTGATGGAACAAAGGGTGCGCTGGAGGTGCCTCGTGGCCTCCGCGTGAACGGTTATGCCGTTTGCGCCGCTCTGCGCGAAGTCGTCGATGTACCGCTCGGGGTCCACGATCATGAGGTGGCAGTCGAGGTGGGCGTCGGTCACCTTTCTGAGGGAGCGTACCACCACGGGGCCGATGGTGATGTTGGGCACGAAGACCCCGTCCATCACGTCCACGTGGATCCACCTCGCTCCCGCCTCGACGACGGCCGACACGTCCCGGCCGAGGTTCGCGAAGTCCGCGGAGAGTATCGAGGGGGCGAGGATCATGCGTCGACCCCCCCCTGTCCGCCCAGGTGCGCGCGCGGTGACCTGAGCCCGCACGCGAACGCCTCGCCGCTTAACGGCCGTTTCCCCTCCGTCTGGAGTTCGAGGGGGATCACGAAGCCGTCTGCGCAGGCTATGCAGACCCCCCTCTTCTGCCGGAGCATCGTCCCGGGCGGTTCGCCGGGGGCGGCCTTTTCCCACCTGGCCTTGAGTATCTTCAGCATCTTGCCGTCCAGAAAGGTGTATGCGCACGGCCAGGGGACGAGCCCCCTCACCATGGTGCAGATCGCCCTTGCGCTCATGGTCCAGTCGATCTCCCCTTCCTCCCTCCTCAAGGGCGGGGCGTAGGTGGCCCTTGCGTGATCCTGCGGCTCGGCGGTCAATGCCCCGGATGCTATGAGGGGGAGCACCTCGAGCAGCTTTTCGGCCCCGAGCACGCTGAGCCTGTCGGCCAGGCTCGAGGCGTCTTCGTCTTCCCCTATGGGCGTGGAGACCCTGGCGTAGACGGGGCCCGCGTCCATCTCCTCCTCGATCCGCATGATGCTGACGCCCGTCACCGTCTTCCCCGCCAGGATCGCACGGTTTATGGGTGATGCGCCCCTGAACTCCGGCAGGAGCGAGGCGTGGACGTTCACGAACCCGAACCTCGGAAGCCCCAGCCAGTCCGCCGGGATCATTTTTCCGTACGCCACCACCACGACGATGTCCAGCCCCGCCGAGGCGAACACCATGCGCATCTGTTCGTTCGCTTTCAGGCTCGCCGGCTGGTGGACGGGTATGTTGTGCCTGTTCGCGAGGATCTTCACAGGCGGGCTCACAAGCCTCAAGCCCCGGCCCTGCGGCTTGTCGGGCTGCGTCACCACGAACACGATCTCGTGCGTGGTCCTTTCGACGAGGGCTTTGAGGGCCTCCACTGCAAACATGGGGGTGCCCATGAATGCGATTCTCATACAAGGCCCTTCTTCTTTTTCTTCAGGTAGAGGGCCCTCTTGAGCGAGGATGCGTAGTCGAGGATCACCTTGCCGTCCAAGTGATCGATCTCGTGCTGGAAGATGCGCGCCAGGTATCCTTCCGCTTCCACGGAAACCTCCCTGCCCTTGAGGTCCATCCCCCTGACGAGTATCCTCTGGGCGCGCTTTACGTTCACCGACACCTCGGGGACGCTCAGGCACATCTCGCTGTCCGTCAGGGAACCCTCGCTCTCCACGATGATGGGGTTGAGCATCACGATCAGCCTCCCGGGTTCCTTGCCGGCCGTCGGGTCCACGACGATGAGCCTGCTCGACACCCCCACCTGGGGTGCCGCAAGCCCCACTCCGGGAGCGAGGTACATCGTCTCCCTCATGTCTTCAGCGAGGGTGACGACGAGGGCGTCTATGGATCGGATTTCCGAGGCGCGCGCCTTGAGGACCGGGTCCGGGTAGGTGATGATGGGCCGTGGCTGCATGGTGCAGATACCATAGTGTCTCTCGTTTGGGCTGTCAAGGAAGTGGGTTTCCCGGTGGTTCCATGGGGGCGGGCAAAAGGTGGGGATCGGCGGCGGCTGGTACGTTTCCGGTCCTGCGTGGGTCCGTACGAGGCGTCGCGGCGAGGACGGGGTTCTCTCGAGGAAACAGGGTTATCCCTGGGCCAGGAAGGGGGAATGCCGCGTGGCGGACCACGGCCTGAGAACGTGGCATGCCGGGTGGAATTCCCCTACGGTCAGGATGGGGTGGAGCCGACGGGGGGGTGATGTTCCGAAAACAGCGGGGGGTTCAGATACGCGTGGTAGCGCCTGCAGGTCTTCCTGCGCCTGCACGCCCTGCAGACTTCCACCGCCACCTTCGGGTTCGACTTGCGGTGCGGGCAGACGATGTACGCTCTCACGGCAGCCTGAACCCGACGAGGGCGAACGCCTCTTCGAGCAGCCTCTCGGGGAGGGGGATCCCGGTCAACAGCTCGAAGTTCCTCGGTGTCTGGTGGTAGAGCATGGCATACCCGCTGACGAGTTCGAGGCCGAGGTCCTTGACCCTTTGCGCGAGAAGAGTCCGCCGCATGACGGTCTCCAACACGCGCGCTCCGGGTCGAAGGCGGGAAAGATCGAGGTCGAAGGGGACACGGTCTGCGACCGGGGTGGCCTGCACGAGGATGTCGAAGCCGTCCAAGGGCTCGCCGTCATACACGTGCACGCACGCGTGTCCCACGAGCGAACACAGTCTCCGGGCCGTCTCGGGCGTCCGGTTCATGACCGAGATGCGGGATGCCCCTGCCCCGGCCAGTGCATACGCGACGGCGCGGGCCGCCCCCCCGGCCCCCAGGATGAGGCACCTTGCCCCGGCCACGTCCCCGAGCGCCTTCAGCGCCCCCTCGCCGTCGGTGTTGTACCCCTCGAGTGCGCCGTTCTCCCTGCGCACCACCGTGTTCACCACGCCGATGGCCCCCGCCACCGGGCATGCAGGGTTCACCAGCCTTGCCACGGACTCCTTGTGCGGTACGGTCACGTTGAAACCGCCCAGGTTCTCCCATGAGGCGAACGATGCCACGGTGGCGTCCACGGCCTCGGGGGGGATGTCGTGGGAGATGTAGACCATGTCGAGGCCCATGCGGGAGAACAGGTGGTTGTACACCATAGGCGCCGTGACGTGGACCGACGGCCTCGCGAGGATGGTGTAGACCCGGGTGCGACCCGTGATCATGCGCTCGACCGCCTCTTCTTCTCCACCCTGTTCAAGACGGCCGAGAGGATCTCGCCTGCGCTGCCCTGGATCAGGAAATCCGAGACCACGCCGGTGAGGGGGGTGGGCTCCCTGTTGATCTCGATAACGTGGGCATCCACCTTCACGAACCCTGCACCCATGCCCCTGAACATCGAATGCATGCCCTTGGCGACTATGGGGAGGGATGCGGCCGGCTCGATCTGGGCGGAGGTCCCGATCACGAGCATGAGGTCGCACACGTGGGCGTGATGGAAGGACTCCTTCAGCGCCTGCTGCGGTATAGCCTCCCCGAAGAACACGGCGTCCGGCTTGAGTATGCCGCTGCAGCCGCACAAGGGCGGCAGATCGGGTCTCTCTTCGATCATCGCCATGAGCGACTGGTAGTCGTAGGTCTTCCCGCAGGAGAGGCACCTGAAGGTGAGCATGTTCCCGTGGAACTCGATGACGTTCCTGCTGCCCGCCTTCTGGTGGAGGCAGTCCACGTTCTGGGTGATGACCACCTTCACGATGCCCATGCGCTCGAGCTCGGCGAGGGCGAGGTGTCCGTCGTTGGGTTTTGCCTCCCACAGGTGAAATTCGCCGGAGGTGTGCATCTCGATCATGCACTTCCACACCACGTCCGGTTCCGAGAGGAAGCGCGAGAGGAAGAACAGGCTCGGGTCGTACCGTTCCCAGATGCCGCCGGGAGACCGGAAATCGGGCACCCCGGATTCCGTGGATATCCCCGCACCCGTCAGCACCACGGTGTGTCGTGCGCGTACAAGGAGGTCCGCGGCCTTCTCGATGAGGGCCAAATCCATGAGATGAGCATTACCAGAGGGGTCGTTCGAGGTCAAGGAACTCGCACGGGCCTCGAGGCGCTCACCGGGCCTCTTCCTGGATGACCCTGCCTCCTTCCTGCATGAACCTGATCACGCGTTTCTTGGGAAGAACCTTGAGCGCCACTTCCCTGGCGTCTCCGGGTGCGAGCTCGAAGGTGAGCTCTGCAGGTTCGAGCACGTGGTCCTCGGGGATCGCCTCCCTCGATACGGCCAGCGTCCATGTCCCCGGCCTGAGTTCAGGGAACGTGAACAGCCCGTGTGCATCCGTCAGGGCCCTGACCGTCCCGCCTGTCCCCCTGAGCTCGACGAGCGCGTTTGCGAGGGGCGCTGCGGGCCTGAGCTCGATGGCGCCCTCCTGCCGGGGAAGCAGTTCGCCCTCGAGCACCGTCGGCAGGGCGCGCTCCCCTTTGAATGCCTTGTAGATCTCTATGCGGCCCCTGAGGGTGGCCTTTTTCGTGATGAGGATCTCCACAGGGATCACCCGGCCCGCCTCGAGCGTCAAGGGGAGGGGGTTCTGGCAGTCGGGCAGGCTCGTGGGATCGAGCCCGGAGACGTCCACGCCCAGGTATGCCGTCCCCGGGGTCAGCCCTAAGAAGGAAAACCTGCCCTCTGGGTCCGTGGCCGCGGACCTGCCGTCGAGCCTCAGGATCACCCCGCCGAGTGGCTTCGAGCTCGATGCGTCCCTGACGATCCCCGAGACCGTGGAGGTGCCGGCCTTCCTCGCCACGGGGAGGCCGAACTCGTGCGCATACTCGATGAGCAGGGCCGTTTCGTTCTTCGTGTCCGTGTGCCCGGTGTACAGGGTGCGCGACGCCCTGGCGGTGAGGGTCGAGTCTTGCCACAGGTCCTTCTTGACCGACGCCTCGAGGAGGTACTTGTTCCGCGAGGCATCCGAACGGTCGGCGTCCACCTGGCCCGAGAGCTCGATCCTCGTCTCCCGCGAAAACGAGCAGGCCACGGATGCGCCGGCGCTCACGGTCCTCGCGTTGGCGGGGTCGATGTTCACCTTGCTGGCCACCCTCGCATGGAGGCCGAAGGAGAGGTCCCTGTCCCTGGTTCCGTATGCGGTCAGGGCGACCTGCCACAGGGGCGACACCTCCCCGTCGGTTTCATCCCGTCTCCCTCCCGTCTCGGCAAAGACGTTGCAGGAGGCCGATGGGAGCTGTTTCCTTACACCCGCCCTCATCGTCACCTCGGTGAAATCGGTCAGGGGAGAGGGGAGCCTGTCATCGAGCCGCCTTCCTGACACGGCCAGGGAGTACGTGGTCTTGTCGTCCGCCAGGTAGTCGACGCCCAGCCGTGTGCGGGTGTCCACCGGGGCCTGTGCGAGGTCGGGTTCGCGTTTCAGGTTCCTCTCCTCCCTGTTGAAGGAAAGGCTGGCCCTCAGAGGCTTCGAGACGTTCGAGACCAGGTCGAGGGAGGAAAGGCGCTTGTCCTTGTGGTACCCGGGGAAGTCGGGATCCGCATCCAGGTAGGACAGGCGCGCGCTGCCGGGCGGGCCGGCGCAAGACACGGACGCCCTGACGGCTTCACCCTTGGCGTCCCCCCCGTTGCCTTGGGCGCCCTCGATATCCATGTCCATCCACGGCAGGGGACGGATCGAGACCTGGGCGGATGCCACCTTTGCATCCTCATCCTCGCCGCTTTTCCCGAGGGCGTTCAGGGTCACATCAAGCGAACTTCCGAACCTGTACCCGAGGGAGCCCCCGGTCTCGGTCACGTCGGGCTCCTGCCATCGCGACCTGGCGGAGAAGCCCTTCACGGAAAGACCCCCGAGGGAAAGCCCCAGGCCCGCCCCCCGTGCCGCCAGGTACTGTTCGGTGAGGGGGGACAGGGAGAATTGCGAGTCCCCGGCGACCACGTCGTAGGTCTCCGAGTATGCCCTGAACAGGTATTGATCCTGCGTGCCGAAGGTGGTCTCGTCCGTGGTGTCCGGTCCGACGAGCACGAGCTCCACGTGGTGCTTCCCCGCCTCGTCGACCGGGCCCTGGGCCTCGAGGGCGGCCTGCAAGGACGACGCCGTCTTCCCGCCGTGCTGGGTCGCCTGCCTCAGGGTCAGGGTTGCGGGTATCGTGGTGAACCTTTCCAGGAAAGGCGTGCCGCTCCTGATGACCTCGACGTCCGCCCATCCTTGAGCGGCCAAAGGCCTGGGGCCTATGGAGCGCGCCTCCAGGAAGAGGCGGTGCGTGAACCCCCGAGGGATGTCCTCGGGGATCCTCGCCGTGACCCTGGCCACATGTGACTGGCCGGGAGCCAGCTCCACGCGGTCCACGTCCACAACAGCCGGGATGCCGCCGAGACTTGAGCAGGAAAGGGCGAGGACGACCGTGTCGTTTCCCGTGTTCTTGACGAGGAACGATGCGGCGTACAAGCCGCCCGAGACGACCGTACGCGGCGCATCCACGAGATTCACGGTGAGGCCCTGGACCTCTTGCACGGTGACGGTTATGCCGTGGCGGTACGACATCGAGGGCGCCTCTTGTGCGAACACGCGGAACGCCGCCTCGTAGGTGGCGGCCCGAGCGGCGGAGGGGACCACGACGCTGAAGATGAAGACGGCTCTCGCCGAGGGGGCGAGCCTGAGGGGGCCGGGCCTGTTCACCACTTTCCAGCCTTCCGGGAGGATCGCGTCGGTTGCTGCCGTGATGTCGTTGTCCGTGGTGTTCGTCACCTCGAAGAGGACGTTGATCAGCTCCCCGGGACGCGCCTGGAAGGCCTCCGGCCCCAGGGAGACGCCCTCGAGGCCGCCCGCGATGGCGGCTCCTCGCGCCAGGGGCGAGAACGTGAGTGACACGGCCAGGCAGAGGATGAGGCGTGGCTGGGGTCTGTTCAACGTTCGAACACGAAGGTGTAGGTGATGCCGAAGACGGCGTCTTCCCCGCAGTCTGCGATGACGACCGCACGGTAGGTCCCCGGTGGGACGGTCGAGACGTCCACCGTGAAACGCCTCGACGTTTTCGGGTACAGGCGGTATCTCTCTCCCGGGAACCTGCCCATCGAGGTGCCGTCGTCCTTGAAGAGCTCCGTGTATACCTGGGGTCTCACGAGGACCTGTCCCGTATTTTCCACGTCCACCTTGAGAAGCCTCTGTTCCCCCTCTTTCACGATGGAGGTCTTGAGGAACGAGACCTCTCTCAGTCCTCCCTCCCCTATGTGCGTGATGACCTGCACCGCGTACCGCATGACCTGGACGATGCCCACTGCCGGCTGTTTCGTCCTTTCACGCCCCGAGGCCTCGGGGGACGAGGGCGGGATCTCTTCCACCATGAGGATGCTCCAGTAGGTCCCGATCCTGTCGTCATCCTTCGGGACGTTCACCGTGTAGGAAACCACGGCCCTGTCCATGGGCGGCACCGTGACGCGTACCGGGTTGACGTTTATCCACCGCGCGTTCGAGCGGTCGAGGGTCCCGGGGTCGTCGTAGCGCATCTTTCCCTCGTGGTTGAACCAGTAGTCGGTCTGATAGACCTTCACCTCAGAGGGCTCTTGTGACTGGTTCCTGAGGGTTATGGTCTCGCGGTAGGTTTCTCCCGGCCTGGCCGTCCGCTCGTGGGTCAGCCCGCCTTCCACGGATATCGCCGCATAGAGCGAGGGAGCGTTCACCAGGAGGACGATCGCGAGGATCAGGACTCCCGTCTTGCGGTACCGGTGGTCGTGCACGGTTGTTCCTCCTTCATGGGGTGTCGATGACCGTAAACTGGATCGTGGTCATGTACGATGCAGGCTGGACCGAAAGGGACATGTTCGTGAGGCTGAGCTGGACTTGGATGTCTTTGATGTTGCCGTTCCCCGTGAAGAAGGGGCTGTCCGTCTCGGTGACCTGGACGAAGTTCGTGCCGCCCGATACCGAGCCCTGCCCCTTCCCGTTGGACGTCCTCCTGGCGAGGATCGCAAGCGCCGGGTTCCAGCCCGTATCTATGCGTTTGACCGAGACCTCCCAGGCGTCGGTCTTGTTTAACGTGCCGGAGACGGTCACCATGACGGCATTGGATGCGCTGGTGAACGTGCCGGTGAGGTTCGTCCCGGCGCCTCCCGCGAGGTCGGCATAGTCCACGAACTCCGTCCAGCTGCCCGAGACGGTGATCGAGATCTCGGCCAGGCTGGCTTGAGGGGCCAGCAGCGAGCACGCGAGGGCGAAGGCCGTAACCGCGGATGCACGGGCTGCTCGAGGGGAGCGGTTTCCTTTCACCGATGGCCTCACTCCGAGAGGGTGAGCGTAACCGTGAACGAGTCGGACACGACGCCCGCCTGGGTGGTGGCGCTGAAGCGGTACCAGACGACGCGTGACCCGCTCGCAACCGGCCCTATGCCCGAGACGACGACGGCCGGTGTGGTGGACAGCGGCACGTAGCCGGCGCTCGTCCCCGAGCCGGGCGCTGCGAGCATGATCTCCAGGAGGGTGTTCGGTGGGGTGGGCTTGTTGATCTGGGCGGTGATCCTCATGTTCGATCCGTTGGTGGAGATCGCGTAGCGTGCGGTGTTGTCCGTCACCGGCTGGGGCTCCTGCCCCGCCACCGCGCTGTTGATGGTGAGCGTGGGCGACCCGGTGAACGAGATCTCGCTGATCTGCTGGACGTTGAACGTGACCACCGCCGTGCCGTACTGTGCCGCCTCGGCCCCGTGGAACCACACAAGAACGGCAAGGGCGAGCGCCAAGACGGACCGGAACACGGTCGGAACCCTGTCCGTACCGGACCCTGCCTCAGGCATGAGCTTGCACCCCCATCATTTCACTGTCCATGCACCTGCACGCGCACCGTTTCCGGGAAAGAGGCGTCGCCTATGGCCCCGAAACGTTCTTATGGTGTGCATATCGTACATTCCGGCCGCCCAGTCAACTTCAAATGCTTTTCCTTGATGCTTGACGGGTGGATGGGCGGCCTTCGACGATACCGGCGGCACCATGGCGGCAGGGTGAGGCCGGCTGACGCCGTCGTGAGGCTGCCTTCGAGGAAGACACCCCCATGGGTGCAGGGTGATGCCGCCTTCCAACGGCGACGGGAGACCGGACAGCACGCGCGAAGGGGAGGGCCCTGCCGCCGATGGGACGCACACGGTGAATCCCGCCTGGTTGTCGCCGTGCGTTCGATGACCTAGCCGCCTGTGGCGCGTGTGCGGTCTCGGTCAAGGCCTCAGGCTGTGCGTCCTCGGCGCAAGGTGTGGGGGCGGATCACGAGGTGGGGTGTCAGGGCGTGGGCGCCTGGCCGGCACGAACAAGGGCGGCCTTGAGGGGGCGGGGTTGTTTGCGGCGCGGCCCAGGGCGAGGCGGGAGGCCGAGGGTCACGGGAGGTGGGGCCTGGTTCGGATGCACGGGTGGGAGCCCCTTGAGAGCGCTGCAGGGCTCTCCAGCGCTCGTCTGCAGGGAAGGGGCCGATTCGTGCCGGATCGCCCCAGGCTTCTCAGGTCCCCGGATTCATGGAGCGACGAGGAGATCGAGTCCGGCGGGAAGGCCGGGTCTGTATCCCCTGATGTTTTCCGACATGTTCAGCGCTTCCGGCGTTTCTCCTCGCCACGGTCTTCGGCCGTGGGCCCCGGTGTGCCCGGTGGGCCGAAGAAGGGGCCGAACATGGGCATGGTCTTGAAGGCCTCGCGAGCCAGGTCCGAGTAGTTCATGCCCATGGCGAGCCACTTGTTGAACTGTTCGTCGAATGCATCCTTGAGCGCGAGGTAGGAAGATATGGCGTTGGTGAGGTGCTTGTCGAAGAACTCCTTGAGGGCGGACCCGTCGGACCGGATGATGAGGTGCAGCAACGGCGGGGGGAGGAGGGCCTTCTTGTTCCTCGCCTCCTCGAGGATGACCTGCGTGAGGATGAACGCCGTGACGTCTTCGCCGGTCTTCGCATCCTGGACCACGACGTCCACGCCCGACCGTATCATGTCGGCCACCTGTGCCAGGGTCACGTAAGAGCTGTTCTTGGGATTGTACAGGCGCCTGCTCGCGTATTTCTTCAGGGTGACGGTCTCGGGCATGGAACCTCTCCTCGAAGACCTTGCTACCACAGAGTTTGCTACATTGCAACAACGAGTTCGAAGGGCGGTCGCCCTCACGGCCCGCGCGCCGGGAATGGTTCCCTGAAGCCGTGGAACCCGCCCGAAACCAAGAAATGGCGGCGCCCCGCCCCACGGGGAGGGCCGCCTGCGAAAGGGGTCGTCGGGCCGGCGGGCGAGAGGCGAAGATGCTGCGATGCAAAAATCTCTCTTGACAATGCGCCCGGAGGTCCTATTATGTAAGGCATGCTCCCAGGATGTGCAGGCGGACGCAGCAAGGTGACGCGTCGTCTCCGTGAGATGGCGGGCGGGTCGTCGTCCGCACCCCCGGGAACCGATTTGCCGCGATGCAGGAAACGGTCCCTCGAGGGGTGCGAGGCCGTCGTGGGGCGTCTACACCGGAGGGGCTTCAGGCGGGTCTCGTGGACGGGGCCGCGGTCTTCAGGAGTGGCTGTCCAGGGCGGATGCAGGTGAATGGTCACAGCCGGCGGCTGCGATGCGAGAGAGAGGATCCAGGCGGGGGACATGGGGTGAGAGCCCTTGCCCTGCTGATCGGGAAAAGAAAAACCGGGCTCGCCCGGTGAAAACACGAAACGGAGGTAAGACACATGGATTATCCCAAGGACATGGCGAAGCAGGCGCTCCAGTTCTACAAGGCGACGTTCGACAACGGGTACTCGACCATGGTCATGCTGCAGGACCAGGCGGAGAAGATCGTGAGGAACCTCATGGACCAGGCGCCCTGGATGAACGCCGATGCGCGCAGGATCCTCGACCAATGGATCGACACCTACAAGAAGGGCAGGGAGGAGTTCAAGAAGGCGATGGACGACGGGTATGCGAAGGTGGAGGAATACTTCGCCAAGGTCGGCAGGTAAGGGGCTTGGGCGCGTATCCGGCCCGACGCCCGAGCGAGAGAACGAGGAGAGTGACGCATGGATTCCATGGATTTCAAGACGCTGTTCAGGCAGATGATCGACTTCAACAAGGCCGCCTTCACCAACACCTTCAACGCGATGGACCTCCTCCAGGACCAGGCCGAGAAGATGATGAACACCTTCCTTTCCCAGGCGGGCTTCGTCCCCAAGGAGTACAGGAAGCTCGTCGGCGACTGGGTCGCCTCGTGCAGGAAGGCCAGGGACGAGTTCAAGCAGGCGATCGAGGAGGGTTTCGAACGCCTGGAGGGGGCGTTCGCGGATGAAGAAACCGCCCAGCCCCAGAAGACGGCCAAGGCCCAGGCGAAGTCGAAAGCCTGAGGGGCCTGTTTTCGGTCGACCGCATGCCTGAGGGCCGCACACGACCTGGAACGGGGGCGAGGCCGACCCTGAGGGACGAAGCCCGATCGCCGATGATCGCCTTCGCACGGCCGCGTGGGGGATACGTGGAGAGAGGGCCGAGATGACGACACGAGAGGAAAAGCGATGATGAGCGGCACGGACACGACGAGGATGCTTTTCGATCACTACGGCCTGTTCTTAAAGGGGCTCGAACGGTTCATGAGGATCGCGGCGCTGTCGGCCGAGGCCTCCAGCGAGAGGGCCAAGGCGGCTGCCGTCCTCCTCAACGGGTTGTTCAAGTACACGAGCGAGTTCATGACACCCTTCTGGGTCTCCCTCAACGCGTTCGTCGCCACCGAGAGGGACAAGGTCGTTCGACACCCCTTGGACGAGACCGTGCGCGACTACCTGGATCTGTTTCTCTTCAACCTGCAGGTGGCCGCCAAGGGGTTTTCCAGCAGCGTCAGGGCCGCGAACGATCATTGCATCGAGGAGATCAGGGGCTCTTACGCCGCGTTCCTCGACACGCTCCTCGACAGGGGTGGGGAGGATATCCGGGCTTTTGCGAAGCGTCGGGCGAGGCTCCTCGAGAAGGTCGTCTACGAGTACCCGAAGGCGATCGAAGACATCAAGGACGAGTTCGGGTTCCACTTCGATCGGCCCGGCTACACCCTCGAGGCCGAGACCGACCGCTTCCTGCTCTACCGCGTTCACCCCTTGCCCGGCGTGAATGCACCCGAGCGTCACAAGCCCGTCCTCATCGTGCCGCCGTACGTGCTCGGCGTGAACATCCTGGGGTTTCTGCCGGGAGAGAGAAAGAGCTACGCCCATGCCTTTGCGAACCAGGGGATTCCCACGTACGTGAGGGTGCTCAAGGACATAGACACGACCCCGGCAGTCCAGACCATGACCGGCGAGGACGATGCGCTCGACACGAGGCGCTTCTGCGAGCTGATCGCTTCCAGGCACCGGCGGCCGGTGACCCTCAACGGGTTCTGCCAGGGTGGGTTCATCGCGCTTCTCGACATCCTCACCGGCGAGCTCGACGGCCTGGTAGACGCACTCGTCACGTGCGTGGCGCCCATCGACGGCACGAGGTGCAAGGCGCTCGTCGAGTACCTCGAACACCTTCCGCAGCGGTTCAGGGACCTGGGGTACGCCGTCAAGCAGCTCGAGAACGGCAATGCGGTGGTTGACGGGAAGGTCATGAGCTGGGTGTACAAGCTCAAGAGCATGGAGAAGGAGGCGCCCGTCTATACCTTCTTCAGGGATCTCGCCCTGTTCGACAACCCTTCGGGCGGGGAGACCGCCATCACGAAGACCGCCGCGGCACTCAACCATTGGCTCGTCTACGACCGCAAGGACATCCCCGTGGCCATCACCGCGTTGAGCTTCGATTCATACACCGTGCCCATCGCCCCCGACGGGACCATGCCCGTGAAGCTCTTCGGGAAGAAGTTGAACATCAAGGACCTGGGCGAGAAGGGGATCACGTACCTCATATGCTACGCCTCAGCCGACGACCTGGTGGACCGGGAGTCCGCGCTCGCGCCTTTGGACTTCGTCCAGGCAGAGGTCACGGTCTTCCCCAAGGGGCACGGCGCCATCGCGACGACCTGGTCGGCGCCGGACTCGGAGTATGCCGTCCACAAGCGTTTCCCTCAGGGCATGCGCGGCCCCGTCAGGTTCCAGCTCGATCTCGACGAGGAGCTGTCAGGGGGGGAGGATCGTGGATAGCGCCGTTCTCGAGTTCATGGGCACCATGCTCCTTGAGGCCGCAAAGGGGCAGAGACGCATCGAGGAGCTCTCCCAGTGGTTCGGCGGCGGGGCCGGGGGGGTCAAGGGTTTCACCGAGGCGTTCGCCAGGGCGTACGGCGTCGAGATAGAGGCCTGCTCCGAACGCAGCCTCGCTCTCTGGAAGAAGACATTCGACGCCTTGGCCGGCTCCATCATGGAGCTCGCGTCCGCGATGGATCTCGTGCCACGCAGGGACTACGCCGCACTCGCCGAGGAGAACGATGCCCTCAGGCAGAGGGTCGGTGAGCTCGAGCAGGAGGTGCAGCGCCTCGCGGCCTTGCTCGAGGGCGGGACCCGGAGGCCGGCGGACGGCCTGGAGGGCTTCAGCAGGCTCATCGAGGAGCAGGCGAGGCACTACCGGGAGTTCATGGCGAATCTGGGCGACGCCCTGGGCCGGGCCGAGGGGGAGAGCGGGAGGCCTTTCCGGCAGGAGGGTGCCGGGCGGCCCCCGAAGGGGGCGTCCGTCCCCGGCGCTCACAGGCCGAAGAAGACGAAGAAGGCCCAGCCGCGATGACGCGGCGTGCGTCCTCCCCGGGCGTCCCCGCTAGGTCTTGACCTTCTTCGGCGGGCTCGCGACGGCGTCTCCCTCGAGGATCCTCACGCCGTCCTGGTTCACGCACCACGTCGCGAGCGTCACCCGGTTCTTCTCGATGTTGAGGTCCTTGACCTCCACGTGTGCGGTGACGGTGTCGCCTATGCGGACCGGCGCCAGGAACCTGAGCTCCTGGCTGATGTAGATGGACCCGGGTCCCGGCAGCTGCATGCCTATCACCGAGGAGACCAGCCCCGCGGCGAGCATCCCGTGGGCTATGCGTGTCTTGAAGAAGGTGTTCTTCGCGTACGACTCGTTGACATGTGCAGGGTTGAAATCGCCCACGATGCCCGCGAAGAGGTAGATGTCGGTCTCGGAGACGGTCTTGCTGAACTCGGCGAAGTCACCGACCTTGAGCTCGGTTATCGATCGTCCTGTCATGACGGGATCCTCCCCCGGGGATGCCCATGCAGACAGGGCCCCCCGTGCTTCCCTCGTTCGCCTCAGAACCACGAGCGGTGGCTCCACAGATCTTCCTTGAGGCATTGCAGGTCGTTCTTGAGCATGAGGTACATGGACGCATTGTGTATGGCGAGCCCGCCCAGGCTCGCCACCGCTTCCGCGAGCATGACCTCGCCCTCGGTGAAGTCTCGCTCGGTGCCGGAGTAGTACCTCATGACGCCGATGACCTCGTCCTTGACCTTGATGGGCACGGTCAGGATGGAGACGATACCTTCCTTCTTCTTCTCCTCCTTGAACTGGATGTCCTTGTCCTTGGTTGCGTCCCTCGTCACCACGGTCCTGCCTTGGAGGGCAGCCGTGACGCTCTTTTCGATCCGTACCGGGCCCTTCGCCAGGTATTTCCTGCTCAGCCCGTTGCTGGCCACGAGCTCGAGGGTCCCGGTGTCCTTGTTCACGAGCCGTACGGACACCGCCTTGACCCCGAGCGCCTGCCTCATGTCCACGGAGAGCCTCTCGAGGATCTTCTTGATGTCGAGGCTCTCGTTGAGACCCTCGGCCACCCTCGTGAAGATGCGGATGTTCCGGGTGATCTGCATGACGAGCCTCGCGCGCTCGATCGCGAGCCCTCCCTGTTCGGCCAGCGCCGTGAGGAAGCGGATCTCGTCCTGGGAGAAGATCCGGGGCTTCGAGGTGTACAGGGCGAGCACCCCCTTGACCAAATCCTTGACCACCACGGGAACCACGAGGATCGAGGCGATGCCCTCTTTCTTCTTCTGCTCGTGCGTCTTGATGCGAGGATCCTTCGTGGCGTCGTGTATGGCGATGTACCCCCTGGCCATGATCTCCTGGGCCGCGCGCCTGGCCTCCTGGGGCTCGGCGTGGAGGTAGGTTTCCGAGAGGCCCTTCTGGGCAAGGGGGACGAAGACGTCGCTTGCGCCATCTTCGTCTGCGAAGAACAGGCAGGCCGCCTTCCCGTCCATGGTCTTTATGGCGTTCTCCACGATGAGGTCGAGGACCCTCTGCCTGTTCAGGGTGGTCCCCAGGGCCCTGCTCACTGCGCAGAAGGTGTCGAAGTAATCGCTCTTTTCAGACATTCACTCTCTCCTTCCGACCGACCGGCGGCCTCGTCCGTTCGGTCCATGCCCTCTTCTTCGGCCTGTCCGCCTTGCGCGCCGCGCGACCGTCCCCCTCCTTGCGGGCGGGGGGAGCCTTGTCGCGCGTCTTCAGCCACGTAACGATCGCGGGCGTGAATTCCCTCTGGGTCTTGGAACTCACGTAGATGCCGATGTGCCCGGTATCGAGGCATATGTCCGTCGTGTCCTCGCTCCCGACCGCCTTGGTGAGGAGGTTCGCCGCACCGGGCGGCACGAGATGGTCGTACTGCCCGTAGATGTTGAGGAGTGGCATGGTGATCTTCTTGAGGTCCACCCGCCGGGAGCCGACCACGAGCCTGTTCTGGATGAGGAGGTTCTGTTGGTAGCAGTCCTTCACGAACTGCCTGAACGTCTCGCCGGGCACGTCCGGGCTGTCGAAGATCCACTTCTCCATGCGGATGAAGTTCTCGACGAAGGACCTATCGTTCATGTTCTCCAGGAACCCCACGTACTTGTCGATCATGAGCCTGGCTGGATTGAGGAGCAAAAAGCCGAGATTGAGGAGGTCGCCGGGCATGTTCCCGAAGGTGTCCACCATCATGTCCACGTCCACCTGCCTCATCCAGATGTGCAAGAGCCCCTCGTCCGTGTCGAAGTTCGTGGGGCAGACCGTCGTCACGAGGTTCTTGACCTTGTGCGGATGCAGGGCGGAGTAGATGACGCAGAAGGTACCGCCCATGCAGATGCCCATGAGGTTCACCTTGTCCGTCCTGCATCGTCTCCGGATGAACTCCACCATCTCGTCCATGTAGACGTTCACGTGGTCGTCGATGGTGAGGAACCGGTCCTTCCGGCTCGGGTATCCCCAGTCGATCATGTAGAGATCGATGCCCGCCTGGAGGAAGTTTCGCACCACGCTGCGCTCGGGCTGGAGATCGAGCATCGTTTCCCTGTTGATGAGGGCGTAGACGACAAGGAGCGGCGTCCTCAGTTCAGGGTTCGCCTCCCTGGTCGGCAGGTAGTGCTTCAACTTGACGCGGTCCACCTGGTGCACGACCTCGTATGGCGTGGTGGCGATGTCGGTGCTGAGCCGTCCGAGCAGCACCCGCGAGACCTCGCCGGCGCGCTGTTGTGCCTTTTCAGCCTCTTGGGCGAGCTTCTCGAGGATGAGATCCACGGGTATCCGCGGATGTCCCGCCATACGTCGTCCTCCGCCTTAGGCCCTGCGAGGGCCCTGTGCAGCCTTTTCCAGGTCTCTCACGCGTCTCTTCAGGTCGTGGAGTTCCTTCGCCAGCTCGTCCACCTCCCTGCTCGAGGGGATGGGGAGCGATTGCAGGAGATCCTCGAGCACCCTGTTCCTTGCGGCGAGAAAGGATTCGAGGGAGGCCAGTGTGTCTGCGAGCATGGCGGTGTACTCGGGTGACTTGAAGAGGGTCATGAAGTGACCTTCGAGGATCTTGATCCAGGTGGTGTACAGCTTGCGCGGGTCGTCCGGAACCCCACCCTCGCGGATCTGCCGCTCGACCGTCTCCTGGAACACCTTGACCGATTTCTCCACCGGCAGGCCCACGAGGCGCAAGAACGCCGCGAGCTTGGTCTGGAAGAGCGCCCACGCATCGAAGGCCTCGTTCATGCGTTCCTGGTGGAACCGCATGAGGCCGAGCTGGGGCACCTTGAGGTAGGGCCTGACCTCCTTCTCGTAGAGATCAGCCAAGAAGCGCAGGCTGTCCTTGTCGAGGTTGTCGAAGCTGAACGCCTGCGTCCCCTTGCCGATCTCCGAGAACTTCTCCATGAAGTGGGACTGGACCTTCATGAAGCCGGACAGGCCGAAGGCGACCACCTTGTTCACGAGTTCCGGCAGGAACGCGGTGATGCTGCCGGTCACGGCGGTCAGCGACGAGGGCTCGGAGAGGGTCTCGGTGAATGCGGACCATGTCTTGAAGATGGCGAGCAGGGCTTCCTGGCTGGTCTTCACGTGGCTGTCCGTCAGGCCCGCCTCTTCAGGGGCCTCGGTCTCCCCCGCTTTCCGGGTCATCGCCGACAGGAGCGACCAGAAGGGATTGAAGAGACTGGCCCACTGATCCAGGGTATGGGTGTTTGGGCTTGCCGTCGTGTCCATGTCCTCTCCGGGTCTTTGCCGTGGCCTCCTGTTCTCCGGACGGTGCGCCGAAGCCTCGTCCTTCTCTCAAGAGTAATGCCCGGGGCGCGCGAGTCAATACGTACAGGCTGTGCTGTCAAGACTCGTGAGGAATGTCCCCAAGTTCACCTCGTCCACAACGTCCCCTGTCCGTACGTCCATGTGAGCGCCGTGTCTCGGTCATGGGAGGGGCCGAGCCCTGTCCGTATCGAAGAGCCGGGACATACTGACAGCATGTGCGTGACCGACCTCGCCGAGAGAACAGGGCTCGCGAACACGGTTCGCTTCGCGCTGCGATGCGCCCGACCTGGCCGAAGACGCCTTGCACATTTCATCGGGCGAGCATGCTCCCGGACGTACCCGCACGGTTGTGGTGCATCATGGACTGGATGGGTCGGTGATGAGCGTCGGCCTTGGCCGGGCTTTGTCGGGTGTCGTCCCCCGTCGTCGTGGACACGGGGGAGCGGTGGATTCATGCCTTTCTGAGGGCCGAGCCGCCCAGGTAGGCCTCCCGGATCCGCTCGTCGCTCGCCAGGACGTTCGCCGGGCCGTGGGCCGCGATACTGCCGTTTTCGAGCACGTAGCCCCTCGATGCGAGGCTCAAGGCCTTGTGGGCGTTCTGCTCCACGAGCAGGATCGAGGTGCCCTGCGAGTTGATCTCCCTCACGATGTCGAAGATCTGCTTGACCAGGATGGGCGCCAGCCCGAGGGAGGGCTCGTCCAGGAGGAGGACCCTCGGGTTGCTCATGAGCGCCCTGCCGATGGCCAGCATCTGCTGCTCGCCGCCGGAGAGGGTCCCGGCGAGCTGTTTCTTGCGTTCCTCGAGGATCGGGAAGAGGGCGTGCACGCGACGCTTTGCCTGCTCTATCCCGCTCTTGTCGCCACGTCGCGTGAATGCGCCCAGGTAGAGGTTTTCCTCCACGGTGTGGGTGGGAAAGACCTTCCTGCCCTCGGGGGAGAGCGAGATGCCCATGGAAACGATCCGGTACGGGGGCATGCCGTTCAGGCGGCGGCCGTCGTACGTGATGGCGCCGGATGCCACGGGCACGAGCCCGCAGATCGCCTGGAGCAGGGTGGACTTGCCTGCGCCGTTCGCCCCCAGCACCGTCACGATCTCGCCTTCCTCGATGCGGACATCCACCCCCTTCAGGACCTCGCGGGCCCCGTACGAGATGTGGAGATCCTCGATGCCGAGCAGGGGGGCCATCTCAGCCTTCCTCGCTTTCCCTGCCGAGGTAGGCCTCGATCACCAGAGGGTCGTGATAGATGTCCTCAGGCCTTCCCTCGGCGATCTTGACGCCGTCGTCCATCACCACCACCCAGTCCGATATGCCCATGACCACGTTCATGTCGTGCTCGATGAGGAGGATCGTGAGGTCGTCGTTTTGGATGAGTCCCTCGAGAAAAGACATCAGATCCCTGGTCTCCTTGGGGTTGAGCCCGCTGCTCGGCTCGTCGAGCACCAGCAGCCTCGGCTCGGTGGCCAGCGCCCGTGCGATCTCGAGCATGCGCTGGGACCCGTAGGCGATGTTCTTGGCCAGATCGTGCGCGAATCGCTCCAGGCCCACCTGGGACAGCCGCTCCATGGCGGTCCGCTCGATCTGCGCCTCCTCCCTGCGCATGCCGGGCGTCCTGAACAGCGAGGAGAGAAAGCCGGCCCGGCTCCTGACGTGCTGGCCCGCCATCACGTTCTCGAGGCAGGTCATGTCCGGGAAGAGCCTGATGTTCTGGAAGGTGCGCGCGATCCCCAGCGACACGATCCGGTGAGGCTTCATGCCCGTGATGGGGCGGCCGTCGAAGATCACCTCCCCTGCCTCGGGGGTGTAGATCCCGGTAACGACGTTGAACACCGTGGTCTTGCCCGCGCCGTTGGGGCCTATGAGGCTCAGGATCTCCCCCCTGTGCACCTCCAGGTCGAGGGAATCCACCGCCTTGAGGCCGCCGAAAACCTTGGTGAGGCCCTTGGTGGAGAGCACCGTGTCGTTTGCCGCGTGCGCCCTAGACAGCCCCATCCGCGGTGTCCTCCATGAGCGGCCTAAGCGTCACCGCTCCGCGTTTCCTGGGCCAGAACCCCCCGGGGCGGACCATCATCATGACGATCATGATCGATCCGAACACGAGCATGCGGTACATGGCGAACGGACGGAAGATCTCGGGGAACAGGCTTATGAAGGCGGCGCCCACGATCACCCCGGGGATCGAACCCATGCCGCCTATCAGCACGATGCAGAACATGAGGCACGACTCCCAGAAGGTGAAGCTCTCCGGGGAGACGCACATGAGCTTGCTCGCGTAGATGTTTCCTGCCGCGCCGGCCAAGGCCGCACCGAGCACGAACGCGAGCAGCTTGTACGCCCTCACGTTGATGCCCGTCGCCTGCGCCGCGACCGCGTCTTCCCTGATGCAGTTCCATGCCCTGCCTATTCTCGAGTGTTGGAGGCTTACGAGCCCGGCGATCGAGACCCCCACCGTGATCCACACGAGGAAGTAGTACTCGATGGACGAGTCGACCACGAGGAGGTTCCCCACCCTCGGGAAGTCTATGCCGAAGACGCCGTTCGGGCCGCCGGTGAGGTCGAAGGGGTTGTTGATGAGGGCCAGCCTCACGATCTCGCCCATGCCTATGGTCACGATGCAGAGGTAGTCGCCCTTGAGGTGGATGATGGGGGAACAGACGAGGTAGGCGAAGAGGGCGGCGGCCAGGCAGCTCACCGGCATGAGGACGAGGACGGGCACCTGGTAGCGCGTGTTCAAGACGGCCGTCACGTACGCGCCTATGGCGTAGAACCCTGCGTGACCCAGGTCGAAGAGGCCCACCTCGCCGAGGACGATGTTCAGGCTCAGGCCCAAGAGGGCGTAGATGCCGAAGAAGAAGCCGATGTCGATGAGGTAGTCGCTCACCGCGAACGGGTAGGCCGTAACGAGGCAGGCGAAAGCCAGGGGCGCGAGGAGGCGTGCCGAGCGAAGCCCGCCGCCGGAAAGGTTCTGCAGGTCCCTCATGGTCACACCTTCTCGGCGGTCCTCTCGCCGAAGAGGCCCGTGGGCCTCACGATGAGCACGAGGATGAGGATCAGGAACACGAACACGTCCTTCCAGGCCGCGGAGATGTATGCCGCGCCCAGCATCTCGAGGACCCCGAGGATGAGACCGCCGAACATGGCGCCGGGCAGGTTGCCTATGCCGCCCAGGATGGTCGCGGTGAAGGCCTTGAGGCCGTAGTTCCATCCCATGGTGAAGCTTATCTGGCGGTAGTACATGCCCACCATCACGCCGGCGACCGCCCCGAGGGCCGGTCCGAGCGTGAAGATGAACACGATCACCCGGTTGAAGTTGATGCCCATGAGGGCGGCCGTGTTCCTGTCGTGCGCCGTGGCCCTGACGGCGGCGCCGAACGTGGTCTTCTGGATCACGTAGTAGAGAGCGGACATGAGCGCGAAGGAGAGGGCGAGGATGACCAGCTGGAGCATGGTGACGGTGAGGTCGCCGAAATGGATGCGTGCGGCCGGGATGAGATCGGCGGGATACGCCTGGTACCTGGGTCCCCAGACGAGCATGATCACGTTCTGGAGAAAGATGGATGCCCCCAGGGCCGACACCACCGCCGGTAGCCTTCCAGCGCGGTAGACAGGGCGGTAGGCGGCGCGTTCCACCGCGATCCCGACGGCCATGAGGCTCACCCCGGCCGTCAGCACCGCGAGCCCCATGCCCGCCCATGGCCCCATGCTCACGGTCGCGCCGGCCACGAGGAAGACAAGGACCGTGTACCCGATGTAGGAGCCCATGGCGAAAAAGTCGCCATGGGCGAAGTTGATGAGCTTGAGCACGCCGTAGACCATCGAGTAGCCGAGCGCGATCAGCGCGTAGAACGACCCGATGGTCAGGCCGTTGATGATCTGTTCGAGCACCAGGTGCATTTCTCGGACGCGCTCTTTACGAGGTCTCTACTTCGAGATCACGATCTTGCCCTCGTTGTTCACCACATAGAGGTAGAAGGGCACCCCCTCGCGGTCCCCCTGGGCGGTGAAGCCGATGGGGCCGGTGATGCCCGGGACCCTGTCGACCTTGTCCCTGAGGAAGGAGGCGATCTTGTCCGAGTCGGTGGACTTGGTCTTGTCTATGGCGTACGCGATGATGTTCACGGCGTCGGCGGCATAGATGGGCCACGGGCTCGAGGGGATGTCGCCGAACTTGGCCTTGTAGGCCGCAAGGAACTCCCTGGCCTCCTTGTAGGGCAGGTCCCCGGGCAGGGGTTCGTTGGTCATGTAGCAGCCCTTGGCCACGTTGAGCCCCGCGATCTTGACGAACTCGTCGTTGATGGCCGCGTTGCCCCCGACGAACGGGCAGGTGATGCCGATGTCGCGCGCCTGGGAGACGAGAAGGGCGGCCTCGGCGTAGTAGCCCGTGTAGTACCAGACGTCGGGCTTGGTCTCGCGCATCTTCGTGAGCGGCACCTTGTAGTCCTTCTCCCCGGGCGTGATGGCGTCGAAGTAGACGATCTCGACCTTGTTCGCCTTGGTCATGGGCTCGAGCGCCCTCTTCGTGTCTTCCGCCAGGCCCTTCCCGAAGGCGGTGTTGTCGTGCATGATGGCGATGCGCCTTGCCTTGAACTTCTTGGGCACCGCCTCCGCGAAGAACTTGCCCTGCGAGTCGTCCCTGCCGCAGGTGCGGAAGAAGTACTTGAAGCCGCGCTCGGTGAGCCGGACGGCCGTGACACCGTAGCCGATGTTCACCTTCTTGAACTTTTCGTAGATGTTTGACGCGGGTTCGCACACCGACGACCCGTAGGTCGACACCACGGCGACCACGTCCTTCTGGCCCACGAACTTCTGCGCCGCGAGCGCGCCGGTCTTCGGCTCCCCGGCATCGTCCTCGACCTTTATCACGATCTTGCGGCCGCCCAGGATGCCGCCCTTCTTATTGATGAGATCGGCAGCAACCTCGCACGCCTGCTTGGCCATCTGGCCCTCGTAGGCCCAGGCCCCGGTTATGGGGCCCTGCAGGCCGATGACGACGGGTTCCTTGTCCGCGGCGCTCAGGGTGGGTGAGGCCAAGAACACCAGTGCGCCTGCCACGAGAACGTACTTCACGATCTTCATCATCATCCCCCCTCGTACAAAGGATTTGTACAACCGCTTCCATCCGGTTGTCACACCGGCATGCGAGATGGTGCCCAGGGCGTGACTCGTGCGTGCTCCGAACCCGGGGAACACCCGATGCAGTGTGGGAAGTGAAGTATATGAGCGAGCGAGCGGCAGTGTCAACGGCAATCTCCCCGACACGGGCCGCCTGCGGTGCCCGGCTGTCTTTTGCCCGCCGCCGGTCTTTCGACCCAGGGACTCCCCGGGCGCGGCCCAGAAAGACCCCTGCATCCGTTCCCGCACGTGATCGCGCGCCGGGACGTCACCCTGCGCGTGCCGGGTCGTGACTCCCCCCAGGCAGGCATCGAGCAGGTACGACCAAGGCCGTTTGCGCCGCCCCTTGCACCCTCAACGCCGGTCTCTCGCCGTCGCCCTGATGGTCTCGGGGGAGCGCTCGTCGTGCTCGCGTTCCAGCTGGAGCAGGACGACGGCCGAGATGACGGCAAGGCCGCCCGCCGCCTGGAGGACGGACAGCCGCTCTCCCAGGAGGGAAAAGGCCATCACGGCCGCGGCTATGGGTTCGAGGGTGGCCGTGATGATGGTGCGGGTGGACCGTATGTAGTTCACCCCCGTGAGGTAGAGGCCGAAGGGGATGAGCGTCCCGAACACCACGATGTAGAGGATCGCGCCCCATTGGATGGGGGTGTACGAGACGGACAGGATCTGCAGGGGCTCGTAGGCGACGTTCAGGCTGAGTGCGGAGAACAGGAGGGCGTACATCAGGGACGTCCAGGGGTTGTGGGTGTGCATGCCCTTCTCCCCGAGCAGCGTCGTTCCCGCGAAGGCGAAGGCGGACAGGAGGGCCCAGAGGATGCCCGGCAGGTTGAGGCTCACGAGCCTGAGGCTGTAGCCCCCGACCACCAGGTAACAGCCGGCCATCGACAACGCGAGGGCCGCCGCCTTCTTCGCCGTCACCCGCTCGTGCCAGAAGGCCATGGAGTACGCGGCGACGATCACGGGGGCCAGGTACTGCACCAGGATGGCCGCGGCCACCTGGATCTTGCTTATGGCCATGAAGTACGCGAGCTGCATGCTCGCCATGAACACCCCGCCGAACACGAGGAAGAACCCAAGGTCCTTCACGCCTATCCTGAGCAGCGAGGGCCGCCATGCGGCAAGGAACGCCCCGAGTATCAAGGAGGCGAGGGTGACACGCGTCTGCACCAGCAGGGCGGGAGGGATGCCCGAGCCGAACAGGGCCTTCCCGGCCGTTCCGCAGGAGGCCCAGAGCAGGGCGGCGACGATCACGCTCGCATACCCTATCGTTGCGTGTCTCGCCATGGGGCCGCTCACAGCTGCGAGGCGATCACCATCTTCTGCACCGCCTCCGTGCCGTCGATGGATTTCATGAGCCGTGCGCCGTGATAGATCCGCTCGAGCTCGGTGTTCCTGCCCACCGAGCGGTACCCGGTGAGCTCGAGGGCGAACGATGCAATGTCCATCAGGGTGCTGGATGCGAAGAGCTTCGCCATGGACGCCTCCATGGTGAAGGGGCGTCCCCGGTCGATCCGCTCGAGGGCGTCCTTCCAGAGCAGCCTCGCCGCCTTGAGCCTCGTGGACAGCTCCGCGATCCGGAAGGACACATCCTGGAAGGCATACAGGGGTTTGCCGAACTGGTATCGTTTCCGTGCGTGGTCGATCGCGCAGTCGAGCGCCCTGTCCGCTTCCCCCGTGCAGCAGGCCGCCACCAGGGGCCTGCCCTTGTCGAGCGTCTCCATGAAGAGGAGGTACCCGCTGCCCCTCTCGCCGAGGAGGCATTCGTGAGGTACCCTCGCGCGGTCGAAGGAGATCGGCCCGAGGATGCCGCCGGCCATGCCGGGGGTGTCGAGGGCCGGCCCCTGGCGGATGCCCTCGGCCGACGGGTCCACCACGAAGGCGTTGAGCGCGGCCCTGCCGGATGCGGGGGGGAGTGTGGCGAAGACGACCAGGGTCTTGGCTATGGCGTGGTTTATGGCGATAGCCTTCTCGCCCGTGATCGTGAAGCCGCCGGGGATCGTTTCCGCCCGCGTGCCCACCGCTCCTATGTCGGAGCCGGCGTCGCGCTCGGTGAGGCAGAAGGCCCCCGGGTGATCCTCACCGGCGATCGCCTCCAGCCGCTCCAGGTGGAACTCGTTGGTGAGGCCGCTCGAGATCATGAGCGCGCAGTGGGCCGTGGTCATCGTGCCGTGAAGGGTACCCGGCAGTTCGTAACTCAGTGCCTCGTAGATCAGGCCCGCCGTGAGGTGGTCGAGCCCCCGGCCTCCCGATTCCCTCGGCACGACGAGCGCGTGGTAGCCCCTTTTCGCGAAGGCCGAGTGTATGCCCGCCGCCCGCTGACGTGCCGGGAGTCCTGCGTCGAGGACATCGCGGACCTCTCGGGCGAGAGTCCCTATCTCCTCCATGAGCCCATGGGGGCACGCTTCAGTGTCTATCACGGCGTTTCCTCCACGCGAGAAAGTCGAGATAGTCGTTGATCGACCTCAGGTCATCCTCGTCCAGGTTCCTCAGTCGCTCGGCCACGGTCTTCATCAGGTGCGAAGATTCGTCACTGGCCGCGCTCTCGTGGTTCGCCCCGCCGATGAAGAAGGCGATGTCCTTGCCCAGGACGCGGGCTATGCGTTCTATCTGGTTGAGGTAGAGCCTGCGCTTGCCCAGCTCGTAGTTCGACAGGCCGGCCTGGGTCATGCCCAGCTCCTGTGCGAGCTCGGCCTGGGTGAGGCCCTTTTCCTCCCTTGCAAGCTGGATTTTTCTCCCGATCTCCTTGAATCCCATGCCGGTCTTTTATGTTGGGTATTACCGGGAAAAATGCAAGGCCGTTTTGACCGCGGCGTGAGGGATCCCGTGAGCCCCGCGCCTTTCTCGTGAAGACCCATCGCCGTGGACGTGGCCACGGGTGGGTCTTCGTCTCGGGGGAGGGGAAAGGGGTGTCAATGCCTTCCATCCGGCCGCCAGTCCCCATGGGGAAAGACCGTGAACAGGACGTCCCCATGCTTGCCCGGTGCGGGAAGCCACCCATGAGGCCGCTACGCCTTCCTGCCTCGGGGGCTTGACACGGTCATAACAGATGACGATAATGATAAAACAAAACGTTATAAGGGACGGGCAGAGACCATGTTCGACTACATCATGACCGAAGACCAGAAGAGGCTCAGGGACGAGGCGCGGGCGTTCACCAGGTGGGTGCCCCGGCAGCTCATCCTGGACATGGATGCGGAGAAGGTGCAGTTTCCCAGGGAATACCTCCAGGAGGCCGGAAGGAGGAACCTTCTGGGGATAAGGATCTCCCGCGAGCTCGGGGGCAGGGGCCTCGGGTGGATCGAGGACGGGATCGTCGCGGAAGAGGTAGGCGTCGCCAGCTATTCGCTCGCCTGCCTGTGGGGGGTGGGAGCGGATATCGTGTGCGAGGCCGTGGAGCTCTTCGGATGCGACGAGCTCAAGCAGGCCGTCGTGGTCCCGCTCCTGAAGGGGGAGACTTCGCGGCGGAGGGCCTCACCGAGCCGAGGGGCGGGTCCGATTTCTTCGGGGCGACCACGTACGCGAAAAAGGATGGTTCCGACTGGATCATAAACGGCCAGAAGCGGTTCATCGTCGGCGCCGAGGGAGCGGACTGGTTTCTCGTATACGCCGTCACCGACCCGGACGCCCCGCCCCACAGGCGCATGACCGCCTTCATGGTGCCGAGGACCGAGGGTGTCGAGACGAAATACATCTACGGACTCATGGGCGTGCGCGGCGGCGGAGCCGGGAGGCTGGTGCTCAAAGACGTCCGGGTGCCCGAGAGATACGCCCTCAACGGCATCAACGGCGGGTTCGACGTGTTCGTGCGCATGATGATCCCCGAGAGGCTCGGCACGGCGGCCATGACGCTGGGGTCGGTCCGGCCCGCCATCGAGATAGCCACGCGCTACACCTCCAGGCGCAAGGCCTTCGGCCTCCCCATCCAGTCGTTCCAGGCTGTGGGCTTCAAGGTGGCGGACTCGGTCATGCTCTTGGACGCCGCCCGCTCCATGGTCTACTCCACGTGCCTCGCGGTCGACTCCCGACGGGCGCACCCCAACAGGGTCAGGCGCCTGGTCTCGGAGACCAAGAAGTTCGTGACCGAGGCGGCATGGACGATCGCGAACAACTGCATGCAGGTGGTGGGCGGCATCGGTTACACGAACGTCTACCCGCTGGAGAGGATCGTCCGCGACATCAGGCTCTCCATGATCTGGGTCGGGACGAACGAGATCATGCAGCTCATCGTGCAGAACGAGTGGTACAAGGAGTACCTCAAGGTGATCTCGAAGGAAGACGTGCGTGACGTGGAGGCGGATGCGCCGAGCGCCGACGCAGAGGAAGAGAAGGTCTACGAGTAGGCGGTGACGAGCGGGGCCGCACCTCGTATCGGGTGCGTGCACCGAAGACCGAAAGACCTCGCATCCTCGGTTCTCAGCCCAGGCGCCGGGCGCCCGGATATGCCCATTCCTCCTTTACGTTCATGATCCCGGGCGCCCGGCGTCACGTCCCTCGACGCCGTGGAATGTTCCTGATGCCGGGCTTGCGGCTTTTTCTGCAGGCCTCGGACGGCCGCGTCATGCCCGGGCCTGCTGGGTGAAGGCGACGAAGGCCCCGCTCGCCCGGATCTATCCTGGAAAATCCGAGGAAGTTCCTTCCCGTCCCCCGGCGCACCCCCTCTCGCATCCGCGGGCGGACGCCCGTGAGGGAAGGCCCAAGGCGCGCCCTTGCCGCCGGTCCGGTCATGTCGGGTGGAGGGTCCGAAGGCCCTCGTTCCACCCGCCGGGGTGATCCCTCCTCTTTCGCCGCGCTCTCCCTGCCCCCGGCCGCGCGAGAGGGCGTCATGCCGGCGAGGGTGGCCGGAGCCGGCCCTGTGGCCTCGCTCGAGGGTCGAGACCCGGCGACAACCCAGCCGAGAGGCTGACCTGACCCTTGGTTCGCCGTTTCCCGTTAACAGCAAAAACGGGCTTGTGCACGCCGCGCCAATGTGCTTATAATAGTATTGTAATACATACATACAAACAAAAAAGGAGACAGGCGCCATGATGGACTTTCCCCTCTTGATCAGGACCTTCCTGTTGCGGTCGGCGAAGTACTTCCCCAAGAAAGAGATTGTGTCGGTGTTTCCCGAGGGCGTGCACAGGTACACCTATGCCGACTACTACAAAAGGACGTGCCAGCTCGCTCACGCCCTGAAATCGCTCGGCATACGGCGGGGCGACCGCGTTGCGAGCGTGGCGCTCAACGACCACCGGCACCTGGAGCTATACTTCGGCGTGCCCTGCTACGGCGCCGTGCTCCACACCGCCAACTTCAGGCTCCCCCCGAACCACCTGACCTACATCATCAACCACGCCGAGGACAGGGTCATTTTCGTGGACGAGGATCTCCTCATGTTCGTCGAGCTCGTGAGAGACAAGCTCGAGACCGTGGAGCACATCGTGGTCCTGTCGCACACGGGGAAGAAACCGGCGTCCAACCTTCCGAACCTGATCATGTACGACGACCTGATAGCGGGGTTCCCCGAGGAGTACGACTTCCCGGCGGATCTCTCCGAGAGGGATGCGGCCATGATCTGCTACACCTCGGCCACGACCGGCGACCCCAAGGGCGTCGTCTACTCCCACCGGGCGATCGTGCTGCACAGCTACGCGGTCGCGGTCACCTTCGGCGCCAGCGAGGCGGACTGCATCCTCCACATCGTGCCCATGTTCCATGCCAACGCCTGGTGCGGGCCCTTCGCCGGGGTCGGGGCCGGGTGCAAGCAGGTGCTCCCGGGCAGGGAGGTCATCAACATGGAAAAGCTCTGCAGGACCATCGCCGAGGAGAAGGTCACCTTCACGGCCGGCGTCCCCACCATCTGGATGCTCCTGTACGACTACCTGGAGAAGGGGGGCTGGCACGACTTCAGCTCGCTCAAGACCATCGCAAGCGGGGGGGCCGCCATACCCAGGCAGCTCCTCATCGACCTGAACGAGAAGTACGGGTTCCCCATAAAGCAGGCGTACGGCTCGACGGAGACCACCCCCCTGGTTTCAGCCGCCATTCCCAAGAGCTACATGGCCGACTGGCCGGCGGAGAAGCTCTACGACGTCAAGACGAGCGCAGGCCTGATCGCCATGGGTCTCGAGATGAAGATCGTGAACGACTCCGGCGAGGAAGTGAAGATGGACGGCAAGGAATGGGGCGAGATCTGCCTGAGGGGGCCGTGGATAGCCGACGAGTACTACAAGGACCCCGAGAGGTCGAGGGAGACCTTCGTCGACGGGTGGTATCACACGGGGGACATCGCCACCATCGACGAGGAGGGGTACATCAGGCTCGTCGACAGGAAGAAGGACCTGGTCAAGAGCGCAGGGGAATGGATCTCCTCGGTCGATCTCGAGAACCTCATCATGGCCCACCCCAAGGTGCTCGAGGCTGCCATCATCGGCGTTCCGCATCCCAAGTGGCAGGAGCGGCCGCTCGCATGCATCGTGTGCTCGCCGGGCCAGAGTCTGACCGCGGACGAGATCAAGGACTTCCTCAAGGACAAGGTGAAGGCCTCGTGGTGGATCCCCGATGAGATCATCTTCCTCCCCGAGCTGCCCAAGACGAGCGTCGGCAAGTTCAACAAGCGGGAGCTCAGGAGGTTGTACGCAGAGGGTCTCCTTGCGCCCAAGAGCTGATTTCGAGGAGGAGAAGACATGTCGCTTCTGGACAGGTACTACACAGAGGAACACCACATTTTTAGAGAATCCGTGAGGCGCTACTTCGAACGCGAGGTCACCCCGAACGGGGATGCCTGGGAACGGGAGGGGATCGTTCCGAAGGAGGCGTGGCGCAAGTTCGGGGAGCAGGGCTTCCTGTGCCCATGGCTTCCCGAGGAGTACGGGGGGTCGGGGGCCGACTTCCTCTACTCGTTCATCCTGGCCGAGGAGATGGCCAAGACCCACGTGGGCGGGTTCCTGGTGCACCTCCACTCGGACATCGTGGTGCCGTACCTCTATAGCTACGGGACCGAGGAGCAGAAGAAGAGGTGGCTGCCGGGCTGCGTCACCGGGGAGATCATAACCGCCGTCGCCATGACCGAGCCTGGCGCGGGTTCCGACCTGGCCGCCATCCGCACCACGGCGGTCAAGGACGGTGACTCGTACGTCATCAACGGGCAGAAGACCTTCATATCCAACGGGATCAACTGCGACCTCGTGATCGTTGCGGCACGAACGGACATGAACGCGGCCTCCCCTTACGAGGGCATGTCCCTCATCGTCGTGGAGGACGGTACCCCGGGGTTCGAGAAGGGGAGGAAGCTGGAAAAGGTGGGGCTCCACTCGCAAGACACGGCCGAGATGGCCTTTGTGGATTGCAGGGTTCCCGCCTCGAACCTGCTCGGGCAGGAGGGCCACGGGTTCTACTACCTCATGGACAAGCTCCAGCAGGAACGCCTCGTCTGCGCCATGGGGTCGCAGGTGGCAGCGGAGGAGGCGTTGCGCCTCACCATCGAGTACACGAAGACGCGCGAGGCATTCGGCAGGCCCATAAGCAGGTTCCAGTACATCTCGTTCGAGCTCGCCAAGTTGGCCACCGAGGTGGAGGTGGGCAGGGCGTTCATGGAGAGCCTCCTCATAGACCACCTTGAGGGCCGGAAAGACGTCAAGAAGGCGTCCATGGCCAAGTACTGGATCTGCGAGATGCTCAACCGCGTCGTCGCGAAGTGCGTCCAGTTCCACGGCGGGTACGGGTACATGGAGGAGTACCCGATCGCGCGCATGTTCCGTGACGCGCGGGTGCAGACCATCTACGCGGGAACGTCGGAGATCATGCTCCTCATCATCTCGAGGCAGCTGGGACTCTGAGGACGCGTCGACGGGCCCGCCCCCGGCATGGAACACGGAAGCAAGCGGCAAGGGCGGGGCGACCAGGCTCAAGCGAAACGACAAGACATCCATTCGTTGGAGGGGACATGGCCAAGAAAGGTGACAACACGAGACAGCTCAGGTCCGTGGTTTTCGTCGACGGGTGCCGGGTGCCGTTCCAGAGGTCGGGGACGGGGTACTACGACCTCATGGCGTGGGAGCTCGGCAGGTTTGCGGTGAAGGGCCTCCTGGAGAGGACGGGCTTGGACCCGGAGTCCATCGATCACGTGATCATGGGGAGCGTCGCGACCGATATCGCGACCACGAACGTGGCGAGGGAGGTGGCGCTCGGCGCGGGCATACCCAAGACCGTCCCCGCGCATACCTGCACGATCGCGTGCATATCCGCCAACACGGCCGTGATAAACGGGGCGAACCTCATCGCCACCGGGAACGCGGACGTGGTGGTCGCCGGGGGCGTGGAGACCTTCTCCGATACGGACATACGGGTTTCCAAGAGGTTCCGCAGGTTCATCCTCGACGTCACCATGTACCACAAGCCGAAGAACCTGCTCGGGCTCGTCAAGAGACTCAGGGGCATGAGCCCGCTCGATTTCCTCGTCCCTGAGCGGCCTGCGGTTTCCGAGTATTCCACCGGCCTCCTCATGGGCCAGACCGCCGAGATCCTCGCCAAGAGGCTCGGCATATCGCGCGCCGAGCAGGACGAGTACGCGGTGCTCTCGCACCAGAGGGCGGTGACGGCGCAGGAGCAGGGGTGGTTCGGCCGCGAGGTGACGCCGGTCGTGGTGCCCGGGAAGGACAAGGTCATAACCCAGGACAACGGGCCGAGGAAGGATACCACCGTCGAGCGGGCCTCGCGCCTCAAGGGCGCCTTCGACCGCAGGTACGGGACGGTCACCGCGGCCAACTCGTCTTTCCTGACCGACGGGGCCTCCGCCGTCCTCATGATGAGCGAGGAGAAGGCGAGGGCCATGGGGATCAAACCCAAGGCATACCTCGTCTCGTACGCATTCTCCGGGCAGGACCTCGTGGAGGAGCTCCTCCTCGGTCCGGCTTTCACCATACCCATGGCCCTGGGGAAGGCGGGCCTCAAGCTGAAGGATATCGGTGTGTTCGAGATCCACGAGGCCTTCGCAGCGCAGATCGTCGGGAACCTCAGGTGCCTGGCCTCGCGCCAGTTCGCGAGGGAGAAACTGGGGCTGGACGATGCCGTGGGCGTCATAGACATCGACAGGCTGAACCGTTACGGCGGGTCGCTTTCCCTGGGCCACCCGTTCGGCGCTACGGGCGGCAGGCTCGTCACCACGTGCATGAACCGCATGCAGGACGAGGACGCACGTTTCGGCGTCGTCGCCGGGTGCGGAGCCGGGGCCTTGGGCAACGCCATCGTACTCGAGAACGCCAATGCCTGACGGGGGGAGACCATGAACAACCTGACCTACGAAAAGCACGAGGGCGGCGTCGCCCTGATCACCATAGACTGCAAGGACTCCAAGGTGAACAAGGTCTCGAGCGGGCTGCTCGCCGAGATCTCCAGCCTCCTGGACGACATGGGTGCAGACAAGGAAATAAGGGCCCTGCTCGTTGTGAGCGGGAAGGACGACAACTTCGTGGTCGGCGCGGACGTGGACGAGCTCAACGCCATGAAGACCAGGCAAGAGGTCATAACCTACATCTCGAAGGCGCACGAGGTCCTGCGCCGGATCGAGCAGCTCCCCTTCCCCGTGGTGTGCGCCATCCACGGGAACTGCCTGGGCGGGGGGCTCGAGCTCGCGCTGGTGGCCGACTACCGCATGGCATCGGACTCCCCCAAGACCATCCTCGGGTTGCCCGAGGTCCAGCTCGGCCTCATCCCGGCGGCCGGGGGGACGCAGAGGCTCGTGCGACTCATCGGGCTGAGCGAGGCCCTTCCCCTGATGCTTACGGGCAGGAACCTCAGGCCCAAGAAGGCGCTCAAGCTCGGGCTCGTCGACGAGGTGGTCTCGGCGTACGGGCTCAAGGAGGCGGGCCTGGCGAAGGCGAGACAGCTCGCATCGGGAGCGAAATCGCCCATGCGGGCCAAGAAGAGGCTCAAGGACAGGGTCCTCGATGCCACGGTCAAGCGCTTCATAGACGAGACGAACGCGGGCAGGCGGATCGTGTTCAAGAAGGCCAGGGAACAGGTGCTCAGGCAGACCATGGGGCTGTACCCCGCCCCGCTGGCCATCATCGATTCCGTGGAATACGGGCTCGCCAACGGCATCGACAAGGGGCTCAAGAGAGACATCGAGGTCTTCGCCGATCTCGTGATGGACGACAAGTCGAAGGCCTTCAGGAGCCTGTTCGAAGGCATGACCGCGCTCAAGAAGAACCCCCTCAAGGACCAGGCGCAAAAAGTGCGGAAACTGGCCGTCTTGGGCGCCGGCCTCATGGGCCACGGCATCGTGTCCGTCTCCACGGGCATCTGCGATACCGTTCTGCTCAAGGACGTCTCCCTGGACGCCGCGGCCAAGGGCATGAGGGAGGTCTACCGCGGCCTGGACAAGCGAGCGCGGTCGGGTGCCATCTCCAGGTTCGAGCGCGACCTCCACTACGGGAAGGTGGTGCCCACGGACGACTACTCGCTCTTTCGGAACGTGGACCTGGTGATCGAGGCCGTGTTCGAGGACCTCGCCCTCAAGCGGAAGGTGCTGGCCGAGGTGGAGGCCGCCGCCTCCGAGAGGACCATCTTCGCGTCGAACACGTCCGCGCTGCCCATCACGCTCATCGCAGAGGGCTGCTCGAGGCCGGCCAACGTCATCGGCATGCACTACTTCTCGCCGGTTCCCAAGATGCCCCTCCTCGAGATCATAACGACAGAGCACACCGCCGACTGGGTCAAGGCGACCGCGCTCGAGTTCGGCATTCAGCAGGGCAAGACGTGCATCGTCGTCAAGGACTGCCCCGGCTTCTACACGACCAGGATCCTCATCCCCATGCTCAACGAGAGCATGAGGCTCCTCGAGGAGGGGGCGGAGATCAGGGCGGTGGACACGGCCATGCGCAGGTTCGGGTTCCCTGTCGGCCCGGTCACGCTCGTGGACGAGCTGGGGATCGACGTCGCCGCTCACGTTGCCAAGGGAGAGGTCAAGAAGCTCTTCGAGGCAAGGGGGATCGAGGCCTCCAACGGGTACACGAAGCTCTTCGAGAAGGGGTTCAAGGGGAGGAAGAACAGGAAGGGCTTCTACGTGTACGACGAGCAGAAGAAGGGCCTGCTCCCGCTCGGGAGGAAGAAGGGGCCGAAACAGGTCAATACCGAGGTGTACGAGATCCTGGGCGGGCAGAGGAAGGCCTTCGATGAGAGCGAGATCCAGGAGAGGCTGGCCCTGGCGATGATCAACGAGGCGGCCCTCTGCCTCGAGGAGGGCGTGCTCTCCTGCGCCCGCGACGGGGACATCGGGGCGGTGTTCGGCCTCGGCTTCCCGCCGTTTACGGGCGGGCCGTTCAGGTACATCGACACCGTGGGGGCGTCGTCGGTGGTGGACAGGTTGAAGCGGCTCGAGGACAGGTTCGGGGCCCTCTACACGCCGGCGCGGATCCTGCTCGAGGCGGCCGGATCGGGCAAGAAGTTCCGCGGGTAGTTTGGTGCAGGCGATGCGGGGTGCAGGGATGCACCCCGCCCTTCCTATGACATCCTTTCCGGCTTCAACGAGCCGGTGATCTTTTCGCCTCTTTCGGGGGGCGTTTCCGCTTGTGCGACCCTTTCCTCTCCGAGAAGAACAATCCACCTCAACAGGCGGGTGACGGGGCGTGCCCGCCTCGAGGGGCGAGGGGTGAACCCGTCGTCAGGTCCGCCCTTGCCGGGGGAGTCGGAAAGGGCGAAGGGCTGAAGGGATGTGCCGAGGTCATCGCCTGCCGTGCGCCCGGCGGGGAAAAACGGCCGCCGTGCTGAGGAACGGCGGCCGTGGAAAAAGGAGGGTGACAAAATGTTCGTCAGGAGGCCTGCATGGCCTTTTTCAACGATCTCTTCAGGTAATCGATGTGTTCCTCCACAGCCCTGCACGCCCGGGACGCGTCTTTGGATGCGATCCCCTCGACGATCTCGTGGAGCTGGGACACGATGACCCGTGAGCTTCCCTGTATGGTGGAGAGCTTCTTCCTGCTGTAGGGGAAGGCCCCCACGAGGATGGTGTTGATGGATCTCCGGATGTGCGCGAACGTGGCGTTTCTGGTCGACGCGAGGATGGTGTCGAAGAATTCGGTGTAGAGCCTGCCCCCCTCCTCGATGTCGTCGAGCACCCGCTCCGGCCCGATGGCGAGCGCCCTGTCGAGGATCTTCCTGAGCCTCTGCACGTCCCTGGCCGTCGCGTGCGCGCACGCGAGCCGGACCGCCTCCGAGTCGAGGATCCTCCTGACGCACAAGAGCTCCCAGATCTTCTGCTGGTCGGCGGCGAGGAGATCCTCGATGGTGCTCTTCGGGGCGTCTTGCGGGATGCGGATGAACTTTCCCCTCCTGCGCCTGGACTCGATGTACCCCCTGGCCTCGAGGAGCTTCATCGCCTCCCTCAGCGAGATGCGGCTTATGCGGAAACGCATGGTCATCTCGTGCTCCGAGGGGAGACGGTCTCCCGGCTTGAGCCTCCCCTTGCGGATGAGCTCGAGGATCTGCTCCGCGACGAGCGTGGGTATGGCCGGCGCCTTCTTGATGGGCGATATGAACCTCTTGACGGCCCTCTTTCCCCGGGATCCCTTCATAGTCTTATTGACATACTAAAATACAAAGCGGGGAAAGAATCAACAGGAAAAGGGGCGGACTTTGGGGGCGTGAAGGGCCGGGTTCAACGCTCGGATCGCGCCGCTGCACGAGAGGGCCGACGGGCCGAGGAATATCGCAGGCTCGGCCTTGACGGATCGCCCCGCCGCAGGAGCGGGCCGACGTCTCGGCCGCCCACGGGCCCGCGCCCCCCTTCTCGAACCTCCCCCCGGCATGTCCTTTGCCACGGGCATGCACGGGCGTGGGCTCACTTTCGATGGCGATGGTGACGATGGCGGTTGCCACGGCTCGACAACGCGAAAGGGGGATGTGGCGTGGAGACCGGCGCCCGGCTGCCCCTTTTCTCTCCCCGGGCCTGCGTGAACGAGAGGTGGGCTTGCGTCCGTTCTAGGACGGTCCCGGCCGTGGCGGCACGGGAAAAGAGGGGCAGGGCGGTCTCGTGCGGTATCGGGGTCGGCCTGGGGGTGAGGGCGTCTCAAGGGGGCCGTTCCGCCCTGTCTCCTCGTGGGGGGGCGTGAGGCCCCTCGCCGCTGCATCAGTCCTTTTTCTTGCCCTTTTCGAGCGCGGTCAAGAGCTTGTCGCCGAGGGTCCCGAGCCTGCCCTGGGGCTGTGTGGAGAAAGGCCTCCAGTCACCCTCCTCGCAGGTGTCGGCGGGTGAGAGGGAGATCCTCCTTTTCTCCATGTCCACCCTCTCTATGGTCACGGTGACCGGGTCGCCCTCGCGGAGTTTGTCCACGCTCGATGCGAGGGCAGAGCGGTCGATCACGGACCTGGGAAGGAGACCCGTGACCCCGGGCTCGATCCTCACGAACACGCCGAACCGCTCCTTCTTCTCGACCACGCCCTCGACCACGCGCCCCACCGGGTATCTCCGGTCGAGCTCGATCCACGGGTCCCCCTCGGCCTCCTTCATGGACAAGGAGATCCTTCGCTGTTCGGGCTGTATTTCCTTGATCATCACGTCCACCTCGTCACCTGCCTTCACGAGGTCCGACGGTCTCTTCACCCGCGTGGTGTAACTCATCTCGGACACGTGGACGAGCCCCTCGACGCCGGGCGCTATCTCGACGAACACGCCGAAGTCCGCCGTCCTTGTGACCCTGCCGCGAAGTTTCTGCATGGGCCTGAACCTCTCGGTGACCGTGTTCCACGGGTCCTCGCCCACCTGTTTCATGGACAGCGAGATCTTCCTGCGGCCGGTGTTCGGGTCCGCTTCCACGGCCAGGACCTTCACCGCCACCCTCTCGCCCACGGCCACGATGTCCTCGGGCGCCAGGATGCGAGACCAGCTCATCTCCGACACGTGCACCATCCCTTCCACGTCGGGACCGAGTTCCACCACGGCGCCGAACGGCATGAGCTTCTTCACGGTTCCGCTCAGGATATCGCCCTCGCCGAGGGATGCGAAAAACGTCGATTGCGCCTCCTCGCGCTCCCTCGCGAGGAGGGATCTCCTGGACAGGACGATGTCGGGCTCGTCCTCGTCGAGCTCCGAGACCAGGAACCGGTAGGTCTGGCCGACGTGGACAGACGGGTCCTCGACTCGGGCGAGGTCCATCTGGCTGAAGGGGCAGAAGGCCCTGTGCCCGAGGGTCTCGACCCGGTACCCCCCCTTGACGACCTCGAGGACCTTCCCCTCCACCGGGGCGCCCTTCTCTTTGGCCTCCCTGAGGAGGCTGAGCCCGCCGATGCCGGCTAACGCCCTGCTCAACCTGATCTCCTGCCCCCTCTTGGACTGGACGAAGACGTCGATGACATCCCCTTCCTGGTAAGGCAGGGTTCCATCCTCGAGCTCGAGCTCCTTGCGGTCTATGATGCCGTCCAGCTTGGTCCCGGTGTCCACGAAGACGTGCTCCCTGCCGATCGATATGATCCTGGCCGCGACGCGGTCCCCGATCTCGGGTGTCCTCCGAGGCTTCCGGTCGTACTCCTCGAGCAGCTCCGCCATGGATCCCGGTTCTTGAGGCTTGTGTTCTTCGGTCATGGATGGTCCCTCTCTGCGTGCGGTAGATGGAGGCTATACTTGAATTACCCCGGATAGTAAACGGAAAAGTTGGCTCAAGAGATGAGGAGCCACCTGTACTCGCGCACGTGGTCCAAGAACTCTCCTATGAGCGCCTGTTCCTCGGTGGAGCATGCCTTTGCGGTGAAGATGAAGCGCCAGGATGGTCTGGGTTCGAGCCCGAGCACCTCGATGAGGGGGCCCGTGTGCACCGTCCTGCCGTGCGAGCGCGCGACCTTTTCGAGATGCGAGAAGCGCACCGTGTACTCGTCGTGGCCTGACAAGGGGATCCTCCTGGGAAAGGAGTCCACGGCCAGCCCGGTTGCGAGGTACGGCATGGAGGCCGGCACGACGGGGTCGCTCGAGTGCTCGCTCAAGAAGACCGCGCCGGATAGCACGCAGAGTTCTTCCACGAGCCTCACCGCGCCGAGGTTGAAGGCGAAGGGGCCTGACGTTGGGGTCTCGAGGCCGTACTTCTCGACGATGGACGAGAGGTCGCCGGGCATCGCGGATGCGTCGACACCCACGATGGTGTCGAGGTCCCCCGCCACCTCGTTGACGATCACCAGGTCGAAGGCGCCACCCCTGAACGGGAGCTCGTGTATGTCGGCCATCACGTGGAGCGCCCTCGGCGAGACACCGGAGAGCCTCTCTCGCTGCCTTGTTACCAGTCGGGGCGAGAGGTCCGCCATGAACGCGCGTCCCACGACATCCCCATGGTGCCGGAGCAGCCCTTCCATGAGCGAACCGTACCCGCACCCCAGCTCGAGGACCCTGCAGCCAGGCGCCAACAAGCCCTTTGAGCGGAGGAAATCCCCGACGAGCGCGCCGTAGGGCCGGGTGATCCCCAGGGCCCTGGCCGTGGGGGTGCCCGGGTGGGCGAGCGTCTCGCATACCGTGCATTCGGTCATGAGGTCGACCGGGAAGCGGGCGTGATAGGTTTTCGTCGAGTTCAGGTGCATAAACAGGGACATCTACCACGATCGCGGTGGTTCGCTCAAGCTCATGGGGGCAGCCCCGGTGACGGGCCGATGCGGCGAAGCATGCCCGCCTTGGTGCGGCGGGACGTGTGCGTCGCGCGGCCGGCTTCAGCCCCCGAAGACGGTAAAAGACGGGAAAGGGTGCCTTCGTTGAAGGAACCCTCGTTCTGTGTTATGAGCCCCTGAGAAAGGAGAGGGGACATGGAAAAGATGAGAAGAGCGTGCAGCGTCTTTGTCGTCACGGCGGTTCTCTTGGCGCTTGCGGGCGCGCGTGAGGCCGGGGCTGCTCTCCCGGCGGACAGCCTCTGGGTGGCGGATGTCGCCGAGAGGGTGCTCCCGTCGGTGGTGAACATCTCCTCCGTCAAGACGGTGACCCAGCAGTCACCCCTGTTCATGGACCCCTTTTTCAGGGAGTTCTTCGGACAGGCCATACCCAAGGAACGCGTCGAGCGTGCGCTCGGTTCCGGGGTCATCGTCTCCGGCGACGGGTACATCATCACCAACAATCACGTGGTGGGCGGGGCCGACAGGGTCGAGGTGCGCCTTTCCGACGGGAGGGTGTTCCAGGCCACCATCGTGGGCACCGACCCCAAGAGCGACGTCGCCGTGATCAAGATAAACAAGACCGGCCTGCCCGCGATCAAGATCGGCGACTCGTCGAGACTGAGGATCGGCGAGTTCGTGCTCGCGGTCGGCAACCCCTACGGACTCGAGCAGACGGTGACCCTCGGTATCGTCAGCGCCTTGGGCAGATCCGGTCTGGGCATAACCGACTACGAGAACTTCATCCAGACCGATGCGGCCATCAACCCCGGCAACTCCGGAGGCGCGCTCGTGAACATGAAGGGCGAGCTCGTGGGCATCAACACGGCGATCCTGTCGCGTACGGGCGGCAGCGTGGGCATCGGCTTCGCGATCCCGGTGAACCTCGCCATGAGCATCAAGAAGAGTATCGAGAAGTATGGCAAGGTGCTCAGGGGGTGGCTCGGCGTGACGGTGCAGGAACTCACGCCCGAGCTCGCCCAGTCCCTCGGGTTGGCGACGGTGAAGGGGGCCCTCGTCAACGACGTGCAGAAGGGTTCCCCGGCCGACAAGTCGGGCCTCAAGCGCGGGGACGTGATCGTGGCCATCGACGGCCAGCCCGTGAACAACACTGCATCCATGAGGTTCCTCGTCTCGGAGGCCCTGCCCGGAACGACGGTGAGGGTGAAGGTGGTCCGTGAAGGCAGGGAGACCACGGTGCCGGTCGAGGTGGGAGACCTCTCGGCGGCAAAAGAACCCGAGCACAAGATCCTCGTCACGGACAACAAGTTCTTAGGGGGGGCTACCGTGGCCGAGCTCACGCCGGGCCTGAGGGAGGACATGCGCATTGACCCCAAGGTCCAGGGGGTCGTGGTGACGGGGGTGGCGTCGAACTCGGAGGCCGCCGGCACGGGGCTGCGCCCTGGAGATGTGGTCCTCTCGATCAACGGGAAGCCCACCAGGACGATCGACGACTTCAAGAGGGTCGTTGCCGGGCTCAAGGGCATGAAGATGAGCATAAGCTTGTACAGGCAGGGCGCGGTCATGAACCTGACCATCATCCGCTAGGTCGTCCGGGGGGCGTGTGAGGACGGTGGTCCAGAGGGTGAGCAGGGCCAGTGTGAAGACCTCCGGCGTGCAGGTCTGCTCCATCGACAAGGGGCTGTGCTGCCTGGTGGGAGTGGAGAAAGGCGACGGCGAGGGGGACCTCGACTACACGGCGCGAAAGATCGTGGGCCTCAGGATCTTCGAGGACGAGGAGGGCGCCATGAACCTCGACGTGCAAACCACAGGCGGCGACATCCTCCTCGTGTCCCAGTTCACCCTGCTGGCGGACGCCCGCAAGGGGAGGCGGCCGTCTTTTGCGGACGCGGAGGACGGCGCACAGGCCAGGGAGCTCTTCGATGCCCTCGTGGCCAAGGTTCGCGGGATCTTTCCCGGCAGGGTGGAGACCGGCGTGTTCGGGGCCATGATGGAAGTGGACATCGTGAACAACGGGCCGGTGACCATCCTGCTCGACAGCAGGAGACGGTTCTGAGCCCTGACCCTCAACGCCGGCGGGTTTCTTCCCTCGTCCATGCGAGCGGCGATGCGGGCCTTCTTTCCCGGCCGGGCGCCGTCGCTCACCCCCGGCGTCAACCGGCCGTCGAGGCCGCGAGGTCTCGGGGGGCCGGGGTGAAAAGCACCGCCACCCCGCTCAGCCGAGGATGTCTCGTATGCGCTCGATGAGTTTCGACTCGGGCATGGCGCCCACGATGTCTCCCACCTTGGCGCCGTTCTTGAAGACGAGGAGATTCGGTATCGACCTGATGCCGAACCTCTGGGCGGTGCCTGGGTTCTTGTCCACGTCCAGCTTGGCGAAGACGATCTCCCCCTTGTGCTTTCTCGCGAGGTTCTCGAGGATGGGGCCCAGCATCTTGCACGGCCCGCACCACTGTGCCCAGCAGTCGACCACGAGGATGGGGTAGGCCGCTATGGCACCGTCCAGGTTCTGATCGGTCACCTCGATGGGGTGATCGGGGTCCTTCACGAAGGTATCGTCCGCCATGTCCATCCTCCTGTATATCTGGCTCTTGTCCCGTACGACCCGCCCGCCCGGATCACTGAGCGCGCCCCGAGACGGGAAGGTGTGCACAACCGGCTCATGACCCGTACGACGTGTACGCCGTCCCCTTGAGGTCGCTCACGTACTCGTAGGCCGCAAAGGCCGCCGTCGCGCCGTCCCCGCATGCCGTCACCACCTGGCGTAACAGCTTGTTCGTGCAGTCTCCGCAGGCGAAGACCCCCTTCGCCGAGGTTTTCATGGCTGCATCCACGATGATGTACCCGGACCTGTCCATGTCGAGCACCCCCCGAAACGCCTGGGTATTGGGGATCATGCCGGTAAAGATGAAGACACCGTCCGCCTCGATCACCCGCGTGAGCGACGCATCCCTGGTGTCCCTCGTTCTCACGGCCTTCACGACCTCGTCGCCCACGATCTCCTCGACCACCGAGTTCCACGCGAACGTTATCTTCGGGTTGGAGAAGGCCCGCTGCTGGAGCACGGAGGTTGCGCGCAGCCGGTCCCTGCGGTGGATGACCGTGACCGTCCTCGCGAAGTTCGTGAGGTAGAGGGCCTCCTGTATGGCCGTGTCGCCCCCGCCCACGACGACGAGCCTCGCGTCCTTGTAGAATGGGCCGTCGCAGGTGGCGCAGTAGGATACACCCCTGCCCGTGAACTCCGCCTCGCCCGGGACCCCGAGGTGGGCGTACTCGGTGCCCGTGCTTACGATCACGCTGATGCCCGTGAACTCCCGGTCGTCCGTCCTGATCGTCCACGCAGGGGCACCCCCGCCGTCCCTAGGGGAGATCGAGCTAACGTCTCCCTGGGCGATCTCCAGCCCGAACTTCGTGGCCTGCTCGGTGAACCGCTCGACGAGCTCGTGGCCGGATATGCCCCCGGGGAAGCCGGGGTAGTTCTCCACGATATCGGTGGTGGTTATGAGGCTCGGCTTGAAGGCGCTTGCCAAGAGCAGCGATTTCAAGCCCGATCGAGATGCATACATGCCCGCCGTGAGACCGGCCGGCCCCCCGCCGATGATGATGGTGTCGTACACGTTAGCCCCTTCCCCCCGGGTGGAACGGCTGTTCGGGCTGTCCACCCCGTGGATTTTCGTCTATGGTGTTCGTACTAGGTAATAGAAACGAAACGGGTGGAGGTCAAGCCATGAAGAGGATGATGTTCGTCTGGGCGCTCGTCGTCTTGGCCCCGACGGCGGCCGATGCGGCGGGATATGTGTTTGCGACTTACGGGAACGGCGGGGACGTGGGCGAGCCGAGTTACGGCATCGAGCTCGGCGCTGTCTTTCTGTCCCCGTATCACCCCACGGGAGGCGCCTTCAGCGTGGGGGTGGGCGTCTCGATCGCGGACACGGACGAGGACCCGCCCGCATCCCCCGAGAAGAAGTACAACGACGGGTCCGAGCAGGAGGTCTTCGCGAGCGTGGGCGCCGAGCTGTCGCCCGCCTTCTTCGGCGTGGCCGGGTTGGGGTATTCGACCCAGGACGTCGTGAAGCCCTACGACTCGTCCGACACCGAGAACCACGCGACGGGCATGCTCGGCGTGAGGTACGTCGTGCGTGGGTTCGACATCGGGCTCGGCTACCACACGAGGCGGGGTGTCATGGTGGGCGTGGGCGCGGCCTTCTGATTCATGGTGGAGGGCCCAGGGGCCCTATGGCCGGTTCGACCGTGAGAGTGCTCGGATTTCTCGCCCTTTCGTGTGCACTAGCCCTCGGCGGGTGCGCAAGCCTGGAGAACTACACCCTGAGAGCGGCCCCTGCACGGCAGTACGTTGCGGCCGGTGATTTCCAGAGGGCGGCCGAGGTCTTCCCTGAGCGTTCGGCCAGGGGGCGAAACGAGGTGCTGATCCGCCTGGAGCGCGGCATGCTCCTGCACGAGCAGGGCAGGTTCAAGGAGAGCTTCGATGAGCTGGATCTCGCATGGAGGCGCATGAAGGAGTACGAGGAGCGGGCCGTCGTGTCCGTGTCGAAGACGGCCGCATTCGCCGGCACGCTGGCCGTGAACGAACAGTTTTCTCCCTACACCGGGGAAGACCACGAGAAGGTGATGCTGCACGCGATAAACGCGGTGAACTTCCTCATGCTCGGCGACCTCGAGGCGGCGAGGGTCGAGGTCCTGAGGGCGTACGCGGTGCAACGCGAGCTCTCCGAGAGGCACCCGCCACAGGCGCCCGACACCCAGGGGGGCGAGGCCGGGGCCACGTGGGAGGATTCCCTCAGGCGGGCGGACGCCGAGGGCTACCGGACGGTGAGCGCGAAGGCTGCACAGGTCATGAGCCCCTATCACAACGCGTACGCATCGATCGTGTCCGCCCTCGTCTACGAGCTCACCGGCGAGCCGGGCGAGGCGTACATAGAGCTGAAGAAGGCGTACGAGGCCTTCCCGGCGTCGGACTATCTCGCGAACGAGCTGCTCAGGCTGAGCGCCGTCCTCGGGTACGTCGAAGACAGGCGGGCCTGGGAGCTCAGATTCGGCAGGAAGGCGCCTCCAGTGGAGACCGGCGCGAGCGTCGTGGTCTTCTTCTCGCACGGGCTCGGCCCGACGAAAGAGCCTGTGACCCTGCCGATCCCCCTGAAGAACGGCGTCGTGTTCGCTTCCCTGCCGGTCTACCGGTTCACGCCGTCGGCGGTGTCGCATGCCCGCGTCAGCGTCGGGGGGCGAAGCACGGTCACCTCGCCGATACTCGACATCGACGCCGTCGCCGCGCGCACCCTGATGGACACGTTCCCCGGGCTCTTCGCAAAGCAGGTCGCCAGGTCCTTTCTCAAGGCCCGGGCGGTAAGCGGTATGGCGCACGACCGGAACGGCCTCGGGGCCTTCTTCGGGACACTCCTGGCCGCCGCGACCGAACAGGCCGACCTGAGGACCTGGTCCACCCTGCCCAAGCAGATACAGGCCTCACGCATCTTCGTGCCGGCTGGTGAACGGCAGGTGCAGGTGGAGGCGTTCCCTACGGGATACCGGGCAGCGGTGGAGATACCGCCCGGCGCACGCTGTCTCGTGGTGGTCTGCAGGCACACGGATGCGGGCTTGAGCGTCCACTCGAAATCGTACTAAAGGGAGAAGGGAGGGAGTGATCATGACCAGGAACAAAACGGTCGCACTGCTCGTCATGGCCCTCGGGCTCGCGGCGTCGTGCGCGGGGACGGCCCCGAACGTCCTGCACGTCCAGCTCGGTCCCTCAGGGCCCGGCTCCACGACCACCGAGATCAACGACGGCGTCCTCGGGCGGATGCTGAGCTTCCAAGAGGTCACCGTGAAACCCGTGGGCGGGGACGGGACACGACAGGTCCAGGTGACGATCGCGAACACGACCTCGAGGGATGTCGCATTCGAGTACCGCTTCGTCTGGTACGACGGCAAGGGCTTCGAGGTCTCGAGTCTCGCGGCGTGGCTTCCCGCGGTGCTGGGTGCGGGTGAGTCACGCGGCTTCGTGTCCACGGCGCCCGGTGTCGACGCCGCGTCCTTCAGGCTCATGGTGCGCATGCCTCACGGGGTGACGCCCGCAGGCACCTGAGGGGTGCCGGACCACCGCATGGAAGGAGACAGGCCATGAAAAAGACGATGACGATAGCGGTCTCGGTGTGCATCTCTCTTCTCGGGTTCGGATGCGCGACCACCCCCGAGGTTGGCTACGGGAGCCCCGAGCAGGTCGAGACCCTGAGCCTGGACTTCGGGTCCACGGATCTGCAGCTCATAGCCGAGAAGATGGTCAATTCCCTGCTCGCGAGCCCCGTGGTGGCAGGCGGCAGAAGGCCCGTTTTCTACATCCAGACCGTGAGGAACAGGACCGACGAGCACATAGACACGAGGGCGGTCACGGACAAGATACGGGTCACGTTGCTCAAGTCCGGCAAGGTGCGCTTCACGGCGGTCTCCGACGTGAAGGACGAGATCGTGAACCAGCTGGAGTTCCAGACGAGCTCTGGCATGGTGGACCCCGCGACCGCCAAGGCGATGGGCAGGCTCGTGGGAGCGGACTACTTCCTCTACGGGGAACTGGCGTCGATCCGCAAGTCCGCCGGCCGCGTGAAGGACGTGTATTACAAGTTCACGCTCAACCTCGTGAACATATCGAACGGCCTCATCGAGTGGGCGGACGAGAAGGAGATCAGGAAGCAGGCCAAGAAGCCCTTGTTCGGCAACTGATCCCGATGCACGCGAGGCGGGGTGCGGCTTTTGCTCTTGCCGGGCCCAACAGCGGCCATGGCGTCTTCGCGAGGCCGCAGCAGGGGCCTGGTGAGGTCCCGGCAACCACCGGTGCGCCGCGGGATGCCTCCCGCCGGAGGCGGCCCGGCCGCACACCGGCTTCAGGTTGGGCTTGACTGGCCGGCGACGAACCGGATACAAACGTGTGCGATCCCGGCACGGGGTCGACGGGGGAGGGCCTGGTATGAACCTTGACGATCTCAAGCACAAGTGGGAGAAGGTGAACGCGAGGACCGCGGTCCTCTACGGTGCCATCGTCCTGCTCGTGGTCTTTTCCAACCCAAGGTGGTGGTCCTGCCTCTTGGGCATCTTCCCCGTGATCGCGGGCGAGGCCCTCAGGGTGTGGGCGACGGGCCACCTGCGCAAGAACGAGGAACTCACCACCTCGGGGCCCTACGCGCACCTCCAGTCCCCCCTCTACCTCGGGAGCTACCTGATCGGCACCGGGTTGTGCATCATGGCCTTGAACCCGGTGATCTGGGTGCTGGGCAGCCTCGTCTTCTTCCTGTCCTACATCCCCCGCAAGCAGGAGACGGAGTGGGGGCGCCTCGAGCGCAAGTTCGGAGAGGAGTTCTTGAAGTACAAGCGGGAGGTCAACTACTTCTTCCCCAGGATCGATCCCTACCCGGAGGGGAGCAAGCACCTGTGGTCGTTCGCCCAGGTGATCGAGAACACCGAGCACCAGACCGCGCTGGCCGTGGGCGTCATCGCCCTGTTCATCATCGCGAAGCTCGCGTGGTAGCCTTTCTTTGAATCAAACCGCAGGTGGTGCCTACCGGCCCATGCTCGGGAGGGTGTCTCCATGCATGGGGCAGCGTCAATCGGGGCCGCCCACCGTGCATGGACCCCCAGGGCATACCCACCGGGTCCCGGCCCCGGCGAGAAGGAAACCCCCGGGAGTTGCGGCCCGGGGGTTCGTTCTTTCCCGCTGCGTCTGCAGGGGAAGCTCAGTCGATGTAGTCGAGCCAGTCGAGATGGGCGGGGTTCTTGCCCCGTATGGTATCGAAGTACGCCTTCTGGAGCGCCTTGGTCACAGGGCCGGGTCTGCCCGTTCCTACGGTGCGGTCGTCTATCTCCCTGGCGGGAGTGATCTCGGCCGCCGTCCCGGTGAAAAAGACCTCGTCGGCGATGTAGAGCTCGTCCCTGGTGATCATCTGTTCCCTGACCTCGTAGCCCAGTTCCTTGGCGAGGGTGATGACCGAGGCGCGGGTTATGCCCGGCAGGATGCTTGTGACGGGCGGGGTGTACAGGACGTTGTCCTTCACCGAGAACACGTTTTCCCCGCTGCCCTCCGCCACGTAACCCTGGGTGTCGAGCATGAGGGCCTCCTCGTAGCCGAGCCTCGTGACCTCGATCTTTGCGAGGATGGAATTCACGTAGTTACCCGTCACCTTCGCCTTGGTGAGCATGATGTTCGGGTGGTGCCTGGAGAACGAGGAGGTCTTCACGCGCACGCCGTTTTCGAGCCCGTCGTCGCCGAGGTAGGCTCCCCATTCCCAGCAGATGACGGCGACCCGGACGGGGTTGTTCTGGGGGTGCACGCCCATGACACCGTCACCGATGAACGCGATGGGGCGTATGTACGCCTCGGTGAGGCCGTTGGCCTTGATGGTCTGCTTCGCCGCGTCCATGATGTCGCCCTCGGTGAACGGGATCGTCATGAGGTACGCCTTGGCCGAGTCGAAGAGCCTCCTGGTGTGTTCCCTGTGCCTGAAGATCGCCGAGCGCCCGTCGTGGCACCTGTAGCACCGGATCCCCTCGAAGGCGGCGAGACCGTAGTGGAGGGTGTGGGTCAGCACGTGGACCGTGGCGTCGTCCCAGTCCACCAAAGAGCCGTCGAACCAGATCTTCTTGAGTTTCATCACCATAGCAAGGGCACCTCAAATTAGGGTATATTCCATGCATTATCGACGAAACCTCGAGCACGGTCAACACGAAGTTTGCCGGGTGAACGCCGCCCGACGGGTGCGGGGATGATCGTCCATGATCTTTCTTTGGGAGGTCGGGTTATGGGTGATGTCTCATTTCTCGGGTATGCGGCCGCGCCTTCTTCGAAAGACCTTGACTCGTCCGGGCAAGCCCGCTCTCCCGGCAAGACGGGGGGCGCGAGGCGAAAGCGTTTCGTGACGGTGCTCTGCACGGACCTGAGCGGGTATACCAGGCTGAGCTCTCTCCTCGACGGCGAAGACCTTGCGGCGTGCATGGCGCGCGTCATGGACACGGTCGCCGGTGCGGTCAGGATGTTCGGGGGCGAGGTGGAGAAGTACGTGGGCGATGCGGTGATCGCCCTCTTCGGCATGGAGCGCACGGGTGAGCACGACCCCCTGAGGGCCGTCGAGGCGGCCAGGCGCATACATCACGAGGTGGAGCGCCTCCCGGTCGACGAGCTTCCGGGGCTTCCCGGTGGGCTCTGTATGCACACGGGGATATGCTCCGGCGAGGTGATCGTGGATGAGGCCGCACGGACGTCGGGAAGGCACGGGGCCTTGGGCTTGCCCATCACGGCGGCATGCCGTCTCTGCGACATCGCCCGGGCGGGAGAGATCCTTGTCGGGGGTGCGGTGACCCAGGCCGTCTCGAGGTTCTTCCGCCTGGAGTGGTTGGGCTTGAGGAGTCTCGAGGGCATCTCTTCCCCGATGAACGTGTTCCGCGTGATCGAGTATCGCCCCGAGCGGGTGTCCCTCCACCGCGAGACAGGCCTGGTTTCGAACATGGTGGGGAGAAAGAGGGAGCTCGAGGCGCTGATCGAGTGGGCCGCAGATGCGCCGAGGGGCAGGGGGGGTGTCGTCTGTGTCTCCGGGGAAGCGGGCATCGGGAAGAGCAGGCTGGTCAGGGAGCTCGAAAAGAGGATGGGGGGCACGCTCCTGTTCGTCTCGTCCTCGTGCCACGAGCACACCCGGTCCATCCCCTACCACCCGCTCAGGGACCTCGTCTTTCGCACCATGACGGCCGTTCGCGAAAAGGGGCTCCTTGCGGGCGCCGGTTGTGCCCGGAGGTACGACCTCATAGACCGCCTCTACCGTGACGCCATGAACACCCTCGGTTTCGCCGTGGAGGCAAGGGAGGCCAACTACGGCGCCGCCAGGGAACGCGCCTGCGATGTCCTCTTGAGGTTTCTCGACGAGTTCTCCGGTGCCGCGCCCGCCGTCTTCTGCATCGAGGACATCCACTGGGCCGACCAGAGCACCCTCGATTTCCTGGCGTTCGCCGTCGACGCGTTTTCGAGAGGGTGCGCCTGCCTGCTCGTGCTCACGCTCAGGGGCGGATTCGAGTGCCATGCGGCGGCCCGGTCCGTGGAGCTCAAGGAACTCGGCGTCAAGGAGGTCGAAGCCATGCTCACGTCCATGACCGGGGGCATGGAGGTCGGGGACGACGTGGTGAGGTGGCTCCTGAACGCATCCGGCGGCAACCCGTTCTTCGTCGAGGAGATCGTGAACTATCTCATGGAGAGGGGTGTGGATCTCGCCGGGTGCGAGAGCTCTCCCGTCTTGACGGACGCACCCGCCACGATCATGGGCCTCATCGCCTCACGCATGGATGGTCTCGACCCCGGGCCCCGCAGGGTCCTCGGGGAAGCCGCGCTCCTGGGCAGGATGTTCTCCAGGGACGTCCTCCGTGCGGTCACCGGGGAACCTCTCGTCCTGGACGCCTGCCTCGAGGCGCTCAAGGATCACGGTTTCCACTCGAGCGAGGACGGCGAGACCTTTTCGTTCAGGCACGACATCATCAGGGACGCCGCGTCGAGGACGATGATGAAGCACGAGAGGACCTCGGTGCACAAGAGGATCGTTCATGTCCTCGAGACATCGCCTCCCGGGGGGCTCGACAACCTCGACGACATGCTCGCCCGCCACAGCCTGGAGGCGTCGCTCTTCGACAGGGCCGCCGGGTATCACCTCAAAGCGGCGCGGACGTGCCTCGAGAAGGGGGCGTGGTTCGAGGCCGCGACCTTGTACGGGGCTGCGGAACGAATCCTCGAGGAGCACCCGGAGGTGCCCGGCTCCGGTGAACTCCTGGAGGCTTCGAGGGAAGGCCTGTGGATGTGCTGCAGGGTGTTCGACCCGGCCAGGGCGACGAGGGCCCTCGAGGCGCTCAAGAGGCGTTACCGATCCCTGGGGCGTACCAGGGACGAGGCGTTCACGCTGGCGAGGCTGGTCAACCTGTACTCGCAGGTGTGCGCCTTCGACAAGGCCGAGGAAGTCTACCGCGAGGCGCTCACCCTGTGCGGCGCCGACAATTGGCTGGCCAGTGCGGTCAAGACCGTCTACGCCTACACCTGCACCTATCTCGGGAGACCGCTCGATGCGCTGCGCCTGCTCGCGGAGGCGCGGGGAGTCCTGAAGGAGGCGGGCGGCTTCCTCTACGCGGTCAACGCCCTCACCACGTTGGCGGCGAGCGTGTGGAAGGGGGACACCGTCGAGGCCTCGTCATGGTACGAGGAGACGAAGAAGAGCTGCGGCGATCACCTCGATATCGATATCATGGCTGATCTATGGCTCTACCACGTGCTGTGCCTAGGAGGGCGCTTCAATGAGGCCATGGCCGTCCACGAGGAGGCGAGGCGTCGAGAGCTCAAGCTCGGCAGGCTCGCCGGCGGGCTCTCGTACCTGAGGATACAGGGTTCCATCTACTTCAGGAGCCGCTACCTGGGAGATCTCGCCGGCGCGCGGGAAGACCTCGCACGGTTCCAGCCCATGGCTCGATCCATCCAGAATGGCCGCGCCCTCGACATGCTTTACCGGGCGTGGATCGCCCTCGAGGAAGGGGACGCCGGAACCGCGCGCCGTCTCGCCGCATCGGCCCTGCCCGATCTCTCCCGGGGTGTGGCCAACAGGGTCCCCTACGCTCTCAACACATTGGCGGAGGCCATGATCGTGGAGGGCGATGCGCGGGGAGCGGGCGACGTCCTCGATGAGTGCATCGAGCGTACCGGCCGTTACGGCAACATGGAGCAGCACCTGTGGGCGATGAGGCTCAAAGGGTGCGTGCTCGTTCGTACGGGTGACCTTGAAGGGGGAGCGTCCGTTCTCCGCCGTGCCGCGGCGCTCGCCAGGGACGCCCGCCTCACCCCGCAGCTGGCGTGGGTGCTCGCGGCCATGGCCGAACTCGAGCGCGCCAAGGGCCGTGCACACCGAGCCAGGCGCCTGTGCGAGGCCTCAGGGCGTCTCTGGGCAAGGCTCGGAAACGGCTATCAGGCGTCGAAGGCGCTCAGCTCCGTCACCTGAGGGGGAGAGCGCCGCGGCCTGGCCCGTTCCCTGCCGGGCGATATTACACAAACGTAATCCTTAAGACCGCCTGGACCCGCGACCATGCAAGACAGAACCCGCGTCTCGAGGGTCTGTATGCAGGGCGTTGGGCATGCGGGCGCCCCTCATGTGCATGCCCCTCATGTTTTCTCGTTTCCGATCGATAGGTGATTCAGAGAAGGCCTTCAAGGCCGTGCGCTCTTTGACAACCGAGGGGTTTGAGCCGTGTGCGCTCTTTGGCACCAGAGACCGCACACGGGTAAAAGAGTAACACTCGTAAACGTTCGTTTTCCCGACAGACAACGCAAGGGGTCTCGAGACGGTGCGCCGCCTGTGGTGCGCCTTGGAGAGGTCCCTGCCATGCCAAACCACGGGTAACCGTGGGACGGAAAGCCACGGGTCCGTGCCGGGTGCGGCGCGGACAGCCGGGTTGCCTCCTTCAAAGCCACACCAGGGGAAACCCTGGGCCGGAAAGCCACGGGTCCGGAGAGAGTGCCCGGACAGCCGAGCTGCCTGAGAAGGATTCTGCAGATCAGTCACTCAAGCCACACCAGGGGAGACCCTGGGCCGGAAAGCCACGGGTCCGTACCCCGCAGGGGTCGGACGGCCGGGTTGCCTGGAGAACCTCATCAGAAAGGAGTTTTTCATGAAAAGAGCGGGATTCCTCGCAGTCCTCTGTACGGCAGGGCTGCTCATGCTCCCATGCGCCGCATCGGCGCAGCTGGTCCAGTTGGCCGACGAGCAGTTGGGAGAGGTCGTGGGCCAGGCGGGTATCGCCTTCGACCAGCACTACGACAACGTGTCCGGCATGGGGGGCCTTCTGAACTACAGCGACGTGACCCTCGTGGGGTCGGTGGAGGTGAGAAACCAGACGGAGGTGCCCCAGGACCTCGTCAGCCAGATGGCCATGCCCGGGTTCTCGATGTTCGGTCTCGGCCTCATGGGGCTCAGGTCCATGGGTATAGGCACCCACGCCATCGACATGACCATCAACATCGACCAGCTCACCATCGGCGCCATCAGGGTCGGCAACGACACCACCGGGCCGGAGCTCGGCAGCCTCTCCATATACGGCCTGCGGGCGGATATCAAGGGAACGGTCACCATATGGAACGACTAGAACGGACGGGGTTACTCTTTTACCCCCTTTTCGAGTGACACCCTCGAGCCGGCTGCCTTCGTCCGGAGACAGTGAGCGATCTTGCGCGGGGAGGCCCACGGGGAAGTGAGGGTCACTGGCGCACGAGCCTGATCCTTTCCACGTCGCCGGGAGAAGCGGGCCTGTCTTGCCTGCGGGCGGTTATGTCGATCCCCCCTCTCCTGGTGTAGAAGCAGGTGACGCCGAGCTCGTCCGGCCGGCACCTCCGTGCTATGTCCGTGTATATGAGCGTGCAGACGTCTTCGGAGAACCCGGCGTGGCCCCGATAGGAACACAGGTAGTGCAGCAGGCCCTCCCGGTCCATCGGGCGCCCTCGGTACCTCACGAGCACGCTCGCCCAGTCCGGCTGTCCCGTGATGGGGCAGACGGTCTTCAGCAGATCCGTACAGAGCGCCTCCTCCACGTAGCCGTCGGTGCACGTTATGAGTCCCGCGTCGGGACCTGAACGTTCGACCGCGATGTCGAGCGAGTCGAGGGACTCCGCCGGGATCTCGGGTACGGGCATGAACGAGCCGAACCCCTCCGGTCCCTCTATCCTCACCTGGATCCATTGCGCCTCCACGGTGCGCTCGATGTCGGAGGCGATGACGCGCACGAGCGTGTCTTTCGACGGGAAGCGCTCGCACGAAATGCCTGCGAGGTAGAGCTTGAGGGACTTCGATTCCACGATGAAGGCGCTCGTGGACGGGTATGCGATCTCGAGGATCCCCGCATGGGGCCTGCCTCTCTCGTTGAGCCAGGACATCTCGTAGCATCGCCAGAGGTCGTAGCCGAAGATGTTCCCCTCGACCTTCCTCCTCTCTATGCGGAACAGGACCGAAGGGTCGTAGCGCTCGGGCGGACGGACCTTCCTGCCCAGGGGGATGCCATTCACGCGAGGTACCTCGTGGGGTCGAGGCCCTCGTTGTACCCCAGGGCCTCCTTGCGTTCCAGGCAGGTGGGGCAGGTGCCGCAGTGGAGGTCTCCGCCCCTGTAGCACGACCAGGTCATGGTGAAGTCGAAGCCGAGCGACCTGCCCGTCTGGGCGATGCGCCGTTTGTCGTACCCCGAGAAGGGGGCCTCGACCCTCACGCCGGAAAACGTCCCGTAGAAGGCGGCGCGGGACATGGCCTCGGTGAAGTCAGGGGTGCAGTCGGGGTATATGGGGTGGTCGCCGGTATGGGACGCGATGAGCACCCTGGTCGCCCCGAGCGTTTCGGCATAGCCGACCGCCACCGAGAGCATGATCCCGTTGCGAAACGGCACGACCGTCGAGGATATCCCGTCGGTTTGGTACGGCCCGTCCGGGACATCAGGGCCTCCGGCCAGCAGGCTCGATCTGAAGAGCTCGCGAACGAAGGGGAGTTCCGCGAGAAAGAAGGTCACCCCGTAGTGCTGGGCCAACCGGCATGCCATGGCGGTCTCCCTTCCGGCGTGCTTGGATCCGTAGTTGAACGTGAGCGCGTGGATCTCACGGTAGCGTTCCTTGGCCCAGGCGAGGAGCACACCCGAGTCCATTCCCCCCGAGAGCAGGATGACCGCGTCTTCCACCTTCACACCCCCCTTTCGTCGTCGAACACGAGGACCTGGAGCCTCGGCGACATCTTGAGGCCGTTGTCCCTGCAGAACAGGAACACGGGCCGCATCCGTTCCATCTGTTGCGCCCGCGTGGCGCCCATGGGCATGACATAGACCTTCTCGGGGTCTATGGCGTTTTCCGACACGAACGACCGTATGGCCCTCAGGGAGTGCTCCCCGTCGGCCACGAACTTGAACCAGTGCGCGTTCGCGAGATCCGGCCTCCGGATGTGCCACGCGCCGTCGATGTGCTTGGGGCTCGCCACCACGACCGCGTCGTCTATCGAGGGGATCCCCGCCTTGCCGCTCGTCTCGTAGTGGATGCGGAAACCCGAGGACCTGAGCGATGCGTGGAGATCGGCAAGACCCACGTCCCACTGGAGGAAAGGCTCGCCGCCGGTGATCACGACGTCCCTGCAGCCGAACGAGGCGACCCTGCGCGCGATCTCCTCCAGATCCATCTCCTCGAAATCGTGCCATGCGTACGGCGTGTCGCACCAGGGACACAGGGGCTCTATGCACCCACCCAGACGAACGAAGACGGAAGGGGTCCCTATGGAGGGACCTTCCCCCTGGAGCGAGTGAAAGATTTCGGTGACCACGAGCTTCATAGCCCTCTTTCCCCCCTGTCCCGGGGCTTCTCCTCGCCTCCTGGGAGGCCGCTCTCACCGGTTGCCGGCCCGTTGACCTGGTCAGGGCCGCTGCGCGTGGGATCAGGCGGCCCCTCGTCTCCGGCCGACAAACCCCAAGGGATCATTATACTCCCGGCAGATGGCGGTGCAAGCCCGATCGAGGTCTTCCCCCTCCCCGACCGCAGGCGGCAAGAGGTGGGCTGCCCCCGGCGACGGGGACCATGCCGCCCGGGAGAAGGGCTTCCCCGTGGTCCGCAGGGGCTCGTGCAGAAAACGGTCGACGCCTCCTTGTCGGCATGTTCTCGGCCGTGACCTGTCGTGCGGGAAGCCCATCCGGGAGGTCTTTTGGGGATACATGCACGCCGGTGCGCCCTGTAGGCCTGGGGCCCCCAATGGAGAGAAGCAGCCCTCGATGGTTTCAGGGCTTATCAGATGACCATTCACAGCGAATGCATTTTCTGCTAGGAATACGGACGATGATACAAGCAGACGAGGGGGCTTCCATGAAGATCATCGAAGACGCTTACAGGCGCGGCGACAAGGCGCTCAACGAATACGAGTCGAAGCGGCTCCTGAAGGCATACGGTATCCCCGTCACCGAGGAGCGCGTGGCGTTGACGGTCGAGGAGGCGCTCGAGGCCGCCCACGCGATAGGGTACCCGGTGGCCCTCAAGGGCTCCTCGCGGACCCTCACCCACAAGACGGAGCACGGCCTCGTGGAGCTGGGCATCCAGGGGGACGACGCCCTGGAGAAGGCCTTTGCCGCGATCACTGAGCGGGGCGCAGGCCAGCTCGACGGGATCCTGGTGCAGCAGATGGTCAAGGGCGACAGGGAGTTCGTGGCCGGGCTCATCAGGGACCCCCAGTTCGGCCCCTGCGTCATGTTCGGGCTGGGCGGCATCTTCACCGAGGTCCTCAAGGACGTCACCTTCCGCATCGCGCCGCTTACCACGAGGGACGCCCTCGAGATGATGGACGAGATCAAGGCCAGAAAGCTCCTCGACGAGTTCAGGGGCAAGCCCGCGGTCAACAGGGAGGTCCTCGCGGCTACGCTCGTCAACCTCGGGAAGATAGGGCTCGAGCTGGACCAGGTGGCGGAGATCGACATCAACCCCATGATCGTGCACGGGGACATACCCGTGGCGGTCGACGCGCTCGTCGTCCTGAGGAACCCCGCGGCTTAAGACCACGGTATGCCGCCTTTCAAGACGCGTTCGCTGTTCATGGCCCCCATGGTGGACCTGAGCCATGTGGCCTACCGAGAACTCGTGCGCTCTTTCGGGGGGTGCGACGTCTTCTACTCCGAGATGCTGAACGCGCGCATCGTGCCCGGTGAGAACACCCGCACGTCGATATACCTCAGGTGGACGCGGGTCGACGACCTCGTGCTCCAGCTCGTGGGGGGCGACCCCGAGAAGATGCACCTCGCCGCAAGGAGGCTCGACGGGTTCCGGCCGTTTTCCGTGGACGTCAACATGGGGTGCTGGCTCAAGAAGGTCACCTGTCACGGCTGGGGCGTCGCCCTCATGGAGGACCCGGACCGGGCGCGCCGGGTGCTCTCGGCGGTGAGGGAGGCCGTCAGCACTCTGGTATCGGTGAAGATGCGCATCGGCTGCTCCCCGGATCCCGAGGCCATGTGCGACTTCGCCTCGATGCTCGAGGATGCGGGTGCGGATTTCATCGTGCTCCACGCGAGGACCGCGGCCGACGGGCTGTCGAGGAAGGCGAGGTGGGAATACATAGCCAGGCTCAAGGAGCGCTTACGCGTGCCCGTGGTGGGAAACGGCGGCGTCACGCGCGCCGAAGACGCCCTCGAGATGTTCAGCTCGACCGGGTGCGACGGCGTCATGGTGGGCAGGCAGGCGGTGATACAGCCATGGATCTTCAGGGACATCAAGGCGCTCATGGAAGGCTCGCAACCCGAACCTCCCCCGCCGCTGGAAGACGTGATCCTGGACCTGCACCGCCTTCTCCTCGAGCACTTTGGCGAGGACGTGGCCCTCAAGCGCTTCAAGACCGGCGTCGTGTGGCTGTCTCAGAACCTCACCTTCGGCCACCACCTCACCACGCTCGTCGGGAGGCAGAAGACCATGGAAGGTGCGGCCTCGGTCGTCAGGGACGCATTCCTCAAGGGCATCAGCTGAGTCCGGGTACGCTCACTCAACCTCACGTGCCGGCGCAGGCAGGCTCACGACCCCCTGGGGAGCTCGACGCCCCGGCCATGCACCCTTTCCCCACGGGCGACGCCTTCCGTGCCCTCTCGATGGAGGCGGCTCGGCGCCGTCTCGTTGGTCCTTGAATTTTTCCGGGGAGGTTGTATAACCGTTCTTGATCGAGAACGCACCAGAGCGGCGATCGACCCATCCTGCTTCCTAAGGAGAGGCTCATGAACCAGATCGACCTGATGAAGGAGCTCCACGTACAGTCCGACAAGAAGATCGTCATGCTCGTCCTGGACGGCCTCGGGGGCCTGCCGGGCCCTTCCGGCAAGACCGAGCTCGAGGAGGCCCGCACTCCCAACATGGACAGGCTCTGCAGGCAGGCCGTGTGCGGTCTGTCCACGCCCATCACCCCCGGGATCACCCCTGGGAGCGGGCCCGGCCACCTGGGCCTCTTCGGTTACGATCCCCTCGAGTACACGATCGGCAGGGGGGTGCTCGAGGCGCTCGGCATAGGGCTCACCCTCAGGCCGACCAGCATAGCGGCAAGGGGGAACTTCTGCACCCTCGACCCTCAGACGGGGGTGATCACCGACCGCCGTGCGGGCAGGATCCCCACATCGAAGTGCGCGGAGCTCGTGGCGAAGCTCAGGGCCATCACCCTGGAGGGGGTTGACATAACGGTGGAGCCGGTCAAGGACTACCGGTTCGCCCTCATCCTCGACGGTGAAGGTCTCGAAGACGGCGTGACCGAGACCGATCCCCAGAAGACGGGCCTCAGGCCGTTGGAGGTAAGGCCGCTCACCGAGCGTTCGCGCAAGACCGCCTCTCTCCTCAACGCGTGGATCGGCAAGGCGTTCGAGGTCCTCAAGAACGAGTCCCCGGCGAACGGGTGCACTCTCAGGGGCATCGCCAAGGACCCCGGGCTGCCATCCTACCGCGAGGTCTACGGGTTGAACGCGTGCGCGATAGCCACCTATCCCATGTACAAGGGTCTCGCACGGCTCGTGGGCATGGATGTGCTGGAGGCCGGCGACACCATAGCGAGCGAGATCGAGACGCTGAAGTCCGCCTGGGACAGGTACGACTTCTTCTTCTTCCATGTCAAGAAGACGGACTCGGCAGGCGAGGACGGAGACTTCGACGCCAAGGTGAGGGTCATCGAGGAGACGGACGCGGTCCTCCCCGAGCTCCTAGCGCTCAAACCGAGCGTGCTCATCATAACGGGCGATCACTCGACGCCGGCTTCCATGAAGTCGCACTCGTGGCACGAGCTGCCAGTGCTCTTCGTCGCGGACAACATACGACCGGACGGCGTCACCGAGTTCGGGGAACGCGCCTGCATGGCGGGAGGCCTCGGGCACCTTCGGCACACTGACCTCATGCCCCTGGCCATGGCGCATGCGGACAGGCTGACAAAGTACGGTGCTTGACATGGCCGCGTCGAGACCGCGCGTAGCCATCCTCTTCGGGGGTGTCTCCACGGAGCATGACGTCTCCGTGGTCTCGGGGGCTTCCATCGCCCGGTCCATCGATACGGACAGGTTCGATCCCGTGTACGTGGGGATCACCAAGGAAGGCAGGTGGCTCTTGGGCGACGGGGCCTTCGATGCGCTGAGGGGGGGCGGGACCGAAGGCGTGGAACCCGTGATCCTCTCGCCCGACCCGCAGCACAAGGGGTTCGTGCACATCGAGAGCGGCAGGCTCACCGGTGTGGACGTCGTCTTCCCGGTGCTCCACGGCCCGAGGGGCGAGGACGGGACGGTCCAGGGCCTCCTCGAGCTGGCCGGCATCGCGTACGTCGGGTGCGACACGCTCGCCTCAGCCGTGGCCATGGACAAGGACGTCACCAAGCGCATCCTCGCCCAGCGGGGCATACCCGTGGTCAAGGGCACCTGCCTCACGAAGTGGATGTGGGGAGTCGACCGCGGGGAGATCCTCTCGGAGATCGCGCAGACCCTGAAACCCCCCTTCTTCGTCAAGCCGGCGACCATGGGGTCGAGCATAGGCGTCAGCAAGGTCGAAGACGGTGAGGAGCTGAGCGGGGCCATAGAGCATGCCCTCGGGTTCTCGTCCAAGGTCCTCGTGGAGCAGGCGGTGGAACGGGCTCTGGAGATAGAGGTCGCGGTGCTCGGCAACAACGAGCCCAAGGCATCGGTCTGCGGCCAGATCATCCCGAAGGCGGCGTTCTACGACTTCAACGCCAAGTACGTGGACGGCACGAGCGAGCTCGTCATCCCGGCGCGCATACCGAAGGCGCTGGCCCAGGATATCCAGTACGCCGCGGTGGACGCCTTCGTGGCCATCGGCGGCTCAGGCATGGCGAGGGTGGACTTCCTGGTCTCGGGAGCGGCGTTCTACCTCAACGAGATCAACACGATCCCGGGGTTCACGAGCATATCGATGTACCCGAAACTCTGGGAGGCCTCCGGCATCCCGTACACTCACCTGATCACGAAGCTCATAGAGCTCGCGATCGCCAGGCACGAAGAGAAGGCCTCTCTCACCAGGACCATAGACCTGCTCGTGAAGGCCTAGGCCCCGGCCCGAGGCCCACCGTGCAGGCGAGGCCCCAGACGTTCACCCGCGTGCCGTCGGGCCTCTCGTACGATGAGAACATGGGGGAGAGCTCGTAGACGCCGAAGGCCATCCCCAGAAAAAGGCCCACCGCCGCACCCTGGTAGATGCGCTCGGTGTGATCCTTCGGGTGATCCATGAACGCGAGCGTCGCCGCCCCTGCGAGCGTCCCGATGGCCGCGCCCCAGAGCGAGTCCACGAGGACCACTTCCAGGGACGACGATGCGGCCATCGAGGTGGCGGGGGCCGTCGCGAGGATGAGACACAGGGTGCCGAAAAGGACGATCTTCCTCATGGGGTTCCTCCTTTGATCGACGGGAAGAGGGATGCGACCCTCTCTGCAAGAGTGCGGCGCTTATTCGCCAGGGGCCCGCTGGACACGGCGTCCGCAACGATCTCGATGGGGTCCATGGCCGGCATGGCCGCGTAGTGGCCGAGCTGGATGCGGCAGGCGCCGCAGTCTGAGACCACGAGTTCACAGCCCGTCTCTCTCACCGCGCCTGCAGCGATGGCACCGAGTTTCGCCGCGGTTTCTCGGTTGCGCTTCTTGAACCCGTAGGTGCCTGAGAGGCCGCAGCAGTCGTTGTCGAGTACCGTGAAAGAGAGGCCGTCTATCATCTCGAAGAGGCCCACGGACGGGTACCCGATCCCGAGGGCGCGCAGGTGGCACGGGACATGGTATGCAATGGACGCCTCGACCCTCCCGATCGATCGCAACCCCTTGGCGTCCAGCCTGTCCTGTACCAACGGGAGGAGGTATTCGAAGATGTGGTACGTGTTCTCGGCTACCTTCCTGGCGCCGGGCACGTCGAGGATCCCGGGGTATTCCCTGGTGAGCGTGAGACCGCAGGAGGGGCAGGAGTACACGACGTCGAACCCCCGGTTCACGTACCTGGTGAGCATGGACGCGTTCTTGAGGGCGAACTTCCTCGCCATCTCGAGGTCCCCGTTTCCCAGCGCCGGGAGGCCGCAACACTGCTGGCGGGGGATCGCCACACGGCAGCCGAAGGCGACAAGCAGGTCGATCGCCTTCCTGCCGATGTCAGGCCTGTTGAAGTTCAGGTGGCAACCGTGGAAGAACACGACCCTCCTGCCGCGTCCCTTGGATCTCCTTGTCCGCTCGAGCGAGAGGAACCTGAACTCGGGCAGGTCCGGGACATCGGAGACCCCCAGCAGGCCCATAGCCTGTTTGAACACAGGCAGGGGGGTGATCCTGTTCATCACCGGTGCGGCCAGCGACCCCATCTTCGAGAGGTGGTACGCGTTGGCGAACAGGTGCGAGCTCAGCGGGCTGAAGTGTTCCTTGCTGTATTTGAGCCGGGCCTTGAGGATGATGTCCGCCACCTCGACACCGTAGGGGCATGCCACCTGGCACCTCATGCAGTGGGAGCAATAGTTCACCCACGCATCGACCGACTTCTCCCCGTCGAGGCGGAACCTTTGGGCGTCGGGCCCGGCCTGTTTGGGGCCGGGAAAGCGCGGCTCGACCTTTGCCACCGGGCAGTTCTCCACACATACGGTACACCGCATGCAGTGCTCGAAGCTCATGACAGCAACCTCTCGCACGCCCGGGCCGCGGCCGAGCCCGTCGCAATGGCGAGGCCGTGTCCGCAGCGGTGCCTCATGATCTCGCCGTGGGCAAGGATGCTCCCGCAGGCGAACAGGTTCTTCAGACCGCACCCAAGAGGCCTGAACGACGAGTCCACCTCGATGCCTGAGGCCTCCACGGGGTGGCCCGGCGAGAAGAAGTCGTTCAGGAACCAGTCCCTGCGCGGGCCCGGCACCTTCACGTCGAGGTCGAAAACGGTCTCCCTCACCGAGCCCCTCTGGGCGAACAGCCCCCCGCCCACGAAAGACCCCGTGGCGAGGATGAATGCGCGTGCATGGGCACGCGAGGGCCTGCAGGGCCCGGCCATGGTGATCGCCTCCACCTGTCCGGACCTCGTCTCCACGCTCGCCACGGCGTTGCCCCAGTAGAGGTGGCCGCCGCGTGCCAGGAAGGCGTCCTTGAGCGCCCTGAACAGCCTGATCCCGGGGACCGATGGGGGCAGGGTCGGTATCTCGAAGATCTCCCTGCCCGTGGACGCCCGTATACGCTGGAGAACGGCCTTCGGGTCTTTCAAGCCGAGCACGGCAGGGACGGCGATCTTTCCCGGCGGGAGCTCGAGACCGGATAGCCAGGCGCAGAAATCGTCCACGAACGAGGGTTCGTCGAACTTCGTCGCGAGGCCGAGGGTCGACGAGGTCCCCGCGTCGAACACCGAGACGCTCGTGTTCGCGAGCCTCGAGGTTATGTACGACGGGTAGAAGTCCCTGAGCCCCTTGAAAGAAACCACGTGGATGTGGGTCGTTGTGAAGCCGGAAGAGGCCTCCATGGTTATGGGGACGAGGCAGGTGGTCTTGGTCGTGCCTATGGGGGTGAGAATGCCCGTGTTCCTCCCGAGGGAGCCCCTGTAGGGGAGGCCCCGTTCTTCCATGAGCCCTAAAAACGCCTCGAGGGCATCGATAACCGTGCGTCTGCCCGCGATCCTGTAGGGATGGTTGCGGGGCAGGCGGTCAATGCCCTTCATGGGGTCCTCGTGGGCCCCGAGCACGTCTATGCATCCGGTCGAGAGGCAGCAGGCCGGGTCCCCCCTCGAGACGAGCGCAGTCCTGAACCCTTTTCCTGCCAGGTAGATGGAGGCCGTGAGGCCCGCCACGCCGCCGCCGATAATGACCACGTCGTAGCCGTGCTCACCCATGGCCTTGCCCCATGGCGAGTATGCCCATGTATATGCTCTCTATGAGCTGCTCTTCCCTGAGCTGGTCCCCCCACAGGGCGGGCCTGATGCCCTTGAACCTCCTCTGGAGAAACTCCTTGAGGATCGACAGGGACACGTCTGGGTCCACCCGGCCCATCTCCTGCATGATGCCGAGGGCGCGGTAGGTGCAGAACCCGCCCTGGCAGGGGCCCATGCCCAGCCTCGTTCGGTGCTGGATGTCGCCCACGTAGGGGGTCGCCATGGCGTTGACGGCCCTCTGGACGTCCGACCGGCTCACCAGCTCGCACTCGCAGACGATGTCATCAAGTTTCGAGAGGCGTTTCGACAGCGGGTAGCCGCTCAACTCGTCCTGGCCCTCCAGCGGCAGCTCGGCTGTCCTGCACGGGACCTTGAAGCCCAGCACATCCATGACGACGTCCACCGTCTTCTCGGCCATGAGCCTGTACGTGGTCAGCTTGCCGCCGAGGATGCTGATCATGCCGTTCTTGTGGTCGATGATCTGGAAGCCGCGGGAGATGGACCGGCCGTCGGCCTCTGTCCCGCTCGCCTTCAACAGCGGTCTCACGCCGGTGTAGGCGCGGATGAGCCTCGTGGTGCCGAAGGCCGGCACCATCTGCTCCGCCTGGGTGGTCACGGTGTCGACCTCGGATGGATCGATCTCCAGGTTGTCGGGGCTGTCCACCGGGATCGAGGTGGTGCCCGCGAGGCAGACCGCCTCGTTGGGCACGATGATGTCCCCGTCGGAAGGCGGTCTGAGGCGGTTGATGACGACGTTCGTGAGCCTGTGGTTCGTGATCACCAGGCTCCCCTTGGACAGGGCCATGGGGACGCGCGACCCCGCCATCCTCGCTACCCTGTCCCCCCAGGCGCCGCTCGCGTTCACGACGATCCTGCCCCTGATCTCCTTGATCTCGCCGGTGAGCCGCTCCCTGGCCCTGATGCCCACGCACCGCCCCTTCTCCCGGATGATCTCCACCACCTCGTGGTGGGTGAGGATGTTGCCGCCCAGCCTGCGGGATGTCGTTGCGTTGAGCAGGCACAGCCTGAAGGGGTCGATGGAGCAGTCTGGCACTCTGACGGCCTCCTCGATGGCGGGGTTCAACGAGGGGACGAGCTCGAGGGCCTTGGAGGGCGACAGGATCACAGTCTCGATCCCCGTGGCCTCGCAGCTCTTCAGAAACTCGTCTCGGTAGCGCTTGGAGTCTCCGGGAAGCCTCACGAAGAGACCGCCGGTGACTTCCACGCACTTCTTGGCGATGGTTTTCAGGATGGCGTTTTCGGTGATGCATTCACGGGCGGCCTCCTTGTCCCGGACAGCGTACCTGGCGCCGCTGTGGAGCAGGCCGTGGCAGGCGCCTGTTGCTCCCGATGCGAAGTCTCCTCTTTCCACGAGATAGTGGGGAACACCCCTGAGGGCGAGATCCCTCGCGATGCCGCAGCCCGTAGCACCACCACCGATGATGATCACGTCCGTCCTTGTCGACAATGGCGGCCCTTTCTCAGCGCTCTCATACACGTGTACCATATACAGCGGGCATTCCCCGGTCAAGCGGGGAAGGCCGCATGTTCGGCGGGGTTGGATGTGAACGAGGGTCGTCTACGCCTGAGCATGCGTGCTTAAGCGCAGACGATGGACCCCCGGCTCGGCGTCCCATGGGGAGGGGGCTTGCCGCGGGCGGACGGGCCGCCCACCCGCGTCGTTCTCCCCCCTGGTGGCGTGCGGGGGAGCCCCTTGAAGCAGGCCGGCGCGTACGGGCAAGCACAGGAATGGTTCGGGAAAGAGCCCCTCCAGCACGGACCTCCCATCCTGCACGACAACCCCCTCGTGGCCGAAGACCGTGGCGAGTTGCCGCGCCGGTGATCTTCCAGCCCCCTGTGACCCTCGCGATCCCCTCCATTGCCGAGGCGGTTTTTGCTGGTTGCCTGCCGCTGGCGTGGGAAGGGAGCGTCCAGGGGCGCCCTCTGTCCTGCGGGCGACGACCGACCTCCAGGGACAAGGAGAGGAGGGACGGGTATCTCGTTGCGGCGCTCAACCCCTGTGGTGTCGCGACTTCTTGGCCGTGACCCTCTTTGAGTTGTTCAGGATGGTAAAGGGGTTGACGAACCGGCCGTTGCGCGTGATCCTGAAGTCCAGGTGAGGGCCTGTGGCCACTCCCGTCATGCCCACGTACCCTATCGTCTGACCGCGCTTGACCTTCTTGCCGGGCCTGATTCCCTTGGCGAACTTCGAGAGATGGCCGTAGTGGGTTATGTACCCGTTGGTGTGGCGAATGCGGACCACCTTCCCGAAACCGCCGTCCCACCCGGCGAAGATCACCCTGCCTGAGCCCACGGCGTGTACGGGGGTGCCCATGTGCGCGGCGAAGTCGACCCCGTAATGGGGAAGCACGTCCCCGGTGATCGGGTGCACCCTGCTCGCCGTGAATCCTGAGGATACGTACCTGTAGGACACCGGTGCCCTCAGGAAGCCGTCGTCGGTCTTTTTCCGTGAGGCGGATTTCGACGGGTGGCGCTGCTTGGAGCCCAAACGCTCTTTCGCCTTGGCGATGGAGAGGGCGCCCTTGTCTTTCGAGTGGTCGAAAGGTGTCGGGTGCACCGAGGTGACCCACAGCGGGGCTATGGGGGAGAGCACCTTTCCCTGAGCGAGCAGCTCGTATTTGAGTTGGGCAGGGTGTCGCAGAACGGGGAGGGGGCCGAGGTCATAGGAGGACACGAGGCTCATGTCATGTGATGCGTCGAGGTCGGACGTTTCCGGGGAGGCATCCGCCCTCGATACGTCCTTCCGCTTTTGAGGAATCGCCCGGCCGGGGTCGGTGGCCACGGTCGCCACTGGTGCTTTCTGGCGGGTTCCGGCGATGGCGACGACGCTGGAGTGGTACAGGACCAGGGGTTTCTTGCCCGGCGCCTTGTGGGCGATCTCCTCGAGCCCGACCCCGTCGGGGGTGAAGGAAAGCTCGAGCACATCCCCGGGTTTCAGGCTCGTGAGCCTGCAGACCTTGTTCGCCTTCCTGGAGACCTCGAGGGCGTCGGCCAGGCTGACGCCTTCCCGCACGAGTATCTCCGAGAAGATGTCCCCCTTGCGAATGACCACCGCCTTCTTGAGGGGGATCGTCCGGTCAGAGGACCCCTCGCGGACGGCCTGTGCCCGTGCCGGGGGTGCCTGGACACCGGTCGCCACTGGTGCTTTCTGGCGGTTCCCCGCGATGGCGACCACGCTGGAGTGGTACAGGACCAGGGGTTTCTTGCCCGGCGCCTTGTGGGCGATCTCCTCGAGCCCGGCCCCGTCGGGGGTGAAGGAAAGCTCGAGCACATCCCCGGGTTTCAGGCTCGTGAGCCTGCAGACCTTGTTCGCCTTCCTGGAGACCTCGAGGGCGTCGGCCAGGCTGACGCCTTGCCGCACGAGTATCTCCGAGAAGATGTCCCCCTTGCGAATGACCACCGACTTCTTGAGGGGGATCGTCCGGTCAGAGGACCCCTCTCGGACGGCCTGTGCCCGGTTTCCCCCCTGAGTTTCGGTGGCCGGGTCCTGACCGGCTGCGCTCACGAGCGAGGCAAGAAGGACCACGAAGATCACGACTGTCGTCGGTGCCGATATACGAAACCGCAGAAAGAGCGGGGTTTTTGCATGTGCCATGGGATGGAACCTCCCCTTGGAATGCCCTGAAGTGAACGGTATCAGGCATGCAATGCATCGAGGGGATCTATACACCAGGATCAAAGAAATGGCAAGTTCAGATATACTCCAGTAAAATCAAAAAAATGCGTTGAACTTCACGATAGTTGGGTCCGGGTGGAATGCATGCACGCAGGAAGCCCCGTCTCTGGCGTCGGCCCGAATGTGCCGGCCTTCGGCCGGACAGGGCTCTTTCCTGTCACGCCCGTGCACGGATGGGCGCATGGCAAAGAATGTCGGGGTCGAGGGTGTGCCTGTCGCTCGTTCAGTGAGCGCCTACCCCTTGGCGAGCCTGCAAGGATCGGCTCAACGGGATGGCCCGGGTATGCCCCCTGGGCACCGGTGCGTTCCCCCTGCAGGCAAGCTGCGGGATACGACCCGGCAAGGCGGTGGTTTGCCTGGGGATGGCTACAGGAGGTCGCTCCCGGAAGGTGGGAGTTCCTGGGCGGGTTTCGTGTAATCCCCCTTGCGCTTGTCTCGGTCGCGTTTTCTCTCCTGACAGAGGAAGAGCAGCGCCGCCGCGTTGGCCCTCACGAAAGCGAAGATGCTCTCGGGCCCAGAGTACTTCTCGTACCTCTCCAACGTGTCCTCGAGGTCGTGAATGACCCTTGCGAGGGTCTCCTCGTGGAGTTCGTGCTTCTTCTGTATCAGGATCTTCTTCGCCTGGAGTTCGGTTTCTTCCTTGTCCATGGTCTCAATCCCCCTGCATGCATTCTCCCGCGATAGGTTAGGCCAACGATCCTCGCCGGTCAATCCTTTTCGTCCACGTTGTCAAGGCTCATGAGAAATTTCCCTTGCTAAACTCTTTCTCAATGTCCCCTGCCCGTATGTCCATGTGAGCACCGTGTTTCAGTCATGGGAGGGACCAAGGTTTATCCGTATTGAAGAGTCGGGACAGCCCTTTCGTCCACGTCCGGGGCAGGTGTCTCTCAGGGGGTCTTCTTTTCCTGGGCGGCGGACTTGGACCCTTTCGTGTTCTTCCCCTGCCTGCTCCTGAGATCCTTGAGATACTGCTCGTCCACCTTCCAGGTGAATTCCGAGACCTCGATCTTCTTCTTGTTCTCGACCCTCTTCATCGGCACAGGCTTGAGCGTGATCTCGAAGATCTTGCCCTCGCCGGTGTAGTTCTCCAGCGCCTCATCCAGGCTCTTGTAGACCTCTATCTTCTGGCCGCAGAACATGGCGTTCTTGATGATGGCGAATTCAATGGCCGAGGCGCCCCTCGCCCACGTGCAGACCACGAGGACCGCAAGGCATGCAGAGAGGATCTTGCTCATAGGCCACCCTCCTGGCTAGTGTGTGGGGCATTTCACCCGAGATGTCAACACGGAGATGCGTGCGCGCCGCCGCCTCAACCCCGAGGCGGGGTACGTCGAGGGCCCGGCGGGTTTCCCCGAGGGTGATGATCGGCGGGCATATCATCACGGTCAACCATCGGGGTACGTCAAGGGTCCGCCGCGTTTCCCCGAGGTCTTCGACCGGGGCGACGACGTCCTGCACGTCTGCGAAGACGAACCTTGGAATCGCTGTGCATGGGCGCCCCGATCGCGTGCGGGCGTCGCTCGTCGTTGCCGGGACGGAGGGGCGATCGACATCGCCGTGGACAGGAACCGAAGACGAGGGCGCTCGCCGGGTTCCCTCGTCACGGCTGCCGGCGTTCGTCGATCGCTTTGATCCTCCGTGCGCATTCCTCGTAACAGCGGTTTTCCACAGAAAGGAGCCTCTCGAACGCCTCCCGCACGGAGGATCGCGAGGCCGCGAACACGCCGTGCCCGGCGACGATCGCCTCGAGGGATCCCTCCATGGCTGCAGGGAGGGTGTGCACGATCCCGCGCGAACCGGCGCCCACCTCCCCGGAAACCACCGGAACCCCCAAGACGTACCTCGTCTCGCCGAATGGTATGGGCCCCTCGGCCAGGGAGAGGATCACGGCGCATCGGGGGTGACCGTGCAGGATCACGCGGGCCCCGGTGAGCTCGTATATGCGGACGTGGGAGAAGAGTTCCGACGACGAGGTGATCTCGCAGCTCGAGCTCCCGTCCATGCAGGCCCTGTCGATGCACCCCTGCAGCTCGTCCAGCGACGCCCCGGTCTGGGAAATAGAGATCGAACCGCCGGTTCTGATCGAGATGTTGCCGAAGAAGGAGTCGACCAGCCCCAGGCGGACCATCTCCTTGCCTGCCCTGTCCATGGCCGAGACGATCCCGGCCTCGTCGGACGGTATCTCGTCGGCCAGGCCTGCCGGCCGGCCCTTCGGCCGTGCGGTCTCGAGTGCCTTGAGGGCCTTCGCCCTGTCTTCCCGGGTGCGACCGGTGAGGGCGCACGAGTCGCCGGGTTTCCCGATCAGGTCGGCGAAGTACTTGACGAAGGTCGCAAAGCAGATGGAACTGAAGGTCACGAAGGCCTGCTCCAGGCAGACGGTGCCAGTCGCGACGACGCCCGCGTCCTCGACGATGCACCCCTTGCGGCGGGCCAGTACCTCGAAGAGATCCTCGGAATGCAGAGACCCGACCACGGGGATGTCGTGAAGGAAGGTGACGCTCTCCGAGTCCGAGGGTGTCACCGGGTTGCCCCCGGTCTCGGCGAGGCGTCGCATGATCGACCACCTGGTCTCTTCCGGCTTGGCCACGATGAGACCGTTGATGTTCAGCCTGTCGAAGAGGGCCCGCACCGCCTTCGGCACCTGGGGCCTGTTGGAAAACAGCTCGTCGTCGAGGGCGTAGAGGCAGGCATCCTGCGGCCCTTCCACGAGGCCGTGACCCACGAGCTTCGAGAGGTATTTCTCTATCTGGTCGTGCATGGAGATTCCGCAGTGGACAGGGCGGCGGCGCCGCAGGAGGCGCGGATCCTGCGGTACCTCTCGAGCGCCTGTTCGAAGGAGACCTTGTCGATGGCCGGCGTCTCGAAGCCGGGTCCCGGTGTCCCCGCCTCCCTGAAGAACCTCTCGGGGAGCGTGTCGTCTTCACTCGTGAACCCCCTTGCGGCGTTGATGGAGATCTCCAGGGAGTAGACCTCTTCGCCCCTGCGCATGAGGTCGTGCTGCCCCAGGGGAATTCCCGTCACGGCAGAGACCCCCCGGGCGTACTCCTCCAGCGAGGCGGCGATGAGAGCGAACCTGCAGGCCCCGATGGTGTCGACGGCCGTGCAGAGGTCCTCGGCTATCTTGACCATGCGCGCCTTGCCCGAGAAGGTGAACCTGTCGGTGGCGACAGGCTTTCTCAGGATCTCGCTGGCGATGGGGTACGCCCGCAGGTGGCATCCGCCCCTGGTGGAGGTGGCGTACGCTATGGCCATGCCGTAGGCGCCCCTGGGGTCGTAGGCGGGGAGCTCCAGGCCCTTGACGCTCATGGACGTCTCGGGCGCGCCGAGTGCCCGTGCCATCCTGAGCGACCCCTGCCTGAGGAGTTCCCCCGAGGTGCCGGCATGCACGATCCGGCGGACCATCGAGACGAGGCCTTCGCCTTGAAACCTCACCCCGCGGATCTCCGCCAGGCAGGCTATGGTGGACGCGGCGCTTATGGTGTCCATGCCCAGCGAATTGCAGAGCCTGTTCGCTTCCACGATGGATGCGATATCGTCGTTCTCGTTGAGCGCCCCGAAGTGGGCGATGGTCTCGTACTCGGGGATGGGGCCGGCCGCTTTCCCCTTGCACGCGATGGGGCACCCGCGGCATGCGTGGCGCCTGGGTGAGAACGTCCTCGCAAAGGCGTTCGCAGAGAAGGCCCGGTATCCCTCGAAGTAGGTCCTCCGGAAGTTGGCGGTGGGCATCATCCTCCGCTCGGCGACGAGGTCGATGAGTGCGGCCGTCCCCGATGCTGCTATGCCGGACCGCCCCCTCACGAACGGGGAGGCGTCGAACAGGCGGACGATGTCGGAACGGGCCCGGTCTTCCTCATGCTCGTCCACGGGGATCCTCCTGGAGGGCCCGCTCCCCCTGATCGAGACCGCCCTCACGTTCTTGGAGGCCATGACCAGTCCGAGTCCGCCCCTGCCGGAGGCGAAGCAACCGTCGACCATGATGGACGAGTACAGGCACCCCTTGATGGCGGCCTCGCCGATGGCCGCGGTGGAGCGGCCCGGGGACGATAACCGCTCGAACACCAGTTCGAGGCCAACATCGTCGGGGAAGGGGTCTTTCTCCATGCTCACTCGGTCGTCCTCGATGAACACCACGCTGCGCACGGGGGCCTTGCCCGAGAGGTGGATCACGTCGATGCCTGCCTTTCTCATCCCGTAGGCGAAGTCGCCGCCCGTGACGGAGGTGCACACCGTGTTGGTCAGGGGGGAGAACGACGAGATCACCATGCGGCCCGACGACGGTATCCTGGAACCCACGAGCGGGCCTGTTGCGAACACGAGGGGGTTGTCCTCGTGCAACGGGGCGATCGTGGGAGCGGCCGCGAGGAAGTGGACGCCGATCCCCCTGCCGCCGAGCCGGGCCATGGACACGTCTTCCCCGAGGACCACACGCCGGCTCGTCGCCGTCTTCAGGTCCACGAAGAGGCACGTGAGCCTGTAGGAGGAAGCCATGAACCGTTACTGTATAGGATTCGGCATCTCGGGGCAATCGCGGTGAGCAACACCGCCCTTCGGGTCCGGCAGGGGTGCCCGGGAAGATTTCTCACTACAGGCTGGAGCGTGGAGACGGGGATCGGAGGTCCAGGGTCCTGTTCCCCTGCCAAAGAGCCGGCCTTGAAGGCCCCTAAGGCGTATCTTCGCTGTTGGCCGGGCTTGCGTGGTGATGGTACAGTGCTCCCCATGTATCTCCCGGAGAGAACCGAAGGGTATGCGGCGGAGAGATCGTCTCTCGTTCTGTATGCGCTTTCCTCGATGCTCCTGCTCGTGTGCGGGTGGCTCTTCCTGTCGTACCGGATCGTGCCCGTGAACAGGGACGCCGGCTACTTCGTGAGCGTGGCCAGGGAGATACTCGGGGGTCTCACCCCCACCGCGGGGGTGGACACGGCCTACACGCCCTTTGTCTACTACGTCTATGCAGTCTGGATGAAGGTGGTGCCGGGGACGTGGGAGAACCTCGTGCTCCTGGTCTACCTGGTCCATGTCCTCAATGCGGTGCTTGTGGGTCTTGTCTGCGCGAGGATGTCCGTCCGGAAGGCGGCGTGCCTCATCGTGTCCACGGCATACTTCTCGTCGGTCATCGTCTGCGAGGGATACGGTATCTGTCTGGAACCCTTCCAGGTGACCTTCGCGCTTGTCGCCCTCTTGGCCCTGCTGGTTGTCCGGAGATCGCCGGCCGCATACGCCTTCTCGGGGCTGGCGCTCGGCGTCTCGATCATGTTCAAGCAGTATTCGGTCTTCATGCTCGCGGGATTCGCCGCATCGCTCGTCGCCGGATTCCCTGGGGAGGCTCGGCGGGAAATGAGCCTTCGTGCGAGGCTCGGCGGCATCGTCGTGATGATCGCCGCCTCTGTCGTGCCTTTCTTCGCCTTCGTGTCCCTCACCGAGGCGACGTGTGTGGATGCGCTCGTGGCGTTCGGGTTTTTAGGACACAGGGCGACGGGCTACGCTCTGGATACGTCCTTCGGGCTGCACCAGAGACTCGCATACCTGTATGACAACGCGACCTAGGCTGTTCCTGCCCGCCCTGGCCTACGCAGTCGTCGGGCGCGACAAGGACGACACGATGGGCTCTGCCCGGATCCCGGCGATGGTGCTTGCGTTCTCCGCACTCCCCCTGGCTGTCAGGTGGTACAAGCACTATTTCCAGCTCGTGGCGCCATGGAGCTTCATCCTCGCGGGGATGCTCCTCGAGTCGGCCCTCCGGGAACCCTTCGCCAAGGGCAGGCCGGGCAGACTCCTCGCATGGATCACGGTATGCGTCGTCATGGTGCTCGTCCCTGTCTTTGCCGAGATCAGGCCGTCCTTCAGGCAGTTCTCGCCGCGGGAACTGTTCAGGGTGGCGCTCGTCTCGGCGTTCTTCCTCTGGGCCTTCAGGTTCAGGCTGCTCGCCTCGGCGAAGGCATGGGTCCCCGCGGTCCTAGCGCTCGTCTTGGGGGAGTGCCTGCTGTGCACGGCAGAGATCCCCTTCGGGGAACTCGAGCAGCAAAAGAGAGTGCAGCTTGTGGAGGCCGTGCGGATGATGCGGGTGCTCGGGTGGGGAAGCGAGGTCATCGTTGTCGATATCCCGCACCTCTACGTCCTCTGTGGCTATCGGCACCCGGGTGGGGACTACGGATTCATTTTACCGACCACTGTGGGCGAAAAGATGGGAAAAAGGGTCCTCTCGAGGACCGAGAACGTGATCCTCAAGGCGGGCCATCCCTTGGACGGGTCGGGGTATCTCGAGAGACACGGGTTCAAGAGGGTGGGCGTGGTGGCGGGAACCGACATCGTTCGCTACGAGAAGCCCCTGGGGGATGTCCCGGGTGCGGGGCGTGACCGAGCAAGACGGTCTGAGCAGGATGGACGCATACTCCACGAAAGCCCTGCCGGTGAGCCCTGCAGGGCTTTTATCTCATTATCAGGTGTGATATCCTCGATGAGAAAGGGATGGCCATACAATGGTGAGCCCAGCTTTCGGATGTATGGACACGCGGAGACGATGATCTAATGGGTAGGCCACGTTATTGCCGGATGTGCTGTCGCACAGGATAGAGGGACACGGACATGAGAATACTCCTGGTTGAAGATGATCTCCGGACAGCCGGCCTCATCCGGAAGATGCTCACCCAGGAAGGGTACATCGTGGAACATGCCATTGACGGGGAAGACGGGCTCATTCTGGCCCTCAACGAGAACTTCGACGCGGCGATCCTCGATATCATGCTCCCCAGGCTGGATGGCATACAACTTATCGAAAGAATACGTGGGCACGGCAGAATACTCCCTGTCATATTCCTCAGCGCCCGGAGTTCGGTGGATGACCGTATAAAAGGACTCAGGGCGGGCGGGGATGACTACCTGGTCAAACCCTTCGCCCTTTCCGAGCTCCTGACCCGCGTCCAGGCCCTGATCCGCCGTGCCACCTCCATGAGCGAACCAACGACGCTGAAGGTGGGGGATCTCACCATGGACCTCCTCTCGCGGAAGGTATCCCGGTCCAACATGACGATCGAACTCCAGCCCCTGGAATTCTCCCTCCTCGAATACCTCATGCGGAATGCCGGTCGGGTCGTGTCCAAGACCATGATCATCGAGCATGTCTGGGACTACAGCTTCGACCCGCACACCAACGTGGTGGAGGCCCGCATCTGCCATCTCAGGGACAAGATCGACCGCCCCTTCGAGAAGAAGCTGATCCACACCATCCGCGGGGCAGGGTACATCCTTGAAGAAAGGGAGTAGACTCTTCAGCACCGTATCCTCGCGGCTTGCCCTGTGGTATGCCGTGCTGTTCACAGCGTCGGGCCTCTTGAGCTTCATGATCGTCTATGTCATGCTATCTTTGACCCTTGAGGAGCGCGTGGACGATGACCTGCTCTCAGAGCTCAGGGAGTTCGAGATGCTCTACCGCACAAGCAGGATGGATGTCCTCAGGACGGTCATCGACCAGGAGGCCGAATCGGAAGGCGTCGACCGTGTGTTCATCATGGTCACCTCGCCCGGGAAGAAGATCCTCGCCTCGTCGAATATGAACAGCTGGAAGGACATCCCCACGTCCACAAGCGCCCCGACCTCCATGGAAGGTGTGCATTACGAGTCATTCTCCTCGAAGACCCACCCGGATGGAGTCAGGATGGCCCACCGGGCCTTGGGAGATGGCAACGTCATAACCATCGGCATGGACCCGAAAGGCGACAGGGCCGTGCTCAATGCATTCGCCGAGGTGTCGCTGACGGCGATACTCTTCGTCCTGATCACAGGCACCCTCACGGGATGGTATATCTCGAAAAAGGCCATGCTCGGTGTGGAAAGGGTACGGTTGACGGCCTCGGGCATAGACTCGAGGAACATATCTTCACGCGTACCCCTTGGCCATGAAGGAGAAGAGATCAAAAATCTTGCATCCACCTTCAACTCCATGCTCGACCGGATCGAGTCCCTCATCACCGAGCTGAAGGAGGTGACCACCAATATCGCCCATGAGCTGAGGAGCCCCCTGACGAGGATACGGAGCATGGCAGAATCCACGCTCACGGAGTATACGGACAGATCCCGTCGCCAGGAAGCCGCCTCCCTGATTCTCGAGGAATGCGATCACATGGCGGGCATCATCAACACCATGCTCGAGATAGCACAGACCGATGCGGGTATCCTCCGGATTGCCAGGGAACGGGTCGATATTGGCGATCTCATCCGAAAGGCACACGAGCTCTTCCTCGTCGTTGCCGAAGACAACGGGATATCATTCGACATCGAGATCCCACCCGAGGACCTGTTCATCGAGGGAGATACCGTGCGTCTACAGCGGTGCATCTCCAATCTTCTGGACAACGCCTTCAAGTTTACGCCCCGGGGTGGCAGGGTGACGATATCCGCGCGGAGACTGTCGGACCAGGTGGAAGTGGTCGTGGCAGATACGGGGGAAGGCATCGCGCAGGAGGATCTCCCGCACATCTTTGAGAAATTCTATCGTGCGGACAAGAGCCGGTCGACCCCCGGGAACGGTCTCGGGCTCAGCCTCGTTCAATCCATTGTAAAGGCCCATCACGGGGAGATCACCGTGAACAGCCGCTCCGGAGAGGGAACAACCTTCACGATCATTCTCCCGGACCTTTCCTGACCACGTTCGGGTATCCAATCATGCCCCCGCATCCGACCATCTGCCTGAATCACCTGCAGAGAAGAGCAGCAGAGAACATTACCAGATTATAATCTTCCGGTAATCTCGGCGTAATCCCCTTTGGATATCTCCACAGGGTATATTCCCCAGGGAAAGGAATGACGCCCATGCCCACGGATACCGTCTCGGGTCAGCTGAAGATATTCTGCTTGGCGCTGGTCATCAGCCTTTCCCTGGTGGGCATCTTCGACCACTCGCTCTGGACCCCCGATGAGCCCAGAGTGGCAGAGATCGGGCGGGAGATGGTTTTATCAAGAGACTATCTCATACCCCATCTTTCAAAGGAGCCGTTCCTTGAGCACCCACCGCTCTACTATGCCCTCGTGGGCATGTCCTATCACCTGTTCGGCACCGGGAACGAGGGCGCGGGCAGGATACCCTCCGTTCTCTTCGGGCTCTCTACCCTGCTGATAACCTATGTGTCGACGAAGAGACTCTATTCCGAGAAAACGGCGCTCCTCGCCACGCTGATCCTGGCCGGCACCGCCGAATTCCTGGTGATCCACCACAAGATCATTGTCGATGCCGCACTGTGCTTCTTCATATCCGCGGCAATGATGTCCTTCATCCTGGCATACATGAAAAAATTCCCAAAGGGATACCTGGCCTTCTGGTCCGCCCTTGCCCTCTCGTTCCTGACCAAGGGGCTGGTGGGCGTCGCCATACCCGTATCAGGCGTCATCCTTTTCCTGCTCTGGCAGCGCGATTTCTCAGAGATCCGGAGGATACGGGTCATCCCCGGGGTCGCGCTGCTCGCCTGCGCGGCGATTCTCTGGGGGGTGGTCCTCCATCTGAGAGGAGGAACCGATTTCCTCCATACATTCTTCATATACAACCAGTTCGGCAGGTTTTTCTCCATGTCCGGGTACACGGGCGGCCACCTGCGGCCCTGGTACTACTATTTCTTCTCCATCTTCACGGACAGCGCGCCCTGGTCGCTCCTCCTCCTCGCATCTATACCAGGGTTCCGCACCGGTCAGAACGCCAACCGTTTCATGGCGTCATGGGTGCTCGGCGGGTTCATCCTCCTGAGCCTGTCGGCCACAAAGAGGGGCATCTACTTCCTTCCCATGTATCCGGCACTGTCCGTGATCATCGCGCAAACCTTTGCAGATCTCACTGAAAGGGCAGGTCGGTGGTGGGATCGGTGGGCCCTCCGGATCACGGCAGGGGCAATCGTCCTTGCAGGCCTTGCCATACCGTACATCCCGGTGAAATTCGGAAACGAGGTTGCCATCGTACCCCTTGCAGCCTACCTCTTTCTGCTCATCTTCTTCTGCTGGTGGTTCTTCAGAAAGCAAACGGCCCTCACCGTGGTGCTTCTCTGGTGTATTACCGTCCTCTTCTGGTCGCCGTTCATCATACCCGTTGTCGACAAGGAGAAATCATACCGGGAATTCTATCGGCAGGCCGGGGCCATGGTCTCCGACGGGCAGGTCATCGGCTACGGCCTCAACGAGACCGTGGAGGCCTACAGCCCCTTCTACGGGGGGTTCTATGTCCTGAACTTCAAGGATCCGGAACACTACTCCCGGGCACTGAGGAGCATGAAGACCGGATACGCCCTCGTCATGGACGGTCACGGGAGAAAGGAAGACATGGACTATCTGATGCAGCGGGCAAAACCTGTTTTGCGCACAAAACGGAAATACCTCCGGGGCATCACCCTGTGGAAGATAAGGACGTGAAAAGGGGGAAAAAGCTGATGGCGGAGGAGTTCATTCCCGTGAGCAGGCCCCATATCGGGGATGAGGAAATCGGTGCCGTAGCCGAGGTACTGAGGTCCGGGTGGATCACGACGGGGCAGAGGTGCCTGGAGTTCGAACGGCGGTTCAGTGAGCTCGTGGGCTCTCGCCATGCGGTGGCGCTGAGCTCGGCCACCGCTGGCATGCACCTCGTTCTCAGGGATCTCGGCATCGGAGCCGGGGACGAGGTGATCACCCCTTCCATGACCTTTGCCTCCACGGTCAATCAGATCGTACTGGCAGGAGCCAGACCCGTATTCGCCGATGTGGATTACAATACCCTCCTCGTCCTGCCCCGGGATATCGAGCGACGCATCACCGACAAGACACGGCTCATCATCCCGGTCCACTTTGCCGGTGCACCGGCGGATCTCGACGCCATAAGCGACGCTGCCCGCGGGATACCGGTGCTCGAGGATGCCGCCCATGCCGTGGGTACCCTGTACAAGGGGCGCCACGTCGGATCGAGGAACATGGCCCTGTTCTCGTTCCACCCCATCAAGAACATCACCACCGGGGAAGGCGGAATGCTCACCTGCAACGACGAAGAGACGGTGAAGAGGGTACGGCTGCTCCGTTTCCACGGGATCGAACGCGATGCGTGGAAGCGGTACGGGACCGCTGCGGACCCTGGCTACGACATCGAGGAGCCAGGCTTCAAGTACAACCTCACGGACCTGCAGGCCGCCCTTGGCCTGGCACAGCTCGACAGGCTCTCCTGGGTGAACGCCAGGCGGGGAGAGATCGTCAGGCGATACCAGGAGGCCTTCTCGGGGATGGAGGGCATCGACCTGCCCGGAGTACCCGGCTACGACCATTCCCATGCATGGAACATCTTCGTGGTGAAGGTCACCTCCGTCCCGCTGTCGACCTTCATGGAGAGGCTGTCAGGCCGGAACATAGGCTTCGGGCTGCACTTTCCCGCCTGCCACACGCTCAGGTACATACAAGACCGTTTCGGGAAGGCCGACCTTCCGGTTACCCAGGCGCTGTCGGGCAGGATACTCAGTCTCCCCCTCTATCCCGACATGGACGACGTCCGGATAGAACGGGTGATCGAAGCCGTCAGGGATGCCCTGAGGAGTGGAGGATAGGCATGGCGCGCGACAAGATCTCCGTGGTCATACCGGTCTACAACGAGGAGCCCGTCATCGGGAGGCTCATGGAGCGGCTGCTGCCCGTCATGGAAGGGATGGACAGGGAGTACGAGATCATCCTGGTGGATGACGGGAGCACCGACCGTTCCCTGGAGATCATGAAAGGGTATGCCGGGGGCGCGGTCCTGGTGGTGGAGCTGACCCGCAATTACGGGCAGCATGCCGCGGTCTTCGCCGGTTTCGAGAACAGCGAGGGCGAGATCGTCGTCACCCTCGACGCCGACCTGCAGAATCCGCCCGAGGAGATCCCCAGGCTGGTGGAGCACATGGAGGCGGGCGATTTCGAGGTGGTCGGCACCATCCGGGTCACAAGGAACGACCCCGCGTACCGGAAGCTGGCGAGCAGGGTGGTCAACGCCCTCACCAGGCGCATCACCGGCGTCTCGCTGAACGACTGGGGGTGCATGCTCCGGGCGTACAGACGCAGCGTCGTGCAGCACATGGTGAACAGCCGGGAGCACTCCACCTTCATCCCCGCCCTCGCCGTCAGCTTTGCAAAGGACATCGCCGAGATAGAGGTGAAGCACGAGCAGCGGCACGCCGGAGAGTCGAAGTACCCCTTCCGGAAGCTCGTTTCGCTCCATTTCGACCTGGTCACCTCGTTTTCGGACCTTCCGCTGAAGATCCTGCTCTACTCGGGATTCGTCATGTCCCTGCTGGGCATCGGCTTCGGCCTGCTGCTCATGGTGGCGCGGCTCGTGTTCGGCGCGGAATGGGCGGCTCAGGGTGTTTTCACCCTGTTCGCCATCCTCTTCTTCTTTCTCGGGGCGCAGTTCCTCGCCTTCGGGCTCATGGGGGAATACATAGGAAGGATCTACCGGGAGGTGAAGAACCGTCCCGCATACACCATCAGGAGGATCTACTAGATGAGGGCCGTCGTGTTCGCCTACCACAACATGGGCAGGATCGGCATCCAGAAGCTCCTCCAGGAGGGGTTCGAGATCCCCCTGGTCTTCACCCACGAGGACGACCCCGGGGAGACCGTCTGGTTCGGGTCCGTTTCCGCGCTCTGCAGGGCGCTGGCCATAGAGCACGCCACGCCCGAAGACCCTGCGTCGCCGGAATGGATGGCACGTCTGGAGTCCATACGGCCCGACATCATGTTCAGCTTCTACTACCGCTCCATGCTGCCGGAGCGCATCATCACCATGCCCCCGTACGGCGCGTACAACCTTCACGGATCCCTCCTTCCCGCATACCGGGGTCGGTGCCCCGTGAACTGGGTGATCATAAACGGCGAGAGGCATACCGGGGTGACGCTCCACGCCATGACCGGCAAGCCCGATGCGGGGCCCATCGTGGGGCAGAGGAGGGTCGAGATAGGTCCCGACGACACCGCGTTCATCCTCTTCGGCAGGCTCGAGCAGGCCGCCGGGATCCTGCTCGACGAACTGCTCCCGGGCATGCGCGCAGGGAACATCCCCCTGACGCCGCAGGATCTCGCCCGCGGATCGTACTTCGGCGGGCGCAGGCCCGAGGACGGCCGCATCTCGTGGGAAAAAAGCGCGCAGGACATTCACAATCTCATCCGTGGGGTGACCAGACCGTACCCCGGGGCGTTCTTCCTCTGCGGGGGGCAGCGGGTCATTATTTGGAAGGCCGCTTGTGAAGCCAGCGATGGTCCCGGCCCCGGGGCGGTCTTCTTCACGGGGGCAGTGCCCCGGATCGGAACGGCACGGGGAAGCATCATCCCCCTGGAGATCGAGCAGGATGGAAAGGTGCTGGTGGGCAGTGAGCTGGAGGCGTTTTTCAGAAACCATGAGGGAGAGGTCTTATCATGAAGGAACTCATTCTGGGCGTGAACGGGTTCATCGGGTCCCACCTGAGCGAGCGGATCCTGCAGGGTACAGACTGGGAGGTCTACGGGAAGGACCTGGGATTCGACAAGATCGCCCACATACCCCCTTCGAGCCGGTTCCACTACGTGGAGGGAGACATATCCATCAACAGGGAATGGGTCGAGTACCACATCAAGAAGTGCGACGTGGTGCTTCCGCTTGTGGCCATCGCCACGCCCAAGACGTACATCGAGAACCCGCTGGGTGTCTTCGAGCTCGATTTCGAGGAGAACCTCCGCATTATAAGGCAGTGTGTGAAGTACCGCAGGCGCGTCGTCTTCCCCTCCACCTCCGAGGTGTACGGCATGTGCGGCGACAAGGACTTCGACGAGTACGGCTCGCATCTCGTCATGGGCCCGGTCAACAAGCAGCGCTGGATCTACGCATGTTCCAAGCAGCTCCTCGACAGGGTCATCTGGGCCTATGGTTCCAGGGGCGAGCTGGACTTCACCCTCATCCGTCCCTTCAACTGGATCGGGCCCCGCCTGGACTCGCTGGAGACCGCCAAGGAAGGGTCGTCGAGGGTCGTCACCCAGTTCATCGCCTCCCTGGTCTACCAGGAGCCCATCGTGCTGGTGGACGGAGGCAGGCAGCGGAGGTCCTTCACCTACATCACCGACGGTATCAACGCCCTCATGAGCATCCTCTTCAACAAGGACAAGGCCGCATCGGGAAAGATATTCAACATAGGGAACCCCGCCAACAACTGTTCCATAGAAGAGCTGGCCCGGAAGCTCCTGACCATGTTCAAGCAGCACCCTTCCCACAGGAACGACAAGGTGTACTCCCCCATCATCATCAAGGGTTCCGGCGAGTTTTACGGCGATGGGTATCAGGATATCTACAACCGGGTGCCGTCCATCCTGAACGCCAAGAAGGCGCTCGGCTGGGAGCCCACCGTCGGACTGGACGAGGCGCTCCGGAGAACCCTCGACAGCTTCCTCTCGGAGATGGACAATCACCGTGCCGCTGCTTGCGCTTAAGATAGACATCGACACCTACCAGGGCATGAAGACCGGACTCCCCAGGATCCGCGAGGTCCTGGGCGAGTTCTCCCTCAAGGGGAGCTTCTACCTGTCTTTCGGCCCGGACAGGTCGGGACTGGCGGTACTGCAGCTCCTCCGCCCCCGGTTTCTCATCAAGATGCTCAGGACAAACGCCCCCGCGCTCTACGGAAAAAGAACCCTGCTGTACGGGACTCTCCTTCCCGCACCCCTCATAGCGCTCGGCTTCCCCGAACAGGTCCGTTCCCTCGCGGAGGAAGGCCACGACGTGGCGTGTCACGCATGGGACCACCGTCTCTGGCAGGACTGGCTGCCGTTCATGTCCATGGACATGCGCAGGAGATGGTTCGCCAAGATGATGGATGCGTATGAGTCGCTGGTGGGGAAACGCCCCGAATCCTTCGGCGCGCCGGGATGGCGCGTGGACGAGCGGGGGCTCAGCCTCGCAGCGGAGCTCGGATTCCGCTATCTGAGCTGCACCCGGGCACCACGGCCATTCATCTTTGCGGAGAACGGCCTCCCCGAGATCCCTTCGAACCTCCCCTGCATAGAGGAAGTCGGCGTCCAGGGAGTAAAAGCCGCTCTGTCCTCCCATGCACAAGAAAGCGATCCCTTCGTTCTCCCCGTGCATGCCGAGGTGGAAGGCGGCATCCACCTGAATGCATTCAGGGAGATCCTCGCCCATGCAGTGTCATGCGGATATTCATTCCACACCCTGCACGACCTGGCATCAGGGGTCGCAATGTCCGAACTGCCGGTACGGAGACTCAGGATCGGGAATGTCCATGGGAGGGGATTCCCTTGCGCGGTCTGAGAACGGGGATGTTCCCCGTACGGAGGGCATATGCGAGGTAAGGCTTCCATGGAACAGGCACAGGGAAAAGACGGCAACACTATCCTGAGCGTGGTCATCCCGTTCTACAACGAGGCCGAGTCCCTGGTGATGGTCTGCGAGGAGGTGCGGGAGGCCTTTTCCACCCATGGAGATCTTTCATGGGAGCTCATCATGGTGGACGACGGCTCCACCGACGGGACAGCGGCACTCATGGACGGGCTTGCTCAGAGGTACAGCAACTTCATGGCCGTTCACATCCATCCCCACAGCGGCCAGTCCGCCGCGCTGGAGGCGGGGTTCGGCGTCGCCCGGGGCGAGTTCATCGCCACCCTGGACGGCGATGGACAGAACGACCCGCATGACATCTTCGTCCTGCTCGGGGAGATGAAACGGCGGGGGGTGGACATGATGTGCGGCATCCGGAAGAGGAGGGCCGACAACCTCGTGCGCAGGCTTTCCAGCAGGATCGCCAACACTGTCCGGTCCTCGGTGCTCAAGGATAACATCACAGATGTGGGCTGCTCCGTGCGCGTCTTCCGCCGTGCATGCCTGGAACGCGTCCGGTTCTTCAGGAACGCTCACCGGTTCTTCCCGGCCCTGTTCATCATGGCGGGGTACACCGTGGCGGAGACCCCGGTGAACCACCGGAGTCGGAAACACGGCACCAGCAAGTACGGAGGCGGCATCAACAGCAGGCTCTGGGTGGGTCTGGCCGACCTTGCGGGAGTCTTCTGGCTCCGCAGGAGGTCCCTGCGCTACGCGGTGAGGGTGGGACATGAACCTGAAGATTGACAGGCAGATTCTCTCGGACATCTGCCGGGTCGTCCTCGTGGCCGTGCTGTTCACAGGCATGGCCGTTGTGATCGGCAGACCCGAGGTGCGTGCATATCTTTTCGACATCGACCGGATGAGAGAGGCACTCCAGGGCGGGTGGGGCGGACGCAGCCGGTTAATCTCCGCCGCCCTGTTCGTCCTCATCTGGGGAGGGCTCGTCGCGGCAGGCATCCCCCGGTTGTGGGCGAGCGCCATCGGCGGGATCATCTACGGGGCCTTCATGGGGACTGTTCTGTCCCTCATCGCTTCGCTCCTGGGTTCATCGATCCTCTATGGTGCCGGGGCATCAATGCTCGCAGGGGTCGTCGAGCGGAGGATGGGGATCACGGTGAAGCTCTGGCGGGCCCGTTTCCAGGAGAATGCCTTCTGGTGGGTTCTCTACTGCAGGCTCTTCCCCTTTTCTAAATCGACCCTCACGAGCCTTCTCTGCGGGAGTTGCAGGGTCTCATTCCGGTCGTACACCTTGGGATCCCTGCTGGGTTTCATCCCCTTGGCCGTTGTCTTCGCCACGTTCGGCAGCGGCGGGGTGAAGGGGAACCTGTGGCAGATAGGCCTTGCGACGATGCTGCTGGTGCTTTCCGTGCTAGCTCGACGGCTGCTCAGTCCTTGGTTCCCCGTAACCGTCAATGACTCCAGGGGGCGTTGTGAGATGCCGGGGAGGGAACGAGCACATGCCATACACTTCTTCAGGGCACTCCCGGGACCGGCCAGGATGGCGCTTGCCGTCATGGCCCTGCTCGCGTTCAGTTTGTCCTTTCAGGGTTCACGGGGTCTGTGGGAGCGGGACGAGGGGCGATATACCAACATAGCCCTGCAGATGCTGGATTCCGGTGACTTCATCGTTCCCGCATTCAACAACGGCGTCCCCCATTTCGCCAAGCCCCCGCTCACCTACTGGGCCATAGCCGGAGGGATGCGACTGCTGGGGCGGAACGAATGGGGGGCGCGCCTTCCCAACGCACTGGCATTCATTGCGACCGTCATGGTGGTCTATGCGCTGGCGAGGAGGATTACTCCCGGACGACCATGGCTGCCCCCGATCGTATACGCCACGTCGCTTTTCCCCTTCGGCGCAGCCAATGTCATCACCACGGACACGCTGCTTACCCTGTGGGAGTCAATGGCCGTGCTCGGTTTCGTCGAGTGGCGGCATCGCCATGGAGCGCCGGGGAGGCAGCACTCTCTCCTTGTCATGTGGGGTGGTTTCGGTCTCGCCTTCCTGACCAAGGGGCCGCCCGGGCTGCTGCCGCTGCTCGCCATCGTGGTGTTCGTGATATCCACGGACGGTCTGAAGACCATCCCGCGACTCCTTTCCCCCGCAGGCATGGCGGCGTTTTTCGCGATCGGTTTCGGCTGGTACGTGTTGGTGGGGATGACCCATCAGGGACTCATGACATACTTCATCCGCGACGAATTCGTGAACCGTATCGCCACGGGCATGCATCACCGAAATCCCCAGTGGTATAAACCCGTTGTCATCTACCTCCCTGTCCTCATCGCCGGAACGTTTCCCTGGACATTCCCCCTGTTCGGTACCGTTCGTTCTGTTCGGAGAACCCTGCTGTCGGGACAGTGGTGGATGGACAGGCTGGCTAATGACCAGTGGCCGCTCTTTCTCATCCTGTGGGTGCTGCTCCCCCTGGCGGTGTTCTTTGCGAGCAGCTCGCGGCTGCCGCTCTATATCCTGCCCCTGTTCGTCCCCCTTGCCCTGGTGACCGGCCGGGTGGCCGGTCCCGTGCCGCACAGGAAGGAGGCCGCATGTCTCCTGGCCCTGTGGATAGCGGTGCTCCCGGCTGTGAAAGGTGCTGCGGCCTTCTTTCCCTACGAGAAGGACAGCCGTACCATGGCAGAGGCCATATGTTTCGCGGTCCACCCGGTCCCCAGGGAGATCGTATTCATCGACAGCGAACCTTTCTGGGGCTTGAGCCTGTATCTCAACCGCGAGATCAACCGGATCTCCACGCAGGGGGAAACACGCACCGAGGGACTCCTCTCGGAAGAGGTCTCCGAATGGGAACCTGGACTGCTCTATGTTGCCGAGAAAAGTCACCTGGACCGGATACGGGAAGCATGCGGTAAACTGGGGTTTTCCGTCGATACGTTGGGTGGACACGGTTCGTGGATCTTTCTGAAACTTGCACCTGCATAGCAAGGGGAGAGGTCTGCGCATGATCCCGCAGGAGAAGGTCGCACGGGTGAATACGTCAAGGAAGGCCGTTTTTTGCTCCCCGAAGTTCTCCTCATCACCATCTTCATCTACGGGAACCTCGTGCCGGTGAACGTCATGGAGGCCAGAAACTACATCGCGGCCCGGGAGATGGCCGCGGGCAGATCGTGGCTCCTGCCCACCATGAACGGGGAGATCAGGATCGCAAAGCCCCCCTGCCCACATGGATCACCGCGGCCTTCATGCGGTGGGCTGGGACCGATGGCGATCTCATCGTGCACAGGGTAACCTCGGGCATGTCCGCCAGCGTCGAAATCTTTGCCGGCTGAGGAAGACCTACGTGGACAGTCTTGCCGATTACAAGCGCAGGGTTCACAAGCTGCTCGAGTGTGCCAACATCAAGATGGACTCTGTGGCCTCTGACCTGTTCGGGGTTGCGGGAAGGAACCTCATGGATCTCCTCGTCTCTGGAGAAGAGATCACGCTGGATGCTGTCATCAGGTGCACCAGGGGCAGGCTCAGGGGCAAGGAGGGGGAGCTGTTCAAGTCCATCAGGGGGTTCTTCACCGAGCATCACGGTTTCCAGCTGGAGTCCATGCGCACGTTCGTCAAGCGCGTGGAGAGGCAGATAGCGGCTGTCCACGAGAGGCTTCGGTCTCCGTTGTCCGACCGACGGGATAAGGTGGAACAACTCGTGGAAGTTCCCGGGATAAGCGATGTCAGTGCCCAAGCCCTGCTCTCGGAGATCGGCGATACGCTGGATCAATTCGGAACGGCGGCATCGCTGGCGTCACGGGAGGGGCTGTGTCCCGGCAACGGCGAGAGCGCCGGCAAGCGACACAGCGGGCGCAGCCCGGTACGAAGCGGTCATGTCAAGACCATCATGATCGAGGTCGCCCGGGGAGCGATCAGGAAGAAGGGCTCGTGCTACCGGGAGAAGTACTCCAGTCTCAGGGCACGCAAGGGGGCGAAGAAGGCCATCGTGGCCGTGGTACACCGCATCCTGAAAGCGGTGTTCCATATTCCGAAGGTCGACAGGCCCTCTCATGAACTGGGGGATGCGTACCTGATCCAGCTCACCACCAGGTCACGGATTCAGACTCTCCGGAAACAGGCGGCCAGGCTGGGGTACCTGCTTGTCCCCGCACAGGCAGAGGAGCAGCGCCAAGGTCGGGATACGAACTGATGTCATCGAACGCGAGTAAAACATGACCAACGCCAGTATGCACAACAAACTGTCGGCTCCCCAGGGAGACCACGTACATAAAACTTCTCTTCATTACCGGCTTGTTCGGAAAACACGAAAATCAAAACCGCCCCGTGATCCACGGGCTATTTACATATGAAGTGTATCGCCGATGTTGTCCGCTACCAAGTTGCAACCAATTCAGGGCAGTTTAAAATCGGATATAGCTAGTGATATTGTAGGGTTAGTGGTGGAGGTGGAGGGATTTGAACCCTCGACCCTCGCATTGCGAACGCGATGCTCTCCCACTGAGCTACACCCCCACGAGATTGTCCCTCTCTACCCCATGGCCGCAGGCCACGTCAAGGGGCTGGTTGTTCGGGCAGGCCCCATTGTTCCAGGAGCCTGCGGGCGAGCTTCATGGCGTCCTTGAAGTCCTTGACCTCCCCGTCCAGGCCCTTGTCCCTGATGATGGACAGCGCCTCGCCCAGGGGCTTCCCCCTGGTGAAGCCGAACGCGATGAGATCCTTGCCCGTGACCGGCGGCTTGTAGAACCTCAAGGTCGTGATGTACGTCGAGACCGCCTCCTTGATCTTCGGGCTCTTCGCCTTCGACATGGCGAAGAGTGCCTCCTCGACGGATGCCTTCCTGAGCGCCCTCGCGACGTTCGAAGGCCTCTTCTCGCCGTCGGTGGCCAGGTCCCTGAGCACGGCGTTGACCCTCGATCGCGAGGACAGGATCGTGCGGATGTTTTCCGGCGTGAGCCCCAGCCGCTGGCAGATCTCGACGATCTTTTTCGGTTTCATGGTGTCAACCAGGCCGAGGAGGTAGATGAACCACGGCCTGTAGGGTTCGTGCGTATAGAGGAGCTCGAACCAGGAGATGGTCTGTTTCACGGAGAGCATGATCTCCCTCACCTCGGGGGTGAACGTGAGGTCCGGGTGCACCGCCTCCAGGACGTCGAGTTCCTTGAGCCTCTCGAGGCAGGCAACGGGATCTTCTTCCGAGAGGATCTGTCGGATCTCGTGGGAGATGCGCCTCCCCGGGATGCTGCTCAAGAGCCCCGAGCGCACCGCGGCGTGAACGAGCGCGAGGGTCTGCTTGCCGAGCGTGAACCCGTAGCGCTTCTCGAACCTCACCGCCCGCAGGATGCGCGAGGGGTCCTCAACGAAGCTCAAGGCGTGGAGGACCCTGATGCGCCTGTCCTTTATGTCCCGCTGGGCCCCGAAGAAGTCGATGAGCTCGCCGAAACGCTGGGGGACGAGCGCCACCGCCATGGTGTTGATGGTGAAGTCCCTCCTGTACAGGTCGAGCTTGAGCGTGGCCTGCTCCACCACCGGGTACCCACCCGGGTGCTTGTAATACTCGGTCCTGGCCGTGGCCACGTCGATGTGCCTCCCGTCGGGCAGGGTGATGACCGCGGTCTTGTACTTCTCGTGGACGGCGCACCTGATGCCGACCTTGGACGAGAAGGCCCTCGCGAAGGCGATGCCGTCGCCCTCCACCACGAGGTCGATGTCGAGGTTGTCGATGCGCATGACCATGTCGCGGACGATCCCGCCCACGAGATAGACGTTGAACCCCATCGAGGACGCCTGGATCCCGGCGTCGCGCAGCATCTCCACGATCTCCCTGGGCAGGCGTTCCGCCATGAGCGACGCCACGTTCTTTCTCTGGGAGGCCTTGAGGTCGATACCCTCGGTCTTGGCCATCTTCTCGTGCATCACTCGCATGAGGTCGGTCCTCGTGATGACGCCTATCGCCTTCTTGTTCTCGATCACGGGCAGGAGCCGCTGGTTGCCGTCGATGATGAGGGTCCGGATCTCCCCCACCGGCGCCTCAGGGCCCACCGACTGGATGTCGCGGATCATGTAGTCCTTGACCGGAGCCCCTCCCAGGCCGTGGCCCTGTGCCCTCGTGACCACCTGGCGTGTCACCAGGCCCACGGCCTTGTGATCCCTCGACTGGACGACCGCCGCGTTTATGTTGTACCGGTTCAGGGTCTGGGCCGCCTCGTCAATGGTGGCGTTCATCTTGAGGGATATGACCGGGAAGGTCATGATGTCCCGCGCCGTGATCCGCGGCCTCGTCTCCTTCTTGATGATGGTCACCAACGTGCCGGCCACGCTCTGGAGGGATCGGCCGCTGATGGAGGCCGCGGCCGCTGTCGGGTGCCCGCCGCCGCCGAACCGGGCCGCTATCTCCGCGGCGTTGATCTGGGGCACGGTGCTCCTCGCCACCAGGTAGATCCGCTCGCCCATGAGCCCGGCGGCGAACACCGCATCGACCTGGAACATGCCCCTGAGCTTGTGGACGAGCATGGCGAAGTCCTCGATGTAGCCCGTGGACTCGGACGTCGTCACGAGCACGTCCATGCCCCCCACGTGGTGAATGGCCGCGTTCTTGATGAGCTGGTCGAGCACGTCCACCTGGTCCGGGCTGAGGTCGCGCGCGAGGCTCCTCGACACGTGGGTGAGGTCCGCCCCCCACTGGAGGAGTTGCGCGAGCGCCATGCAGTCCTCGGGCCTGGTGGACGGGAACAGGAGCGAACCCGTGTCCTCGAAGATCCCCATGGCGAGGATCGTCGCCACCTCGCTTGGGGGTACGAGGCCGCGGCCCTTCAGTTCCTCGACCATGAGGGTGCTGTTGGAGCCGTACTCCCTGACGTGGCTGTCTTTGGTCACGATGTCGTCGTTCGAGGGTGGGTGGTGATCGTAGGTGATCACCTCCACGTGCGGTCTCCCCACTATCCTCGCGAAGTCCCCGATGCGCGAGAGCTGCCTGGTGTCGACGATGACGAGGCGTCTCACGCTCTCGAGATCGATGGACTTGAGCTTCGCGATCGCGCCCGAAAGGCCGGGATCCAGCTGGGAGACGAACTCCCTCAGGTTCTTCTCCTGGGCCCCGGGGAACACGAGCAGCGCCTCCGGGAAGAGGATGCGGGCCGCGAGCATGGACGCGAAGGCGTCGAAGTCCGCCTGGATGTGTGAGGTGATGACCTCCATGTCCTATCCCCTCGGGTGGTACCTCCGGTGGATCTCCTTGAGCCTCGGGCTCGTCACGTGCGTGTAGACCTGGGTGGTGGAGATGTCCGCGTGCCCGAGCATCTCCTGGACCGACCTGAGGTCCGCTCCACCCACGAGCAGGTGCGTGGCGAACGAGTGCCTGAGCGTGTGCGGGGATATCCGTTTCGCGATGCCTGCATGCCTGGCGTGGCGCTTGATCGCGTGCCACACGTTCTGCCTGGTCATGGCCTTCCCCAGGCGCGAGCAGAACAGGACGTCCGTCGACTTCTTCACGAGCCGGGGCCTCGCTTCGCCGACGTACCGGGCGAGCCAGCGCCTCGCGCTCTCGCCGAGGGGAACGATCCGCTCCTTGTCGCCCTTGCCCCTCGAGAGGACATACCCCACGGCGAGGTCGACATCGTGGAGCCTGAGTCCCACCAGCTCGCTCACCCTGAGGCCCGTGGCATAGAGGACCTCCAGCATGGCCCGGTCCCTCACGCCCTGGGGGGTGGAACAGTCGGGGCTCTCCACGAGCCGCTCCACCTCCTCCCTTGAGAGCACCTCGGGCAGGGTGCGCACCCTCTTCGGCGAGGCCACGTCCTTGGTCGGGTCGCGCTCGGCCGCATCCTCCTCCAGGAGGAAGCGGTAGAAGTGCCTGATCGCGCTCAGTTTCCTGGTCACGCTCGTTGCCTTCAACCCGGAGGCCCTCAGGTGCACGGCGTAATCCTCCAGGGTCCAGGCCTCGGCATCGGCGGCGGCGATGCCCCTGGATTCGAGAAAAGAGAGGTAGTCGGCCACGTCTAAGGCATAGGCCCTCAGGGTGTTCTCAGGGGAAGACCGCTCAGCCACGAGGTACTCCAGGAAGGAGTCGACGAGCGAGCGGTTCATCTCTTGGCTGTCTTTGCCCGTATGCCCAGCGCGGCGAGGTCTGCGAGCGCCGGCTCCGCGCTCTTCCTGTCGTGGTACGCGCCCGACAGGAGCCTGTAGGCGGCTTCCGACTCCTTGACCACGTAGGTGGACACCCCTTTCCTGATAAGCCTCGAGGCCTCTGCCGAGGCGGCGTCTTTGCTCGGAAAGACGCCTATCTCTATGGCGTACGGCACGGGGGAACCGATGAACGGGTCGTTGCGCAGGACGCCCTTGGTCTTGAGCTCGGCCATTGTTTGGCCGGCCTGCTGGTCGTTCTCGAAGACGCCGTAGTCGACCCGGTACCAGAGCCCGGTCGGCCCCAGGTCGATCTTGGTCACGAACACCCCCTCGAGCTCGCCCGAGAGCCTCTGCATGTGGTTGAGCGCGTCCTTCTTCGACTGCCAGGACGAGATGTGTATCGTGTACGGGTAGAAGGCCGTCTTCTCGTAGGTGATGGCCGGCTTCTTCGCGGGTGTCGGCAGGGGTTCCGGGGCCGTCGCGGTGGAGGCGGGCTTGGCTTCCTGGGGGGCCTGCTTCGCACCCGGCTGTGCCGGTGGAGCCTCCTGCGCCTGGGGCTTTGACGTGGGAGGCGCCTGGGAAGAGTCTGGCTGCGCGATGGTCTTTTCCACCACGTTGCTCAGGCCGTAGCCTGCCCACGCGGCTGGACAGACCGCGCACAGGACGAACACCGCCGCCGTTAGGATGAAACCCCTCACTTGGCGCTCCTCAAGTAGGCGTACGTGGTGTTCATTATATACTTGTTGATACCCTTGGCAATACCGTCGACGAGGGCGTTCTGGTGCGCTTCGTTCTGGAGGAGGTCCGCTTCGGTGCAGTTGGTGAGGAAGCCGAGCTCGCAGAGTATGGAGGGCATCTGGGCGCCCAGGAGGACATAGAACGGTGCCTGCTTGACCCCTAGGTCCTTGCCCTGGTAGCCATCGTTGATGAGCGACGACATGATGCATTTCTGGACCGAGGTGGCGAACCTCGACGACTCGTTGATCTTGGAGTTGAGCATCAGGTCGTTGATGATGAGCTGGAGGTCGCTGATGGATTTGCTCGTGGTGGCGTTCTCGCGGGCCGCCACCTCTATGGCCGAGGCGTCCGTGGTGAGGTTGAGGAAGTAGGTCTCGATACCCTGGAGCGAGGTGTTGTTGTGGGCGTTGATGTGGATGGAGACGAACAGGTCGGCCCGCTTCTTGTTGGCGAACGCGGTGCGCTCCTCGAGGGGGATGAACACGTCCGTCTCCCTCGTCAGGAACACCTCGAACCCCTCGTGCCTGAGCCTCCTGGCGAGGGCCTTGCCGATGGCGAGGGTGAGGTCCTTCTCCTTGACACCCCCCGGGCCGATTGCCCCCGGGTCCTTCCCGCCGTGGCCCGGGTCAACCACGATGCGGGAGACCTTCAGCGAGAGCTGTGCGGCTATGGACGGGACGTCGTCGGACATCTGCGATTGAGACCACTTGGGCACCTTCTTGAACCCGTTCTTCGCCTCGGGCCTCTGGACGCCGCCGGTGCTCATGCCCAGAGGCTCGGCGGGCGTCTTCTGCCGTGAATCTCCGGCCGCGACAGACATGGGCGCCCCCTTCTTCACGATGTCCACCACCATCCTCGATGGATCGGAAAGGGGGAAAGCCCGATAGGTGACCTTCCTGGCGAGGTCGAGCACGATCCTCACCTTGTCGGCGGAGAACTGCGAGGCCCTGATGTTCTTGAGGATCCCGTCGTCAACGCGGGTCAGAGCCGGGATGGAGGGTGAGATCCTCGCGTTGTCGAGCTCGAGGATCACCCGCTCCGGCCTGTTCGCAGAGGCGTCGGCAGGCAGGGTGAAGGTCTTGAAGGTGACGTTGTCGTCGAGCTCGACGACAACGCGGGTGTAGTCCCTGTCGGACCACTGGTTGAGCGACCTCACCTTGCCGGGCCCGCCCAAGCTCGGTGCCGTGACCGTTCTCTTCTCGACGTTGAGCGCGTTCATCTGCTCGCGGGCGAGCTGCACCATGTCGCCCTCGGGGTAATCACGGATGACCCTCTGGTAGAGGGACGACGCCTTCACGGGGGATCCGAGCGACAGGTGGTGGATGCGTGCGGCGCTGTAGACGGCGTCGTCGGCGAGCTGGTTCTTCGGGTACTTCTCGGCCAGCGCCAGGTACGTGTCCGCAGCCTTTTCGAGGTCGTCGGGCCTCGAGGAGAACCGGTGAAGGTCCTCGTAGAGCTTGCCGGTCTTGAAGAGCGCCTTCGCGGCATACCCGGAGTCGGGGTGGCGCTTGGCCACGTTCTGGAACTTGTGGATCACCGCCATCCAGCTCACGCGGTCCTTCCGCTTCGAAGCGTCGCGGTACAACTCGACCGCGGCCGAGTTGGCGCTCTGGTAGGCCTCGGCGGCGCTCGTGGAGGCGAAGGCCTGAGGCGGCAACCCAACCAGGACGATGAGAAGGAGTACCTCCAGGCAGCAGAGCAACCTTCGTGCGGTGTAATCCATTACGCTCCCGAACGTGTCATCCATTACTCGTTTCCTGTGCCGGCTTGGGCACCCTACCTGTCATGTATCGGTTCTCGAGGCCCCTCGACTTTACAGCCCTGTCCCTTGGTGAGGGAATGGACCAGGAAAAGTCCTCTCAAGATGAGGTGTTCGTCGAAAATGAAGGATGACGGCACTTTTTTCTTTACAAATACCGACAATCCACCGGTAACCACCACATGCGGGATTTTACCGGTCTCTTCCCCCATCAAGAACGCCGTTTTCACGATCATGGCGGCGTGCGCGGTGACGACGCCCGCCTTGAGGCATCCCGCCGTGTCCCTCCCTATCAGGGGGGGGTCGTCGAACTCCTCGATGCGCGGCAGCCCCGGCGCCTCGGCGAGCAGCCCCCTGTATGCGCTCATCATGCCGGGGGCGATCACGCCGCCCATGAACACGCCCTGTTCGCTCACGTAGTCAATGGTGGTGGCCGTGCCCATGTCCACCACCACGAGGGGAGCCCCCTTGCCTCCGTGCAGGTGGAACGCGGCCGAGGCCGCCACGAGGCGGTCGGGCCCGAGGGTCTGCACGCTCGCGTATGCATTCTCGATCCCCATGCGGGTGTGAACGTCCACCACGAGCGGGTCTGCGCCCGTCGCCCCCAGGTCTGCGCGGACGATCTCGAGGGCCTCGGCCCGTACGCCCACCACCACCGCGTCCTTGGCCGCCTCGCGTGGGATCCCCTCGGTCAGTCCCAGGAAAGATCCCTTGGCTATGCACTCCCTGGTGGATACCCTGACGGTCCCCCTGAGGAAGCCGTCCTCGAAGATGCCTGCCGTGATAGCCGTGTTCCCCACGTCGATGGCGAGCATGGCTTGTGTGTAGACCTAAACGAGGGGCATATCAAGTGCTTTCGAGGGCCTCCCGGACGCCTGGTCTCGGCCTATCGGCCCTGGGTGTGTATCTCCGCCACCGCACGTATCCAGCCCGCGCTCGCACCCTTGATCTTGACGGGGAAGCAGTAGAACGTGAACCCCGTGGACGGCAGCAGGTGAAGGTTCGTGAGCTTCTCGATCTGGAAGTAGCCCCGTTCTCTGCCGGCGAAGTGTCCTTCCCAGATGACCGAGGGATCACGGCTTCGCGAGAACTCCTCGGCCTGGAATGCGAGCGGGCGGTCCCAGCTCCAGGCGTCCGTGCCGACCACGTGCACCCCCTTCTCCACGAGCCACAGGGTCGCCTCCCTGCCGAACCCGCACCCCTTGACGAGGTATTCCGGAGTGCCCCAGAAGGGTGCGGCGCCGGACTGGGCGAGGAAGATATCCCCCTCGGCGAGGGTGTGCCCGATCGCATCCAGCCTGCGCCGGATGTCGTCAGGTGTCACGTTGTAGCCGTCGGGCAGGTCGGAGAAGTCGAGTTTCACCCCCTCGCCGACGGCCCACTCGAGGGGGAACTCGTCTATGGTGAGGGCGGGCCTGCCGTTGTCCTGCGTGGGGTGGTAGTGCCAGGGCGCATCCATGTGCGTGCCCGCATGCGTGGAGAGCTCGAGGATCTCGAGAGCCCACCCGAGCCCGCCCGGGAGGTCGTCCTTCGTGACGCCCGGGAAGAACAGCTGCATGGTCTCGGCCCCCAGTGCGTGGTCGAGGTAGGTGATCTTCGGGATCATCATGGGCGGATCGCTGGGCAGCCCGGACTCTATGGCGATCGACAGGTCGATGAAGGTGCGCTTCACGGCTTCCTCCCCCCGGGTCGTGCGCGTCGGCATCCCGCCGCCTGCCGAAGAAGGCCGGTCCACGTGGGCAGGCGGCGGTGTCTCATCGTGCATATGATTCTCATGGCCCCGGCCGAGTGTCAAGATCCTCGCAGAGAGTGGATGTGCGGGTGCGGGTGCAGGTGAGCGTCCGCCCGGTGCTCCTCGCGGAGCGCCGAGGCCGCGGCCGTCTCGGGACCTGCATGGGGGTGCGGCAGGATGCGCCGTCTCGAACGCACGGAAGCACTCGCGGTCGTGAACCTTGAGGGTGCCGCACCGAAGGCCGTCTTCCTCGGTGGTTGTTCGCAAGCCCAAGGGTCCACGATGTCCCACGAACCAGATGGGGCGACACCCCTGTTCCCGTCGGCGACCTTCCCCGATGGAGGTTCATGGAGGTCGTCCTGGTGGATCTCTGCTCGATGCGTGATCTGGCTGAGGGGCGCCTCCCGTTGCCCGAACGCAGGTCGAAAGAAGAGATCGGGGCGGCGGGTCTTTGCCGGGGAGTCCGAGGCCCTGGGGACGATCACCTGCTTGTCGTCGTTGGGGGCACGGGATTGCTGCCTGCTTGACACACCCTCGGCCTTTACGGTTTACTTGCTGACCATGGAGTACGATCTGAAGGATCTCTTCAGGCAGGCTGCCCGCATCCAGGAAAAGATCAAGGAGATCCAGGAGCAGCTCTCGCGCAGGACGGTCACCGTCGACACGGGGGGCGGCATGGTCACCGTGACCGTCAACGGCAGGCAGGAGGTCGTTTCCATCAAGCTGGACCCTCAATGCGTCGACCCGAGGGACATCCCCATGCTCGAGGATCTCATCCTGACCGCGGTGAACCTGGGGATGAAGAGGTCCCGCGAGCTCGCCGCGGAGGAGATGAAACACCTCACGGGCCCATACCCTCTGCCCTTCACCGTGACGTGACATGGATCCCTACCCCAGGCCCCTCAAGGACCTCATCTCCGCTCTCAGGCGCCTGCCCGGCATCGGCGAGAAGACCGCTACCAGGCTTGCGCTGGCGATCCTCGCAGACAAGGGGGATCTTTCCCGCTGCCTCGTGCAGGCCCTCGAGGCGGTAAGGCGGGAGATCAGGCTCTGCCCGGAGTGCTTCAACCTGACCGACGGGGATCTGTGCGCCGTGTGCGCGGACGTCTCGCGCGACAGGTCGCTGATATGCGTGGTTGAGGAACCGAGCGACGTGCTGTCCATCGAGTCCTCGAACGTGTACAAGGGCCTCTATCACGTCCTGCACGGGCTGGTGTCGCCGCTGTCCGGCATAGGGCCGAACGACATACGGCTGCCCGAGCTCATGGAGAGGCTGAAGAAATACCAGGATCAGGTGAGGGAGCTCATCGTGGCCACGAACCCGTCCGTCGACGGTGAGGGCACCTTCCACCACATCTGCTCCCTGGTGGAGAGATCCGGCGTCGCCGTGGTGGTGAGCAGGATCGCCTCGGGGATCCCCATGGGGGGAGAGTTGAAGTACATGGACCAGGTGACCATCGCGAGCGCCCTTACGTACCGCAGGAGCACACAGTGCTGAAAGGGGGAGCGTCAATGGCAAGGTTCGCCGTGCAGGGCGGGTACGTGATCAAAAGCGCCCACGACGTACTCGAGAACGGATACGTCATCGTCGACGGGCAGACGATAGCCGATGTCACGCACGAGCTCCCCCCCGACATACGCGAGGTCCTGGGAGGCCCCCATGACATCGTGATCCCCGGGCTCGTCAACACCCACACGCACGCCCCCATGACGCTCTTCAGGGGCATGGCCGACGATCTCCCGCTCATGACATGGCTCAGGGAGCACATCTTCCCCGCGGAGGCGAGACACGTTGACCGGGAGTTCGTGTACGTGGGCTCGCTCCTCGCCGTCTGGGAGATGGTGCGCAGCGGCACGACCGCGTTCTGCGACGGCTACTTCTACGAGGAGGAGGTGGGCAGGGCGGCCAAGGAGATCGGGGTGCGGGCCTGGATTGGGGAAGGGATCCTCCAGTTCCCGACGCCGTCGCTGTCAGACCCCGCCAGGACCATAGAACACAGCAGGGAGATCATCGAGCGCTGGAAGGACGACCCGGCGGTCAGGCCCACGGTGTTCCCCCACGCGGTGTATACCTGCACTCCAGAGCTCCTGAAGGAGGCCTTCGCCCTGGCCGAGGAGTACGACCTCATCTACCAGATACACCTGAGCGAGACCATGGCCGAGGTGGAAGACGTCAAGAAGAACACGGGCATGACCCCCGTGAGGTTCCTCGACTCGCTCGGTTGCCTCGGCAGGCGCACGCTCGCGGTGCACTGCGTGGTGCTCGACGACGAGGACATAAGGATCCTCGCCGAGCGCTCCGTGTCGGTCTCGCACAACGCCGAGAGCAACATGAAGCTCGCAAGCGGCGTCTCCCCTGTCCCCAAGCTCCTCGCCGCGGGGGTGAACGTGTCGGTGGGCACGGACGGATGCGCGAGCAACAACAACCTCGACCTCTTGGGCGAGATCTCGACGGTATCCAAGCTGCACAAGATCACCTCCATGGACCCCACCGTCATCCCCGACCGGACGGCGCTTTCCATGGTCACGCTCTCGGGCGCCCGTGCCCTGGGGTATGACGGCGGTGTCCTGGGCCCGGGCAGGCCGGCCGACATCACCGTCCTCGACGGCTCCAGCCCGAACCTCGTCCCGGTGCACAATCCCGTCTCCCACGTGGTGTACGCGGCAACCGGCGGAAACGTGAAGGACGTCGTCATCGGGGGAAGGGTGGTGGTGAGGGACGCGAAGTGCGTCACCATAGACGAGGAAGCCCTCCTGCGGGAGTGCCGAGACATAGCCAAGCGCATCAGGAAGGCCTGAGGAACGCGGGCGTATCTCGATGCCCAAGGTGGGGAACGTGGCCCAAGGGCCTTGGATGGTCTCGACCCGCCTTTGGCCTGCATGCAGGGCCCTGCGATGCATCCCGGCGGGGCCCCGTGTGCGCCGGGCGGGCCGTCGCGGACGTCGGCCGCAGCCTGGCCCGGCCATGACCGGGGAAAAGGATGCCCCATGGGGGGAAGGGTTTGCCTGTCCGTTCCCGGGCGTTCCGTATCCGGCTCGAGGATCCATCCCCCTGGCAGCATCCTTGCTTTCCATCAAGACAGCGCGGCCATGTGCCGATAGAGGTGGAATATGAAGGTGAGCAACCGGTTTCTCTACTACCAGCTCGTGAAGGATCTGAACCAGAACACCGAGAGGCTGTTCAAGCTGAACAACCAGATCTCCTCGGGACGGAGGATCAGCACGCCCTCGGACGATCCCCTGGGCCTGTCGAGCGTCCTGGTGTACCGCACCGAGCTCAATTCCTTCGACCAGTACAAGAAGTCCGTGGACTACGGCAAGGGATGGCTCAACAGGATGGACTCCATCCTCCAGGACGTGGACGACCTCTTGGGCAGGGTCTCGGAACTCGCGGTCCAGGCGGCGTCCTCCACCTCGACGCAGAGCACCCGGGTGGGCGCCGCCGAGGAGATAGAGGAGATCAGGTCGATGCTCCTGGGGCACGCGAACGCGAAGTACGGCAACAAGTACATCTTCGGCGGCACCATGACCCAGACCGTCCCCTTCCTGTCCGTCGACGTGGACGACCTGGAGGAAGACGTCGCGACCATGTCTGCCGCTCCCCCCGCATCGCCCTCGGAGGGAGACCGCTACATAGACACCGACGACGGGCACATCTACCAGTACACCTCGGGTGCGTGGAACGACCTCGGCGCGCCGGCGGAGTCGAGGTCGGTCATCGTCACGGACACCGATACGGTCTACGTCTTCTCCCAAGGGTCGTGGAGGCCCATGTACCAGGGCAACGACGAGACCTTCTCCTTCGCCATAGGCAAGGAGAACTCCGCGCAGATCAACATCCCCGGGAGCCGGGTCTTCCTGAACCCGGACGGGAACATCTTCACGTCGCTCCTCAGGCTCGAGCGCGCCTTGAGATCGAACGACGTGAACGGGATACAGACCGAGATGGGCGTCATTGAAAGGGCGCAGACGGTCATCTCCGACAACCTCGCGGCCATCGGTGCGGTGGAGAACAAGCTCGACCACACCCTGACCGTGATCGATCGCTCGAGGGTGGACACCAAGAGCATGGTCTCGTCCATAGAGGATCTCGACTACGCGCAGGCCATCACCGAGCTCAAGAACCAGGAGACGATATACGAGGCCGCCCTGAAGAGCGCCTCGATGATCACGAGCCTGAGTCTCGTGGATTTCATCTGATGAGAAGAAGGGGGACGATCATTGGAAGAGATTGACACCCTCCGGTTCGGCAGGATCAAGGTCGAAGGGGACAAGATCATCACCTTCCCACGGGGGATCCTCGGCTTTTCCCGGTGCAGGCGGTACGCGCTCTTTCCCCACGGCGAGAAATCGCCCTTCTGCTGGCTCCAGAGCGTGGAGGACGCGGCGCTCGCCTTCGTGGTCATGGACCCCGCCCTGGTGGATCCCCGCTACCAGGTCGACGTGGACGAGCAGACGGCCAGGGAACTCGACATCGCTCCCGGAGACAAGATCCAGGCGCTCTGCATCGTGACCATCCCCCAGGGTGACCCGAGGCGCATGACCGTCAACCTCCTCGGACCCCTGGTGGTCAACACGAGGAACAGGCTGGCGGCCCAGGTCATCTGCGAGAACCGGGGGTATTCCCACAGAAGGCCTCTCTTGGCCGAGGAGAGAGAGGCCCCCTGATCGTCCTCAAGACTTCTTGATCGCCTTCGCCCTGGCCTTGAGGAGCTTCTTCATCACCTTGGGATCGGTCGCCCGAGGTGCGGGTGCGTCCGCCCCGGCGCCGGTGACGGGCGGTGGGGATTCGCCGGGAGCGTCTTTACGGGCGGACCGATCGCGGGGAAGGTCTCCGGGGCCTTTCGCGCGGGCGTGTATCCTGTCGAGCACGAGCCTCGCGAGGTACTTGCCGAAGAAGCCGATGAACCCCGCGACGAAGACGATCGCCGCCCATCTGAGCGCCTCGAGAAGGGGAACGTCCGCAGCCATGGGATGATCTTAGACCATGGCCGTCTTCGGGGCAACCGGTCTCGTGAGGTTGCGTGACACAAGCCCTTGACCGGCATTCAAGAGGGCACGTATACACACACCATGGCCTTTGAGATCGACCACGGGAAGTTCCTCTCTTTCGTCGCCCAGGGGACGAACAGCGGCAAGACCACGATTCTCGAAGGGGTCATCGCCGAGCTCAAGCGCAGAGGCAGGAGGGTGTGCGCCCTCAAGCACGGGATGCACATGCACTACCACGACCCCGCGGGCAAGGACACCGAAAGGTTCGCATCCAGCGGTGCGGACCGGGTGGCCATGTTCTCCCCCGAGGGCCTTCTCGTGTACGAGAACGTCACCCCTTCCCTCGAGTACCTGATGCTTGCCGCCTCCCACGGCGTCGACGTGGTGCTCGTGGAGGGGTACAAGAGCGGGCCGTTCAGGAAGATAGAGGTCTTCAACGACACGCTGTACGAACGGCCTCTCTGCGTGGAGCACCCGTCGCCCGACTACATAGCCCTCGTCTGCAACAGGGCCATCCCCCTCGACATCCCCACCTTCCTCTTCGGCCAGATAGAGGAGATAACCACGTTCGTGGAAGAGTCCGTGGGTCTCGGGCGGCATGCGGCTTCGAACCCGTAGCCCGAGTGACCGCCTGCCTTGCCTGAGGCGCCACGCGGGTGCGCCCCCGTGGCCTGCCGGCGGCTGGCAAGGGCATTGCAGGCCCAGGCCCGGATCTCGGTGTGTGTCGCAGACGTCGTTTAAGCGGGCCCCCGGGTGAACGTCGGCGTCTCCCGGTGTGAGCGACAAGACCCCTGACCGCGCGCCAAGAAGGCCGGTCGGTCTTCCTCGGAGGAGAGATCTGTGGTAAAGGTGCACTTCAATGCTCATCGTGAGGCTCAAGCCAGGCAAGGAAGCGCCCGTCCTGAGAGGCCACCCGTGGATCTTCTCGGGCGCCGTGGACAAGGTCCAGGGCGAACCCCACGTCCACAAGTTCTGCCGGGTGCTCGACGCGAAGGGGCGCTTCGTCTGCCAGGGCATGTACAACCCCCTCTCGCAGATCGCCGTACGCGTCCTGACGTTCGGCAAGGAGCGGCTCGACAGGGACTTCTTCGAGGCCCGCATCAAGAGGGCCGTCGAGCTGAGGCGATCGGTCCTGCCGGCGGATGTCTCCTGTCACAGGGTGGTGAACGCCGAGGGTGACGGCCTGCCCGGCCTCGTGGTGGACCGGTACGGCGGCTGCCTCGTGGTCCAGATCTCGACGCCCGGCATGGAGGAGGTCAAGGCCCACGTGGTGGATGCGCTCGCCAGCCTGTTCCCGGACGCCCTCATGGTGGAGCGATCGGACACGAAGGCGCGTTCCGTGGAAGGACTCCGCCCGGAGGTCGGCCCGCTCAAGGGCGGCGGCTTGGGCGGGGATGTGGTGGTGAGCGAGAACGGCCTCTCGTATGCGGTGGACGTCCTCACCGGCGACAGGACCGGGTTCTACCTCGAGCACAGGCTCACCAGGAGCAGGATCGCCGCGTACGCGAAAGGCCGCAGGGTGCTTGACCTGTTCTCGTACTCGGGGTCCTTCTCCGTGTGCGCGCTCGCGGCCGGGGCGGTCTCGGTCGCCTCCGTGGACTCGTCTGCCCCCGCCCAGGCGCTGCTCCGCAAGAACATGGAACTGAACCGCATCAGGCCTTTCGTGTGGAGACACCACAGGGACGACGCCGTGAGTTTCCTCGAGGCGGACAGGGATTCATACGACCTCGTGCTTGTGGACGCGCCTGCGTCCGTGTCGGAGTACCGGGAGTACAGGAGGGTCCTCGACCGCGCCGTGGCGCGCTTGGGCTCGCCGGGCATCCTCTTCGTGGCCGCGGGTTTCAACGCGCAGTTCTCGGGGCCGGACCTGCTCAAGGCCGTCCACAAGAGCGCATCTGGCCTGTCTCGAAACGTGCGCGTTCTCGAGACCCTGTCCGGGCCCGCAGATTTCCCCTGGCTCCCCTCGCACCCGGAAGGATTGTTCCAGGGCGGGTTCGTGCTTTACCTCGACTGAGCGGCCGCCCCTCTCGGCCATCGCATGGGCGGCGCCGCGAGGGGGCCCGTTCCCGGTATGGACGACGAGGCGTCACCCCGGGTCTTCGTCACCCCGCCTTGCTCACCCCAGCTTGCCGTCCAAGAGCCTGCCGCCGAGGACGTGGAGGTGCAGGTGCATGACGATCTGGGTCCCGTCCCTGCCGCAGTTCACCGCGATCCGGTAACCGGTCTCGGCGACGCCCTTGATCTTCGCCGTCTCCTTGGCCGCCTTCAGCATGGAGAACCAGACGTCGCTGTCGTCGAGTTCGTTCAGGGTGGCCACGTGACGCTTGGGCACCACGATCACGTGCACCGGCGCCAGGGGTTGGATGTCCTCGAAGGCGTAGACGAGCTCGTCCTCGTACACCTTGGTGGAGGGGACCTCGCCCGAGACTATCCTGCAGAAGATACAGTCCATGCCTACCTCCCGTACATTCGCATATCCTTGCAGGGCGTCGTCTTGCTCGCTTCGCCCCGGTTCTTTCCTCGGGACACCGGCGGCCGGGACCGCCGGCTCACGCGCCCGCCCGGGATCTCGAGGCTCGCACCGCCTGTGCCACGTCGAAGCGGCCTTCGTAGATCGCCTTTCCCGTGATGACCCCCGCCACGACCCCGGTGGCGGCAAGAGCCCGGATGTCCTCGAGGCTGCTCACCCCTCCCGACGCTATCACCGGGGTCGACACCGAGCGCGCCAGCGAGACGGTGGCCTCGATATCCGGCCCGGTGAGCATCCCGTCCCTCGAGATGTCCGTGAACACGATGAAGGCCGGCCGAAGCTTCTCGTAATGCCTGGCGAGATCCAGGGCGGTCATGGAGGTGACCTCTTTCCACCCGGTGATCGCCGCCCTGCCGCCCAGGGCGTCTATGCCGATCGCGACGCGCCCCGGGAACGCCTCCAGGATGGACGAGGCGGTCGACGGGTCGCGTACGCACACGGTGCCCAGGATCACGTACTTCACCCCCAGGTCGAAGGCCCGCCTGGCATCTTCGACGGTCCTGATGCCGCCCCCCAGTTCCACCTCGATGCCGAGGGCCCTCGCTATCGCGCCGATGGCGTCCAGGTTGGCCCCCCTGCCTTGGGCGGCCGCGTCGAGGTCCACCACGTGGATGCGGCCGGCGCCGGCGTCCTCGAACGACCTCGCGACAGCCACGGGGTCGTCCGAGTAGACGGTGACCTCGTTGTAGTCACCCCTGGCGAGCCTGACCACCTTTCCTTGATACAGGTCCACGGCCGGGATGACGATCATGTCCCGCCGCCTCCTTCCCGCCTTACCCACCAGCTCGAGAAGAGGGTGGAGTACCTGAGCAGGTAGACCGTCTCGTGCGTGGATTCCACCATGAAGTACTCGTCCGGGTGGAAGGACGGGTCCGTGTATGCCTCGTACCAGTGGGCCCGCACGGCCCTCACCTCCACGCTCCCTCCCTCGAAGGTGAACCTCAGGGGCCTGCCGGGCCTCCGGGCCCCGTCCATGGTCTCCACCTGGGCCGGAGAGAACCTCACAGCGTCTCCTTCGTGGACGGGACGCCGACCCCGGTGACGGCCGATGCCTCTTTGAGGGCGCGCGCAAAGGCCTTGAAGCACGCCTCTGCGAGGTGGTGGCCGTTCGCGTGCGCCCCCACGGTCACGTGCATGGTGATGCCCGCGTTGAAGGCGAGCGCCCTGAAGAACTCGACGACGAGGTCCAGGTCTATGTCGCCGCAGCGGCCCTTGAACGCCTCTGCGCCGTGAACCGCGAAGAAGGGCCTGCCGGAGAGGTCGATGCACACCTCCACGAGGGCCTCGTCCATCGGGACCTTCGCGAGGCCGAAGCGCTCGATCCCCCTCTTGTCCCCCAGGGCGTCCTTGATGGCCTTCCCGAGCACGATGCCGATGTCCTCGACGGTGTGGTGGAGGTCCACGTGGACGTCACCGGAGGCCTTGACCACGAGCCCCATGGATGCGTGTACCCCCAGCGACTCGAGCATGTGGGCGAGAAATCCCGAGGGGACGGATATGTCCGTCCTGCCGCCTTCCAGGCAGACCTTGACCGTGATGTCCGTCTCCCGCGTCTTCCTCGTGACCGTGGCCTCCCTCATGGCTTCACCCCCGCAGACTCGAGGAAGATCTCTATGACCTTCCCGGTGGAATCCGCACCCGCCCCTCCCTGGGCGAACAGCTCCTTGCCGCCTCCCCGGCCGCCCACCGCGGCCATGGCCTTCTTCATCACGCGCCCCGCGTCCATGACCCCCTCGACCCCCTTGGTCGCCATGATCATGAAGGTGGCCTTGTCGCCCTCGTCGGTGTACAGGAGCACGGCGCCCTTCGAAATGCGCTCCTTGATCCTGTCGCCGACCTGGCGCATCTGGGCGGTGTCCGCCTGCTGCACCTTCTTCACCACCACCTTCAGCCCTCCCGCGTCATACTCGCGTTCGTCGGCCGACGGCCCCGTCCCCGTGGCGAGCTTCACCGTGAGTTCCTCGATGGTCGCCTCCTGGTCCTTGATCTTTGCCAAGAGCCCCTTGATGCGTTCCTCGATCTCCTCGGGGGAGCACCTCAGGCTCTGGGATGCACCGGCGACGAGGGATGACAGGGACCTCGCGTGTTCCAGGCACCTGAACCCGGCCACCGCCTCGATCCTGCGGAGGCCGGCGGAGATGCTCGAGACGGACACGACCTTCACCATGCCGATCTGGCCCGTGGACGAGCAGTGCGTCCCCCCGCAGAGCTCCCTCGAGACGTCCCCCATGCTCACGAGCCTCACCGTGTCGCCGTATTTCTCCGTGAACAGGGCCATGGCGCCCCTGGAGACCGCCTCGTCCCTGGAGAGGATCTCGGTGGTGATCGGCAGATCCTCCATGACGTACTGGTTCACGAGGTTCTCCACGTGGGCGAGTTCCTCGGGGCTCAAGGCCGAGAAGTGCGTGAAGTCGAACCTGAGCCTCGAGTCGTCCACGAGGGACCCCGCCTGGTGCACGTGTTCCCCGAGCACCTCGCGGAGGGCCCTGTGGAGCAGGTGCGTCGCGCTGTGGTGGCGCATGACCGCCTTCCTCCTGTGCGCGTCCACCCTGAGCGTCACCCCCTGGCCGAGCTCGAGCCTGCCCGAGACGACGCGGACCCTGTGGACCACCGTGTCCGACTCGGTCTTCACGGCGTCTAAGACCCGGGCCCTGCCCGAGGGCGAGACGATCTCGCCCGTGTCGCCGACCTGCCCGCCGGACTCGCCGTAGAACGGCGTCACGGCCGTCGCCACCAGAAGCTCCTCGCCCTCTTCGGCGGCCTCGAGCTCGGACGAGGCGTCCATGGAACGCATCTCGACGATGAGCGAGTCCGTCTCGAGGGTGTCGTATCCCACGAATCTCGAGCCGGATGCCGCCGACCACGCGCTCTCGAGCCCCGTGCCGGCGAAGGAGCTCGCCCCCCTCGCCTTTTCCCGCTGGATCTCCATCTCCGCCTCGAATCCCGCGGTGTCGATCTCGATGCCCTCCTTGCGGGCGATGTCCGCGGTCAAATCCACGGGGAAGCCGAAGGTGTCGTAGAGGACAAAGACCTCCCTGCCGGGCATGAGCGTCTTGCCGTTCGCCTTGAGATCCCGCACGATCTCGTCGAGGAGGCCGAGGCCCCTGTCGAGGGTCTTGAGGAAACGTTCCTCCTCGGAGGCGATCACCTTGTCCACGAACTCGCTCCTCATGGCGAGCTCAGGGTACGCGGGGGACATGTCCGATGCCACCCGCATCGCCACCCTGTGGAGGAATGGCCTGTCGAATCCCAGCATCTTGCCGTGCCTGGCGGCCCTGCGGATGATCCTCCTGAGCACGTAGCCGCGGCCCTCGTTGGAGGGCAGCACACCGTCCGAGACGAGGAAGGCGCACGCACGGGCGTGGTCGGCGACCACGCGGATGGACACGTCCGTTTCCCCGTCGTTCCCGTAGGAGACCCCCGAGAGCTCGCCGATGAAGCCGATCAGGCCCGTGAACAGGTCGGTGTGGTAGTTGCTCGTCACCCCCTGGAGCACCGCCGTGATGCGTTCGAGCCCCATGCCGGTGTCTATGTTCGGGGCCGGCAGCCGAGTCAGGTTCCCCTGCTCGTCTTTGTTGAACTGCATGAACACGAGGTTCCAGATCTCGAGGTAACGGTCGCAGTCGCACTCGCCCGGGGAGCACTCGGGCCTGGCGCACCCCACGCCCGGACCCTGGTCGAAGATGATCTCGGAGCAGGGGCCGCAGGGGCCGGTCTCTCCCATGGCCCAGAAGTTGTCCTTGTCCCCCAGGCGGAGGATCCTGTCGGACGCGACGCCGATGGTGCGGTTCCAGATATCGTAGGCCTCGTCGTCGGTGTGGTGGACGCTCACGTAGAGCCTCGAGGGGTCGAGCCCCATCCGGTCGACCAGGAGCTCCCACGCGTACTCGATGGCACCGCGCTTGAAGTAGTCGCCGAAGGAGAAGTTGCCGAGCATCTCGAAGAAGGTGTGGTGCCTGGCCGTCCGTCCCACGTTCTCGAGGTCGTTGTGCTTGCCGCCCGCCCTGACGCACTTCTGCGATGACGTGGCGCGCGAGTACGGCCTTTTCTGTGTGCCCAGGAAGGTCGCCTTGAACTGCACCATGCCCGCGTTGGTGAAGAGCAACGTGGGGTCGTCCGACGGCACCAGGGACGAGCTGGGAACGAGGGTGTGGCCCTTGTCCTGGAAGTAGTCGAGGAACATGGTGCGAATGTCTGAACCTCTCATCTGTCAACTCCGTTCGTCATGTCGATCACCAGGTCCAACGGGAATCCCCTGCCCATGAGGAACCTGATGAGTCTCGTCCTGTCGGTCCCAGACCTCTTCTCGAGGAGCCTCGCCGCCCTGCTGCGCTCGTTCAGCTCGGGAGGCAGTTCTCGAACGGCCCGGCGGGCGTCCTGCTCCGGGAACCCCTCGTGTTCGAGCGAGGCCAAGATGGCGTAGTCACCGTATCCCCTTTCCGCGAGGACGACGGCCCTGCGCCTCGCGTACTCCCCGTCGTCGAGGTAGCCGAGCTCCGTCAGCCTGTCGACGCACGAGGCGATCACGTCCTCACCGGCGCCCTTGCGCTCGAGTTTTTTTTTTAGCTCGTGGCTCGAGACGCTCCGCCTGGAGAGGATGCCGAGCGCGTACGCCAGGGCGTCACTCGACGTCGCGATACTTGCCTTCCTGGAAGATGACCGTGCGTCCCTCGGCATCGGAGTCTTGCTCCTCCTTCTCGAACTGGTCCCACTTGCTGTCGGACGTGCCGCGGATGCCCTTCATGCGCAGGGCGAAGTCGTTCGGGTTGGTCGCGTTCCTCAGGGCCTCGTGGTAGCTGACCTTCCCGTCCTTGACGAGCGCCATGAGAGACTGGTCGAAGGTCTGCATGCCGTAGGTGACGGTGCCGTCGGCTATGGCGTCGGAGATCTCGGACGTCCGGTTCTCGTCGATGATGCATTCGCGCACGAGCGCCGTCGAGACGAGCACCTCGCAGGCGGGTATGACGCCCTGCCCGTCGCTTCTGGGCAGCAGGCGCTGCGAGATGGCCGCCTTCAGGACCCCCGCCAGCTGGAGCCTGATCTGGAGGTGCTGGTGCGGCGGGTACTGCGACACGATGCGCATGATGGTTTCCTTGGCGTCCAAGGTGTGCAGGGTCGACAGAACGAGGTGGCCCGTCTCCGCAGCGGTCAGCGCGATGTCGATGGTCTCGCGGTCGCGCATCTCCCCGACGAGGATGACGTCGGGGTCCTGCCTGAGGGCCGCCCTCAGGGCCATCGCGAAGGAATTCGTGTCCGAGCCCACCTCGCGCTGGTTGATGATGGACTTGCGGTCCCTGTGGAGGAACTCTATGGGGTCCTCGATGGTGATCACGTGGCAGTTCCGGTTCGTGTTGATGTGGTTCACCATGGCCGCGAGCGTGGTCGACTTGCCGGAACCGGTGGTGCCCGTCACCAGGATGAGCCCCTTTCGCTCCAGGGCGATCTTCTTGAGGACCTCGGGGAGGTTGAGATCGTCCAGGCTGGGCGGGTCCGTGGGTACGACCCTGAAGACCATGCCGTAGCTGCCCCTCTGCTTGAAGCAGTTGACCCTGAACCTCGCGATCCCGCTCAGGCTGTAGGCGAAGTCGATCTCGTTGGTGGTCTCGAACTTCGCCTGCTGGTACTGGTTCATGATGCCGTAGGCGACCGCGTAGATGTCCTCGTTGGTGAGCTTGCTCTGGTCTCTAAGCGGGATGAGGGCGCCGAAGCGGCGCACCACGGGCGGCAGCCCTACCTTGAGATGGATGTCGGACGCCGTTATCTCGACGGCATGCCTCAGGATCGGATTGATGTCCATGCGCACCCCCGTTCAGGTCACTCCTTGAGCTGGGTCCCCGAACGCTCGGCCAAGACCCTCTTGACCTCTTCGTAGATCTCCCCGTAGACCTCCGGGTGCTCCTTGAGGAAGAGCTTCGCCGCCTCGCGTCCCTGGCCCAACCGCTGTTTGTTGTACGTGTACCACGAGCCCGATTTTTCCACGATGTTCTTATCGGCCGACGATGCCACGTCCAGGAGTTCGCCGTAACGGGAGATGCCCTCGCCGAACATGATGTCGAACTCGACCTCCTTGAAAGGCGGTGCGAGCTTGTTCTTCACGACCTTGACACGGGTCCTGCTCCCCACGACCCTGTCGCCGTCCTTGATCGGCGCCACGTTCTTTATCTGCAGGCGCACGCTCGCGTAGAACTTGAGCGCGTTGCCGCCCGTCGTCGTCTCGGGGTTGCCGTAGAGCACGCCTATCTTCTGTCGAGTCTGGTTGATGAACACGGCCGTGGTGTTGGTCTTGCTGATGGCGCCGGAGAGCTTGCGCAGGGCCTGCGACATGAGGCGCGCCTGCAGACCCATGTGCGCGTCGCCCATGTCGCCCTCGATCTCGGCCTTGGGCACGAGCGCGGCGACGGAGTCTATGACGACGATGTCCACCGCGTTGGAGCGCACGAGGGTCTCCGCGATCTCGAGGGCCTGCTCTCCCGAGTCGGGCTGGGAGACGAGGAGGTTGTCGATGTCCACGCCGAGCTTCTGGGCGTAGGTGACGTCGAGGGCGTGCTCGGCGTCGATGAACGCGGCGACGCCCCCCGAGGCCTGGGCCGAGGCTATGCAGTGGAGCGACAGGGTGGTCTTCCCGGAGGACTCCGCGCCGTAGATCTCGGTCACCCTGCCCCTGGGGATGCCGCCTATGGCCAGCGCCTCGAAGTCCAGCAGGAGGGACCCGGTGGAGATGACCGGCACGCCCTTGCCTATGGCGTCCGATCCCATGCGCATGATGGAGCCCTTGCCGAAGGACCTCTCTATCTTGCTTATCGCGTCTTCCAGCGCCCGCTTCCTTCCCTCGTCCATGTCAACCTCCCGTGCCTTTCAGCCTGCTTTTGTGCAGCGGCGTGTAGCGCGCGCCGCCCGGGGACAGCTCGCTGCGATACAGGACGATCTCCTCGGCCACGAACGCGCCCTGCACCGGTTCGACCCTGAGATCTACCACAGAAGGAACCCTGAGTCTACCGAGGGTGATGTGGCCTGCAAACGGCCTTCGCTCCCTGGGGATTCCGTGAGAGGCGCAGGCCTCGTCCACCCTTTTCGCGAGCGACCCCAGGGCCTCGGTGTCACCGCTGACGCCCACCCAGACCACCCGGGCCTTCTTGGGGCCGGGAAACGCGCCGAACCCCGACAGGCGGAGCCTCAGCGGGGAACAAGGGCCGGCGGCGACGTCCAGGTCGCCGGCGATGGGCTGCACATCGGTTTCAGGGATGTCGCCCAGGAACTTGAGCGTGAGATGCATGCCCTCGGGTCTCACCCACCTCACGCCCCGGTTGCGTTCCGTGAGGCGCTCGACGGCCGCCGCGAGAGTGCCTTTCAGTTCATACGGCAGGTCTAGGGCCACGAACGCCCTGATCATGGACAAGGTTCCTCAGCATGAAGAGGGCGGTCTTGGCAGCGGCCATCTTGTTGCCCGCCCGGTTGAAGGGGAATTCGTACCGCACGGCGTCGGCAAAGCCCCTGGTGCCGGCGCAGATCCACACCGTGCCCACGGGCTTGTCCGGTGACCCGCCCTCGGGGCCGGCGATGCCGGTGGTGGCGACGCCGACGTCCGCGCCCGTGAGCCTGAGAACGCCCGAAAGCATTTCCCGTGCCGTCTCGCCGCTCACCGCGCCGAAGCTCTCGAGCGTCTCGCGCGCCACGCCGAGCGTGGAGGCCTTGACCTCGTCGGCGTACGAGACCACCGAGCCCAGAAAGTATGCAGAGCTGCCCGGCACCTGGGTGACGAGGTGGCCCACGAGCCCGCCAGTGCAGGACTCCGCCGCGGCCATGGTCAGCCCCCTCGATGCCAGGAGCGATCCGAGGTCTGCGGCGAGCCCGTCCGGTGCGAGGGCGTTGTTCCCCAGGATGGATCTCACCTCGGGCTCGATGCGTCCCGGGACGACGAGCCTCACCTCCATCTCTGCGGGCAGGAAGGAACACTCCTGCGCGAGGGGGCCCAAGGCCTGGGCGATGGCGGTCTCCCTCATGCCGAAGACCGGGATCTCCACCAGGACGTCGCCTGAGGCGTCGCGCCCGCCGATCGCGAGGGGCACCATGGCGAGGGCCTCTTGCGGCACGCCGGGCAGGAAGACCACCCGGCACCCGTCGAACCTGATGTCCACGCCGGGTGCGCTGCCGACGGGGTTCGGTATCTGGGACCGGACGGCCTCGGGATGCGCCTTGAGGAGGATGCTCACCGCCTCGTGCGTCGTGTCGTCCGGGGTGAGGCCGAGCCCGCCCGTGACGATCACCATGTCCGCCCCTTCCATGAGCGCGCCCACGGTGTGGGCCACCCTTCCTGCATCGTCCGGCACGAATCTCGCCTCGACCATGGTCCACCCCCTGGCGCAGGCCATGGCCGCGATCGGGGCGAGGAGGGCGTCGGACCGCCTCCCGGTGAGGATCTCGGTTCCGGTGACGGCAACACAGAGCCTCACGCCAGCCATCCTTTCCTGCGGACGAGGGCGAGGGCCGCAGCCGCGAGCAGCCCAGCAGCCACGTCGTCGGCCATGACGCCGATGCCTCCCTTGAGCCTCTTGTCGAGTATGCCCACGGGAGGCGGCTTGAGGATGTCGAAGAAGCGGAAGAGCGCAGTGCCCACAAGGATCTCCGTTATCCTGCCGGGCCTCGAGACGAGGGCGACGAGCAGCCCGACCACCTCGTCGATCACCACCCTCGAGGGGTCTCGTCCCCAGATGCGTTCCATCTCTGCCGAGGCGACGGCCCCCGCGAGGAAGAGCTTCGCGGCGAAGGCGAGGTAGAGCGGGAGGCTGAGTCTCCTCAGGGCGAGATAGAGGGGCAATGCCGCGAGGGTGCCCACGGTGCCGGGCGCCTTCGGCGAGAACCCGGCCCCGAAGAAGGTCGCGAGGAGCATGGAGATCAAGGTCCTGGGTTCCGTGCGGGCGAGGTCCATCACCGTGGACGTGGATGGCTTGCCTCCTGCCGTGGTCATGGCCAGAGGATAGCACGATCGCGCCCGGGAGAGAAGGGAGACCTCGCCGGTGAATGCTCGGGGCAAGCGCCTCGACACCCCGGGGAGACGCCCTGAATGATCTTGACCTTCGGCGCGCGAGGGCCTATTGGGGCACGTGAGAGGGGTGCAGGCGGTGGCGGCGAGGCAGGAAGCGAGGGTCCCCAGGGAGATGCGTTCACACCCGGACCTCCCGAAGGTGGTCGAAGCCCTGTCTCGCTCGTACAGGCCCTTGTGGAGGGAATCCTCTGTCGAGGTGCCCGTGGTGCCTTTCTCTGAAGGTCTCGCCGCAGCCTTGAGACGGGCGTCGCAGAAGGGGTTTCTGGTGAGGGGCCTCGAGACCGCGTCGGAGGTGCTCGGGAACGAGAAGCGGGGTATCGATCGTTCGTCCTCGGAAGGGGGGTCCAGCGCCGCAACCGGTATATCACGCCTGATCGTGGCCGCCACCGACGGGTCCGAGCGCTTTTACAGGGCGGTGGAGTCCCTCCTCGTCGCCCACCGGCCGAGGGTCTTGGCCGTCCTCGCCGAGGCCGACGCTTACAGGTTCGGGGAGGAGGTCTTCAGGACGGGGAGGTTGTGCAGGCTCGTTCTCGTCACCCGCAGGAAGGCCGTGGCCGATGTCCTCCTCGCACTGGCTCATGCGGAGACGGCGTGTGGAGGGTGAGCGGGCGGGCTTCAGGCCGACTCGGGCGCGGACATTCCACGGGCGATCCGTTGAGAACCATTGACAAGGCGGGGGAAACGAATTATCTTGATTTTACGTGAACTGTTCCCCCAGCAGGAATATTCCCACAGAGAGAACGAGGAGGAGGTAGTTATGAAAGTGAAGAGGCTCTTCTTGGCTGAAGCAATCGTGGCATTAGCCCTGTTCGCGAGCGCGACGGGTGCCTTTGCGGAGAACCGTGAAGGCGCCGTGAACGTGACTCCATGGATCGGAGGCTACAATCTCGACGGCGATCTGCCCTTTGACAACGGTACGGTGTTCGGTCTCGGTCTCGGGTACAACTTCACCGAGAAGATCGGCGCCGAGCTTTCCCTCTACTATGTGGAGACCGATTACGACGGCCCCCCTCTCATCGACGGCGGGATCGACTTCAATGACGACGACGCCTCGATCTACCTCGGCAAGCTCGATGCCCTGTACCACATCACCGGCATGCTGCCGGACATGGTGGTCCCGTATCTCGCCGCGGGCATCGGCGTGAACACGTACGACAGCGACATGAAGGGCGTGGACTCTGACACGGACCTCATCCTCAACTACGGCGCCGGACTGAAGTTTTTCCTGAAGAGGGACATCGCGCTCAGGGCTGACGCCCGCCATGTCCTCGACTTCGACGGCGGCGACACGTACAACAACTTCCTCTATACGTTCGGCCTGTGCTTCGAATTCGGCGGCAAGACCAAGGAGGCAGAGGTGGTGACCGTGGAGCCCGAGCCGGCCCCCGCGCCCGCCCCGGCCCCTGCGCCCGAGCCCGCCCCTGCGGTCGCCCCCACGCCGCCCCCGGTGGAGAAGCAGGGCGCCATCGTCTTCAGGAACATCCAGTTCGACCTCAACAAGGCGACCCTCAAGGAAGAGAGCTACCCGATCCTCGACGAGGTCGCTGACTACCTGAAGGCCAATCCTTCCGTGAAGATGGAAGTCCAGGGCCACACCTGCAACCTCGGCAAGGCCGAATACAACCTCAAGCTCTCCGACCAGAGGGCCAAGGCCGTGAAGGATTACCTGGTCGGCAAGGGTATCGCGGCGGACAGGCTGGATGCGAAGGGTTACGGCCTGACGAAGCCCGCATTCCCCAACGACTCCGAGGAGAACAGGTCGAAGAACAGGAGGGTCGAGTTCAAGCCCATCCAGTAACAGGAAGCATCGTTCCGATCTGGTTCAGGCTGCAGACGACGTGGCCCGGGCCTCCGTGCGGGGGCTCCGGCCCGTGTCATCAGGAGAGGGCAAGGGGGTGCACATGGAGAGTCGGCGGTCCGAGACGCTTGTCATGGCGCTCTCCAACGAGCGCAGGGAACGTGCGTTCTACCTCGCGCAGGCCGAGAGGACCCGTAACCGTCTCGGCCGGTCCATGTTCCTGAGGATCGCGGACGACGAGCTCGAACACGCCGTGCGGCTGGAGAGGATACACGAAGAACTCGCCCGCGGTGGCGCCTGGCCTGAAGGGGTCGAGCTGGGTCTCAAACTGGGCGAGGTCGGGAGGTCTCTCGATGCCCTCGTCGGCGAACTCGGTCAGGCCGCAGGCGAGGCGGACGCGGACGACCTCGAGGCCGTCGAGACCGCGTGCAGGTTCGAGGCGGAGGGTGAGAGGCTCTATGCCCAGCTCGCCGGGGCGGCCTCCGAGAAGAGAGAGAAAGCTTTCTTCGAACTCCTCTCGTCCATGGAGCGGGAGCACTTCCGGGCCCTGAAGGAGGTGGAGGAGTATCTCCGGGACCCCGCGTCCTACTTCACCGTGAAGGAGCGTCACGGCCTGGACGGGGCTTGAAAAGAACAGTGATTCTCTTGACGTGCAGGCCTTGCCGTGGTATTGCCACCGGTGAAGGCAGGGAGGCGAAGTGTGCTGTTCCCGGCGCGTCGGACAAGCGGGCAGAGGTTTCCCGGCCTGGTTCGATGCCCGGGGGCTGGACGATGGAATGAGCTGATCGCGCCTCGTGCTCCACGACGGGGTGTGCGCAGGATGGGGATTACCATGTGCGGGGAGGTGCCTGATGAGGATCATCGCTGTCATCAACCAGAAGGGCGGGTGCGGAAAGACGACCACGGCCATCAACCTGGGGGCGTGCCTTGCCGGTTTGTCGAGGAGGGTTCTGGTGGTCGACCTCGACCCCCAGGCCCACGCCACCCTCGGGTTCGGGGTCGACCAGGGGGAGTTCCGCCTGAGCAGCTACGATCTCCTCATGGAAGGCCGAGACGGGCTTCTCTCTTCTGACATGATCATAAGCCTGAACGAGCGTCTCGACCTCATCCCCTCCGACGTCATGCTCAGCGCGGCCGAACCCGTACTGCTGCAGCGCGACGGGAGGGAGCACGTGCTGGAGTCCGTCCTCGCACCACTGGACGGGCGCTACGATTTCGTCGTGCTGGACTGCCCGCCGAACATCGGCGTGCTCACCTTCAACGCCCTGTATGCGTGCACCGAGGCCATCATACCCATGGAGAGCGGCCTGTTCGCGCTTCACGGGCTGGCCAAGCTGCTCGAGACCATCGATGTGGTCAACGGCAACCGGGAGGTTCCCATCGAGGTTCACGCGCTCGCCACCATGTTCGACAGGAGGACGAGGATCGCCCACGAGTCCCTGGAGGAACTCAGGAAGCACATGAGGGGCCGCGTCTTCAGGACGGTCGTGAACTTCAACGTGAAGCTCAAGGAGGCCTCCGGCTACGGCATGCACATCCTCGAGTACGACCCGGACTCCCAGGGCGCGAAGGACTACCTCGCGCTCGCCAGGGAGGTCCTCTCGGCACGGCCCTCGGCGCGCAAGAGGAGGAAGAAGGAGGGGTTCCTCAAGCCGGTGGTCACCGAGGACGGGGTGCTCTTCACGTACTACTCGCCCGAGGCCACGTCGGTCCACGTGGTTGCGGACTTCAACGGCTGGGACACGTCGGGTCTCCCCATGGAGAACGTGGCGGGCACGGGCATGTGGCAACGCTTCGTTCCCCTGAAGAAGGGCAGGTACGAATACAAGTTCCTCGTCGACGGCAGGTGGGTCAGCGACCCTGACAACCCGAGAAGGGCCGCGAACGAGTTCGGCGAGAACTCGATCCTCGAGATAGCGTGAGCATGCGCGACAGGCCGAGACTGGGCAGGGGCCTGAAAGACGTGTCGAGGTACTTCCTCGCGGACTCGCATCCCCGCGGCGGTCCCGACCCCGTACCTACGAGCGAGGACGCCCGGCCGATAAGCGTCTTCGTGTTCCACGCGTCGTCCCCCGAGGTCCAGTCTCTGCTCACCCTCGCCCTCGCCATGGAGACCGCCAGGCTCGGGCGAGGCGCCCTCATATGGGATGGTATGGCCCAAGGGGCGCAGGGGGTCAAGCGCCTGGCAGGGGGGCTCCTGGCCCGGCCCGGCGGCCGGGATAAGGGCGGGGGCTGCTGCATAAGGCTCTACGGCCTGGGCGCGATCCCGATACACGATGCGGCCTGCCCGGTCTGGTCGCAGGCGGAGGCCAGTTGCCTTGACCTGCCCGGTGACGGCGATACCGCCCGAGGGGAGCTCCTCGTGTTCGTCAACGCCTCGCCCGACATGGGTTTCTTCACTCGGGGTGACCTCCCCGACCACACGGTCATCGCGGCCCGTACCGACGAGCGCAGCCTGCTCAAGGCCTACGCGTGCATGAGGGTGATGGACAGGAGGGCCCCTGGGTCGAGGATGTACCTGGTCCTCGAGGCCCACGGGGGGGAGCCGGCCAACCAGTGCGACCGGACGTTCGAGAAGCTCGCCTCGTTCGCAAGGGAGAACTCGAAGGCGGCCATCGCATACCTCGGGTGCCTGATCGCCGACGACGAGACGGCCAGGTCCATCCACGAGGCGGACCCGCTCGCGCTCATGATGTCGCAGTCTCCGGCCGGGGCCTCGCTGAGGGGCGTGTGTTCCCGCTTCCTGGATCTCGTGCTCGCAGGGGAAACGCCGTGAGCCCACCCCCAAGGACGCTCCCGCCCCTTGTCGTCACCGACCCGGCCGAGGTCTCGAGGCTCTGTGCGCGATGGATCACGGACGTGCTCGGGTGCACGATCGTGGACTTCGGCATCGGGAACAGGTTCATCGGGAGCATCGACGTCCTGGCGGTATCGCACGACGTGGTCCATCTGGTGACGGTCGACACGGGGAGCTTCGCCGACGCCCTCCTCGGTGCGTTCACGGGGTACTGGTGGTTCGTCGAGAACAGGGCGTTCTTGGACAGGATCTACGGCTCGGAAGACACCCCGCTTATGGGCGACGTGGTGCTCGTGATCCTCTCCCGCGACCCTCCGCGGGGGATCCAGAGGATCCTGCCCTCCCTGCTCAAGGTCAAGCTGCGCCTCTTTCGGTATGCGACCATGGGGACCGCCGAAGAGCCCTTCCTGTGCGTGGAGGAGCTCACCCTCGACGAGGACTCGGGCGGAGAGACCCACGAGGCCGGTGACGTCGAGGCGCTCGTCCGTGAACTGGGCATCGAGGAGGCGGGGCTCGACGGCGACGAGATCCGGCGCCTCATTGCTGCGTTGCGGGCTGCTTGAGGCCCGCCACCCCTTCCGTCCCTCCCCGCACAGGGAGTTCCTTCACCCACCTGGCAAAGATCTTTTCGAGGACGCCCTTTTCCTTGAGCCTTCCCAGTCCCTTGTTGAGGAGCCCGAGGAGCTTCGTGTCGCCCTTCCTCACCGCGATGGCGTACTCCTCTTCAGGGGCCTGGCAGCCGCCAAAGGCGGGGACGTCGGCCACCCTGAACCTGCCCTTGAACCTCTTGTCGTCGAGGACGTAGTGGGATGCGACCGGCGCCTCGGCCAGGACGCCCGCTATGAATCCGTCTGCGAGGTCCACGAACGCCCGGTCTGTCTCGGCCATGGTGTAGTAGGCGATGGAGCACCTCTGGTAGAGTCTCAACGCCTCTGCCTTCGGGCACAGCCTGAACACGCCCAGCGATTTCCCCTCCAGAGGTTCGGCCGCGCCCTCAGAGCGCACCACGAGCACCTTGCGGCCCGTGAGGTAGGGTTCCGAGAAATCGAAGCGCTGCTTCCTGGCGTCCGTGACGGCGATCTGTGCGATCACCGCGTCGCACCTGCCCCGTTCGAGCTCGTCGAGGAGTTTCGACCATGGCCTTTCCACGAATTTCACCTTCAGGCCCGCCTCCTTGGCGACGGCCTCCATGAGATCCACCTCGTAGCCCACCACCCTGCCCTTGGGGCCCTTCATCTCCATGGGCGGACACGTCCCCGTGGTTGCGACGGTGATCACCCCGGGCTTCGCCGCGTGTGCGCCCGGCTCAACCCAAGGCGTCAGCACGGAGAACACGAGGCAGAGGACGACCACGGCGGTGGACACCCCCTGTCTTGAGGCGTCCCGATCGCGTGACTCGATGCGCGAGCATGGCTTCATGGATGCCGGATGGTACCAGGAACGAGGGCGCAGGGCAACAGGGTTGCACAGGGGCCCGGTCACTGCAGGGCCACTTCGGGGTGCGTGAGAAGGGGGCCGATCATGGATGGAGCTGCATGCAGGCGGGCTTGGGGCCGCGCGCGCTTCCCTTCGGGGCCCGCTCGGGCTATGATAGGTCTTGAGGGAGGCCTCTGTCGTTGCCGGGAGGGCGTCATGGACATCCTCGATCTCGTGATGAAGTGGTGTGCAGAAAACGGCCGCATGGGCGGGGTGGCCTGGTTGAGCAGGCGCGAGTTCATGAGGCGCCAGGGCCTGCTCGCGGCATCCCTGGCCTTTTCCGGCCTCGCCCCGAAGGTGTCGTGGGCCGCGTCCGACAGGCCGTATCTCAGCGTCGTCACGGGCGCACCCGGGCCGGCCGCGAGGATGGCCATCGAGCTCTTGGGCGGCATGGGCTCTTTCGTGAAGAGGGGGCAGAAGGTTGTCATCAAGCCGAACATGAGCTTTTCCGGGGGGGTGAGGGACGGCGTCACCACGCACCCCGAGGTGGTCAGGGAGATCGTGGCCATGTGCAGCGAATGCCGGGCAGGCCGTATCCTCGTCCTGGACCACACGCTCAGGCCGCCCGAACGCTGCATCGGCGAGATAAGGAACGCGTGCAGGCCCTTCGGCGGGGACATCGTCCACGGCCTCGACTCGAGGGACTTCTATCGCCAGGCCGCCATACCGCAAGGCGTCGACCTGAAGGGCGCCGAGGTGATGAAGGACGTTCTCGACGCCGACGTCCTCATCGCGGTCCCCGTGGCCAAGTCGCACTCGAGCACCGGCGTGAGCCTTTCCATGAAGGGGATGATGGGGCTCGTGTGGAACCGGACCGTCATGCACTGGCGTCACGACCTCGACGAGTCGATCGTGGACTTGTGCACGCTCTTGAAACCCTCGCTGGTCGTGATCGACGCGACCAGGGTCCTTTCCACGAACGGGCCGTCCGGTCCGGGCGAGGTGATCTTCGCGGACACCGTGATCGCATCCAGGGACATGGTCGCGGCGGACGCCTACACCGTTGCAGCCTTCCCCTGGTATGGGAGGAGGCTCCCCCCGGAGAAGGTCAGGCACGTGAGGATCGCATCCGCCAGGGGACTGGGGCGGATGGACGTGGGGAACCTGGAGGTGAAGAAGGTGACGTTGCGGTGAGACCGAAACGCCTTGCCCAGGCAGCCTCGCTCGCGATCTTCTCGGCGCTCGTGGTATGCGCCTCCGAGTCCCTTGTGTGCGGCGTCGCCGCACGGTGGTTCCTGGGGATGGACCCTGCGGGCGTGGTCCAGGTGGCCTCCGCTGAAAGGGACATTCCCGCAGGGTATGTGCCCGCCCTCTGCGTGCTGGCCCTCACCCTCCTCGCCGGAAGGTTCTTCTGCTCCATGGTATGCCCCCTCGGGGCCTTGGTCGACGTGACGGACTCGGTTTTCGGTGCACAAGGAAGGGTGGCGAGGCCAAAGACTGCGGGCATGAGGGGGGGCAAGTACCTGGTCCTCGGAATCCTCGCCGCATCGGCGGCCTTCGGGCTGGCCCTTGCGGCGTTTCTCTCCCCCCTCTCCATCATGGCGAGACTTGTGGGCCTTGTCCTCCACCCCCTGGGGATGGACGCGGCAGGCGCCTTCGTGAGGGCGGCTCGGCCCCTTGCGGAAGATCTCGGCATGACGCGGATAGCGTATGCGGCGGTGACGCCCAGGGACTACGGGCTCGAGGCCTTGAGCGCGGGCGTCGCGGGCATAGCGCTCGCCGGGGTGGTCTTGGGGCCCCGCTTCTGGTGCAGGTGCCTCTGCCCTGCCGGAGCGGTGTTCGCGCTCTTCTCGGTGAGGCCCCTCTTGGTCAGGAGGAGGGTGAACGAGGGATGCACGTCGTGCATGAGGTGCGTGGAGCGTTGCCCCATGCTGGCCATCGGCCCGGACCCGAGAAAGACCGACCACGCGGAGTGCATCGCCTGCATGCGCTGCGCGAGGGTGTGCCCGGTCTCGGCGGTCGGGTTCCTCCCCGGCGGTGGGAGGACGCAGGGTCGGGGAGCGGGTTTCTCGCGCAGCCGGAGGTTCGTGCTCCTCGGTGTCCTGTTCGCTGCGGCATCCGGCGCCGTCCTCGCGAGGTTCCTGAACCCCGTGGGCCTCGGGGGAAGCCGGGTCGCACGAGCGGGTTTCGGCGTCTTGAGGCCACCCGGTTCCGTCCCCGGCGGGGGGTTCGAACTGAGGTGCGTCGGGTGCGGGCTGTGCATGACGGTCTGCCCCACCAACATCCTGAGGCCTTCTGGCGCCTTGGCGGGTGCAGGCGCGGCGTTCAGCCCGACCGTGGACTTCTCGTCCGGGCCGTGCGACACCTCATGCACCAGCTGCACGCAGGTATGCCCGACGGGCGCCATACGACCCCTGTCGCCGGCCGAGAAGAAGACCGTGAAGGTGGGCACCGCCCGTATCGACACGACGACCTGTATCGCGTGGGCATCCGCGAAGGCGTGCCTCGTGTGCGACGAAGTATGCCCCGTAGGTGCCGTGGAGTTGAGGCGGGAGCCTCATGCGGCCCTCGCGGTGCCCGTGGTCAGGGAGGATCTGTGCATCGGGTGCGGGTATTGCGAGCATCACTGCCCGGTGAGGCCTGAGAGGGCGATCGTGGTGACGGCGGATGGCGCGGGGCTCAGGGTCGAGGGACTCGGCTTGGGGGGTGCGGAGAAGAAGGTGGATGGGGGCATCGGGGGTCAGGGCGGGGACGAAGCGCTTCCCGGCGGCAAGCTCTTGCCGCCTGGGTTCTCGGACTGATGGGAAGCCCGGCCCCGTATCGGCGGCGTCCTGGGGGGACGGCGGGGTCATACGGGTCAGGTCGCCCTTGCAGGGGGGTTCGGCAAAGGACCGGTTCGCCGGTCGTGAGGCCCGGTGCGCCACCTGTGTGCCGGGGACACGACACGCACCGGTTACGGTTGACCGCTTCGGTAACGATTCGCTAACGACCGGCACCGGACGGGGAGGCTATGGGAACGTTCACTGAGGATCGGAAGGGGAAGTGGGCTCGATGCGTCCTGGCCGTCATGGTCGCAGTGACGGTCGTGGGGTCCGGGTGCGCGAGGAAGGTCGTGGTCGTGAACTACCTCGGGTCTCCCGCGCTGGCGCCCGGGACCGATCCGGCGATGAACACGGCGGGTTTCTGGATAGACAGGTGCGACGCGGTGGACGAGGTGATCATGGATGCTCGTTCCATCGCCCTGTTCAACGAGCAGACCCGGCAGCGTACCCGGGCGGTGACCGACGTGACGAGGCTCTCGGACAAGAGGTCGGGAAAGGCCCTCAGGGACTCGCTGGAGCGCATGTACGCATCGATCCTCCTCAGGGGGTACGTCGATGCGGACGGCAAGAAGGCCTTGGGCATGCTCGAGGAGATCAAGGGGAACATGGCCCTCGACTCGATCCCCGAGACCGTGGACGTCAGGTGGGCCTTGGTCGCCCGGTTCACCGACCAGAGGCTCCTGCCCACCACTGATGCGTTGTACAAGGATGCGTCGGACAGATCCATAGACCGCCTCCAGAACAACACCCTCGACCTCGCAAGCGAGGTGGCCGTGTGTCACGAGAGCAAAGACGGCGGGTGGACGTACGTCATCGGGCCTTACAGCGAAGGGTGGGTGAGGAGCTCGGACATCGCGGTGTGCGAGAGGGGCCTCATCGAGCGCTACCGCGCGTGGGAGCCCTTCGTCGTGACTCTCCAGCCCAAGACGGACCTCTTCCTCGACCCCATGCTCAGGCGAAGGGCGGCATGGGTGCAGATGGGGACGAGGCTCCCCCTCCTCGAGCGCGTAAACGGAGAGGTCTCCAAGGTCCTCGTGCCCGTTCGCGGTCAGGACGGCACGTGCGTCTTCGACGCGGCGTACGTGGCGACGAGGGACACAAGCGAGGGATACCTGCCCTACACGCCGAGAAACGCCCTCGTCCAGGCCTTCAGGCTCCTCAACGCCCCGTACGGGTGGGGGGGCATGTACGGTGAACAGGACTGCTCCCGGCTCGTTCAGCAGGTCTTCGCGACCTTCGGGATCCTCATGCCCAGGAACTCGTCCCAGCAGGCAAGGGTGGGCAAGGTGATCGCCGACCTCTCGGGGGAGGCCGATCCTGCTCAGAGACGGGCTGCGATCACCCAGCTCGCAACCCCGGGCATAACCACGCTGCAGTTCCCTGGCCACATCATGCTCTACATCGGGCACGTCTCGGGCATCCCCTACGCCATCCACGACCTCCACGCGTACACGGAAAAGGTCGACGGCGAGGAGAGGACCATAGCGCTCGCGCGGGTGTGCGTGACGAGCCTCGATCTCGGCGGGACCTCCTCCAGGGGGTCGTTCCTCATGCGCATCGCGAACGTGCGGGAAATCGCGCTTGAAGGTCTCACGCCCTGACGCGGCCCGTGTCGTCGTTGCCCGCCCACCACCTTGTTTTCATGGTGGACGCGCTCGATGGGTTCATGCAGTGGCGCATGCGCCGTCCAGTTCCCGGCAGGGCTTGAACCTGCTTTTCCCCCGGCAATTTTCACATGTTCAGGCAGCCCGAAAGGACCTCGGCGGCGACAACGTTTCCGTCCACGGTCAAGAAATGAGATTTCATTTCACATTGATGCTTGCTATAATACATTGACGCCTGCATGCCGTCTGGCTCGGCCGAAGGTGGGGGGACTACGGTGTATCCCGATGGGCTCGGTACCCGGGTGTGTCTGAACGATCGCCTGCGTGCGTGGGCGGAGATGCGGCATACTATGGAATGAAGCGGGGGGTTCACCAATGAACAGGCTTCTCGGAAGGATGAGCGAATTCATCGTCAGGCAGAGGGTCGCGGTCCTCGCCGTGACGGTGGCGGTCACCTGCGTCATGGTCTTCATGATAGCGACCAGGATCACCGTGAACAACGACCATGACACCTGGCTGCCGAAGCACAACGAGGTCGCGAAGCTGTTGCGCCAGGCGGACGAGGATTTCTCGTCGAACGTGATGCTGTTCGCCGTGATCGAGTTCAAGGACGGGGTGTTCAAGCCCGAGAACCTGGCGGTCGTGGACCGCATCACGAAGGAGCTCGAGAAGATGGACGAGCTCTTCAACGTCACCAGCGTGACCAACATCATCGACATCAAGAAGACGCAAGACGGCATCGAGGTGTCCGACCTCGTCAGGAGCGTGCCGAAAGACGGCGGGGAGGCGCTGGGGCTGAGGGATTACGTGATGTCCAAGGAGACCTACGTGAACACCGTGGTATCCGCGGACGAACGGTTCACCTGCGTCATGACCAACATCAAGAGCGACCTGGACGAGGTCAAGGTGGCGGAGAAGATCTACCGGACCATCGACACCATCGCCGGCGGGCACGTGCGCTATTACGGCGGCGACCCATCGGTGAACTACTACCTGAATTACTACATGGTCGAGGACCTGAAGAAGCTGTTGCCGCTCGGCGTGATCGTGGTCATGACCGTGATCTTCCTGGGCCTGAGGAGGGTGTCGGGCGTCGTGCTCCCCATGACCATCGTCGCGTTCGCCATCGTGTGGACCTTCGGCCTCCAGGCGATCTTCTCCTTCCCCGTGAACATCCTGAGCCCTGCGGTCGTCGTCCTGCTGATCGCGCTCGGGACCGACTACGCGGTACACTACTACAACCACCACATGAAGCGCGGCGACGTGCGCACCTCCACGGCGGAGATATCGCTGCCCGTGACCATGAGCGCGTTCACCACCATCGTGAGTCTCCTCACCTTCGCCACCACGCGCATAGAGGTCTTCAAGAACTTCGGGCTCGAGCTCGCCTTCGGCCTGGCCGCGGCGTGGATCCTCTCCATCGTGCTCATGGCCGTGTTCATTGCGATCTTCAAGGTCAACCCCCAGCAGGGCGCTGACGATGAAGGCCCCAGGCAGACGACCTTCACGCGGGCGACCGACAGCCTGGGGGCCTTCGTGCAGAGGCACGCGAAGGCCATCCTGGTGGTGGTCGGCCTGGCGAGCGTCGGCATGGCGTTCGGCGTGCCGAGGATAAGCACGAACGTCGACTTCATCGGCCAGCTCCCCAAGGACAGTCCGCCGAGGAGGGGATGTGACATCCTGCAGGAGCACTTCAGCGGCATGTACCCGTTCAACCTCTACGTGCGCGCCGACATCCAAGACCCCGCCGTCATGAACCGCATGCAATACCTGGAAAACTGCATGCGTACCGAGAATGGCGCCTCGGGTTTCACCTCCATCAACGCCCTCATAGCGCAGGAGAACTGGCTGCTGAACGGTGTGTACGCCATCCCCGAGACGAGGGAGGGGATAGCGAACCTGTGGTTCATGCTCGAGGGTCACGACGTCCTCAAAACCTTCGTCACCGAGGGCAGGGACAAGGCCCTGGTGAACTCCATCGTGAACGAGTCGTCCACCGAGGACATGCGCTTCGTGGCCGACCGCCTGGATGCCATCCTGCAAGGCCGCTTGTCCGAGGAGATCGTCACGGTGGACCCGTCCAGGCTCACCGAAGAGGGGCGAGGCGCGCTGGAGAAGGTCATGATCAGGGATGCGGCCGAGCAGGTCGCGTGGCTCGCCAGGTATTACGACAAGAAGACCGTCGTTGACCCGCTCATGGTGGAGGAGGCCCTCACGAAGGCCCTGCACGGTATCGAAGGGCTCGTGGATGTCGAGGCCGTGAGGAGGGACGTCGAGGCCTTCCTCAAGACAGAGACCGTGGAGATCCTGCCGGAGGCCCTGGTCGCCGGGATCATGGAGAGGGTCGGCGGACTCGTGGGCGCGGGCCTTACCCGCGAAGCGGCCGACGACATCGAGGGCATGATCGTCGCGTCCGGCGCCATGGGTGCGGAAGACGCGAAGACCACGGTCGAGGGTATGTCGAGACGCCTCGACTCGAGCCTGAGGATCCAGAAGGCGGTGGCGCTCGCCAAGGCGCTGACCAGCCTGATACCCGAGGGGATCCGCGGGAACGAGAACTTCGTGAAGAGGACGGAGGGCGTCCTCTGGGGCCTCTTCAGCCCCCGTCCGGTGATGTTCTCGAGGCAGGTGGAGTCTGTACCGGGCATCTCCGGGGCGATAGCGGGCTCGGTGAGGGCGAAGATCGACCAGGCGGGGATGCCCGCGACGGTGAGACTCGTACACCACCTCCTCATCTCAAGCCAGGTCCAGAGCTTGGTCCTGGCCATCTGCGCGGTGCTCGTCATGGTCTCCCTGGCCCATCGCTCGCTGAGGCGCGGGCTGGCGTCCATGCTGACGGTCCTCGTGCCGCTCGTGTTCATCCTCGGGTTCATGGGGCTCGTGGGCATGCCCCTCGACATCGGCACCGTGCTCTGTGGGTCACTCATCGTGGGGCTCGGGATCGACGGGTCGATCCATTTCCTGCACTACTACAGCAGGCTCCACGAGCAGGGCACGCCCAAGGACACCGCCATACGCATGACCATGGGGCACGTGGGCAAGGCGGTGTGCACGGCGAACGGGACCACGCTGGCCGGTTTTCTCGTGTGCCTGATCTCGGACGTGACCGCGGTGAGGAACTTCGCCACGTTGAACTCGATCGCCATCGTGTTCGTCACCGCATCGGTCATGACCCTCCTGCCGGCGCTCGTCACCATCCTTCACCTGGACAGGATGGACGACGTGGAGGAGGGCTCGAGGACCGGGACCACGACGGTGTTCAGGCTCAGGAGGCCCGCCTGCAAAGGGATGGAGAAAGGGGAAGAGGAACGAAAGGCCGCCCGGGCGGCAGGCGGATGAGGGGAGATGCGGGAGGTGAACCGCCCTTTTCTCTCGCGGATCTTCACGGGGACCGCAGGCCAGGGGGGACGGGGGTGCGGCCTTGGAAGACCGGACTCTTGTTCCCGCGGCTCATCCCGTCGATGGCCGAAGGCGATGGGCGACCCGAGGCCAAAGCGCTTGTTCTCGATGCCCGATGACGGGAGTCGTTGCAGCATGCGGGGTGGCCCACGAGCAAGGCGGTCAACGATCGAGGGCCTAAGCTGTCTCCACGAAGGGCGGATGCAGGGGTGACCTGCGGGCTCGGGTGCGGCCGGAGCGTCCGTGCACGGACGACGGGTGACCGCGCCCGGCGCCTCATTGACAGGAAGAAAGAACGTCTTATTCTTTTCTTCCAGGGACGCCGAGTACGACGTGCCCCAGGGGGAGAGGAAGGGATATGGATGCAAGAAGGAAGGGCCGGGGGGCGCCCGGTACGGACGGTCCCCGTGTTGCGTCGAAAAGCCATAGGTCCGGGCCCCTGACCTCACGTGTGCTCGCAGCCCTCTTCTCGTCGAACCCCACCGCCATGGCGGTGTCCGAACTGCCAACGGGAAAGATCGTCGAGGTGAACGAGGCCTTCGTGAGCCTGACCCTCTTCGCCAGGGAAGAACTCGTCGGCCGCGAGGTTACAGGCCTCGGCATCTGGGCGGACCCACAGGAGAGGGAGCGCTACCTGGAACTCCTGCGCACCGAGGGCGCGGCACGGGAATTCAGGTGCAGGCTCAGGCGCAAGGACGGCGAGCTGCGAGATGTGGTCCTCAACGGCTCCATGGTCCGCGGCCATCGCTCCGGAGGGATCGTGGTGAGCTTCCTCAGGGACGTGACCGACCAGCTCAGGCTCCAGAAGGAAATCGCACAGAGCGAGGAGCGATACCGTCGCATCACCTCCGCGGTCACGGATTACATCTACACGGTGCACATCGAGGGCGGCAACGTGGTGCGCACGGTGCACGGCGCGGCCTGCGAGGCGGTCACCGGGTACACTCCCGAGGACTTCGAGCGAGACCCGTTCCTGTGGTACACCATGATCTTCGAGGATGACAGGGAGGCCGTGAGGGAACACTTCAACAGGGTGACGACCGGAGAGCGCTGCCAGCCCATCGAGCACCGCATAAGGCGCAAGGACGGCACGGTCAGGTGGGTGAGCAACATACCCGTCATCCACAGGGACGCATCCGGGAACATCGTGGGCTACGACGGTGTCTTGAGCGACATCACCGAGCGCAAGCTCGCGGAGAAGGAGCTCAAAGAGAGCGAGGAGCGGTTCAAGGCCCTGCACGAGGCATCCTTCGGGGGCATCGGGATCCATGACAGGGGCCTCATCCTCGACTGCAACAGGGGCCTCGAGGTCATCACGGGTTACAGCCGCGAGGAGCTCATAGGCATGAACGGGCTCATGCTCATCGCCCCCTCCTGGCGTGAGCACGTCATGGAGAAGATCGTCTCGGGCTACGAGAGGCCCTACGACGTGGAGGGGATCCGCAAGGACGGCACGATCTACCCGCTCGAGATCCAGGGGAAGCAGATCCCCTACCACGGGAAGACGGTGAGGGTCACGGAGTTCAGGGACATCACCTGGCGAAAGCGGATCGAGGACGAGATCAGGGTGCGCCAGGCCAGGATCGACAGCATCTTCAGGGCTGCGCCCGTCGGTATCGGGATGGTGGTCGACAGGGTGATACAGGAGGTGAACGACCGCGTATGCGAGATGACCGGGTACAGCAGGGAGGAACTCACCGGGGTCTCTGCTCGCGTCCTGTACCCGGACGATGACGAGTTCGAGCGCGTGGGCAGGGAGAAGTACGCCCAGCTGGAAAAGGCCGGGGTGGGAACCGTCGAGACGAGGTGGAAGAGGAAGGACGGGTCCATCATCCACATCATCCTCAGCTCTGCGCCCATTGACCCCCGAGATCCCGGCACAGGGTACACCTTCACCGCCCTCGACATCACCATGCGGAAGCTCGCCGAAGACAGGCTCAAGGAGAGCGAGGAGCGATACCGCCTCATGGCCGAGCTCACCGGAAAGCTGGTCTACGACGTCGACCTCGACGCCGGCAGGCACACCTGGGACGGCGCCGTGGAGGTGATCTCCGGGTACACGAGGGAGGAGTTCGCATCGGTGGACATGGCGGGCTGGACGCGCATGATCCACCCCGAGGACAGGCCCGGAGTGATCATGGCGTTCGAGAGGGCGCTCAACACGCGCAAGCCCTTCAGGGCCGAGTACCGCATCCTCAGGAAAGACGACAAGACCATATACGTCGAGGACAACGGCGTGTTCGTGACCGACAAGTCCGGGAGGCCCTACCGCATGCTCGGGAGCATAGGGGACATCACGGCCCGCAGGCTCTCCGAGCTGGCGCTCAAGGAGAGCGAGGAGCGCTACCGCAACATGTTCGACAACTCGCACGCCGTCATGCTCCTTGTAGACCCGGCGAGCGGCGCCATCGTGGACGCGAACCCTGCTGCGTGCTCGTACTACGGGTATTCCAAAAACGAGCTCGTCTCGATGAAGATCACGGACATAAACACGCTCAGCCCAAGGGAGATCTTCGCCGAGATGGAGCGGGCGCGCTCCAGCAGGAAGCGGTACTTCAACTTCAAGCACCGCCTTGCGGACGGAGTCGTTCGGGACGTGGAGGTCTTCAGCGGGCCCATCACGGTCGAGGGCCGAACCCTCCTGTTCTCCATCGTTCACGACGTGACCGACCGGAGGCTCGCCGAAGAGGCCCTCAGGCGGAACGAGGAACGGTTCCGGCAGATCCTTCAGAACATAGCGGACATCATCGTGATCCTCGACAGCCAGGGCCGCATCACCTACGAGACCCCTTCCCTGGCGCGCGTGCTCGGTTACGCGCCGGGCCATCTCGTGGGCGCATCCCCCCTCGACCTCGTCCATCCCGAAGACAAGGAACTCGTGGCCCGCGATCTCACAGGGGTCTACGAGGGGACGAACAACGGCATCCCCACCGAGTTCCGCATATTGAAAGCGGACGGGACGTGGATCTACCTGGAGGCAATAGGCAGCAGGCTCGAGGGTGAGAGCCGGCAGGGCAGCGTGATCATCACGGCGCGCGACGTGACCGACCGCAAGAAGGCCGAGGGTGCGAAGATGGAGATGGAGAGGCGGATGCTCCACGCGCAGAGGCTCGAGAGCCTCGGCGTGCTGGCCGGCGGCATAGCACACGACTTCAACAACCTCCTCATGGCCATCCTGGGGAATATCGACCTGGCACGGATAGACGTCCCCCCCGGGTCCAGGGCGATGACCTTCCTGGACAACGCCATGATGGCGTCCAGGAGGGCCGCGGACCTCACGAACCAGATGCTCGCCTACTCGGGCAGGGGCAGGTCGGAGTTCGAGGAGATCGAACTGAGCGGGTTCATTCAGGGGATGACGGACCTCATCAGGGCGTCCATCTCCAAGGGGGCAGTCCTCACGGTGAGGGCCGCCGAGGGACTCCCCCCCGTCAAGGCCGACCCGGACCAGATCCGGCAGGTCGTCATGAACCTCGTCGTGAACGCCTCCGAGGCCATCGGTGATGCACCGGGCTCCATAACCGTTTCAACGGACCTCGTGTACTGCTCCGAGGGCGACCTGAGCCTGAGCCGCCTTCCTGACAAGCCTGCTGCAGGGGAATACGTGGTGTTGGAGGTCCGCGACACCGGCTGCGGCATGGACGAGAACACCCTGGAGCTCTTGTTCGACCCCTTCTTTTCCACCAAGTTCACGGGAAGGGGCCTCGGCATGGCCGCTGTGAGCGGCATCGTGAAGGCACACAAGGGCGCGATCACGGTGGAGTCCGAGCCGGGCAAGGGTACCACCTTCAGGGTGTACCTGCCTGTGGCCCCCGGAAAGGGGGAGCCCAGAGGGGGGGCGTCGGAAAGGGGCGGGGCGACGGACGGGGATACTGCCCGTGAGGGCATGGCAGGCCCCTCGGAGGGCTTTCTCGTGCTCGTGGTGGACGACGAGGACCTGGTGAGGGAAACCTGCGCCTCCATGATCTCCCGGCTCGGCCACCGGGTGCTCACGGCATCAGACGGCATGCAGGCCCTCGAGATCTACAAGGAGAAGCGTGACAAGATCGCCTGCGTCGTGCTCGACCTCACCATGCCGGTCATGGACGGCATAGAGACCCTCGCCGCACTCAGGCGCATGGACGAGGGGGTGAAGGTCATCCTGTCGAGCGGCTACGACGTCGCGGAGGCGGGCAGGATGTTCGAGGGCCTAGGGGCGACCGGTTTCATCAAGAAGCCGTATAGCATGGAACAGCTCAGGCGGGTGCTCGAGGGGGTGAAGCCGGACTGAGCCCGTGTCGTGACACTATGACGGCGAGGGGCCTCCTGCGGGGTGGAAACCGGTGAACCTTGCATCCGCAGGGCATGCGAAGGGCGGATGATGCCCTCGGCAGGGGTCGAAGCCCTGCCGGAGGGCGCCTGAGGCGTGCAGGCCCCGCAGGTGCCGGCCTCCTGGAGAGGCCCGCTTCCCCGCCCTGGCGCTTTGTGCTCCCTCGGCAGCGGAGCCTGCGGGGACGCAGGCCGGCGATGCCCCCCTCGCGTGTCTGAGGGCGCGAGGGATCCCGAGGGACCCCTGCTTCCGCGCGACCTCGACGGCCAGACCAAGACCGATGAACTCGTCGAAGAGATTGTATCCCCAGGAACCCCCGCTTCCGGACGACCTCCCCGAGGGAGACCCGACCGTGGTGGACGCCGGTGCAAGAGTCCCTCGTGGAGAAGGCTCTTCGTTTGCCTAGGCCCAAGCGTCTTGACTGCGCGCCGGGAGGGACCCGAGGCTGCCTGCCGGAGCAGTCCACGGCGCCATGTCACTGGGCGCGGTCCGCTCCGGGTATGAACTCCCTGGGCCTCACCTCGACGAGCTGAATGGCATCCAGAGGGCACGAGTTCGCGCACAGGCCGCAGCCGATGCACGCGGCCTCATCCACGACGGCCGTCCCCCCTTCCGGCACACCCATGGCGCCCACGGGGCAGACCTCGGCGCATGCCCCGCACGACGAGCACGTCCCGGCGTCCACCCGGGGCCTGAATCTGCTCGGCGCCACCACGCCCTTCGTCCTTGTGTCGGTCGCGAACCTGAGCATCTCGCAGCAGCAGCTGCAGCAGTTGCAAAGGACGTTCGACCTGCCGGCCGTGTTCTCGGTCATGTGGACGAGGCCGGCGTCCCGGGCGCGCGCGAGGATCTCGAGGGCCTCCCCGACGTCCACGCGCCTGCCCGTGCCCCGCTTGATGGTGTATTCCGCCCCGCGGTCCAGCTGCAGGCACACCTCGAGGGGCGCGTCGCACCTCCCCATGAGCTTGCGGCACACGCAGGTGGTCACCGCTATCTCCCGGGCGGACCCCAGCATGGCCGCCGCGTCCTCGAAAGCGAGCACCTGGTTGCGCGCCTCGACGGTCTCGCCGATGGGGATCACCCGCATGAAGGACGGCAGCTTGAGGCTGGTGACGAGTTCCAGGAGGCCGGGATAGTCGGTCTCCGAGAAGGAGCGCCAGAGGTCGAACAGCTCAGGGGGGGCGTCAGGCCACAGGATCGTGGCGTCGTGGAACTGGACGATGTGGCGGGGCCCCCGGTACATCGTGACCCCGTCCTTGACGTAGTCGAAGACGGCGCCCCTGGCGAAGAGACCGTCGATGACGGCCTGCATCTCTTCCCTGCCCTTCCCGAACGCCTCGCAGAGCTCGTCCACGGTCGCGGGCATACGGGCGATGATCGCCGCCTCTTCCTCGGAGCACACGATACGCCAGATCTCGCGCACCGTCTCGGAGTTCTCCATCATGAGCCTTTTAGCGAGTTCCCTGTACACGTCTTGTTCGGCCATGCCCACCTCCTTATAGTTTCATCATAGCCCTGCCGATGAAGTCCATGCAAGGCTGTCGTATGGTATGACATGCATCGAGCGGGTTGTCGGAGGGACGGAAGGCATGCACCAGCTCTTCTCGGAAGAAGAGATCAGGAAGACCTACGAGGAGCTCCTCTGGCACAAGAGGAGCAGGGACATCATCCTCGAGTACGCTCTGAACAGGTCCGACGTGAGGGAGGAGGCGCTGAGGGGGCTCGATCTGGGCGGTGCCAGGGAGGTGATCGACCTCGGGTGCGGCTACGGGTTCTTCACCGAGGCACTCGGGGGGAGGCTCCACAGGAAGGCCCGCGTCATAGGTGTCGACGTGGTGAATCACCGCAACCGAGAGGCCTTCGTCGACACGGTGACCTGCATGGGGTACGAGGCGGCGTTCATCCAGGGCAGCGCCGACATCGTGGCTGACCTCGAGACGGCCAGGTTCGATCTTGCGATAGCGAGCTATTCGCTCTACTTCTTCCCCCACCTCGTGCCCGAGATCTCGCGCATCCTCAAGGACACGGGGGTCTTCATCGCCGTGACCCACAGCGAGACCTCTCTCGGCGAGATCATCTCCCACGTGGTGCGGTCGATGGAAGAACACGGGATAGCCCCGGCAGGCGATCTCAGGATCAACAAACTCTTCAAGGCCTTCTCCGTTGAGGGGGGGCGTCAACTCCTCGAGCCCCACTTCCATCAGGTGGAGTGTATCCCCTTCGCCAACGCGCTGGCGTTTCCCCTGGACCGCTTCGAGGCCTGCATCGACTACCTCGACACCAAGAAGCACCTCCTCCTCAAGGAGGTGGCGGACCATAGGCCGGAGGCGCTCGAGGCGGTGATGGACGCGCTCGTGAGGAACCTGTTCGACCACGCGAGATCTCACGGAAAGGTCGTCGTGAGCAAGGACGACGGCATCTTCAGGTGCCGGAGGCCTGTGAGGAGGGGGCCATGAGGAGAAGCAGGGCGTACTGCGCGTATTGCGGCGCCTCTCTCGTGAGGCGCGACATCGAGGGGAGGGAGAGGGACGGGTGCCCGGCATGCGGCGCGGTGTTCTACGAGAACCCCCTGCCCGTGGCGAGCGCCATCGTGGTGGACGATGACCGGCGGATCCTCCTCGTCAGGAGGAACAACGAGCCCTACAGGGGCATGTGGTGCCTTCCCATCGGGTTCGCGGAGGCCGGGGAGGAGGTCAAGGACGCAGCCCTCCGGGAGCTCGAGGAGGAGACGGGCGTGAGAGGGACGGTCGTGAGGCTCATCGACGTGGACACGGTCGAGAACGACTACTACGGGAGCCTCGCCATCGTCACCTACGAGGTCAGGGCCACGGGCGGGAGGCTCAGGCCGGGGGACGAGCCTCGGACGCCGCCTATTTCCCCATCTTCGATCTCCCGCCGCTGGCGTGGTCGTCCAACGAGAAGGCGGTGGGCCGGTACATAGAGTTGTACAGGGACACCTGGGCCATGATGGACTCGTTCATGCAGCTCTTCCCTGACCTCGGGCCCGCTCACCCCGCGAGGATGGACGGGCATGGCAGCGGGCCCATCCTGTCGGACGTGCTGGTGAAGGTGATCGAGAAGGACCGCGAGGCGATCGTCAAGGCCTGGGCCGACGAGGTCAAATCCTCGATCCCCGCACTCGCGCCCGCCATCGACGAGATCGAGAGGCTCAACCGAGCGGTGCTCGAGGGGGTCCGCTTGGGGCTCAGGGGGCAGAGACACCCCTTCGACCGGGACATGCTCAGGCGGGAGGGCAGGTCCCTCAGGGAGAAGGGGCTGCCCCTGCCCGAGATCCTCGACGCCCTGGCGCTCAGCAGGAAGAACATCTGGGTGCACGTGATCGGGAAGCGTATCCTGTCGACCCCGCTGGAGATCTACAGCACCCTGGAGCTCAACAACCGCATCATCTTCCTCTACGACAAGGTCTACCACCACCTCACCGAGGGTTACACCTCGCCGTGAGCGGGTCCCGGCGGCGTGGCGGGCGGGCCCTTTCCCGTCGGAAACCTCGGGGCAGGTCTCCCAGGCCCCGGGTATGCGCCGGGGACCGGGTGCTCCGGGTCATCTCTTCTCCGCTGGAAGCCGCCGCACCGCTCGTTATGGCCGCTCGGCAGTTCCCGGTCGGCCGTGCGCGCCACCGGTCACGCTCGGGGTGGGCCCTGTTCGGACGTTGTGTCAGACCCAAAGGGCTAAATAATACAGACAGGCCACCGGTCACGCTCGGGGTGGGCCCTGTTCGGACCCCAGGGGGTGACCTCCCCGGGGTACGTTCCAGATGAACGTGCCGTGCTCGAGGAAGTGCAACGCCTGCCGCACGGTCTGGGCCGCCTTTCTCTCCACCGACTCCTGCGTGTTGAACGCGTTGTGCGGGGTGCACAAGACGTCCTTCCTCATGGCGAGCCTCGAGACCGCATCCGCCCCGGGGTGAACCCCGGGCGCGCCCGATCTCATCGCCTGGGCGAGGGCGCTCTCGTCTGCGTACACGTCGAGGCCCACACCCGAAAGGTGACCTTCCTCCAAGAGCTTGAGGAGATCGGACTCGCGCACGAACTCCCCCCTTGCCACGTTGATGAACACGGCGCCGGGCTTCGCCCTCTTGAGGACATCGTAGGAGAAGTATCCTGCGTTGTCGGCGGTCAGGTTCATGGAGCAGACGATGACGTCCGCCCTGGCGAGGGCGTCCTCGAGGTTCGTGTACCTGACCCAGCCATGCCTCCTGACGATGTCCACACCCAGGACCTCCATGCCCAGCGCGCCGGCGAGGCGGCACACTTCCGAACCGATGGATCCCACGCCCACCACCGCGACCGTCTTGCCGAGGCACTCCCACCCGGTGAGACCGTCCCTGTCGAAGCGGGTGAGGTTCTCGATCTGCGCAGGGAGCCTGCGCATGAGGGCCATCCACATCATGAGGGCGTGCTCCGCCACGGCCCGGCTGCAGTAGTGGGGGAGGTACCCGGCAGGGATGTCCCTGTGCGATGCCTCGAGAAAGGAGAGCACGTGGTCGTAACCGGTGCTCCTGGTGAGGATCGCCTGTATATCCCTCTCCCACGCACGGGGGATGACCGACTGCGTCCGTATGCACAGGATTCCCCCGGGAAGCGTTGTGTGGCCTGACTCCTGGATGGTGAGGGGGAAAAACGCCGCCTTCGTGTTCCCGGGCAGATGCCGCTTGAGGGCCTCGCGCTCCTCCTTGAAGACCTCGTAGAAGACGATGTCCACCCCCTTCCTGTACCTCAGCCGCATGCCCCATGGCAACAGGCGCTCGCGGAGGAAGGACCCTTGAAGGGGGTGAGTCGGTCCGGGCCGCTCAAGTTCGCCACTTGTGCTACCGTAACGATGCACGTGGGCCACCAGAGGCGGCCCGGCGCATGGGTGAGGGACATGAGGAAGGTCATGACATTCTTGGTTCCAGGCGGCGTGCTCGCGCTCGCATCCCTCCTCCTCGTCAGGCTCGACGCGATGGAGGGCTGCCTCGACGAGGTCTCCCGGCTCTACCCTGTCCTCGCCACGGCCCTCGGCGTCGCCTACGGGCTCAGGTTCGACCGCTCCTCGCTCGTCCTCGGTGCGCTGTGTCCCGCAATGGCGCTCTGGTCGCTCTCTTTCTTCGGGTCCATCCACGATCCCACGGACATGCACTGGCGCGTTGCGTATGTGTCGTGCAGCGTGCTTTTGCCCGTGAACCTGTGCGTGCTCTGCCTGCTCAAGGAGAGGGGAACGCTGACCGCAAGGGGGATCGCGAGGCTCCTCGCGATCCTTGCGCAGCCCCTCGTCGTGGGGGCGGTCGCGGGTAGGGACCCCTCCAGGTTCGTGAACGTGCTCGAGCGCGGGGTGATCCCGTGGGGGTTCGCGGAAGCCCTCCCTCTCCCCCAGGTATCGGCGCTTGCGGGCGCGGTGTGCCTGATCTTGACCGCGGTCCTCTTCGTGGTCAGGGGCGGGGCCAGGGAGGCGGGGTTCTTCTGGGCGCAACTCGCGAGCATCGCGGCCTTGGCCTCGGGGCCGGACCGAGAGGTCGCGGCCTTTCACCTGGGGAGCGCATCGCTGATACTCCTTGTCTCCATGGTGGAGATCTCCCACGCCATGGCGTTCAAGGACGAGCTCACCGGGCTGCCCGGGAGAAGGGCGCTCAAGGAAGAGCTCCTGAAGCTCGGCTCCGAGTACTGCCTTGCCATGGTGGACATCGACCACTTCAAGAAGTTCAACGATACCTACGGTCACGACGCCGGAGACCAGGTGCTGAAGATGGTCGCCTCGCGGCTGGGACATGTGGGTGGTGGGGGCAGGGCGTTCCGTTACGGCGGGGAGGAGTTCACGATCGTGTTTTCCGGGAGGAATGCCCAGGATGCACTCGAGCACCTGGAGGAGTTGAGGAAGGACGTGGCGTCTTTCCCGTTCGTGATCCGGTCGGCGCTGAGGCCGATCAGGAGCCCGGACCGAAGGGGTGTCCGTTCGCACGGGCGCAAGAACGTCACGATCACCATAAGCGTGGGCGCGGCCTGGCCGGGGGGCTCTGCCTCGAAGCCCGAAGAGGTGCTCGAGGCCGCGGACAAGGCCTTGTACAGGGCGAAGAAGAGGGGAAGGAACAGGGTGGAGTCTTGATCCCGAGGCCTCGGGCCGGCCTTCAGGGGTGCACGTTTCGGCCGTCTTTCCCGTCAGGTATCCTGGAAAAGGTACTCCTCGACCTCCACGCGCCTTGAAAGACGTACCCGTCAGTCATCCAGGCAGGGAAGAGGTCTCTCCGAACTCCTGGCAACAACGCGCTCAGGTCCTGCCTTGCCGGGCCGTCGTCCTTGCCCGGGAAGGGCGCGACCGGGGATCGGGGCGAAGAACCGGCGCGGCTCGGCCGGGCCGGCGCAAGGTGCGCCCAGCCGTGGAGAGCCGCCTGATTCCTCGGGGGGTGACCGGGGGTGATCCTGTAGGTACCCAAGAAAAACCGTTCCTGGCGGTGACCTGGGGAACATGGAGGTGGTCGGGGTTCCGCCGGTTTCCCCCTTGCAGGACGGTCGACGAAAGACACCCGATAGAGAGACGGGCTCAGGTTTCATCTTCCTGAAGCGGACAAGCGTTGTTCAACGGCACTCAGCCCTGCCGACCGGTGAGGCATCGTAAGCGGGACCTGGGGCGATCCGGTGCCCCCCTGTGTGCCTGGCGCCGAGAGCAGGCCGAGGGCAAGAAAACGACAAGAGTGAGGAAAAACAATTCCCTCTTGTGGGCCGGCTCGCTTGTGGCTTTATAACATACTGGAATGCCTAATAAAAACTATAAATGAACAGCCGTTAGCCTGGCACGGGTATTGCTGTCATGAGGGGTAGATTGTTTCATATTATAGCAATAAAAGTGGCGTGGGAGGTGACGGTATGGCAGGTGACGTGAACTTCAAGGACACGAGGGCCGGCAGGAGGACCTCGGATGCGAGGTGTGCAAGGGCGGCCCAGGCCATCATGGAGATCCTCAAGTACCAGTGCCAGGGGTTCATCCTCCCACCCCCGGAGGTCAGGCACCTCCTGGGCCTCGATCCCGAAGACAGGGCATGGCACCTGAACGAGCGCGTCGCATTGCTCAAGAAGGAGCTCGCAAGGCGCTTCGTGGCCATGGACGTGAGTCCCATCGTGGGTGCCACGATCCAGCTCTACCGCGTGCCCCCCGTGAACGGGGCGCCGTATCCTTCGCGTTACCTGAGGCAGTGACAGCCTGCTTCTCGGGCCCAGGCGCCCGTATCTGCCACGGGCCCTGCCTTCCTGCCCGAGGTCTCTTCCACAGTCACATCGCCCTCGGGGTTCGCCCTTGCGCAGGCCAACGGGCGAGCCGACCTCGGGCATCCCCACCCCGCACCCTGCCGCGAACGGGCACGCGGGTGTTCCCGACACTTCATGCCTGTCCCGTGCAGCCCGCACCCTGCCGTGAACGGCCACGCGTCCTGATGCAAGCGGGGAGGTGAGATGTTGACATGGGGCGGGAATCGGGCACATTGGATATGACGCACAACACAGACGCACGAGGTGATCATGGGTATAACCTACGTACCTGCAGAGGCTACCGGCCGGGCAGCGATCGATGCCCTGGATACCCTGCTAGGGATGCTCGATGTCCCCTTTTCGCGCGGGTCCAGGGTGGGCGTGAAGCTCCACTGGGGGGAAAGGGGCAACAAGAGCTATCTCGAGCCCGCCTACGCGCGCGGGATCGTGCGGTGGCTCAAAGACCTCGGCATGGACCCTTTCGTGTTCGATACCACCGTGCTCTACTCAGGGGGCAGGAGGAACGCGGCCGACTCCCTCGAGACAGCCGCTTCCCACGGATTCACGAGGGATTTCCTGGGATGCGACGTGGTCATAGCCGACGGCATGGACGGCCGGAACGTGGTGGACATCCCTGCCGGCTACAAGCACTTCAAGACGGTGCAGGTGGCATCCATCGTCCATGAGGCCGACGGCTTCGTGATCTTCTCCCACTTCAAGGGGCACCTCGCAGCCGGCTTCGGCGGCGCCGTGAAGAACGTGTCCATGGGGTTCGCGTCCCGCGCCCAGAAGCAGCGCATGCACGCGGACGTGAAGCCCGTGCTGAACCAGAAGAGGTGCACGAAGTGCGGGGTGTGCGCGAGCGTGTGCCCCACGGGGGCCGCGTCCATGCAAGGTGACGGCTACCCGAGCTATGACCTCGAGGTGTGCATCGGGTGCGCCCAGTGCATCGCCCAGTGCCCCGAGGTGGCGCTGAAGATCCTGTGGGGAGGCGATCACGAGGCCTTCCAGGAGAAGCTCGTCGAGACGGCCAAGGCCGTCTGGGACGTCATAGGCCGAAGGACGACGGTCATAAACGCGCTCGTGAAGATAAGCGCCGAGTGCGACTGCCTGCCGGGCAAGGTCGAGATCATCTCCGAAGACAAGGGTTTCGTCGCAGGAACCCACCCCGTGGAGGTCGACGCCGACTGCGTCAGGCGCGTGGGTGAGGACGTGATCACGAAGGCCCACAGCTACCTGCCCTGGCAGAGGCAGTTTTCCTACGCGAGAGAGATAGGGTTTGTGTATTGATCCCCGAGACCCAAGGAAGCACCGCGCGGCTGCAGGTGGGAAACGCGCCCTTTTGGGCGTGCTCGCCTCGTGTGCGCTCTGCGGGTGCGTGATCACCGACGACGGTTGCTGCACCGTCGTCGAGGTGCTCTACAACGAGGGCGGTCTCCAGGTCCACGTAACCCTCGGGCGTCCCGTCGATCTCCCCCTCGACGAGGACGATGCGACCTACATCATGGTGACGTGCCCCTGCCCCTGCAGGGGAGAGCTTACGAGGGTTGGGGATTACTGGCAGTACCCCGGGCGTGATACGGGCGAAGGCTGCCTCATCCGCATCCACGTCCTTACGGGTGAGGTCGAGTGCTTCCCGCAGGATGGGTGAGCAGAAGGCGGCAGGCGTCGAGACCATGCGCTTCCCGTCGCCGTCTTTTCTCTCCCGGCTTTTTGGGGATACGCCGATCGAGGCGTCGGGGCCGAACCCGGTATAAGCGGCGGCAACAGGATGGCGGTGGACCGTGCTCGTGGGGAATGCGGGCGTGAAGAGGCGGGACGTGTCGTGCGCGGGGATCGATGGCGCCACATCCACGGTTTGGGCTCGAGACGAGACGGTCTTAGGTCTCCGGGTAGGCCGTGGGCGCCCATGGGGAAGGGGGAGGGTCTTGAGACGACCCTTCTCGATGCCGTCCGGTCGGTCTTCGCACTCGGGCGTATCCGCGTTCTGCGACCAAGCGGCGCGGGTCCGGGCATGGCGATGGGTTGATGGGAGAGGCCGCACGCTTTTGGGGCGCCGTCGAGCCGCTCCGGCTTGATGGAATCCTGTGTGGCGGCTAGAATCCGTGTCTGCAACGCGTGATCGGGGGGATGCATGTCTCTGCGCAAGCTGTCCGACATCTTCAGTCTCGAAGAGGTTCTCACCCTGGACATGGCGGTGTTGTTCGCCTTGGCCGCGCTCGCGGCCGGAGGTCCAGCCGGGACGAAAGGCATCTTGGCGACGAACTGCGTCATCGTGGCATGCATCGTTTCCGCTGCCGTGCTCTGCAGGAACAGCGGCAAGAGGGCGCTCACGGTCTTCAGGGACTGGTACGTTCTCGTCTTCCTGATCACGATCTACCTGGAGAACAGGACGCTCATCCCGCTGGTCAACCCACGCGAGTACGACGCGCTGGTCATGGCCGCAGACAGACTGGTGTTTCTCGGAGAAGACCCCACCGTGCTCCTCGAGAAGGTGATGCATCCCTTGCTCACCGAGTTCCTGCAGCTCGTCTACGCGAGCTTCTACCTCCTCCCGCTCACCCTGTGCATGGCCCTGTACGCATCGCGCACCACCAGGAACGAGTTCCATGTCGCCGCCTCGACCATCCTCATGGGGTTCTACCTGTCGTATCTCGGGTACTACCTCATGCCTGTGGCGGGCCCCAGGTTCTTCATGGAAGGGCTCCACACGAAGGAGCTGGAAGGGCTCTGGACGTTCGAGTTCGTCAGGGAGGCCCTCGCCCGGGCCGAGGGGCGGATGCTGGACTGCATGCCGAGCGGCCACGCACTCGTCTCGGTGCTCACGACGTTGCTCGCATACCGGTATGTGCGCTCTTTTGCGCCGTGGTCCCTCGTTTGGACCGTACTGCTCCTCTTCTCCACCGTCTACCTGCGTTACCACTACGTCCTGGACCTCGCCGTCGGGTCGATGCTCGGGATCCTGGTCTTTACGATAGGGCCCCGCCTGGCGATAGCCTACCAGGAGGGCTCGGGCTCAAGACGATGCGTCGCAGGCGGGCTGGAGATCCGTGAGGGTTGAGGGGGCTCGGGCCTTAGGCATCAGGGTCGCTGGCTGCGGGCATGGTGGTTTTTTTCGCTGATGGTGATCCCAAAGGCTTGAGGGGGCTCGAAAGGCCGGCGCCAGGGACCGATCGATCGACTCCGGGTGGTCGGCGAAGCCGCCTGTCTCGGCCATGTGCCCGGCGGGCGAGGCGCCGGATGACGTGCGTGGGCGGGGGTGGTGAACACCATGGCCCCTCTCCCCATCGACCCCGCCTGGGGCGGCATCGCAGTCTGGGGTGAGGGTGGTGCGACGTGGGCCGAGGGTCAGTCCAGGCGCTTCTCGTAGATGCGGTACGTCTTGTACGGCGAGGGCGCCAGGGGCTTCAGTGCGTTGATCATGCGCGTGTTCGTCTCCACGATGAGCGAGCAGTCGGACTCCGTGTACCCGAGCCTGATCCCGTCCTCGATGGTCATGAGGTAGAAGATGTCGTCTATGTGTTTGCCCCTGTGCTCGGGCAGCACGCCCATGATGATCGTGCGGATGCGCTTCGTCTTTCTCGCCTCGAGGAGAAACCTGACGATCCGCCATGGGTAGAGCCTGCCGTTAAGCAGCCTGAGCGCAGGGTTCACGTCGGGCAGCGACACGATGAACCCGACCGTCTCGCCGTCCTTCTCGGCGAAGATCGCGAGCTCTTCCTTGGCGATCAGCTTCAGATCGGACGCGATCATCTTCACCTGGGCGTCGGTCAGGGGGAGGTGGCCCCAGTTGCCCTCCCACGCGATGTTGAAGATGCGCTGGATCTCCTTTATCCTCCTGTCCATGTCGCGCTTGTCGAGCCTCTTGAACGTGAACTCGCTCGAAGAGAGGAGCCTGTCCTTCACGTCCCTGAGGTACGGGGCGTAGACGTCGTAGTCCGATTTCTTCACGAGGAAACAGTGCCAGTCGATGCACTTCTTCAAGCCGCAGGCCTCGGCGAGTTCCCGGTAGTAGGGCGCGAAGTGGAAGAGGCCCACCGTGGGCATGCGGTGGGCGCCCTCGACCTCGAAGCCGACCGAGTCATAGATGGAAAAGCTCTGGGGCCCGTTCATGACCTTCTTGCCCCGCGACGTGAGCCAGGCCTCGGCCGTGTCGAACAGTGCCCGGGCGACCCCGACGTCGTCGATCGACTCGAAGAAGCCGAAGAACCCGGTGTCCCTGTCGTATCGCTGCTCGTAGAGGCGGTTCACGTGGGCGCTGATCCGACCCACGGGCCTGCCGTCTTGGTAGGCGATGAAGAGCTCCGCCTCGCCGATCTGATAGAAGTAGCCTTTCCTGGGGTCGAGCATGGTGTACATGTCGTGGAGCAGGGGGGGGACCCACGCCGGGTCTTTCTCGTAGATACGCGCGCTCCAAGGGAGCATCACGAATTCCTTGAGCATGCCCCTGCCCGTCACCCTCCTCACCTCGATCATGGCACCCTTCCCGTGGATGGAGAATACTTGATACGCCATCATCGCACCATTTATCCCCGCTTGCAAGAAGACGCGTTTCGCGGCCCGCACGAGATGCGAACGAGGCGTCTTCCCACAGGGCTCCCAGCTTGGTGTGGGTAGGGATTGCAGGGACGATGCCTTTGATCCGCAGTGCAAGGCCACCAGTCCCGGACCTCCACGCTTCTCAGGGGAGGGGTCGCAGGCGCGCCTGTTCCCTGCTGGGATGTCGTCACCGGGGGACCTTCTGCAGGGATCACCGGGATGTCGAGCACGAGCGCCTGGATCTCCTCGGGCCGCGCCCTGGCGACGAGGCAGGTGGGTATCGATGAGTCGCCGGAGAACCAGGCCGGGACTCGGGCGGTGGGTCCCTGCCCCTGGCTCGCTCGCCATTGGAGACCCTCGACGAGCACAGGAGGTGCCGCGGAGGATGCCCCCGCGTCTTTTCGGGGGAGGCAGGGCAAGCCCCCGTGTCCGCATCGCCGGAAGGCATCCTTGTGGCCGTTCCTTGTCTCTTCCGGATCGGATTGACCTGGATGGCCGGTCCTGATACAGGATTGGCCTCGGGGGACACGGACAGATGGAAGATTACCTCGTGAGGGGCATGACCGAAGGCGGGAACGTGATCGGCCTTGCCTGCGTCACCACGAACCTCGTAGAGGATGCCAGGAGAAGGCACAAGACGTGCCCCACGGCGACGGCGGCCCTGGGCAGGGCGCTGACCGGGGGTGGGTTGCTGGGCGCTCTCCTGGACGAGGGGCAGCGCGTGGCCATCAAGTTCACGGGCGACGGACCGCTCAAGAAGATCGTGGTGGAGGCCGAGGGGGACGGGACGGTGCGAGGCTATGTCCAGGTGCCTCGCGTCGATCTCCCTCCCGTGGACGGCAAGCTCGACGTGGGAGGCGCCATCGGCAGGCGCGGTTTTCTAACCGTGACAAGGGACTTGAGGATCAGGGCCCCCTACAGCGGCATCGTGGAACTCCACACCGGGGAGATCGCGTCCGACATAGCCTACTACCTCAGCGAGTCCGAGCAGGTGCCGTCCGCGGTGGGGCTCGGCGTGTACGTGGAGGCCGACGAGCGCGTGGGCGCTTCCGGCGGGTTCCTCGTGCAGTCCCTGCCGCCCAGGGACGACGCCCTGATCTCCTCCATCGAGCGCACCATCCAGTCCCTGCCGGGGGTGACCACGCTCCTCATGCAGGGGAAAACGCCGGAGGACATCCTGGGCATGATCTTCACCCAGACCCCCTTCAGGATCATCGAGACGAGGCGGGTGTCTTTCGCCTGTTCATGCTCGGTGGGTCGCATCGAACAGGCGCTCGTCACCCTGGGGAAGAGACAGATCGAGGAAATAGCTGCCACCGAGGAGATGTTCGACATCTTCTGCCACTTCTGCAACAAGACCTACGTGTTCACCCGGGAGCACCTCCTGCGCCTCGCACGGGAGATGCACTGATGTCACGACGGCCCCGAAACCAGCAGGGACACCTGCCCCACCAAACCCTTGCCGGTGACCTTCGTGCACTCACGGCGTATCACACCCCCAGGCACGAACGCCTTCCTTGAAGGCTGCCTGGAGCCCTCACCCTTTAGCGCCCGTGACGCCGAGGGCGTCGTCGTGGCTCCAGCCTTCTTGCGTCTGCGCCCGCACCTGTTCCCCCTTGACATTGGTGTTGCGTGCGAACAAAATTGAATAGTTATGCGTTCGAGCGCCGGGCGTCGAGAGAGAGCCTTGAAAGGCCCGGCGAGGGCTCTTCAAGAGACGAAGGCCCGAGCACGCCAGGAAGGAGGACCGATCCATGGGCAAGGGTGACCAGCGGAGCAAGAGGGGAAAGATCTTCAGGGGCACCTTCGGGAAGACCCGGCCGAAGAGGAAGAAGGCGCCGGAAGCGCCTGCGGCGCGGGGCGCCAAGACGGCCAGGAAGGCCGCAAAGTAGGCGCGGTCCCCCGGACGCAGCCGTTTTTTCGTTTCGACACGGCTGCCTGTGGACCTGCGCCGGGTCACCACCCCTGAGGAGGGGCGAGGCAAGGCAGGCTCTCCCGACATGGAAAGATCGACGCACCCCCGCATGCGGAGCGACATCCAGCCCGTATTCGTCACGGTAGAAGGGCGCGAGATGGTCGTATTCATGGATCCCTTGAGGATGGCCGACGAGGGGTTCGCCGTGGACAGGCGTGCGCTGAGCGTGTTGGCCATGATGGACGGCACGAGGGATCTCCTGGACATCCAGGCGGAGCTCATGCGCGTCTCTGGAGGGTCCATCGTGCCCATGGAACACATCGAGGCTTTCCTGGAGAGGCTTGATGAGGCTTTGCTGCTGGACAGCCGGCGCTTCAGGGACAGGAGGAGGGCCGTCGAGGAGGAGTTCCTGCGCGCGGGCATCCGCCGTACGATACTCGACGGCAGGTCTTACGAGGCGGACCCTGAGGCGCTCGCAGCGTCGATAGAGGAGCTCGAGAGGAGCCTCCCCCCGCTGCCGGCGGGCACGAAGGACGGGATATCGGGCGTCGTGGCGCCGCACATCGACCTCAAGGTCGCCTTCAGGACGTACGTGGACGTGTATCGCAGGCTGAGGGACGCCTCGTTCGACACGGTGGTCGTCCTCGGGGTGAACCACTACGGTTCGGACGGCCTCTACTGCCTCACGGAAAAGGACTTCGAGACCCCCTTCGGCGTCCTCAAGACCCACAGGGAGATCGTGAGGAGGCTTTCCAGGGGCATGCCGCCGGGCGGCGTCGCGCCCACCGACCTCGATCACAAGTCAGAGCACTCCATCGAGTTCCAGGCCCTCTTCATCGCCTACTACCTGGGGGTGTCGCGAACGAGGATCGTGCCCGTTCTGTGCGGATCTTTCCACGAGTTCGTCAGATCGGGCCGCGACCCCGCCGAGGACCCGCGCTTCATCGCGTTCAGGGACGCCCTCTGCGAGGTCGTCTCGGCGGACCCCGGGAGGGTGCTCGTCGTTGCCGGGGTGGACTTCTCGCACGTGGGGCTCAAGTTCGGCCACGACCAGAGGGCGGATCGTCTCCTGGATAAGGCCATGGAGCACGACCGTGCGCTCTTGGGGTGTCTCATGGAGGGGGATGCGTCCGGCCTCTTCGGCCGCGCCGCATCCTGCCGCGACGCCTACAACGTGTGCGGTCTGCCGGCCTTGGTCCTCATGTCATCGGTCTTGGGAAAGAGGGGGTGCGAGCTCGTGGCGCACGAGGTGTACGACGAGCGGGTCACAGGCAGCGCGGTGACGTATGCCGCCCTCGCCTTTTCCGGCGCACGGGACACGGCTCAGCGCGTCGGGGAGAGCGGTTGACGCACGCAGGCCCCCGGACGCCCCTTGGGGGCGCACCCGCCAGGCGAGGGCCTCGTGCATTCCATGAAACGAAGGCCTTCCTTGCAGCGGTCTGCCGCCTTCGAGGTCGATATCGAGAGGAGGTCACGAGACGATGGACATCCCCATGGGACACAACCCCTTGTTCGGCAAGTGGTTCCTGACCGACGTGATCCATGCCCTCGAGCGTTACGGGCTCATCGTCGAGGGGGACAAGGTCTGCGTTGCGCTCTCCGGGGGGAAGGACAGCGTCACCCTCACCTACGTGCTGTGGTACCTGAAAAACTACTCCCACCTCCAGTTCGACGTGTGCGCCGTTCACGTCAAGATCGACGAGTACGACACCGCACCCCTGAGGGAGTACTGCGAGAAGCTGTCGGTGGAGTACATCGAGACCCCGCTCAAGGTCGATCTCAGGGCGTACCCCCGATCGCCCTGCCACGTATGTTCATCCTTCAAGAGGGGCGCCATCGGGGAGGCCCTGGAGGGCAGGGGGGTGAGGAAGGTGGCGTTCGGGCACCACGCCGACGACGCCGCGGAGACGTTCCTCATGAACATCGCCTACAACCGGAGGCTCGCGAGCCTCACCCCCAAGGTGATGGTCCCTGAGGGCTCGTTCGAGATCATCCGGCCCATGGTGTACCTTCCCGGACCCACGGTCAAGAGGCTGCACAACCACCTGAGGCTGCCCGTCCTGGACTACCTCTGCCCCCACGGCGAGAAATCCGCGAGAGAGGTCATGCGAACCGCCATCGCGCGTATCGAGGAGACGGCCGAGCTCCGGGAGTTTTCCCGCATGGTCGTGGACGCACTCGAGAACGTGGACTACTCGTCGCTCTGGCCCTCGCTCAGGGTGTGACCCGTGTTGCTCGCACGCGAACCCCGGGTCTCTCGCCGGCCTCCGTGTCCCGACTGCGGGGGTGCTCGTTTCTCGTACGTTGGCCCGAGTTTCTCCCTGGGGCCCACGGCCGGGCGGGAGGCCCCGGTCACGAAGATGCCAGTACACACACGAACTCGGGTTGTCACCGCTTTGTGCGACACCGAAAGCGCAGGCGTCAGGCCGCCCGGTCTTTTCTCGCGCGTGCCCCGGGTTCCTTTCCACGACCTGGGCACAGGTGTCCTTTGCTCCCCAGGGTGCCAGGCACCAGGCGGCCTTCGGTTCGGTCGGTCGTGCACCCTCTTGTGGTGGGCTCCTTGGGTCCGATCGGGCGGCGGTCGGATAGTGCCGGCCGCACGTCTCACGGGAGAGGGCCCTGGGGGTGTCACCGGCCTGTGGCGTCTGGGATGCCCAGGGGCATGCCGAGGCGCACAGACGGACGCGCGCGCCTTCAACGTCTGGGGAAGACAGAAGGAGATCGATGTCGCCGAGACAGGCGCGATCGCCCACGGAGGCTCACGCCTTCAACGTCTCTGGAAGACGCCGTTCTCGATGGAGATCGCCCCCGTGTCGGGGAAGAAGCAGACGCCGTGGGACGAGCTGTATCGCTTCATGACCTCCATGAGCAGCGGGCTCGGAAGGTTCGGGCAGACACTGATGCTGAAGGAGGTGGAGCGATCGTTGAACGGGCGGTCTCCCGCCGACCTCGTCCTCTGCGCGCCGCCTATGCCGTCTTCGTCGCCCCAGGCGATCGCGTCGATGTGAATGCTGATCGTGACATCCACGAAGATGCTCACGCCGCTCTGGCCGGAGACGAGATCGAGGTCCTCGTCGTTCATGGGTGTCATGGCGAGGCCGGAAAGGGGGATGGCGGCGCACAAGAGGGCCGCGATGAGCGTCGTTCTCGCCATGAACGCCCTTGCCATGCCGCTTGCCTCCCGAGCCCCGAGCCGCCCGAGACACACGGGACGGCTTGTGGGTTTCCCCGATACTACAGTATTCCTCACCGAAAGTCCACCCGTTCCATACGGAAACCCGGCCGCGACAAACCATGGGGTGAGACCACGACCGTCGGCCCCGTAGGGCGTCCGGTCGAAGGCGGCATCCTGCCGGTCGCGCATCGCACTGCGCCGGCCCCCAGGCGGCCTCAGGGACCCCGGTACGGCCCGTGAGCCATTCCGGTTGCACCGCCCGCACAGACCCCTGGGGGGGTCTGCCGCGGCGACACGGCCCTTGTCACGGGCATGGCCGCATGGCCTCGAGGTCTTCGGGGAACGGGGTCGCCTGTCGAATGCGGCCTGCCGGTCACCCGGGAGACCGCCGCATGCAGAGCCCCTCACCCCGTCTCGTAGGGGCCTGTGCCCATGCATGCGGGGCAACGCTGGCCGAGGTCGGCCATGTAGGCCTCCCCGCACGAAGGGCAGAGGGACACCGGCCTATGCCTTCTGGTCCTGGATGCGAGGAAGTCCCGCTTCACGCGCACGTGCTCGATGCCGTAGATGCTCCTCCCCGCCTTCTTGATCTCCTCGACGATCTCGGCCTGGTCCTGCTCGGCCTTCGCTTTCTCCTTGAGGAACCAGGCGCGAAGGGCAGGCCACGGACCGAGGGCGGAGGCGTCAAGGAACACGCGGACGCCCTCTCCCGTGTACTTGTCGAAGAACGCGAGCGCGTAGCGCGAGGTCTCGCATACCTTGAGCCAGCCGTTCCCCAGGGTGCACGGCGTCAGGAGCTGGACCGCGTCCGGCAGGCACTTCGCGCTCTCGCAGACGACGTCGTAGAGCTTGCCCTGGGGAAGGTGTTCCCTGGCGATGTCCACCATGACGCCGCCCGCTATGACGCCCGGCGCGGCGCTGCCGTGAAACTCCCTCACCTTGTCCACGAACTCGTCGAATGCGTACTGTCCGATCTTCACCGCCGCCTCCCTGTCTCGAACGTCCCGAGGGCCCGCCTGTGGTTCAGCGAGGGCCGCATGCGCGGTGCCCGTCTTTCGGTACAGGCGCCGCATCGACATCTGGGATCGCGAACAGCACCTGGACACGAGGGGTCCCTTGACGTGCCCTCGGGCGCCGGGGACGTGCGCCCCTGTACGAAGGCGCCCCCAGGTTCTTCCCTTTTCTCTCGCCCGCTTTCTTCCTGGCAGGGGGAAACCGGCCGATCCGGATGTCTACCGGGTCGTCTCCCGGCTCTGCCACGAAAGCGGCGCCGTGCGCTCATGGAGAGAACCGCCCGGTCCCGTCGGGCATGCCCGCCTCGGCCTCCTGGTGCGTCGTCGTCCCGCAAGCGGTACACACAGCCTGTCTCTTTCCCGTCACCCCCGATCGTAGCCGCCCGGCCCCGGCGCGTCAAGGAGGACCCTGACGGGCCTGATCCCCGCTCGGGCGCATGCCCGGGAAAACGCCGTGCGCGCCGCCGTGCCGGATCCAAAGTCCTCGTGTTCGTGAATGCACGCACGGTCCTCTCGCCGGCCCGCCCCTTGCGGCTCACGGTGCATCAGGGCTCACGAGCCTCGCCCGTCTGCCGAGGCGCCAGAGCACGGTTCCCGCGATCAGCCCTATCACGTACCCGTAGGGGAGCCCGGCTGCCACCAGGCCCACGAGAACGGTGACGGGGAAGCCGTTCGCCTCGCCCACGACGTCCCGGATGAGCCAGATGAGGGCGAGGGCCTCGAAGAGCAGCAGCACGCCGAGCATGGGCAGGGGGAACGCCTTCACGACGTGGTCGAAGCCGGTCCCCAGAAAGAGCCCGCACGTGACGAGCAGGGCGCCGTAGATGACCACCGACCCGCCGGTGCGCCCGCCGAAGGCGAAGTGGCCGGCCATGCCGCCGGAGCCGTGGCAGGTGGGCACGCCGCCGAACCACGGGTTGACGAGGTTCATGACGGCGTAGGTGAGCCCGATCCTCTTGATCGACAGGGGGCGCTCCGGGAAGAGGTCGACGGCGAGCTGGCGCGTGGCGAGCACCGAGTTGCACAGCGACAGGGGGATCTGGGGCAGGGCGAGCACCACGAAGCCGGTCGCCATGTCCGCGGGGCTGAACGAGGCGAGCGATGGCAGGTGGAAGCCGAGGCTCGAGGCCAGGGCGTCGCCCTCGAGATTGAAGGCGAAGGCGTAGACGAGCCCCATGACGACCACCGCGAGCGCGGCCGGGAAGCGCCTGTTCCCGAGGAGCGCCACGGTGGCGACGAAGGCGGCCAACGCCAACACATAACCCATGGCACCGTCCGACAGCACGAACTTGCCGAGCGCCACGCCTGCCAGCTGGAGCCCGAGCCCGAGCTGGATACCCCTGATCACGCACTTGGGTACCACCCTCCCCAACCAGTCGAGCATCCCGGTGAGCGCGAGCAGGAGCATGACGAGGCCGATGGCAAGCCCCGCGCCGTGGAGCTGGGCGGCCGTGACCTGCTGGGATATCACTATGGCTGCCATGGCCTTCAGGGGTTGAACCGGCATGGGCATCCTGTAGGAAAGCCCCGTGAAGACCTGCATCAGGCCGAACATGACGAGCACGCTCGTCGCGTCCAGCCCGCAGGCAAGCGTCACCCCGATGAGCAGGGGGATGTCCGTGCCCATGTCCCCGAACGCGCCCGCGAGCTCGTTCCTGTTGAACCGTATCCTGGCGCCGGCGGCACCACCGCTCACGTGGGGGCGGTCCACCGGTGCGGCCTGCAGGGGCTGCGTCACCCGGGCCTTGGGGTCGGGCGCGGTGCCCGGTTGCGTGTTCATGCGGGCTCTATCCTGCAGGGCACGTACCTGTGGATGGGCGTGGCTGCGAACCTGTCGCGGTTCGTGGTCTTCGTGAGCCGGTTCACGTTGGCTCCGTAGGCCCTGCCCTGGTAGACGAGCCCGAACCCGTGGGGTATGAGGACCTGTCCCTTCCTCGTCGCCTCGGTCACCTCGGCCTCCACCTCGACCTCGCCGGCCTCGGTGATCACGCGCACGATCTGGCCGTCCGAGATGCCGATCCTGCCGGCGTCCTCCGGGTGGACGCTCACGGTGCAGGCACGTCTGCCCTCGTTCCATGCAGGGTCGCGCATGAGGGTGTTCGCGTTTGCGCTCATGTGTCTGCCGGCCTGGAGGATGAGGGGGTAGTCTGGGTGGGGCGCCAGCGCCTCTTCTTCGCGGCCGGGCTCGATCTCCCTCACCCAGGGGTCCATCTCCGGGATGGAGACGTGGAGTTTCTTGTCCTCGTGGGCGATCATCGAGAAGTTGTCCTCCTTGTCGGCGAGCCCCAGGATCAACCCCTCCGGGTGGTCGAGGATCGCCTGGAAGATCTCCTCCCCCATCGTGATGCCGGGCGTGAACCCGGCCCTCGCAGCCGCCTTCCTGAAGGACTTGGGCGCCGTCTGGAGGAGTCCCCACAGGGCGGCCAGGTTGGGTGAGCCGAGCCGCTCTCCCAGGGTCTTCGCGAGGATGAACGGCATGTTCGCAAGCGCCCTCGGCTCGGCGGTCGCGTAGTTCATGAGCTCCGCGCCGAAGGTGAGACGGTCCTTGGAGGCGGCCTCGACGAGAGAGTCGGGTATGGGAGGGACGATGCCGAGTTTCTCGGCGAGCATCGTGTGGATGCTGCTCAGCTCCAGCCTCTCGCCCTCGGGCTCGACCACGGGCCGCCTCATCTGGAAGTAGATCTCGGGGAAGGTCCAGGCGAAGAAGGTCCCGTCCCACGACTCGTAGCCCGAGCGCGCGGGCAGGACGTAGTGGGACAGGCGCGCCGTCTCGGTCATGGAGAGCTCGCAGGTGACGAGCAGGTCGAGCCTTCCGAACGCCTTCTCGTACATGGTGGTGTCCGCGAACGACCTCAGCGGGTTCGACTGGCAGCACAGCACCGCCCTGAGCCGCTCCGGGTGGTCCGAGAGGATCTCCTCGGGCATGACGTTGGGGGGGTACACGCCCATGAGCGCAGGGAACCCCGTGGTCACGGTCTTCCAGTTCTTCGGGTCGCGCTCGTCGGTGTGCGCGCCGATGGGCATGAGGTGGCCGGGGATCACGTTGCCGCCCGGCACGCAGAGCCTGCCGCAGACGGCGAGCAGGAGGAGCAGGAGGTAGGTGGTCGCCGTGCTGTGGCGGTTCATGTACACGCCGAGGTCCGTGTGCATGCACCACCTGCGCGTGGTCATGAGTCTGCAGAGCCCACGCACGGCGTCATAGTCGAGCTCGCAGACCCTCACCGCGTCGCGGGCGTCGAACCCCCTGAACCAGGGCTCGATCTCCTCGAAGCCCTGGACATGCAGCTCGAGGTACTCCCTGTCCTGCCAGCCCTCCTCGAGGATGATCGAGATCATGGCCCTGGCGAGGAGCGCGTCCGTCCCGGGCCTCACGGGAAGGTGGATGTCGGCGATCTCGGCCGTCTCGGACCTGCGCGGGTCGATGACCACGAGCAGCTTGTCCGGGTTCTTGGAGAACTCCCTCAAGACCAGGGGCGCGCGCGGCATCTGGTGGCTCTGCATGCCGTTCCACCCCACGGCCACGAGCATGTCCGCTTCCTCCTCGTGGGGGATGGCGTAGAGGTACTGCCTGCCCGCGAGCCTGCCCGAGGCCCAGAAGATGCCGGTAAGCTCCTGGGCGAGGGCGTTGTAGTGGTAACGGGAGCCGAGCGCCCGCATGAGCCTCACACCGAATGCGGCCTCGAAGTGGCAGCCCTGTCCCCCTCCGCCCATGTATGCGAGGCTCCTCGGGCCGTGGGTCTCGACGATCGCCTTGAGCCTCTCGGCGATCTCCCCGATCGCCTGGTCCCAGGAGATGCGCTCGAAGCGGTCGCCCACCCTCTTGAGGGGAGAGGAGATCCTGTCCGCGTGGTGCTGGTGGAAGGCGATGTTGGCGCCCTTGCGGCACAGGTAGCCCTTGGAGCGGGGGTTGTCCCTGTCGCCCCTCGCCTTGACGATGCGGTTGTTCTCCACGTACACCTCGAGCCCGCAGTTCTGCGCGCAGAGCACGCACCCCGTCTTCTTCCATTCACCCATGCCTTTTCCCTCCTCTCTTGCGCGCGTGCGCGTCAGCCCCGGCCAGGATGCGCTCGAAGACCATGCGCCTGCATATCCTCAAGGGGCGGGTCGACTTCGCGAGCTTCATGTGCATGATGGCGCCCTCCCAGCTGTCGAGGATGAACCATGCCGTCTCTTCCGTGTCCAGGTGCCCGGCCACCTGGCCCAGGCCCTTCGCCTCGTCGAGGACCGCCTGTATGGCGGCGTGCATGCCCTCGTAGGCCCGTGCGACCCTCTCCCTGAATGCCTCGCTCACGTCGCTCATCTCCTGCATGAGGTTGCCGATGGGGCAGCCGCGGCTGAACCCCATCTTCTCGAACATGTTCTCGTAGGCGTCCATGAAGCGAGCGAGCCTTTCCAGGGGGGGAGTCCCCTGGTCGCCGAGGAGTTTCTCGCCCGCCGACTCGATGAGGCTCTGGAAGTGGTCCACGAGGGCGAGCCCGAAGTCCTCCTTGCTTTTGAAATGGAAGTAGAACGATCCCTTGGGCACGCCCGCGGCATCCAGTATCTCCTTGAGCCCGGCCGCCCTGAAACCCCGGGCGTGCACGATGCGCGCGCCTTCTTCGATGATGGTCTGCCTCGAGGGGGTGCGGGCCATGGGGGATATAATAGACCGGTCGTCTACATCCGTCAACCCCGTTTCTCGCCCGAGGTTTACCGGTGAGCACAATTCGGGTACAATGGCGGGGTCGTTGCCGGATGTCCCGCGTTCGGACGTTTTTCGATCCACGATTGACAGGAGGGTGAGTCATGGCCGTCCATGACCTGGCAGGGAAGCCCGTGCCAAGATCGATGCTCGTGGACACCGCCTCGCTGGTGGATGCGTACTACCGCACCAGGCCCGACCCGGCCCACCCGGGGTGCCGCGTGTCGTTCGGCACCTCGGGACACAGGGGGTCGTCGATCGCCGCCAGCTTCAACGAGGACCACATCCTGGCCATCACGCAGGCCATCTGCGATTACAAGAGGGAATTCGGGATCACGGGCCCCGTGTTCGTGGGCAGGGACACCCACGCGCTGTCGGAGCCGGCCTTCAAGACCGCGATCGAGGTGCTTGCAGCCAACGCTCTCACGGCGATGGTGGACGAGGACCTGGGGTTCACCCCCACGCCGTCGGTGTCCAGGGCCGTCATCGAGTACAACCGCTCGAGGTCATCGGACCCCGCGGACGGGATCGTGATCACCCCTTCGCACAACGGCCCCGAGGACGGCGGGTTCAAGTACAACCCGCCGGAGGGAGGCCCCGCGGACACCAAGACCACGGGGTGGATCGAGAAACGCGCGAACGCCCTGTTGGAGGGCCGCCTGGCCGGTGTCAGGCGGATCCCCTACGAACGGGCGCTGTCAGCCCCCACCACCACCAGGTACGACTTCACCGGGCCGTATGTCGAGGGGCTCGCCTCGGTCATCGACATGGGATCCATCGCATCTTCCGGCCTCAGGCTCTGCGCCGACGCCCTGGGCGGTTCGGGCGCGTCCTACTGGCACCGGATAGCCGAGCGCTACGCCCTGTCCATAGATGTCCTGCACGACACCGCGGATGCGACCTTCGGCTTCATGACCCTCGATCACGACGGCCGGATCCGCATGGACTGTTCGTCGCCGTACGCCATGGCGTCCCTCGTGGCGCTGAAAGACCGCTACGACCTCGCCTTCGGCAACGACCCGGACTTCGACAGGCACGGGATCGTGACCGGGAAGGCCGGGCTCATGAACCCGAACCACTTCCTGGCGGCGGCCGTGGTGCACCTCTTTTCCTCGAGGCCCTCCTGGCTGCCGTCCTCGGGCGTGGGCAAGACGCTCGTGAGCAGCGCCATGATTGACAGGGCCGCGGAGCTCGTCCGAAGGGAGCTCTTCGAGACCCCGGTAGGGTTCAAGTGGTTCGTCGAGCCCCTGATCGGGGGCCGCGTGGCCTTCGCGGGAGAGGAGAGCGCAGGCGCGTCGCTCGTGTGCATGGACGGCTCGGTGTGGACCACGGACAAGGACGGCATCGCCATGGCGCTCGTCGCGGCGGAGATGCTCGCGCGCACGGGCAAGGACCCCTCGGATCTCTACCGGGAACTCGAAGAACGCTTCGGCGTGTACCACTACGAGAGGATCGACGTGCCTGCGGGCCCGAGGGAGAAGGCGGCGCTCTCGGGAATCACCCCGGACATGGTCGAGGCGAGGGTGCTGGCCGGCGATGCGGTGACAGCCGTCCTCACGAGGGCGCCGGCGAACGGCGCGGCCATCGGCGGCATAAAGGTCGTAACGGCCTCGGGCTGGTTCGCTGCTCGGCCCTCGGGCACGGAGGACGTCTACAAGATCTACGCAGAGAGCTTCAGGGGTCCCGACCATCTGGCCCTCATCCAGGAAGAGGCGCGCTCGCTCGTAAGCACCGTCTTCGGCCGCCAGGCCTCCACGGGGGGTGGGGCGTGAGGGGACCCGGGACCGCGGCCCGACCACCCGGCACAACCGCCAAACGGTTCGGGCTCGCCGGGGACCTCGCCTGGTACCTCGCCTTCGTAGGGGTCGTCGCGTTGATTGTGGGGAAGGGGATTGCCTCGTCGGGGTACACCTGGCAGTGGTACCGGGTCCCGAGGTTCTTCGTGGAGTTCACGGCGGCGGGTGTCGTGCTCGGGCCGCTTTCGAGGGGACTGCTCGTGACCTTCAAGATCACCCTGGCCAGCCTCGTGCTCGCCTTCGCCTTCGGGGTGGCGGCCGCCCTCATGAGGCTCTCGGGGTCCGTGGCGGCCCGGGCGGCCGCCCGGGTGTACCTCGAGCTCGTGAGGAACACGCCGCTCATCATCCAGATCTTCTTCATGTACTTCGTCGTCTCTCCCCTGGTGGGACTCGACTCGTTCCTCACCGCGGTGCTGGCGCTCAGCCTGTTCGAGGGGGCGTACCTGTGCGAGATCTTCCGCGCCGGGATCCTGTCGGTCGCGAGGGGCCAGTGGGAGGCGGCGCAGAGCCTCGGGTTGAGCGCGGCCGAGACGTACCGCCACGTGATCCTGCCCCAGGCCGTACGCAAGATCGTCCCCACGGTGACCGGCCAGACCGTGTCCCTCGTGAAGGACTCCGCGCTCGTGAGCACCATCGCCGTGTACGACCTCGCCATGCAGGCGCAGGCGATCGTCGCGGAGACCTTTCTCGTGTTCGAGGTGTGGCTTGCGGTGGCCGCGGTCTACCTGGCCGTCACGATGAGCCTGTCGGCCGCGGCGCACGCAGTGGAGGAGAGGTTCAGGCGGTTCGGGGCGTGACCCCCGCATCGGGAATCAGGGAGGTGAACCATGATGAAACGGTTGACGGTCGTATGCACGATCCTGGCGTTCGGACTCGGATGCGCTCTGTCGCCCGCCTACGCGAAGAGCCTCAGGGAGGATCTCGCAGGCCAGAGCACCATCGAGCAGGTGCTGAAGAGGGGGGTCCTCAGGGTGGGCATGTCCACCTTCGTCCCCTGGGCCATGAACGACAAGAAGGGCAACCTCATCGGCTTCGAGATCGACGTGGCCAAGAGGCTCGCCGCCGACATGGGGGTGAAGGTCGAGTTCGTGCCCACCAAGTGGTCGGGCATCATCCCCGCCCTGCTCACGGGCAAGTTCGACATCATCATCGGGGGCATGGGCATCACCCCGGAGCGTAACCTCAAGGTGAACTTCTCGAGACCATACGACTACACGGGCATGTCCATCGTGGCCAACAAAAAGCTCGCCAAGGGCTTCTCGAGGCTCGAGGACTTCGACAAGCCCTCGGTCGCAATCGCCGCCCGCACCGGCACCACGGCGGCCGCGGCGGTGAAGAAGTACCTGCCGAAGGCCTCGCTCAGGCTCTTCGACGACGAGTCCCAGGCCGTGCAGGAGCTCTTGAACGGCCGCGTGCACGCGCTCGTCGCCTCGGCCCCGCTGCCGGCCTTCAAGGCGCTCGAATACCCCGACAGGCTCTTTATGCCGGTGAAGGGGGACTTCACCAGGGAGCCCATCGGGTTCGCGGTGGTCAAGGGGGACGTGGACACCCTGAACTTCCTGGACAATTGGATCACCGTGGTGGAGGCCGAGGGCTGGTTCAAGGAGAGGAAGCACTACTGGTTCGAGACCAAAGACTGGAAAGGCCTCGTGGAGTGACGGACCGCAGGGGGGCGTCTCGAGGTGAGCAGGAGGCCCGTGGGTTGGATCGATGTGGTCGTCGGGGCGGCGTGTGCCGCCTTGGTGCTGTGGCTCGGCTACCTCATGGGATCCAGGGTCAGGTACAACTGGAACTGGTCCGTGATCCCCCAGTTCTTCTTCTACTACGACGAGGCCGGCTCGCGCTGGGTTCCGAACCTCATCGTGAAGGGGTTCCTCATGACCATCAAGCTCAGCGTGTGGGCGACCCTGCTCGCCACGCCCCTGGGCGTCCTGACGGCGCTTCTCAGGATCGGCAGGAACCTGGTCGGGAGACTCCTGGGCAGGACCTACGTCGAGCTCGTCAGGAACATGCCGCCCCTTGTGCTCGTCTACATCGTGTACTACTTCGTGAGCGACCAGCTCGTCCGGGCGCTCGGCGTCGAGACGCTCCTCTTGTCGCTCGGTCCCGGCATGCAGGGATTCCTCGAGGGCTGCTGCGCCCCGGTGACCAAGATGCCCGTGTTCGCCTCGGCGGTCTTCATGCTCGCCATCTACGAGGGAGCATACATCGCCGAGATCGTCCGGGCAGGGGTCCAGTCCATCGACAGGGGCCAGTGGGAGGCATCGAGCGCCCTCGGGTTCACTAGGCTCCAGCAGCTCCGCCACGTGATCTTCCCCCAGGCCCTGGCGCGCACGCTGCCCCCCTATGCCGGCCAGGTGATCTCCACGATCAAGGACTCGGCCATCGTCTCGGTCATCTCGATCCCGGAGCTCACCTTCCAGGGCCTGGAGATCATGGCGTCCACCTACCGGACCTTCGAGATCTGGATCACGATCACCGCCTTGTACTTCGTCCTGACCTTCACCTGCTCGCTGGGTGTGCAGAGGCTCGAGGCGGCGCTCGGCGCCCGCAGGGGCTATTGATGCCGGGCGGGGTGATGGGCGGCCCCGGCAAGCGGACACCCTTTGATGGGGCCGCTTCGAGTCGGCCCTCGCATCCGGCGGGGCAGGGGATAGGTCGGTGTGCCCGAGCCTGCACGAAAGAGACGGGGGCCTCGAGGGCCCCAGGTGGGGTCGCAAGCGGGGTACCGAAGACCGTGCTCGACCCGTCGGGAAAAGAGAGAGCCCGCGGCCGCGCAAAGAAGGCTGAGGCCGCCTTGCTCCCCACGTCCACCTGCCCCTGGGTCTTGGGCCCAGGGTGTGGTTGTCGAGAGGGGGAAGGCGGGCCCGGTCTCCGCTGCCTTTTCCCGTGCAGGCCAGGATACCTGAGGTGCCCGCCGTAGACGCGTCAGCGGTGGGAAATGATCGGCCAGTTCCTCTTCAGGGCCTCGACCCTGAGCCTTTGGGTCGGCTCCACGGCGACGGGGTGTCCCACGAGTTCCAGCATGGCGAGGTCGGCCTCGTGGTCGCCGTATGCGTAGGACGCACGCAGGTCGATACCCTCCCTTTCGGCCAGGCGCCTCACGAGTTCGCCCTTGACCGCTCCCGAACAGATAGGGCCGACGGTCCCGCCGGTGAACGAGCCGTCCGGACCCTTTTCGAGCTCCGTGCAGAGGAGGTGGTCGAAGCCCAGCTCGGCCGCAACCGGCGTGAGCAGGTACCTGAGCCCCGCCGAGACGAGGACGGTCACGTGCCCCGAAGCCTGGTGCTCCCTCAGCCTGTGCACTACGGCGGGGGCGAGGTGCGGCCTGATCACCTCGCGCCAGTAGCCTTGGGCCCCCTCCTCGAAGGGCGCAGGCTGCCTGCCCTTGTAGAAGCCGATGAGGATCCTCGCCATGGCATGGTCGCTGATCGCACCCCTCTTGTACAGGAGGTTCGCGCATGCGACCTTGAGGAGGAAGGCGGGCCCGATCAGGCGGTGCCGCCTGAGGTAGAGGATGCCGAGCCTCGGGCTCTCGACGTCGATGAGCGTCCTGTCGAAGTCGAAGAATGCGCCTGTGGATCCCATGGGTGTTTCCCTGTCACAACGTACAGGAAACCGGCCGACCTGTGCAACGGCGACGAGCGGCGTGAAGTGCTCGATGACGTTCCAGCGCCTCGCGGCATGGAGGCCTTTCCCTCCAGGGGCGCTCTTTTCGGTGTCGCGAGGTGAAGCTGGGCATCCAGCCCCCACCCGGTCGTCTTCGCGAGGCGCCTCCCCCTCTCAGGGGGCCCCGGTCTCTCTCGCGTCCGCCGACTTGGTCCGGGGGCTCCCCTCGAAATGAGGCATCCGGCAGCTTGAAGCCTGGGTATGATCCTGCGCCGAGGTTGACTTCATGGGGCATGGCCCGTAGAATGCCCCAAAGGACGCGAAGGGGGCTTGGCGATGGCATCCATAGAAGAACTTCTGCGCGACAAGGGGTTGCAGCCGCCCAAGGCGACGAGGAGGGGCGACAACAGGGCCCCGGACGAGATGAGGCGCGCCGTCATCACGAGGCATTATTGCAAGCACGCCCTGGGCTCGTGCCTCATCGAGATAGGCGACACGAGGGTGGTGTGCACCGCGAGCGTGGAGAACAAGGTGCCACCCCACCTCAAGAACACGGGTCTGGGATGGATCACGGCCGAGTACGGGATGCTCCCCGCCTCGACGAGCACGAGGACCGCCCGCGAGGCCGCGCGCGGGAGGCCCGCCGGGAGGACCCACGAGATCCAGCGGCTCATCGGCCGCTCGCTCAGGGCTGCCGCGTCCCTTGCCGACCTCGGCGAGCGGACCGTGTGGATAGACTGCGACGTGCTCCAGGCCGACGGCGGGACCAGGACAGCGGCCATCACCGGCGCCTACGTGGCGCTCCACGACGCCGTGGCGTGCATGCTGAAAGACCAGCTCATCGCGAGGAGCCCCCTCCTCGAGCAGGTGGCCGCCGTGTCCGTGGGCATCGTGAACGGGCAGGTCCTCCTCGACCTCACCTACGAGGAGGATTCGAACGCGAGCGTCGACATGAACGTGGTCATGACGAGGTCGGGAAGGATCATCGAGGTCCAGGGGACTGCCGAGAAGACGCCGTTCACCTTGGACGAGCTCATGGCTCTCATCGGTATGGCGAAAAAGGGGATCGGCGAGCTCATCGAGAGCCAGGAGCTCGCGCTCAAGGGCACGTGAAGATCCTGGCTGCCACCTCCAACCCGGGAAAGATCTCGGAGATCAGGCGTATCCTGGGGGCCGGCGGCATCACCGTGGTGACCCCCGGCGAGATGGGCATCGAGATCGACGTGGAGGAGAACGGGGACACCTTCGAGGACAACGCCGTGGCGAAGGCCGTGGCCTACCTCAGGGCGAGCGGCATGCCCAGCCTCGCCGACGACTCGGGGTTGTGCGTGGAGGCCTTGGGCGGCAGGCCCGGGGTGAGATCCGCGCGTTTCGCGGGACAGGGGGCCTCCGACAGGGAAAACTACGAGCTCCTGCTCAGGCTCATGGAGGGCGTGAGCGACAGGAGGGCGGCCTTCGTGTGCACGGCGGCCCTCGCGCTCGAAGACGGCCGCATCGTAACGGCCACGGGCAGGTGCGAGGGCCTGATCCTCGAAGCGCCCAGGGGCGCCTCGGGCTTCGGGTACGACCCGGTGTTCCTCGAGCCCGCAAGCGGGAAGACCTTCGCCGAGCTCGCGGAAGACGAGAAGAACGCGATCAGCCACCGGGGAAGAGCGCTCGTCGCCCTCATGGCGACCCTCGAGGAGATGGGCCTGCTTCCGGGCAAGGATCCCGCATCGTGTGCATAGGGTGGCCGGGCTCGGCGAAAGCCTGGTGAGCCTGGGGCGGGGAGCGCACCGCGGCCGCCCGCTCTCCCGGGTCCACCCCTTCCTGCCGGGCGGGGCCCGGGTTCTCAGCGAACCCTGAGACTGGACCCCGTTCGCATGTGGGTGAATCGGGGGGGCCCACCAGAAAAAGACCACCCCTAGGCCTGGACATCGTGCGCACGAGGGTGAATCCGCCCTCCAGTACCGGGAAGCGAGCGACGACAGGGCTGGACCCCGTGCGCATGAGGGTGAATCTTCCCCGCCCGCAGGTCGTGGAGGCGCGCTGGACTGGGCCTTGTGCGCATGAGGGTGAATCTCGGGCGGACTTTTACGGTCCGTCTGTGCAATCCGCATCTTCCATGGGGAGCGTCCCTGCGGCTTTGTGCAACGAGCGCAACGTGAGGGCGCGGGGCGACCCCGTCCTTTCAAGCGCTCTCCCCAGGTTTCGTGCAACCGCAGGCCCGCCTTCGAGGGGGATGCACCGCCTGCCGTTCGGGCATGGGAGGTCGATCGCGTCTTTTGCCTGCGGGCATGCTGGATGTGTACAAGCAGCCCCTGTTGTGATAGCATTTTCTTTTCCGGCCATGCCGTACGCTCTCGTGGACCATACCGCGGATATGGCGCTTCGGGTCAGGGCCCCGTCTATCGAGGCCCTCTTCGCCGAGGCCGCCCTCGGCCTCTGCGAGGTGCTCGACGCCCGTACCTCGTATCCCGAGGAGACCCTGCGCGTGGAACTCGAGGGCATGGACATGGAGGACCTCCTCGTGAGGTGGTTGCAGGAGGTGCTCTACCTGGTGGGGGTGAAGGGGTTCAGGGTGTACACCGTGGGCCGCATCGCCGTTGCGGGAACTTGCCTGGCGGCGGAGCTCGAAGGCGCGTTCGGGTGCGGGACTCTCGCCCTCGAGGTGAAGGCCGTGACCTACCACGGGCTCTCGATCGAGCGCGACGGGGGGGACGTCACGGCCACCGTCGTTCTCGACGTGTAATGGGGGGATCCATGCCTCAACCGGTCAAACGCCGCATCGACGAGTACCGCATCGAGATCGAGCGTGTCCCGCCCATGAGGAGCAGGGGGCTCGTGTACGCCAACAGGGCGATCGAGCGCACGATCGAGCACGACAACGTGCTGCAGCAGGTGGTGAACGTGGCGTGCCTGCCGGGCATCATCGGGCCCTCGATCGCCATGCCCGACATCCACTGGGGCTACGGGTTCCCCATCGGCGGGGTGGCCGCCTTCTCCCTTGACGAGGGGGTCATCTCCCCGGGAGGGGTGGGCTACGACATCAATTGCGGTGTGGGGTGCATCCTCACCGGGCTCGAGGAGAAGGACGCCGCCTTGCATACGGAGGTCCTGCTGGCGGCGCTCTTCAACGAGGTCCCCTCGGGAGTGGGGTCCAAAGGCGGCATCACCGGCGTCACCGAGAAGGAGTTCAGGAGGGTGCTCGAGCAGGGGGCCGGCTGGGCCGTGAGGAAAGGGTACTTGCCGGCCGAAGACCTCGACGCCTTCGAGGACGGGGGGTGCATCCCCGGCGCCGACCCCGATGCAGCCTCTGCCAGGGCCTACGAGAGGGGCATGCCCCAGCTCGGGACCCTGGGTTCCGGAAACCACTTCCTGGAACTGGACGTGGTCCAGGAGATCCATGACCGGAAAACCGCCGAAGCCTTCGGGCTCTTCGAGGGACAGGTCGTGGTGCTCGTGCACACGGGGTCGCGGGGGTTCGGGCACCAGGTCTGCGACGAGTACGTGCGGGACATGATAGCGGCGTCCGCCAGGTACGGCATAGACCTGCCGGACCGCCAGCTCGCCTGCGCGCCCGTGCGGAGCAGGGAGGGCAGGGAGTATCTCGGGGCCATGGCCGCCTCGGCCAACTTCGCCTTCGCGAACCGGGCGATCGTGGCGTATCTCGTGAGGCGCGCGTTCGAGCGCGTCTTCGGCCTCTCCTTCGAGAGGCTCGGCATGCGCATGCTCGTGGACTGCTGCCACAACGTGGCCAAGGTCGAGCGGGTGGAGTGGGAGGGCCGGGTGGTGGAGGCCTGTATCCACCGCAAGGGCGCCACGAGGGCCCTGCCCGCAGGCGATGTGAGGCTGCCCGCGAGGTACGCGGTCACGGGCCAGCCCGTGCTCGTTCCCGGCGACATGGGCAGGATGTCCTTCATCCTGTGCGCCCTCGACGGCGCCAGGGAGACCTTCTTCAGCGCCTGCCACGGCGCCGGGAGGCTGCTGTCGAGGCACGAGGCGAAGAGGGTATCCAGGGGCAGGAAGATCCTGGACGAGCTCAGGCACAAAGGGATCCGGGCCATGGCGGCCTCGAAGGCCACGCTCGCGGAAGAGATCCCGGACGCCTACAAGGACGTTTCCGATGTCGTGGACACGGTCTCGGGCGCGGGCATCGCCAGGCCCGTGGCCCGGCTCAGGCCGTTCGCCATGGTCAAGGGGTGAGTCAGCCCTCCTGGGCTGCTTCGGTCCCCTCGGCGGCCTCCGCCTCCACGGTCTCCGGCGCGGCCTCGGCGACGCGCGCCGAGACGAGCGATGCGATCACCTTGCGGTCGCTCACGCCGTGGCCGAGGTGGACGCCCTCTGGGAGCTTGAGGTCGGCCGCGTGTATCACGTCGTGCTTGCTCTTGATGACCGAAACGTCCACCTCGATGGACTCCGGGATCCTGTCCGGGGCGCACCTGAGGTGGATGGAGGTCTCCTCGTGGGTGATCTTGCCCAGCCCGGACTTCTCGGCAGGGGAGACCCCGACGAAGACGAGCGGTACCTCGACGGTGACCTGCCTCTTCAAGTCCACCTTGAGGAACTCCACGTGCAGGGGCCTGCCGGTGATCTTGTCCCGGTGTATGGAGTGGATCAGGACGTCGGTCTTCTTCCCGTCGACGTCGACGGTCACGATGGAGGTCTTGTGGGCCTTGCGGTACAGCAGCTCGAAGTCGTGCTCGTCGACCTGCACATGGAGGGGTTCCACGTCCTTGCCGAAGATCACCCCGGGCAAGACGCCCTGCCTTCTCAGCGCCCTCACCTTCTTCTTTCTCAGCTCCCGCGTCTTACCTTCGAGCGTGAACCTTTCCTGTGCAGTCATGGTCTCCTCCGGGAATGCAGTAGAGTGTCCCTATAGCGGCAAACGCCACGCCAAGTCAATGCCCAACTCCCTTGCCCCACCCCCCGGGACCCCGCCGTGCCATGCGTGGTGGGTGCGCCGCGCACGAGGAAACCCCTTCCCTGGGATCCGCTCGCGTCCCCGGAAGTCACCGCAGAGCACAGGCCCCCGGGAGAGTGCCGCGCCCCTTCCCCGTGCCCGGTACGTGGGCTGCCCCGTCACCACCCGGCCCGTTTTCCCTTGACACACAGGCCGCCTTTTGTCGATAATCCCGTCATCGATACTGGTAGTGCCCTACCGGTATCTTTTTCTTTTGTGAGGAAGCGAACATGGCCATGAAACGCAACCCCATAACCCGGGAAGGATACGCGGCGCTTAGGGAGGAGCTCGAGAGGCTCAAGAAGCACGAGAGGCCCAAGATCATCGCGGCCATAGAGGAGGCACGCGGCCACGGCGACCTGTCCGAGAACGCAGAGTACATCTACGCCAAGGAACGCCAGGCCTTCATCGAGGCGCGGATGCAGGATCTCGAGAACAAGCTCGGCAACGCGGAGATCGTCGACACGAGCAGGCTTCCCACGGACCGCATCGTGTTCGGGTCCACCTTCGTGCTCGTCAACGTCGACACGGGCGAGGAGAGCCGCTACCAGATCGTGGGGGTGGACGAGTCCGACATCTCGAAGGGGAAGATCTCGGTCGAGTCCCCCATGGCAAAGGCCCTCATCGGCAAGAGGGTGTCGGACGAGGTGGTGGTGGAGACGCCCGCCGGCAGGCGCGAGTTCGAGGTCGTGGAGATCGTCAGCGGCTGACGACCGGCTCCGCCTCGCGCTTCCCGAAGAGGTACGTCACCGCGACGCTCAGTTCGAACAGCGCGTAGAGCGGCACACCCAAGAGGGCCATGCTGAGCACGTCCGGCGGGGTCAGCACCGCAGCCGCTATGGCGATGATCAGGATCGCGTACTTGCGGTTCTTCGTCAGCGTCCTGTGGGTGACGACACCCATCCTCGCCAGGAAGAACATGACCACCGGCAGCTCGAAGGTGACCCCGAAGGCGATGATGAGGCTCATGCACAGGCTCAGGTACTCCTTCATCGAGGGCAGCGCCCGGATGTGGTCCGTGGAAAAGCTGAGGAAGAACCTGAAGCCGAAGGGGAAGGCCACGAAGAACGCGAAGGACGCCCCCAAGAGAAAGAACAAGATCGCCGCGGCCATGAAGGGGTGCACGTACCTCCGCTCGTTCGGGTAGAGCCCTGGCATCACGAACTTCCACGCCTGGTAGAAGACCACCGGCGCCGCGAGGAAGAGACCGGCGAAGAAGGACACCTTGAGGTAGGTGACGAACGCCTCCTGGAGCGAGGTGTAGATGAGGGTGCTCCCTTCGGGCATGGCCTGCACGAGCGGCCAGGTGAGCAGGTCGAAGATCCGGCTCGCGAAGGAGTAGGACAGGGCGAAGCCGACGCCGATCGCGGCCAGGCACTTGAGGATCCTCCGCCTGAGCTCCTCGAGGTGCTCGGTGATGGGCATCCGTTCCTCGTCCACGCGCCTTCTCCCCGAGCCCCGCTCACTCGGCGGCCTTCTGTGGGTCGTCCCTCTCCGGCCGTCTCTCGTCGTCCTTCTTCGCTTCCGGCGAGGGCCTCTCGGTGAGGCTCGACTCGAACTCCCGCTTGATGTCGTCCGTGGCCCTCTGGAACTGGCCGAACGCCCTGCCCAGGGTGCGTGCGATCTCCGGGAGGTTCTTGGGGCCAAGCACGATGAGCGCTATCACGAGTATCACGAGGAGTTCCTGGCCGCCTATGCCGAACATGTCCCACCGTCTAACCCATGGGCAGGCCAAAGTCAAACGGGTGCTCGCAGGCAGGGCGGCCCGGCGCCCGGCGATCGCCGGGACCACAACCGTGCGGCGGAAGCGGGCCCTGGTCCGGGGAAGACGGCAGGGCATGGGGGGCGGGGTCCTTGAAGGGCGCCGAGCGCGGGGTCTCGCGCGTGCCTGCCGAGGACTCGGTGCGTGCAGGCTGACCCCTCGGGACATCCGGCGCCTTCGCCGTGGGCCGCGAAGAGGGCCGCGCCCGTGTGCACCGGAGGTCTGTTCAGGGCCGTGTATCCCGAGCAGGATGTGGACCCTCTCGCCCGCGCACACCGGGGGTCTGGTGGGAGATTTGATTCCATAGGCAGGCTGGACGCCGTCACGCACGTACTCACCGGAATTGGGAGGAAGGTCCCTCCGGAACGAGGCCCACGAACAGGCGTCGCGCCCCCGCACATCGGGGTTGGGTGGGTGGCCTGTCTCCAGTCGATCTACGTCCTCAGTCTGGCCCGTGCACACCTGCGGTCTGGCCCCGGAGCGGTCTTTCCCCGGGGCAAGGCTGCCGGCCTTGACCCCGGATGTTCCGGGGGTTACTATGCCCAGCGGGATACCGAGAGCATGAGGCGCCTGATCGTAGTCTTCGTAGCGACCATCCTGGCGCTGGAGGTGTGCGCCGTCCCCGGCGCGCGCGCGGAGACGCCGGTGGTGGGGCTCGTCGTCCCGCTGAGCGGGAGGTGGGAGGCGGTCGGCCAGAAGATTCTCCGCGGGGTCATGTGCGCCTCCGGGGTCTTCGGGGGCGAAGGGCTGGGCATCGAGTTCGTGGTGAAGGACTACGGGGACGACATGGGCAAGCTCGCATCCATCGTGGACGGGCTCGCCTCTGACGACAGGGTCCTGGCCGTCATCGGGCCGGTGGGCGAGAAGGCGGTCGAGGTCGCCTGCTCGCATGCCACGCCGGCCGGCCTGCCTGTGATCTCGTTCACGCAGGCGGAGCCGGCGGGGTCGAAAGGCACGGTGTGCTTCAGGAACTTCCTCACGGTCGAGACGCAGGCGCATGCGCTGCTGGCCGCCGCCGCCTCGCTCGGGGTCACGAGGTTCGCGGTCTTCGGCCCGGACGACCAGTTCGGCAAGACCCTCGCGCACCACTTTACCCGACTCGCGCCCACCTACGGCGTGCGCGTCCTTGCCGCAAGGACCTACCCTCCCACGCACCCCGACTTCCAGCTCGAGCTCAGGGAGCTGTTCAAGGGCATGGGCGAAGGGGCACGCCAGGTGCAGGCGTTGCTCGTGCCGGACGAGGCCGCGAACGCGGGCATGATCGCCTCGTACCTCGCCTACCTCAAGAGGCAGGGCATAAGGCTCTTCGGCCCCAGCCTGTGGGACAGCCCCGACCTCATGCGGGCAGGTGGGGCGAACGTCGAGGGCGCGGTCTTCTTGAGCGGGTTCTTCCCGCACGGCTACTCGTCCGCCGCGAGGGATTTCGCGGAGGCGTTCAGGCCGTACGGCGCGAACCCCGGGGTGTGGGAGGCGAGCGCCTACGACACGGCGCGCATCGTCTCGAACATCCTGCAGGAAGGGGTGCGTTCCCGCAAGGGCGTCGCCGCGCGGCTCGCTTCCGTCAGGCGGTACGACGGCGCGAGCGGCCTCACGAGCCTGTTCCCCGACGGGTCGCTCGAGAAACAGCCGAGGGTGCTCTCGGTGCGGGGCGGCGCCGTGGTGGAGATCTTCCCGTGATCTCGCATCCGTAAGCCTGCCCCTGGGGGAGCCGGGCCAAAGGACGCCTTTTTGGGTCGTGGAGGGGGCCTTCTCTCGGCGCCCATGTCTGCGTGGGGGGCGCGGGAGGCCGGCGCCGCCACGGTGCAGGCGTCGCCGCCTTCGCCCGTTGCTTGGCGGCGGGCTGTGCATCGGGCTTGCGCGGGCCGAAAGCGGGTGGGCCCTCGTGATGCGGCGGCGCATGGTTTCTGAAAGAGGAGCAGCCCCGTCGCCCTCGCCCGTGGCGGTGTGATCGTGGGCGCCATGCGACAGGGCCTGAGGCCGTTTTTAGGCAAATCCTGTGAAGGGCTGCCCTGCATGCCGCGCCTTGGGGGCGAGGCAGCTGGGACGACACCTCGCACGTCCCACGGGGCGGCCATGCGCGCGTCGATCGAGCGCGTATCCAGAAAAAGGCGTCGTACTCGGAAACCACGTGCGGGGGTGCGTGCGGGCCCGTCCCGGGCTCGTCCTTGACTGAGGCCGGCCGGGCGTGAGGCCAAAAATCCCTTGATCGCCCACGTGATCTGTCCTAGTCTTGGTGGCCGTATGGGCCGAACGGCAGCGCTGATCGTGATCGTCGCCATCCTTGCCTGTGTGTCGGGGTGCGCCCACGAGCCCGAGGGCAAGAGGCCCGCCTCCGAGCTCTTCGAGGAAGGGGCTTCCCTTGCGAGGGAGGGCAAGGTGGAGAAGGCGGCCGAGGCCTTCATGAAGGTGAGGACGTACTACCCGTCAGACGAGCTCGCGCGCAGGGCGCTCCTGGCCACCGCAGACCTCTACTTCGACACCGGGGACTATGCTTCGGCCCTCAAGTCGTACCAGGAGTACAGGCTCCTCTACCCCACGGACGCCCAGGCCGGGTACTGCCTCTTCCGCATCGGCATGTGCCACTTCAACCAGATGTCCACCTACGACCGTGACCAGACCGAGACCAACAGGGCGGTGACCGCCTTCGAGTCGTTCCTCGCCGCCTACCCGTCTTCCCCCCACGTCGAGATGGCCAGGGCATGCCTGGGGGAGGCAAGGGCGAGGCTCGGCCAGAACATGCTCTCGGTGGGGAGGTTCTACCTCAGGAAGGGCAACCTCGAGGCCGCATGCGCGAGGTTCAGGGCGGTGAGGGAGAAATACCCCGAGGCCGCTCCCCGAGACGAGCTGGACGAGCTCGTCGCCCGGGCCTGCTCGAGTGGCCCTGCGCGGGCGGACAACCCCGCCGACAAGCGTCAATAAATCGACATATCAAGGGTCTCCCGGGCCGCCATCTCCCCTGTCAAATCTCATAGTGTACCGAAATTATTGTTCTATGTAATTTCTGGCACGGAAATGGCATTCCTCCGTATGTGGCCAGGAAATTGACGGAGGAATGCCCCATGACGAAGAGGGAGATCATTCGCGCGCTCGTGTTGAGCCCGCTGTACTGGAAGCTCAAGCTCAGGGACAGGGCGTTCCTCGTCCGCAAGCTGATGCCGAGGAAGTGAGGCCCTGGGGCAGGGTCCTGATCCCGGGTTTGACGCCCCCGGTGAAAGCGCGGGGCTCGCCCGCCGGGCGTGGCTTGCGGCCGTTCCCCTCGAAGCCGCCTCACGTGTTCGGCGCCGATGCGAGCCTTCGCACATCCCCCACCCTGAGGGTGAAGCGGATGCGGTCCAGGTACTCGAGGTAGGGGATTGCGTATTTCCTGGACACGCCCAGGACATCCTTCATGTCCACCGGCGTCATGGATCCGCGCTCTTCGAGGAACTCCCGCACCCGGCGCCTGAGGGTCTCCTCGTTCCTCCTCGAGATGTGGATGTCGTCCTTGACCTTCACCACGAGGCCTTCCCTCGAGAGGAACCCCACGATCTCCTGCACCTCCTTCAGGGCTATGTCCAGCGACTGGGCAAGCTCCTGGAGGCGTGGCGGCTCGAAGCCGGCCTCGTCGATGATACCGGCGATCTTCCTGCCGAGGTCAGTGCGCCGTGACTCGAGGCCCGGCCTGAACCCCGAGCGGGCGAGCACCGGCCCGTCCTGCGCGACCGCCCCCTTCTTGGCGAGGTTCAAGATCGCCTTGTGGAAGAGCTTCGCGTCCGCCCCGGGGGCGACCGAGCTGCGCAGGTGCTCGCGCGGCATGCCCGGCGAGGCGGGGAACTCCGCGTGGAAGCGGTCGAGCTCGGCCGTTATCTGCTCCTCGAGCCGGTCGAGGTACCTTCGGTGGACGTACAGATCGGCGGTCGCGTCGTACCTCACGATCCTGCCCGAGGACGCAAGGGCCTCGACCCCGCGGACGGCCTGCTCGGGGTCCCGGGCGAAGGCGGCCTCGATCTCCTGTTTGGACAGGCCCCTGACCCCCGCGTCCACGGCCAGGCCTTCCACCTGTCGCTGGATGTCGTCCGAGCAGAGGGCCTCCATGACCTCGAGGGAGAACCTCCTCTTCGGGTGCGGGTTCAGCACCACCCCGCCTGCCACGGTGAGGGCGCCGTTTCCCGATCTCAGGATGAACCGGTCCCCGAAAGCGGCCACGACCGGCCTCTTCAGCCGTACCCGCGCGTAGACGGCCTCTCCGGATGCGTGGACGCTCATGGTGCCCTGCACCTCCGCGGTGCCGATGTGCATGCGGATGCCGCTCTTGGGCGGCCGGCCCACCAGGGTGACCCTTGCGTCCACGGCCTTTGTCGGCCTGAAGACGCCGGAGGGCGCGACCCACTGGCCGCGCTCGATCTCGGAGGTGGACACGCCCTGGAGGTTCACGGCCGTGCGCAGCCCCGCCAGAGCCTCCTGGACGTCGGTATCGTGCACCTGGATGTTCCTGATCTTCGCGGAAGTGCCCGACGGGAGGATCTCCACGTCCATGCCCGGGGCCAGCGATCCCCTCGCGAGCGTGCCGGTGACGACGGTGCCGAACCCCTTGACGGTGAAGACGCGGTCCACGGGGAGCACGGGTATGCCCGTCGCGCGCCGCTCCGAGGCGAGCCCCACCTGCTCCTCGATGGTCCTCATGAGCTCGGGGATCCCCTCGAGCGTCACCGAGCTCACGGCCACGACAGGTGCGTCTCTCAGGGACGTGGCGGAGAGGAAGTCGCGGACCTCGGATGCGGCGAGCTCGAGCAGGTCGTTCTCCACCAGGTCCTTCTTGGTGAGCGCCACGACCCCCCGCTCTATGCCCAAAAGCTCCAGGATCTGCACGTGCTCGCGCGTCTGGGGCATGACGCCCTCGTCGGCCGCGATCACGAGGAGCACGAGGTCGATGCCCGAGGCGCCCGAGAGCATGTGCCTGATGAAGCGCACGTGGCCCGGCACGTCCACCACGCCGACGCGCTCGCCGGAGGGCAGGGTCATGGAGGCGAACCCGAGCTCGATGGTGAGCCCGCGCTCCTTCTCCTCCTTGAGCCTGTCGCAGTCTATGCCCGTGATGGCCTTTATGAGCGAGGTCTTGCCGTGGTCCACGTGCCCCGCGGTCCCGATGACGACCCTCTTCATGGCAGGCAGTATAGCCGCATCACGCGCTCCCGGTCAATTCCGGCAGGCGGGCTCGGTGGGGAACAGAGGGGTTTTGTGCCGTCCGGGTGGTCGAGGGTGCTCGGGGCCGCTTAAGACCCGTCAGGGGCGGATAACCCGTGCGGCGGAGCCCGCCGCCGAGTCCCAAGTGCGGGTGAGCGTCAGGGGAGTGAGGGGGCGGACCCTTGCCCGGGTTTCTTGCAACACGGGTGTGTTTCCTTCTATATGTGGGAGACATGGACAGGGCCGTAAGGGCGATCGTGCTCGTGTGCGCGGTGGAGGCGGCCTTCCGCCTCGCCTCGCCGCTCGTACCCATCGATGTCCTTGCCTGGACGCTCGTCGCGAGGGTCGTGGAGGCGGCCTGCATCCTGGCCACGGCATTCGGCGAGAGCGGCATCAAGGCAGCCTCCATCCCCTTCGAGCTCGCCGTCGGCCTGGGGGCCTCGGCCGCCTTCGGCTGCCTCGTGTTGCTCGCGGATGCCGCCTGGCTCGCCCTCTTCGGGGTCAGGCCGCTTGCGGCTCTCCGTGCGGGAGGTCCCGCAACGTTTACGCCCGTTTACCTGTCGGCCGCCTGCCTCGCGGGGCCGTTCACCGAGGAGCTCTTCTTCAGGGGGCTCGTCTACGGCCGGCTGAGGAAGGTGTTTCCCGCATGGGCGTGCGTGCCCGTGACCGCCGCCGCCTTCGCCTCGCTCCACGGCGGGCTGCCCCTGGTCCCGTTCACGGGGGGTGTCGTGTTCGCCCTCCTGTTCGAGTGGAGGCAAAACGTCTGGCCCGGCTTCGTCGTGCACGCGGCGGGAAACGCGGCGCTGTGGCTGTTGCCGCTGGTGTGGCCATAGCGCTGACCCCTCGAGGGCGGCTTCGCCGTGGCGTCCGGCGCCCGTGAGCGGACCCGCTCGGCGTGTGTCTTGCGGGTGGGAGGCCGACCGTGTTCGCGGGCGCACCCGTGGCATCGGCGGACAGCGAGGCGCTCCGGCCGTGCCGCTGGAGCGGCCTTCTCGCAGAGGGGGGCTTCACAGCGGCGACAGGCTCCCCGGGCAGGCGCGCACTGCGCATGTCCGGCCGGGTGGTATGGCGGAGCCGCGCTGAATGCCGCTTCCCCACCCTGAGAGAAATCCCCGAGTGAACGGACTATCCAGGGTGGTATGGCGCAGGCGCGCTGAAGGCCGCCCCGGCCGGCGGCGCCATGGGCGCTCGGCCTCTCGGCGGCTCTGCGGCCGAGCCCCTTCTCTCGGGGGATGCCCGTGGCGCCATCGATACCTTGAAGGACCGGCCGTGGGCGGGTGCGCGGGGAGGGCCGGGCTGCCCGACGTGCCCGCGGCTTGAATGCATTGACGTCTCGAGCAGCCGGTTCCGTGGACGCGCGCACGGGCACGCACGCTTTGCCCCAGGCATCCAAGGACAGGGCCGCATCGTGCCTGTGCCACAGTCTCGGCCTGCCTTCGGTGCAGGCGGAAAGCGCAATGGTCTGCATCTCAGGCCCGCCGCGATGCCTGGGGGCGTCTTGCTTCGTCTTGCCCTCGGGACGCTTCGTGCCGGAAGCGGCGGGAGGGATCCCCGAAGTTCACCTGCGCCTGCGGGCCCTGCCCACGGGGGATAAGGAAAGGCGTGGTGCCGGAGAAGGGAATCGAACCCCCACGGACGTAACGTCCATCGGATTTTGAGTCCGACGCGTCTACCAGTTCCACCACTCCGGCACACCGAGCGTTTTACCAGAGCCCGGCTCCGCGCGCAAGGGCGTCGGGTGTGTACGCGCCGCGTCGCACTGTGTCGGATTTCCCACAGGCCGGCGCGCGTCCTTGCAGATAACATAACGGTTTTACTCGTATATCTGGAAGGCATGCATGTTGCATCCAGAATGCACGATGCAAATGTGTTGCTGTGTAGCCACGTCACGGGTGCATGGTGGGTCGAGAGGTGCGTGCATCGCGTGCGTTCTCGGCGGAAACCCGAAAGATTTCCTTGTTGACAAACAGGGTCCGCCATTTATAATAGACCCTGATGTGGCATGGCGGCGATGACGCGTAGTGTGTGAGGCTGGTCCCAGAGAAAATAAATTAAGTAGAGGAGGAAGATATGGCTAAGAGGTTCCTGACTTTGGTCGCACTGCTCATGCTCGGCTTCTATGTGGCAGGCTGTGCGGAGGGCGATGAGAGCGCGAGCGTGGTGAACCCGAATCCTTCGGTCTTCACGCCCACGGGCTCCATCTCGGGCGTCGTGGTAGACGCGTGCACCGGGGCTCTCATAGAGGGTGCCACCGTGTCCGTGGCCTACAACGGCAAGGTCTACAAGGTGAAGACGAGCGCGCAGGGTCAGTTCACGTTCAACAACGTCCCGGCGAACTACAAGGGGCCCTACTTCGTGAGCTGCGACCTGGGCACCGTGACCGGTGACCCGTACGACGGCGCTTCGTTCATCGAGTATGCATACGTCGGCTACTCGGACCTGAACGACGGCGACAACGACAGTGATGTCGAGGAGAGCGGCAGCGGCGCGGACACGCCGGTCGACAAGCTCAATTCCTCCATCGTGTTCGAGGTGAGCAACCCGACCAACTCCGTGGCGGGCGTGGTCTATGACAAGACCTACGGCACCAACCCCCTCGCCGACGCCACCGTGGCGCTGTTCGACGATGACAGCAACCTGATCAGCTACGCCACCACCGCCGCGAACGGCACGTTCACCATCTCCAACGTCCCGGCGGGCGATGGCTACTACCTCCAGGTCATCAAGTCCGGCTACGTCTACAGGAACGTTACCGCTGCCTCGGATTGCGAGGGACCCGACTGCAGCAAGCTCTGGCTGCCCTGTGAGGTCGGCTGCAGCTCGATCCCGGTCAACGCCGGCGCGATCTTCGTCATGCAGAGCGTGGTCAGGGACAACATCATCCCCTTCATCTCCAACATCGACGTCCAGATCGGCACCTTCGCGGCGAGCGGCGCCTTCAGCGGCGACAAGTTCATGTATGACGACGAGGGCGACGTCCTCTCCCCGCTCGTCACCTCTTTCGGCATCACCTTCAGCGAGCCCATGCTCACCGGGCACTCCAGCATCTATGACGCAGTCCAGCTCGAAGCTTACCTCGCGATCGTGGTCTCCACGGCCGGTGACGAGCGGATGCTACCGCTGACCGACACCACGCTCTACTCGGTGGACTACGACCTCGCCTGGGACAGCACGCACCAGGTGCTCACCCTCACCCCGGACATCACCATCGCTGACGACGACGTGCTGATCAGTAAAGGCTTCGGCTCATACAGGCCGACAGCGACCGTCACCTATGCAGCCGGATACTACGGGATCACCTTCGGCGAAGGCGCCCCGTCGCTCTCCCTTGCGGACGCGCACGGCTGCCCGTGGTGGTACGGTGATTTCAGCAGCAACTACATGTCGGTGCTCTCCGGGATCCAGAGAATGATCCTCGACGATGATTACTTCGAGATCCTCGTGGGCGACGAAGATTACTACCGTGATCTGATCGATCTGATCCGTAAGAAAGGCAGACAGACCTCCTTTGCCTCGGCCAACGAGGTCTGAGACGAGAACACTGCGAGGGGCGGGTGTGATACCCGCCCCTCGCTCATTTGTATTTTCTGGTTCAAGGGGGCGGCGTGAACGCGTGACACGTGAGACGACCGTTCCTTCAGCGGAGAAGAGACATCCTTTTTCTTCGATACACCTGGCCCACCTTCACTGACACCACCTGGATCCGCCTTGCAGTTCAGAAGGGGAAAGACCTCGTAGAGAGCGCGAAGCACGCCCGGAGCCCTCACCTGAAGCCGCAACCTCGAGGAAAGAACCCGCCGCAGGGGGACAGGCGCTCGTACAAGGGCATTGGAGGGTGAACGGCTCTGCAGATGATGATGCGGGTCCTGTCTCCTCCCAACATGAGCAAGCAGGGCGTGAGAGACCGCAATCGAACGTGACTGTGGTCGGCTGACTCCGTGCCGCAGGGAGACACCCATATAAGCACCGAGGAACTGTTCGTAAGCAACCAGGGTGCCCTCGTTGACATCGCGCCCGAGGGGCTCACCCGCCTCAACGGCAGGGAATCGGCTCTCGGGTGTGGAGAGTGCTTGGTGCGAGGCGCCTCGGGGAGCTGGATCGAGACGGTCCTGTCCTCACATCAGCCTCAGCGGCATCAGAACGTGACACAAAGGATCTTGGAAAGGGAGGCGATCGGAGCTGTGCGCCTCTTCGCCTCAGGCACAAGGCTTGTGGTGTATGCCGGCACTGGGTGCCCCGCCAGGGCCCTGCGTGCGGGGGGAAGGGCTGTTGCGGCCTTTGGTCGGAGCGCCGTCTGTCTTAACCGACGATGCGGGGCCTGATGCCGGCCAAGGCCGGTCTTGCCGAAAGGGATGAAGCGTGCCTTGGGCGTGTATCTATGGGCCCTTGGGTTCCGGTATGTCCATGGGCGTCCCGCCGAGCACGTCGTTCACCGCTGAGGATGCGCCTGAGAGGATTGTCCGCACGTCCGCGTCGAAGAGGTACCTCACCCTCAGCTCGAAGGTGTTCACGTACAGGAGCATGTCGTCGTTTATGGCCGATCGGTAGGTGAAGAGCACCACGAGCCCGTTCTGCGCGAGCTTGCCCGCCGTGATGTCGAAGGGTATGAACCATTCCTCGTTCTTCCAGTCGTACCTCGCCTCTGGCGAGAAGGTGAGGAACCAGGAGCCGGGCAGGTCGATGTTCAGCATGGGCTGGAAGACGGTCTGGCTGATGTGCGGGTAGCCCTCGTACCCGGCCACGTCGAAGGCGTGGCCGAGACGGGCGCCGCACCAGGCGCCCTGCATCCAGCCCCCCAGGTCGTACCTGGCGCCGAGCGTGGGCACGAGCTGGTGCCTGCCGGTGCCGAGCTCGTCTTTGGACGCTGAAGGCGGTATCCACTGGGCGCCTGCTGCCCAGGTCCACCCGCCCTCGGGCGGGGCGATCACGAGCCCTTCGAGGACGACCTCCGAGAAGCCCTTGAGCCTCCTTCCGTAAGGGTTCTTCCTGGTCGCGCCCTTGATCCAGGTATAGGGCTGCTCCGCGCTGATGGAGGCCTTCCAGAGGCCCTCTAGGGTGCAGGGCAGGCTCGCCTTTGCCACGATGGACTCGCTCCATGCATCGGCGATCATGTCCATGTGCACCACCCCGAGCTCGAGCTTGCCCGTGGGCCGCGTGAAGTCCTGGCCAGTGTTGTCCGCCGGTTCCTGCGCGAGCGCGAGGCTCCAGGATACGCAAAGGATCATGAAGACAGCGAGAACGAGGTGCGAGTGGGCCTTGTGCATGGGGTGATCCTCCTCTCTCAGCGTTGGAATGGCATGCGAGGCTCGATGGCCTGTATGTCAGAATAGCAAGGTTTTGATGCGAGGGCAACGAAAGCAGGCCATAAAAGGCATTCCTCCACCTGTGAGCATGAAACCCTCTTTCGCCATCTCCTGCATGCGCCTACCGGCCGCATCTCCCGAGACGCGAACTGACCCTTGAGGCCGAGCGCTGCGGCCGCTGCCCGGGGCACCGCCGCTGCATGCCGCTTCTTGAGACCGGGCGTCTCGTGTTTGTCCGGGTGCGTCACGAGAGAGCCCTCAGGGATGATATCAAGGCGGAATCTCGCCCAAGGTCACGCTCTTCCTGTATATGCTGAAGGACAAGCAATTTACGCCCTATCGTGCCGCCCCGCACGCAACGGCGGCACACACGGGAAGGGCCGGCACATCACGGGGTGGTCGACACCGCCGCACGTTACGCGAGACGGGTGGCGGTGAGGACGCTCAAGCTAGCGGCATGCCTCAATGAAGCACGTCTCGGCCCCTGCCCAGGAACCGTCGTCCCCCCGGGTCTCCTCGGGTGGGGCGCTCACACGGAACCGTCCGAGTTCCTGGGTGGAGAAGCTCACGAGACCTCCTTCCACGAGGGTATCCTCGATGGGGACCCACAGGCCTCGATCCTCGTCGTAGATCTCCACCAAGGCCGCCGCTTCCTGCCAGGGGATCGTCACCACCGCCGGTGATGCCAGCTCGAGGCCGTAGGGCAGGATGTCGAAGGTGAGACTGGCAGGGTCTGAGGTCGCGACCGCGGACGGCGCGGGCGCAAAGGATCCGCCCCTGCAGAGGGCCAGAGGCCTGGCCTCGTCCGTGGCGCCGGTCCCGAAGGCGACGACCGCCCCTGTCGTCATGTCCGCAAGGACCGCATGCAGGCCCGGATCATACGAACAGATGTCGCAGATCTCGGATGCAACCGAGATCCTCAGGACGTGGTCGATCTCGAGCGCCTCGTCGAAGGCGACGTACAAAAACGATCCCGGCTCTCCAGGCGTCACGATCCCGTCCTCTATCTCAGGGTACGTGTCGCTGAGCGGGAAGAAGAGGAAGCTCCCGTCCGGATACAGCACGCTGAGGTCGAATGCCTGGTCCACCTCGAGGATCACGTCCCGGACGGGATACGCCCTGGTGAGGGCAGCCGCGTACAGTCCCGCCTGGTCGATCAGCGGCGCTCCCTCGGGATACGCCCCTGAAGGTGCGGATGCCGATGCCACCGAGCTGAAGCTCCCCAGGCCGTACAACGGCACCTCGGGGCCGAGCCCGAACAGGGTCATGAGATCGCGCTGCAGACGCTCGAGAGCGGCTGCGATCTCGTCGATGACGCCCGAGGAAGAACCGGAACCGCCCGAACTCCCGCCCGAGCCCGCAGGGGATGACGGGACGCTGAGACGCACCTCGTCCGAGTACGGGCTCTCGTTCCCCGAGAAGTCGAACGCCTTGAGGGCGAAGTAGTAGGTCGCGCCCGGTGAGAGGTCGGCGATGTCGATGGAGGTGATGCGGCCGATGGTGATGGTCTTCGTGTACGCCCGGCTGGACGTGCCGACGAACACGCGGTACCCCTCGAGGTCCGGCTCGGTGTTCGGGCTCCAGCTCAGGCGGGCGGTGGCGGCAGGGGTGTCGATGGGCATACCTAGGCATGCAAGCACACCGATCAGGATGACCGCCCTCTTCGAACCCCTCATACGACCCCTTGCGAGGTGACTGCACTCTGTGTCACCTATCTCCGACAAAGGCAGGCGAAAGTCAAGGCCCTTGACGGTGCATGCACCAGGTGTGGCGGCCGTGAAAGGGCAAGGCCGCTTGCGCACGCCTGCCTTTCCGCCGCTTTCCATTCACGCTCGTGGTCCGCGCCTCTCCCAGGATGCGGGCATCGTGCGGGTGCCGCAAAAAGGGCGGCCGGGGGTGGCGGGACTCCTCGACGAAATACCGGAAAGCGGCCCTGTCTTGGCCGGCAGGTGATGTTTTCTCGATACCGGCGGTCGCCCTGGTGGTTTGGGTTCCAGGCACGCCCGGCATTCAGCGATGCCCTTGCGGTTCCCGCCCGAGGCTGTCTGCCGCCACAGGTTCATGCCAAGGCCCCTTAAGGCCCCGGCCGGGCGGCCGCTGATCCTCGAGGTACCCCCGTGGGCCGGTTTGCGGCCTTCAAGGCGGGATCGAGCCGTTCGGCGTATGTGTGGGGCTCGTGTCGGAGTCCCGCGGCCCGTGCGATGTCCGGTCCCTGTGGTGCGGCCCGCCCGAGACGGCCTGCCGGCGCCGGGTCGTGCCGAGGGTTTCTCAGACCTCGGCCGGGTAGCCCGTGATCTTCGCGATGGTCTTGTTCACGGGCCCGAGCACCTCGTAGAGCCTGAGGTACACCTCTCGAAAGAGCCTGTCGTAGGTGAGGGTGTTCCTCTCGTCGGGCGTGAATTTCCTGCCGGTCTTCACCATGGCCCTGACGGCCTCCTCGATGGAGCCGTACACGCCCGTGGCCACCGCCGTGTCGATGGCCGCGCCGAGGGCGGAGATCTCGGACGTGGCCATGCGGTAGACCGGGAGACCGAACATGTCGGATGCGATCTGCACCGCCACGTCGCTCTTGGACCCGCCACCGCCCACGCGGATCTCCCTGAAGCGCACGCCTATCCTCTTCTGGACGATGCCTGCCAGCCGCCTGAGCTCGAAGCCGATGCCCTCGAGGATGGCCCTGTAGATGTGGGCGCGGGTGTGCACGTCCCCGAACCCGACGATGGAGCCCTTGGCCGAGCGGTTGTAGACCATGGGCGACCAGTACGGCTGGAGAACGAGCCCCATGGACCCGGGCGGTATGCGGCTCACAACCTCGTCGAAGACCACCTCGGGGGCCACGTTCCTGCGCTCGGCCTCGATCGCCTCCCGCATGCCGAACTCCTGCTTGAACCACGTCACCATCCAGAAGCCCCGGTAGATGAACATCTCGATGTCCCAGGCGCCGGGGACCGCGGACGGCCACGTGAAGAACCGCATCTTGCCGTCCTTGATGTATTTCCTCGTGATGGTGTGCATGGCGGTGGCCGTGCCGAAGCTGATCTCGGCGATCTCCGGGTCGATGGCGCCCGCGCCCAGAAGCTCGCTCTGCTTGTCGCCCGCGCCCACCACCAGGGGCAGCCCCTCGGGCAGGCCCGTCTCCCGGGAGGCCTGGGCGGTGATCCTCCCGAGCGCCTCGTCGGGCCTGAAGAGCTTCACGCAGTGGCGCTTCTCGATGCCCAAGGGGTCGTAGGCCAGAGAGAGCGGGTGCCAGCGGAGCCTGTTGTACTCGAAGGGCCAGATGCCGGTGACCATGCCCACCGAGTCGTGGAACTCGCCGGTGAGCTTGCGCACGAAGAAACCGGATGCCTGCACGAACTTGTGGGTCTTCCTGTAGACCTCAGGCTCGTTGAGCCTGATCCACAGGAAGATCGAGTGCCGTCGGGCGTACTCCATGGCGGAGCTCAGCCCGGCAACCGCAAAGAGGGCCTTCGCGAGCGGGCTCATGGGAGGCGGGTCGTCGACGGTCCGCTGGTCGAGCCAGATGATGGCCGGCCTCAAGGCCTCGCCCCGCTCGTCCATGGGGATGACCGTGCTCCGCTGGGTGGTGAGGCCGACGCCCGCGATCAGGCTCTTGTCGATGTCGGTCTTTCTCATGAGCTCGCCTGTCACCGTGCAGAGCTTGGACCAGTAGTCCTCGGTGCTCTGTTCGGCCCACCCGGGCCTGAGCGAGGTGTAGGGCTCGAAGGTGCGCTGCTCGATGGCGAGCTCGTTGCCCTCGATGTCGAAGAGCACCGCCCTGATGCTCTGGGTACCCGAGTCGATGGAGACGATGTAGCGCTTTTCGGCCATGGCCCCTCCCATACGATCTCATGACACGGCTCGGAGACGTTGCCGGTTTCGGCCCATTGTAGCACGCGCATGCTCGATGGGGAACCTCGATCTCCCTCAGATGCACACGGGCCTGCCGCACAAGGCGGGCAGGTTCCGGGACCCGAGGGCCCGCGGGCGAGGCAGGCTTGCGCGGGGACCTGTCCCGCATGTGCATGGGCACGATGGACGGTTTGCCGCCGGGAAGAGGGACGGGATCATCTGATCCGTATGTGCGCGGGCACGATACAGGGTTCGCCGATCACAGAGACGAGCGTCTACCTTTCCCGTATTCGAGCGGGCACGACAACCACGCAGTGACCTGGGGCCGAAAGCCTCCTCGTGCATCGGCCGTCGGCCCCCTTCTGCGCCGCAGGCGGGCGAGGCAGTTGTGAGGGGTCTTGGGGCCTTGCGCCTTTGGCTGAACGCCAAAGACATGCCCGGCAGGCTGGCGTGGCCGTGCCGGCGGGTCTTTCAACCGTGGCCCGGCCGCAGCGGGCCTCACCCCCGTCTCAGGCGGACACGATCCGGCCGAGGGGTTCCATCCTCTCGGGGAGGGTGCCGTTTTCGAGCATCTCGAGGAACTCCTCCCCGAGCGCCCTGGATGCATCGGCAACCGTCCGCCAGAAACGGATGCGTTCCTCGTCCCTGCCCCAGAAAATCCGGAAGTCTTCACGCGACGGTATGCGGGATGAGGGCAGGCTCGAGACGAAGCCTCGAGACGGGCAGAGCAGGATCACGTTCGACATGTCGCCCGAGCTCGGTTTTCTCCAGGAGAGGGGCTTGTCGAACCACCCCGGGGTGATCCGGTTCGTGTAGTGGGGGTAGAGCACGATCCCGCTCGAGCAAAACGGGATGGCCAGGTGGTAGTCGAGGATGCCCGCGTCCCTGTACGTGCCGACAGGCGCGCCCTCGATGCCTCGCACCCCCTCCATGAGCACGGGCATGGACCCTGAGGCCATGACCGCCTGGGCGAGGTTCGCGGGCGTGAGCCCGACCCGCTCGAGGGGGAACCCCTCGAGGTGTGCGTACGGGGGCAGGTCCCTGGGGTCGTGAAAGAGAACCCGGGTGAAGAAGAGCCCCAGGGCCCTCCTGGCCGCGGCGTTCAACAGGGCCGTGGCGGCCATGAGGGCTGTGAGGATGCGCCTGTTCTCGGTCGTAAACGCGCCCGTGCACCTCACAGCCAGCAGGCTCAGGCGCGCGTGCGGGTGGGAGAGCGCCCGGGTGGACCCGTTCCCCTCGAGCGCGGCGTCGATGAACTTCCGGATCTCCCTGCTCGCCTCGCTCGGCGTGGGGACCGTCGAGAAGCGCTGCGCGAGGTAGGCCTCCTTGAAACGCCTGTGGGCGTCCATGCCCTGGGCGAGCGCCGCGAATCTCCACGCGCCCACCGAGGAGCCGAGGAGGAAGACCGGGGAGGCCCGGTCCATGAGCCACGACGAGAAGACGGCCTCGTCCAGGCCGCAGAGCACGAGCCACTTGGGGCCGCCTGCAGCCCCGGCCACCACCTTCACCATGTCCGGCTGCAGGCCGTTCTCCCGGACGAGCCTGAGGGCCGAAGGGCCTGCGTACACTCTGAGCGTCCTCACGCGGGTTCCTTTCCTTGTCTCGTGATCCCCTGACCTTGCCGGAGCTCTCGAGGGCGATGCCCTGCCGAGTCCCGCACGTCCCCGGTGCAGGGCGCGCCACACCCTGTGCCCCCACAGGCCCCCCCGGCGGCGGGAAGGGGAGCGGCCCGATGGTCGACCCCGCCGGGGATGCGGGGTGAGTGGCCATCCCCCCACGCCGGGGTGAGGGGCCCCGCCCGTTGAGGCGGTCTCGCTTTGCGCCCGAGCTCCGCCTTTTCGGTACCCCGGGTGTTACCACACGGCATGTCTCGTTGCCAGGGAAACGTGACGTTCCAGGAGAAGGCCGGGGCACGGGGCCTTTGCCATGGGCTATGACCCGTGCGTCTCCGCCGGTGGGAACCACCCGAGGCCGTGCTGCATAGCCTTGATGCGGCCCCTTGACCCGGCGCGCCGGTAGCCCTCTGGCCGGCCGGCTTCTCTGACGAGGGCCGAAGGCGCCCCCTGGGGCAGGGCGTGAAGGGATTCCTTCCCGACCAGGGGCGTGCCGGAAGAGGACCGAGGGGTTTGGACCCCACAAGACGCGTGAGACGCTCGAAAACGAATCGAGACCCCTTCGTCATGGGGTTTCGAGGCGCGATCCTCAAGGACGATTTGTTGTTGTGGGCGGGGGCGTGTTCTGCTAACTTCAGGTGATCGACCATCGAAAGGGGGTGCGGATCGTGCCGACACCCAGGACCGCCCGGCAGGGCGACAAGGTCAAGGTCCACTACAGAGGCAGGCTCGAGGACGGGTTCGAGTTCGACACGTCCGTGGGCAGAGAGCCGCTCGTGTTCATCATCGGCTCGGGTGACGTGATCCCCGGGTTCGAGGATGGGACGACGGGCATGTCCGTGGGCGAGATCAAGACCATCACCATAGAACCCGATCAGGCCTACGGGGAGCATCGGGACGAGCTCCTCGTCGAGATGCCCTGGGAGTATTTCCCCGAAGACATCGTGCCCGAGGTGGGCATGCAGCTCAAGCTCGTGGACGAGAGCGGCGAGGAGATCCCGGTGACCGTGGTCAACGTGGACGAGGAGGCGGTGACGCTGGACGCCAACCACCCGCTCGCAGGGCACAGGCTCACCTTCGACATAGAGCTCCTCGAGATCATGGAGGTGTGACACCTCTCCGGCCGCCGGTGCCCTGGAAATGCCCCCGCCATGAGGGATGCCGGAGGTTGTGGAAAACCCATGCACTCCGTCCGCTGAGTCGCCGCACAGGGGAAGGCCCAACACCCGCTGGTCGGGCACTGCACACGGGGGAGTGCATGCTTCCCGGTCGTGCCCGCATGCCTGCCGGTCCTTTCAGGCTGCGCGGCTTGCCCCGGCCGGCATGGTGCGACGAGCCCCTCCTCGCTGCTGCAACGTCTCACCTGAAGCCGGGATGATCGAGTACCACGGGAACGCCCACGTGCAAACGACGCACCATGGGTGCGCCCTCACCTGATGCCGAAGTGCTCGACGAGCCACAGGCTCAGGCCGGGCAGGTACGTTATGAGGGCAAGGCCTGCGAGAAGCGCGAGGATGAACGGGATGGAGGCCCGGCAGACCTCGAGGACCGGCCTGGAGAACCGTATGCACGAGATGAAGAGGTTCATGCCCACAGGCGGCGTGAGGTAGCCGATCTCAAGGTTCGTGAGGAAGATGATCCCGAGGTGCACCGGGTTGACCCCGTAGCTCGTCGCGATGGGCACGATGAGGGGGACCACGACCACGAGCGCCGAGTAGATGTCCATGATGCACCCGACGAAGAGCAGGAACACGTTGAGCGCCAGCAGGAACGCGACCTTCGAGGATATGTGCGCCTGGATGAACGCCAGGATGCGCATCGGGATCTCCGCGTCGATCATGTAGGTCGTCAGCGCCAGGGCCGAGCTGAAGATGATGAAGATGGCGCCCACGAGCACCATGCTCTCCCGCACGATGGCGGGGATCTGCCTCAGGGATATGTCCCTGTGGATGAACATCTCGACGAGGAGGGCGTAGGCCACCATGATGGAGGCCACCTCGCCGAGGGTGAAGAAACCGCCGAAGATGCCCACCACGAGGATCACGGGTATGAGGAGTTCCCACTTGGCCTCGCTTGTTGCCTTCAGGATGTTCTTGAGAGAGGCGCGCGTGGTCTCGGTGCGCGCCCTCACCGCGTATACCGCGCTCACCAGGGAGAGGATGACGATGAGGAGGAGCCCCGGCACGATGCCCGCGGCAAAGAGCTGCGTGATGCTGGTCTCCGCCACGACGCCGTAGATGATGATGGGCAGGCTGGGGAAGAAGAGCAGGCCTAGACTGCCTGACGCGGTGAGCAGCCCGAGGCTGAAGCCCTCGGAGTACCTCCCCTTGACGAGGACCGGGAAGAGGAGCCCGCCCAAGGCGATGATGGTCACACCCGAGGCCCCCGTGAATGCGGTGAAGGCGGCGCAGGCGACGAGGGCGACGACAGCCAGCCCCCCCGGCATCCACCCGAGGACGGCCTGGGAGAAGTTCACCACCCTCACGGATGCCTTGCTCTCGGCCAGGATGAAGCCCGCGAAGGTGAAGATCGGAATGGTATAGAGGACGGGGTTGTTCGAGAACTGGCTGTAGATGTCCACGATGAGGGCTGACACCGGCAACCCGGAAAGGGAGAAGCCCAAGAGGGCGAGCGAGGAGAGCACGGTGAAGATGGGCGCCCCGAGAAAGGCCATCAACGCGATGCCGGCCAACGCCAAGGCGGCCATCTCACCTCTCCCTGCCGCCGAAGAGGGTGCGCACGTTGAACGCGCACCTGATGGCGTACCTGGCCAGGATCATGCCGTAGCCCAGGGGAATGACGGTCTCGAGGGCCCAGGTCGGGATGGAGAACCTCAAGACGGCTATCGTGGAGCCGGTCTCGTAGTCGACGCCGATGAATCCCACCGATGCGTACAGGAGCACTCCGCAGACCCCCATGGTGAAGAGCGAGGTGACGATCTCCAGGATGGGCCTCGCCCGCTCAGGCAACACCCTGTGGGCGATGTCGATCCTGATGTGCTTGCCCTCGCGGCCCGCGAGCCCTGCCGCGATGAAGGCAGTCCAGAGCACCATGTGCCTGACCGTCTCGGAGCCGCCCGCGATCCCGGTCGAGAACACGTCCCTCAACACGATCTGGACGAGCACGAGCAGGACCATGGCGGACAGGATCACGGTGAGCGCCGCGTCCTCGACGTAGGCCACCGCCTTGAACAGCCCGGAGGGCCGCTCCACGGTGAACCCGCAGGCCGGGCACCTGTGGCCGGGGAAATCGTCCATGCTGGATCCGCAGGCGGGGCACCGCATGTTCAGTTGCCCTTGTCGAGCCTGATGACCGTGGTGTCCTCGGGGTGGAGCCTCCGGTATTCCTCCACGTAGGCAAGCGTCCTCTCCAACAGTTCCCTCGAGTAGACCTTGCCCACCAGGCTCTCCCTCGCCTTCTTCGCCGCCTCGAAGACGTACTGCATCTCCTTGTCCTTGATGTCGTACTTCACGATCTGGATGCCGGACTTCTTGAGGAGCTCCAGGGAGCGCTCGTCTTCCATGCGGGTGACCTGCTCGATCTTCTTGTGCTTTGCCCTGGCGACCTCGATCACGATCTTCTGCGAGGCCGGGGAGATCCTGTTCCACACGTCCTTGCTCACGATGGTGGCCCCCTGGATGTTCGTGGACGGGTAGCCGGTCATGTACCTGAACTTGGTGTACCACTGGAAGGCCACGGCGCCGAACGGGGTCGAGTTGGCGCAGTCTATGAGGTTGGTGGACAGGGAGGTCGCCACGTCGGAGATGGACAGGGACACGGGGGAGATGTCCAGGGCCTGGAACATGGCCATGCTGAGGGGCTCGCCCTCCAGGGCCCACCACTTCTGCCTGCGCGCCACGTTCAGGTCGCTCAAGGGCACCTTGGAGAAGATGTAGACGAAGCCGAGGTCCATCCACCCCAGCACCTTGAACCCGCGTTCCTCGAAGAGGCGCTCCATCTCGGGCTGCAGCTTGCCCCGCACGTAGGCGACCTCGTCGTAGTTCCTGAACACGTAGGGGATCTCCGTGACCCTGACCTGGGGCACCACCTGGCCGAGGCCCACGCCCATGAACCCGCCGCCGTGGAGCTGGCCCAGCCTGATCTTGCGCATCACGTCCTTCTCGTCGCCCTGGACCCCACCCCAGTAGGTCTTGAAGACCACCTCACCCTTGGTCTTGTCCTGGATCTCCTGCGCCATCTCCTCGAAGGCCTTCGCGAGCGCAGTGCCCTTGGGCGCGAGCGTCGCCATCTTGATGACGACAGGCGCGTTCTGGGCGGATGCGGGCTGTTGTGCAGAGATGAGCGCCGTGATGAGCGAAAGGACGATCGAGATGAAAAGCTTTCTCGTTTCCATCGAGTGCGTGCCCCCCGGTTGTCAGAAGTACATGTCCACGTTTTCGAGCAGCACCTTCGCCTTGCGCCTGGCGACCTCGTTGACGAAGGCCTTGTCAGGGTACGCGTCCGGCCGCCTCGCGAGGATGCCCTCGAGCGTGGAGACGAACAGGTCCCTGTCCTGGGTCTGGTAGGCGTAGTACTGCGCGTAGTAGAGCGGGATGAACTGGAGCCGGCCCTGGGAGATGGCGAAGGCCTTGTCGAAGTGCTCCTTGGCCCTCTCGAGCGAGCCCCGCACGAGGCCGCCCTTGGCGGCGTGGATCGCGCCCAGGGCAGCGTGGGCGGCGCCGTAGAAGAAGGTCTCGTCGAGCTCGATCACCCGCTCGAGCATCGCCTGGGCCTTGGGCATGTCCATGACCGCCTCGCTCCTGTCGAGGTTGAGGGCGCCCCAGGCAAGCCAGCAGTTCGCGGTCCAGAAGAGCGCGGGGACATCGGGGCGGGTGAACCTGCCGAGCGTCTTCGTGAACGCTTCCAGGGGCTCCTCGAGCGCCTTTTCGTGCGGCCCTGTGCCGTAGAGGGCCCTGGCTGCGTAGTCCCTCGCCTTCAGGTAGAGGGCGGAAGCCCGCGGCTTGTCCGTATCCTCGAGGAAGGCGTTGGCGTACCCGAAGTTCGCCTCGGCGGCCTTCAGCAGGAGCGAGGGGCTCTCGGAAGCCAGGATGAGCCCGTCCATCTGGACGAGAAAGGCAGGCAGCGCGTCCTTGAGCATCTCCACGTCCGTGGAGCGGTTGACCGCCAGGTCCATGTCCCGCATGATCGGCTCCATGGACCGTATGGTGAGCGCCTTCATGGAGCACCCCGCGAGGATGATCGCCATGAGGCCCACGAGGATCGACAAGGGCCGTGAACCCTTCCCCCACGCCATACAACCCCCCGTCATGAAGAGAAGATACGATCCCCCGCCCGGCAAGGGGGGATCCACACCACTCACCAGAATCCGACATTCGGACATGCGTGTCAAGGTCTTTGTCCCCAAGCCGGCTGCAGGCTGTGGCGGCGGGTGTACGCCATCGACCATGAGGATCGCGAGCCCTTGCTCCCCGACCTCGGACGCGCGAAGGCCTGCAGGGGCAGAGGCTCGCATGGCGCGGGTGGCCACGGGGGGCGGGCCGTTGTCCGGGATCGGCGGGTACGACCCGCCGCAGGCGCCTCCGGCCGCGGACTCCTCATGGATGAAGACGGGCGGTCCCTCTTGGTGAGGGCCCGCCCGTCATGTCCCACGGCTGCAACGATGCGTTCTTTCGCGTCGTCGATCAGGAGTGGCTCTTCTCGAACTCCCTCATGAACTCCGCCAGCCGCTCCACACCCTCCATGGGCATGGCGTTGTAGATGGACGCCCTGATCCCGCCCACGGCCCTGTGGCCCTTGAGCCCCACGAGCCCCTTCTTGGAGGCCTGTGCGACGAACTCGTTGTCGAGCTCCTCGGTGGGGAGCTTGAACGGGATGTTCATCCTCGAGCGCGAATCCTTCTCGACAGGCGCCCGGTAGAACGAGCTCGCGTCGAGGATCTCGTAGATGAGCCGCGCCTTCGCCTCGTTGACCTTCTCCATCTCCGGGACCCCGCCCTTGTCCAGGAGCCACTTGAGCACCTCGTGCACCACGAAGATGGCGGTGACGGGGCAGGTGTTGTAGCAGGAGTTGTTCTCGGCGTGCGGCTTGTAGTTCAGCATCTGGGGCGTGTTCTCCGGCGCCCTGCCGATCAGGTCCTCCCTGAGGATCACGCAGGTGACGCCCGCGGGCCCCATGTTCTTCTGGGCGCCTGCGTAGATGATGCCGAACTTCTTCACGTCGATCCTCCGCGAGAGGATGTCCGAGGACATGTCCGCCACGAGCGGGACGTCGCCGGTCTCCGGGAAGGTCTGCCACTGGGTGCCGTAGATCGTGTTGTTGGAGGTGATGTGGCAGTAGGCGGCGTCCTTGGTGAGCTTGAGCTCGGACGCCCTGGGGATCCTCGTGTAGTTGTCGTCCTTGGTCGATGCCGCAACGTTGACCTTCCCTATGAGCTTCGCCTCCTTGATGGCGCGCGAGGCGAAGTAGCCCGTGTCCACGTAGTCCGCCACCCGGCCCTCGGCGAGGAGGTTGATGGGGACCATGGCGAACTGCATGGTCGCGCCGCCCTGGAGAAAGAGGACCTTGTAGTTGTCCGGGATCTCCATGGCCTTCTTCACGAGGTTCACCGTCTCGACGAGGAGCGCGTCGAACTGCTTGGATCGGTGGGACACCTCCATGATGGACATGCCCGTGCCGGCGAAGTCCAGCACGGCCTTGCTCGTGCTCTCGAGGACCGGTTCGGGAAGGACTGCGGGACCGGGGTTGAAGATGAAGACGTTTCTCATAGCCTCAGCAAGCCTCCTTCGCGTGGGTGATGAAACCCTACCTATATATCAGCAAAATGACCCTGGGTAAAGGACGGCGTGGCTCGCATCGCGTTGACAGCGGGCGTGAGAAGGCGTATATAAATGAACGCTCATTCATTCGGGGCCGCCGTCGACGGCTCGGCCCGGGCGATGGTTGACGCACTCAGACCAGGAGGATCGTTATGGAGTTTTCGCTGAGCGAAGAGCACAAGATGGTACGCGACATGGCGAGGAGGTTTGCAGACCAGGAGCTGAAGCCCAGGGCCGCCGAGATCGACCAGACCCACCGGCACAACGACGAGGTCCTCAGGAAGATGGCCGAGAACGGGTTCATGGGCGTGGCCATCCCGGCCGAGTACGGCGGCGCCGGCATGGACTACGTCGCATACGCTCTCATCCTCACCGAGATATCCAGGGGCTGCGCGAGCACGGGCGTGATCATGTCGGTCAACAACTCCCTGTACGGGTTTCCCGTCTACACCTTCGGCACCGAGGAACAGCGCCTGAAGTTCAACACGCCGGTCGCCTCCGGGGCCGCTCACGGGTGCTACGGGCTCACCGAGGCGAATGCGGGCTCGGATCCCGCGAGCATGAAGACGAGCGCCGTGCTCGACGGCAACTACTGGGTCATCAACGGCGAGAAGAAGTTCATCACCAACGGCAACATCGCAAAGTACGCGGTGATCGCCGCCGTGACCGACAAGACCAAGGGCTACAAGGGCATCACCCAGTTCGTGATAGACCTCGAGGAGACCGAGGGCTTCTCGGTGGGAAAGGTGGAGGACAAGCTCGGTATCCGTGGCTCCGGCACCTCCGAGCTCGTGTTCCAGGACGCGAGGATCCCCAAGGACTCGATCTTGGGTGACCCTGGCAGCGGCTTCAAGCAGATGCTCACCACGCTGGACTCGGGACGCATAGGCATCGCCTCGCAGGCGCTCGGCATCGCGAAGTGCTGCCTCGAGGAGGCCGTGAAGTATTCCAAGGAACGCGTCCAGTTCGGAAAGCCCATATCCGAGTTCCAGGCCATCCAGTTCAAGCTCGCCGACATGGCGACCAGGATCGACGCGGCCGAGCTGCTCGTGCTGAGGGCGGCCTGGCTCGAGAGCAACCACCTGCCCTTCGAGAAGGAGGCCGCCATGGCCAAGATGTACGCCTCCGACGTGGCGATGTGGGCCACGGTGGAGGGCGTGCAGATCCTCGGCGGCTACGGATACGTGACCGAGTACCCCATGGAAAGGCTCATGCGGGACGCCAAGATCACCCAGATCTACGAGGGCACCAACGAGATCATGCGGGTGGTTGTGGCGAGGAACGTCCTGGGCAAGAGGTAGCCCTGCACGAAGAGCACGTCCACCGGCCGGGGCACGTGGCGCCCCGGCCGTCTTTCTTCATGGCCGCCGAGCGGGGTGGACAAGGCCTCGGGCACGGAACCACCCCATGGATCCGTCAAGGCCTGGCCCATGGCCTTGAACCGCGCGAGGTTCGCCCTGGACGCCGGCGGTGAGCCCCTCGAGGGGCAAGGTCTTCGAGCGCGGCAGGGCCCGCGGCCAGGCAGACGCTTTCCCTGCGGCCGTTTTCCCCCCGTCGGTCCCTGCCCGGGCTCTCGGCCTCAACCCCTCGGTGTCGGTTTCCCTCACGGCCTTTTTACTCCCGCGACGATCACGTACGGGATACCCTCGACGCGAGCGGACTCGGAAGCCTCCACCCCCGCCTGCCTGCACAGCGAGACGAGCCTCTCCGCCTGATACTCGTGCCCGAACACGACGTGCTCGAGGAACCACAGCGCCAGGCCGTTCGCGAGGTACCATGACCGAAAACCCTTGGCGAAGAGGCCGATCTCGAGCCGTGACGCACAGGGATCGGTCTCCGACACGATGAGCAGGCCGCCCGGCCTGAGGACCCTTGCCATCTCGCATACGCCCCGGAGGCCGTCGGGCCAGTGCTTGATGGAACCGACGCTCAAGGCGACGTCGAAGGTCCCCGTCTCGAAGGGCAGCCGCATGGCGTCGGCCTTCACGAAACGGCAGTTGGGGATCCTCGTGGCCGCCTGCAGCCTCCTTGCCGCGCGCACCTGCATGAGGGAGAAGTCCACGCCCGTCACCGTGGATGAGGGGTTGAGCTCCGCGATCAACAGCGCCAAGCGCCCGTGTCCCGCTCCCACCTCAAGGATCCGCGCGTTCCTGCCGTCGACGATCGCCCCGGCGAGGTGAACGAAGAGCTTCTCGAGGGCCTGGAGTACATGCCTGTTGTAGAGGTGCCCGAAGAGGTCCCACGTGAGGCGGCTGTCTCTCAACCTCGTGAGGAGGGCGGCGATCATGGGTCGATGGGTGTCACGCGCGTGCACGGCGACGCTTTCGGGGCCCGCCCGACCGCATTGCGGAGGCCGAAGAAGAGAACGTGCCCGTCACCGACGGTACCCCGTGCGGAACCGGCGCCCTCAAAGCAGCATGCCGCTGGTCCAAGGGTGAAGACCTTCCATCAGTGCGCCTCGGCCCAGCTCTTTCCCACGCCTATGTCGACGTGCGTGGGCACGGCGAGGGGGTAGGCGTGCTCCATCTCGTGTTTGACCAGGGCCTTCACCTCGTCGATCTCTTCCAGGGCCACCTCGAAGACGAGCTCGTCGTGCACCTGGAGGATCATGCGGCTGTGCATGCCCTGCATCCGGTTGTGGATCCTCACCATGGCGAGCTTGATGATGTCCGCGGCGCTGCCCTGGATGGGGGTGTTGATGGCGATGCGGCGGGCCGCCTCGCGCTCGTTGAAGTTCCTGGACGAGATCTCCGGTATGCTCCGGCGCCTGCCCATCAGGGTGGTCACGAAGCCCTTTTCCTGTGCCTCGCGGACGATGTCCTCCATGTACGCCCTCACGCCCGGGTAGCGGGCGAGGTAGTTCTCGATGTAGCGCTTGGCCACGTCCCTCTTGATCTGGAGCTCGCCCGCCAGCTTGTGAGGCCCCATGCCGTAGATGATGCCGAAGTTGATGGTCTTTGCCTGGCGTCGCTCGTTCTCGGTCACCTGCGCGAGCGGGGTGCCGAAGATCTCGGAGGCGGTCTTCGCGTGGATGTCGAGGTCTTGCTCGAAGGACTCGACGAGGAGGGGGTCTTTCGTGATGTGGGCGAGGATCCTGAGCTCGATCTGCGAGTAGTCCGCGCTCATGATCACGAAGCCCTCGGGCGCCCTGAACGCCTCCCTGATGCGCCTGCCGGTGCCGGTCCGGATGGGGATGTTCTGGAGGTTCGGCTCCGAGGACGATATCCTCCCGGTGGCCGTCACCGCCTGGTTGAATCTCGTGTGCAGCCTGCCCGTGGCCGGGTTGATCATGGTCGGCAGCGTGTCCACGTAGGTGTTCTTGAGTTTCGCGAGCGTGCGCCAGTTGAGGATGGCGGCCGGGAGCTCGTGCCTGGCGGCCAGGGCCTCGAGCACCGCGCTGTCGGTGGATGGTCCCGTCTTCGTCTTCTTCACCACCGGCAGCCTCAAGTCCGCAAAGAGGATCTCCGCCAGCTGCTTCGGCGAGTTTATGTTGAACGGCTTCCCGGCGAGCTCGTGTATCCTGGTCTCCATGAGACCCAGCTCGGCGTCGAGCTCCCGCGCGATGGCGCCGAGGATGGACACGTCCACGTACATGCCCGTCGCCTCCATGTGGGCGAGCACGGTGGAGAGGGGCGTCTCGATCGTGGCGAACAGCCGGTCCACGCCTAGGGCGGCCATGCGTTCCTCGATGGCCCGCCTGAGGGGCGGAAGGCACGCGGCGTGCGAGGCGAGGAACCTCCCCAGTTCCTCCCTCGGGATCATCTCCGGGTCCTGCGCCGTCTTTCCCGACCCCAGGAGGTCTTTGGGGCCGGGCAGGACCTCGCCGAGGTAGACCTTGGCGAGGTCCTCGAGGGAGGACTGCCCGCTTGAGGCGTCGCAGCAGTACTCCGCGAGCATGGTGTCGAAGGTCGCCGCCTTCACCTCGATGCCCCGCATGAGAGCCTCCGCGACGGCCTCCTTCGCGTTGTGCATGACGAGGAGGGCATCCGGTGACCTCAGCGCGTCCAGGCAGGCCCGGGGGTCGGTGCACACGGTGGCCCCCCCGGCACAGACGAGCGCCGAGCACCTGAGGCCGAGCACGTAGAAACCGGCCTCTCCCCGGGCGAGGGGAAGGCACCCGAACTCGATCGTCCCGCCGAAGGACGGGGTGGTTTTCGCGAGGCCGGGAGACATCCCGTCGAGCAGCCCCCTGAACTCGAGCTCGGCGAAGAGCTTGTTCAGCCGCTCGAGGTCCATGGGCCTGCGCTCGATGTGGGCCAACTCGAGGTCCAGCTCGCAGTCGCGGTCCAGCCGGACGAGCTCGAGGCTCAGCCTTGCGTCGTCGGCGCCTTGCGACACCGCCTTGGCGATCCGTGGGTTGTCGATGGAAAGTGCGTTCTCGATGATGTCCTCGAGGTGGCCGAAACGCGCCACGAGGTCGCGAGCCCCCTTCTCTCCTATGCCCCGTATGCCCGGTACGTTGTCCGAGCTGTCGCCCATGACGGCGAGGAGGTCGGGGATGTATGCGGGATCGACGCCGAACCTCGCCCTGACCGCGTCCTTGTCGTAGCGTGCGTCCTTGAGCGTGTCCCACACGGTCACGTCGTCGTCGACCAGCTGCATGAGGTCCTTGTCGCCGGAGACGATGCAGACTGCCGAGGAGGCCTTGAACCTCCTGGCGGCGGTCGCTATCACGTCGTCCGCCTCGAGCCCCTCCTTCATGACGATGGGGATCCCCATGGCCTCCACGGCCTCGAGGATGTAGGGGAACTGCACGGCGAGCGCCTCTGGCATCTTCTGGCGCGTCGCCTTGTAGGCCTCGTACCGCTCGTGGCGGACGGTGGGGCCTTTCGAGTCGAGCACGAAGCAGATGTGGGAAGGGTTCTTGTCCTTGATGAGCTTGAGCAGCATGCGGCACAAGATGTACACGGCGTTGGTGGGCAGGCCCGTCGACGTGGAGAGGTCCCTCATGGCGTAGAACGCCCTGTAGACGTACGAGCTCCCGTCGATGAGGTAGACGGTGGGCCTGTCGGTCATGGGAGGGCAGTCCCCCCTTCGTCCGCTCGCGAGATACTCCCGGTAGTCCGCGAGGATGCGCCCGTGATCGAAGGCGAGCTCGGGCAGGTCGTCCAGGGAGAAGACGCAGGCCTTTGCGGCGTCGTCGCCCGGCCTGAGCACGCCGTCGCCCTTGGCCGTGAAGACCGTGGTGATGGTGTGCCGCCTCGGGTCCCTGTCCGGGGCCGAGTAGACCGAGAAGAGTCTCAGGCCGTGAACGCCGAGCCCCGTCTCCTCGAGGACCTCCCGGGCGACCGCCTGCTCCACGGTCTCGCCGTAGTCCACGAACCCGCCGGGCAGCGCCCAGCCCTCAGGGGGGTTCTTCCTCCGCACGAGCACGATGCCGCCTTCGTACTCGACGATCGCGTCCACGGTGGGCACGGGGTTTTCGTACACCTTCACTTCCCGGCCGCAACCGGGGCACCGTATCGTGCGGCCCTTGTCCATCTAGCGGTCCCTCACGGTTATGGCAACGGCGAGCCCGTCCGAGTCGTCGACGAAGATATCGGCCATGGGCGCCAAGGGCGAGGTCGCCTCGTCGATGGCACGCCTGGTCTCATCGTCCGGCTTGAGCTCGGGGCAGGCGAGGTGGATCACGCTCCCGTTCAGGGCGACCCGTATCGTCCTGCCCTTGTTCGTGCGGTCGATCATGGTGTGGATGACACCCGTGACCGCGGACGAGAGGGCGTTGTAGTCCACCTTCGTGTAGTGGGCCGAACCGCCCAGCTCGATGATCTTGGTGGTGTCGTGCTTGAACCTCATGTCCGCCATGAGGAAGTTCATTTCCATCTCGAGGTACTCGCGGAGCTCCACCGCGGTGAAGCCCTCGTTGACCATGTGGATCTTGTAGCCCAGGCCCTTGAGGATGGCGTCTATCTTCTCGGCGCCCTCGATGATGGACCCGAGATCCTTGAGACTCTTCTCGCACACGGAGGCGATCTCTTCCTTGGAGTGGCTGTCCTGCGAGGCGAGGCGCTCGATGCGGGACTGGACGAGCTGGGCCCGTCCCATGACCCACATCAGGGGGGTGTTCAGGTTGTGCACCACCCCGCTCAAGAGAGAGCCCATGTGCGCGAGGATCTTTTCCTTCATGGTTCCTCCATGAACGCCCGGTAGGCGAGGTATGTCGCGTAGACGTCCACCTTGGAGGCGAGCTCGAAGGGCGCGTGCATGGAGAGCAGGGGAGGCCCGGCGTCCACGATGTCCATGCCGTATTCCGCGAGGAACTTCGCCACGGTGCCCCCGCCGCCCTCGTCCACCTTGCCGAGCTCGCCGGTCTGCCAGGGGATGCGCTTCCGGTTCAGGATGGACCTGATCCAGCCCATGTACTCGGCGCTCGCCTCGCTGCTGCCCGCCTTGCCCCTGCTCCCGGTGTACTTGGTGATGCACACGCCGTAGCCGAGGCGTGCCGCGTTGTTCTTCTCGTGCACCTCGGGATAGTCGGGGTCGAGCGCGCCGTTGACGTCGCCGGAGACGGCCCTGCTCCTGAAAAGCACGCGGGAGGGGGTGACCTGCCGCTTGAGCCTGTCCGCCATCGCCCAGACGGTCTCCTCGAGGAAGAGGCTCTTCGCGCCGGTGTTGCCGTCGCTGCCCGTCTCCTCCCTGTCCACGAGGAGCACCACCGTGGTCCACGGCACGCGCGTGGCGTCCATGACGGCGCGGAAGGCCGCCCAGGCGCAGGCCCGGTCGTCGTGGCCGTATGCGCCTATGAGCGAGCGGTCGAACCCCACCTCCCTGGCCGGGCCCGCAGGGACGACCTCGATGTCCGCGGACGTGAAGTCCTGCTCCACGATGCCGTATTTCTTGTGGACCAGGTCGAGGATCGCCTTCTTGACCTTTTCCTCCTTCGCCTTGGTGTCCGGCCTGGTGCCGCAGACGATGTTGAGCTTCTCTCCCAGGAAGGCGTCCTCGAGCTTCTTTCCGTACTGCGCCTTTCCCGCGAGGTGGGGCAGGAGGTCCTCGATGGTGAAGCAGGGGTCGTCCTCGTCCTCGCCTATCACGATGTCGACGGACGTGCCGTCCTCCTTCACGACGACGCCGTGCAGGGCCAGCGGCCTGGCCAGCCACTGGTACTTCTTGATGCCCCCGTAGTAGTGGGTCTTGAGCATGGCGATCTCGGTGTCCTCGTAGAGGGGCTTGGCCTTGAGGTCGAGCCTGGGGCTGTCCAGGTGCGCCACCACGATCCTGAGGCCCTCCTCGAGGGGCCTGGCCCCGGCCCTGCACAGGGCGAGCGCCCTGCCGCGGTTCTCCATGCAGACGAGGTTCTTGTCCTTGGATGCGCGCTGCCTGATGTAGGATACGGCCTCGCGCTCGGTCTTCACCGACGAGAGGAACGCCGTGTAGTCCCTGGCGTACGCCTCGATGCGGTCGTTCTTGCCCTCGAGGAGCTCCCAGCCCGACACCGGTTTGTACGCATGCGTTGTCTTCTTTCCTGGTGCGGTCTTGTGTGAAGGCATCGTTGTCTCCCGCGTTCTCTAGTGGGGTATCACTCGGGGCTCGGTGAACTTCCCCGGGATGGTGCGGCCGCACGCGGCACACGCGGAACCGGAGAGGTTCATGCTCTCGACGGTGAACCCCCTGCGTGCGATCACCACGTTCCTGCAGCCCGGGCACACGGTGTGTTCGCCCTCGTGCCCCGCGACGTTCCCAGTATACACGAAATGGAGCCCCTGGCTCAATCCGATTTCCCTGGCGCGCTCGAGGGTCTTCACGGGTGTCGGCGGCGCCTTGTCGTAGAGGTGGCGCGGGTAGTACCTGCTCACGTGCCAGGGGATGTCCGGGCTCAGGGAGCAGATGAACGACGCGATGTCCCTCAGTTCCGCGTCCGAGTCGTTCTCCCCCGGGATCACGAGGGTGGTGATCTCTATCCAGACGCCTGCGTCGAAGTACGCCCGTATCGCGTCGAGCACGGGCGCGAGCCTCGCGGAACAGAGCCTCTTGTAGAACGACTCGGTGAAGGCCTTGAGATCGATGTTCGCCGCGTCCACGAGGTGCTTGCATGCCGAGGCGACGACCTCCACCGAGGTGTAGCCGTTCGTGACCAGGATGTTGTACAGGCCCTTTTCGCGTGCGAGTGCGGCGGTGTCGAGGGCGTACTCGAGGTACACGGTGGGCTCGGTGTAGGTGTACGAAATGCTCCTGCAGCCCGCCCTCACGGCCGAGGCCGCCACCGCCTCGGGCGGGAAGACGTCCCCCGTCACGGAGCCCGTCTCCACCGCGTACTGGGATATGTCGCTGTTCTGGCAGAAGGCGCACCTCATGTTGCACCCCACCGTCGCGATCGAGAAGGACCTGGACCCCGGGAGGAAGTGGAACAGCGGCTTCTTCTCGATGGGGTCGACGTTGGCCGCCACGCTCCTCGCCCACACGAGGCTCATGAGCGTGCCCCCGTAGTTCTTGCGCACGCCGCAGATCCCCGTCTTGCCGTCGGCTATCAGGCACCTGTGGGGACAGAGCGTGCAGCGGACGCTCGATCCCCGGACCTTTTCGTAGAAACGGGCCTGCTGCATGTCAGTCTTCGTAGCGCGCCCCCTTGTCCGCGGACAGGCTCATGCGGGCGTATCGTTTGAGCACGCCCGTCAGCCTCTTGGCGGGCCTCCTCCACGCCTTCCTCCGCCTGGCGAGCTCCGCGTCGTCGACGAGGAGGTCGAGCCTGCGGGCCGGGATGTCGATCCGTATCCGGTCACCGTCCTCGACGAGGGCGATGGGGCCGCCCTCGGCCGCCTCCGGCGAGCAGTGACCTATGGCCGCGCCCCTGGTGCCGCCGGAGAACCTGCCGTCCGTGACGAGCGCCACGTCGCGGTCGAGCCCCATGCCGGCGATCGCCGAGGTGGGCGTGAGCATCTCGCGCATGCCGGGGCCGCCCTTGGGCCCCTCGTACCGGATCACGACCACGTCGCCCTTCTTGATGCCGCCGGCGAGGATGACCTTCACCGCCGACTCCTCCGAGTCGAAGACCCGCGCCGTACCCGTGCGCCTCATCATGTCGGGGAGCACCCCGGACTGCTTCACCACGGCGCCGTCAGGGGCCAGCGTCCCCTTGAGGATCGCGATGCCGCCCTCCTTGTGGTAGGCCTTGGACAGGGGCCGTATGACCTCGTCGTCGAGGATGCGCGCGGACTTCAGGTTTTCCCTGAGGGTCCTGCCGGTCGCCGTCATGACGGAGAGGTCGAGCGCCTTCGCCTCGGCCAGGCGTTTCATGACCGCCTGCACCCCGCCCGCCCGGTAAAGGTCTTCCAGCCGGTGGGGGCCTGCGGGCGAGAGGGAGCACAGGTGCGGGACACGCCTGCTCATCGCGTCGAAGTCCCCGAGGTCGAGGGCGATGCCCGCTTCGTAAGCGACCGCGGGGACGTGGAGCACCGTGTTCGTGGAGCACCCGAGGGCCATGTCCACGGCGATGGCGTTGGCAAAGGCCTCGCGCGTCGCTATGTCGCGCGGCCGGACGCCCTTTTCCAGGAGCTCCATGACCTTCATGCCGGCTGTCTTCGCGAGGCGGATGCGCTCCGAGAAGACCGCCGGGATGGTGCCGTTGCCCGGCAGGCCCAGCCCCAGCGCCTCGGTGAGGCAGTTCATGGAGTTGGCCGTGAACATGCCGGCGCAGGAACCCGCCCCCGGGCAGGCGCACCCCTCGAGCTCGGCGAGCTCTTCCTTGGTCATGGTCCCCGCCTTGACCCTGCCTACCCCCTCGAACACGCTGATGAGGTCCACGGCTGCGCCCCTGAAAGACCCGGCGAGCATGGGCCCGCCCGAGACCACGATCGCAGGCACGTTGAGCCTGAGGGCGGCCATGAGCATGCCCGGGACCACCTTGTCGCAGTTGGGGATGAACACGAGGGCGTCGAAGGCGTGGGCCATGGCCACGAGCTCGATCGAGTCCGCGATGATCTCGCGCGACGGGAGGGAATATCGCATGCCCGCGTGGTTCATGGCGATGCCGTCGCAGATGCCGATCACGGGGAACTCCATGGGGGTCCCCCCGGCCATGCGGACCCCGGCCTTGACCGCATCCGCAACGGATCTCAGGTGGATGTGCCCGGGAATGATCTCGCTGGCCGAGTTCACCACACCCACAAACGGCCTCGCGATCTCCTCGTCCGTGAGCCCGTTCGCCTTGAGCAGGCTCCTGTGCGGGGCCTTTTCCAGGGACTTCTTGGTACGGTCGCTCTGCATGGTCCATCCTTTCTCGCGTGGGATGGGAACACAGTATGGCACCTTTGGGGGGCGGTTTCAAGCTCGTGGAACCGGGGGAGGAGCCTCCTAGCGCCTCATGCGGGAGTGTATCGTCTCGATGATGAGGTTCGCCGCGAAGACCCCGATGGAGGCGAACAGGAAGGTCTGCCCCCTGGACGTGACGAGACCCGGCTCGATGCGCTCGACCATGAGCACGATGGCCCCGCCCGCGACGAGAGAGACAGCCGCAGTCACCGCCAGGGATACGATGTCGGCCTTGAGGTCCATGCCCGCCCCCCTTCACAGGGCTCGCATCGACTATACCGTGGATGCGCCCTGCGGGCAACGCCGAGGCGCCGCCTGGGTCCGAAACGAGATGCAGACAACCGGCGCCGAGTTCTGCTAGTATCCGGGAAACGGGCGAAGGGGGGCAGAAGGACAGCCGCAGGGCTGCCTTGCCGAAGGCCTCGGCCTCGCCCGATATCGAACGGAGGGGCTCAAGCGTATGGACAAGACCGTCTTGAAGAGGAACATCCTGTTCGGGCTGCTGCTCGTCTCGTTCATCATCGTGTTCGAGATCATCCTCGCAAGGCTCCACCTGCCGGCCTGGCCGGCGTTCTTGGTCATGATCCAGTTCTTCGTCGTCCACGAGGACCTGGCAAAGGCCCCGGAGATCATCGTGGGGGGGCTCTTCGGGATCGTGTGCGCCGTGCTCATCGACCCGTTCAAGGCGGCGTCAGGGCCCATCCTGGGCATGGAGGCGGCGAAGCTGTCGTTCATCGGGGCGTTCGTCTACGCCATCGTCATGCTGAAGGACCTGCTGCCCCACGTGTTCAACAGCCATGCGTTCCTGTTCTTCCTCGTCTCCTCCATCGCCAAGGCCTCAGGTGACCACCCGAGGCCCTACGTGTGGATGATCGTGGAGCTCGTCTTCGGGCTCGTGTTCGTGGCGGGGATCCTCGGCATGAACCGCGTCGTGGAGTCCGTCCTGGCAGGGGCCGACACAGCCGGCCGGGAGCGTGCCTGAGAGATGCGTTCCCCATTGTCGTTCGATCTGCGTCACCCTCTTCGGCGGTGCGGGTGTGGCAGGAAGGAGAGGGCTCGAAGGCGTGGGAAGGGCGGGGTCTTCTCCGCGACCCTCTTTGCGAAGGCTCAAGGGGAAGCTCTCGCGGCCGGCTGGGGAGACGAAAACGGGCACGGTGTCCCCGGGCGCCGAAGCCGTGGCCTCGCTCGTCCCCTCTCCGGGCCGTGCGGCATGGAGCCCGTGACAATGTTTCGGCCCGGGGCTCGGGGCCGCAACAGGCAGGCGCAGCCGGGCGGGCCTGCCTGGGCCCGGCCGGCCGGGTGCCCGAAACGGGTGCCGTACGCGCTTGGGGCACCGCCTGCGGGCGGACCCGGGTGGATGGGCGACGGGGATCGAAAGGCGAGCGTCGCGCGGCCCAAGGATGCGCGCGGGGTTCACGATGCGCCCTGCAGGCGGGGAAAGCCCGCCTGCGCTGACGGAATCCTTGCCCGTCGCCGCAGACCCCCGCAGTGGGCACGCTACCCTGAGAGGTAGGCCATGGATCACCTGGAGATCTTCTACCGGTTCGGCGTCTCTCTCGTCATAGGGCTACTCATAGGCATCCAGCGCGAGCACGCATACGGCGAGGAGGATCACGCCGCCGCGGCGAACGTCGGCCTCTTCGCCGGGGCCAGGACGTTCTCGCTCCTCGGCCTCTACGGTTGCGCGGCCGCCTTTCTGGGCGACACGGCGGGGGCGCCCTGGGTCACGGCCGTGCTCGCACTGCCCGCAGGGCTTCTCATCGTGGTCGCGTATGCGCTGGGCGCGTGGCGGGGCTGGATCGGCATGACCACGCAGGTGGCGGGTCTCATGACGATCGTCGTCGGGATCCTCTGCAGCAAGGGTCACCTGGTGCTCGCGACGGCCCTCGGCGTGGCGACCATGACCCTGCTCGCGCTCAAGCTGGAGATACAGACGTTCGCGAGGAGGGTGTCCCGCCAGGACATCTACGCGACGGTCAAGTTCGCGGTGATAGCGGCCCTGGTCCTGCCGGTGCTGCCGCGCGAGGGCCTGGGGCCCGCGCCCTTCGACGTGATCGTGCCGTACGACGTGTGGCTCATGGTGGTCTTCATCTCGGGGATCAGCTTCTTCGGGTACGTGGTCGTCAAGCTCGTGGGCCCGGAGCAGGGGGCGGGGCTGACCGGGCTGGTGGGAGGCCTGGTCAGCAGCACCGCGGTGACGCTCGGCCTCTCGCAGAAGAGCAGGAGCGACCCCGGCCTCTCGCGGGCGCTCGCCTTGGGCGTCATGTCGTCCTGGACGGTCATGTACCTGAGGGTCATGGTCATCGCGGTGGTGTTGAACATGTCGTTGTTCACCGCGCTGTGGAAGGCCATGCTCGGGCTGTTCGCGGTCTCCTGCGCCTACTGCCTCTACCTGTACACGAGCCACAGGGGTGAGTCCGGCGAGGAGGCGAGGACCTTCAGGAACCCCTTCGAGCTCCTTCCCGCCATCACCTTCGGCGTGCTCTACGCGGTGATCCTGCTCGGGGTCAACACGGCGTCGATTTTCTTCGGGGATACGATGGTATATGTCTCCAGCCTGATCTCGGGCCTTCTGGACGTGGATGCCATCACACTGTCCATGTCCAGGCTGAGCGGCATGCAGGGCGGGCTCCACATATCCGTGGCTTCCCGCGCGGTGGTGATCGCCTGCGCGGCCAACACGTTCCTCAAGGGGGCCATGGTCTTGGCGATAGCTTCATCCGGGGTCAGGAGGCTCGTCATCCCGGGAACCTGCGTCATCCTCGCGGCGCAGGTCCTGGCTGTGGTGCTGATCTGATCGCCCGGCCCAGGCCGTGGCGGGAAGTCATGAAGAACGCACCGGGCGGAGCCGAGCGGTTCAGGCGCAGACTACGATCGTCACAGGGCGGGAAAGCGTGAGGGGGACGCCTCCCGGCGTCCCCCTCACGCTTGATGCTGCTGTCTTTCCCTTACGGGGCCCCTCTGGCACGCGAACGCCTTCGGCGCCCGCTTTCTCAGGCGTGCCGCCTGCCCATGGTGTCCATCCTGTTGCTGGTCTTCTTGAACTCCACGTAGAGCCTTGCCACCAGGAGGAAGACCGCCAGGACGAGGAGACCGATCATGAAGAGCGGCCCGGTCTCGAATGCGGTGTCAAGCCTCACGCCCACGAGCACGAAGAGGATGGAGGCGATGGCGATGACTGCACCCCATGCGCTCAGCACGAGCAGCTCGGTGAGGTTCTCGATCCTGTTCCTTTTCCTGTCATCCCGTCTCATGTCCGTTCCCTCCTTTCCCGTGGCCCGGGACACGGGCTGCCGGTGTCCCGGGTGGCCTCGATCCATGTACCCTTGAACCGTCTTCCTCGTCCCTTCGGCCCCACGCGGCGCACTCACGTGCCCGGAGCCGCCTGGGCCGCGCCCCTCGTCAGCTCACCAGCGTCTTGACGGCCTCGATCACGGGCGCCGTGAACAGCGCCACCAGCACCGCGTAGAGCGCGAACGAACCCATGGCCTCGGAGAGGTAGATCCTGGGGTAGCGGTGCTTGAGGGACACGATGGTGAGCCCTCCGACGACCAGGCAGCCGAGATGGAAGAAGGGGAACGCGCCGCCTGCCGTCGCAGCCGCCGCGAACGCGAAGGTGGAGGTGACGAGGACCACAAATGCCGCAACCGCGAGAGTTTGAATCGTCCTTTTCATCTTCGTGCCCTCCTGTGTTCTTGTCTTTTTTGTGATCCTGTCCAGTATGAAGCATAGTGCATGCCAGAGGCCGTCACCCTCGGCACGAGGTGCGTAACATAATGAAATAACTGGCGATAGGAAGGGCCGCCGCCTCGGGGACGGGTCTCCGCGGTGCTCCCGGCCGCCCCTGTTTCGCACGATACGTTCAATCCCCTTGGACGAAATGTCGAAGGAGGTTGACAAAGGCTACCCATGATTGTAGAAAGGCCTTCGTGACGCGGGGTGGAGCAGTCAGGTAGCTCGTTGGGCTCATAACCCAAAGGTCGGAGGTTCAAATCCTCCCCCCGCTACCAGATGACCCTTCTCGTTGTCCGTTCTCCCTGCCTGATCCAACCGTCCCGACGTGTCTTGCGTCTGCGGACAACCTGAATCCTCCCGGCCCTTCATGCCCGGCACCTTCAGGCTCGACGTCTCCTCACCGAAGACCGCTCGCGCCGGGATCTCCGTGGCGCACGGCACGTCGGGGGAACGGGGCTCCGCAAGGAGGCCCGATGCCCTTGGCGCCGCGCGAGCATGGTTGCGGACCGGCGCCACAGGGCCGGTTACCGGCCTCCAGCCAGGGTGATGCGTGGTCGCTGATCGACCACAGGAGGGCAAGAGGGGCCGCCCGCGTGGGCGACCCGCTACAGGTGCTTCCTGGCTGGCGCGGCCGGGTGGGAGGAAAGCCTGCGGGATCCACGGCGGGAAACCAAGGGGCGCGGTGCGCCCGAAAACTCACGATCCTCGTCGCAAGCGCCCGATCGACGCCCGGGAGGATCGTTCCATGCGGCGGTTCGTCACTCGTGTAGACGCACGGGCGGGTCCGTACGTCATGACATGGCAGGACGTAAACGGTTCGAGACCTGCAGGGAAAGGAGCGGCTCATGAAGAGGCTCGTGTTCGTTGCCGTCGTCGTATCGATCCTGGCCCCCTTGGCTAAGGCCGAGGCGGGTGGGCCGTGGCGGGAGCGTCACCGGTATTGCCCGGAGTGCGTGAGGGAAGGTTCCAGGCCGACAGGCTACCTGTCGCTCAGGATCGGGGCCTTTTCGCCCGATGCCGACTCCGAGGTGTGCGGGACCGGCCTTGCGCTCGGCGGGGCGCTCGGCGGCAGGGTCAACGACAACCTTGCCGTGGAGATCGGCATGGAGTACGCCGTCGCCGATATCGACGACCGGGCTGCCTACCGGTTGGATTACCCGGCGGACGCCTCGGTGTCCACGCTCGGGATACCGCTCAGCCTCAAGTTCATCGTCCCCCTGGCCGCAAACGTGGAACTCTGGGCGGGCGGGGGCCTCGGGCTGTACGTTTCCCGGCTCGAGTTCGAAGACCCTTTCGGCGAGTGGTACACGGACGAGGACCTGAGCGATACGGATATCGGGTTCCATGCCCTCGTGGGCGCCGATGTCGCCCTGAACCCGGGCATTGCACTCACCATGGAGCTGAGGCACGTCGAGACCGCCGACGAGCACGGCGATGACCGGTTCCTTGTCCCCGATCCGAGCGGGACCACCGCAGCCTTCGGCGTCGTGTTCAGGTTTTGAAGGGTTCAGAGACGTCATCACGGCCGATACCGTGAAAGAGGGGGGCGTGGGTGTCGGTCCGTCCAGCCCCTCCTTTCCGGAAAGCGCCTGGACGGAGAGGCGGTGTCGGTGGGCACGGCCGAAACGGTATCCCAGGGGTTGTCCTGTATCTCCTTCACTGTTCTTGGCTTGTGCGGAAGGCAGGCCGGAGGCTGCCCGAGTCTTCCCGCCCCCTGAGCGGTCACCTGCCGGGCTTTTCCCTCATCAGGAACGATCGGCACACGGAGTTTCTTGCCGCCTGGCCTTGCTCGGGTCGAGGGGGTCGACAAGAGGGAAAGGGGAGGACGAGGGGTTGTACGTCTCGATCCAACCTGGTGAGAAATGGGGGTCTCCTGCGCAGGATTCCACCCATTGCTGAAAATGCATGCCCAATGACAAGCCGGTCAAGTAAACATGCAGTTCATTCGGATCTCTTCAGCTCTCAGCCCCGTTCAAGTCCGATTATGCTGCACAGGAGACGGCCTTCCCTATACTCCACGCCGGGGATCAAATCAACCGAGAAAATCCATGAACCCCTGAGAACCTGACAACTCGGCACGTATGCAACGGCCTGGGGAGCGCCCGCGGTCTCTCATCCCGAGGCAACGGGGGCCGTAGGCGGCCGGGCATTCACGTGATGTCCCGGTGGTATTCCTGGAGCGACCGGGTCTGCCCCCTGCCTTTCCTGAGCTCCTCGATGCCCCTGGCGGCCGCGATGGCTGCGCTCAGCGTGGTGATGTACGGCACCTTGTAGCGGATGGCCGACTTGCGGATGTACGAGTCGTCGTGCTTGCTCAGCTTGCCGCTCGGCGTGTTGATGATGAGGTCGTACTCCTTGTTCTTGATGCCGTCCACGATGTTGGGCCTGCCCTCGTGGAGCTTGAGGACCATCTCGGTGGGGATGTTGTTGTCCCTCAGGAAGAAGTGCGTGTGGCGCGTGGCCTTGATCTTGAACCCCAGCTCGTGGAAGAGCCTCGCCACCTCCAGGACCGCCGGCCGCTCCCGCCTCGATACGGTTATGAGGACCGTCCCCTCCTTGGGCAGCGTTTGTGAGGCCGCCTCCGCGGCTTTCGCGAAGGCGAGCCCGAAGGAGTGGGCCATGCCGAGCACCTCCCCGGTGGAGCGCATCTCCGGGCCCAGGAGGGGGTCGACCTCGGGGAACATGGGGAAGGGGAACACCGCCTCCTTGACGCCGAAGTGGGGTATATGCCTCTTGGCCAGGTCGAAGTCCTTGAGGGTCTTGCCGAGGATGATCCTGGTTGCGATGTCGGCCATGGCCACGTTGCACACCTTGGAGACGAGGGGCACGGTGCGGGAGGCGCGCGGGTTCGCCTCGAGCACGTACACCGTGTCGTTGTGGATCGCGTACTGCATGTTCATGAGCCCGACCACGCCGAGTTCTACGGCGATGCGCCTCGTGTACTCGTGGATGGTCTCGAGGTGCTTGGCGGGGATGCTGATGGGCGGTATCACGCACGCCGAGTCGCCCGAGTGCACGCCGGCCTGCTCGATGTGCTCCATGACCGCCGGCACGAACGCGTCCGTCCCGTCGGAGATGGCGTCGGCCTCCACCTCGATGGCGTTGTCCAAGAACCTGTCGATGAGGATGGGCCGCTCGGGGGTCACGTCCACGGCCGCCTTCACGTACTCCCGGAGCATCTCCTCGTCGTGGACGATCTCCATGCCGCGGCCGCCGAGGACGTAGGAAGGCCTCACCATGAGGGGGTAACCGATACGGCCGGCCACCTCGAGCGCCTCCTCGAGGGTGCTCGCCATGCCGGAGACGGGCATGGGGATGCCGAGCTTGGACATCATGGCGCCGAAGCGCGCACGGTCTTCCGCCAGGTCGATGGTCTCGGGGGAGGTGCCGAGGATCCTCACGCCCGCCTTAGCGAGATCGCTCGCGATGTTGAGCGGCGTCTGCCCGCCGAACTGGCAGATCACGCCCTCGGGCTTCTCCTTCTCGTAGATCGCGAGCACCTCTTCGACGGTCAACGGCTCGAAATAGAGCTTGTCCGAGGTGTCGTAGTCCGTGGACACGGTCTCGGGGTTGCAGTTCACCATGATGGACTCGTAGCCCATGTCCCTGATCGCCCAGGCCGCGTGCACGCAGCAGTAGTCGAACTCGATGCCCTGCCCGATGCGGTTGGGGCCGCCGCCCAGGACCATGATCTTGGGCCTGTCAGACGTCTGGACGACGTCGGGCGCGTTGTAGGTGGAGTAGTAGTATTCCCCTCGTTCGACGCCGCTGACCGGGACTTTGTCGTATCCGTGCACGACGCCCAGCCGCTTGCGGCGCTCGCGGATCTGCTCCTCGGAGACGCCGAGCAGCATGGCGAGGTACCTGTCCGCGAACCCGTCTTTCTTGGCGCGGACGAGCAGGTCGTCCGGCAGGCCGCTTTCGCGGCAGGCAAGGATCCTTTCCTCGAGCTCCACGAGTTCCTTCATCTGCTCGATGAACCATGCCTTGAGGTGGGTCTTCCTCGAGAGCTCCTCCACCGAGGCGCCCTTCCTCAAGGCCTCGTACATGATGAACTGCCTCTCGCTCGTTGGCTCCCCCAGCATGTCCATGAGGGTGCCGAGGTCGAGCTCGTGGAAGTTCTTCGCGAACCCGAGGCCGTACCTGCCTGTCTCGAGCGACCTGATCGCCTTCTGGAGCGCTTCCTTGTAGTTCTTCCCGATGCTCATGACCTCGCCCACGGAGCGCATCTGGGTGCCGAGCCTGTCGATGACCCCCCTGAACTTCTCGAAGGCCCACCTGGCGAACTTGACCACCACGTAGTCACCCCAGGGCTCGTACTTGTCCAACGTGCCTAAGCGCCAGTACGGCATCTCGTCCAGCGTCAGGCCCGATGCGAGCCTGGAGGAGACGAGGGCGATGGGGAAGCCCGTCGCCTTGGAGGCGAGCGCCGATGACCTCGAGGTGCGCGGGTTGATCTCGATCACGACGACTCGGCCCGTCTTGGGGTCGTGGGCGAACTGGACGTTGGTCCCCCCGATGACCTCTATCGCCTCCACGATGTCGTAGGCGTGTTTCTGGAGGCGCTCCTGGAGCTCGCGCGGAATGGTGAGCATGGGCGCCGTGCAGAACGAGTCGCCGGTGTGCACGCCCATGGCGTCGACGTTCTCGATGAAGCACACCGTGATCATGTTGTTCTTGGCGTCGCGCACCACCTCGAGCTCGAGTTCCTCCCAGCCCAGCACCGATTCCTCGACGAGGACCTGGCCGATGAGGCTCGCCGAGAGGCCCCTGCCCGCCACCAACCTGAGCTCCTCCACGTTGTACACGAGGCCGCCTCCCGTTCCCCCCAGCGTGTAGGCCGGCCTGATGACCACCGGGTAACCGAGCTCCAAGGCGATGCGCTCGGCCTCCTCAACGCTGTAGGCGAGCGCGCTCTTGGGCATCTCGATGCCCAGGCGTTCCATGGTCTCCTTGAAGGCGCTCCTGTCTTCGCCCCTCTCGATGGCGTCGATGTTCACGCCGATGACCTTCACCCCGTAACGCTCGAGTATGCCCTTGCGGTGGAGCTCGGAGGTGAGGTTGAGCCCCGACTGTCCCCCGAGGTTGGGAAGGATGGCATCCGGGCGCTCACGCGCGATGATGGACTCGAGCGAGGTCACGTTGAGGGGCTCGATGTAGGTGGCGTCGGCCATCTGGGGGTCGGTCATGATGGTGGCCGGGTTCGAGTTGACGAGCACGATCTCGTAGCCCAGCGACCTCAGCGCCTTGCACGCCTGGGTGCCCGAGTAGTCGAACTCGCAGGCCTGGCCGATCACGATGGGACCGCTTCCTATGATCATGACCTTCTTGATGTCCGTACGTCTCGGCATGGTGAGAACCCCCCGAAAGTTGAGCTATGGCACTATAAATAAAGGGGTGCAGTGAGGTCAAGGTTCAAGAAGGGGTGTGCGTCTCGAGGATCTCGGCAGCCCGGGGGGCTCACGTTCGGACGGCCGGGAAGAGACGGATGGACGCGTGTATCAGGCCCGGTCGGTGTCGGGGAGG